>CAWGTL010000024.1:0-255487 GCA_963825505.1 uncultured Actinomycetota bacterium | reverse complement strand
ACGAGCCGCCGCGGTCGTGGGTACGACCACGCAGCGCCCGGTGGAAGGCGTGGGAGTGCACGTTCGCCAGCCCGGGCAGCACGAGCCCGGAGAGGCGGACGTCACCGTCCTGCGGCTGCTCGCCACGGTCCACCCGCAGGATGCGGAACGGCTCGACCTCCACCCGTACCGAGGCCGCGATGCCCTCGGGCAGCCAGGCGTTCTCGCACCAGTAGGTCGTCACGCCAGCTCCTCGACCACGCCGGCCAGGGCGGCCACGCCGGCCAGGCAGTCGGCCTCGTCGGCGTGCTCGGCCGGGCGAGTGGCTGATGCCGGTCGGGTTGCGGACGAACACCATCGCGGTGGGAATACCTGCGGCGGAGAGGATCCCGGCGTCGTGGCCGGCTCCGGTGGCCAGCACGGGGACGTCACCGAGGGCGGCCGCGAGCCGGTCGCGCAGGCCCGCGTCGAAGGAGGTCGAGGCCGTCCACGACTCCTCGACGGCGTCCGCCCCGGCCGCCGAGGCGACCTCGTCGACCACCCTGCGCACGGCTCCGGCGTCCGCCGCCGCGGGCATCGAGCCAGGCCGTGACGGACGACGGGATCGCGTTGACCCCGTTGGGCTCCACCCGCACCTTGCCCACGGTGGCCACCGTGCCGCGCTCCTCGGCGGCCGAGCGCGCCGCGTGATCGCACGGAGGCGAGCCGCAGCATCGGGTCGTCGCGGTCCTCGAGCCGGGTGGTGCCGGCGTGGTCGGCGCGGCCGAGCAGGTCGAACCGCCAGCGGCCGTGCGGCCAGATCGCGCTCGCGACGCCGACGGGCGCGTCCTGGTCGACCAGCGCGCGACCCTGCTCCACGTGCAGCTCGACGAAGGTGCCGACCCGACGCAGCGTCTCGTCGTCGCGGCCGAGGTGCGCGGCGTCGAACCCACCCGCGTCCATCGCGTCGGCCATCGACGTGCCGTCCGCGTCGACCAGCGCCCGGGCGCGGTCGGCGTCCAGCACGCCGGTGACCAACCGCGAGCCGGCGCAGGCGATCCCGAACCGGGCGCCCTCCTCGTCGCCGAAGCAGACGACGCCGATGGGGCGCGACGGCTCGAACCCGTTCTCCCGCAGCAGGTCGAGCGCCGCGAAGGCCGACACCACGCCGAGCGGGCCGTCGAAGGCGCCGCCGTCCGGCACCGAGTCGAGGTGGCTGCCCAGCACGAGCCCCGGACGGCCGGCGGCGACGGCTGCGTCCGGGTCGGAGGTCCACGCCCACAGGTTGCCCGCGCGGTCGGCGGTGAGGTCGAGACCGCGCGCCTGCGCCTGGCCCGTGAACCACTCGCGCAGCGCGAGGTCCTCGGTCGTCCAGGCGAACCGGCGGTAGCCGCCGGTGCGCCCGTCACGACCGATGCCGCCGAGCTCGGCCCACAGCGAGGCGAACGAGATGGTTCAGCCCTCCCGCATCGGCACGCGGACGCCCCGCTCCTCGGCGACCTGCTCGGCCAGCTCGTAGCCGGCGTCGACGTGCCGGATGACACCCATCCCCGGGTCGTTGGTGAGCACCCGCTCCAGCTTCTGGGCCGCCAGCTCGGTGCCGTCGGCCACCGACACCTGGCCCGCGTGGATCGACCGGCCCATGCCGACGCCGCCGCCGTGGTGGATCGACACCCAGGACGCACCGGACGACGCGGCGGTCAGCGCGTTGAGCAGCGGCCAGTCGGCGATCGCGTCGGAGCCGTCGAGCATCGACTCCGTCTCGCGGTACGGCGAGGCCACCGAGCCGCAGTCGAGGTGGTCGCGGCCGATCACCAGCGGCGCGCTCACCTCGCCCGAGGCGACCATCTCGTTGAACCTCAGTCCGGCCACGTCGCGCTCGCCGTAGCCGAGCCAGCAGATCCGGGCGGGCAGCCCCTGGAACGCGACCTTCTCGCCCGCGGCCCGGATCCAGCGGTGCAGGTGGTCGTTGTCGGGGAACAGGTCGAGCACGGCGCGATCGGTGGCCGCGATGTCCTTCGGGTCGCCGGACAGCGCCGCCCACCGGAACGGGCCCTTGCCCTCGCAGAACAGCGGACGGATGTACGCCGGGACGAACCCGGGGAACTCGAAGGCGCGGCCGTACCCGCCCTGGCGCGCCTCGTCGCGGATCGAGTTGCCGTAGTCGAACACCTCGGCGCCGGCGTCCTGGAACCCGACCATGGCCTCGACGTGCTTGGCCATGGAGGCCTGCGCGCGGTCGGTGAACTCCTCCGGCTTGGCGGCGGCGTACTCGTCCCAGTCGCCGAGGTCGACGCCCTCGGGCAGGTACGACAGCGGGTCGTGCGCCGAGGTCTGGTCGGTGACGACGTCGATCTCCACTCCGCGGCGCAGCAGCTCGGGGAAGACCTCCGCGGCGTTGCCGACCACGCCCACCGACAGCGCCTGCCGCGCCGACCTCGCGGCGAGGCAGCGGGCGATCGCGTCGTCGAGGTCGTCGGCCACGACGTCGAGGTACCGGTGGTCGACCCGTCGCTGCAGGCGGGAGCCGTCGACGTCGACGACCAGGCAGGCACCGCCGTTCATCGTCACCGCCAGCGGCTGCGCACCCCCCATGCCGCCGCACCCGCCGGTGAGGGTGAGGGTGCCGGCGAGCGTCCCGCCGAACCGCTTGGCGGCCACGGCGGCGAACGTCTCGTAGGTGCCCTGGAGGATCCCCTGGGTGCCGATGTAGATCCACGAGCCGGCCGTCATCTGGCCGTACATCGTCAGCCCGAGCTGCTCGAGCCGGCGGAACTCCGGCCAGGTCGCCCAGTCCCCCACCAGGTTCGAGTTGGCCAGCAGCACCCGCGGTGCCCACTCGTGGGTGCGCAGCACGCCGACCGGGCGGCCGGACTGCACGAGCATCGTCTCGTCCTCGCGCAGCGTCGTGAGCGTGCGCACCATCGCGTCGAAGGACGCCCAGTCGCGCGCGGCCTTGCCCGTGCCGCCGTAGACGACCAGCTCGTCCGGCTTCTCGGCCACCTCGGGGTCGAGGTTGTTCATCAGCATCCGCAGCGGCGCCTCGGTGGCCCAGCTGCGGGCCGTGATGTCGGTGCCGCGCGCGGCGCGCACCGGACGCGGGCCGGGCACCGCGGAGGGGGAGGTGGTCGTGGTCATGCGAGCTCTCCTGTCACGCGCTGGACGGCGGCCAGGACGGAGCCGTCCCGCACCGCCTCGACGACGGTCTCGATCTCGGGGGCGAGGTAGCGGTCGGGGCCGGGGCCGCCGATCCCGCGCTCTCTCAAGAGGTCTCGCACCGCGCCGGTGGCGGCGGCGGGCTCGAGCGGGGCGCGCAGGTCGAGCGCCCGGGTGGCGGTGAGCAGCTCGACCGCGAGCACCCGGGTCAGGCCGTCGACGGAGCGGCGCAGCTTGCGCGCAGCCGCCCAGCCCATCGACACGTGGTCCTCCTGCATGGCCGACGAAGGGATCGAGTCGACCGAGGCCGGGACGGCCAACCGCTTCATCTCCGAGACGATCCCGGCGGCGGTGTACTGGGCGATCATGTGCCCGGAGTCGACGCCCGCGTCGTGCGCCAGGAACGGCGGCAGGCCGTGGTTGCGCGACACGTCGCAGAACCGGTCGGTGCGGCGCTCGCTCATCGAGGCGACGTCGGCCGCGGCGATCGCGAGGAAGTCGAGCACGTAGCCCACCGGCGCGCCGTGGAAGTTGCCGTTGGACTCCACCCGGCCGTCGACGGTGACCACCGGGTTGTCGATCGCCGCGGCCAGCTCGGCGGCCGCCACGCGGGCCGCGTGGTCGATGGTGTCGCGGGCCGCGCCGTGCACCGCCGGCGCGCAGCGCAGCGAGTACGCGTCCTGCACCCGCGTGCACCCGGGACCCTGGTGGCTGGCGACGACCGGCGACCCGGACAGCACCAGCCGCAGGTTCGCGGCGCTCGCCGCCTGCCCGGGGTGCGGGCGCAGGGCCATCAGGTCGGCGGCGAAGGCCGACTCGCTGCCGAGCAGCGCCTCCACGCTGAGACCGCAGGCGACGTCGGCCACGACGAGGAGCTGCCGCAGGTCGCTCAGCGCGAGGACCAGCATGCCGAGCATCCCGTCGGTGCCGTTGACGAGCGCCAGCCCCTCCTTCTCGGCGAGCTCCACCGGCTCGATCCCGTGCTCGCGCAGGGCGACCCGCGCGTCGAGGAGCGTGCCCGACGCGTCGCGCACCTGGCCCTCCCCCATCAGCGCGAGAGCGCAGTGCGACAGGGGGGCGAGGTCGCCGGAGCACCCGAGCGAGCCGTACTCGTGCACCACCGGGGTGAGGCCCGCGTCGATCATCGCGGCGTACGCCTGTGCCGTAGCCGGCCGCACGCCGGTGCGACCGGTGGCGAGGGTGGACAGCCGCAGCAGCATCAGCCCGCGCACCACCTCGCGCTCGACCTCGGCCCCCGACCCGGCGGCGTGGGAACGGATCAGGCTGCGCTGCAACGCGGCTCGCTGCTCGGCGGGGATGTGCGTGGTGGCCAGGGCGCCGAAACCGGTCGAGATCCCGTAGTGCGGTTCCGGGTCGTCGGCCAGCGCCTCGATGATCGCGCGCGAGGCCGCCAGCGCCGCCAGCGAATCGTCCGACAGCACCACCCCGGCGCCACCGCGCGCCACGGCCACGAGCTCGTCGGGGGTCACCGGTCCGGTGCCCACCACCACCTGGGTCCTGTCGTCCACGTCGCCATCGCACACCCTGAGGCGACCCCGGCGCCACCACCGCAGCACCGGATCCGTCCGGGATCCCAGACACCGACCCCACGTCAGGCGGTCTGCGGGCCGCTCTCCCCGGCGGGCAGGGCCGGGACCTCGCCCCGGCGCTGACCGGGCAGGCCGGGCGAGCGGCGCCGCTCGGAGAGCCAGTGCAGGACGCTGCCCAGCGGCATCGGCCGGGCCAGGAGGTAGCCCTGGGCGAGGGCGCAACCGCGCTCGGCGAGGAACGTCCACTGCTCGGGCTCCTCGACCCCCTCGGCCACGACGGTGAGCCCGAGCGCGTGGCCCATCAGCAGCACCGCCTCCACCAGGCCGCGGGCGCGGGGGTCGTCGGCCACCGACATCAGCAGGCTGCGGTCGAGCTTGAGCACCGCCACCGGCAGCCAGCGCAGGTAGCCGACCGAGGAGTAGCCGACCCCGAAGTCGTCCATCGCGAGCGCGGCGCCGGCGTCGACGAGCTCGGCCAGGCGCCGCCGCACCTCGCGGTCCTCACCGATCACGACCGACTCGGTGAGCTCCAGCACCAGCCGGGCACCGGAGGTGTCGGCGGTCACGAGCGAGCGCACCAGCTCGGCCAGCGAGCTGTCGGCCAGCTGGCGTGCGGAGACGTTGACGCACAACGTGATCGGCATCCCGGCGGTCTCCACGAGGGTCGGGGCGTCGTGCATCACCTGGCGCAGCACCCACTCGCCGAGCTGACCGATCAGGCCGGCCTCCTCGGCCACGACGATGAAGGCGCCGGCGGTCAGCAGGCCACGGGTGGGGTGCTCCCAGCGCACCAGCGCCTCGAGCCCGTGAACGCGGCCGTCGGGCAGTCGCAGGATCGGTTGGTAGTCCACCCGCAGCTCGTCGCCGTCCAGGGCGCGTCGCAGGTCGGCCTCGAGCTCCGCACGGTCGAGGCTGCGCTCGCGCAGCACGGGCCGGTAGAGCGCCGGGACCGGACGGCGGCGGCTCTTCGCGTCGTACATCGCCATGTCGGCGTTGCGGAGCAGGTCGTCGGCGGAGGTGTCGGCGTCCGCGACCGCGAGGCCGACGCTGGCACCCACGGTGAGAGCGTGCCCGTCGACCACGCGCTCGGCACCGAGCCGGTCGAGGATCCGCTGGGCCAGGGCGAGCAGGGCGTCGGTGTCGTCCAGTCCCTCGACGAGGACGGCGAACTCGTCGCCGCCGAGGCGGGCGACGACGTCGGAGGGACGCACGCAGGCCCGGAGCTGGTCGGCGACCTCGCACACCAGCAGGTCGCCGACGTGGTGGCCGAACCGGTCGTTGACGGCCTTGAAGGCGTCCAGGTCGAGGTACATCACCGCGGGCGGGCAGCCGACCACCGGCCCCTCGGCGACGGCACGGCCCACCTCCTCGGCGAAGACGCTGCGGTTGACCAGGCCGGTGAGCGCGTCGGTGCCGGCGAGCCGCTCGAGCTCGTGGATCAGCCGCGAGCGGGCGAGGGACTCGGCGGTGTCGGCGGCCAGCGCCTCCAGCGCCTGCTGGTCGCGCTCTCGTGCGTGCTCGCGGTCCGTCTTGAGGGTCCCCACCAGCCAGCGGGTGCGGCCGTCGCCGGTGTCCAGCAGGGCGCCGATCTCGCCGCTCTCCGGACCGTCGGGACGGACCCGGACGTCGTCGGTCTCCAGCAGCGTCGCGGCGCTCGCCACCGCCACCTCGATGATCCGGGGCGCGTCGTCGAGGTCGCGGCGCTGGCGGGCGGAGTCGAGCAGCACCCGCAGCCGGCGCTGGTCGCTGCGCGAGCTGCGGGTGGCCCGGGAGGCGACGACGACCGCGAGCACCGGCATCAGCACCAGCACCAGCAGCCACCGCGACTGGGTCGTGGCCAGCAGGGCGGCGAGGTACCCGAGGCTCGCGACGCCGAACAGCACGCCGACGGCGACGAGCACCTCGTTGGCCGAGATCATCTCGCCGATCGGCTTGCGGGTCTCGAGCGAGGCGCCGATCCAGGACAGGACGAGGTCGACGCTGACGTACACCGCGCAGCCGACGATGACCGCGAGCGCCGTCCGGCCGCTGGTGGGCGCGCCGCCGCCGAGCACCTGGTGCACGGCCGCCATCGCCCCGCCGCAGACGACGACGAGCGCCGCGTTGAACAGCCGGATCGGCCAGCGCTTGCGCACCGACAGCGCCGCGAGCGGGCCGGCCACCACCCAGAGCACCATCGCGTCGAGCGGGTCCAGGTAGACCAGGAGGAAGACGAGCACCGCCGAGTCGAAGCTGATCTCGACGCTCTCGCTGTTGCTGGTGACGATGAGGTGGAACCGGGTCAGCACGGGGACGATCGCCGCGGCGAGCACCGCGAGCCAGGTCACCCCGAGCTCCCAGTCGACGACGGCGAGGAAGGCGACGACGAGCAGGCCGACACCGCCCAGGGCCATCACGCCCGTGTCGAAGGCGCGCGAGGACCGCGACGAGCCCTGACCGTCCGACATGCTGACCTCCTCCTCCCCCGGATCGTCGGCACGGCGGGCGTCCGGGTGTAGCCCGTCGGTCGGACCTCCCGCCGCCGGGCGCGGCTACCGTGACGGCGTGCGAGCGACCACCCGTCCAGCCGAACCGGACGACGCCCCGGCGGTCGCCGCGCTGCGGGCGCGGGCGCTCCCCCACCTCGTGCGCAGCGAGGCCGCGGTCCGGTGGGATCTGGAGCAGGCGGACGAGGACGGCCCGTCCCGCTGGCGGGTGAGCGTGCTGCCCGGCGGCGAGGTGGCCGCCGCTGCCACCGTCGCCACGGACGTCGGCGAGCGGGCGTGGCTCGACGTCGTCGTCGCACCCGAGCACCGCCGCAACGGGCTCGGGGGCGAGCTGGTCCGGTGGGCCCGCGAGGTGATCGGCGGGCTGCCCTTCGAGGCCGTCGCAGACGACTCCCCGGACGGGATCGCCGCCGTCCGCGCCTGGGGGTTCGCGCCGTTCGCGCCGGTGCAGTTCTCCCGCACCGACCCGCGGGTCGCGGTCCCGGCCCCGGTCGCCGGCGTCGACCTCACCCCGCTGGACGACGGCCGCGTGGACCCCGAGCGGGTGCACGCCCTCCTCGTGCTCGCCACGCCCGACGACCCGAGCGGCCTGTCCGACGTCCGCCCGCTGCCGCAGTGGCGCGCGCAGGTCTGGGAGCACCCCGACCACGACCCGGCGGCAGGCACCGCGGGCTGGGACGGCGACGAGCTGGTGGCGGTGACGATGGTCGACACCGACCGCGCCACCGGCAGGGTCTGGTCCGGCACGACCGCGACCCGTCCGGACGCCCGAGGGCGCGGGCTCGCGCTGGCGGTCACGTCCGACGCGCTCGTCCGTGCGGCGGCCGCCGGCGCCACCCAGGCGTGGACTGGCAACGCCTCGGGCAACGCGCCGATGCTGGCGGTGAACAGGCGGCTCGGGTACGAGGTGGCGGCCCGCGGGTGGGTCGTGCACGGCGGCGGCCAGTGAGCGGGCGCAGGTGAGCGGCGTCCCCGCGGCGGACCAGACGCTCGCCGTGCTCAGCCACCTGGCCGCGCAGCCCGGTCCCGTGCCGGCGGCGAGCATCGCGCGCGACCTCGGCCTGCCGCGCTCGACCACCTACCACCTGCTGGCGGCGATGGGACGGGCCGGCTTCGTGGTGCACCTGCCCGAGGAGCGCCGCTACGGGCTCGGAGTCAGCGCCTTCGAGCTCGGCACCGCGTACACCCGGCAGGCGCCGCTTGCCCGCCTCGCCCGTCCGGTGCTCGCCCGGCTGGTCGACGCGGTCGGCCACAACGCGCACCTGGCCGTGCTGCACGGCCGTGAGGTCCTGTACGTGGTGGAGGAGCGCGCACCGGGAAGGCCCCCGCTGGTCACCGACGTCGGCGTCCGGCTCCCGGCGCCGCTGACCGCGAGCGGCCGCGCCGTCCTGGCCGCGCTCCCCGCCGCCCAGGTCCGGGCACTGTTCCCGGACGCCTCCGTGTTCGTCGAGCGTCACGGCACCGGTCCCCGGTCTCTCACCGCGTTGCGGACGCTCCTGCAGGACACCCGCCGTGCCGGCGTGGCACGCGAGGACGGTGAGGTGACACCGGGTTTCGCGTCGATGGCGGTCGCGGTGCTGGACCACACCGACCACCCGGTAGCCGGGCTGGCCGTCACGTGGCCGACGGACGACCCGCCGCCGCCCGCCCTGGCCGACCGGCTGCGCCGGGCGGCGGACGAGCTCTCCCGCCGGGTCGGGCGGACGCGGTGACGACGCTCGCCGAGGCCGTCGCGTCCCGCCCCGTGGTGCTCGACGGCGGCCTCGCCACCCACCTGGAGTCACGCGGCGCCGACCTGTCGGGCGGCCTCTGGTCGGCGCGGATGCTGCTCGACCCGGCCGGACGCCGACGGCTCGTGCAGGCCCACGCCGACTTCCTCGCCGCCGGCGCCGAGGTGCTCACCACCGCGAGCTACCAGCTCGGGGCGCGGTCGCTGGAGGGCGCCGGGCTCGACCCCGCCACGGCCGGCGACCTGGCCGCCCGCAGCGTCCAGGTGGCTCGCGAGGCGGCGGCCGCGCTGGGCGAGGCGCGCACCGCGTGGGTGGCCGGCTCGGTCGGCGCCTACGGCGCCCTGCTCGCGGACGGGTCGGAGTACACCGGCGACTACGACCTCGGGGACGAGGCCGCCACCGTCGGCGCCCTGGTGGAGGCGCACGCGCCGCGGGTGGAGGCGCTGCTCGTGGCCGGGGCCGACGTCGTGTCGGTCGAGACCGTCCCGCGGGCGGCGGAGGTGGAGGCGGTGGCGCACGTGCTGGCGCGCTCGGGCGCCCCGGCGTGGGTCTCGCTCACCGTCGCCCCGGGTGGCACCACCACCCGGCGGGGAGAACCGCTCGCCGACGCCGTCGCACCTCTCGCCGGGCTCACGAGCCTGGTCGCGGTGGGCGTGAACTGCGTGCGTCCGCAGGACGTGGCACCGGCGCTGGCCGTGCTGTCCGTCCTGGAGACCCCCCTCGTCGTCTACCCCAACAGCGGTGAGACCTGGGACGCCGCGAGGCAGCGGTGGATCGGCCGAGGCCGCTGGGACGACGCCGCCGTCCCCGCGTGGCTCGACGCCGGCGCCCGGCTGGTGGGTGGCTGCTGCCGGGTCGGCCCCGACCAGGTCCGAACGGTCGTCAGCACCCTTTCGGGTGAACCTCACCCGGAACGGACGTAGCGGACGCCGGCACCTGCCGATGCTGCCGGGGCGGCGGAGGTGCCACCGCACCACCGTCCCAGGAGCTGTTCGTGCGTCGACTCGCCCTCGCCCTCGTGGCCGCCGCCCTCGCCTCGCCGGTCGTCGCGCTGCCCGCGACAGCCGCGTCGTCCGCGCTGGATCAGGGCGATCTCCTCCCTCAGCGCATGGGGGACGGCGTCGCCATGTCCCTCACGACGGCGAGCAACACCCACGTGATCACGCCGGCCGACCCGACGACCGCCTCGCACCCGGAGGGCCGTCGGGACCTGCGCCGGATCGACGGCACCCTGGTCGCTGCGGACATCACCCCGCCGGGGCGGACGCTGGCCCTGTCGGACCGCTTCCTCACCTCCGTCATCCCCCGCCCGGGTCAGCCCGCCGGCACCGATGAGCGCCGACTGGCTGTCCCTCGTCGACGGCTCGCCCGAGCACCGGCTGACCGCTCCGGCCGGGTGGGACGGGTTGCGTCCTCTGGACGCGGGTCTGCTGCTGCGACGAGATGTCGACGTGAGCACGCACCAGCTGGCCGTGATGAGGTTCGACGGGTCGGTGGCGCCGGTCGCCGGGACCGGCACCGGCCAGTTCCTCGGGATGTGGGTCGCGCCGGAGCAGGACGTCGTCCTGCTGAAGCAGGTGGACCGGCTCTACGTCGTCGACGTCGAGACCGCGACCGCCACGGTCGTGACCAGCGGGTTCACGCTGCACGCCGTGCTGGGCGCGACCGCGACGCGGATCTGGTGGACGTCGATCGACCACCTCGGGACGACGCTGCGCTGGGCTGACCGTGACGACGTCGCCTCGCAGGGCTCGGTGCGGGTCGACACCACGAACGCCGATCTCATGCTGCTCGGCGACGGTGTCGCGCTGAAGCCGTACCACCCGGTCGACGACGTCTACGGGTACCGCTCCGTCGACCCCACGACGGGAGCGGCCACCGCGCTCCCGTTCAGTCAGGTCCTCCCGCCCGTCCAGCTCGCCGGCGGTCGTGCCGCCGCGATCCTGCGCGACCGACCCTCCGGCCGCGTGGTCACCTTCGGTGCCGGCGGCGGCGACCTGCGCGAGGAGTGGGTGCTCCCGCAGACGCCGGCCGAGCCGACGGGCCTGGTGGTGAACGACGAGGCCGTCACCGCGCAGTGGAGAGGCTGGCAGCTCGCCTCGTTGACGCCTGGTGCGTCGACCTGGTCCGTGCTGCCCGACTCGCAGCAGAGCAGGAGCCTGCGGGCGGCCAGCGGTGACGTCCTCGTCACCACCGGCTACACCGGGTGGGACCTGACCGCCGTCGCGACCTGGCCGGGCGGCTCCCGCGTCCTGGCCGGCGACGAGAACGCCACGAACAGCGTCGTCCTCGGGCGCACCGGCAGGCTCTACGGGGTCGCGGGGCCGTCGTCGACAGAGGTGAGGGAGGTGCGCACCGGCACCCGCGTGGGAACGGTCCCGCTCGGGACCCGCTACGCCATCGACGGCACCTGGCTGTGGACGCTGAGCGCCTCGGGACTCGTCACCGGGACCGACCTGGTCTCCGGGAGCACGACGAGCGTCGCCACGGGCAGCACGTGCTCCTCGACGTTCTCCGTCGTGGGCCGCTGGGCGGCGCTCGGCTGCTACGACGACCTCCGGGGGATCCTGGTCGTCGACCTCGCGGGCGTCGTCGACAGCTGGACGGTCCGGGCCGGCACTCAGTGCCAGAGCGGCTGGCCCTGCACCAGGCCCCACGTGCTCGGCGACGGCTTCCTCGCCTGGCCCGAGCCCCCGACCCCTCCGGGCGACCTGCCGTCCCTGGTCCGGGTCGTCGACCTGTCGGGGTCCCGCGAGGTCCGGAGCTACGGACCCGGCTCTGCACCTGCGGTCGGGCTCGACCGGTCCGACGGCCTGACGTACCTCGCTCCCCGAGGGGTCCGCGTCGCCCAGCTCGACTGGCTCGGGACGGCGCCGACTCCCCGCACGGACGCGACGGCACCTCAGCTGGGTGCTGTCACGGGATCGCCCGCCGCGGGCCAGGTGGCGTCGATGTCGGTCGGCTGGTCGGCGACCGACCCGGGCAGCGCCATCGAGCCCGCGAGCGGCGTCGCCTCCTACGACGTCCGCTACCAGCGGTCGCCGTCCACCGGTGCGGCGTTCGGCGACTGGGTCACCCCGGCCGGCTGGTCCGCGACCACCTCGACGTCGGTGACGCTCGACGTCCCGGTCGGTTCGACCACCTGCGTCCAGGTCAGAGCCCGTGACGTGGCCGGCAACGTCAGCGCGTGGACGGCCTCCCGCTGCTACCAGCGTCTGGCCCCCGGGTTCACCGCCCTCGTGGCGCCAGGTGACCTCACCGGCGACGCCAGGGCCGACCTGCTCGCCCGCGACGCCGCCGGCGCCCTCTGGCTCTACCAGGGCACCGGGACCGGCTCGTTCGGCAAGGCCCGCAAGATCGGCACCGGCTGGGGCTCCTTCACCGCCCTGGTCGGACCCGGCGACCTGACCGGCGACACCAAGCCCGACGTCCTGGCCCGTGCCACCAACGGCTCGCTGTGGCTCTACCCCGGCACCGGCAAGGGAACCGTCGGCGCCGGCCGCCAGATCGGCACCGGCTGGGGCTCCTTCACCGCCCTGGTCGGACCCGGCGACCTGACCGGCGACACCAAGCCCGACGTCCTGGCCCGTGCCACCAACGGCTCGCTGTGGCTCTACCCCGGCACCGGCAAGGGAACCGTCGGCGCCGGCCGCCAGATCGGCACCGGCTGGGGCTCCTTCACCGCCCTGGTCGGACCCGGCGACCTGACCGGCGACACCAAGCCCGACGTCCTGGCCCGTGCCACCAACGGCTCGCTGTGGCTCTACCCCGGCACCGGCAAGGGAACCGTCGGCGCCGGCCGCCAGATCGGCACCGGCTGGGCCGGCTTCACCGCCCTGGTCGGACCCGGCGACCTGACCGGCGACACCAAGCCCGACGTCCTGGCCCGTGCCACCAACGGCTCGCTGTGGCTCTACCCCGGCACCGGCAAGGGAACCGTCGGCGCCGGCCGCCAGATCGGCACCGGATGGTGAGCTCAGACGGGGTCCTTCTCGAGCAGGTCGACGCGGTGAGGACGGTCACGTCGGCGCGCCGGTGAAGTTACCCGCCGGTAAAGTCGGGCCCGGTGCGGGTCGGCTCTAGCGTGGGCCCGCAGGACCCGAGCCGACTCCGACCGACGAGGAGCCACCCGCGATGCGGATCGCCGTCACCATCGTCTGCCTGGCCGTCACGGTCGTGGCGGTCTCGCTCTTCGCCCGCGCGATCGCCCAGATCGTCCGCACCGTCCGGCTCGGGCAGCCCGACGCCCGCACCGACCAACCGGGCGCGCGCACCGTCACGCTGGTGCGCGAGTTCCTCGGCCACACCCGGATGGCGCGGCTGCCGGTGGTGGCCGTCGCGCACTGGTTCACGATGGTCTCGTTCGGGATCCTGTTCTTCACCCTGCTCAACGCGCTCGGCCAGCTCTTCGACAGCTCGTTCGTGCTGCCGCTGATCGGCCACTTCCCGCCGTACGAGTGGCTCACCGAGCTGTTCGCCTGGGGCGGCCTGCTCGGCATCCTGTGGCTGATGGCGGTGCGGCAGAAGCAGCACCCCCGCTCGCGGGGCCGGCGCTCGCGCTTCTACGGGTCCACCTTCTGGCAGGCCTACTACGTCGAGCTCACCATCCTCGGCGTCGTGCTGTGCATCATCGCGCTGCGCTCGATGGAGTTCGCCCTGGCCGCCGCCGAGGGCGACCCCACCGCCTCCGCCCTGCACTACCCGCTGACCGCGGGGCTCGGCGGCCTGCTCGGCGGCGCCTCGGCCGGCGCGCTCGACACCGGCATCCTGCTCGTCGCGGGCGTGAAGATCCTGATCTCGTTCGCGTGGATGATCACCATCTCGCTGCAGCCCACGATGGGCGTCGCCTGGCACCGCTTCCTGGCGTTCTTCAACATCTGGTTCAAGCGCCACCCGCAGGGCCGCACGTCCCTGGGCGAGCTCCAGCCGATGAAGGTCGAGGGCGAGCCGATCGACTTCGAGAACCTCGACGAGCTCGACGAGGACGCCGCCCTCGGCGTCGGCAAGGTCGAGGACTTCACCTGGAAGGGCCTGCTCGACTTCTCCACCTGCACCGAGTGCGGACGCTGTCAGGACCAGTGCCCGGCCTGGAACACCGAGAAGCCGCTGTCACCCAAGCTGCTGATCATGGGGCTGCGCGACCACGCCGCCGCGAAGGCCCCGTGGCTGCTGGCGTCCGAGGAGGCACGCGCCGACCTCGCCGAGGGCACCACGCTGCAGGCCGAGCGCCCGCTGATCGGCGACACCGGTTACGCCGCAGGCGGTTCCGACGGGGGAGTCAACCACCTCAAGGCCTACGACCCGCACGGCGACGGCGCCGTCATCGACGCCGACGTGCTCTGGTCGTGCACCACCTGCGGCGCCTGCGTCGAGCAGTGCCCGGTCGACATCGAGCACGTCGACCACATCGTCGACATGCGCCGCAACCAGGTGCTGATCGAGTCGGCCTTCCCGTCCGAGCTGGGCGGGCTGTTCAAGAACCTGGAGAAGAACGCCAACCCGTGGGGCATGTCGCCGCGAGGCCGCCTCGACTGGGCCAAGAACCTCGACTTCGAGGTCAAGCAGGTGGGCTCGGACGTGGAGGACCTGTCCGAGGTCGACTACCTGTTCTGGGTCGGGTGCGCCGGGGCCTTCGAGGACCGCGCCAAGAAGACCACCCAGGCCGTCGCCGAGCTGCTGCACACCGCCGGCGTCGACTTCGCGGTGCTGGGCGACGGCGAGTCGTGCACCGGCGACCCCGCCCGTCGCGCCGGCAACGAGTTCCTGTTCCAGATGCTCGCCCAGGCCAACGTCGAGGCGCTGAACGAGATGAAGGCGACCAAGATCGTCGTCACCTGCGCGCACTGCTTCAACACCCTGGGCAAGGAGTACCCGCAGCTCGGCGGCAGCTACGAGGTGGTGCACCACACCCAGCTGCTCAACCGCCTGGTGCGCGACAAGCAGCTCGTCCCGGTCTCGGCGCCGGACGCGACCACCTCGCCGGTCACGTACCACGACCCCTGCTACCTGGGCCGGCACAACGGCGTCTACTCCCCGCCGCGCGAGCTGATCGGGTCGCTGCCCGGCGTGGAGTACCGCGAGATGGAGCGCTCGCAGGAGCGCTCGTTCTGCTGCGGCGCCGGCGGGGCCCGGATGTGGATGGAGGAGAAGCTCGGCACCCGGATCAACGGCAACCGCACCGCGGAGGCCGTCGCCACCGGCGCCGACACGATCGCGATCGGCTGCCCCTTCTGCCGGGTGATGCTCTCCGACGGCCTCACCGCGGCGCAGTCCGCCGGCGAGGCACGCGAGGAGGTCAAGGTCCTCGACGTCGCCCAGATGCTGCTCGAGGCCGTGCGCCGCGGCGAGAACGCCGCTGCCGCAGCGGAGGCGGTCGAGCCCGCACCGGTGGAGCAGGAGGCGGCACCCGCGGCCCCGGCCGCCGATGGTGAGGCCCAGGCGGCGGCCGACGACGAGGGCGAGAAGGCGCTCGCGCAGCCGCCGGCCGAGGACGAACCGGTCGAGCACGAGCAGTCCGTCGCCACCGACACCGAGCCGTACGACGCGTCCGAGAGCGGCGTCGAAGGCACCCGACCCGACCCGGACGGGAAGCCCGGACCGACGGCCTGACGTGACCCGGCCGCGCCTGCTGGAGGTCTCGTCGCTCGACGAGCCGCTCGAGCCGTGGCTCGGTGAGAGCGTCGTGGTCGCGATCCGCGGCCACGACTCGGGCTGCACCTCCTACCGGGTGCGCGACGGCGCGGACGACCTGTTCGTCAAGGCCGCCTACGGTGACGACGTCGCGCAGCTGCGTGGCGCGATGGCCTTCCACGCCGCGGTGCGGCACCCGGCGGTCGTGCCGCTGCTGCACGCGGTCGAGCTGCCGGACGGCCTCGCGGTCGTGTACCCGTGGGTCGCCGGCGAGGTGCTGAACGACCCCTCCGTCCCCGGTGGTCTGCCGCACGCGCACCCCGACTCGGCGCTGTCGCGGCTGCGGCGTGGTCCGGCGGAGCAGGTCGCGCAGGTGGTCTCCGACGTCCTCGACGCGCACGTGGCGATCGAGGCGGCCGGCTGGGTGGCGGTGGACCTCTACGACGGCTGCCTCCTGCACGACGCCGCGACCGGGCGGACGCACCTGGTCGACCTGGATCTCTACCACCACGGCCCGTACGTGCTCGACGCCGACCGGCAGGCCGGGTCCACCCGGTTCATGGCGCCCGAGGAGTGGCAGCGCGGAGCCACCGTCGACACCCGCAGCACCGTCTTCACCCTCGGCCGCACCGCACGCGTCCTGCTGGGAGAGAGCGGTTCCTGGCGCGGCGGACCCGCTCGGGAGGCCGTCGTCGGTCGCGCGACCCAGCCCGACCCGGCCGACCGGTGGCCGTCCGTGGCCGCGCTCGCACAGGCGTGGCACGCGGCCGGAGGGAGGGTGCCGGATCAGGCCCCCGGGAGCGGCAACGGGGGACGGTCGCCCAGCGGGTAGACGTCGACGAACACGTCCGTGCTGGTGTCGACGTCCCCGAGAACCGTCTCCGGTGCGCCGCGCAGCGTGGTGTCGAAGAACGCGGCCACGACGCCCTTCACCGCCGCCGACACCCGCTCGGACGTCCGAGGGACCGGCAGCAGCGACGGCGTCAGGAGCGGTCCGTCCGCGAACTGCTCATGGCGCGCCGCCGGTACGACGACACGGAAGGCGCCGTCCCCCGCCTCCTCGAACCGCGCCCCCAGCTCGGGGTGCAGCCCGATCTCCTTGGTCAGGAACAGGAACGGCTGCGCCGGCGCCCGGTCCGTCGCACTCGCCCCGAAGGGGCCGCCCGCGAGCTGGCCGTCCATGTTCACGCACGCGTCGAGCCGGGCGTCCTCCCGGCAGGCGGACACGGCGGCGACGCCGCCGTTGGAGTGGCCGAGGATCCCGAGGCGGTCGAGATCGAGCCGATCGGCGTCGAGGTCCCCGACGGCATCGAGGTCCGACAGCTCGTCCAGCACGAACCGCACGTCGGCCACCCGCTGGTCGATCCGGGCCCGCGTCTCCGTCTCCGCGCCGTCTGATCCCGGAGGCGAGGCGGGTGCCCGGTACACGGCGACAGAACCGTCCGACAGCCGGGCAGCGGTCACCTGGTACGGGTGGTTCATCCCGACCACGACGTAGCCCCGACTGGCCAGCGCCTCGGCGATGACGCTGTAGAACTCCACGTTGGTCGCGTTGCCGGGCGAGAGCAGCAGCACCGGGTAGACCCGATCCGCGTCGGAGACCTGCGCCGCCTCCCGGGCGTGCGGACGCACCCACCGCAGGGCCGATACCTGCAGCGCGGAGAGCTCGCCGCTGGCCCGCAAGGCAGCGTGCAGGTCCGCGTCGACGTAGTCGGCGACGCGCCCCGTCCCCGCGGTCGCCGGGTACCAGACGACGAGGGGGACGTCGCGACGGTCGCTCGGTGAGGGAGTCGTCGTCTCGAGCCTGCTCGCGTCCGTCAGCACCAGCTCGGTGCGCCCGACGGCGAAGGCACCACCGGGCTCCGGAAGCGCCAGATCGGACCAGCTGGCCGACACGGGAAGGGCGACCAGCACGACCGTCGCCGCCGCCGTCACGACGAGCCGCGACCGGCGCTTCTGCCGACGCACGCGCCGATCCGTCGTACTGGCAGGAATCCTGGAAGGCCACCGCATCCGACGCCCCACAACGCTCGAAGGTCCGTGCCCCGAACCGTAGCGGGCAGGTCAGCGAGGGTGGGACACAGATCGCGACCTGCTCTGGCAGCCCAGGGTCGGGCGCCTGCCGTCCGCGCAGCCGCGACACCTACGGTGGAGCGGTGCCTCCAGCGAGTTCCGTGTCCGGCCGGCGCCCCCCTGGGCCGGTCCGCACGCACCACCACACCGACTTCGCTCTCGACGACCTGCTGTCCCTCAAGGACTCTCAGCACGTCACGGTCGTGCTGCCCGCCCGCAACGAGGAAGCGACGGTCGCGGGCGTGCTGACCGCCCTGCACACGCTGGTCGGCGCCGGCCTGGTCGACGACCTCGTCGTCCTCGACTCGCTGTCCGACGACGGCACCGCGGAGGCCGCGCGCGCGGCGGGCGGCCGCGTGGTCGCCGCCGCCGACGCCTGGCCGGCCGAGCCGCCGCTGCGCGGCAAGGGCGAGGCGATGTGGCGCGCCCTGCTGGCCACCGACGGCGACCTCGTCGTGTTCTGCGACGCCGACCTGCTCGACGCCGGGCCGCACTACGTCACCGGCCTGCTCGGACCGCTGCTGACCCGCCCGGAGACCCTGCTGGTCAAGGGCTTCTACGACCGGCCGCTGATCGAGGACGACGGCAGCGTCACCGGGTACGGCGGTCGCGTCACCGAGCTCGTGGCGCGCCCGCTGCTGGGTCTGTACCGCCCCGAGCTGGCCGGGCTGGTGCAGCCGCTGGCGGGCGAGTGGGCCGGACGGCGCAGCCTGCTGGAGAACCTGCCCTTCCCGACCGGGTACGGCGTCGAGATCGCGGTGCTGCTCGACACCGTCGACGCGCACGGGGTGCAGGCGCTCGCGCAGGTCGACCTCGGCACCCGCACCCACCGGCAGCAGTCGCAGGACGCGCTCGGCGTGATGGCCACCGACGTGCTGGGCACCGCGATGCGCCGCTTCGGCCGCGAGCCGGAAGGCACGGGCATCCGCCAGTTCACCGCGGTGGGGCACCACCTCGTCGACACCACCGTGCCCCTGGTCGAGCGCCCCCCGGTCGCGCAGGTGCGCGCCGCGGCGGGTCAGAGCGCGTAGCGGTCGACGGGCAACCCGTCGGCGTCGAGCACCTCGCCGGGCGCGAGCTCGGCCACCGCGAGCGTCACCGCCCGCAGCCGCGGCCGCACCGCCACCCGCGCGGCGCGGAACGCCTCGTCCGGGGCGTCGGTCTCGGCCTGCGCCGGGTCCGGCGCATGCCACCGCACCTCGTAGGCGATGACGTCCGGCCACTCCCGCTCGCGCACCAGCGCAGGCACGTCGTCCTCGGCCCGGGCCTCGACGACCAGCGTCCCGAGCCCGCCGAGGTCGGCCTCCACCGCGAACGCGTCGAGCAGGTCGGGGGCGGCGAGCGCCTTCTCGTCGTGCACCTGCGAGTACGCGGTCGCCTCGGCGCGGTCGTGCCGGCCCATCTGGCGCACGAGGTCGGGCAGGTCGTCGTCCCGCATCGGGTCGGGGACGAACTCGTAGCCCTCCGTGGCAAGGCGCGCTGTGGGCTCGCTGCGCACCACCGCGGCCAGCACCTGGTGCGGATCGAGCGCCACCGGCGACAGCACGCGCAGGTCGAGGCGGCCGAGCGGGTCGACGGGCAGCGGGCGCGGGGTCCCGGTGCCGGCGTCGACGAGCAGCGACCCCCCGTGGCGCCGCGCGAGGCCGATCAGCAGGTCGAGCACGCGCCGCTCCTCCCGGTCCGGCATGCCGTCCGCGAACACCCGGTAGAAGCCGTGCGGGTCGGTCTGGCCGGGCAGCGGGGCGTCCCAGCGCTCGCGCAGCGTGCGCGCCGTCCACACCAGGTGGTCGCGCGGGTCGACCTCGGCGGCCGACAGGGTCGAGTGCCGGGTGAGGACGCGCGCGTCGCCGTCGAGCCACGACGAGGGGTATCGCGCCCGCACCAGCCGGTCGACCGCGTCGAGGTCGGTGCCGAGGGGGCACCACAGCTCGTGCACGGCCTGGGTCGCACCGGGGACCACCTGGATCTCCGGGGGCTCAGCCGAAGACGTCGGCCTGGTGGAACTTCTGGAAGGACCTGCTCGCGGTCGGTCCGCGCTGACCGAGATAGCGCGATCCGTACTTCTCGCTGCCGTACGGGTGCTCGGCCGCGGACGACAGCCGGAAGAAGCAGAGCTGACCGATCTTCATGCCGGGCCACAGCTTGATCGGCAGGGTGGCGACGTTGGCGAGCTCGAGGGTGACGTGCCCCGAGAAGCCGGGGTCGATGAAGCCGGCGGTGGAATGGGTGATCAGACCCAGCCGCCCCAGGCTCGACTTGCCCTCGAGCCGCGCCGCGACGTCGTCCGGCAGGGTCACGACCTCGTAGGTGGAGGCCAGGACGAACTCCCCCGGGTGCAGGACGAACGCCTCGCCCTTCTCGACCTCGACCAGGCGGGTCAGGTCGGGCTGCTCCTGGGCGGGGTCGATCACGGAGTACTTGTGGTTGTCGAAGAGCCGGAACAGCCGATCGATCCGGACGTCGACGCTGGACGGCTGGATCATCGCCGGGTCGTACGGCTCCAGCACCACCCGTCCGGAGTCGAGCTCGGAGCGGATGTCGCGGTCGGAGAGCAGCACGCGGGCAGGCTACCCGGACCCGCGACGGCCGGCCGACGACCGGCCGACGACCGACGACGACCGGCCAGGGCCGAGGAACTTTCGTCGGTGCACCGCACGTTCAGGAGGCGACGAACAGCCGTCGAGACCGGCGGCTCCGCGACCGCAGGCTGGACCTGCAGCCGCAGGCACCGGTCCGGCGGCGCGTCACCGAAGAAGGAGAAGTCCGATGGTCCTGGTCGTCGTCACCGGCATGCTGCTCGCGATCCTCTGCGCCACCACCCCGATGGTCGCCGCCCGCGCATGACGCTCCCCGCACCCGCACACCCCGGGCAGGGACGCGACCACCGCCGCTGGGCGGGTCGCTTCCCGCGCTGGGCCCGGCTCACCCTGGGGACGGTCATCGTCCTGGCAGGCGTGGCGATGCTGGTGCTGCCCGGCCCGGGCCTGCTCGCGATCTTCGTCGGCCTGCAGGTGCTGGCCGTCGACATCCCGCTCGCCGCCCGCGCCGAGCGGGCCGTGCTGGCCCGGATCAGGCGGGTCGCCGACCGGGCGAGGGCGCGCCGGACGGCCTGAGCAGGTCCGTTATGCTGACCGTCGCGCAGCCTCCGGCGATCCCGGGAGCTCGCACGCGGGTGTAGTTCAATGGCAGAACATCAGCTTCCCAAGCTGACAGTGCGAGTTCGATTCTCGTCACCCGCTCGCAGGTCGGGGCGGCTTCCGCTCGCCCCCGAGTCGCAGTCGCGCCAGCTCCTGCCCGCTACGTGCCCGTAGACCGTCGGTGGATCAGTGCGTCCAGCGCCGCCGCGACCGCGACGTCCCGGTCGACGAGGTGTGCAGCTGGATGCGCCACGCCCGGGTGGAGCTGTGCCCCATCCGCGCCATCAGGTCCGAGTGCGTGGCCCCGGAGTGCGCCGTGAGCGTGTTCCCGGTGTGCCGCGGGTCGTGGAGTGCGCCCGCGGGACTTCGGCTGGCGCGAGGGCGGTCGCCGGTCCACCGGCAGCACGGACGTCGCGCACCCAGTTCGCGCCCTGGCCCAGCATCGACACCGAGTAGCGCTGCCTTCGGTGATCCGCGACGACCACCCTGAAGGCGATCGTGCGACCGGTGCGCCGTCCGGGCACCTCCAGGGTCACCCAGCTGTTCCTGGCGAGGACACCGCTCCCGGAGTGGATGGCGGAGATCCCCGTCAGCAGCCGCGCCATCGGATCGGGCGACCGCCCCGTGGCCGAGCACCCTCGACGCTTCGAGGCGAGGTGGCGAGGACGCGTCTCCTCATTCGGGAGCAGAGCGTTGCTTGACGCACTGTGTATCGCTATGTAACGTAGCCCACATGGCACGTAGCCGCACCGAGCAGACGATCAAGCTCGAGCAAGATCTCCGCAAGGGCGTGCTGGTGCTCGCCGTGCTCTCGCAGCTGCGCGCGCCGGAGTACGGCTACTCGCTGCGGCAGGCTCTTGCCGAGCAGGACATGCCGATCGAGGAGGGCACGCTCTACCCGCTGCTTCGTCGACTCGAGGGGCAGGGACTGCTCGCCTCCGAGTGGCGCATCGACGACGGCCCGCCCCGCCGCTACTACACGCTCAGCGAACAAGGGGCCGAGACCTACCGGGAGCTCACCACGGCCTGGGAGTCGCTGACCTCAGTCGTGAATCGCCTAGTGAACGAGGAGAGCTGAGATGGACCCCGACGTCATCATCGAGAGCTACGTGAGCAACATCGTGCGCCGGCTCCCGCGCCGCCAACGCCGTGACGTCGGTTTCGAGCTCCGCTCCCTGCTCCGCGAGGAACTCACCGGCCGCGCCGCCGACCTCGACCGACCCGCCGACGAGTCGATGGCGATGGATCTGCTCGCCGCCTTCGGTCCCCCGCAGGACGTGGCCGACCGGTACCGCCCCGCAGGCTTCACCGTCATCCGCCCGGCCGATGCTCCACGCTTCGCCTGGATCGCCCTCGGCGGTGTCGCACTGCAGTGGGCGATCACGCTCCCGGACGTCTTCGACGGATCGGCTTCACCAGTCCGCGGCTCGGACGACTGGCTGACGCTGCTCGTCGCCTGGTGGTTCTCCTGGGGACTCGGCTCGTTCTGGTGGCCCGGATTCCTGATCAGCCTCACGTTGATCGCCAGCGTGATCCGCCATCGCCGCGACGCGAAGACCGCTCGAGCCGCGGAGCCGGGCACGGACACCGGCACGGGTCCGGCCTCGCCCTCGATCCCACGCTCCGTGCTCGACCCAGACCGCATCAACCGACCCGGACACGTGCTGGCACTGGCGTTCTGGGGACTCGGTGCGACGGCACTCATCGCCCTGCCGTGGTTGCCGACGCTCGCGCCCGGCCTGCCCCAGCCGCTGCTCAACGCCTTCGTGCTCGACCCCGACTTCCTGCGCTGGCGAGCCCCCTGGGTGCTCGTGCTCTGGGCGGCGAGCTTCGCCCTCGAGTTCGTGGTGCTCGTGGCCGGTCGCACCGGCAGCACCACCCGTCGCATCTCGCTCGCGATCGACGTCTGCTGGCTCGCGTTGCTGACCTGGTGCGTGACCGGCCCAGTCTTCGAGGCGCACACCGCCGACGACGTGGTCCGGCTCTGCCTCGTCGCCATCCTGGTGATCGTCGTCATCGACCTCGTCGCGACGCTTCGCCGAGAGACCCTGCTGCCGCGACGCGCACCGGTCGCCTAAGCACTTCTCCCGTTCGCGGCGGGCGTCGCGCTCGACCGGCCCACCCCACACCGGCGCGGATACCTCCAACGCCTGGTGGGGTCGGTTGGCGTCGTCGTCCGCGACCCAGGTGTCGACGGCGGCCTGAGGTCACGTCGACTGCGTGCCCGCTAGGTGCCCGATGGTGGCGATGCGAATGGTCACGACCACGAACGGTCCTGCACACCGCAGGTGGGCGCTACCAGCCGTCGACGCAGCGTTGCCGCTGCGCCACGCCCCGTACCCGCGAGGACCTTCCCGAGCTGACAGTGCGAGTTCGATTCTCGTCACCCGCTCCGCACCGTCACCTCCTGACGCCGCCTCAGGCAAGCGAGAGGAAGAGCTTCTCCATCGTCTCCCGGTCGGCCTCGGCCAGGCCCTCCGGCGAGGTCATGCACGAGCGCATCCCCGACGCGATGATGGCGAACCCGGCCCGGTCGAGGGCCCGGTTGACGGCGGCCAGCTGCGTGACGACGTCGGCGCAGTCGCGACCCTCCTCCATCAGGCGGATCACCCCGCCGAGCTGACCCTGCGCGCGGCGCAGGCGGTTGAGGACCGGTGTCATGTCGGTGGGGTCGAGGGTGACCATGGTGACGCCTCTCGGAGCGGTCGCGCCGGGCGGCGCGGGATGGGCGGAGCAGTTCAGGACGAGAGCGAACCGAGGGCGGCGGACAACCGCTCGCGGGCGTCGGCCGCGACCTCGGTCAGCGCGTCGTTGTCGGTGACGGTGACCATCACCTGCGGGTCGAGGGCCTCCACCAGGGTGGTGCGCTCGTCGAGCGCCCGCACCACGACGTTGCACGGCAGCAGCAGCCCGATGGACGGCTCGGCCTCCAGCGCGGCCCGTGCGAGCGGCGGCCGGCAGGCGCCCAGGACGACCTGAGCCGGCAGGTCGACGTCGAGCTTGGCCTTGAGGGTGCCGGCGAGGTCGATCTCGGACAGCACGCCGAAACCCTGCCCGTCCAGCGCGGCCCGGGTGGCCTCGAGCGCCTCCGGGAACGGTCGGTCCACCCTGGTGCTGAGCGCGTATCCCACGTGGTGCCTCCTTCTCGGACGCGGCACGGGGCCGCGCCTGCTGGATCGTCCGGACGTGCGAGATCATACCCCAGGGGGTATGCTCGTCACCACCGATCCCGACAGCAGAGGAGCACGATGCCGTCCCCCGAACGCCTGACGACGCGCGGCCTGCAGGTCGTCCCGCTCGAGACGCCTTCCCTCGGTGACCGCTCCTACCTCGCCCACGACGGCACGGTGGCCGTGGTCGTGGACCCTCAGCGCGACATCGATCGGGTACTCGACCTGGCCGAGGACGAGGACGTGCGGATCACCCACGTCCTCGAGACGCACATCCACAACGACTACGTCACCGGCGGGCTCGCCCTGGCCCGCGCGACGGGCGCCTCGTACCACGTCAACGCCGATGACGACGTCGCGTTCGAGCGCACCGCGATCCGCGCCGGCGACGTTCTCCAGGTGTCTGCGTCGATGCGGGTCCGTGCGATCGCCACCCCCGGCCACACCTTCACCCACCTGTCCTACGCGCTGGAGGAGTGCGCGGACGACCCCGCGCAGGTGGTCGCCGTCTTCACCGGCGGGTCCCTGCTCTTCGGCTCGACCGGCCGCCCCGACCTGCTCGGCGACGAGCACGCCGAGGAGCTCGCCCGCCTGCAGCACGCGTCGGCGCGCCGCCTGGCGGAGGACCTGCCCGGGGACACCTCGGTCATGCCGACCCACGGGTTCGGCTCGTTCTGCTCCTCCGGCTCGTCCGACGGCAGCGCGGACGCGTCGACGATCGCGGACGAGCGGGAGCAGAACTCCGCGCTGACCCAGGACGAGCAGAGCTGGGTGGCCGAGACCCTGGCGGGACTGGACGTCTACCCCGCGTACTACGCGCAGATGGCACCGGCCAACGCGGCCGGGCCGGATGCGCCGGACCTGAGTGCCCCCGCCGTGGCGGACCGGGAGGCGGTCGCCGAGCGGATCGCCGCCGGCGAGTGGGTCGTCGACCTGCGCACCCGGACCGCCTTCGCCGCGGGCCACGCGACCGGCACCCTCAACTTCGGGCTGGACGGCCAGTTCTCCACCTACCTGGGGTGGCTGATCCCGTGGGGTGCCCCGCTCACCCTGCTCGGCGAGAGTCCCGAGCAGGTGGCCGAGGCCCAGCGCGAGCTGGTCCGGATCGGTATCGACCGCCTGCGCGGTGCGGCGACGGGTGGACCGTCCGACTGGACCGCGGCCCCGCTCGAGACCTTCGACCTGGGCGACTTCGCCGACCTCGCGAAGGTGCGGCACCACCGCCGCGTCACGGTGCTGGACGTGCGCAGGGCCTCGGAGTACGAGGCGGAGCACGTCGTGGACGCGCTGAACGTCCCCCTGCACGAGCTGCCCGGACGCACCGCGGAGGTCCCGGACGGCGAGGTGTGGGTGCACTGCGCCAGCGGGTACCGGGCCTCCGTCGCCGCCTCTCTGCTCACCGCGCCGGGCCGCCGCCTGGTCGTGGTCGACGACGACTTCGACGACCACGCAGCCGGCACCGGCCTCACCACCACCGACTGACCTGCTCCGACCCCGACCCCCCGAGAGCGAGGCACCATGTGCCGCACCACGACCTGCCGCACCTGCGGCAGGACCACCTGGGCCGGCTGCGGCCAGCACGTCGACGAGGTGATGTCCGCCGTGCCCCGGGCTGAACGCTGCCCCGGGCACCAGCAGACGACGCCGACCCGGTCACCCTCACTGCTGAGCCGGCTGCTCGGGCGCCGTTGACCGGCCGCGGCGGGGCCCCGTGACCACCGTCGCCGCGGCCGTCGCGATCGGCCTGCTGATCGGCCTGTCGCTCGGCGCCCTGGGCGGTGGCGGCTCGATCCTCACCGTCCCCGCGCTGGTGCTGGTCCTCGGCCAGGACACCTACGAGGCCACCGCCGGATCGCTGGTCGTGGTCGGGGTCACGGCCCTGCTCGCCGTCGTCCCGCACGCCCGCGCGGGGAACGTCCACGTCGGGAAGGGCCTGGTCTTCGGGGCGTTGGGCACGGCGGGCTCGTTCGTCGGGTCCGCCGTGGCTGCGCGGATCGCCCCGGACCTGCTGCTCGCCGGCTTCGCGGTCCTGATGGTGGTCGTGGGCGTGGCCATGCTGCGCAGGTCCGGTCCTACCGAGCCGGGAGACAGCGCGTCCGGGGCCGCCGACCGGTCCACCAGGCGGCGTGTCACCACGATCGTCCTCACGGCGAGCGCCGTCGGCCTCCTCACCGGCTTCTTCGGGGTCGGCGGGGGTTTCCTCATCGTGCCCGCTCTGGTGCTCGCGCTCGCCCTTCCCATGCCGGAGGCGATCGGCACCTCGCTGCTCGTCATCTCCGTCAACAGCGGCACCGCGCTGGCCGCGCGCGTCGGCGGCGGGGCGCTGGACCTCGACTGGCCGCTGCTCGCGACCTTCACCGCGGCTGCCGTGGCCGCCAGCCTGGTCGGAGGGCGGATCACCCAGCGGGTCTCGTCCCGACGCCTCACCCGCGCCTTCGCCGTGCTCGTGCTCGTCGTCGCCGTGGGTACCGCGGCGGCGCTCCTCAGCCGCCTCTGGTGACGGCGCCGGCGACCCGAGGGCGTCAGAGGCCGACCATCGACATCCCCGTGTCGTCATAGCGGTCGCCCTGCACCCCGATCCGGGACGCGAGAGCGTCGAGGTCGGCCACCTCGTCGGCGGACAGCGCCACCTGCGTCGCACCGGCGTTCTCCTCCAGCCGTTCTCGCCGACGCGTGCCGGGGATCGGGACGACCCACGGCTGCTGCGCCAGCAGCCAGGCGAGCGCGACCTGACCGGGGCTCGCGGCCTTGGCCTCGGCGACACGGCGGACGTGGTCGACCAGCGCCTGGTTGGCGTCCCGGTTCTCGGCCGCGAACCGCGGGATCGTGCCGCGGATGTCGCCGTCGGAGAATGCCGTCGAGGTGTCGACCGTCCCGGTGAGGAAGCCCTTGCCCAGCGGGCTGAACGGGACGAAGCCGATGCCGAGCTCGGCGAGGGCAGGAAGCACCTCCGGCTCGGGATCGCGCGTCCACAGCGAGTACTCGCTCTGCACCGCGGTGACGGGGTGCACGGCGTGGGCGCGGCGGATGGTGCCGGCCCCGGCCTCGGAGAGCCCGAAGTGGCGCACCTTGCCCGCCTGAACGAGCTCGCCCACGGTCCCGGCGACGTCCTCGATCGGCACGTCGGGGTCCACGCGGTGCTGGTAGAAGAGGTCGATCACGTCGGTGCGCAGTCGCGTCAGCGAGGCGTCGGCCACCCGCCGGATCTGTTCGGGGCGGCTGTCGGTGCCGACCGTCTTCCCGTCCCGGATGTCCCAGCCGAACTTGGTCGCGATCACCACCTGGTCGCGGACGGGTTCCAGCGCCTCGCCGACGAGCTCCTCGTTGACGTACGGCCCGTAGACCTCGGCGGTGTCGAAGAAGGTGACGCCGAGATCGACGGCGCCGCGCAGGACGGCGACCATCTCCTCGCGCGGCCCGGGGTTGGGACCGTAGCTCTGGGACATCCCCATGCAGCCGAGCCCGACCGCCGAGACCTCCAGGCCCTGCCCGAGCGTGCGCGTGTGCATGGTGGCTCCTCCGGTGCAGCGGGCTGGTCGCCCCACCGTAGGACCGCTCGGAGGCTGGTGCCACGGACCCCGACGCACCAGGATCGTGGTGTGTCCCCCCAGGCCGTCGCGCCCCCCACCCAGCCGTTCGGCGTCGAGGCCTTCGCGGCGTCCGACCGCACCGTCCTGCGCTGGCTCGGGATGGCCGGGTGGCTGGTGAACGCCCGTGGCACCACCCTGATGGTCGACCCGCTGCTGAGCGGGTTCGACATGCCGATCATGGTCGAGATGCCGCTCGCCGCAGGCGACGTCCCGCGCCTCGACGCGGTGCTCGTCACCCACAGCGACAACGACCACTTCTCGGTGCCGACCTGCCGCGACCTCGCGCCGGTCACGGGCACCTTCCGCTCGACCCGCTACGTCGCGTCGCTGATGGAGCACGAGGGCTGGTCCCACGTGGGCCACGACATCGGGGACACCTTCGACGTCGGGCCGGTGCGGGTCGAGGTGACGCCGGCCGACCACGCCTGGCAGAACGCCTCACCCGGCGCGGCCGACCGCGTGTTCGCCGACGAGGACTGCTGCGGCTTCTGGCTCACCACGCCGGACGGGACGGTCTGGGCGCCCGGCGACTCGCGGTTGATCCCGGACCACCACCTGACCCGTCCCGCGCCCGACGCACTGGTGTTCGACTTCTCCGACAGCGAGTGGCACTTCGGCCTCGACGGCGCCGTCCGGATGGCCAACGCCTACCCGGAGACGCCGCTGCTGCTGCACCACTGGGGGTGCGTGGACGCCCCCGACTTCGCACCGTTCAACGGCGATCCCCAGGACCTGCACGGGCGGGTCGACAACCCCGGGCGGATCCACGTCCTCGCACCAGGCGAGCCGTTCGTCCTCGGCGGGTGAGCTGTCAGGCGGACAGCGCCGCCGCGACGTCGGCCAGACGGTCCGGCACCAGCCGGTAGTACGCCCAGACGCCGCGCTTCTCGCGCTCGAGCAACCCGGCGTCGACGAGCACCTTGAGGTGGTGCGACACGGTCGGCTGCGACAGCCCCACGGGCTCGATCAGGTCGCAGACGCACGCCTCCCGGCCGTCGTGGGCGGCGACGAGCGAGAGCAGCCGCAGCCGGGTGGGCTCGGCGAGCGCCTTGAGCGTGAGGGCGAGCCGCTCGGCGGCCTCGGCCGTCAGCGGCGTCCCGGTCACCGGTGCGCAGCAGACCGGCGTCTGCGCCAGGGGGAGGGTCGTCGTCACCGGTCCATCATGGACGAGGTATTGACATCTGTCGATACGTAGCCCAGGCTGCATCACATCGACAACCGTCGATATCTACCGAAGGAGACCCCGATGACCGACGACCTGCGGACCCAGGTCCGCGACCGCTACGCCGAGGCCGCCCTCGCCGTGAGCACGGGCACCACCGGCGGCTGCTGCGGCGGCGACGACGGGTGCGGCCCCACCGGCAGCGCGGTGACCACCGGGTCGGCCGCCCTCGACGAGAACGGCGAGGCGTTCGGCGCCGCCCTCTACTCCGGCGACGACCTCGGCGACCTGCCCGAGGATGCCGTGCTCGCCTCCCTCGGCTGCGGCAACCCGCTCGCGGTGGCCGACCTGCGGCCGGGCGAGAGGGTGCTCGACCTCGGCTCGGGCGGCGGCATCGACGTGCTGCTCTCGGCTCGTCGCGTCGGGCCCACCGGGCACGCGTACGGCCTGGACATGACCGACGAGATGCTCGACCTCGCCCGCGCCAACGCCGCCAAGGCCGGCGCCACGAACGTCGAGTTCCTCAAGGGCGAGATCGAGGACGTGCCGCTGCCCGACGCCTCCGTCGACGTCGTCATCTCCAACTGCGTCATCAACCTCTCGACCGACAAGGCCTCGGTGCTCGCCGAGATGTTCCGGGTGCTGTCCCCCGGCGGCCGGGTCGGCGTCTCCGACGTCGTCGCCGAGGACGACGTGACGGTCGAGCAGCGCGCCGAGCGAGGCACCCACGTGGGCTGCATCGCCGGTGCCCTCTCGCGCAGCGAGTACCTCGACGGGCTCGCCGCCGCCGGCTTCGTCGACGCCACGGTCGAGTTCACCCACGAGGCCGTCCCCGGCCTGCACGGCGCGATCGTGCGCGCGACCAAGCCGGCGTGAGCGACGTCCCCGGTGTCAGGCGGTGACCGTGGTGCCGTCGATCACCGGGACGTCGAGGAGGGCTGCGAGAGAAGCGACGTCGGTGCCGAACGTCTCACGCACGATGACGCCGGCGTCGGTGATCAGGAAGACCGCGAGGTCGGTGTAGACGCGGCTCACGCAGCCGACCCCGGTCAGCGGGTAGGTGCACTCCGGTACCAGCTTCGGCGTCCCGTCGCGGCCCAGCAGGTTCATCATCACGAAAGTCTGCTTGGCCCCGATCGCGAGGTCCATCGCGCCGCCCACCGCGGGGATCGCGCCCTCGGCACCGGTGTGCCAGTTGGCGAGATCGCCTGCCGCAGAGACCTGGTAGGCACCGAGCACGCAGACGTCGAGGTGGCCGCCGCGCATCATCGCGAACGAGTCCGCGTGGTGGAAGTACGACGCGCCGGCGAGCTCGGTGACCGGTACCTTCCCTGCGTTCACCAGGTCGGGATCGACGTCGTCGCCGTGGGCCTCCGGTCCCATCCCGAGCATGCCGTTCTCGGTGTGGAGCAGGACCCCGCTGCCGGCGGGCAGGTGGTTGCTCACCTGCGTGGGCAACCCGATCCCGAGGTTGACGAACGCTCCCGCCGGGATGTCGCGGGCCACCAGCGCGGCCAGCTCGTCCTTGCCGAGGCCCGCCGAGGGCGCGCTCACCGGGCACCTCCAGCACGGACGTCGACGGGAACCCGGACGACGCGGTCGACGTAGATGCACGGGGTGACGACGTGCTCGGGGTCGAGGGCGCCGACCGGCACGACCTGCGAGACCTGCACGATCGTGGTGCGCGCTGCCGTCGCCATCACCGGCCCGAAGTTGCGGGCGGTCTTGCGGTACACCAGGTTCCCCAGCTCGTCGGCCACGTGCGCCTTCACCAGCGCCACGTCGGCGGTCAGGGCGTGCTCCAGCACGTACGGCCTCCCGTCGATCTCGCGCACCTCCTTGCCCTCGGCCAGCGGGGTGCCGTAGCCGGTCGGGGTGAAGAACGCCCCGATGCCCGCACCGCCGGCCCGGATCCGCTCGGCCAGGTTGCCCTGCGGCACCAGCTCCAGCTCGATCGTGCCCGCCCGGTAGGCCGCGTCGAAGTGCCAGGAGTCCTGCTGACGCGGGAACGAGCAGATGATCCGGCGCACCCGACCTGCACGGATCAGCGCGGCCAGGCCGACGTCGCCGTTGCCCGCGTTGTTGTTCACCACCGTCAGGTCGGCGGCACCGGACTCGATCAGCGCGTCGATCAGCTCGACCGGCTGGCCGGCCGCCCCGAAGCCACCCACCATCACCGTGGCGCCGTCCTCGATCCCGGCCACCGCCTCCAGCGGCGAGCCCACGACCGTGACCATCAGGCCGTCCCGTTCTCGAGCACGACCGCGAGCCCCTGGCCGACCCCGATGCAGATCGCCGCCACGCCCCAGCGGTGGCTGCCCGCCTGCAGCGACCGGGCCAGCGTCCCGAGCACGCGGGTGCCGGAGGCCCCGAGCGGGTGCCCGATCGCGATCGCCCCGCCGTGGGCGTTGACGATGGCGGGGTCGATGCCCCACGCGTTCACGCACGCGACGCTCTGCGCCGCGAATGCCTCGTTGAGCTCCACCGCACCGACGTCACCCCAGCCGATCCCCGCTCTCTCCAGGGCGATCTCGGCGGCGCGCACGGGGGCGAAGCCGAACATCTGCGGGTCGTTCGCGGCCGCTCCGCGACCCGCGACCCGTGCCAGCGGGGGGAGCCCCAGCACGTCCTGGGCGACCGCGCTGCCGAGCACCACGGCCGAGGCGCCGTCGTTCAGCGGCGAGGCGTTGCCGGCGGTGACGGTGCCCCCGTCCGCCCGGAACACCGGCGCGAGCCCGGCGAGCCGCTCCAGCGACGTGGTCGGCCGGATCGCCTCGTCGCGCGACAGCTCGATCCCGGGGACGGCGACGACGAGGTCGTCGTAGAAGCCCTCGTCCCAGGCGCGGGCTGCGTTGTGGTGCGAGCTGAGCGCGAACTCGTCCTGCGCCTCGCGTCCGACCTGCTCCCGCTCGGCGAGCTGCTCGGTGGCCTCACCGAGCGAGACGGTCCAGGCGGGCTCCATCCGGCGGTTGACCAGCCGCCAGCCCAGGGTGGTCGAGACCAGCGTGGAGTCACCGGTCGGGAACGGCTTGTCGTTCTTGGGCAGCACCCAGGGCGCCCGGCTCATCGACTCGACGCCGCCGGCGATGACGACGTCGGCCTCGCCGCAGGCGATCTGGCGTGAGGCGACCATCGCGGCGTCGAGGCTCGAGCCGCACAGCCGGTTCACCGTGGTGGCGGGCACCGAGGTCGGCAGGCCGGCCAGCAGCACGGCCATCCTGGCCACGTTCCGGTTGTCCTCGCCCGCGCCGTTGGCGTTGCCGAGCACCACCTCGTCGACCTGCGCGGCATCCAGCCCGGGTGCCCGGTCGACCAGCGTGCGCACCACCAGCGCAGCCAGGTCGTCCGGTCGCACCCCGGACAGCGCGCCGCCGTACCGCCCGAAGGGCGTACGGACGGCGTCGTAGACGAAGGCCTCCTGCGTCGCGCTCACGGGCACATCATGCCGGGCCCGCGGCGGCGACCGGTCGCCGCCTCGGACGGTCAGCGACGGCGCTCGACCAGCGCCGCCAGGCGGTCCAGGGCCGTGAGCGACCCCGCCTGGTTGTCGCGTGCCGGGACGGAGTCCGGCACGCCGGCGTGCACCAGCACCACGCGGCTGCCCGCCCCCGCCGGCTCGATCAGCGTCGTCATCGTCATCGACCCCCGCAGGTCGGGGTCGTCGGTCTCGAACTCGAGGTCCTCGACCACCCGACGGTCCGGCTCGAGCACCCGGAACACGCCCCGGTAGGTGTCGGTGCGGCCGCCGGACTTCCCCGTGCCCTCGCCGTCGTAGGTGAGCGAGACCCGGCTCGTCCCGCCCTCGCGGGCGTCGAGGTGGTGCACCTGCGCGGTCATGCCCTCCGGCACGCGCCAGCGTGCGACCGCGTCCGGATCGACGAGCGCCCGGTACACCGCCGCCGGGGAGGCGTCGACGTACCGGGCGACCCGGGTGGAGTACGTCATGTCACGAGGCTGCCACGGCCTTCGTCAGCGCCTCGCAGAAGGCCGGCAGGTCGTCCGGCTTGCGGCTGGTGATGAGGTTGCCGTCGGTGACGACCTCCTCGTCGGACCACTGCGCCCCGGCGTTGCGCAGGTCGGTCTGCAGGCTCGGCCACGAGGTCAGCCGCTTCCCGCGCACGACGTCGGCCTCGACCAGCGTCCACGGCGCGTGGCAGATCGCGGCCACCGGCTTGCCCGACTCCACGAACGACCGGATGAAGGCGACGGCGTCCTGCTCGGTCCGCAGGGTGTCCGGGTTCGCGACGCCGCCCGGGAGCACCAGCGCGTCGAACTGGCCCACGTCGGCGCCGCCGAAGGTCTGGTCGACCTCGAACTCGTCCGCCTTGTCGAGGTGGTCGAAGGCCTGCACCTTGCCGCTCTCCGGAGCGATCAGCACCGGGCGACCGCCGGCCTGCTCCACCGCCTTCCACGGCTCGGTCAGCTCGACCTGCTCGATCCCCTCGTTCGCCACGGCGAACGCCACCGTCTTGCCCTGCAGCTCGTCGCTCACGACTGCACCTCCGTCTCGGTCGCGGAGAGGTCCACCGTCTCGGACTCCCCTGTGCTGGGCGGGTTCTTGGTCACGCTGGACCGCAGCATCGAGACCACCATGGCGACGCGTCCCGGGCTCTCCCAGTACTGCGCCTCCTCGCCCCGCACCCGCAGCAGGGCGACGTCGGGGTCGTCGGGCCCGGCCGGGAACCAGGCCTCGACGAAGCGGTTCCACAGCTCGGCCAGCTTGTCGCGGTCGTCCACGACCTCGGCCGTGCCGGCGAGCGACAGCCACGACGACGGACCCGAGTACGACACGTTGACGTGCGGCCGCGCGGCCGCGTTGCGGGCGGTCTCGGAGGACCGCGACAGGATGAACCAGGCGTCGCCGTCGAACTCGGCCTCCTGCGTGGTCATCGGGTGCGTGTGCAGGCTGCCGGCCGCGGTCGTCGTGGTGATCATCGCGGTGCGGACGTCCTTCATGATCGACCGGACGACCTTGAGGTCGTCCGTCTTCTCCTGGGCCACGTCGTTCCTCTCGGTCGTCAGCCGGAGCGCTTGCGGAGCGCCTCGGGCTTGTGGACGGCGGTGCCGCCGCTCTTGTCGCTGCGGACGAGGTACTGCGGCTCGTCCGGCGAGGCGTCGACGGTGCGGCCGCCGGCCTCGGTGCGCGAGGTGATCTTGCGCTCGACCTTGCCGACGGCGGTGCCGCCGTGGCTGTCCCACTCGACCTCGTCGCCCTTGCGGAAGCTCTTCGACATCAGCGTCACGTCCCCGGGGGTCGCGGCCGGCCCTCGCCGACCTCTCGTCCCACCATGGACCCGGTCCCGGCGTCCCGCGACCCGAAGGCCGGGCCCGGACGCAGGACCCACCCGCCTCGTCGCGCGAGGTGCCGGGATCGGTGAAACCGTTGGGGGATGGTGAACTTCGGCTACACCCTGATGACCGAGCAGAGCGGCCCGCGCGAGCTGGTGGGCTACGCCCGGGCCGGCGACGAGGTCGGCTTCGACTTCGAGGTGTCGAGCGACCACTACTCGCCGTGGCTCACCGAGCAGGGTCACGCGCCGTACGCGTGGAGCCTGCTCGGCGCCGTGTCGCAGGTGACCGAGCGGGTCGAGCTGATGACGTACGTGACCTGCCCGACCGTGCGCTACCACCCGGCCGTCGTGGCGCAGAAGGCCGCGACCGTGCAGGCGCTCTCCGGCGGCCGGTTCACCCTCGGCCTCGGCGCCGGGGAGAACCTCAACGAGCACGTCGTCGGCGAGGGCTGGCCCGCCGTCGACGCGCGCCAGGACATGCTCGCCGAGGCGGTCGAGATCATCCGGGAGCTGCTCACCGGCGAGCTGGTCACCTTCGACGGCGACTGGTTCCGGGTCGACTCCGCGCGGGTCTGGGACGCCCCCGAGGACGGTGTCCCGATCGGCCTCGCGGTGTCGGGGGACAAGTCCGTGAAGAGGTTCGCGCCGCTGGGCGACCACCTCATCGCGGTGGAGCCGGAGGCAGATCTGGTCGCCGGCTGGAACCGCGCCCGGCCGCAGGACGCCCCCGCCTCGCGGGCCATCGGCCAGGTGCCGATCTGCTGGGACCCCGACCGCGACGCCGCCGTGCAGCGCGCCCACGAGCAGTTCCGCTGGTTCGCCGGCGGCTGGGGCGTCAACGCCGACCTCCCCACGCCGCACGGCTTCGCGGCGGCCAGCCAGTTCGTGCGTCCCGAGGACGTGTCGGACCAGATCCCCTGCGGCCCGGACCTCGACGCGGTCGTCGAGGCCGTGAAGCCCTACTGGGAAGCCGGCTTCACCGACATCGCCCTCGTCCAGGTGGGCGACGAGGGGCAGCAGCGCTTCCTCGACGAGGGGGCGCGGCCGCTGCTCGAGGCGCTCCGGTCGGCGGCACCCTCCTCCTGACCGCCGCCCCTGGGCAGGGGTCTGGGCATCCTGCGGGGCTGAAGCGCTCCCTGCCGCCGTCGACGCCGTCGAGCAGCCGGCGCACCACCGTGCGGGTGGTCTGCACGAGGATCGCCACGATCACGACCTGCAGCAGCGCAGTCACGCGTCGCCGTCAGCGCGCGCCGCGCGGTCAGGCCGCCGCCGGCTGCGCCCGGGTCTCCGGCACGGGCAGCAGCCGCACCACCAGCGAGGTGAAGGCGAGCCCGACCCCGACGATGATCGCGGTGATGACGGCCATCCCGACCCAGTCCTGCTGGAACGCGCTGGGTACCAGGCGATCCGGGACCGCGACCACGCCGACGAACGCACCGATCAGCCCCACGTAGGTGCCGATCATGTTGCCCGCGTGGGCACGGATCCGGCCGCGCCGGACGTTCCACAGCCCGAGCGACAGCGTGACGATCGTGAACGCGCTGAGCCCGTGGATCCACGAGTAAGCCCCCGGCCGCAGGTCCTGGATCCAGAAGCTGGAGAACGCCGTGAAGTACATCGCCACCAGCCACACCCGCCCGATCAGCCGGTGCGGGCCGTCACCACGCCGACGGCGCACCACGTTGACGGCCCCCAGCACCATCGCGAACGTCGCCGCCACCGCGTGAGTCGCCACCAGCGGCGTGAATCCCGCGTCCATCCCGCACCTCCGCCCGATTGGATAGTTCTACTATCCAAAGTGACAGGTGACCGGCCGGTGCGCAAGCCCTTCACCCCTGCGGTCCGCGGAGCAGGTGCGCCGGCAGCCACGCCTGGAGCAGCACCGTGTCGACGGCGTCGTCCGCGCCGTCGACCGCCCACGCCACCCGCCCGTGCCACGCGCCGTCGCCGTCGCGCCGCCACTCCGTGAGCAGCCCGGGCCAGCGGCCGGGCGACTGCGGCGCGTCGACCACCCAGCAGTGCTGGGCCCGGGTGTGCGGGTGCTCGGGCCGGCGGTCGTCCGCGGCGGACGGCCGAGCCGCGCCGGTGCCGATGCCCGACAGGGCGGAGCGGTCGGCGAGCGTCCGCCCGCGCCCTGAGGTCATCCCGCCCGCCATCGGCCCATGATGGCACGGGTCGAACACCTGTTCGACCGGGTGCGGCGGTGCGGGCTCAGAGGTGGAGGTGCAGCCGGAGCGCGTCGTCGAGCCGGGCCAGGACGGGCCCGGGAACGCGCCCGAGCAGGGTACGACCGCCCGGCGCGGTCCACCTGCCGCTACCGCCGGACGTCACGGCCCGCTAGGTTCCGGCGCGTGGACTCGGCGCTGACCACGGTGGGGCTCCCGATCGCCCTGGCGATCATCATGTTCGGGCTGGGCCTCGACCTGACCCTCGACGACTTCCGGCGCGTCGGACGGCACCCTCGTGCGGTCGCCACCGCACTGGCCTGCCAGCTCCTGCTGCTGCCGGCGGTCTGCTTCGGGCTGGTCGTGCTGTTCGACCTGCCGCCGCTGCTCGGCATCGGGATGATGCTGCTGGCGGCCTCGCCCGGCGGCACCAGCGCCAACCTGTTCAGCCACCTGTTCCGCGGCGACGTCGCGCTCAACATCACGCTCACCGCCATCAACTCGGTCATCGCGCTCGTCACCCTGCCGCTGGTCACCAGCCTCGCGATCGCCTACTACGGCCGCGAGGACGACGTCGCGCTCCCGTTCGTCGAGGTCGTCGAGGTGTTCGCGATCGTCCTGGTGCCGGTGGCGGTCGGCATGCTCGTGCGCGCGTTCCGCCCGGCGTTCGCCGCCCGGATGGACCGACCGGTGCGGATCGGGTCGGCCGTGATCCTGGCCGTCCTCGTGGTCGGGATCCTGGTCGACCAGCGTGCGCAGGTGGCCGGGTACCTCGCGCAGGTGGGTGCCGTCACCGCGCTGTTCTGCGCGATCAGCCTGGTCGTCGGCTACGCCGTCCCGCGCGCAGCCGGAGTCCGCGAGGCGCAGGCGGTGGCGTCGTCGATGGAGATCGGGGTGCACAACGCGACGCTCGCGATCTTCGTCGCGGTCGAGGTCCTCGACGTCGTCGAGGCCTCGGTGCCCGCCGCGGTCTACAGCCTGTTCATGTTCGTGCTGGCCGCCCTGTGGGGCACCTGGCTCACCCGCGGCCGCCGGCGTCGGGACGACGGCGGCGACGACCGGGACACCGTGGTCCCGGCCGCCGCCGCGGGTGACTGACCGCGAGGTCGGTCAGGAGGAGCCGACGCTCTGCTTGCGGAGCGGGTCGTCGTCCGGGTCGGGCTCCTGGGCGCCCGCCTCCGGCTCGCCCATGACGGGGACCGGCCGCAGCAGGCTCAGCGCCACCGAGCCGGCGAGCAGCACGACCACCACCGCGAGGCTGACCAGCGACGGGATCTCCGGGATGTCGGTGCTGATCGTCTTGTGCGCCGCCTGCAGCACCAGCTTCACGCCGATGAAGCCGAGGATGACGGCCAGGCCCTTGGACAGGTAGTGGAACCGGTCCAGCAGCCCGGCGAGCAGGAAGTACAGCGCCCGCAGGCCGAGGATCGCGAAGGCGTTGGACGCGTAGACGATGAACAGCTCGTCGCTGACGGCGAGCACCGCGGGGACGCTGTCGACCGCGAAGACCAGGTCGGCCATCTCGATGGCCACGACCACCGCGAGCAGCGGGGTGGCGACGCGACGCCCGTTCTCCCTGACGAAGAACTTCGTGCCCGCGTACTCGTCGCGCACCGGGACGATCTTGCGCAGCATCCGGACGCCGAAGCTGGTGCTCGGGTCGAAGTCGTCCTCGTCGTCCTTGAGCAGCTTGTAGGCGCTGAACAGCAGGATCGCGGCGAAGACGAACAGGACGGCGGTGAACTGGCTGACGATCGCGACACCGGCCGACAGGAAGATCGCCCGGAACACCAGCGCGCCGATCACGCCGTAGAACAGCACGCGGTGCTGGTACTGCGCCGGCACCTTGAAGTAGGCGAAGATCAGCGCGAACACGAAGAGGTTGTCGACCGACAGGCTCTTCTCGAGCAGCCAGGCGGTGGAGTACTCGACCGCTGCGTTCGAGCCGAGCACCCACCAGACGAGCCCGCCGAAGGCGATCGCCAGGCCGACCCAGAGCGCGCTCCACCAGGCGGCCTCGCGGAACCCGATCACGTGCTCCTTGCGGTGCGCGAGCAGGTCGATCGCGAGCATGACGACGATGCCGACCCCGAGGGTCAGCCACAACCAGAGCGGGACGTCGAGCACGGGGGCCTCCTGGTGAGATGGGGTTCTTGAGCTCTCACCATCGTCACCGCCGGGACCCCGTTCCCGCCGCGTCGGCGACCGGACGAGACACGTGCGCTCTCGTTGCCGACGCCCGGCAACGACGTGGAGCCCACCCTCCCTGCCCGCAGGCCTCGTGGACGTGGCGACCACCACGTTCACGAGGCCAGCGAGCCTCGCGAGGTAGTGGTTCGCCCCGCTAGGACGGGCTGCTCGGCTCCGCGCCCAGGGGGACTGCCGGCCAGCCGAGGAGCCGCGCGACGGCGACGGCGGTCTGCAGGGTGAACCGGTCGGCCGGGTCGGCCGGGTCGTGCCCGGTGAGGTCGGCGACGCGGGCCAGCCGGTAGGTGACGGCGCGCACCGACAGGTGCAACCGGGCCGCGGCCTCCGTGGCCACGCAGCCGGCGGCGAACCACGTCTCCAGCGTCGCCACCAACGGCTCGGCACCGCCGCGGGCGGCCTCGAGGGGCACCAGCACCGACCGGACGAGGTCGTGGGCCGCCGGCCGGTCGCGCAGCAGCACCCGGTGCACGGTCAGGTCGCCGGCGTCGACGACGCGTTCCACGAGGTCGAGCCGCGCGGCCAGGTCGAGCGACTCGCGCGCCTCGTCGTGCCCGGCCCGCACCGAGGCGGCGCCCGGGCGCGGACGGCTCACCGCGACGCGCCATCCACCGACGTCGAGCCGGCGCAGCTCGGCGGCCACGGCCTCGCTCACCAGCCGCACCGAGGTGGCGTCCGGCGCCGCGAACACGCAGGTCAGGACCGACTCGCGGATCAGGACCAGCGGCTGCGCGTCCCCGTGGCGGCCCAGCAGGGCGCGCTCGACACGTCCCGGCAGCGCCGCCGTGCCCGGGTCGCCCAGGCCGCCCGGCGAGGTGGCCAGCAGCACGGCCAGCGGCCCGGACGCCGGCAGCCCGAGGTCGGCGCCCGTGGTCGCCTCCACCGCCGATCGGCCGCCGACGAGCAGCGCCTCCAGCAGGGCGTGCCGCGACGACTCGAGCTGCCGCAGGAGGTCGACCCGCGCGAGCTGGTAGCCCTCGGCGAGCGCCGCCACGCCGTCGTCGGCCGCCCGCAGCACGCTCAATGCCGCCTCGCGCACCCGGTCGGCGCCCCCGGCACCGACCTCGGGGACGTCGCGCCACAGCCGCCAGGCGGCCGACAGGTAGAGGTCGACCAGGGCGCGCAGCGCCACGCCCTGCTCAGCGGCCTCGCGGCCGGCCCGGCCGCACGCCTCCAGCTCCCGGCGCCGCAACCGCCGCCCGGTGGCCGCGGCCTCGACCACGGTGCCGAGGTAGCGGCCCAGCAGGGCGCCGTCGGCCAGCCCCGCGTCCCGCGCCGCCGCGGCGGCGACGTCGTCGGTGGTCGTACCGGTCATCGAGCCTCCTTGCCGGGTACCGGCAGGGTAGACCGGTCAGCGTGCGGGAAGCGCGAAGACGCCCGGAGGGAACGCGCCGGCGGCCAGCACCCGGCCCGACAACGACCGCGCGAGCCCGGTCAACCGCTCGACCTCGGCACCGGTCAGGACGTCGAGGGGCGCCGCGGAGGCGACGTCGGTCGCCTCCTCGAGCTGCTCGCGCAGGGCGGTGCCCCGGTCGGCGAGGGCGCCGTCCGCAGCGAGCACCCCGCTGCCCCGGAGGTCCGCGACCGCCTGCGCCCACTGCTCCGGCGTCCACCCCCGGGACGCGGCCGCGAATCCCGCTTCGAAGCCGCGTCCGGCGGCGGTGTGGGTGACCAGGGCCTCGAGCCCGCCGACACGTGCGCCCACCAGTGCGGCGACGTGGCCGTCGCCGCGGTACTCGCGCAGCAACGTCACCGCCTGCCAGAGCCGGGCGAGCGGGTCGTCCGGCACCTCGACCTCGGCGTGCGCGGCGAACAGCGGACGCCCCTCGGGCCGGCACGCCGCGGCCACCCGGCCGGCCAGCGCGGCCAGCTCGCCGACCTCGGCGGGGTCGGCGCCCTCCAGCAACCTGCCCAGCGCCGCGTGCACCGCCCGCCACCGCGCGGCGAGCACGTCCGCCGGCGCGGCCAGCGTCCACGCCCGGGGCACCGAGCGCGCCACCGCGGCGGGCGCGAAGTTGTAGAAGGTCGCCACGACCACGGCGGCACCCACGGGGCCCATCGCGGCCGAGCGCTGCGCGAGGTAGGGCATCCGGCCCGGACGCAGCCCGGTGCCGAGCAGCTCGGCCTCCGACTCCGGCGCGAAGTAGACGAACGAGTGCAGCGGTTCGAGCGCCCGGTACGCGCGGCGCACGACCGCCCACGTGCTCACGGAAGCAGCCCGTGCGTACGGAACAGCCGGTCGTAGATCTCGCGGATGACCGGCTCCTTGCGCTGGTTGTCGTCCATGACGTGCTCGCGGGCGGCGGTCGACGCGGCGGCCGCTCCGGTCTTGGCGTCCTGGTACAGAGCGAGGTCGTCCGGGTGCTCGCGCAGCCAGTCGCGGAACAGGGTGTTCCGCACCACCTCCGCGCCGTCCGGCGAGAACCCGTGCAGGTTCGTGCGCGGCTGCTCCAGCGTCAGGCAGTGCTGGTGCCAGCTCGGCTCGCGGACGACGAGGCGGAAGCCGGCCGCCTCCAGATCGGGCAGGTAGGCGGCCTCGTCGCCGGAGTCGTCGACGGTGAGGTCGACGTCGACCACCGGCTTGGCCGCCAGACCGGGCACGGACGTCGAGCCGACGTGCTCCAGGCCCAGCACCCGGTCGCCGAGCGCGGAGCGGACCAGCTCGGCCACCTGCTCGTACCGCGCCGGCCAGCCGGGGTCGTAGGGCACCACGGCGACCGGCCCCGGCGTGGGACCACCAGCCACCCACTCGACGTCGTCCGCGGGCTCGTGGTGGCGGGTGATCTCCTCGGGCGTCGGCACGTGGGCGACCCTACGTCCGCGGTCAGGCGGCGGTGGCCTCCTCCAGCGGGCTGGGCTCGTGGTCGGAACCGAGCAGCGCGCTGTAGGCGAAGCCTGCGAGCACCGCGCCGACGACCGGCGCGAGGATGAACAGCCAGAGCTGGCCCAGGGCGTCGCCGCCGGCGAACAGGGCCGGCCCGATCGACCGGGCCGGGTTCACCGAGGTGTTGGTGACCGGGATCGACACCAGGTGGATCAGGGTCAGGGCGAGTCCGATCGCGATCGGCGCGAAGCCGCGCGGCGCGCGGGTGTCGGTGGCGCCGAGGATGACCAGCAGGAAGAAGGCGGTGAGCACGACCTCGGCCACCAGGCAGGCCAGCAGCGAGTACCCGCCGGGCGACAGGTCGCCGTAGCCGTTCGTCGCGAACCCCGACGCCGAGGCGCTGAAGCCGTCCTGGCCAGAGGCGATGACGAACAGGACGGTGGCGGCCACCGCGCCGGCGACGACCTGGGTCGCGATGTACGCGCCGGTGTCGCGCCAGGCGAACCGCCCGGCTGCCGCCAGACCGAGCGTGACCGCCGGGTTGAAGTGGCCGCCGCTGACGTGCCCGACGGCGTAGGCCATCGTCAGCACGGTCAGCCCGAAGGCGAGCGAGACGCCGACGAAGCCGATGCCGAGGTGCACGTCGGCGTCGGACAGGAAGCCGGCAGCCAGGACGGCGGAGCCGCAGCCGGCGAAGACGAGCCAGAAGGTGCCGAGGAACTCGGCCGCGAGCCGGTGCGACGTGCGCGGCTCGGGACTGCGGGTGACGGACGGATCGGGCACGACGGCCTCCGAGGGCTCGTGGGCCCCACCCCTGGCGCCCGTGCGCCGAGTGTCCTCCCCGCGCGGTCCCCGCGACAGCGAGGCGCGCGCGACATCCGGAGAACCGGTTGCGATTCCTACCCGTCGGTAGCATCATGGTGTTACCGACCAGTAACTATCGGAGGACGGCCATGGGCCACTACACGGCGAACCTGCGGGACATCGAGTTCAACCTGTTCGAGGTGCTCGGACGCCAGGAGCTCCTGGGCAGCGGCCCGTACGACGAGGTCGACCACGGCACCGCGCGCGAGATGCTCGCCGAGGTGGCCCGCCTGGCCGAGAACGAGCTCGCCGCCTCGCTGGTCGACTCCGACCGCAACCCGCCGGTGTTCGACCCCTCGACGCACGAGGTCTCGATGCCCGAGTCGTTCGTGAAGAGCTACCAGGCGTACATCGACGCCGAGTGGTGGCGCACCGACATCCCGGCCGAGCTCGGCGGCACCGTCATCCCGCCGTCGCTGCGCTGGGCCATCGCGGAGATGGTCCTCGGCTCGAACCCCGCCGTGCACATGTTCTCCGCCGGTTTCGCCTTCGCGAAGGTGCTGCACACCCTCGGCACCGACGACCAGAAGCGGCTCGCCCAGCTGCTGGTCGACGGCCGCTGGGGCGCCACCATGGTGCTCACCGAGCCCGACGCCGGGTCCGACGTCGGCGCCGGCCGCACCAAGGCCGTGCAGCAGCCCGACGGCACCTGGCACATCACCGGCGTGAAGCGCTTCATCACCTCCGCCGAGGCCCCGTTCTACGACAACGTCGTGCACTTCGTGCTCGCCCGCCCCGAGGGCGCCGGGCCCGGCACCAAGGGCCTGTCGCTGTTCATCGTCCCGAAGTTCCACGTCGACCTCGAGACCGGCGAGCTGGGCGAGCGCAACGGCGCCTACGTCACCAACGTCGAGCACAAGATGGGCCTGAAGGTGTCCACCACCTGCGAGGTCCGCTTCGGCGAGGTCGACGGCGTCCCCGCGGTGGGCTCGCTGCTCGGCGAGGTGCACGACGGCATCGCGCAGATGTTCAAGATCATCGAGTTCGCGCGGATGATGGTGGGCACGAAGGCGATCGCCACGCTCTCGGCGGGTTACCTCAACGCCCTCGGCTACGCCAAGGAGCGGGTCCAGGGCGCCGACCTCACGCAGATGACGGACAAGGCCGCCCCGCGCGTGACGATCACGCACCACCCGGACGTGCGCCGCTCGCTGATGCTGCAGAAGTCCTACGCCGAGGGCCTGCGCGCGCTGGTGCTGTACACCGCCAGCCAGCAGGACACCGTCGACGTCGCCGGCCGGGCGCAGGGCTCGGAGGACTTCGAGGACGGTTCGCCCGCCGACATGGCGGTGCGGGTCAACGACCTGCTGCTGCCGATCGTCAAGGGCGTGGGATCCGAGCGGGCGTGGGTGCTGCTCGGCACCGAGAGCCTGCAGACCTTCGGCGGCTCCGGCTTCCTGCAGGACTACCCCGTGGAGCAGTACGTCCGCGACGCCAAGATCGACACCCTCTACGAGGGCACCACGGCGATCCAGGGCCAGGACTTCTTCTTCCGCAAGATCGTCCGCGACAAGGGCCAGGCGCTGGGCCACCTCTCGACCCAGATCCAGGAGCTCGTCAAGGGCGACAACGGGTCCGGCGAGCTGGCCACCGAGCGCGAGCTGCTCGGCAAGGGGCTCGAGGACGTCCAGGGCATCGTCGGGTTCATGGTCGGCCAGCTGATGGCGTCCGACCCGCGGGGCGGTGAGCAGAACGACGTCCGCAACCTCTACAAGGTGGGTCAGAACACCACCCGGCTGCTGCTGGCCACCGGCGACCTGCGTCGTCGGCTGGCTGCTGCTGCGCCAGGCCGAGGTGGCCGTCACCCGGCTCGCCGAGGACGGCCTGGCCGCCAAGGAGCGGTCCTTCTACGAGGGCAAGGTCGCAGCCGCGCGGTTCTTCGTCCGCGAGCAGCTGCCGAAGATCGCCGCGGAGCGCGCGATCGCCGAGGCCACCGACAACGCGCTGATGGACCTCGACGAGGCCGCGTTCTGACGACCGCCTTCCCCTGAGGACCCGCACGACGAAGGGCCGGCACCCCCCGGGTGCCGGCCCTGTCGTCTGTCGAGGGGCTCAGATGCCGTCGCGACGCTCCTCGCGCACGACGGTCTCCCCGTTCTGCGCCACGGGCGGCGCCACCTGGGGCTGAGCCGTGTGCTGCACGACGGTCTCGGCCCTGGTGCGTCGCTGGTTCATCACCAGCGACAGGATCACCGCGAGCAGGCCCGCCGCCATGCAGATGTAGCCGATCGCCGTCAGGTCCAGCGCATCCCAGCTGTCCCTGACGCCGAAGGCCAGGATCCCCCCGAGGACGAGGAGGAAGATGCCTCCACCGATGCCCATGGTCGTCCCTTCCGTCGAGACCCGGTGGTACCGGGTCGTGCAGGGATCATCCCGGCAGGTGGACGTCGATGCACGGCGAAACGCGGTGAGGAGGACCGATCGGGTGCCTGGCAGGTGCCTCAGCGTGAGGCGTCGCGCAGCGTCCCGACCACCGGACCGGCCGGGTCGGAGACGATGCACAGGATCTCGCGGTCGCCGATCTCCCACGACTGCGCCGTGGGGTGGAAGTACGTCACCTTGAGCTGCGAATCGGCCAGAACCACGCCGACGAACTCCTCGAACGGCTCCTCGCACCCGCGGGCCGCCTCGTCCACGGCCGTCTGGCCGGGGAAGTCGCCGTCGCCGGTCATCTGCACCGCCGCGAAGACCTCTCCCACGTGCGCGCGGTCGCACGGGACGACAGGCACCTCGGTCACCTCTCCGGACCCGGTCGTGGTGTCGACGCAGTCCCCGACCCCGACGTCGAAGGGGTCGGCCGAGGTCGCCGTCGAGCTGGCGTCACCGGTCGGCCCGGGGTCGGGGTCGCCGCCGCAGCCGGCGAGCACCAGGACGCCCACCAGCAGCGCGAGAGCGCGCGCGCGACCGGACATCCCACCCCCAGACCATGACCTGGACCCGACCCTAGAGGCGAGCACGCGCGAGCACGCCGCGAATGCTCCGATCGGGTCAGCCGGCCCGCAGCGGGAGCACCAGCCGCGTGAGCCCGTCCGTGGTGATCTCCACCGGGATGCCCCAGTCCTGCTGGTACAGGTGGCACGCGGCGTGCTCGGGTGCCCCGCCGGTCGCGGGGTCGCCGTCGCAGGCGGCGGCCTGGACGCTGACGTGCAGCACCCCGGCGGTCAGCGCCGGATCGAGCCGCAGGGTCCGGCGCAGGCCGGTGCCGCGACCGCCGCCGGACAGCAGGAGGTCGGGCGGGCTGGACGACACCGACAGCGACGTCGGGTCGCCCCACCGGTCGTCCAGCTTCTGGCCGCTCGGCGGCACGAAGTCGATCTCGAGCGCGAGGTCGCCGGCGCGGACGACGGCCGGGGGGCGCGAGGTGCGGTGCACCGGCCCGCGCACCTGCGCCGCCTCGCGCGGGAGCCGCAGCCTCACCAGCCGGTGGGCGGCCGACTCCACGACGACCAGCAGCGGCTCCGCGCCGCTGCGGTCGACCACGACGTCGGACGGCTCGGCCAGACCGTCGGCGAGCGTGGTGACCGTGCCCGAGGACGGGTCGAACCGGCGCACCGCCCCGTTGTAGGTGTCGGCGACCGCGACGCTCCCGTCCGGCAGGACGGCCACCCCGAGCGGGTGCTGCAGCCGGGCGCCGTCGGCCGGCCCGTCGACGTGCCCGAACTCGAACAGCCCGACCCCGACCCGGGTCTCGAGCGCCGGGCCGCCCGGGCCGTCGGCGAGCAGCCGCAGCGCCGAGCCCTCCGAGTCGGCCACCCACACCCCGTCGGCCCCGGCCGCGAGGCCCGACGGCTGCGAGAGCCAGGCCGTCGGGCCCGGTCCGTCCCGCAACCCCTCCTCGGTGGTGCCGGCCACCGGCGTCGCGGTGACCGGTGAGGCGAGCAGGTCGACCGACCAGAGCTGGTGGTTGCCGGCCATCGCCACGAGCAGGGTGCCGGGCCCCTCACCGCGCTGCCACCAGGTGAGGTCCCACGGCGTCGACAGCCCGGTCTCGCGCGCGATCGTCGTGACCGAGGCGTCCGGGCGCGTGCGCAGCTGTGCTCCCGTGCCGGCGAGGGTGGTCACGGCGCCGTCGGCCAGCCGGACGCCGCGGATCGCGTGGTTGACGCTGTCGGCCACCACGACGTCGACGCCGGTGACCGCTGCGACCTCGGGCGGCAGGACGTGCACGCCCTGCGGCTCGTTGAACGTGGCGGTGCTCGCCGCGCCGTCCACCAGACCCGTTCCGCCCGAGCCGATCCGGCGCCGCTCGGTGACGAGGTCGTCGTCGAGCTCCACGAGCTGGTGGTGCGCGGTGTCGCTCACCAGCCACCCGCCCGCCGGTAGCGCGGCCACCTTGCCCGGGAAGCGGAGCGCGGTCCGCGGAGGCGGCGGCGGCACGTAGGGCCCGGAACCGCGGTGGAGAGTGCCCTTCGCGTCGTGCTCGGCGACGAGCTCCTCGAGCAGCACGGTCAGCCCGTGCGCGTGGCCCTCGCCGGACAGCTGCGCGACCACGTACCCCTCGGGGTCGACCAGCACGAGGGTCGGCCAGGCCCGCGCGGCGTAGGCCTGCCAGGTGCTGAGCTCCGGGTCGTCGAGCACCGGGTGACGCACCCCGTAGCGCTCCACCGCCGCCTCGACGGTCGCCGCGTCCCGCTCGTGCTCGAACTTCGGCGAGTGCACGCCCACCACGACCAGCTCGTCGGCGAACCGCTCCTCGACCGGGCGCAGCTCGTCCAGCACGTGCAGGCAGTTGACACAGCAAGAGGTCCAGAAGTCGATCAAGACGAGACGGCCGCGCAGCTCGGCGAGGTCGAGGGCGCGGTCGCCGGTGTTGAGCCAGCGCCGTCCGGTCAGCGGGCTCGCCCGCACCTTCGGCCGCCGCAGGCCGGTCCCTGCTCCGGTGCTCACCCGTCCATTGTCACTAGGCTCCGCCGCATGGTCGTCGCCGCCCTGGTCACGGCCGCTCTGGCGGCCCTCGTGCACGTCTACATCTTCGTGCTGGAGTCGCTGCGGTTCGTCACGCCGGCGACGATGCGCACCTTCGGCATCCGGTCCGTGGAGGACGCCGAGACGATGAAGCCGTGGGCCTTCAACCAGGGCTTCTACAACCTGTTCCTCGCGATGGAGACCGCCGCCGGCGTGGTGGCCGTCGTCGCGGGCGCCCGGACGGTCGGGCTCACGCTGGTGGTCGCCGGGACGGCGTCGATGCTGCTGGCCGCCGCGGTGCTGATCGGCTCCGACCCGAAGAAGGCGCGAGCAGCGCTGGTGCAGGGGCTGTTCCCCGCCCTGACGCTGCTCGCGCTCCTCGTCGCCGTCCTGACGGGCTGACCTCCGCCGTCCGCTGCCGCTTCAGACGGCGTCGAGGGCGAAGAAGAGGAACCCGATGAAGGCCCGGCCCCGCATCGGTGGGAGGAGCTCCTGCGGGGTCCCCGGCGCCGGGGGCGGTTCACTGATCCCCACGATGCGGAACCCCGCGCCGGCGAAGGCGTCGGCCATCGCGTGCAGCGGCCGGTGCCAGAAGGTCAGCACGACCTCGCGCCCGTCCATGACGTAGTCCTCGGAGTACCGCGTCCGCGCGAAGTAGTCGGCCTCCGGGTAGACGATCGGGTAGGCACCGGGGTGGTTCACCGAGACCAGGACGCTCCCGCCCGGTGCGAGCACGCGGCGGAGCTCGGCGAGGGGCGCGGTCCAGTCCTCCAGGTAGTGCAGGACGAGGGACGCCACGACGAGGTCGAACTCGGCGTCCGCGAACGGCAGCGGCGCGGCCAGGTCGGCCACGTGCACGTCGGCGTCCTCGCCCAGCCTCCGGCGGGCCTGGTCGACCATGGCGGCGCTGGAGTCGAACCCGGTGACCACCGCGCCCCGGGCGCGCAACGCCGCCGCCAGCGGGCCGGAGCCGCAGCCCGCGTCGAGGACCCGGCGTCCGGACACGTCACCGGCCAGACGCAGCATCTCCGGACGCTCGTAGTACGCGTTGAACAGGTTGGACTCGTTCTCCGCGGTGTAGGCGTCGGCGAAGGTGTCGTAGTCCGTGGCCGGGCCCTGGTCGGTGGGGGACGTCATGGGACATCCCTATCAATCCACCCGGCTCGAACGGGGCCCGGCCCCTCAGGACCGTGGGACGCCGACCGGCGAGCTGCCCGACTCCGCGACCCACCCGTCGGGGACGTCCTCGCCCACGCGACCGTCGACGGCCTCGCGCAGCAGGTCGGCGTGCCCGGTGTGCCGTCCGTACTCCTCCACCAGGTCGAGCAGCAGCCGGCGCAGGTTGATCACGTACCCGTCGTCAGCGCCCATCGCGACGCGCTGACCCAGGTCACCACCCGCCAGGGCCGCGGCGAGCCGCTCGTCGGACCGGCGGACGGCGTCGTCCCACAGCCGGTACAGGTCGTCGGCCTCGAGCCCCGCGGTGGAGAAGACGTACTCGTGCGGCGGACCGCCGAACTCGGGCATGCCGGCCCACGGCGGGCCGTACCCGGCGCCGGACAGGCACATGCCGAACTTCTCGTCCTCCACGCAGGCCAGGTGCTTGAGCAGGTTCCCGAGGGTGAGCGTGGAGGCGCCGACGGTGCGGGACAGCCCGTCGAGGTCGAGACCGTCGGCCTTCCAGCGGAAGGTCGTGCGCAAGCGGGTGAGCGCGGCGTGCACGGCCTCGGCCTCGGATCCGGCGAACGGCGGCTCCCACGGGGTCGGGGAGGCAGGCCGGCCGGGGGCGGCGTCGGTGGCGGTGGTGCTCGTGGTGTCGTCCATGACGCGAGGCTAGGAGCGTTCCCGGTCGATGTACGTCCTCATTCGTCGCGGACCGCCGACGTGTTCAGACGGCTCCGGTGAAGCCCTCGTCGACGTGCGGGGCGCCGAGCAGGTCGAGCGCCTCGTCGAGCACCGCCATCACCGACAGGGTGTCGTCGAGCGGCATCATCGGCGACTCGGTGCGGCCGTCGGCCAGGCACTGCGCCACGTGCGCGAGCTGGTGGGTGTAGCCGCGTCCGACCAGCTCGGCGGGCACCTGCTCGGGCTGGTGACCGGCGCGCTCCAGCACGATGTCGGTGCTGTGGTGGAACCGCGGGTGCACCGTGATGCGGCCCTTCGTGCCGACGATCGTCGCCCGGCCCGGTGCGTCGCCGAGCAGCGAGCACGACAGCAGCGCGTGCGCGCCGCTCTCGTACCCGAGCAGCAGCGCCGCCTCGGAGTCGGTGCCGAGCTCGTTCAGCTGCCCGGTGACCTGCACCCTGGTGGGCGTGCCGAGCAGCATCTGCGCGAACGAGACCGGGTAGACGCCGAGGTCGAGCAGCGCGCCCCCACCCTGCGCGGGGTCGAACAGCCGGTGCGAGGGGTCGAACGGCTGGACGAAGCCGAGATCGGCGGTCACCGAACGGATCTCGCCGATCGCGCCGTCGGCCACGAGCTCGCGCAGGCGGATGACACCCGGCTGCATCCGGGTCCACATCGCCTCCATCACGAACAGCTGCGCCGCTCTGGCCTGCGCCACCAGGTCGGCGGCCGCGGCGAGGGTGCAGGTGAACGCCTTCTCGACCAGCGCCGGCTTGCCCGCGGCGAGCACCGCCGAGGTGACCCGGTGGTGCTGCGCGTGCGGGGTCGCCACGTAGACGACGTCGACGTCGGGGTCGGCGAGCAGCTCCTCGTACGAGCCGTAGGCGCGCTCGACCCCGTGCTCGGAGGCGAACGCCTCCGCCCGCCCGAGGTCGCGCGAGGCGACCGCGAGCCGCTCCGCGCCCTCGACCAGGGCGAGGTCGTCGACGACCGTGGCGGCGATGCTGCCCGTGGCCAGGACGCCCCAGCGCGTCATCAGCCGAGCACCTCCGGACGGACGAAGTCCTTGCCGAGCACGTGCTGGTCGACGAACGCGAGGACCGTCTCGTACCAGGCCCGGGAGTTGTTCGGCGAGAGGATCCAGTGGTTCTCGTCCGGGAAGTACAGGAACCGGTGCGGCGTCACGCCGTTCTCGTCGGCCGACCCCCGGACCAGCTCGTACCAGAGCCGCAGGCCGTCGCCGACCGGCACCCGGTAGTCCTTGTCGCCGTGCACGACCAGCATCGGCGTGACGATGTTCCCGACGTGGTGGTGCGGCGAGTTCTCCTGCGCCATCTCGTCGGTGAGCTCGCGCATCCAGTAGTTGGCGCCGTCGGTGGTGAGGCCGAAGTTGTCCAGCGCCCAGAGGCTGGCGTGGGTGACGATGCAGCGGAACCGGTCGGTGTGGCCCGCCACCCAGTTGGCCATGTAGCCGCCGAACGAGCCGCCCATCGCCGCCGTGCGCTCGGCGTCGACGTCGTCGCGCGCGACCGCGGCGTCGGTGAGCGCCAGCAGGTCGGTGTAGGGCGCCCTGCCCCAGGCACCCCACCCGCGCTCGATGAACTCCTGGCCGTACCCGGTGGACAGGGCCGGGTCCGGCAGCAGCACGGCGTACCCGCGGGCGGTGGCCACCCACGGGTTCCAGCGCCACGTCCAGGCGTTCCACGAGCCCAGCGGGCCGCCGTGGATCCAGAGGAGCAGCGGTGCGGGGTTGTCGGCCGACGCGCCCTCGGGCAGCGCGAGCCAGGCACGCAGCGCGGTGCCGTCCTCGGCGGTGGTGGTGACCTCGGTGAGGGTGCCGGGCACCTCGAGGGCCGGCACCGGCGAGGGCAGCAGCTCGGGCTCTCCCCCGGCGATCGGCACGCGGACCGGCGCGGCGGGCGAGTCGACCGCCGAGCGGAGCGCGTAGACCCAGCGGCCGTCGGCGCTGACGTCGTACGACGAGTACGCGCCGTCGTCGGCGGTCAGGCGGCGGCGCTCGCCGGTGGCGACGTCGACCAGGTAGAGCGGCGAGCGGCCCTGCTCGTCGGCGCCGACGACCAGCCCGGTGCCGTCGGGGGTCCAGCGCGGCGCCCCGGGCCACAGGTCCCAGTCGGCCGCGATCTCGCGCACCTCCCCGCCCGCGAGCGGGACGACGGCCAGCGTGACGGTCGGGGCCCGGTGCGGCGTCGAGCGGCCGAACCGGATGAGCGCGACCTGGGTGCCGTCCGGGCTGATCCGACCGGCCTCGTGCTCGGTGTCGGCGGCGTCGGCCAGCACCGTGACCTCGCGCGACGCGACGTCGATGCGCACGGTGCAGAACCGCTTGTCACCCGCGGCCTCCGGGACCACCCAGGTGGCGATCACGGTGCTGCCGTCGGGACTGACGTCCCAGGTGGCCTCGTCGTGGACGCGGCCGGGCACGTGACCGGTGAGGTCGGTGAGCTCCAGGCGCGGGTCGGCCTGCGCGGCGAGGGCGGAGACGTCGGCCGGTGCGGCGGTGAACAGCCGCGGGGACGCCGGTCCGAGGTCGTGGTCCCAGTACCGCACCGGGTAGCTCTCGTGCAGGATCGCCGAGACCTTCGACTCCTTGAGCTTCTTCGCGGCCTCGGTGTCGTCGCCCGAGGCGTCGGCGCCGGGGAGCGTGGGGGAGGCGAGGACGAGCGTGCCGCTGTCGCGGGCGACCACCAGGCCGCCCAGGCCGTTGGCCCGGCGCGCGACGAGGCGTGCCTCGCCGCCGGCGCGCGGGAGCAGCCACAGCGCCGGGGTCTCGGAGTCGTCCTGGTCGTCGCCGGGAGCCGACCCCGGGCGACCGGCGGTGAAGAGCAGGTCGCCGTCGCGGGTGAAGGCTGCCCCCGACTCGCCCTTGGCGCCCCGGGTGAGCCGGCGTGCGGGCTCCACCCCGTCGGGGTCGAGCTCCCACAGCGCCGAGACGTAGCCGGTCTTCTTCGCGTCGAGGGTCTGCACCGTGGCGACCAGGCGCGAGCCGTCCGGCGACAGGGTCAGGCCGCCGACGCGGGGCTGGCCGACGAAGGCGGCGAGGTCGTGGAACGGGGTGGGTGCCTCGGTGGCGGGGCCGTCGGTGCCGGTGGCGGACTGGTCGGACGCGACCTGGTCGAGGGCGTCCGGCTGCGCGGTCGGGGTCGTCATGAGCCCTTGCTACCAGAGACCACCCGCAACCGGTGCCGGTCGGTCAGCTCTCGGATGGCCTCGAGGTGGTCGCGCATGGTCTCCAGCTCGGCGACGGTCAGGTGCGCCATCATCCGTGCGCCCTCCTCCACCAGCGGCCCGTACGCCTCCCAGACCCGCTCGCGTCCGTGCTCGGTGAGCTCGACCAGCACCTGCCGGCGGTCGGTCGGCGAGGGGACGCGGCGCACCCACCCCCGCTCGGCCAGCCGGTCGATGAGCGTGGTGGTGGCGGCCGGGCGCAGGCCGGTGGCCTCGCTGAGACCGCCTGCTGTGGCGGGACCGTCGGTGAGCCGGTCGAGGCAGCGGCGGTCGGCGGGGTTGAGCCCGAGGGTGCGGCCGACGGCGTCGTCGAACGCCTCGGTGCTGCGCTGGTAGCGCTGCATCGCGAGGCCGACCTGCTGAGCCAGCTCGTCGCGCGTCACCCTCCGGCGCGGGGCTTGACGACTCGACGTCACCACGCCATCCTTTCGTTATTCGAAATATCTGGTTCTCGTAACGAGAGGGTAGCCCGATGAGAGCTGTGGTGGTGGGCGGCGGGGTGGCCGGTCCGGCGTGCGCGCTGGCGCTGCAGCGCGTCGGCGTCGAGGCGGTGGTGCTCGAGCGCCGACCGGCGTCCGACCCGGATGCGGGGTCGTACCTGACCGTGGCGCCGAACGGACTGGCCGCGCTCGACGTCCTGGGCGTGCTGGAGACCGTTCGTGAGGACGCTCTCCCGAGCCGGAGCAACCGGATGGTGAGCTCGTCCGGGCGCCTGCTCGGCGACCTCTCGCTCGGACGTCCCCTGACCGACGGCACCGTCGCCCTGACGCTCAAGCGGTCCGCGCTGGCCGACGTGCTCGCCCGCGAGGCGGCCGCCCGCGGGGTGCAGGTGCGGTACGGGGCGCGGGTCTCGTCGGTCGAGACCGCCGCGGGTGCGGTGGCGCTCGAGGACGGCGAGCGGCTCGCGGCCGACGTCGTCGTCGGGGCCGACGGCGTGCGCTCGCTGGTGCGCCGGGCCGTCGACCCCGGGGCCCCGGACGCGCGGTACGTCGGTCTCGCGAACTTCGGCGGCATCACCCGGGGGACGCCGCTCGCCGCCGCCCTTCCGGCCGAGGCGTGGCACTTCGTCTTCGGCAGGAAGGCGTTCTTCGGCGCCCACCCGACACCGGCGGGCGACGTCGTGTGGTTCGTCAACGTCCCGCGCGAGGCGATCGGGCGCGAGGAGCGTGCCCGCACCTCGGACCGGCAGTGGCAGGACCAGCTGGTGGGCCTGCTGGAGGCGGACGCCGGACCGGCCGCCGAGCTGGTGCGCACCGGGCGGCTCGAGCTCGCGGGCGACAGCACCCACGACCTCGGCCACGTACCCACCTGGCACCGCGGTCGCGCCGTCCTCGTGGGCGACGCCGCGCACGCACCCTCGCCCAGCTCCGGCCAGGGCGCCTCCCTCGCGCTCGAGGACGCGGTGGTGCTGGCCGCCTGCCTGCGCGACCACCGTGAGCCCCCCGCCGCCTTCGCCGCCTACGAGGCGGCCCGGCGGTCCCGGGTCGAGCGCGTCGTGAGGGCGGGTGCGCGGACGAGCAGCGCCAAGATCCCGGGCCGGCTGGGGACGGTGGCCCGCGACGCCGGCATGCGGGTCGCCTTCCGCTGGTTCGTCACCGACCGCAGCACCGCGTGGATGACCGACCACCGGGTCGGCCTCGACGCACCGGTCGGGACGACGGCCTGACCGGTCCTGTCGCTCCCCGGGCCGGGCGGTGCACGATGGCACCGTGACCGACGACAGGGCGTGGGGCGCTCGTGCCGACGCACTGGCGGAGCGCGCGATGGCGGACGGCTCGCCGACCCGCTGGTACGACGAGCTGTGGGCCGAGGGCGAGAGCGACCGCATCGACCTGCCGTGGGACCGCGACGCACCCTCGGACGTCGTCGCCGACCACGTGCGGGCGGCGGACGACGGTGCCGGTCGCCGCGCGGTCGTCGTGGGCGCCGGGCTCGGCGCCGATGCCGAGGTGCTCGCGGAGAACGGGTGGCGCACAGTCGCCTTCGACATCTCGCCCGCCGCCGTACGGCTGGCGACGGCACGCCGGGCCGGCTCTGCGGTCGACTACCGGGTGGCCGACCTGCTCGACCTGCCGGACGAGCTGGTCGCGGCGTTCGACCTCGTGGTCGAGGTGTTCACGGTGCAGGCGCTCGCGCCGGTGGTGCGCCGCCGCGCGCAGGCGGGGCTCCGGAGGCTGCTGGCCCCCGGCGGCACGCTGCTCGCGGTCCAGTTCGTCCGCGGCGACCGGCCGGCCGAGGAGGGCCCGCCGTGGCTGCTGGACCGCGCGGAGATGGAGGCGCTCGCGGCCGACGACGTGCGCCTGGTGTCGCTCACGACAGCGCCGAACGGCGAGCGACCCGACGGCCCGGACCGGTGGGTCGCCACCCTCGTCCGCGACGCCTGACGGTCGAGATCACCTGTCGCGCAGGCGCTGCAGCATCTCGTTGTACTCGGTGAGCTCGACGTCGCCGTCGCGGTCGGCGGCTCGATCACGGCGCACGGCCTCGCGCGAGTCGGACCTGAACCACTGGTACGCCACGACCATCGCGATCAGCAGCGTCGGCACCTCGCCGATCCCCCAGGCGATCGCGCCGCCGTCCTTCTGGTCGGCGAGCGCGTCGATGCCCCAGCCGAGGGACGAGAAGTAGGTCGACTCCAGCAGGACCTCGCTCGAGGTGATGGCCACCCCGAAGAAGGCGTGGAAGCCCATGGTGGCGAACAGGATCAGCAGCCGCAGCGGGTACGCCGGGCGGGCAGGTCCGGGATCGACACCGACCAGCCCGTTGGCGAACAGGTACCCGGCCAGGATGAAGTGGATCATCATCAGCTCGTGGCCGACGTGGGTCGACAGCGCGAGACCGAACAGCGGCGAGTAGTAGAAGGCGATCATGCTGCCCGCGAACACCACTGCGGCCACCACCGGGTGCGACAGGAACCGAGCCGGCCGCGACTCGACCACGCCGACCAGCCACTCGCGCGGCCCGCGGGAGCCGTCCTTGCGCCGGGCGAGCGATCGTAGGGCGAGCGTCACCGGTGCGCCGAAGACCAGTAGCGGCGGCACCACCATCGACAGGGTCATGTGCTGCACCATGTGCACGCTGAACAGCACCCGGCCGTAGACGGCCACGCCGCCGCAGGTCACGTACAGCAGTGCGGCGCAGCCGATCAGCCAGAAGACGGTGCGGTTCACGGGCCAGCGGTCCCCCCGGGCCACCAGGTGGCGCACGCCGAGGAGGTAGGCGACCACCATCGCCGCGACGACGGCGATCCACAGCACGTCGGGCGTGGTCTGGGTGAACAGCCGGCCGAGCGTCAGCGCCGGCGGCAGCGGCTCCCCCGTGAGCAGCTCGGCCGGGGTCGGCACGGCGGCGGGCTCGTCCGGCACCGGGCTCGCGGTGCGCGAGAGGGCGACGCCCGCGCCGAGGGCGAGCGCCATCAGCACCACCTCCGCGCCGACCAGCCGCCAGAAACCGGACACGTCGCGGTCGAGCCGGTCGACCAGCCGGCGCCGGTGCCGCCAGCCGGCCGCGCCCAGCGCGAGGAGCACGCCGATCTTGAGGAGCAGCAGCGCGCCGTACCGACTGGTCAGGCCATCGAGCCCCCCGACGCGAGCCCACGCGTTGGCGGCGCCGGACGCCGCGACCAGGGCGAAACCCCACCCGGCCACCACCGAGTACCTTCGCGCGACGTCGCCCACCTGCCGGCCCAGCCCGCCGCGGCGACCGAGCCACGCGAGGGCGACCAGGCCACCGGCCCAGACGCAGACGCCGACGAGGTGCAGCCACCACGACGACACGACCAGCTCGTGGTCGGCGGCGCCCGAGGAGTGCCCGGTGAGGGCGAGGGGCACCAGCGCGACGACCCCCAGCCCCGCTGCCGTCCCGGCGCCGACCGGCCCGCGGACGGCAGACGCGAGCACCGCGACGACAGCGACGACGCCGATCTCGATGGCCACCTGGCGCCCGATCGAGATCTCCGAGACGTACTGCCACAGAGCGGGTCCGAAGCCCGGGTCCGTGAGAGGCAGCATGACGACGTCGGCCGCGCCGAGCACCAGGACGGCGACGCCCGCGAGCGCCCACACGACCGCAGCCGCGTTGCCGAGCGAGCGGGCGCGCGGCCAGGCTGGGTGGTCGGGCGCGACCAGCACGGCCGCCGCGACCAGGCCACCGATCGCGACGGCGGCCGAGCCGTCGTGCACGGCGCGAGCGAAGGGGTAGCCCCAGCGCACCAGCACGCCGGCGTCGCCGAACTGCGAGGGCGCCGCGGCGCCGGTGATCACCGCGCCTGCCACGGCGGCTACCACGGCGACGAGCCCGGCCCCCGCGAGAACCGGTGCGGCAGAGCGACTCATCGGCGGAACCAGCGCCGGATGGTCAGCACGGACACAGCCAGCAGCGCGGCGAGGACGATGCCGATGATGAGGGGCCCGGAGGACACCGGCGCCTCGGGCGGTCCCTCGCCGGGTGCCAGCACCGTGTACCCGGTGGTGCTGGTGGCTCCGTCGACGGTGACCGACACGGTGTACTGACCGGCACCCGCGTCGACGACCGGCACCAGCACGGTGCTGCCGTCGACCTCGACCTGCGCGTCCTGCGGGGCGCCGTCCGGCGGGGTCGTCGTGGCGGAGACCCGGGAGCCGTCCAGGGACCGCACGTAGGTGAGCTCGACCTGCGCCGGCGCCTCGGCCAGCGACCCCCCGTTCTCCGGGGTGATCGCGACCACGGTCTGGTCGCCGGCCAGGACCGCCGGTCGCAGATGGCTGCTGGTGCTCACCACCTCAGGGTAGGCGGCGGTCCGCGAGCACCGGGAACCCCTCGCGCACGGCGGCGACCTGGTCGAGGTCCACCTCGACGACGAGCACCTCCTCGTCGGCGCCGGCCTCGCCCAGCACCTCGCCCGACGGTCCGACCACGAGGCTGCGCCCGCCCATCTCGGTGCCGGCGTGCGTGCCGGCCGTGTTGGCCGCCACCACGACGACCTGGTCCTCGATCGCGCGGGCGCGGGCGAGCAGGGTCCAGTGGTGCACGCGGGCAGCGGGCCACGCCGCGGGGACGAGCACCAGCTCCGCGCCGGCGTCGAGCAGGCCGCGGTACAGCTCGGGGAAGCGCAGGTCGTAGCAGGTGCTCAGGCCCACGGTCAGGGGCCCGTGGTCGCGGACCCCGAGCGTGGCGGTGACCAGCTCGGTGCCGGGCTGCAGCAGGCGGGGCTCGCCGACCCCGAAGCCGAAGCGGTGGATCTTGCGGTAGCTGGCCAGCAGCGTCCCGTCCACCGTGATCAGCGCCGAGGTGTTGAACAGCTCGTCGCCGTCGCGCTCGATGATCGACCCCGCGTGCACCGCGGCTCCGATCTCGGCCGCCGCCTCGGCCACGGCGGTGACGGTCGGCCCGTCCAGCGGCTCGGCCCGCTCGGCCCAGTCGCGGTAGGAGAACCCGCCGTGCGGCCAGAGCTCGGGCAGCACGACGAGGTCGGCGCCGGTACGGCTGCGCACCAGGTCGACGACGCGCTCGCGCCGGGCGTCGACACCCTCGTCGTCGCCGTAGGCGACCTGCAGCACGTCCACCCGCACGGGCCCAGCGTAGGGTCCGCGGTCATGGCGGACGACGGCAGCGGGCTGCGCCCTGCCCGCACGAGCGCGCTGGTCGCGGTCGACGCCCTCGCCCGGCGGCTCGGGAGCGGCGCCCCACCGCGGCTGCTCGACGTGCGCTGGACCCTGGCCGGTGGCGGCAGCCGGCCGGAGCTGTACCTCCAGGGCCACGTGCCGGGGGCGGTGTTCCTCGACCTGGACGCCGAGCTGGCCGACCCTCCCGGCGACGGCGGCCGCCACCCCCTCCCGTCGGTCGGGCGGCTGACGGCGGCGCTGCGCCGCACCGGCGTCTCCCCCGGCACCGAGGTGGTCGTCTACGACGGTGGCGACGGCCCACCGCTCGCGGCCGCGCGCGCGTGGTGGGTGCTGCGCTGGGCGGGTCACCACGACGTCCGGGTGCTGGACGGCGGTCTCGCGGCCTGGTCGGCCGCCGGGCACCCGGCCGAGCCGGGCGAGGTGGCCGTCGCCCCGGCCGAGGACGCCGTCGTGCACCCCGGGTCGATGCCGGTGACCGACCTGCCGGAGCTGGTCGACCAGGTGGCGCGGACCGGACGTCCCGACGGCGTGCTGGTCGACGTGCGCACCGCCGAGCGGTTCCGCGGCGAGGTCGAGCCGCTCGACCCGGTCGCAGGTCACGTGCCGGGAGCGGTCAACCTGCCGGTGGCCGAGGTGGTCGGCGACGACGGACGGCTGCTGCGGGGCGACGCCCTGCGCGCGGCCCTGGGCACGCTGGCCGCGCCCGGCGCTGCGGACGCCACGGCGTCCTGCGGGTCGGGGGTCACCGCCGCCGTGCTGGTGCTGGCACTGCACGAGGTGGGCGTCGACGCCGCCCTCTTTCCGGGCTCGTGGTCGCAGTGGATCCGCGACCCGGCCCGGCCCGTCGCCACGGGCTGACGTCACGGAGACCCGCTCCGGAATGACGTCGACCTGCCGACAGTTGCCTGTACGCTGCAACTACTTGCGTGCTACACGAATCGAAAGACCCCTGTCATGCCCCTGCCTGATCTGGTGCCGGCCCCGCACTACGGAGACCCCGATCTCGACCTCGCCGGCGAGCTCAACCAGCACCTCGTGGTGCTGACCCGCACGATGCACACCATCAAGACAGCCGCCGCGGCCCGTCGCCACGACGGGGTGTCGTGGTCGACCTACGTGCTGCTCTTCCACCTGATCGCCGGCGGGCCGATGCGCACCAAGGCGCTGGCCGAGTCGGTGGGCGTCGACCCGTCGACGGTCAGCCGGCAGGTCGACGAGCTGGTGCAGCTCGGCCACGTCGAGCGCCGCGCCGACCCCGACGACGGCCGCGCGATCGTCCTGGCCGCCACCGACAAGGGCCGTGAGACCCACCGCCGGATGCGCGAGCAGCGCGACCGGATGACCGCCCGCGTCGTCGCCGGCTGGGACCGCGCGGACACCGAGCGCCTCACCGAGCTGCTGGGCCGCCTCGCCGGCGACCTGCAGGCCGCACTCCCCCACGTCCTCAGCAACATCGCCGCCGGAGCGGCGGAGAACACCCAGGAGCCGTCCGCATGACCGCACGACCCGTCGGTGCACCGACGTCCGCGCCCTCCGCGCCGTCGCTCACGCACCGCCAGATCATCACGATCCTGATCGGCCTGCTGCTCGGCATGTTCCTCGCCGCGCTCGACCAGACGATCATCGCCTCGTCGATCCGCACCATCGCCGACGACCTGCAGGGCCTGTCGCAGCAGGCGTGGGCGACCACGGCGTACCTCATCACCTCGACGATCGCGACGCCCCTGTACGGCAAGCTCTCCGACATCTACGGCCGCAAGCCGTTCTTCCTGGCGGCGATCACGATCTTCGTGGTCGGCTCCGTCCTGTGCGCCTTCGCCGCCTCGATGACGTGGCTGGCGATCTTCCGCGGCGTCCAGGGCATCGGCGCCGGCGGCCTGTTCAGCCTGGCGCTGGCGATCATCGGCGACATCGTGCCGCCCCGCGAGCGTGCCAGGTACCAGGGCTACTTCCTCGCGGTCTTCGGCACCTCCAGCGTCCTCGGCCCGGTCGTCGGTGGCTTCTTCGCGGGCGCCGACACCATCCTCGGCGTCGACGGCTGGCGCTGGGTGTTCCTCGTCAACGTGCCCCTCGGCCTGCTCGCGCTGGTCGTCGTCAGCCGGGTCCTGTCCATGGAGCACCACCGGGTCGACCACCGGATCGACTGGCTCGGTGCCGTGCTGCTCTCGGTCACCCTGGTGCCGCTGCTGCTGCTCGCCGAGCAGGGCCGGGAGTGGGGCTGGACGTCGCTCGGCTCGATCGCCTGCACGGCGATCGGTCTCGGCGGCCTGGTCGGGTTCCTGCTGGCCGAGCGCGCCGCCGGCGACGAGGCGCTGCTGCCGCTGCGGCTGTTCCGCAACCGCACCGTGGCGGTCGGCTCGATCCTCAACACCATCGTCGGCATGGGGATGTTCGGCATCCTCGCCGGCCTGCCGCTGTACCTGCAGATCGTCCGCGGCGCCTCGCCCACCGAGGCCGGCCTGCTGCTGCTGCCGCTCACCGCGGGGATCATGACCGGCTCGATCGTCTCGGGCCAGCTCATCTCCCGCACCGGTCGCTACAAGATCTTCCCGGTGGTCGGCGCGGTGCTGCTCACCGTCGGTGCGTTCGCGTTCAGCCGGATCGGCGTCGACACCCCGATGTGGACGACGATGGTGATCATGGTGGTGTTCGGCCTCGGCCTCGGCGGCAACATGCAGCCGCTGATCCTGGCCGTGCAGAACGCGGTCGACCCCCGCGAGATGGGTGTCGCGACCTCGTCGGCCACCTTCTTCCGCCAGGTCGGCGGCACGCTCGGCACCGCGGTGTTCCTGTCGATCCTGTTCTCCACGGCCGGCGACAACATCCGCAAGGCGTTCGAGGAGATCGTCCCCACCCGGGACTTCCAGGCGGCCCTGAACGACCCCGCGGTCGTGGCCGACCCGGCGAACGCCCCGGTGCTGCAGCTGCTGCAGTCCGGTCAGGAGCCCGGCGCCGGCGCCACCGGCGTGCTGAGCGACTCGTCCTTCCTCGACGACCTGGACGAACGGCTGGCCCGCCCGTTCCTGGTCGGGTTCTCGGACTCGATGGACCTGGTGTTCCTCGTGGGCGCCTGCATCCTCGCGCTGGCGATCGTCGTCGTGGGGTTCCTGCCCGAGGTCGAGCTGCGCACGTCGTCCGGCCTGGACCAGGCCCGCAAGGACCGCGAGGACCGTGCGGACGCCGCGCGGACCGAGCGCGAGGAGCGGGACGAGCGCGACGCCGCCGACGCCGGCGCCGCCGCCTCGGGTGCCGCCGGGACACCCAGCCCCTGACGGCGCCTCCGACGGTGCCGCAGTCCGGCCCGGCCCGCGGTGCCATAGTGGGCCGGGTCAGCGCAGGACGAGCGGCGAAGGAGTCGTCGGTGGTGGACGCAGCAGGGGCCGGGAGCACGGCCCCCGAGCCGGGGCAGCCCCTCGTCGAGGTCGAACCGACCCAGGAGATCACCTACGACGAGCAGCGGTACCCCGCGCGACCGCAGCGGTTGCGACCACGCGCCCAGCTGCGCGGTTCCGGATCGCGCCTCACCGACCCGCGCGCCGCCGACGGCACCAACCCCTCGTACGTGCAGTGGCTCGTGGGCCAGTCGATGCTCTCCGACGCCGACGTGCTCAGCCGGCAGCTGTCCGGCCAGCCGAGCATGTGGCGCAACCCCTACGCGCGTCCGGACGCCCGCCGGGCGATCACCAGCGCGTCGGTGTGGTTCACCGCCTACCCGATCTCGCTCGTCACCCGTCCCGGGGAGTCGTTCCTCGGCGCCCTCGGCGACGGTGCGCTGTGGGAGGCGTTCCAGCAGATCGGGGTCGACGCCGTGCACACCGGTCCGGTGAAGCGCGCGGGCGGCCTCAGCGGGTGGATGGAGACCCCGAGCGTCGACGGCCACTTCGACCGGATCAGCACCCGGATCGACCCCGTGTTCGGCACCGAGGACGAGTTCCGCTCGCTGTGCGAGGTGGCCGACTCCCACGGCGGCAGCGTGCTCGACGACATCGTCCCCGGCCACACCGGCAAGGGGGCGGACTTCCGCCTGGCCGAGATGGCGTACGAGGACTACCCCGGGATCTACCACATGGTCGAGATCCCGGAGGAGGACTGGCACCTGCTGCCGGACGTCCCCGAGGGCCGCGACGCGGTGAACCTCGACGGCACCGTCGAGCAGGAGCTCGCCGACCACGGTTACATCATCGGCGCCCTGCAGCGGGTGATCTTCTACGCGCCGGGGATCAAGGAGACCAACTGGAGCGCAACGGCTCCCGTCACGGGCGTGGACGGACGCGTCCGCCGCTGGGTGTACCTGCACTACTTCAAGATGGGTCAGCCGTCGATCAACTGGCTCGACCCGACGTTCGCCGGCATGCGCCTGGTCATCGGCGACGCGCTGCACTCCCTCGGCGACCTCGGGACGCACGCGCTGCGGCTCGACGCCAACGGCTTCCTCGGCGTGGAGAAGAGCGCGGAGGGCATGCCCGCCTGGTCGGAGGGCCACCCGCTGTCGCACGCCGCGAACCACGTGATCGCCGGGATGGTGCGCAAGGTCGGCGGTTTCACCTTCCAGGAGCTCAACCTGGCGATGGAGGACATCCGCGACACCGGCCGGGTCGGTGCGGACCTGTCGTACGACTTCGTCAACCGCCCCGCGTACCACCACGCGCTGGCCACCGGCGACACCGAGTTCCTGCGCCTGACGCTGCGCACCTCGCTCGAGGTGGGTGTCGACCCGGTGACCCTGGTGCACGCGCTGCAGAACCACGACGAGCTCACCTACGAGCTGGTGCACTGGGCCACGCTGCACGCCACCGAGACCTACGACTTCCGCGGCGTCGAGATGCCGGGCCACGAGATCGCCGAGGCGATCCGCGCCGACCTGCTGCGGCACATCACCGGCGAGGCCGCCGACTACAACCTCGTCTTCACCACCAACGGGATCGCGTGCACCACGGCATCGGTGATCGCGGCCACCCAGGGCCACACCACCCTGGACGCCATCGAGGACGACGACGTCGAGCAGATCCGCCGAGCGCACCTGCTGCTGGCGATGTTCAACGCCTGGCAGCCGGGCGTCTTCGCCCTCTCGGGCTGGGACCTCGTCGGCGCGCTGCCCGTGGCGGCCGACCAGGTGGCCGAGCTGATCGAGACCGGTGACACCCGCTGGATCGAGCGCGGCGCGCACGACCTGATGGACGTCGCCCCCGAGGCCACGCACTCGGCCGCCGGGATGCCGCGCGGGCGTGCGCTGTACGGGTCGCTGCCCGAGCAGCTCGCCACCGAGGGGTCGTTCCTGCGGGGTCTGAGCGCGGTGCTGTCCACCCGGGCGGCCAACGACATCGCGGTCGCGACCCAGATCGACGTGCCCGCCGTGGCGCACCCGGGGATGCTCGTGCTGGTGCACCGGCTCGACGGCGGCGACGCGACCCGCGAGGACGCGACCGTGCAGGTGACCGTGCTGAACTTCACCGGCGAGCCGATCGAGGGCTCGGTGCGGTCCGAGGCGTTCACCCCGCGGCTGGCCGTCACCGATGCCACCACCGGTGCCGAGATCGGCTGGGTCGACGACCTGCAGTCCTTCGCCGTCTGGCTCGGTCCGTACGCCGGCCTGTTCCTCACCCTCGGCGAGGCCGCACCGGTGGACGGCGAGGACCCCGAGGACGTCGCCGCCCCCTGACGGCGACGCGTCAGCCGAGCGGTGGCACCACCAGAGCCGTCGCGGTGACGGTCGTCACCGGCGACGCCGGGGTCGTCCCTCGCACCGTCACGGTGTGGGCACCAGGCGGAAGGTCCTGGAACGTGGTCTCCACCCGGCCGTCGCGCAGCGGCGGCTGCCGGCTCGCGAGGACGCGGCCGCTGTCGTCGGCGACCTCGACGAGCAGCGCGACCCGCTGAGCCGGGTCGTCGAGCGCGAGGGCGACCGGGAGCGCGTCGCCGTGCGCCACGTAGTCGGGTACGGACACCCGGACCGCGACCCGCTTGGTGTCCCGCCGCCTCACCGGGACGGCGGTGAGGACCTCCTCCACCTCGTCGAGCGCGGCTGGGTTGCGCTGCAGGTTGCCGTGCTGCTCGACCACGCGCCTGACCCGGTTGCTGTCCTGCCGCTCGGTACCGGGGAGCGACCCGGCGAGGGGCACGGTCGAGTCACCGAAGTCCTGGTCCCCGTCGATCGTCTCCAGCGCGACCACCCGCTCGCTGACGGTGTCGAGCTCGACCGTCGTCCAGGTCGGTTGGCGCGCACCGATGACGGCGTGGGTGCTGTCCCGGCTCTCCGGCCGCCCGGCCTCCGCCGTGGCGAGGTCGCCGTGGAACGCGAGGGCGTCGGCGACCATCTGCGCGTCCAGCCGCCCAGGAACCACCTCGCGCAGGTTCTTCAGGCCCCCGGTCGTCTGGATGCAGGCGTACTCGGGCAGGAGCTGGTGCATCGACGGGAGCGAGCGTCCGAGCGCCTCGAGGTCGACGCGGAGGGGCCCCTTGCCCACCTTCACGCCGTTGACGAGCTGTTCCAGCGCCTTCGCCGCACCGCGGTAGGGGGTTCCGAGCGTGATCAGCTTGCGCGTGACCTCGGCGCCGCCGCACCGCTCGACGTACCAGCGCGCCACCAGTCCACCCATCGAGTGGACCACGAGCACGACCCGCGCGTCCGCGTACGGCCCGCCCTGCGCGCGCCACCTGCCGAGTGCCGGTGCGATGGTCTCGGCCAACCGAGAACCGTTGTAGCGGTTGGACAGTCGCCAGTCGTAAGGGAAGAGCAGCAGGTTGGCAGGCACCCCGTCGGCCCGGTCGCGGTATCCGAGGTCGCGCAGCCGGCTGACGAGCGGGTCGTAGCCCTTGATGGGGGTCCAGAGGCCAGGCAGCGCGTGCACGTCGGGCATCAGCGAGCCCGGTCGGACGCCGTCGGGTGCTGGTCCGTCCCCGACGTCACGCGGGAGCTGCAGCGCCTTGACGGTCCCGGCGAGGCTCGCGACCGCCCGCAGGAGCGCGCCTGCCGAGGTCCCCCAGACCTGCCGACCGTCGCGGTCGAGGAGCGTGCTGCCCATGATCCCGGGGAGGACCACCACGAGGTCCGTCGTGGCAGGTCGAGCGCTCACGGCTCCTCCTGGAGGTTGTCTCCGTCGTCCTCAGCGAGATCCGCAGGCAGTGCCGCAGTCAGCTCCGGGACGAGGCCTGCCATGGTCGGGTGCTCCTGGATCAGGCCGGCAAGCAGGTTGATCCACGTCGCGGTGACGGAGTCGTCCCACCGCCGGGCATCCAGGACGTACCGACGCGCGGAGTCCACGTCGCCCTGCAGCCCGTCCGCGACGGCCATCGCGAACCGCGCCGTCGCGGCCTGCGTCCGGGTCTGCGCGGAGCGCCAGGCGAGGGTCGCGACGAATCCCAGGGGGATCGCCTCGCCGCGCCCGGTCAGACCCTGCAGCAAGGAGTCGAACTCCTCTACGTCGTCGAGCGCCTCGAGCGTCGCCTCCGCGACGTCGGGCGAGGAGTCCGCCAGCAGGACGAGGACCACCGCGGTGTGGGCCTCCGGGTCGACGGAGCCGTCGGGGCCATCGGGGTAGGCGATCGCCTCGATCTCGCTCACGCACTCCGGCGCGATGAGGTCGTCCCAGCGGTTCGCGAGCACCTCGCGCCGTTCCTCGTTGGTCGCACCGATGAACCTGCGGGCCAGGACGCCTCCGAGGAACGTCCGGTAGGCCCCCTCGGCGCCGACCACGCGGGCACGCTCCCTGAGGCCTTCGTAGCGCTGTCTCTCGGCATCGCTGAGGGGGAGCAGCGCCTCGGCGACCGCCACGTCCGCGGACGGGTCGAGCAGCTCGGCGTTGTCCAGCAGGAACCGACCTTCGTCCTCCCACGTCCCCGTCTCGACCCACTGCCGCGCGCGCTCGACCAGCGCGGTATCGACCGTCAACCAGTCCGGCAGGGTGGCGGCACCACTGGCGCCCCGCCAGCCGTCGGCCCACGCGCCGCCCGCGTCAGCGCGATGGTGTCGCCTCGCCTCCGCGTGCATCCGCTGCACGGTGCTGCCGTCGTCCACAGCAGCTGCCGCCTGGAGCCACGGCGCGGTCCTCGGCGTCCCCGCCGGCTCTGCTTCGCTGCGACGGACCACCAGCAACGCGGTGGTCTCCGGGTCCGTCCCGGACGTCGCCCGGTCCCACGCTCGGTCGACCTCGTGGGCGCGTCCTGCCGCAGTGAGCAGCGTCACGAGCTGGACGACGTAGCGGAGCAGGTCGTAGCGTCCCGCGGGATCGGTGACCACGCGGTCGTACTGGTGCTCGACGGAGCTCTGGGCTGCACGGACCGCGTCATCCGGACGGTTCACCTCGAACAACCGCTCCGCCAGCCGGTACTCGGCCAGCGGCAGCGAGGCTGAGGCGAGGCCGTCACCCGCTGCGATCGCCGAGCGGTAGAGCTCGACGGCCTCCCCGGCGAGCTCTACCGCGTCCTCAGGGGACCCGGCCGCTGCCTGGACGCGAGCGTGGGCGCTCACCGCCTTGGCCAGGTCCGCCTGCCGGTGTGCCGCCTCGGACGCGAACAGCCGGAAGAGGGCCACGGCCTCTTCCGACAGAACCAGGGCCTCGGTCGCGCGCTCCGCATCCAGCAGCACGAGCGCGAGGTTGGTCAGCCCTGCGGCCAGCTCGGGGATCCGAGCCGGTTCCTCAGCCGCGAGGTCGCGGCGGATCTGGATCGACTCCGATGCCACCGACTCGACCTCGTCGAACCGGCCGACCGCGGCGAGCTGGTTCCCGAAGTTGCTCAGGGCTCGGGCGAGTGACGGGCGGGCCGAGGGGTGCGCTTGCGCAGCCAGCCTGTACTGCTCCGCCCCGAACCGGCTCGCCGCCAGTGCGTCGTCGAGCCGTCCGGCGTCGGCGTACAGGGCAGCGAGGTTGCTCACGATGCGGGCCAGCTCGACCGCCTGCCCGGGGTCGGTGTCGACCAGCTCTTGGCAGATCGTCGTCGCCTCCTCAGCGGTGCGGACCGCGTCGACCATCATCCCGACGTCACCGAGCCTGCACGCGAGGTTGTCCAGCGCCATCGCGAGGTCCGGTCGCCGCACCGCTGCGCCTCGGCCAGGCGGCGGTACAGCTCGACGGCCTCCTGCGCCGCCACGATGGCATCACCCGACCTGTGCAGCTCGCCCCAACGGCTACCGAGGCTGTTCAGGGCGCTCGCCAGCTCGGGCAGGAACACCGGCCGGGTGCGCACCACCTCACGGAAGAGCCGCACCGCCTCCTCCGTCGCCTGCGCGGCCTCCTCGTGCCGACCGAGGTCTGCGAGGCGGCCGCCGAGGTTGTGGAACGAGCCCGCCAGATCGACGGTGAAGGCCGGGTTGGAGCTCACCACCTGCTGGTAGACCGCGAGCGCCTGCTCCGCGGGCGCGAGCGCGTCGCTCAGGCGGCCGAGATCTCCCAACCTGTTGCACAGGTTGTTCAGCGCCATCCCGACGTCGGACAGGGCGGTCTGATCCGCCTCCGCCAGCACCCGGAAGATCGACACCGCCTCTTCGGCGTGGACGAGCGCCTCGTCGACGCGGCCCAGCTGCGCCAGCGTGTTGCCCAGGTTGTTCAGCACCGACGCGAGCTGGCGGCGGTACACCGGTGCTGAGGTCGCGAGCTCCTCGTAGATCGCTCGCGCGACCTCGAGCGCCTCCATCGCCTCGACGCGCTCCCCGACGGCGTTGAGCCGGTTGGCGTGGTTGATCAGCGTCCTCGCCAGAGCGGGACGATCGCCGGAGTCCGTCTCCGCGAGGCGACGACAGAGCTCGACCGCTTCGGCCGCTGGTGCCAGCGCCTCGTCGATGTGGCCGGTCTCGCCGAGGTGGAAGCCCAGCGCTTCGAGCGCGTCCGCGAGCAACGGCGTCAGGTCGGCGTTCTCGGACGCGAGCACGCGCAAGCTCGCGGCGGCCTCCCGGGCGAGCGGGAGGGCGTCGTCGTGCCGACCCCAGTACGCGTGCACCTCGGTGACCTCCTGGATCGCGAGGGCGACGTCGAGGCGCAGCTCGGGGGCGTCCGCGGCGAGCTCGCGGAGCAGCTGGACACCGGCCGGACCAGCGGCGGCGCAGTGCTGCCAGCAGTGCCGCCAGAGGTAGGTGGCCCGTCCGGCCGGCACGCCGGCGTCGAGCAGCGCTCGGTACCGCTCGACGAGCGCGATCGCGATCCCTGCCGCGGACGGGTCGAACGGGACGTCCCACGACCCGACGAAACCGGGACGCAGGTGGTCGGCGAGCGCCTGGTGCGCGATCCGGTAGACCGCGGTGCCGTCCTCCCCGTCCTGGACGACGTAGCGACCGAGGTGCTCGAGCACCCGGGACACGTCGTCCCTGTCGATCTCGTGCCCGGTCAGCGACGCCGTGACGGTGCGCCACTCGTCCTCGGGGAGACCGGCCCCGAACGCCCAGGTCAGGGCGGTGAGCTGCTGCCGGGCGTCCTGGACGCCGTACGCGACGTCTCCGGCAGAGGTCCGTACCAGGTCGAGCTCGAAGGCCGCGGCCACGGACGTCGCGACGTGCTGCTCCCACCCGGGTCGGCCGGTGTCCACCGGGCTCGACCGCAGCTCGTCGGTCACCAAACGGCCGAGCAGGAAGGGCAGCTCCCCGTCACCGGTCGACGCGGAGACGTGGTCGGCGACCAGCGCCGGCTCCATCCGGGCGTCGACACCCGTCAGGCGGTTCACCACGTAGTCGTGGAGCGCTCGCTGGGTGGAGACGGCCAGGTCGACGTCGGCGAGGTCGATCACGTCGTCGGGCACCATCGTCTCGACCAGGCCGACGCCGCGTGGTCCCGGCAGGTCACGCGTCGCGACGACGACCGTGGCGCACGACGCGAAGCGCTGGATCAGGTCGTCCACCAGGTCGAACACGTGGCCACGGGCCTCGTCGAGTCCGTCGACGACGACGACCGGCGTCAGCCCCTGCTCGTGTGCGCGCTGGACGGCTCCGACCAGCTCGGCGGCGTTGCGACGCCCCGCGTCGTGGGGCGGGACGACCCCCGCGCCGACCAGCTGCTCGTCGAGTGACCGCGCAACCTGCTTGACGGTGACCGCGCGCGCGTGGACCACGGCGTCGACGGTGCCCTCGCCGGGATCGTCGTGGCCGAGCGGACCCTGACGTAGCAGGAATGCGCGCTCGGAGGGGTTGGACGAGGAGACGACCCGTCCGACGATCGCGGACTTGCCGGTCCCGGCCTTTCCGGTCACGACGTGGACGCCTGGTCGGTTCGCCGTCACCCACGCGACCACGCGATCGACCTCCGCCGCCCGCCCCGTGAACCACGACCGCTCGTCCTCGACGTCCCCACCCCGAGCCGCGCGGAGCAGGTGCTCGACCACCTGCTGCGGCGCGGCCGGGTCGTAGAGCGGGTTGGGGAGCATGCCGAGAGGCACACCCTCGCGGACGAACCGCGGGCGCTGGTCCTCGACGTCCCACTCACGCACGAGGGCGTCGCCGAGGTCGTCCGCGCTCACCAGCGGGCAGTGGGCCGACCAACGCCGCCGCAGGTCGGGATCCTGCGGGCCCTCCCGCAGCAGCCGGCGAAGCCGCTGCCCGAGCAGCCCGTCACGTGCCGTCTCGTACGGCAGGCAGGAGGTGATGACGCCGACGTACACCTGACGGGCGGCAGGCGGTTGGTCACGGACGAGCTCGCCGACGACCCGGCTGACCTCGTCGGCGGCGGCACCGGAGTAGCAGGTGTCCAGGATCAGCAGGAGCTGGCTGGCACCGGAGGCCACGACGTCGGCTGCGACGTCGGTGACGGCGAGCCCGGCGTTGCGGGCGGCCCTGCTGTCTCGCGCGAGCAACCGCAGCTCACCTGCGGCAGAACCGATCCCGTGACCGGCCCACAGGAACGTCAGCGCACCGCCGTCAGGGAGCAGATCGGCGCAGTCGCGAAGGTAGCGCCGCGCAGACTCCTCGTCCGGGTCGAGCAGCGGGGCGCCGGGCATGTGGTCGAGGAGGATCGCGCGCAGGTCCTCGACGTCGCTGCGGGCGTGTCCCAGGTCGAGCAGGTCCTCCTGCTCGTAGGCGCCGACCCCGATGGCGACCAGCAGGCCGCCGTCCCGGTCCGCCATGGCCACCTCCCGCCGTCCTGGTCATGCTGACAGCGCGCGCACCCGGTTGGGAAGAGCGACGAGACCGGGGTCCCGCCCCCCGACGCCGGGCAGCCCCGCCGCGAGATGGTGCGCAGGACCCGCCCGTCTGCCAGAGGATCTCGGGCGGGCCCTGCGCATCCGGCATCGTGCCCCCACGACGCCGTTCCCCCGATGCCGTGCCCGGCCGCCGTCCCGCGGTCCTCTCCCCTCCGGAGGGCCCTGGGACGGGCGGCCGGCGGGCGACCCCTCAGACGCCCGACAACCCTCAAGAGCGCGCGGGTGCGGCGGTGATACCGGTGCGGCGAGAAACTTCTTCAGCCGGCGCCGAAGCAGACCAGCGGCGCGACCGAGCCGTCCTCGACGTCGGCCACGGCCGCGGTGAGGGCGGCGGCCGGGGACAGGCCCGAGCGCAGCCCCGCGTGGTGGCGGACGGCGACCTGCTCGGCCACCTCGTCGCCCACCCGCGCGACGGACGCCACCACGGCGCGGGTTCCGCCGTGCAGCAGCGCGGACGTCATGCCGAGGGCCTCGTCCCCGGGCCGGATGCTCGCCATCCCGGTCTCGCAGGCCGACAGCACCACGTGCTCGGGCAGCTCGCGCACCTGGTCGAGGTCGTGGCCGAACAGCCAGCCGTCGTGCAGCAGCAACGAGGAGAACAGCGGGTTGTCCGGCTCGTGCCGGCCGTGCGCCGCGACGTGCAGCACCGAGGCGCCGTCCATCGCCGACAGGGTGGCCGTCACCGTGGCCTCGGCACCGGTGAGCACGACCGCGTCGGCACCGTGCGCCGCAGCTCGCACCTCGGGGGCGCCGCGCGGCACGTCGGGACCGGAGACCAGCACCGACCGGCCACCGCTGCGGACCCGTCGGGTGGTGGTGGCGGCCCACCAGGTGGCGGACGGGGCGACCGTGACCTCGCGCCGCCGCAGCGGAGCGAGCATCGGCCACGGCACGAGGGCCGACTGGCCCGTGGGCACCACGAGCACCGGTCCGTCGCCTGAGTCCACATCGGGCGGCACCAGCGCCGACAGCCGACGCAGCCCACTGGCGAGGGAGGCAGCGACGTTGTCGCGCAACGGCTTCGGCAGCGCGTGCCCAGCGAGGAGGTCGAGGTCGGCGCGGACTCGAAGCACCTCTTCGCGCACCTCACGGGCCGAGGCCACGTCGTGCAACCGGCACGTCCGGGAGTCGACCACCAGGGCGTGCACCCGGTCGTGCACCGTCATGAGCGAGAGCAGGGTCGTCGCCCCGAGCACGGCCTGGAGCTCCTCGAGCCCGACCGGTCCGAGCACCTCCCCCGCGCCGCCGGTCTGCCACGACCGTTCGCGGACCTGCTCCTGCAGGAGGCGCACCTGCTCGCGGTGGGCGGGGTCCGGACGGCCCGTCGCCAGCCGCTCGGCCTGCTCGGACGCCTGCAGGAAGCGCAGTCTCGCGAGCAGCTCGGCGACCTCGTCGTCCTGCGGCGGCCGTACCGGTCGGACGCGGTACCCGGTCGCCCGCACCTGCTCCGACCACAGCAGCACGTCGTCCGGGCGCCCGCGGCGCAGCGCCTCGCCCAGCCCGTCGGTGGCGAGGGTGAGCCCGATCCGGGTGGCCGAGGTCAGCAGGTCGAGGCTGCCGAACCGCGCCTGCACGTCCTGGAGGTCGCGCAACCCGTTCAACCGGGTCCGTTGTGCCGCAGCGACCTTGCGGCGCGCGGCCTCGTGGGCGGCGCGCGTCTCGTGCGCGAGCATCCGGGTCGACACCCGAGCACCGGACGGCACCCACCGGCCGCGCGGGAGGGCTGCGGGGTCGTCGGCCCGACCTGCCCGCACCAGCGCCGAGGCGCGCAGCAGCCGGGCCACCGAGGCCTCCTCGCGCATCCCCTGCTGGTCGAGCCGGTCCGCGAGCTCGCCGGCGGCGTCGGCGCCGCTAGCCGGTCGGGTGGCGCAGTCGGCCCGCACCAGCTCGAGCTCGGCGAGCAGGGCCCAACCGGTCGCGCCGCGTCCGGTGAACACGCGCTGGGCCCGCCTGGCCCACGACCGCGCGAGCGGCCACTGGCCACGCAGCCTGGCGATCTCGGCCAGCCCGAGCTGGGCCTCGCCGCGGTCCTGCCGGTGGGAGCCACCCTTCAAGGCGTCGACGGCCTCCCGGAACCGCGCTTCGCTCTCGCCGAGAAGCCCTGCGGCCAGGAGCATCTCGCCGAGGCCCTTGGCCGAGATGCCGTCGAGCCACGGCCCGAGCGGACCGAGGACGGTGCGTGCGTGCTGGGCCAGCCGGAGAGCCTCGGGCACGTCGCCACGCAGGAAGGCCAGGTAGCCGAGGTTGCCCTGCGCCTTGGCCGCCTCCACCTCCATGTCGCCGGCGGCGGCGATGGCGGCGCGGCAGTCGTCCTCGGCCGCCGAGACCTGTCCCATCCGCAGCCGCAGCACGCCGCGGTTGAGGTGGCACAGCACCAGGTCGCGGCCTCGGGCCAGGGCCGCGCCGCGGTCGAACTCGGGAGCGGCGTCCTGGAGCCGGCCCGCCCGCAGCAGCATCAGCGCGCGCTGGCAGTGCCACACGCCCTCGACCGCAGGCGGAACCGTCGCCAGCAGGGGTGCGGCAACGTCCAGCGTCGCGAGGCCCACGTCCACGCCGTCGAGCTCGGACCGCGCCAGCGCGAGGGTGACGAGGCACCGCACGTGCGTGGCGTCGTCCAGGTCCGGTGCGGCCAGGGCCCGGTCGATCAGCCGCACGGCGGCGGCGTGGTCGCCCCGGCGAGCGGTGGCGACGGCGCGCTCCCACAGGGCGGGCGCGCTCGAGGAGGGGGCCCGGGGCACGGGCCCAGTCTGGCGCACCGGACGCGTCCGACCTGCGGGATCGGGCGACCGGGGGCACGATCGATGGTCGAGGTGGGCGGAGATCCCGCTCCCCGACCCCAGGAGGAACCCGATGGACACGACCGTCTGGATCGTCGTCGCCGTGGCGCTGGTGGTGCTGGTCGTCGTGCTGGCACTCGCACTCGCCCGTTCCCGGCGTGCCCGCACGACCCAGCTCCGCGAGCAGTTCGGGGACGAGTACGACCGCCGGGTGGAGCACACCGGCAGCGAGAAGCAGGCGCGCAAGGACCTGTCCGGGGTGCAGGAACGGCGCGAGCAGCTGGAGATCCGCGAGCTGGCACCTGCCGCCCGCGACGGGTACCTGCAGCACTGGCAGCAGGTGCAGTCCGACTTCGTCGACCGGCCCGGGCCGGCCGTCGACCGCGCCGACGAGCTGGTGCGGGAGGTCATGCGCGACCGGGGCTACCCGGTCGACGACCTCGCGACCCGCTCGGACATGGTCGCCGTGGACCACCCGCAGGTGGTGCAGGACTACCGGGCGGCGACCGACGCCCGAGCCCGGCACCACGACGCCGGCGCCGAGGCCACCACCGAGGACCTGCGTCGCGCGATGGTGCACTACCGGTCGCTGTTCGAGCGCCTCGTCGGCGGCACCACCGTCGGCGACGCGATGGACCGGCCGGAGTCGCACCCGCCGACCGACGGCACCCGGGACGACGTCGACCTGCGCACCGCGGACGACCGGGTCGACCAGCCGCACGGGCGGCAGTCCGGCTGATCCCCTGCACCGCAGTGGATCACGATCCCCAGGTGGCCGTCGCCGCCGACGCGCTCGTCAGAGCTCGATCGGCGGGGCGGCCACCAGCGGGTCGTCGTCGCCGCGACGCAGCACGATCTGGGCCAGGCCCGCGGGCAGGTCGTCCAGCGCGAACCGGCCGTCCTCGTCGACGGTCGTCACCGACGTGGTGCCGTCCGAGCGGCGCAGCGTCACCTCGCCCGCGCCCTTCGGCGTCACCCAGCCGTCGACGCGGCGGCGGCCCTCCGGCCGGTCGCTCACGCTGATCAGGATCGACAGGTCGTCGGTGCTGAACGTGATCGTCCGGGCGGTCTGGGTGGCGCGCACGCCGACCAGCTCGCCGCTGTGCTCGGTCATCGTCAGCATCTCGACCTCGGTGTCGAGGTCCTCGAGCCAGACCGCGAACAGCACCCGGTCGACGAGGTCAGCAGGTACCGGGTCGCGCCGCTCCCACATGGCGCGCAGCTGGTCGAGCAGGACGGCCTCCTCGGCCGACGGGTCGATCGTCATGCCCAGCTCCACTCCGGGTCGGCGACGCAGGCGCGCCGCAGCTTGTCCAGGCACCGGCCCCGGGTGGGACCGATGCTGCCGACGGGGATGCCCAGCTCGTCGGAGATGTGCTTGTAGTCGGGCCGGTCGGAGAACGCGAGCACCTTCAGCAGGTGCTGGCAGCGCTCGGACAGCTCGGCGGTGTGGCGCCACAGCACGTCGCCGTCGCGCATGTCGATGACCCGCACCTCGGGACCGTCGACCGGGGGCAGGTGGGCGTCGACCTCGGCGTCCTCGGTCGGCGCCATCCGCCGGTTCCGCTGCGCCTGCCGCGCTGCCTCGCGCCGCACGGTGACCGACAGCCAGCGCACGATCGTCTGGGCGTCCCGGACGCCGTCGCGGTGCCGCACCAGGGCCAGCCAGGTGTTCTGGACGGCGTCCTCCGCCTCGGCGGCGTCGACCCGGTACGACCGGGCCAGGTGCCACAGCATCGGGGTGAGCAGCTTGACCAGGTCGTCGAGCGCGCGGGCGTCACCGTCGCACCAGGACGAGAACAGGTCGCGGGCGCGGTCGGCGACCGCGGGGCCGCGGGTGCCGGCTGTCATGACGGGTCCTCCCTGCGCGTCGCCCTCGGCTCACGGGATGCGGTTCGGGGCAGCCGGTGCCGGCGGACGACGTCGCGGACGACCTCCGCCGCCTGCGCGCCGGTGAGGCCGTGCTCGCCGAACCCCTTGTGCGCCAGCATCGCCCGGGCGATCTTGGCGGCGATCACCGGCGCCGCGAAGCTGGTGCCGCTCCACACGCCGAAGCCGGCGCGGAAGTCGTCGAGGTCGAGGGTGCTGTGGGTGGCGCCGTCGGCGTCCTGCACCTCGACCGAGGGCTGCACCCCGCCGTTCAGCGCACGCGGCATGGTGCTGACCAGGGCCGCACCCTTGTCGTAGCAGCGCACCCAGTCGCCGTAGTTGCTGAACAGCGCGACCGTGCCGTTCGGGTTGAGCGAGCCCACGCTGGTGACCGGCGCGACGCCCCGCTCCGGACGCCTCACGACGCCCTTCTCGTGCGGGGCGAAGGCGGCCGGGAAGACCTCGGCGTCGGAGGCGTTGTTGCCGGCCGCCGCCACGACGGCCACGCCCATCGACCCGAGCTCGCGCAGCACCGGCAGCATCAGCGCGTCGTACGCGACGTCCTCGGGCGTCTCGTGCTGGTAGCCCAGCGAGAGCACCACGACGTCGGCGCGCAGACCGCCCTCCTCGCCGTCGCGGTCGCGGCGCACCCGCTCGGCCAGGCCGAGCAGGCAGCGGAGCAGCTCGTACTCGTCCGCCACGCCGTTGGCGTGCATCACCCGCACCGCGCGGATGTCGGCGTCCGGGCAGATCTGCCGGACCAGGCCGGCGATGAACGTCCCGTGCCCGCTGTGGCTGTCGAGCATGCCGTCGAGGACGCCCCAGCCGATGCTCTTGATCTCGGGGTCGGTGTCGGGGTCGGTGAAGCCCAGGTGGACGTTGTCGAGCCGCAGGCCCTTGGACACGCCCTGCGCCCGGGTGAGCCACGGGTGGTCGCCGACGCCGGTGTCGAGGGTCACCACGACCGGCCGGTGCGGGAGGTCCTCGTCGCGGACCGGCGGCGGACCCACCCACGCGACCGGCTGGCGCGCGCCGGAGCCGATGACGCCGTAGCTGTCCGCGCCGTGGCCGCCGGTGAAGGGGACGTGCCCGCCGGTGAAGGGCGCGTGGCCGCCGGTGAACGGGGCGTGGCCGCCGGTGAAGGGAGCCTGCCCGGTGAGGCCGCCGTCCAGACCGAGATCGGCGCTCAGCACGTGGTTGACGTTGATCATGACCGCGAGGTCGGGACCGCCCGGGGTGCTCGGCTCCTCCTGGCGGGCCATCCGCTTGGCCCGGCGGACGACCCGCATCGCGTCGGCGCTGGAGACGTCGGCCTGGTCCTCGTCGTCGACGAGACCGAACGAGCGTGGCGTCCGGCGGTACTCGGGGTCGCGCAGCGCCCGCGCGAGGTCCTTGGAGCGCCGGGTCTCCTTCGCGACGAGACCGAACTTGCGAGCGGCGCGGTGCAGCAGCGCCACGGCGTCCTCGTGGCCGTCTCCGGGGGAGACGATGACCTCGTCGACCACGTACGGGGGGATCACAACACGTCCTCGCTGGCAGGGCCGGTCGGTGTCGGGGGCGGGCGGTCACAGGGCTGGTACGTCACCAGGAGACCGCGACGTGCTCTGGTGATACACCCTCGCGATCACGATGCGGTAGTCACCACGTCCTCGTGGGGCACGCCGAGACCCCAGGATCCTCCGCGTGATCACGCCGACGATCCTCCAGCCGTCCGCTGCGTGGTCCACGCCAGGGGGCGTACGACTGCTCCATCGGCGGATGCGCCCCGGGACAGGGCTGGATCTACGTCTGGTCTGCCCCCAGGGACCCGATCGCCCGGCCGCCACCCACGGCCGGGCGGTCGGCTGCCGTCACCCGCCCAGGAGCGCGTCGATGACGTGACGCGGGGACGCCGAGCCTGCCGTGGCGAGCATCTCGAACCGCCCGTCCAGTCTGCGCGCGAGCTGGTCGGCGTGGTCGAGCAGCCGCGCGGACAACCGCATCCGCGGCGTCAGCTCCTGGTCCGCGAGCAGTCCCTCGGCCGCACCCCACCACCGGGCCGCCACGACGTCCTGCCGCTGCATCGCCGACGCGACCGCGAGGAGGGCGAGCCGGTCGCCCATCACGATCGGGTCCGGGAACTCGTCGCGGGCGATGCGCAACGACTCGGTGAGCACCCCGACGGCCTCCGGAACGCGCTCCGCGCACAACAACGACATGCCCCGCATCGACAGCACGTGGCCGAGGAGCGGACCGGTCCGGCACGTCACCACCAGCTCGAACGCCTCCTCGGAGATGGCGAGGGCGTCCTCGATCCTGCCGAGGGGGACGAGGTCGTCCACCAGCGAGACCAGGACGTTCACCACCTCGTGGGTGTCACCGGACCGGCGAGCCTCCTTCAGCCCCTCGAGGTGCGCCTCGAGGGCGGTCTGGCTGTCGCCCAGGTGGGCGGCGACGAAGCCCACGAGGTCGCGGGCCAGGGCGACGAGCGCGGGGTCGCCGCTGAGGGCGGCGACCCGCGACGCCTCGGACGCGTGGTGCCGGGCGGGGTCCGCGTGCCGGCGCTGGGCCTCGACGGCCGCTGCGTTGCACCACCCGTTGACGACGAGGCGGTCGACGGGCAGCCCCTCGGCGGCAGCCGCCTCGAGTGCGGGCACGAGCAGGTCGTTCGCCGTCGCGTCGTTGGCGTACGCCGCGAAGGTGCCTCCGAGGATGTCGAGCCGGAGGCGGTCGCGGACCGGCACGCCCTCGATCGCCCGCGCGGCGTCGATCATCCTGCGGCCCTCGACCACCCGTCCGGTCAGCAGCCAGTAGCGGTTGAGCGACAGGACCAGGTCGACCGCCACGGGGGACCCCGCTGCCGTGGCGCGCGCCAGGACCCCGGTCAACGGGTCGTGGTCGCGCTCCAGCCGTGCGAGCCCGTCGGCCGCGGACCCGCCGAACAGGATGGGCGCGACCCGCCCGACCAGCGCCGCGACACCGGCTGCGACCCGGGCGTCGACGGCGGCACGCTCCCCCGGGCCGTCGGTGCGCAGCACCAGCTCGCGCACCGGCGTCCGGACGCGCACCCGTCCGTCCGGGCCGAGGTCGACCAGGCCGGCGTCGACGAGGTCCTCGACGCCGTCGACGACGTCAGCGCCCAGGTCGTCGACCACCTCCTCGACCAGCTCGATCGAGGTCCAGCCGTCCATCGACGCGAGGCGACGGAGCAGGTCGGCGGGCGCGTCGGCAAGTGCTCCGACGGCGCTCGCGATGATGGCGCCGAGGCTCGACTGGCGCTCGGGCACGTCCGCGCGACGCGAACCGTCCAGGCCCGAGGCCGAGCCGCCCTCGAGCCGGTCGGCGACCTGGTCGACCGTCAGCACCCGCGCACGCATCGCCGCCAGCTCGATGGCGAGGGGGATGCCGTCGAGCAGCGCCGCGACGCGCTCGCCGGGTGCGAGCGCCGTCGCCGGGTCGAGTCCGGGTCTCACGCGCGACGCCACCGCGGCGAACATCTCGGCAGCGGGAGACGGTCCGTCGCCCGGGGACTGCACCGACAGCGGCCCGACGTGCACGACGACCTCGTCGCGCAACCGCAGCGGCACCCGGGAGGTGGCGAGGACGCTGGGCCCGCCGGAACGCAGCGCGCCGGCGAGCGCGCCGCCGAGACCCGCGACCTGCTCGACGTTGTCGAGCACCAGGAGGACGTCGTCCGGTAGTGCCCCGAGCGCTGCCGCAGGGTCGTCCCCGGGATCGGCACCGACCTCGCGGGCGACGCGCTCCAGCGCCGGCCGCGCGGCGGTCTCGGTCTCGAGCTCGCAGAAGTGGACTCGCCGGCCCGCTGCCGCAGCGGCGTGGGCGGCGGCCAGGGCCACGGTCGTCTTGCCGATGCCGCCGAGCCCCAGGAGGGTCACGATTCCGTGGCCGTCGAGGTGGCCGAGGAGCTCGCGGACGAGCTCGTCCCGACCGACGAACGGCGACGGCAGCGGCGGGACGGTCGGAGCGGGGGCCGTGGTCTCGGGCGCCGCCTCCTCCGCGGGTGACCACGGCGGGGCGAGCTCCTGCCGCAGGATCGCCTGCTCGAGCCGGACGAGCTCCGGCGACGGGTCGATGCCGAGCTCGTCCGCCAGCAGGTCGCGCACCCGACGGCAGGCGTCGAGCGCCTCCGCCTGGCGGCCGGAGTGGTACAGCGCGGTCGCGAGCAGCCCCCACGCCCGCTCCTGGAACGGCCGCTCGCGCGTGACCTCGCCGGCGCCGTCGGCAGCCTGCTCGGTCTCGCCGGTGCGCAGCAGGCCCTCCGCGCGGTCCAGCACGGCGGCGAGCCGGGTGTCCTCCAGGCTGCGGCGTGCCTCGTCGTGGAAGGGCAGGCCGTCGAGGCCACCCAGGGGGTCACCGCCCCAGAGGTCGATCGCACGACCCAGGAGCTCGACCGCGCGTGCCGCGTCGTCGGACCGCAGCACGGCACGTCCCTCGGCGACATCGCGCTCGAGGTCGGCGGCGTCGACCTGCAGCGACGGACCGACCAGCCGGTAGCCGTCGGCCGCCCGCTCGATGGCGGTCGTGACCGGCAGCAGACCGCGCAGCCCGCTGACGTAGACCTGGACGGCGTTGCGCGCCGTCGCCGGGGGGTCGTCGCCCCACACCGCGTCGATGAGCTGGTCGGTCGTGACGACGCGGGGCGAGCGCAGGGCGAGGACGGCCAGGACCGCCTGCTGCTTGGCACCGCCGAGTCGCACCGGCGCACCGTCGACCAGCAGGCGCACGGGCCCGAGCAGCTGCACCTGCGTCGTCCCGGCTCCGCCCACGTCCGCATTGTGCTGCGGGACGGCGGCCGCGACCCCGGTGTTCACCCAGGTGGCTGGCTTCAGCGGCTCTTCAGGGCGGACGGGCAGCGTGGTTCCCACGACCTCGGCGACCCCGCCGGACCCGTCAGGAGGACCTCGTCATGGACACCACCGCCCCCACCCTCGCCACCGTCCTGCGCACGACCGCCGTCGCGCTCGCCGTCGCCGCCGCGGTGCTCGTCGCCGGCTCCGACCCGGCTTCCGCCGCCGGTCGGCGCCCCGGCGTCGCACCCGTCACCGTCGTGTCCGTGACCGCCGCCACCACCGCGCCGGTGGCCACGACGACGGGGCTCCGCGGCCCGTGATCAGCAGACGCCGTCGGGACCGTGGCCCACGTCAGGACGACCAGGACCTTCCGGCCTTCGCCGGGTCTGAGGCGGTCAGCCCCAGACGAGGCCCATCTCGGGGTTCTCCAGGATCGCGGCGACGTCGGCCAGGGTCCGCGAGCCGAGGTCGCCGTCGACCAGGCGGTGGTCGAACGACAGCGTCAGCTGCATCACCTGGCGCACGACGACCTCGCCGTCGACCACCCACGGCGTGGGCTTGACCTGACCCATGCACAGGATCGCGGCCTCGCCCGGGTTGAGGATCGGGGTGCCGCCGTCGACGCCGAAGACGCCGACGTTGGTGATCGAGATCGTCCCGCCCTGCATGTCGGACGGCGGGGTGCGGCCCTCGCGCGCGGTGTCGGTGAGGCCCTTCAGCGCGCCGGCCAGACCCACGAGGTCGAGCCGGTCGGCGTCCTTGATGTTCGGGACGACCAGACCGCGCGGGGTGGCCGCGGCGATGCCGAGGTTCACGTAGAACTTGGTGACGATCTCGTTGGCCGCCTCGTCCCAGTACGCGTTGATGCCCGGGTTGCGCCGGACCGCGAGGCAGAGCGCCTTCGCCACGATCGTCAGCGGCGACACCTTGAGGCCGTCGAACTCGCGAGAACCCTTGAGCCGCTTGACCAGCTCCATCGTCCGCGTGACGTCGACGGTGACCCACTCGGTGACGTGCGGCGCGGTGAACGCCGAGCGCACCATCGCCTCGGCGGTCATCTTCCGGACGCCCTTGATCGGCGTGCGCACCTCGCGCTCACCCTGCGAGGTGTCACCACCAGCGGGGGCTGCAGCCTGCTGCGGTGCTGACGAGTCGTCCGGGACGGCGGACCCGTTGGCCAGCGCCATCACGTCGTCGCGGGTCACCGTGCCGTTCGGCCCGGTGGGGGTGGCCGAGCCGAGGTCGACGCCGAGGTCGCGGGCGAGCTTGCGGACCGGCGGCTTGGCCAGCACCCGGGTGCCGTTGCCGGCGGGGGCGACGTCGACCGTCCCGACCGACGGCAGCGCCGCGCCCGGCACCGGAGCGCTGGGCACGGGGGTCACGCGGGCCGGCGCGCGCATCGGGGCGACCGGGGTCGCGACCTGGCGCTCGGCCGAGAACGCCTCCTGCAGAGCGGCTGTCGCGCCGGAGCTCGGCTCGCGACCGGCGCCCCGCCGCGGGCGGCGCTTGGCCTCCTGCGACTTCGGGCCGTACCCGACCAGGACGGAGGTGCGTCCGCCAGGAGCGGCACCGCCGATCAGGCCGGGCTCGATGAAGCCCTCGTCCGGCGGCTTCGGCACCATCTCCTCGCCGGGGCCGCCGACGTCCGGTCGCTCGTCCTTGGTCGCCTGCTCCGGCACGTCGCCCGTGGGAGTGCCTGCGGGAGAGGCGCCGTCGGGGTCGACGTCGATCGAGATGATCGGCGTGCCGACGTCGGCGGTGACGCCCTCGGCGACGTGGATCTCGACCACCTTGCCCGCGAACGGGCAGGGCAGCTCGACCAGCGACTTGGCGGTCTCGATGTCGACGATCGGCTGGTTGATGACGACGGTGTCGCCGACCTTCACCTTCCAGGTGACGATCTCGGCCTCTGTCAGACCCTCGGCGGGGTCGGGCAGCAGGAACTGCTTGATCTGCGGCATGTCAGGTGTCCTCCAGGACGAGAACGAGGCTCTCAGAAGGCGAGCGAGCGGTCGACGGCGTCGAGCACCCGGTCCAGGTCGGGCAGGTACTCCTCCTCGTGCCGGCTCGCCGGGTACGGGATGTGGAAGCCGCCGACCCGCAGGACCGGCGCCTCCATGGCGTAGAAGCAGCGCTCGGTGATGCGCGCGGAGATCTCCGCACCCATGCCGAGGAACGTCGTCGCCTCGTGGACGGTGATCAGTCGGCCGGTCTTCAGCACCGACGACTCGATCGTGTCGACGTCGAGCGGCGAGAGCGTGCGCAGGTCGATCACCTCGATCGAGATGCCGTCCTCGGCGGCCGCCGCGGCCGCGGCGAGCGACGTGGTGACCATGGGGCCGTAGGCGGCGACCGTGACGTCGGTGCCCTCGCGGACCACCCGCGCCTGGTGCAGCGGCATCGGGGTGACCGACGTGTCGATCTGGCCCTTCTCCCAGTACCGGCGCTTCGGCTCGAAGAACATCACCGGGTCGTCGGACGCGATCGCCTGCTGGATCATCCAGTACGCGTCGGCCGGGTTGGAGCACGAGACCACGCGCAGGCCGGGCGTGTGCGCGAAGTACGCCTCCGGGCTCTCGGAGTGGTGCTCGACGGCACCGATCCCGCCGCCGAACGGCACCCGGATGACGACGGGCAGCTTGACCGACCCCCGCGAGCGGTAGTGCATCTTGGCCAGCTGGGTGACGATCTGGTCGTACGCCGGGAAGATGAAGCCGTCGAACTGGATCTCGCAGACCGGTCGGTACCCGCGCAGGGCCATGCCGATGGCGGTGCCGATGATCCCGGACTCCGCGAGCGGGGTGTCGATCACCCGGTCCTCGCCGAAGTCCTTCTGCAGGCCGTCGGTGACGCGGAAGACGCCGCCGAGCTTGCCGACGTCCTCGCCCATGACCAGGACCTTGGGCTCGGCCTCCATCGCGGCCCGCAGGCCCATGGTGATGCCCTTGGCGATGGTCGACTGCACCACCGTGGTGGGCGCCTCGCTGCTGTTCTCACTCACGTGTCAGCACCCTCTCCCTCGAAGGACGCGTGGTACTGCGCGAACCACGCCCGCTCCTGGTCGACGAGCGGGTACGGCTCGCGGTAGGCGTGCTCGAACATCTCGTCCGGGTCCGGGTTGGGCATCTCCAGGCAGCCCTTGCGGACGTGCACCGCGAGCTCGTCGGCCTCGGCGTCGATCTGGTCGAAGAAGTCCTGGTCGGCGTCGCCGCCGCGGGCCAGGTACGCCTTCAGCCGGGCGATCGGGTCCTTGAGCTTCCACTCCTCGACCTCGGCCTCGATCCGGTACCGGGTCGGGTCGTCGGACGTGGTGTGCGCGCCCATCCGGTAGGTGAACGCCTCGATCAGGGTCGGGCCCTCGCCGTTGCGCGCGCGGTCGAGCGCCTGGGTGGTGACGGCGTAGGTGGCCAGCACGTCGTTGCCGTCGACCCGCACGCCGGGGAAGCCGAAGCCGCGGGCGCGCTGGTACAGCGGGATCCGGGTCTGCCGCTCGTTCGGCTCCGAGATCGCCCACTGGTTGTTCTGGCAGAAGAACACCACCGGGGCGTTGAACACCGACGCGTAGACGAACGCCTCGTTGACGTCGCCCTGCGCGCTGGCGCCGTCACCGAAGTAGGCGATGACGGCGGCGTCGCGGTCCGGGTCGCCCGTGCCGACGGCACCGTCGCGCTGGATGCCCATCGCGTAGCCGGTGGCGTGCAGGGTCTGGGAGCCGATGACGATCGTGTACAGGTGGAAGTTGTTCTCGGTGGGGTCCCAGCCGCCCTGGTTGACCCCGCGGTACAGCCCGAGCAGCGTCACCGGGTCGACGTCGCGGGTCCAGGCGACGCCGTGCTCGCGGTAGGTCGGGAAGACGTAGTCCTGCTTGCGGGTCGCGCGACCGGAGCCGATCTGCGCGGCCTCCTGGCCCAGCAGGCTGACCCAGATGCCGAGCTCGCCCTGGCGCTGCAGCGCGGTGGCCTCGGCGTCGGCCCGGCGCACCAGCACGAGGTCGCGGTACATGCCGCGCAGGTCCTCGGCCGTCAGGTGCTCGACCAGGGGCGAGTAGTCGGGGTGCTCCAGGCGCTCGCCCTCGGGGGTGAGCAGCTGCACCAGGTCCGGGCCGCCGTCCAGGCGGGACCGGCCGGCGCCGACAGCGGTGTCGGTCACAGGGGTCTCCTTCGTCGTCGCCGGCACCAGGGGTCGCCTGGTGCAGCGGTGCTGACTGCGGGTGCCCCGCCTCCGGCCTCCGGGGTGGCCGGCACGCTGGTCGCGGGGTGGCGCCGATCACCTGTGACCGCCGCCTCGCAGCACACCGTACCGCCTGTCGAGACGACCCTGGCTCGTCCCACCGCCGCCTCTGCTCAGCCCACCGCACGAGGGCGAGCCCGAGGCGTGGCTGGGACGAGCGACGCGGGGCCCCGCACGAAGGATCGCTACGCGATGACGGCGTCGACGACCTTCTTCAGCGCGCTGGGCTGGGCCGGGCTCTTCGGGGCGCCGGGACGCATCTCGTTCATCTGGGAGCCGATGTCGCGCAGCTGGGTGCGGCTGAGGCCGGCGCGGACCTTCGGGAACCAGTCCTGCTCCTCCTCCTCGATGTGGTGCGTGACGTTCTCGATCAGCACCGTCATCTTGGCGTCGAAGCGCTCGGCGTCGGGGTCATCGCGGCGAGCTCCATGCACAGCACGTCGGCGACGTGGTGCTCCTCGTAGGACTCCAGCACGTCGTCCTCGAGCTCGGGCAGGAGCCGGCGGACCTCCGGGTACATCACCTCGTTCTCGAGGTAGGTGTGCACCGTCAGCTCCTCGATGATCTTCGCCGCGAGCCTGCCCTTGGTGGCCGTGGCGTTCTCGCCGGCCTTCTGGAAGTCGCGGAACAGGCGTCGGATGCGCTTGTGGTCGTCCTTGAGGACGACGATGGCGTCGGTGGACATGGGGCCTCCTGGAAGACGTGCGCGGGGTGGCCGCGGCGACGCGGCCGGACCCTCCCAGCGTGCTCCCCGGACGCCCGCACCGCGCGTCCAACCGGAGTGCCGTGGCTCACCCCAGCGCGCGGTACTCCCCGCAGACCTCGATCAGCCGGTCGTTCGCCTCCGGCTCGGCGATCGTGCAGCGCACGCCGTCGCCGTCGAAGGGCCGCACCGACAACCCGACCGCCGCGCACCGCGCCGCGAACGCCGTCGACGACCCGCCCAGCGGCAGCCACACGAAGTTGGCCTGGCTGTCCGGCACCTCCCAGCCCTGTCCGCGCAGCGCCTCGAGCACCCGGGTGCGCTCGGCGACCAGCGCCTCGACCCGCTCCAGCAGCTCGTCCTCGGCCGCCAGCGAGGCCACGGCCGCGTCCTGGGCCATCGCCGAGACGCCGAACGGGACGGCGGTCTTGCGCAGCGCGTCGGCGAGGTGCGGGTGGGCCACGGCGTAGCCGACCCGCAGGCCGGCCAGCCCGTACGCCTTGGAGAACGTGCGCAGCACGGCGACGTTCGGGTGCGTGCGCCACACCTCCATCGCGTCCGGCGCCTTCTCGTCGCGGACGAACTCGCGGTACGCCTCGTCGATGACGACCAGCACGTCACCGGGGACGCGGGCGAGGAGGTCCTCGAGCTCCTGCGCCTCGACCGACGGGCCGGTGGGGTTGTTCGGCGTGCACACCAGCACCAGCCGGGTGCGCTCGGTGATCGCGTCGGCCATCGCGGCCAGGTCGTGCCGGCCGTCGTGGGTGACCGGGACGGGGACCGCCGTGGCCCCGCTGATGCCCACGACGATCGGGTACGCCTCGAACGAGCGCCACGCGTAGACGACCTCGTCGCCGTCGGCGCACGTGGCGGCGAGCACCTGACCGAGGACGCCGACGCTGCCCGTCCCCGTGGCCACGCAGTCGACCGGCACGCCCAGGTACCGGGCCAGCGCCTCGTGCAGCGCGGTGCACGCCATGTCGGGGTAGCGGTTCATCTGCGCGGCGGCCTGCTGCACCACCTCGAGCACCGACGGCAGCGGCGGGTACGGGTTCTCGTTCGAGCTGATCTTGTACGCCGTCACGCCCTCCACCGGGGCGGGCGGGCGTCCCGGCTTGTACGACGGGACGGCGTCGAGCGCGGCGCGCAGCCGCGGGCGGACCTCGTCGGTGGTGCTGGTCGGGACGCTGTCATCGGCCATGGCGAGCACCCTACGTGCGCACGAGCTGTCACCACCTCGCCCGGCCCGGAGCTGGCGAGGTGGTGACTGGTCGCGCTACTCGGCCAGGGCCGCCACCGGGGCCGCCTTCGCCGCCCGCCGTCCGGGCAGCACCGAGGCCGTCAGGCCGGCCGCCACGGCACCCACCACCACCAGCGCGAGGCGCCCGAGCGGCAGGTCGGGCTGCACCCCGCCCGAGGTCACCGCGTTCAGCACCGAGGCCGCGCCGAGCCAGCCGTAGACGCCGCCGAGCACCAGCCCGAGCACGGTCCCCGCGCCGGCCAGCAGCACGCCCTCGGCGGCCAGCGTCCCCCGCAGCTGGCGCCGGGTCAGGCCCAGCGCCCGCAGCAGCGCGGACTCCCGCGTCCGCTCCACCACCGACAGGCTGAGCGTGTTGGCGACGCCGACGACCGCGATCAGGACGGTCACCGCGAGCAGGCCGGTGAGCACCCGCAGCAGGGTGTCGATCACCTGCTGGAACGAGGCCCGCTCGGCCGCCGCCCCCTCGACCCGCACCGAGCCGGCCGCCGCCTCGCTGACGGCGTCGCGGACCCGGTCGACCGCCGCGACCGCCTCGGCCGGGTCGCCGGTGGCGAGGGCGTCGTCGAGGTCGAGCCAGACCCGGGTGACCGGGGCCTGCGGGTCGAGCGTGGTGAGGTCGTCGCGCGACAGCACCAGCGCCCGGCCGCCGATGTCCGACACCGCGGCGGTGACCGCCAGCTCGCCGCCGCCCTCGCGCTGGAGCGTCAGCGGCTGACCGTCCTCGAGCCCGATCTCCTCGGCGAGGTCGCCCGGCACCACGGCGGTGCCGTCGGCGAGCGCCGCCAGGGCGGCCGGGGCCTCGGTGATCAGCCGGCCGCGGTCGGGGTCGACCCCGCGCACCTGGAGGTCGACACCCTCGCTCTGGCCGGGCAGCAGCACGACCGCCCGGGAGCCGAGCAGCTGCTCGCTCTCGGCCACGTCGCCGACGCCGGTGACGGCCGCGACCAGCGCGTCGTCGAGCGGGGGCTCGACCTCGGTGCCGTAGTCGGCCTGGTCAGAGCCGCCGACCGAGACGTCGACCGGCCACTCCTGGTCGAACACCTTCAGCAGGCTGGCCTGGGTGGTGGCGGCGCCGACCGCGACGGTCGACACCAGCGTCACGCCGATCAGCAGCGCGGCCGCGGTGCTGGTGGTGCGACGTGGGTTGCGCACGCCGTTGACGGCGGCCAGCTTCACCGCGGCGCCGGCGTCGCCCGGCACGAGCCGGGCCAGCAGCCCGCCCGCACCGGACACCATCGGCGGGACGACGAACAGCGCGCCCACCAGGACGCCGGCGAAGGAGACGCCACCACCCACGGCCGCCACGAGGGCTCCGGTGGTGCTGCCGTCCGACGCCGTCGACAGACCGAGGGCGAGGCCGGCGCCGCCGAGGCCGAGCAGGCCGACCGCGAGCACCACCCGCAGCCACGACGCTCGCTTCCGCAGGTCGGGGCCGTCGGCCGGACGCAGGGCGGCCAGCGGCGAGACCCGGGTGGCCGCGCGGGCCGGGGCGAGCGCCGCGCCCACCGTCACCAGGACGCCCGCGCCGACCGGCACGAGCACCGCGAGCAGGTCGGGCCACGCGGTGCCGGGCAGGTCGAGCTGCGGCTGCGAGCGGGCCACGAGCGTCGCCCCCACCGTCGCCAGCCCGGTGCCGACCACCAGGCCGAGCACCGACGCGACGAACCCCAGCACGGCCGCCTGGCCGAGCACCTCACGGCGCACCTGCCCCTTGGTGGCGCCGACGCAGCGCAGCAGCGCGAGCTGCCGGGTCCGCTGGGCCACCAGGACGGCGAAGGTGTTGGTGATGACGAAGCCGGCGACGAACATCGCGAGCGCGGCGAAGCCGAGCGCCATCGCGGTGAGGATGTCGACGCCGTCGAGCAGGTCGGAGATGGTCGCCTGCGCCTCCTCGTCGGAGGTGCGGACCGTGGTGCCGGGCAGCGCCTCGACCACGCGGTCGCGCAGGACCTCGGGGCTCACGCCCTCGTCCGCCGCGACGAGCAGCTTCTCCGGCCCGCCGCCCTCGCTGTCCTGCACCTCGTCCCAGCCGTCGATCGTCCCCGCGGTGACCAGGCCCGAGCCGCTCGCGCCGATCGAGGACGCCAGCCCGCCCGGCGTGATCCCGACGACCAGGAGCGGCTGCTCCACCAGCGGCGGCATGCCCTCGCCGTCGGCCGCGGAGAAGTCGTAGAGCTGGACGGAGATCTCGTCGCCCACGCCGGTCCGCAGCCGCTCGGCGACCGACTCGCTCACCGCGATCTCGCCGTCCGCCGTGGCCAGCCGGCCCTCCAGCGGCACCGGCGTGCGGAAGCCGGGCAGCGCCGGCACGTCCGCCACGACGATGACGTCGCTGCGGGCGCCGTTGACGACCGAGGCGTAGGTCGACGTGGTGACGGCGGCGACCTGCACCCCGTCCAGCTCGCCCACCTCCTCGGCGGCGTCGTCGTCGAGCGGGACGACCATGCCGTCGACGTCGCCCCCCGTGACGACGACGTCGGCGCCGGCGAGGCCGGTGTTCACGCTCGCGAACGCGGTGCGCTCGACGATCCCGTTGGCCATCAGCACGGCCGCGGCGAACCCGGTGCCGAGGACGATGGCGATACCGGCCGCGGTGAGGCGTCCGGCGTCGGCGCGCAGCCGCGCCCAGGTGGTGGCGCTGATCACCGCGACGCACCCACCACGGCACCGGAGGTGGCGGCGAGCACCTGCTCGGCGGTCGGCGAGAGCAGCTCGCCCGCCACCACGCCGTCGGCCATCAGCAGCACGCGGTCGGCGTACGACGCCGCGACCGGGTCGTGCGTGACCATGACGACGGTCTCGCCGAACTCGGTCACGCGCTGGCGCAGCAGCGCCAGCACCTCGGCGCCGGCGTGCGAGTCGAGGTTGCCGGTCGGCTCGTCGGCCACGACGACGTCGGGCCGGGTCACCAGGGCGCGGGCGATCGCCACGCGCTGCTGCTGGCCGCCGGACAGCTCGCCGGGACGGTGCGTCATCCGGTCGGCGATGCCGAGCGTCTCGGACAGGTGCGCCAGGGTGCCGTCGGTGCGCGGGTCCGAGCCGTCGGCTCGGGTGCTGCGGCGGCCGGCGAGGTCGAGCGGCAGCAGCACGTTCTGCTCGGCGGTGAGCATCGGCAGCAGGTTGAAGGCCTGGAAGACGAACCCGATCCGCTTGCGGCGCAGCAGGGTCAGCTCCTGGTCGGACAGCGACGTCAGCTCGGTCCCCCCGAGCCAGACCGAGCCGGACGTCACGGTGTCGAGGCCTGCGAGGCAGTGCAGCAGCGTGGACTTGCCGGAGCCGGACGGCCCCATCACGGCGGTGAAGGCGCCGCGGGCGATGTCGACGTCGACCCCGCGCAGGGCGGTGACGGCGGCCTCGCCGCGTCCGTAGGTCTTGGTGAGCGCCCTGGCTGACAGGGCGGGCACGGCGGCAGGCGGTGGTGTGCTCATGCGACCAGCGTGTCGGTGCGCGGGCGGGCGCCGCGTCCGACGTCGGTCTCGTCCTGACCCGCACCTGCCCCCGACTTTCGTCGCGGTCGTGGCAGGCTGGCGCCCATGAAGTCGTTCACGATCAAGGTCGTGGTGAACGCCGTGGCGATCTGGGTGGCGACGCTGGTCGTCCCTGGTCTCACCGTGGCCGCCGGTGACGAGTGGTGGCAGACGGCCCTGACGTTCCTCGTGATCGGGCTGCTGTTCGGCCTGGTCAACGCGATCGTGAAGCCGGTGGTGAAGCTGCTGACTCTGCCGCTCTACCTGCTGACCCTCGGGCTGTTCAGCTTCGTCGTCAACGCGTTCATGCTCCAGATCACCTCGTGGATCTCCGAGGCGACGCCGCTGACGTTCGTGGTCGACGAGTTCTTCTGGTCGGCCGTGCTCGGCGCGGTCGTGGTGACGTTCGTGAGCCTGGTGCTCAACCTCGTGCTGCCCGACGGCAAGGACGACTGAGCGCCCTCGCCGCGGGACCCCTCGCCGCGGGACCCCTCGCCGCCGGGTCCCGGTCTGCGGGGATCAGGCGTGCCGGCGCGACTGCACCACCCGGAACCGCCCCGAGACGTAGTGGCCGTCGGTGAGCGTGGCGTTGGCGGCCGGGTTGGCCCCGGTGCCGTGGAAGTCGCTGAACGCCGCCGACTGGTTGACGAACACCTGGCCGGTGAGGTTCATCGACAGCGCGACGCCGGCGTCGATCGCCGCCTGCTCGGCCGCGTCGAGCACGTCCTCCGAGGTGGAGTACACCGAGGCCGTCATCGCGCCGTGCTCGCGGACGGTGTCACGGAACAGCCGCAGCGACTCGTCGGTGCCCGAGGTGCGGATGAGGAACGCCACCGGGCCGAAGCACTCCCGGGTGTAGACGTCGGTGTCGGCGGCGTCGACGGCGATCACCGCCGGCGTGCGCACGGTGGCGTCGGGGAAGTCGGGGTGGGTCACCGCGCGGGACGCGAGCACGGTGGTGCCGAGGTCGCCGGCGCCGTCGGCGCGGGACACCACGTCGGGGTTCACGGCAGCGCCGAGCAGGCCGACGGCGCGGGCGTCGTCACCGGTGAGGCGCTGCACCGCGGCCGAGATCCGCTCCCCGAGCTCGTCGACCGACAGGTGGCCCGCGTCGGTGTCGATGCCGTCGGCCGGCACGTAGACGTTCTGCGGTGCCGTGCACATCTGGCCCGAGTAGAGGCTGAACGAGAAGGCCAGGTTCTGCGCGAGGCCGCCGATGTCGTCGGTGGAGTCGACGACGACCGTGTTGAGACCGGCCTTCTCGGTGTAGACGACGGCCTGGTGCACGTTGCGCTCCAGCCAGTCGCCGAAGCCGGGTCCTCCGGTGTAGTCGACGACGCCGATCCGGGGGTGCAGCGCGAGCGGCTTCGCCAGGCCCTCGCCGTCCTCCTCGGCCGCGAGCACGACGAGGTTCGGGTCGAAGCCGGTCTCCGCCAGCACCTCCCGGGCGACCTCGACCGAGATCGCGAGCGGCAGGACGGCGCGCGGGTGCGGCTTGACCACGACGGCGTTGGCCGTGGCGAGGGACGCGAACAGCCCCGGGTAGGAGTTCCAGGTGGGGAAGGTGTTGCAGCCGATCACCAGGCCGGTGCCGCGACCCACCACGTGGAACCGCTTGGTCATCACCAGCGGGTCGCCCTTGCCGGGCTTGCTCCAGGTGGCCTCGGCGGGCACCCGCTGCTGCTCGGAGAGCGCGTACGCGACGGCCTCGAGCGCGCGGTCCTGCGCGTGCGGCCCGGCGGCCTGGAACGACATCACGAACGGCTGGCCGGTGGTGTGCATGACGGCGTGCGCCATCTCGAAGCTGCGCGCGTTGATCCGCACCAGGATCTCGGCGCAGACGGCGGCGCGCGCCAGCGGACCAGCCGCCCGCCAGGCGGGGACGCCCGCGCCGACCTGCTCGAGGAGGGCGTCGAGGTCGTCCTCGCCGTAGTGGGGGTAGGTGGTGCCCAGCACCGGGCCGTAGGGCGAGACCTCCGAGCCGACCCAGCCGGACGGCTCCGGCTGGCTCGCGAGCGCCTCGTACCGGCCGTCGAGGTGGGCGCGGTAGGCGGCCTCACCCGCCGGCGCGGCGTCCTCGCCGTAGACCCGGGGGGACGGCGACTCCGGGAAGCGGCTCCAGTACTCGCGGCTGCCGATGGCGGCGAGCGCCTGGTCGAGCAGCTCGCGGTGCCTCTCGACGAGCTGGTCGGGCGTGCTGCCGCTGCGCGGCGCGTCGCCCGTGGTGGGGGCCGGGGTGGGGGGTGAGGTCGTCACGCCCCACACCCTGCCGCATCCGGCGGACGTCGTCACGGTCGCCTCCCCGCGCCGGGGCTAGGGTGCCGGGGGTGAGCACCGCCCCCTCCCGGCACCTGGTCGTCGGCGTCGTCGGCGCCGGCACCATGGGCGCCGGCATCGCCGAGGTCGCCGCTCGCGCGGGCCACCGCGTGCTGCTGCTCGACGCCGCCGAGGGCGCCGCCGCCGCGGCGCTGGCCGCGATCGGCGGCCGCCTGGACCGCGACGTCGCGAAGGACCGGCTGGAGGCCGGGGCGGCCGAGGCGGTGCGCGACCGGCTCGAGGCGGTCACGACGACCGACGCCCTCGCGCCGTGCGGCCTCGTCGTGGAGGCCGTCGCCGAGGACCTCGAGGCCAAGCGCGACCTGTTCGCCGCCCTGGAGAAGGTCGTCGCCGACCGCGCCGTGCTGGCCACGAACACCTCCTCGCTGTCGGTGACCGCCGTGGCGAACCGCCTGCGCGTGCCCGGCCGGCTGGTGGGCCTGCACTTCTTCAACCCCGCGCCCCGGATGCGGCTGGTCGAGGTGGTGCGCGGTGCGCTGACCGATCCCGAGGTCGTGGAGTCGGCGACCGCGCTGGTGCGGTCCTGGGGCAAGGAGCCGGTGACGTGCACGTCGACGCCGGGCTTCATCGTCAACCGCGTGGCCCGGCCGTTCTACGGCGAGGCCCAGCGGATGGTCGAGGAGGGCGTCACCGACGCCGCGACGATCGACCACGTGCTGCGCGAGGCGGGCGGGTTCCCGATGGGTCCGTTCGAGCTCACCGACCTGGTCGGGCAGGACGTCAACCTCGCGGTGTCGCGCTCGGTCTGGGAGCAGACGTTCCACGACCCGCGGTACGCACCGACCGTCCTGCAGCAGGGCCTGGTCGACGCCGGACGGCTCGGCCGCAAGACCGGCAGCGGCGTGTACTCCTACGCCGCCGACGCGCCGGACGAGGACCGCCCGCACGCCGGGGCCGTGGTGCGGCCGCGGACCGTGCCGCCGTCGCGGGTGCGGTACAGCGAGGGCTGGGCGGTGATGGAGCCGCTGCTCCCGCGGTTCGTCGAGGGTGGCGTCGAGGTGAGCGTCGTCGGCGACAGCGACCCCGAGTGCACCGACGAGATCGGTGTGCTCCTGCCCTCGGGCGGACGGCTGGTCGAGACCGACGGCTCGACCGCGAGCTCGAGCGGGCGCGACGTCGTGGTCCTGGACTGGGTGCTGGACGCCGCCACGACGCCGCTGGTGGTCGTGGCCGCGGCGCCCGGATGCTCGGCACAGACCCTCAGCGAGTCGATCGGCCTGCTGCAGTCCGCGGGCGTCGAGGTCGTGGTGGTCGAGGACACGGCCGGCCTGGTGGTCGCCCGGACGGTGGCCATGGTCGTCAACGAGGCGGTCGCCCTGGTGGAGCGCGGCGAGGCCAGCCGCGCCGACGTCGACACCGCGATGACGCTGGGCACCGGCTACCCGCGCGGTCCGCTCGCCTGGGGCGAGCAGATCGGTCCGGCGTGCGTGGTCTCGGTGCTGCGGCACCTGCACGAGGCGGTCCCCACCGGCCGCTACCGGGTGGCGCCCGGGCTGCGCCTGGCCGCGGAGTCGGGGTCCCCGCTCGATGCCTGAGCCCGGGCACGGGTCCGGCGACGCCGGACCCGACGTGGTGGAGACGTGGGCGGCCGAGATGTTCGGTCGCGACGCCGCGAGCCGCGCCCTCGGCATGGAGCTGCTCGCCGCCCGACCCGGCCGCGCCGTGGTGCGGATGACCGTGCGGGCCGACATGGTGCAGGGACACGGCTCGGCGCACGGCGGGATCCTCTTCTCGCTCGCCGACAGCGCGTTCGCGTTCTGCTGCAACGGCCCTGACCGGGTCGTCGTGGCCGCCGCCGCCGACGTCACGTTCGTCGCCGCCGCCCGGGAGGGCGACGTGCTGGTGGCGGAGGCGGTCGAGGAGACCCGCTACGGGCGCAACGGGGTCACCCGGGTCCGGGTGGTGCGCGAGGACGACGGCGTCCTGGTGGCGCTCTTCCAGGGACGCTCCCGCCAGATCGGCTGAGCGGGCGCCTGGACCCGCGTCGGTCAGGCGTCCTGCGAGGCCTTCCACGCCTGCCAGGCGCTGGCGACCATCTCGTCGACGTCGTGCCGCATCGTCCAGCCCAGGTCGCGGGCGGCGAGGTCGCCCCGCGCCACGATCCGGGCCGGGTCACCGGGCCGGCGCGCCTCGATCACCGGGTCGAACGGCTCGCCGGTGACCCGCGCGACCGCGTCCATCACCTGCCGGACCGACAGGCCGTCGCCGCTGCCCAGGTTGTACACCGGCTCGAGGTCGTCGCCGGCGTCGAGCCGCCGCGCCGCCTCGACGTGCGCGAGCGCGAGGTCCTGCACGTGCAGGTAGTCGCGCACGCAGGTGCCGTCCGGCGTCGGGTAGTCGTCGCCGCGGATCACCGGGGTCCGTCCCTCGGTGAGCGCCTTGAGGACCAGCGGGAACAGGTTGTGCGGGCTGGTGTCGTACAGGTCGTCGTGGCCGGAGCCCACCACGTTGAAGTACCGCAGCGACGTGTGCCGGACCCCGTGGGCGACCGCGGCGTCGGCGATCACCCACTCCGACACGAGCTTCGAGCGTCCGTAGGGCGACTCGGGCCGGGTCGCCGAGTCCTCGGTCACGAGCTCGTCGTCCGGGGTGCCGAACACCGCGGCCGACGACGAGAAGACGATCGAGCCGACTCCTGCGGCGACCATCGCCTCGAGCACCGACACGGTGCCCTCGATGTTCTGCCGGTAGGTGTGCAGCGGACGTCTCACCGACTCGCCCGCGTACTTGTACGCGGCCAGGTGCACCACGCCGGTGCAGCCGTGCTCACGCAGCGTGCGCTCGACCGTCGCGGTGTCGAGCACCGAGGCGTCGACGAAGGTCGTCGTGCCGTCGACGAACCGGCGGTGGCCGCTGCTGAGGTCGTCGAGCACGACCGGCTCGATCCCCTCCGCCGCCAGGGCCCTCGCGACGTGGGCGCCGATGTACCCCGCACCACCCGTGACCAGCCAGCCCGCCATCTGCTCCTCCTCGGTCGTCGAGGCGCCAGCATGTCACCGCCCCGCACCCGGTGCCGTCAGGGCGGCCCGCGCAGCGTGCTGATCTCCTGGCTCACCACCTCCGCCCGCGGGTCGAGGAACGGTGCCACCTGCTCCCGCCACGCCACCAGCGACGGGTGGTCGCTGGCGTCGACCAGCCCCGCCGTGGCCGCGTAGGCGCCGATCTCGTGCGCCGACCACGGGTCGGCGGTGTCGACCGGGCGGGCGTGCTCCACCGACGTCCACGTCCGGCGGTCGGGGTCGAGCGCGCCGTCGACGTCGGGGGTGAGGTCGCCGCCGTTCTCCAGCGAGAGCACCACGACGTCCGCCGGCAGCGGGACGTGCGACACCGGCGAGCCCATCGTCACCACCGCCTGCACGTCGCCCACGGGCACCGGGTCGACCGCGAGCGCCGCGGCCGTCATGCCGCCCTGGCTGTACCCGACCGCCAGCACCGGGTCGTCCGGACGCACCCCTGCCCGCACCATCGCCTCGCGCGCGGCCTCGAGGGCGTCGGCGTCGAGCCCGCCGGCCAGCCGCAGGTTGGCGGTGCCGTCGGCCGGGAGCGGACCGCCGCCGGTGGACCAGGTCTGGGTCGGCGGCAGGTAGACCACCCAGCGCCGTCCGTCCGGGCCGTCGACGCGGTCGACCCGGACCCGTCCCGGCGTGTACGGACCGGTGGCGGTCGCGGTGGTGGGCGGGGCGAACGGACGCAACCGGTCCGCCAGCCCCGCGACGTCGTGCGCACCGGTCGTGCGCCGCGGTGGGCCGGCCGGTGCGACGCGCACGTCCCCCTGCCGGAGGTACCCGGCGGCGCCGGCCGCCACGGCGAGCAGGGCCGCGACCTCCGGGACCGAGCCCGGCACCGGGTCGGCACCACCAGCGACCTCGACGGGGACGGCCAGCAGCCGCTCGACCACGTCCGGGACCAGCGCGCCGACGGCCACCGGCAGCGCGGTGAGCCCCTCTCGCACCGGCCACGGGTGGCGGGCCGCCTGCACCTGCACGGCGAGCGCGGCGGCCGTGGCGTCCGCCGCGAGCCGACCGACCACCTCGTCGGCGGCACCGGACACGAGGGCGCGGGCGGCGGTGGCGTCGAGGTCGCCGCCCGCGACCAGTCCGGCCGCCCGCGCGGCCGCACCGGCCACCACCGGCGCGGACCGGACGACCACCCAGGCCGACGCCGACAGCGCCACCGCCACCGCGGCCGTCCCCGCGAGCACCGGCGCGCCCAGCACGGCCGCTCCCACCGCCGGCGGGACCACCGTCGGGGCCACGGCCCGCCAGACGGCCGACGCGAGGCGCTCGGCACCGGTCTCGACGACCCGGTACGCCTCGGCGGCGACGTGCGCACCCGTCCCCACCCTCGCGCACCCCGCCACGGCGGCCACCAGCCCGGACGGTCCGGCGACCGCGTCGGCGGCCGCACCGACCACGCGTGCGGCACCGAACGGGTCGAGCGCGGCGGCCACCCCGAGCGCGGGGTGGGCGGCCAGCGCGGCGAGCTCGGGCACCACACCGGCCACCCGCCCCGCGGTCGCCAGCAGCGCCGACGCCGCACGCGTGCACGTCCTCGGTGACCGCGGTGACGCCGCCGGCGCCGCCCGAGACCTCGAGCGCGCTCACCGCGGCCCGTCCTGGCCGGGCAGCAGGCCGGCGCTGACCTCGAGGGCCACCCGTGCCGCCCCGAACAGCTCGGCCACCTCCTCGAGGCGGCGGTCGGCCCCGCGCGCGTGGCCGCGCAGCGCGGCCACGAGGTCGTCGAGGCCGTCGGCGCACCGGTCGAGCCGGACCGCCTCGGCGGTGGCGGCGCCGGCGTACGCCTCTGCCGCCGGGCCGGTCCAGCCGGTGCGCACGTGCCGGCGCACCTCTCCCGCGCGGGTGCGCACCTCGTCGGCGAGCGCGGCCGCCCGCGCCGCCAGCACGTGCAGCTCACCCGGGACCCCGTCGATCGGGCTCATCCACCGCCTCCGTCCTCGAACCAGTGCGGCGACGCTAGGTCCGGTCCGCGACGCTCCGGGGCCACCCACGGCGCGGGTGTGGACAGCCGGGGCCGGCCCCGGCCTGTGGACGGCGGGGCAGCAGGATGGAGGCGTGAGCGACTACCGCGTCACCTTCGTCTGCACGGGCAACATCTGCCGGTCACCCATCGCGCAGGTGGTCCTCACCGACGCGCTCGAGCGGGCCGGGCTCGCCGACCGCGTGCGGGTGGACTCGGCGGGGACCGGCGGGTGGCACGTGGGGAACGGCGCGGACCCGCGGGCGGTCGCCGCGCTCGAGGCCGCCGGGCTCGACGGCACGACGCACCGGGCGAGCCAGGTCGACGCCACCGACCTCGCCACCACCGACCTCGTGGTCGCGCTGGACTCCGGGCACCTGCGCGACCTGCGCCGACTGGCGCCGCCGGGCGACCGGGTGCGGCTCCTGCGCTCGTTCGACCCGGGTGCCGACGGCGCGGACGTGGCCGACCCGTACTACGGGGACGAGGCGGGCTTCACCACGGTGGTCGAGCAGGTGCGCGCGGCCGTGCCGGGCCTGCTGGCCCACGTCCGCGCCGACCTGGACCGCACGGACGAGGGCCGGCTCACAACGCCTTGACGGCCGCCAGCACCTTGGTGAGCGAGTCCTTCGCGTCGCCGAACAGCAGCGTGGTCTGCGGCTCGTAGAGCAGCTCGTTCTCGATGCCGGCGAACCCCGGCCGCATCGAGCGCTTGAGGAAGACGACCTGCTTGGCCTGGTCGACGTCGAGGATCGGCATGCCGTAGATCGGCGAGCCGGGCGAGGTCTTCGCGGCGGGGTTCACCACGTCGTTGGCGCCGACCACCAGCGCGACGTCGGCCGTCCGCATCCTCGGGTTGACCTCGTCCATCTCGGCGAGCACCTCGTACGGCACGTTCGCCTCGGCCAGCAGCACGTTCATGTGGCCCGGCATCCGGCCGGCGACCGGGTGGATCCCGTAGACCACCTCGGTGCCGCGGGCCTCGAGCGCCGCAGCCAGCTCGGCCATCGTGTGCTGGGCCTGCGCGACGGCCAGCCCGTAGCCGGGGACGACGACCACGGTCTGGGCGTAGCCGAGCAGGATCGCGACGTCCTCGGCCGAGGACGAGCGCACCGGCCGGTCCGAGATCTCGGTGGACCCTGCGGTCGAGCCGCCCTTCAGCGCGCCGAACAGGATGCCGCTGACCGAGCGACCCATCGCCGAGGCCATCGCCCGGGTGAGGATCGTGCCGCTCGCCCCGACGAGCGTGCCCGCGACCAGCAGCAGGACGTTGTCCAGGACGAAGCCGGACGCCGCCACGGTGAGGCCGGTGAAGGCGTTGAGCAGGGAGATCACGATCGGGACGTCGGCGCCACCGACGGGCAGCACCAGCAGGACCCCGACAGCCAGGCCGGCGACGAGAGCCAGCACCGCCCAGGCGATCTGGCCGGACGCGATCAGCACGCCGGCCAGCGCGAGCGAGGCCACCAGCGCACCGATCATCAGCCAGCGCTGACCGGGCAGCAGCACCGGCCGGGTCGTCATCAGCTCCTGCAGCTTGAGGAAGGTGACGACGGACCCGGAGAACGAGACGGCACCGACCAGGACGGTGAAGCCGATGGCGAGCAGCGCGCCACGGTCCGCTCCGACCTCCTCCAGCTCGAGCAGCGCGACCAGGGCCGCCGCGCCGCCGCCGACGCCGTTGAACAGCGCGACCAGCTGCGGCATCCCGGTCATCTTCACCCGGCGCGACACCGGGACGGCGACGACCGTTCCCACCGCGATGGCGATCAGGATCGAGACCAGGTTGTCCAGCTCGGTCGACAGGAAGACCGTCACCATCGCCACCAGCGCGCCGAACGCGCCGATCAGGTTCCCGCGGCGGGCGGTGCGCGGGCTGGACAGACCGCGCAGCGCGAGGATGAAGCAGACCGCGGCCACCAGGTACAGCAGCGACGTCCAGGTGGGCGACAGCAGGTTCACGCGTCACCACCCTCGCTGCCGGAACCCGCTCTGCCCTTGACCGCTCTGCCCTTGACCGCTCTGCCCTTGAACATCTCGAGCATCCGGTCGGTGACGACGAAGCCGCCGACGAGGTTCAGGGTGGCGAGCACCACGGCCAGCAGCGCCACCGCGAGGACGAACGGGCTCTCGGCGTGGCCGGCGACCAGCACGGCGCCCAGCAGGATGATCCCGTGGATGGCGTTGGCGCCCGACATCAGCGGCGTGTGCAGCGTGCTCGAGACCTTCGAGACCACCTCGAAGCCGACGAACACCGCCAGCACGAAGATGGTGAGCAGCGCGATGCCGTCCATCAGGCGTCCCCCTCGATCGGGTCGGTGGGCTCGGGTGCTGCCGCGGGTGCGGGGGGCGCCAGCAGCGCGGCGGTGGGTGCGTGCCGCACCGTGCCCTGGTGGGTGAGGCAGGCGCCCGCGACCACCTCGTCGTCGAGGTCCGGGCACCACCTCGCCCTCGGAGGTCATCAGCATCAGCAGGTTGACGACGTTCTTCGCGTAGAGCCGGGAGGCGTCCACGGGCATCGAGCTCGCGGCGTCCTTCATCCCGACCAGTGTGACCGAACCGCCTGCGTCGGAGGGGATCTCGACGTCCTCGCCCGGCACCGAGCCCTCGACGTTCCCGCCGGACTCGGCGGCGAGGTCGACCACGACGGACCCCGGCTTCATCGCCGCGACCATCTCGCGCGAGACCAGCCGCGGCGCGGGCCGGCCGGGGATCGCGGCGGTGGTGATGAGCACGTCGGCGTCCGCCACGTAGGGCGCGAGCAGCTCGGCCTGCCGGCGCGCGCGCTCCTCGCCCATCTCGCGGGCGTAGCCGCCGGCGCCCTCGATGGCGTCCAGGTCGAGGTCGATGAACTTCCCACCCATCGAGCGCACCTCGTCGGCGGACGCGGGGCGCACGTCGTACGCGCTCACCTTGGCGCCGAGGCGCTTGGCGGTCGCGATCGCCTGCAGGCCGGCCACACCCGCACCGAGGACGACCACCGACCCCGGCGGGACGGTGCCCGCGGCGGTCATGAACAGCGGCAGGAAGCGCGGCAGCCGGATCGAGGCCTCGATGACGCAGCGGTACCCGGCGACCAGCGCCTGGCTGGTGAGGGCGTCCATCGACTGCGCGCGCGAGATCCGCGGCACCAGCTCGAGGGCGAACGAGGTGACCTGCGCGTCGGCGAGCGCCTGCACGGTCGCGAGCTCGGTGGACGGCGACCCCAGCCCGATCGTGATCGCTCCGGCTCGCAGCCGCTCCGGCAGCCGCGGGTGCAGCGGGCGGACGTGGAGCAGGACGTCGACGGCGCCGGCGTCGACCGCCTCCACCACCTCGGCGCCGGCCTCGGCGTAGGCGGCGTCGGGGATCGAGCAGTGCAGGCCGGCCCCGGCCTGCACGATGACCTCCAGCCCGGCGTCGAGCATCTGCCGGACGGTCTCGGGGGTGACGGCGACCCGGCGCTCGCCCGGGATGGTCTCGGCGGGGACGGCGACCTTCACGCGCGCCAACCTAGTGGCGAGAGGCGCCTGCACCGGGGACCGAATCGCGCCCGACGCGGCGTCGGCGCACCCTGGGAGCGCGCGAGGTGGCTCAGGTCCCGGGCCGGTGCTCGTCCGGCGTACCGGAGACGACCTCGACGGCGAGCACCTCCAGCGGCACGCCCTGCTGCGCCGTGGTCATGACGTCGCGGCGCGGACGACCGCGCAGCCGGACCGTGCACCCCACCAGGTCGCCGTGCGCGCGGCCGAGCTGCCACGTGCGCCCGTCCGCGCCCCGCAGCACGACCGAGCCGCCCTCGACCCCCTCGCGCACCTCGCCCTCGACGTCGACCTGCTCCTCGTCGCCGCCCGGGACCGCGGGTTCGAGGGGCTGCGCCCGGTGCCTGCCGCCGCGGCGCAGGTGCTCCGGCTTGACCACCCGGCGGTCCAGCGGTATCGCGGCCCCGCCAGCCGGTCCGGCAGAGCGGTCCCGGCGCCCGTCGGACCCGGTCCCGCCGGTGGTCCGGGTCGCGCGGCGCGTCGTCCGGGCGGGGCTCCATCCCCCGTTGGTACCCGCGCCCTCGCGCGCGGCGCCACCCGCCTCGCACCTGGGACGATGGACGACGTGAGCACCCCCCTCGCCGACGCCGGCGCCGCCCTCGGCCCCCTCGACGGCCGTTACCGCTCCGCCGTCGCCCCCCTCGTCGAGCACCTGTCCGAGGCCGCGCTCAACCGCGAGCGGGTGCGGGTCGAGGTCGAGTGGCTGCTGCACCTCACCGACCACGGCACCGTCCCCGGGGCCGAGCCGCTGGGCGAGGGCGAGAAGGCGCGGCTGCGCCGGGTGGTCGACGACTTCGGCCCGGACGAGGTGCGCCGAGCTCGCCGAGATCGAGGCCGAGACCGCGCACGACGTCAAGGCGGTCGAGTACTTCGTCAAGCGGCGGCTGACCCGCACCGCCAGCGACGCCGCCACCGAGCTGGTCCACTTCTGCTGCACCAGCGAGGACGTCAACAACCTCTCCTACGCGCTGATGGTGCGCGGCGCGGTGACGCAGGTGTGGGTGCCGCGCGCCCGCGCCCTGGTGGAGCAGCTGGAGGCGATGGCACGCGACCTGCGCGAGCAGCCGATGCTGGCCCGCACCCACGGGCAACCGGCCACGCCCACCACGCTCGGCAAGGAGGTCGCCGTTCTGGCCCGCCGGCTCGACCGGCAGCTGCGCCGGGTCGAGGGCGCGGAGTACCTGGGCAAGCTCAACGGCGCCACCGGCACCTACGGCGCGCACCTGGCCGCCGTGCCGGGTGCCGACTGGGAGCAGGTCTCGCGCTCGTTCGTCGAGGGCCTCGGCCTCACCTGGAACCCGTTGACCACCCAGATCGAGTCGCACGACTGGCAGGCCGAGCTCTACGCCGACGTCGCGCGGTTCAACCGGGTGCTGCACAACCTCGCCACCGACGTGTGGACCTACATCTCGCTGGGCTACTTCGCCCAGCAGCTCGGGGCGCACGGCTCCACCGGGTCGTCCACGATGCCGCACAAGGTGAACCCGATCCGGTTCGAGAACGCCGAGGCCAACCTCGAGGTCTCCTCGGCCCTGCTCGACGTGCTGTCCTCGACCCTGGTCACCAGCCGGCTGCAGCGCGACCTCACCGACTCCTCCATGCAGCGCAACATCGGCACCGCGTTCGGCCACTCCCTGCTCGCGATCGACAACGTCGCCCGCGGGCCTGGCCGGCCTCGACGCCGACCCGGACGCCATGGCCCGCGACCTCGACGCGAACTGGGAGGTGCTCGGTGAGGCGGTGCAGTCGGCGATGCGCGCCGCCGGCGTGGCCGGGGCGACGGGGATGGAGGACCCGTACGAGCGGCTCAAGGAGCTGACCCGGGGTCGCCGCGTCGACGGCGCCGCGATGCGCGAGTTCGTGCGCGGCCTCGGCCTGCCCGCCGGACGTCGAGGAGCGGCTCGCCGCGCTCACCCCCGCCTCGTACACCGGGCTCGCGGCGCGGCTGGTCGACCACCTGGACGACGGGCAGGCCCGGTCCGCTCCCCGCGGGTGGCGAGCTCCTAGCCGCGTCCCAGGCTGTTGCCAGGTGCGGTGCCGATCCTGGGCTCAGAAGCCGCCGGACCGACCGTCGGCCTCTGAGACGAGGAGCACCCATGCGCACCAAGACCATCGCCCTGGCCGCCGGCGGCGCGCTGGCCCTGACCACTCTCGGCGGCGTCGCCGTCGCCCTGCCGGTCATGGCCGCCACCAGCACCGCGACCGCCACCGAGGACGGCTCCACCGACGACTCCACGCGACGACGCCACCGTCGACGACGCGACGGCGGCCGAGCGGCTCGCCGAGCGGACGCAGCGGATCGCCGAGAGGATCGCCGGGCTGGTGACCGACGGCACGATCACCCAGGACCAGGCCGACGCCGTCGCCGGCACGCTGGCCGAGGCCGGTCCCGAGGGCAGAGGCGGCCCGGGCGGCCACGGCTCCGGCGGGCGCGACGGCGGGTCGGACGGGCGCGGCGGGGTGCTGCACCAGGGCCTGGCCACCGCAGCCACCACCCTCGGGCTCGAGGAGGACGCGCTGCGCGACCGGCTGCGCGCCGGCGAGACCCTCGGCGAGGTCGCCGACGCCGAGGGCGTCGACCGCGCGGACCTGGTCGCCGCGCTGGTCGCCGAGGCGGAGAAGGCGCGTGGCGCAGAAGGTCGAGGACGGCGACCTGACCCAGGCCGAGGCCGACGAGATCACCTCCGGCCTCGAGGACCGCATCACCGACGGCCTGGACCGCGAGGGCCCTGCCGGTGGACCCGGGACGCGCGGCGGCCCGAGGGGTGACGCCCCGTCCGACAGCCCCACCAGCACCCCGTCGCCGTCGACCACCGAGGGCGACAGCTGACCAGCCCGGGACGCACCTACCCTCGGGGCGTGAGCCAGACGCCCCCGGTGGCCGAGACGCCGCCGACCGAGACGCCGCCGACCGGGCCCGCCGCGGAGCCCGCCCGGCGGCGTCTCGGCGCCGAGGTGCTGATCGTCCTCGGCCTGTCGCTGGGGCAGTCCGCGGTCTACGCGGTCACGAGCCTGGTGGCCAAGCTGACCCAGGGACCGATCGGGCAGGCGACGGCGACGCTCAACGCCTCCCGCAGCGAGCGGCCGTACCTCGACCTCACCTACCAGCTGCTCGGCACGGTCTTCGCGCTCGTGCCGGTGGCGCTGGCGCTGTTCCTGCTGTCCGAGCCGGGTCGTCGTGCCACCCGCCGCCTCGGGTTCGACCTGCGCCACCCGCTGCGCGACCTCGCCGTCGGTGCCGGTCTGGCCGCGGCGATCGGGCTGCCCGGCCTCGGGCTGTACTTCGCCGGACGCGCGATCGGCATCACCGCCGAGGTCGTCCCCGCGGCCCTGAACGCCTACTGGTGGACGATCCCCGTCCTGGTCCTGTCGGCGCTGAAGAACGCGGTGCTCGAGGAGGTGCTCGTCGTCGGGTACCTGGTCGAGCGGTTGGAGCAGCTGCGCTGGGCCGCACCGCTGGTCGTCTTCTCCTCGGCGGTGCTGCGCGGGTCGTACCACCTCTACCAGGGGTTCGGCCCGTTCGTCGGCAACGTCGTGATGGGCCTGGTGTTCGCCGTGGTCTACCTGCGGTGGCGGCGGGTGATGCCCCTCGTCGTGGCGCACACGCTGCTCGACCTGGTGGCCTTCGTCGGCTACGACCTGTTCGCCGACGAGCTCGGCCTGCGCTGACGGCGCCTGCCCGCGGCCGGGGCCGGGTGGAGACCGAGGTCACCACCGGCGGGCTTGCCCCGTGCGCGCTGCGTTGAGATCCTGGACGCAGAGCCCCCGAGGGGCTCCCGGACGAGCGGGGCCGTACCCGGACAGCGACAAGACGGCTTCCACGGAGGCCGTCATGTCCTGGCTCGTTCTCGTCATCTCCGGTGTGCTGGAAGCCGTCTGGGCCACCGCCCTCGGTCGTTCCGAGGGGTTCACCCGCCTCGTGCCGTCGATCGTGTTCGGCGTCGCGCTCGTGCTCTCGATGCTCGGCCTGGCGTTCGCCATGCGTGAGCTGCCCGTCGGCACCGCGTACGCGGTCTGGGTGGGCATCGGCGCCGGCCTCACGGTCGCCTACGCCATGGCCACCGGCGCGGAGCCGGTGTCGGTCGTCCGGCTGCTGCTGATCCTCGGTCTGGTCGGGTGCGTCGTCGGGCTGAAGCTCACCCACTGACCCCGTCCGCCGGGCACCTCAGGTGCCGTCGACCGCCTGCACCGAGCCGGCGTCGACCGACGCGCCCGCCGGCAGCGAGACCTGCACGCGACCGTGCGGATCGACGGTTGCGGAGACGCAGCCGGCGCCGGCTGCGCGCACCTCGGCGCCGTCGGCCACGACCGCCACGTCCTGGCTGCACACCTGCCCGCCCGCGGGCGTCGCCTGCGACGCCGCGACCAGCAGGCCCGGCACCGGCGTCGGCGCCCGGCCGAGCGCGGCCGCCAGGTCGACGCTGAGCCGGCTGCACGGGGACCGGTCGTCGACGACCTGCCCGTCCGGCCCGAGGCACACCACGCCCCGCGTCGGCGACAGCCACGACCTCGCGGCGGCGAGCGCGGACGCGGACGACGTCAGCCGCCAGTCGCGCTCCTTGTCCTCGTCGAACCAGACGACGGTGGTCAGCCGCGGGAAGGCGGTGCTGGCGAACAGCTCGCCGATCCAGCGGCCCTTGTCGGTGGCGCCGAGCGGGGCGGTGTCGCCCGCGGGGTCGGCCGAGGCGATCTCGCAGATCCACACCGGCAGCGTCGGGTCGAGGGAGGTGAGCCGCTCGTACTGGACGGCGAAGACGTCCTCGAACGACTGCCAGCGGCCCCACTGGTCGTCCTGTCCCCAGTTGTAGCCGTCGATACCCAGCACGTCGACGTAGTCGCGACCGGGCCAGATCGTGCGCACGTCGGTGGTCTCGGCGTAGACGTCGGCCGTGGGGTTGAACACCCACCGCACGTTGTCGCCGCCGGCCGCGCGGACCGTGCTGACGACGTGCCGCCAGGCGGCCACGAACTCCGCCGGGGTGCCGCCGTAGGGCTTGCGGGCGCCCGTGGTGGGCTGGAACGGCGACCAGTCGCCGTTCATCTCCGGCCAGGGCCGGACGTAGACCTCGTGCGGGTAGGCGGCGGCGTGCGCACCGATCCGGCGCAGGTAGGCGTCGTGGGCGCCGGAGGACCACGACCGGAAGTCGTACGGGCCCATGTCCCACGACAGCAGCACCTGCCGGCGTCCGCCGTCGGCGAAGCCGCTCTCGATCGCGGCCGGGAACTCGTCGCCGTAGCCGTAGAAGTACGACGCGACCTCGAGCGGCCGCCCAAGGTGCGCTCGAGGTCGGTGAACCGCTCCGGCTGAGCCACCATCGCCGTCGACGTAGGCGCCGAACGCCACCCGCTCGCCGAGCGGCACCGGGGCGGGTGCGGCGGTGGCGGTCGATCCGTGCGGAAGCACCACGGCGCCGATCACGCCGAGCAGCGCGGCCACCGCGAGGAGCGGGCGCAGGAGACGGGAGGAACGGGACACATCCCTCGATCGGAGGGGAGCCGGACCTGCTTGACGGGCGGTGCCCCCGCACCACCCGGCCGACGCGGACGCTCACGCATCGTCACCGCCGTGCGCGGTGGGTCACCCCGGCGTCCTGGACGATCACCCGATCAACCCAGGTTGATCGACCTCAGTCCTGGGTCACGCGCTTGGGCAGGGTGCGCAGCAGAGCCAGTCCGGCACCGACGAGCGCGAAGGCCGCGAGCGGCAGCCAGACGGCGTCCACCCCCGTGACCGCGAGCGCGCCGGCACCGGCACCGCCGCCGAGCACCGAGCCGAGAACCGCACCTGAGTTGTCGTACACGACTACCACTTCCTCTCGCGGCGCACTGCCGCGTCGATGAACGCCCTCGCCTGCACGGTTTGCAGGAACACGTCGTAGACCATCTCCACCACCAGGACCGCACCCACCAGCATCTGCACCGGTCCGCGGGAGCGGACGGTGACGACCCGTTCGGCCACGAAGATCGCGGTGACGGTCAGCCAGATCGGGAAGAAGGTCAGGTGGCGCTCCACCCCGACCGCCCAGAGCAGGGCGCCGAGGTAGGTGAAGGTGACGAGCACCCCGAGGAGCGACAGCAGCTGTCGTCCCCAGTACTCGCGGGTGACCCGGGTGAACCCGTAGTCGGTGAGGTTCTCCAGCGCGCCGCGCTTCCACCGCAGCCGCTGCTGGGCGAGCTCGCGCCAGGTGGGCATCACCTCGGTGGTGAGTCGGCACCGGCGCGGCGAGACGATCTCGTGGCTGAGGGTGAGCAGGGCCAGCGTCAGCTCGTTGTCCTCGGTGAGCACGCGCGTGTCGTAGACCTCCGGCGCGCCCGGCAGCCGACCCGAGCGGCGGGCACGGACCACGTCGCGCAGGGCGCCGACGGCGAACACCGTCGCCGTGCCGGTCAGGACGAGCACCTTGCCGCCGCGGCGCGTGACGTCCCGGGCGTACCGGGCGTACTCGTTGCGCTGGCACATGCCGACGAAGCCGCCACCCTCCTGCCCGGTGAAGGTGCCGCCCACGGCGCTCACCTCGGCCGTCAGCAGCCGGCGCTCGGCCTCGGCGAGGAAGCCCTGCTGCAGCACCGAGTCGGCGTCCATGACCATGACGGCGTCGTCGTCGCGCAGGCCGTCCATCACCTGCGGGAGCGCCTGGTTGAGGGCGCCGGCCTTCTTGTGGGTGTTGCCGACGGTCTCGACCACCCGCACCGGGTAGCGGCGCGCGACGTCGGCGGTGCCGTCGGTGCAGTTGTCGCAGACCACGACGACCTCGTCCGGCGTGCGGTCCTGGGACAGGAGGGACTCGATCGTGGAGGCGATCGTGGCCTCCTCGTCGTGTGCAGGGATGACGACGGACAGGCGCAGACGGGTGCGGGCGGGCTCCCTGCGGCGACGACGCATGGCACCGGGGTCGCCGGCGGGCGTCGTCGTGCTGCTGTGCGTCGGCGTCAGGACGCCGGTGGACATGGTCCCCCTACGAGTACCCCGTGTGAGTGTTCAACGACCAGGGTGCGTCAGGGGTGGCGATCACGCAAAACGGGCGGGGGCCCCGATCAGCCCTGAGGTGCGGGGCCGAACGGGTGACGCGTCGTTGTCAGAGCCGGACGACGCCGTCCGCCGTGCGGAAGTCGACGGCGAGCAGGCCAGGCGTGCCCTTCGGGGCGACCCAGTCGACCTCGACGTCGGCGAGCGGCTCACCCACGTCGATGCCGAGCCACTGGGTGACCCGCGAGGGGTCGCCGGCGATCTGCAGCCCGGCGATCGAGACCGGGGACGGCTTGTCGGCGCCGGGGCGCAGGGCGTCGTCGATGGTCCACTGCACCATGTACGGCAGCTGCGGGTCGGACATCAGGCCCTTGACGCCGAGCTGCTTCCAGGTGAGCTCCACGCCGTCGGGGCGGTGCCGGTTGCCCACGACCGCGGGGCGGCCCAGGCGCTCCTCGAGCGGGGCGATGTCGTCGACCGAGACCACCCAGCCGAGCCAGCCGCCGCCGGCCTCGGAGCGGGCGCGCACGGCCTGGCCGAACGGCGCCTTGTCGGACGCCGGGTGGTCGAGCACCTCGACCACCTCGACGTACTGCAGGCCCTCGAGCGGCAGCAGCATGTTGCGGGTGCCGAAGCGGGGGTGGATGCCCCCGTCGAGCAGCTCGACGCCGAGCGCCTCCGACAGCCGCTGCGCGGTGGCATGCAGGCCGTCACCCTCGGCGGCGTAGGAGACGTGGTCCAGGCGCATGTCCCGATCGTGGCAGACCGTCAGCCCGTACCGACCACCGGGTCGCGACGTCGGACGGTCAGCCAGAGCCGGTGGCCGGTGATCACCAGCGCGAGCCACCCGAGCGCCAGCGCCCACGCCGTGACGACGTCGGTGAGCCAGTGGTGGCCGAGGTAGACCCTCGACAGCCCCATCGCGACGGCGAACGCCGCGCACCCGGTGACGGCGAGCGCGCGGCTCCACCGGCGCCGCAGCCTGCGCAGCAGCAGGTAGGCGACGATGCCGGCGATCGCCATCGAGTTCAGCGAGTGCCCGCTGGGGAACGACGGCGAGCTCTCGAACGGCGGGACGGCCTCGTCCAGCGGCGGCCGGGCGCGCCCCACGGCCGCCTTGCCGACGGTCGTCATCAGCAGCGACCCGGCGCCGGTCACGGCGACCAGGGCCACGGGTGACCACGACCGCCAGAGCAGGGCCAGCCCGAGCGCGACCACGGTGGCGAGCACCGGCATGCCGATCGTGCCCCCGAGGTCGGTGAAGGCGGTGATCGCGGAGTCCAGCCCGGGCGAGCGGGCCCCCACCGCGGCGTCCAGCACCGGCTGGTCCAGCCCCGCCATCCCGTCGCCCTCGACGACGCCCTCGTAGATCTCGGCGGTGCCGCCGGCCATCAACCCGGCGACCACGAGCCCCGCCGCGACGGTCAGCAGGATCGCCCAGCGCGGCGTCGCCCAGCCCCAGACGCCCTCGGCGCGGTGCCACGCCCACGCGGCGGCGCGGCGACCCGGCGTCCGAGCCGGGTGTCCCAGGTGGTGAGGTCGCGCGGGCCGACGTACTCGTCGCTGTCCGGCCCCGGCGGACCCTCCAGGCGGTTGCGCAGCCGCGCGGGGCCCGCGCTGCCGCCGCGCGTCTCGGGTCGGTCCACCCGCCCATCCTGTCGGCGATCCGCCGGCGCGGCAGGTCGGGACCGCTCGCCCGGCCGGTCGCGCACACCGTGAGGCGCCGCGCACCCCGTCGACGGTGTGCGTGACGCCCAGCGGTGTGCGCGGCCCGCGTGCCGGTCGAAGATCTCGCCGAAGCACTCGGGCTCGCCGTCGACCGCGCGCCGCCAGAGCTCGCGGTCGGTCGACTCGGTCATCGGTTCCACACCTCGTCGTGCCCGCTCGCCGCGGTGGGTTCCCCCGTTCGTGCACCCGGTGCTCGATCATGGACCGGTGCTCGATCATGGACCGGTGACCGTGCGCTGGGTGTGGGCGTTCCTCGACCGCGGGCCGGACGGGTTCGACGAGTCGGTCGGCTTCTGGGCGGCCGTGACCCGGTCGACGCCGTCGGCCCGGCGCGGCGAGCACGACGAGTTCCTCACCCTGCTTCCCGCCGAGGGTGCGCCGTGGGTCAAGGTCCAGCGGGTCGGCGGCGCCGGCGGCACGCACGTCGACCTCGACGTCGACGTCCCGCTCCCGCAGGCCCGCGACCACGCGGTCTCGCTCGGTGCCGAGGTGGTCGACGAGCTCGACGACGTCGTGGTCTGCCGGTCGCCGGGCGGGTACGTCTTCTGCCTCACCCGCTGGGACGCCGACGAGACCGGGTCCGGCCAGGTGCGCGACGGTGCCGCCAGCCTGCTCGACCAGATCTGCCTCGACATCCCCGCCGCCGCGTGGGACACCGAGGTCGCGTTCTGGTCGGCGCTGACCGGCTGGGAGCGGACGGGCCGCGGCTGCGGCGGCCCCGGCGACGACAGCGAGGAGTTCGGCCGGCTCGGGTGGCCGGTCGGTCTGCCCGTGCGGTTCCTGCTCCAGCACCTCGGCGACCCGGACGGCCCGGTGCGCGCGCACGTCGACCTGTCCGCAGCCGACCCCGAGGCCGAGATCGCCCGGCACGTGGGCCTCGGCGCCACCCGGCTGGAGGACGGCCGCGGCTGGACGGTGATGCGCGACCCCGTCGGCGTCGTCTACTGCGTGACCGGGCGCCACCCCGACCGCGACCGCCAGACCTGACCCTCGCCGCCGACGGGTCAGGCTGCGGCGGCGACCGCCGCGGTGAGCGCCGGCGCGAGGTCACCCTTCGGGTCGACCACGACGTCGTCGAGCCCGATCCACTGCCCCACCTCGCGCAGGTGGGCCGCCAGCTCGCCCGCGGTCGCGGCCGGGGCCCCGGGCTCGGCGTGGGCGGCCTTGACGACCAGCACGCCCGCCTTGCGGTCGGCCTTGAGGTCGACCCGGGCGACGAGCTCCTCGCCCAGCAGGAACGGCAGCACGTAGTAGCCGTACCGGCGCAGGTGCTCGGGGACGTAGATCTCGATCCGGTAGTGGAACCCGAACAGCTTCTCGGTGCGGGTCCGCTCCCACACCACGGGGTCGAACGGGCTGAGGAGGGTGCGGACGGCGGTGCGGCGCGGCACCCGGGCGTCGCGGTGCAGGAACGCCGGCTTGCCCCACTCCTCCACCTCGACCGGGATCAGCTCGCCGTCCTCGACCAGGCTGCGCACCGCCGGTCGCACGGCCGCCGTCGGCAGCCGGAAGTAGTCGCGCAGGCAGAGCTCGGTGGCGACGCCGAACGATCGCGCGGCACGGCGGACCAGCTCGCGGTGGGCCTCCTCGTCGGTCGGCGTGGGGGTGGCGAGGACCGCCGGGGGGAGCACCCGCTCCGGCAGGTCGTAGATCCGCTCGAACGCGGAGTTGCGGCCGGCGACAGCGAGGTCGCCGACGCCGAACAGGTACGTCAGCGCGTGCTGGGTGCTCGACCAGTTCCAGCCCCAGTGCACCCGGTCACGCGGCAGGCCGTCGTCGAGGTCGCGCGAGGTGGAGGGTCCGCGCTGCCGCACCTCCTCCAGCAGCGACCGCACGAGCTCGGGCTGCTGCGTGGCGATCTCGGACCGCTCGCGGTGACGGCGCATCCGCGGCCGCATGTGCGGCCACAGGTCGACGGGCATGAAGGCCGCGACGTGCGCCCAGTACTCGACCAGCCGACGCGGAGGCTGCTCCGCCGCTCTGGTCAGCAGCCCGGCGTCGTACGGCCCCATCCGGCTGAACAGCGGCATCAGGTGGGCGCGGGCGAGCACGTTGACCGAGTCGAGCTGCAGCACGCCGGTGCGCTGCACGGTGCGCTCCAGGGTGCGCATCGTCGGGCGCGCGTGGCGCGGGTCGAGGAAGCCCTGGGCGGCCAGCGTGATCCGACGCGCCTGGGACCGGCTCAGCGACTGCGTGGTGGGCACGGCGCCACCCTAGGAGCGGGCACCGACGCACCGACAACCGGCACCGACGACCGGCACCGACGACCGGGGCCTAGGCGTCGCCGCGCACCTGCGCCACGGACGCCGCGACCAGCTCGCGCAGCACGTCGGTGTCGACGCCGTCGAGCCGCTTCAGGTAGAGGCAGGACCGGCCCGTGGAGTGCGGGCCCAGGCGCTCGAGCAGGTCGGTGCGCTGCTCGAACCCGTCCATCAGGTACACGGTGGTGCTGGCCTTGCGAGGCGAGAAGGCGACCACGGGCCAGTCCAGCTCGCGCCCGGTGGCGTACCGCAGGTGGGTGCTGCCGAAGCCGACGATGCTCGCCCCCCACAGCACCGGGTCCTCGCCGGTGACCTGCTGCATCAGGCGGCAGACGGCGCGGGCGTCCTCGCGGCGGCGCTCGTCCGGCACGGCGTCCAGGAAGGCACCGACGTCGGCGTCGGTCGGTCTGGTCGCGGGAGCCGCCACCCGACGACCGTACGGCTCCGGCGTGCGCGACCACCAGCCCCGGTGCACGATCCACCCATGGTGCGGCTGCGCAGGTCCTCGCCGACGCAACCGGGCTGGTCGCGTCGCCGGGCGGGCAAGGGGTTCGTGTACCTCGACGAGACGGGCACGCGTCTCGCGCCGTCCGACAGCGAGCGCTGCAAGGCGCTGGTGATCCCGCCCGCGTGGGCCGACGTGTGGATCTGCCGCTGGGAGAACGGCCACCTGCAGGCGGTGGGCAGCGACGAGGCCGAGCGGCGCCAGTACCTCTACCACCCGGAGTGGCGCGTGCAGCGCGACGCCGCGAAGCACGACCGCGTGCTGAAGGTGGCCGCGCGGCTGCCGCGGGCGCGCGAGGTGGTGGCCCAGCACCTGGCCGAGCCGGGCATGAGCCGAGAACGCGCTCTGGCCACCGCGTTCCGCCTGCTCGACCTCGGGTTCTTCCGGATCGGCGGTGAGACCTACGCCGAGCAGAACGGTAGCTACGGCCTCGCGACGATCAGCAAGGACCACGTGCGGATCGAGGACGGCTCGGTGGTCTTCGAGTACACCGCCAAGTCGGGCAAGGAGCGCTACGTCGCGCTCGCCGAGGACGAGGTGCTCGACAGCGTCACCGCGCTGAAGCGGCGGCGGAGCGGGAGCGAGAAGCTGCTCGCCTTCAAGGACGGGTCGCGGTGGCGCGACATCAGCAGCGACGACATCAACGAGTACGTCAAGACGGTCGTGTCGGGAGAGGTGTCGGCCAAGGACTTCCGTACCTGGCACGCCACGGTCCTGGCCGCCGTCGCGCTCGCCGTCTCGACCCACGCCGCCGACACCGAGCCCAAGCGGCGCCGTGCCGTCGCGCGGGCGATGAAGGAGGTCTCGGAGTACCTCGGCAACACCCCCGCCGTCTGCCGGGCCTCCTACGTCGACCCGCGCGTGGTCGACCTGTTCGAGGACGGCGTCACGATCGAGCACGCGCTGAAGCACCTCGGCGAGAGCACCCGGGCGGGCTTCCCCGCCACGCACGGGCCGATCGAGAAGGCCACGCTCAACCTGCTGAGGAAGGCGCCGAGGTCGTCCGGACGCGCGAAGCGGCGCTGACCGGGCGACCCGGCCCGCAGGGGGTCAGCCGGCCCAGTCGGGGTCGGCGGCGGTGAGGACGGCGGGATCGGCCTCGCCGGGCTCGGGGAGCGCCGCCGACGGGATCCCCTTGCCCACCAGCGCGGCGCGGCAGGCGTCCTCGAAGCCGAGCGGGCCGCCCTGCGGCGGGCCGACCAGCTCCTCGAGGTCGTTCTCCTTGCAGACCACCTCGTGCACCAGGCTGCCGACCAAGGGCTTGGCGACGCCCGTGGGCACCGGCGTGACGAACCCGATCCAGTGCGACGCGAGCCGCGGGGTGAGCACCGGGACGGTCTGCACCCAGCGCGGCCGCAGACCCGCGACCGCCGCGTACCGCTCGATCATCTGGCGGTAGGTGAGCACGTCGGGGCCGCCGACGTCGAAGGCGCGGTTGACCTCGGGCGGCAGGCCGGCGGCGGCGACGAGGTAGTGCAGGACGTCGCGCACGGCGATCGGCTGGATCCGGTTCTCGAGCCACTTGGGCGCGACCATCGCCGGCAGCCGGTGGGTGAGGTGGCGCAGCATCTCGAAGCTGGCCGAGCCGGAGCCGACGACCACCGCCGCCTGCAGCACCGCCGTGGGCACGCCCGAGGCCATCAGCAGGTCGCCGACCTCCACCCGGGAGGCCAGGTGCTCGCTCAGCTCGACGCCCTCGGGGTGCAGACCGGACAGGTACACGGTGCGGCCGACGTCCTCGGCCTGCGCGGCCAGGCCGAACTTGCGCGCGAGCTCGGCGTCCCGCTCGGCGAAGCCCGGCTTGCCGTCCATCGAGTGCAGGAGGTAGTACGCGACGTCGACGCCGCGGCATGCCTTCTCGAGCACCAGGCGGCTGTCGGCGTCACCCTCGACGACCTCGACCCGCGAGGCCCACGACCGGGGCTCGACCTTGGCGGCCGAGCGGGTCAGCACGCGCACCGACCACCCGGCGTCGAGCAGGCGGGGCACCACCCGCGCGCCGATGTACCCCGTGGCGCCGGTCACCAGGGCCAGGCGCGTCACGAGAGCGCCTCGATCAGGTTGGGCAGCACGAACAGCATGCTGAGCGACCACGTGACGTGGGTGATCATCGGTCCGAGGACTCCTCCGGTGACGCGGCGCTCCAGGCCGACCACGAGCCCCAGGACGGCGGCCGCGAAGACGAGCATGAGGTTCCCGGTGGTCACGGTGACCAGCGTGTAGACCACTGTGGTCGTCAGGACGGGGTGCCGCACGCCGACGGCCGCGTAGAGGGCGCCGCGGAAGAACAGCTCCTCGGCGATCCCGTTGACCAGGGTGATGACCACGACCACGGGCAGGGACGCGAACCGGGCGTGGTCGAGGACGTCGTCGACGGCGGCGCGCAGCACCGGCACCTGCGCGACCACGACGGCGCCAGCAGCGAACACCAGCACCGCGAGCAGGCCGACGCAGAGCGGCTGGACCACCGGCCGCGCCGTCCGCTGGCCCTCGCGGGTGTTGGCCCAGCCGAGGTGCAGCGGACCGGACAGGAACGCGCCCAGCGTCCAGACGCCCGCGAGGGCGAAGGTCGTCAGGTAGAACGTCGGGTCGCCCGGTTCGAGGCTCAGGCTGAACCCGAGCAGGAGCGCCCCGACCACCAGCGTGACGCCGGTGACCCAGCGGCGGCGCACGAACGCGCGGTCGCTCTCACGGTGGTCGCGCGGGACGACCGCGACGAACGAGGCGTTGACGAACCGCGACAGCTCGCCGCCCACGCGCCGGATCGGCATGGCGCCAGCGTAGGCACTCAACCCACGGACGGCTTCTCGGGCGCCCCCTCCTGCTCGGTGCCCTTCCCCTTCTCGAAGAAGGAGATCCTCCCGTCGGCCTCGAGGACGGCCAGCCGCACGTCGGCGATCCGCTCGATGCCCTGCTCGCGCGCCGCGGCGTAGAGGTCGTCGAACGAGAGCCGCTCGGACCGCATCGTCTCGACCGCCGGTTCGCCGTCGTGCACGACGAGCACCGGGACGCCGTGGACGACCTTGCGCATCCGCGGCCAGCGCCAGTTGACCCACGACAGCAGGACGGTGAGCAGGGTGAAGACGCTGACGGCCAGCACCGACCCCGTCAACGAGAAGTCCTGCTGCGTCACGCCCTGCTGCACGAGGTCGCCCATCGTCACGAACAGGATCAGCTCGAAGGTGCTGAGCTCGCCGAGGGTGGACCTCCCGACCACGCGGGTGACGAGCCAGAGGAAGAAGAACATCACGACGGCGCGGACGACGATCTCCACCGGGTCTCCTCCTCGTGCGGCCGGACGGCCGGGCTGGCGGGTGGGTCAGGGCAGCAGGGTGGTCGTCCAGCGCACGGCCGCGTGCCGGACGCCGTCGACGATCAGCCGGACCTCGGCGTCGCGGCCCAGCTGCGCCGACGGCTGCACGTAGGTGTCGAAGTCGACGACGAGGGTGTCCGAGCCCTCTGCGGTGACGAACTCCAGGTAGCGCCAGCGGCCGTCGCGGGTCTCGCCGTCCGGCTCGGGGTAGAAGCCCTGGGTCTCGAACAGGTCGAAGAACGAACCGGTGACGGCCAGCACGACCGGCGACGCTGCCGGGAACCCCTGCTCGCTGCGGACCGTGGCACGCCAGGTGACGTCGAGCCCCGCCCGGGCGACCCGGGGGTAGTCCAGCTGCAGGCTCCAGCCGTCGGCTGACGACGTGCGCCGCTGGGTGTGGAGCCCGAGCCAGCCCGACGCGCCCAGGCCCACGAAGGCCGCCATCCCCGCCAGCACCGCGCGGCGGCCGAGCATGGCCCGGCGCGAGGCGCGCAGGCTCTCGATCCCCTCCAGCGTGGACCCGTCGTCGGTCACGCCCCCTGTCTACACCCGTCGGGGCGTCACCGCCGCCCGCAGCATCGGCACCGGCGGCACCGACGCCATCAGCGCGAGATCCTCACCGGCAGAGGTGAGTCCGTCGAGGAAGTCGAGCACGCGCGGCACCGGGTTGCGCTCGAACAGGAGCGGGAAGAACCGCGTGCCGTCGACGTCGCCCGACAGCAGGCCGCGCAGCAGCACGGCGTCGACCAGCCGGTGCCGGACGGGGTACGCCGGCGGCGGGACGGGGTCGCGCCCGGCGGCCACGGCGTCGGCCACCGCCACCGCCTGCCGCTGCATGGCCGTGAAGGTGTAGCCCGTCGACGGTCGGGTCGCGCCCCCGACCGTGCCGAGCCGGACCACGCGCGAGCGCCGTCCGTCGCGGGTGCGGTGCCGGGCGTCGGTCATCGGGACCGAACCCTCCTCCGGCCGCAGCCGCGGGGCCCGCGTCAGCCCGAGGGCCCCGAGGTACGCGTCGAGGCCGGAGCGCATCAGGCCGGGGTCGGCCGGGCCGGGTGCCAGCACCGTGTACTCGGCGAGGGCGGTGCCGTCGCCCATCGGCAGCAGGTAGCCGAACCCGGTGCCGCGAGGCGGCTGCGGCACCCGCAGGTCCATCAGCACGGCGCGGTCGTGGTCGACGTCGACCCCCGCCGTGTCGACGACGGCCCCCAGGAAGTGCTGCCACAGAGCGGTTCTCGCGACCGGCGGCGTCTCACCCGGGAGCCGCGCGGACGTCAGGACCCACGGCGCACGCATCCCCGCACCGGCTGCGTCGACGCGCACGACCTCGCCCTCCTGCACCACCGAGCGGACCGGGGCGGCGACGTGGACGAGCTCGACGCCGGAGGCGGGATCGGCCACCAGGTCGCGCACGACGGCGTAGTAGGTGCTGGAGCGCAGGGTGCGGTACCGGTGGGTGGGTGCCAGGTCGACGTCGACGACGCGGTCGGGCCCGGCCACGCGCAGGGAGGTCCACGTGCGGTCCACGAACGCGAACACGTCGGTCCCGGCGCCGACGCGCTCCCAGAAGCTCCAGGTGCGGTCGTCCGGCGTCGTCGCCAGCCGGTCGAGCGGGTCCACCACCACCACGCGGGTCGGGGGCAACCGGCCGGCGCGACCGGCGAGCGCGAGGCGGTGCAGCACCGACACGGCCGCACCGCCGCCGCCCACCAGCACCAGGTCGGCGTCCGTCGGCTCCACCCCCGGATCGTGGCAGACCGTGGATCAGCGGAAGCGTCGGCCCTCGTCGCGGCGATAGGCCCAGACCGCGAGCAGGCCCATCAGCACCGTCCACACCGCCACGTTGATCCACGCGGAGGACGGCACCGGGGAGGAGGTGAGCTGCGAGACGACCAGGTCGCGGCCGCCACGCGAGGGGAGCAGCAGCGAGATCCCGTTCAGCCACCCGGGGAACATCTGCGGCGGCAGGAACAGCCCGCCGCCGAACGCCATCGGCAGGAAGATCATCTGCACCGCGGGCAGCGCCGCCTTCACCGGCAGCAGGTACCCGAGCGAGATCCCCATCAGCAGGAAGGGCGTGCCCGGCCACCATCATCGCGAGCAGCGCGGTGACCGCCTGGACGGGCGAGGCGGTCGCGGTGGTGAGCAGCACCGCGATCGTCGCGACGACGCCCACGCCGACGGCCGCGAACAGCAGCCCGGTGATCACCTTGGCGCCGAGCCGCGGGACGACACCTGCCGACAGGGTGCGCAGGTACGGGTCCCACGGCGTCGAACGCTCCTCGGCCGTGCCGAGGCCGAAGCTGAACAGGCACACCGAGAGCACCGACACCAGCGCGAGCTGGCCGGCCGCGGAGGTGGCCGCCGCCGGCTCGTCGCGCAGGGCGCTCTGGGGGACGATGAAGAACAGGTAGGACAACGCGGGGAACGCGATGTTGCCCACCATCGCCATCGGGATCCGCACCTGCTCCAGCAGCTGGTACCGGGTGTGCAGCGCGAGCATGCTCCCGGCTCGTACCTCGCCGTCGCGCACGCTGCGCCCCATGGTTCGCTCGCTTCGCTCGTTCACAGAGTCTTCTCCAGGTGGTCGGCATCGGCATCGGCGGCGCGGGTGAGCGAGAGGAACGCCTCTTCCAGAGAGGTGGGGGAGACCTCGAGGTCGGCGAACGGCACCGCACGGGAGACGATCTCGCGCACCACGGCGTCGGAGTCCGTCGTCAGGAGCTCGGTGCGACCGCCCCTGCCCTCCGTCACCGAGGTCACCCCCGTCAGGGCCGCCAGGGCCCCCGGGTCGCCGGTGCGCAGGCTCACCCTCCGCACGTCCACGACGGCGCGGACGGCGTCGAGCGTGTCGTCGGCGAGCACGCGTCCCCGGTCGATCACGACCACCCGCTCGGCGAGCGCCTGGATCTCCTCCAGGTAGTGGCTGGTGAGCACGACCGTGCCCCCTCCGGCGTGGAAGTCGCGGATCGCCTGCCAGAGCGCGTGCCGGGCGTCGACGTCGAGGCCCGTGGTCGGCTCGTCCAGGAACACCAGACGCGGGTGCCCGACGAACGCGAGAGCCACTGCGAGCCTGCGCTTCTGGCCGCCGGACAGGCCACCGGTCTGTCGGCGCGCGAGATCCTCGAGACCGAACCGCTCCAGCAGCTCGCCGGTGGGTACGGCCCGCTCGTAGTGCCCGGCCACGAAGTCGACGACCTCGCGCACCCTCAGCAGCGGCGGCAGCCCGGTCTCCTGGGGGGTGTTGCCGATCCGGCGACGGCTCACCGCGTCGCGCGGGTCGCCGCCGAACAGCTCGACCGTGCCCGAGGTGGGGCGACGCAGCCCCAGCATCAGGCTGATCAGCGTGGACTTCCCCGCGCCGTTGGGGCCGAGCAGGCCGATCAGCTGGCCGGCGGGGACGTCGAGGCTGACGCCGTCGAGGGCGACGGTGGCGTCGAAGGTGCGGCGGACGTCGACGGCGCGGGCCAGGACGTCGGGACCGGTGCCACCGGTCGGTCGGGTGCTCATGACGTGGTTCCCCCCAGGAGGTCGCGGAGCTTGGTCAGGTAGTCCTCGAAGGCGTCGCGCCCCGTCCGCGTCAGCGCGACGTAGGTGACGGGGGTGCGCCCGGAGTGGGTCTTGGTGACGGCGACGTAGCCGGCGTCCTCGAGCTTGCGCAGGTGGGTCGACAGGTTGCCTGCGGTCATCTCGAGCAGCTGCTGCAGCCGCGGGAAGGTGATCCGGTCCTTCGACCCGAGGGTCGCCAGGGTCGTCATCACCCGCAGCCGCGCCTGCGCGTGGATGACGGGATCGAGGGTCGCGTCAGTCATGGTCGGCCGTCGCGCGGGCCTCGCGGCGGCGCCGGACGGCGAACCAGAGCGCGGCCAGCAGGAAGCCGCCGCCGCCGGCGAGGCTCATCACCGCGAACATCCCCGGCGTACCCGCGAGCACCCCGGCCACCACGCAGACGGCGAACCAGGCGCCGAGCGCGAACATGTGCACGTCGCGCCAGACGGCCGCGCCCATCATGTAGAGCACCGCCACCAGCAGGCACGACAGCGCCGGCCACAGCAGGTCGAGCAGCTCGGGGTCGACCCCGCGGCGGCCGAGGGTGATCATCACGGCGGTCAGGGCGCCGAACCCGAGGAACCAGCTCCAGCCGTAGAGCGTGCCGCGCAGGTCGTCCTCGCTCCTCACGCCGCGCACCTGCCGCAGGGTGTGCACGACCGTGACCGCGAGCGCCCCCAGCATCAGCACGCCGAGGACGGTGCCGGCCACCGGGACCGGGACCCGCACCGGCGACGACGCCGAGCGGGCCGCCCACAGCGCCGCGAAGCCGAGCAGCCACGCCAGTCCCCACGCGCCGTAGGGCAGCTCCACGTGCACGTCGGTGCTGGAGCGCACGTGCGCCTGCTGCGCCTCGACGAGCGCCAGGCTCTCGCTCGGGCTCAAGGTGGTCGGGCCGTCGTCGTCATCGCTCACAGACAAGTTTGTACTACAAACCTGTTTGCGTTGTCCAGGGCGTCGGCACCACGACGCCGTCACGTCGTCGACGGCTGGCGTGGGGGCGCGCGGTGGACGTCCGCCGCTCGACGGGGCGCTGAGTTTCAGCAGTCCGGCGGTACGGGCACCGGCCGGGGTGCCGCCGCCGACGCGTCGAGCTTGGCCAGCATCGCCGTGAACACCTCATCGAGGACGGCCAGCTGCTCTGGTGTGATCAGGTCGAAGACGTTCTCGCGCACCGTCCGCACGTGCCCGGGCGCCGTCGCGACGACGACCTGCCACCCCGCGTCGGTGAGCACCGTGCGGTTGCCCCGGCGGTCGAGGGGGTCCTTCTCGCGCCGCACCCAGCCGCGCTCGGCCAGCCGGTCGACGGCGTGCGAGAGGCGGCTCGGCGACGAGCTGACCATCTCGGCCAGCTCGCTCATCCGCAGGGAGCGGCCCGGCGCCTCGGACAGCATCGCCAGGATGATGTAGTAGGTCTGCGGCAGGCCCGACTCGTCCTGCATCTGCCGTTCGAGCGCGGCGAACAGCTTGCGGTCGACCGCCAGGAAGGCGCGCCAGACCCTCTGCTCGTCGTCGTCCAGCCACCGCGTCACGTCAGCACCCTTCCCCACCGCGCCCCCCGCGGTACGCGTTCCACCCCGACGGACGAGGCTACCGCCGCGCGAGGTGCCGCGAGATCACCATCCGCTGGATCTGGTTCGTGCCCTCGAAGATCTGCATCACCTTGGCCTCGCGCATGTACCGCTCGACCGGGAAGTCGCGGGTGTAGCCGTAGCCCCCCAGCACCTGGACGGCGTCGGTCGTCACCTTCATCGCGGCGTCGGTGGCGACCAGCTTCGCGATCGAGGCCTGCATGCTGAACGGGCGGCCGAGGTCACGCAGCCGGGCCGCGCGCAGCACGGTCGCGCGCGCCGACTCGACCGCAGCCGCCATGTCGGCGAGCAGGAACCCGAGACCCTGGTGGTCGATGATCCGCTTGCCGAACGCCTCCCGCTCCTTGGCGTAGGCGACGGCGTCGTCGAGCGCACCCTGCGCCAGACCCGTTGCGACGGCGGCGATCCCGAGACGACCGGAGTCGAGGGCGGCCAACGCGATCGGCAGACCCTGCCCCTCCTCACCGACCAGCCGGTCCTCGCCGACCCGGCACGCGTCGAAGTTCACCGTCGTGGTGTGGTCGCAGTGCAGGCCCATCTTCTTCTCCGGCGCACCGAACGACAGCCCGGGGGCGTCGGACGGGACGACGAAGCAGGAGACGCCCTTGGTGCGGTCCTCACCGGTGCGCAGGAACGAGGTGTAGTAGTCGGCGTGGCCGCCGTGGCTGATCCACGACTTGGTGCCGTCGACCACCCAGCCGTCCTGGTCGCGCCGGGCACGGGTCCGCATCGCCGCGGGGTCCGAGCCCGCGTGCGGCTCGGACAGGCAGTAGGCGCCGAGCTGCTCGCCGCCGAGCATGTCGACCAGCAGGTCCTGCTTCTGCGCGTCGGTGCCGTAGTGGGCCACCGGGAAGGCGGTGAGGCCGTGGACGCTGACGCCGACCCCGACCGACGCCCACGCCGACGCGATCACCTCGAGCACCTGGAGGTAGACCTCGTACGGCTGGCCGCCCCCGCCCAGCTCCTCGTCGTACGGCAGGCCGAGCAGGCCGGACCGGCCGAGGAGGGCGAAGACGTCGCGCGGGAAGCGCTCGGCGGCCTCGTCCTGCGCGGCGCGCGGCTTCAGCTCCTTGCGGGCGATCTCCTCGGTGAGGGCCAGCAGGTCCTCGGCCTCGGGGGTGGGCAGCACGCGCTCGACGCTCATGGCTCGTTCCTCGCCACGACCGGCGCGCTGTACCCGACGACCCGCTCGCTCCGCTCGCTCATGGCAGTACTGTAACGGCAGTCCCAGTACTGCCCGACCCCGAGGAGCGCCCCACCGTGAAGATCGACGCAGCATCGGCCCTGGTCACCGGCGGCGGCAGCGGCCTGGGCGCCGCCACCGCCCGCACCCTCGCCCGGGCCGGCGCGGCCGTCGTGGTCGCCGACCTCCCGTCGTCCCCGGGTGCCTCGGTGGCCGAGGAGATCGTCGCGGCCGGTGGTCGCGGAGAGTTCGTGCCCACCGACGTCACCGACGAGGCGGCGGTCCAGGCCGCTGTCGACGCCGCGTCCGTCCTCGCGCCGCTGCGCGTGGTCGTCAACTGCGCGGGCGTCGGGACGCCGGGCAAGGTCGTGGGGAAGAAGGGGCCGCTGCCGCTGGCCGCCTTCTCCCAGGTGGTGCAGGTCAACCTGGTCGGCACCTTCAACGTCATCCGGCTGGCGGCCGCGGCGATGATGCAGACCGAACCCGTCGACGGCGAGCGCGGCGTGGTCGTCAACACCGCCTCGGCCGCCGCCTTCGACGGCCAGATCGGGCAGGCCGCCTACTCCGCGTCCAAGGGCGGGGTCGTGGGCATGACGCTCCCGATCGCGCGCGAGCTCGCGTCCAGCCTGATCCGGGTGATGACGATCGCCCCCGGACTGTTCGAGACCCCGATGCTGGCCGGTCTGCCGCAGGAGGCGCAGGACTCCCTCGGCGCCCAGGTGCCGCACCCCTCCCGCCTCGGCCGCCCGGACGAGTACGCCGCGCTGGTCGAGCACGTCGTGGCCAACCCGATGCTCAACGGCGAGGTGATCCGCCTCGACGGCGCGATCCGGATGGCTCCGCGCTGACCCCGGTGACGCCCACGGCAGGGACCACCCCACGGCACCGGGAGCTGTTCGACGCGCTGGTGGCGCTGTTCCTGTCCGAGGGCTTCGGTCGCGCGACGCTCGACGAGCTCGCCGCGCGTCTGCGCTGCTCGAAGTCGACCCTGTACCAGCTCGCCAGCAGCAAGGACGACCTCGTCCGCGCCGTCGCCGTGCACTTCTTCCGCGAGGCGACGGTCCGGGTCGAGGCGGCGCTCGAGGGCACCGGCACGTCCTCGGAGCGCGTCGAGGCGTACCTGCGGGCGATCGGGCGCGAGCTGCGCCTCGGCTCCGACGCCTTCTTCGCGGACCTCGCCGCGTCCGGGCCCGCCGGCGAGGTGTACCGGCGCAACACCGCGATCGCCGCCGACCGGGTGGGCGAGATGCTCGCCGAGGGCGCGCGCACCGGCGAGTTCCGGGCGGTGCGCGCGGCGTACGTGACCGACCTGGTCGGTGCCCAGATGGTGCGGATCCAGCAGGGCCAGGTACGCCGGACCACGGGCCTCGACGACGCCGCCGCCTACGAGGCCCTGGCCGACCTGGTGCTGCACGGGGTGGCGTCCGGGGGCTGACGGGCGTCGGTGGGGCGTCGTACGGTGCCTCGGTGCGACGCCTCCCCCACGAGAACGTGGCCACCGTGCTGGTGCACCCCGCGCACCTGCGGGCGCTCGAGCTCGCCCTCGTCGAGCGCGACCTGTGGGTCTGGCCGGTCGCCACCGCACCGATCTGCGTCGACGGACCGCGTCGGGCGTTCCAGCTGCGCCGGCGGATGGTCGAGCAGCGCGCGGGCGCCTGGGACTGCGCGGCCGACTGGGTGCCGGTGTGGATCACCTTCGGCGGGTCCTGGTCCGACGACGGCGAGCCGCTGCCGTGGGCGGCGCACCGCGAGCTGTGGGCCGTGCTCGCCGACCACGCCGAGCACGTGCGGCACCGGCGACGTCTCGGCGGCGTCCCCCGGCTCCGCGGCCCGCGCGAGGTGCTCGGCTCCGTCGTCGGCGGTGCAGGGTGACCCGGTACGCCGTGCTGCTGCGAGGCATCAACGTCGGCGCGAGCACGAAGGTGTCGATGCCGCGCCTGCGCGAGCTCGCCGAGGGCCTGGGCTGGACCGACGTCACCACCTACATCAACTCGGGCAACCTGTTCGCCGAGTGCGGCGGCGGCTCCCGGGCGTCGGTCGAGAAGGCCCTGGCCGCAGCGCTGCTCGACGACCTGGGCAGGCCGGTCGAGGTGGTGGCCCGTACCCGCGCGCAGCTGCAGCAGGTGGTCGACGCCAACCCGTTCCCGGACGCCGAACCGAGGTTCCTGCACGTCGTCTTCCTGACGGGCGAGCCGTCCGCCGCGGGCGTCGAGGCGTTCGACGCCGAGCTCGCGCGGCACCCGGAGCGCGGGACGCTGATCGGGTCCGAGGCGTACATCGACTTCGTCAACGGCGCCGGCCGCTCGAAGCTGGCCTGGGACAAGGTGGTTCGCACAGACGGCGTCACCGGCACCGCTCGCAACTGGCGCACCGTGCTGACGCTGCTGGACCGGGTCTGATGCCGGTCGAGGCGTCGGGGCCACCTGTGCTCGTGCTCACCGGCCAGCTCGCAGCGGGCAAGAGCACCGTCGCGCGGGCCGTCCTCGACCGGTTCGCGTTCGGTTACCTCGTCGACGTCGACGGCGTGCGCGAGCAGGTCACCTCCGGACTGGCCGGCCCGCTGGAGTGGACCGACGAGACCACGCGCCAGTTCGGTCTCGCGCTCGAGGGCGCCGCCGCGCTCGCGTCGGTCTACCAGCGGGCCGGGTTCGCGGTGGCGATCGAGGGAGCGGTGGACCCCCCGGACGTCGACGCGGCGCTCGACCGGGTCGGCCTGCTGCCGCACCGGGTGGGCGTGGTGCTGCACCCGCGCCTCGACGTCGCCCACGCCCGCAACCGCGCCCGCAGCACCAAGTCCTTCGACACCACCGTGCTGGAGGCGGTGATGACCTCGATCGACGCCGACCTCGCAGCGGCGCCCGTCCCCGCCGGCTGGAGCGTGCTGGACACCTCCGACGAGGACCTGCCCACCACGGTGGGCCGCGTCCTCGGCCTCGTCGGCCTCGTCCCGCCCGACCGCTGACGTCGGTCCCGCTCCGGGAGTAGCGTCACGACGGTGCAGGACTGGTACACGGCCGCACCGCCGGCCGGGCTCGCGCCGTACGTGAGCCGGGTCTGCGGGTACCGCGTCACGGGGCTGGAGCCGGGGATCCACGTGGGCATGCCCTCGACGGCGCTCACCGTGGTGGTCGCGCTGGGCGACCCGGTCGTCGTGGCGGCTCGCGGGCAGGAGCCGAGGGCCCACTCCGCCCTCGTGGCCGGCCTGCACACCGGCGCCGCGGCGATCCACCACGACGGCAACCAGCACGGGGTGCAGCTCGACCTCACGCCCGCCGGGGCCAGGGCGCTGCTCGGGTGCCCCGCCGCCGAGCTCGTGCACGACGTCGTCGACCTCGGCGAGCTGCTCTCCCCCGCCGACCGCCACGTCGCCGACGTCGCCGAGCGGCTGCAGACCTGGCCCGGCCGCGTCGCCGTCGTGCTCGCCGCCCTGGCTCGCCGCCTGGACCCGCACCGCACCGCCCGGGTCGAGGTCGAGCACGCCTGGGAGCAGGTCACCGGGTCGCACGGACGGGTGCCGGTGCGCGCGGTGGCCGATGCCGTCGGCTGGTCGACACGGCACCTCGGCGAGCAGTTCCGGGCCGAGTACGGGATCGGGGTCAAGACCGCGGCCAGGGTGGCCCGGTTCTCCCGGTCGGCGTCGATGGTGCAGCGCGGGGGCGTCCCGCTCGCCGAGGTCGCGGCACGGTGCGGCTACGCCGACCAGGCGCACCTGTCACGCGAGTGGCGCGACCTGTCCGGCACCACCCCCACCCGGTGGGCCCGTGACGACGACCTCGCATTCGTCCAGGACGACGGTCATCCGGCGGCGAGACGCTGACCGGATGGACAACGAGGACCGGAACGTCTGGCCGGGTCTCACCTACGCTGCAGCACAGCGAGATGCGCTGGCCCGAGGGTGGTCGGGTGGTGGTGCACAGCGCCGGCGGCGACGAGTTCAGCGGTCCGACCGGGGCGGGCGTGGCGTACGTCGTGACCAAGGACCCGGACGCGGTGAACGCCCGGGCCGTCGACCTCGGCGCGAGGTTCGTCCGCGAGATGGAGGACACCGACGACGGTTCAAGGGGTTTCACCGTCGCCGACGACGAGGGCAACCTCCGGAGCTTCGGCACCTACGCCGGGTCGGACGGCTGAGTCAGCCGGCCACCCGGGTGGCGAGGCCCTCGTAGTCGACGACCAACCCGTCGTCGTCCACGGCGATGCGGAACGCGCCGTGCAGCGGGTCGCTGTACTCCCACTCGAGCGCCCCGAGGCGGCGATAGGTCTGGTCGACCCGCTGCACCCGCAGCGACGGCACCTCCACCCACGCGACGCCGGCCGTGCGCTCCTCGCCGACGGGCAGGTCGGCCAGCCGGCATACCGGGAAGGTGTTCGTCAGCGGCGTGGCTGCCACGTCGACGTCGACGCAGCCGTCGAGGTCGGGACGGCGCGCGCCGTCCTGCCACCAGCGGCGCCCCTCGTCGGCCTCGAGCCGCACGGAGCGGACGTGCTCGCCGACGGCGTCGACCTGGACCGCACGGGTCGTCCACCCGTGATCCAGGTCGACGACGAACGAGCACGCGACCGGCGGGCCGTCGTCCCGCAGCACCTCGCTGCCGTGCGCCCGCCACCCGTCGGCGGTGCGCTCCAGCCGCGCCAGGCTGTGCCCGGCTCCCGGCTCGACCCGCTGCCACATCACGACCCTCGGTCCCGTCGCCATCACGGCACCCTAGGGTCGCGGGCATGGACGCCGACGTCGTCGTGGTGGGAGCCGGCCTCGCCGGACTGGTCGCCGCAGCCGAGGCCGCCGACGCCGGCCGCCGGGTGCTGCTGCTCGACCAGGAGGGCGAGGCCGACCTCGGCGGGCAGGCGTGGTGGTCGTTCGGGGGGTTGTTCCTCGTCGACTCGCCCGAGCAGCGCCGGATGGGGATCAAGGACTCCGCCGAGCTGGCCTGGCAGGACTGGGAGGGCACAGCGGGGTTCGACCGCGCGGAGGACCTCTGGCCGCGGCGGTGGGCCCGGGCGTACGTCGACTTCGCGGCCGGCGAGAAGCGGTCGTGGCTGCGCGAGCAGGGCCTTCGGCTGTTCCCGGTGGTGGGCTGGGCCGAGCGCGGCGGGTACACCGCCACCGGCCCGGGCAACTCGGTGCCGCGGTTCCACATCACGTGGGGCACCGGCCCCGGCGTCGTCGCGCCGTTCGAGCGGCGGGTGCGCGCGCACCTGGCGTCCGGGCGGGTCGAGGCGCGGTTCCGGCACCGGGTCGACGACCTGGTGGTCACCGACGGCACGGTCACCGGGGTGCGCGGCACGGTGCTCGAGCCGGACGCGTCGCCGCGCGGTGTGCCGTCGAGCCGTGCCGCCGCAGGCGAGTTCGAGCTCTCGGCCCAGGCCGTGGTGGTCACGTCGGGCGGGATCGGGGGCGACCACGAGCTGGTGCGGGCGGCGTGGCCCGAGCGCCTCGGCAGGCCGCCGGAGCGGATGCTCACCGGCGTGCCGGCGCACGTCGACGGCCGGATGATCGGCATCACCCAGCGCGCCGGCGGCGCGGTGATCAACCCGGACCGGATGTGGCACTACGTCGAGGGCATCGAGAACTGGGACCCGGTGTGGCCTGGTCACGGGATCCGGATCCTGCCCGGCCCGTCGTCGCTGTGGCTCGACGGCGCCGGACGCCGCCTGCCGGTGCCGCTGTTCCCCGGTTTCGACACCCTCGGGACGCTGGACCACCTGCGCCGCACCGGGTTCGACCACTCCTGGTTCGTCCTGACGCAGAAGATCATCGAGAAGGAGTTCGCGCTCTCCGGCTCGGAGCAGAACCCCGACCTCACCGGCAAGGACGTCGGCAAGGTGCTGCAGCGGGTGCGCCCCGGCGCGCCGCCCCCGGTGGAGGCGTTCAAGCGCAACGGGGCCGACTTCGTCGTCGCCGGCACCCTCGCCGAGCTGGTCGAGGGCATGAACCGGCTGACGCCGCACGCGCCGCTCGACCTCGCACAGGTCGAGAAGGAGGTCGTCGCCCGCGACCGCGAGATCGACAACGCCTTCACCAAGGACCTGCAGATCGCCGCGCTGCGCAGCGCGAGGGCCTACCGCGGGGACAGGCTGATCCGCGTGGCCAGGCCGCACAGGATCCTCGACCCGGCCGCCGGTCCGCTGATCGCGGTGCGGCTGCACGTCATCACCCGCAAGACCCTCGGCGGCCTGCACACCGACCTCGACGCGCGCGTCCTCGGCACGGACGGCCAGCCGCTGCCGGGGCTGTACGCCGCGGGCGAGGTGGCCGGGTTCGGGGGCGGGGGCATGCACGGGTACCGCTCGCTCGAGGGCACGTTCCTCGGCGGCTGCCTCTTCTCCGGCCGCGTGGCCGGGCGGGCCGCGGCGGCCGCCACCGCCTGAGCCCGCGCTCGTGCGGCGCTCGTGCCCGGGTCGGCGGGTCAGGGCCGGTACGGCGGGGCCACGCCCAGCCCCAGCGCGGTACCGGTGCGTGCGGCGGCGGCGGCGCGCCCGGGGCCGAGTTCTCCACCGCCAGGCGGGTTCCCCCCTCCGCGTAGCCCATCAGGGCGGCCCGGCACTCGGGGTCGTCCGGCAGTCCGGCGGTGTCGGCGGCCGCGCTCAGCAGGGTGACGAACCGCAGCCGCTGCTCGGCCGTGATCGCCAGGTCGCGGTGGTGGGCGATCATCCGCTCGTACCCGCCGAGCCGCTCGGTGTACTCCGCCGGGCCGCCTATCACCTCCGACCACCAGGTGGTGACGTGGTCGCGGTGCGCCACCGTCGTGCGGTCCTCTCCCGAGCGCCGGGTCCTGTCCTCAGCCGTCCAGGCCGACGGCCGCGGCGTCGTCGGGCGGCGTCCCGAGGGCGCCGACGTCGTGCCGCGGGCTCGGCTCGGTGGTCAGGTGCGCGGCGCTGATCCGGTCGGTGCGGAACCAGCGGTAGTCCTGGCGCAGCCGGCACCAGGCGGCCAGGTGCCAGTGCCCACCGGTGAGGGCCAGCACGACGGGCTCGACCTCGCGGCGGGTGGTGGCGCCGGTGGCGTCGACGAACCGGATGGCCAGCACCACGCCGCGCCTCAGCGCCTCCTCCACCGTGCGGGCGGTGCGCGGGCGCCGACGACCGGCACCGCGGGTCCACACCCGGGAGGCGATGTCGCGCGCACGCCGGCGCTCGGCCTGCGGCATCACGGCCAGCACCTTGGCGAGCGCGGCCCGCCCGTCCGTGGCGTAGGGGAGGTCGGGGACGGCCGACAGCGCGACCGCCAGCGCGACCGCCTCCGCCGCGGTGATGTTCACCGGTGGGAGGGTGACGGCGTCGTCGAGGACGTAGCCGCCGCCCGGCCCCGGCTGCGCCCAGATCAACGAGCCCGCCTGCTGCAGCGCGCCGACGTCGCGCTTGACCGTCCGGGTCGAGACCTCGAACCGCGCGGCCAGCTGCTCCGCGGTGCGGCCGGCCGCGCCGGCGCCCCGGAGCTGCTCGACGATCGCGTAGAGGCGGTCGGTGCGGTTCATCGTGACGTCACCCGAAAATGGTGACATGACGGTGCCACGAGCGCCAGGGAGGATGAGGGCATGACGACGAACACGCAGGAGACGCTGACCCTCGACCGCGACGGCCGTGCCGTCGCCGTGCACGTGCTCGCCCGCGGCTCGCAGGACGCCCGCACGGTGGTGCTGTGCCACGCCGCCCCGGGCTCGGGCCTGCTCGACCCCGATCCGCAGGAGACCGCCCGTCGCGACCTCACGCTGGTCGCGGTCGACCGGCCCGGCTACGGCGGCAGCGACCCGGTGCCCGCGGGCTCCTGGTCGACCGTGGGTGACGCGGCCGACGACGTCGCCGCGGCGCTCGAGCACCTCGGGCTGCGCGGCCCGGTCGGCGCGGTCGGCTGGTCAGCGGGCGGCCGCGTGGCCGCGGCGCTGGCGGCCCGCCACCCCGGTCTGGTCGACCGGCTCGCCGTGGTCGCGACGCCCGCACCGCACGAGGAGGTCCCGTGGATCCCGGAGGACCAGGCCGCCGGGCTGGAGGCGATGCGCAGCCTGGCTGCCGACGAGGTGCACGGCGCACTCACCGGGATGCTCGAGGGCCTGGCCCGCGGCGACGTCGACGACCTGCTCCCGCTGGTCGGCGCCGGCCCGGCCGACGCCGAGGTCCTGGCCGACGCCGGCGCCCGCGCGCGGCTCGAGGGCGTGCTGGCCGACAGCGTGCGGCAGGGCGCGGTCGGCATGGCCCAGGACATCGCCGGCTACGGGCTGCAGCCGTGGGGCTTCGAGCCGCAGGACGTCGACGCGAAGGCGCTGCTGGTGTTCGGCTCCGCCGACCGGGTCGTCGGCGCCGCGCACGCGCGCTGGTGGAAGGACGCCCTGCCCGACGCGCGCATCGAGATGGCGCCGGGTGCAGGGCACCTGGTGCTGCTGCCGCTGTGGGGCAGGGTGCTGTCGCACCTGGCCCCGGGCAGCCTGCGCTGACGGGCGTCAGCGAGGGCCGGGGGTGCGGGTCAGGCACGCACCGCCTGGTCGAGCCGGTCGAGCGCACCGTGCCAGCGCTGCTCGTAGCCGTCGGCGTCGCCGGCGATGCGGTCGTGCCGCAGGTCGAGCCGGGTCGAGCCGGCGTCGTCGGAGAGGTCCAGCTCCACCAGCGACGCGGGGGCGTCGGGTGTCTCGTGCCACGAGAGCCGGAGCTGTTCCTGGGGGTGGAAGCTGCGCAGGACGCCGCTCGGGCCCTCTTCGCTGTGCCACGGCTCGCCCTTGCCGCCGAAGGTGGCGCCGGGCCCGAGGAGGGCCTCCGCGCCGCTGCGGCTGATCAGCGTCTGCCAGACGTGCGCCACCGGGGCGTCCACGGTGCGCACCACCTGGACGCCGTCCTGCTTCCCGTCGACCTCGACCTCGCTCGAGCCCATGAGCGTTCCTCCGTCCGCGAAAGGTGTCGTTCGCCTCGACGGCGCCGAGGCGCACCCCCATCACAGCACCGTCGGGGCGCCACCACCAGGGTCCGACCGGGCGAGGTGTCCTCGACGTGCGGTCACGAGGTGACGCACCCGTCCTCGGCGGCATCCAGCGCCCGCACCCGGACGTCGCTGAACCGGACCGAGTCGTCCGGGCCGTGGTTCTGCAGCCCCACGTGCCCCGGCACCGCCCACGTGCGGCCACCCTGCGCGCGGTGGTCGAGGACGTGCTCGCCGTTCAGCGAGACCCGCACCCGATCGGCCTCGACCACGACCGTGAAGGTGTTCCACTCCCCCGGCGGGTTCAGCGCGGCGTCGCGCGCAGCGGTGTCGGGACCCGCGACGCCGTAGAGCGCGCCGGTGGTGCGGTCCGGCTCGTCGGTGGCGTCGATCTGCACCTCCAGGCCCTCCTCCACCGCGACCTGCGGGTCGTCGCCGGGGTCCGGGAACCCGACGAACAGCCCGGAGTTGTCGTCACCCTCGACCTGCCAGGTGACCTCGAGCTCGTAGGTGGTCAGGAGCGCCGGGTGCCAGAGCAGGCCGAGGCCGCCGCGGGTCACGAGGGTGCCGTCGTCCTGACGGTCGAACGAGCCGGGCCCGGCCATCCGCCACGCCGCGGCGCGTGCGAGCGCCGTCGTCGAGCAGGACCGTCCAGCCGTCCACGCACGACGGGACGGGGGTGCTCGGACCGCCGGGGTCGGGCTCGGAGCCGTCCCACGCGCAACCCGTCAGCAGCGCCGCGACGGCGGCGAGCGCCCCGGCGCGCGGACGCACTCAGCGCACCCCGCGCGGGCGGAGCTGGACGCTGATCCGCGGCCCGACCGGCTTGGCCGTCTTGGGCACCGCGTGCTCCCACGTGCGCTGGCACGAACCGCCCATCACCAGCAGGTCGCCGTGCCCGAGGCTGTGCCGCAGTGCCGGCGCCCCACCTCCGTTCGGCCGCAGCAGCAGCGAGCGCGGCGCGCCGAGCGACAGGATCGCGACCATCGTGTCCTGCGTCCGGGACCGGCCGATGCGGTCGCCGTGCCAGGCCACCGAGTCGCGGCCGTCGCGGTACAGGCACAGTCCGGCTGTGGCGAAGGGCTCGCCGAGCTCCGGCGCGTAGTGGTCGTCGAGGGTCGCCTTCACGGCGTCGAGCACCGGGTCGGGCAGGGGGTCGCGCTCGCCGTAGAAGCAGAGCAGCCGGGGCACGTCGACCACCTTGTCGTACATCTCGCGCCGCTCGGCGTACCAGGGCACGCGCTCGACCAGCCGGGCGAACAGGTCGTCGGCGCCGTGCAACCAGCCCGGGAGGACGTCGACCCACGCGCCGTGCGACAGCAGCGTGCGCCGGACGCTGCCGGCCAGCGGCGGCACCTGCTCGGCACCGGACTGCTCGACCTCGAGGTCGAGCAGGGAGCCCTGCCAGGTCATCACCTCACCCACCGGTGGATCGTACACCTGTTCGACCTCCGGAGATGGTCGAGAACCCTCGTCCGCCGCCACCCGATCACCACCGGCGTCCTGGAGGCGACGAGCCGGCGGCCGACGAGCGCAGGGCGGGACGAACCGGACTACCGTGAGGCGGCACCGATCCGTCCGCGAGGAGGCCGACGCATGTCCGACCAGGTGACCACCACGTCAGCACGGTCCGAGGGCGGGCTGCGCAAGGCCTCGCTCAGGTACGTCGGCCCGGGGATGGTGGTCGCGGCCACCGGCGTGGGGGCCGGCGACCTCGTGGCCACCCTGGTCGCCGGGTCGAAGTTCGGCTACACGCTGCTGTGGGCGGCCGTCATCGGGTGCGTGGTCAAGATCGCGCTGGCCGAGGCCACCGGGCGGTGGCACCTCGCCACCGGCACCACGATCTTCGAGGGCTGGCGCAGCCTCGGTCGCTGGACCACCTGGTACTTCGCGATCTACGTGACCGTGTGGGGCTTCGTCTTCGGGGCCACCGCCATGACGGCCACGGCGCTGCCGCTCAACGCGATGTTCCCGTCGGTGCCGCTCAACGCGTTCGCCGTCGCCGCCGGGCTCGTCGGGCTGGCGTTCGTCTGGTTCGGCCAGTACGCCGTGTTCGAGAAGGTGATGACGGCGCTGGTCGGGGTCATGTTCGTCACCGTCGTCGGCATCGCCGTCCTCCTCGTCCCCGACGTCCCCGCGATGCTCGCCGGCCTCGCCCCGGTCGTGCCGGACGGCTCCGTGGTCTACACCCTCGGTCTGATCGGCGGCGTCGGCGGGACGATCACGATGGCCGCGTACGGCTACTGGATCAACGCCAAGGGGTGGCACGACGCGTCGTGGATGAAGGTGATGCGGCTGGACAACCGGGTCGCCTACCTCACGACCGGCGTGTTCGTGCTGGCGATGCTCGTCGTCGGCGCCGAGCTGCTGTTCACCGCGCAGATCGCCCTCACCGAGGGCGACCGCGGTCTGCTCGACCTCGACACCGTGCTGGAGGACCGGTTCGGGAGCACGCTGGCGACCGTGTTCCTGGTGGGCTTCTTCGCCACCGCCTTCACCTCCGTCCTCGGCGTCTGGCAGGGCGTGAGCCTGATGTTCGCCGACTTCGTCGCGAACCTGCGCGCGCGGAAGGGGTCCGAGGAGAACGCGACCGAGGAGGTCGTCCGGGCGGAGCGCTCGCCCGCGTTCCGCGCGTACGCGCTCTGGCTCACCTTCCCGCCGATGCTCCTGCTGCTGATGGACCGGCCGTTCGCCCTGGTGATCGCGTACGGCGCCCTCGGCGCGTTCTTCATGCCGTTCCTCGCGCTGACGCTGGTGTGGCTGCTCAACACCTCCCGGACGCCGAAGCAGTGGCGCAACGGCTGGCTCAGCAACGTGCTGCTGGTGGCCGCCGGCCTGCTGTTCGTGGTGCTCTGCGTGATCGAGCTGCAGAAGCAGGTGTCGGCGCTGTGAGACGCCGGTTCCGGCAGGTGGACGTGTTCGGCGAGACGCCGTACCGGGGCAACCCGCTCGCCGTGGTGCTCGACGCCGAGGGCCTGAGCACCGAGCAGCTGCAGGCCTTCGCCACCTGGACCAACCTGTCCGAGACCACCTTCCTGCTGCCTCCGACGCAGGAGGGCGCCCACTACCGGGTCCGGATCTTCACGCCCACCACCGAGCTGCCGTTCGCCGGGCACCCCACGCTCGGCAGCTGCCACGCGTGGCTGTCCGAGAACGACTGCGACGACCCGGTCCTGGTCCAGGAGTGCGGTGCCGGACTCGTGCGGGTCCGACGCACCGACGTCGGCCTGGCGTTCGCCGCGCCGCCCCTCGTCCGCTCGGGACCCGTCGACGAGGGTGACCTGCGACCGGTGCTCGACGCGCTGCGGGTGGAGCGCGACGAGGTGGTCGAGGCGCAGTGGGTCGACAACGGCCCGGGCTGGGTGGCAGTGCTGCTCGACGGCGCCGCTGCTGCGCTGGCGGTGCGGCCGGGCCCGGTCGGCGACCTCGACATCGGCGTCGTCGGGCTGCACCCGGAGGGCTCGCCGTGCGCGGTCGAGGTGCGCGCGTTCTTCGGCGTGGAGGGCGCCACCGTCGAGGACCCCGTCACCGGGAGCCTGAACGCCTCGGTGGCGCAGTGGCTCACGTCGTCGGGGCGGCTGCCCGACCGCTACGTCGCCAGCCAGGGCACGGCGATCGGCCGCGCAGGCCGCGTGCACGTGGCACGGGAGGCGGACGGCACGGTCTGGGTCGGCGGCGCGACGGTCACCTGCGTCGAGGGCGAGGTCGACCTCTGACCTCGGGCAGGAGGCCTGACGCTCACCAGCGCGAGGGCTCGAAGTCCTTGAGGAAGACGCCGTGCAGGTCGGTGCCCCGCTCGCCCTGCACGATCGGGTCGTAGACCCGGGCGGCACCGTCGACCAGGTCGAGCGGCGCGTGGAAGCCCTCCTCGGCCAGCCGCACCTTGGTGACGTGCGGGCGCTCGTCGGTGATCCAGCCGGTGTCGACCGCCGTCATCAGGATGCCGTCGGTCTGCAGCATCTCCGCGGCGCTGGTGCGGGTGAGCATGTTGAGCGCGGCCTTGGCCATGTTCGTGTGCGGGTGGCCGGGACCCTTGTAGCCCCGTCCGAACACGCCCTCCATCGCCGAGACGTTCACCACGTAGGTGCGCCGGTGCGGGCTGGCGGCCATCGAGGCCCGCAGCCGGCTGATCAGGATGAACGGCGCCGTCTGGTTGCACAGCTGCACCTCGAGCAGCTCCATCGGGTCGACCTGGTCGACCACCTGCGTCCAGGAGTTCGCCGACGTGACGTCGGGCAGCAGGCCGCCGGCGTCGATCGCCGTGCCGGCGTGGTGGCGCTCGAGCGAGGCGTGGCCGGCCATGAGCGACATGCGGCTGATCTCGTTGCCGGACAACGTCTCCGGCAGGTGCGGGACCGGGTGCTCGGACAGCGAGCCGGCTAGCGCCGCGGGGTGTGCCTCGCTGATCCGGTCGAAGGTGAGGATCTCCGGGAGCCGACCCGCCGGCAGCGGCTCGGACTCCGCGGCGACGAGGGGCGCGTAGGCGCCCGGCGAGCGCCGGACGGTCTGCGCGGCGTTGTTGATCAGCACGTCGAGGGGGCCGGCGGCGGCCACCGAGTCGGCCAGCGCCACCACCTGGGCCGGGTCGCGCAGGTCGATGCCCACGATGTGCAGCCGCTCGATCCAGTCGGAGCTGTCCTCGACCTGCGCGAACCGCCGGGCGGCGTCGCGCGGGAAGCGCGTGGTGATGGTGGTGTGCGCGCCGTCGCGCAGGAGCCGCAGCGCGATGTACATGCCGATCTTCGCCCGGCCGCCCGTCAGCAGGGCGCGACGACCGGCGAGATCGGTTCTGGCGTCGCGCTTCTCGTGGTTGATCGCCGCGCAGCTCGGGCAGAGCTGGTGGTAGAACGCGTCGACCACCGTGTACGGCTGCTTGCAGATGTAGCAGGGCCGTGGCTGCAGGTACTCCCCCGCCGAGGCACCGCGCACCGACGACACCAGCGCGATCCCGGCCGTCTCGTCGTCGATGCGCTGCGGCGACCCCGTCGCGGTGGCCGCCACCACGGCCGCGTCCGCCTCACGCAGCGCGATCCGGCGCTCGTCGCGGCGGTTGCGCTTGTAGGCCTTGTAGATGCTCGCGGTGCCCCGCCGCACGGTGACGGCGTCCGGGTGCTCGGGCGGCAGCTCCTCGACCCGGGCCAGGACGGCGAGCGCGTGCGCGAGGTCGTCCGGCGCGATCCGTCCGTCGACGAGGGGGACGGGGACCGGCTGCGGGTCGAGGGACGGGTCGGGCACCGGTCAAGGGTAGGCGCCGGTCGCCTACCCCCGGTCGGCCGCCCGGTCCGCCCCCCGATCGGTGAGGTACGCGGACGCCACCCGCTTCGGCGCACGGGCGAGCCAGGCCTCGACGACGACCTCCTCCAGCTCGTCCGGCTCGAGCAGGTGCAGGTGGGAGGCGCGCACCAGCACGCCCTTGTAGCGGTCGAAGTGCGGCGTCGTGAAGAACGGCGTCGCCTCGTCGCGGACCAGCGCCTCCTTGGCCTCCAGGTCGGGCGTGGACAGCACGATCACGTCGGTGAGCCGCTCGCCGTCGTCGTCCAGGGCGTCCGGACGCGGGGTCCGGAAGACCACGAACGCCTTGCCGCGCACCAGGTACGCCTCGGCGTCCCAGGTGGTGCCGGCCTCCACCTCGGGCAGTCGCTCGGCGAACCGGCGCAGGTCGGCGACCGTCGACCCGGTGCGGCGTCGCGGCATCGTGGGTAGTCCCCTTCTCATCGGTGCTCGGCCTCGTCGTGGTCCTCGTCCTGGTCCTCGTCCTGGTCCTGCGCGGGCTCAGCGGCGGCCGCGGGACTCGCGGTACTTGCGGTGGACGGCCTGGCGGCTGACGCCGAGCTGGGTGGCGATCTCGGCCCAGCTCAGGCCCCGCACCCGTGCGCGCCGCACCTGCACCGCCTCGAGCCGGTCGGCCTCGGTCCGCAGCCGGGCCGCGGCCCGCAGGCCCGACCACGGGTCGTCGTCAGCGGCGTTCTGCACCAGGGTCATCAGCTCGTGCACCTCCACGTCCGTCAACATACGTTGACGTCGTCAGGTCGTCAACATCTGTTGACGACGCGTTCGTGGCAGGGTGGGCGGGTGCACGCGCTCGAGCCGCTGGAGGCTCCCGTCCCGCCGCTGGCCGCGCTGCGCCGGATCGGGTTCCTGCTCGAGCGGGCGCGGGAGAGCACCTACAAGGTCGAGGCGTACCGCAAGGCGTGCGCGACCCTGGCCAAGCTGCCGGCCGACGAGGTGCGCTCTCGCGCCGAGCGCAAGTCGCTGACCGACCTGGCGGGCATCGGGCGCTCGACCGCCGGCGTGGTGGAGCAGGCGGTCGCCGGGCGGCTGCCCACGAAGCTGGCCGAGCTGCAGGACGCCCAGGGGCCGCTGGTGGAGGGCGGCGAGGAGCTGTTCGCCGCGATCCGGGGCGACCTGCACATGCACTCGGACTGGAGCGACGGCGGTTCGCCGGTCGAGGAGATGCTGGTGACCGCGATGGAGGTCGGTCAGAGCTGGACCGCCCTCACCGACCACTCGCCACGGCTCACCATCGCGAACGGGTTGTCGGCGGCGCGGCTGAAGAAGCAGCTCGCGCTGGTCGACCGCCTGAACGCCCGGGTCGAGGGCCGGTTCCGGCTGCTCAAGGGGATCGAGGTCGACATCCTCGACGACGGCTCGCTCGACCAGAGCGAGGAGATGCTCGACCGCCTCGACGTCGTCACCGCCAGCGTGCACTCCAAGCTGAAGATGGAGAAGAACGCGATGACCCGCCGGATGGTCAACGCCGTCCGCAACCCGCGCGTCGACGTGCTCGGCCACTGCACCGGACGGCTGGTGACCGGCGGCCGCGGCAAGCGGCCGGAGAGCCAGTTCGACGCCCGCGCGGTGTTCGAGGCCTGCGCCGAGCACGGCACGGCGGTGGAGATCAACTCCCGGCCGGAGCGGTGCGACCCTCCCGACGAGCTGGTGCTGCTCGCGCTGGAGATCGGCTGCACCTTCACGATCGACTCCGACGCGCACGCCCCCGGCCAGCTGGAGATGAAGGCCTACGGCGCCGAGCGCGCCGAGCGGCTCGGGGTGCCGTGGGACCGGATCCTCACCACCTGGGACGTCGACGACGTGCTGGAGTGGACGGGCCGCGCGTGACGGCACGGCTCGTGGTGTTCGCGGGGCTCCCCGGCTCGGGCAAGACCACGGTGTCGCGCGTGGTCGCCGACCGGCTGGGCGCCTGCTTCGTCAGGATCGACTCGATCGAGTCGGCGGTCGCAGCGACGCTGTCCCCGGTGGGTGGCAGCCCGGTCGGCTACGTCGTGGCGGCGCAGGTGGCGCACGACCAGCTGGTCCCCGGACGCGACGTGGTCGTCGACGCCGTCAACGCGGTCGAGATCGCCCGCGAGGGCTGGCGCCGGCTCGCGGCGACCACCGGCGCACGCCTGAGGTTCGTCGAGGTGGTGTGCGGCGACGCCGCCGAGCACCGTCGCCGGGTCGAGGGACGGACGGGTGACTGGCCCGGCCACGTGCCTCCCGCCTGGGGCGCCGTCCGCGCCGCCCCGTGGGAGCCGTTCACCGACGAGCGGCTGCTCGTCGACACCGTGCACGACGCCGAGCAGCAGGTGGAGGCGGTGCTGCGGTACGTCCGCGCCTGACGGCGGCGCCGACCCGGGTGTCACCGGGTCAGCCGTGGTCAGGCCCGCAGGCGCAGCCTCAGCTGACCGCCGTTGTCGATCCGCGACTCGACCAGGTCGCTGCGCGACTCGACGAACGCGGTGAACGTCTTGAACCCCAGCGACTTCTCCTTGAACTCCGGGTCCATGCGCTGCATCAGGCTCTTCAGCCCGCCACCGAACAACCAGCCGCTGGCGTCGGCCGCCTGGCCCGAGGCGAGGTCGAGCGCGCGGACGAGCAACGAGGTCGCCGACTGCTGGCGCTCGTCCCCGAAGTCCCACAACGGTTGCGGGCCGCTCTTGGCGGAGTCGTCCTTCGCGGCACCCTTGGCCGCCGACCTCTTCGACGGCGTCTTGGTGGCCGTTGTCTTCGCAGGGGTCGTCGCCTCGGCGGCGGCCTTCTTCGCGGCCGCCTTCTTCGCCGCGGCCTTGCTCGGCGGGGCCGTCTGCTCCGTGGTCGTCGCCTCGACCGGCGGCGGCTCGGCGACCTCCGGGACGCCGGGGACGTCGTCGTAGGAGGTGAACTCGTCGCAGGCCGCCACCAGCGCGCGGCTCGTCGACCCGCTCACGCCGATGCCGACGACGTACCGCCCGAGCTGCTTGCACCGCTGCGCCAGCGCGATGTAGTCCGAGTCGCCGGCCACCAGCACGACGTGGGTGATGTCCTCGTAGCGCATCAGGTCGTCGATGGCGTCGACCGAGAGCCGGATGTCGGCGCCGTTCTTGGTCCCGCTGACGGGGAACAGCTGGGTGAGGTCGACCGCGCGGTCGACCAGCTGGCGCTGGTACGAGGCGTTCACCGGGATCGACCAGTCCGCGTACGCCCGGGCGAAGGCCACCCGGCCGTAGGAGGCGGCGTAGTCGAGCAGCGCGCCGACGTCGACCTGCGCGCGCACGAGGCGGGCGGCGATGTCGGGATCGGGGTCGGGCCGCGCGCTCAGCTCCTTCACGCGGTCGTTCCGCCAGGCGTCGCGACGCCCGCCGTGCACCTGGTCGTAGCGGGAGATCACGACGTTGTCGAAGTCGATGTACACCCCGACGCGCGGGTTCTGGTCGATGCGGTCCGGCATGCCCCGACCGTAGCCCGCTCAGGTGGACGGGCGGTGCTCCGGGACCTCGGCGGCACCGTCGGCCCGCACGCCGACCCGCACCTCGCCCGCGCTCACGCCGGTGGCAGCAGGTCGTGGTCGAGGAACCAGCCCCGCCGCATGCCGGGCGGGAGCCCGGGCTCGATGTAGTGCTCCGTGCCGAAGAACATCGCGAACGCCTCCTCCGGCATGGACAGCATCTGGCCGACGTCGGTGGTCTGGCTGGCGTGCGCCTCCAGCGCGGCGCGGCGCTGCGGCAGCTGCGCGGAGACGTCGACCTGCCAGTGGATCTCGGCCTCGGGGCTGCCGATCGGGTTGCCGTCGTCGGCGGGCGCGTCGGGGTCCCAGTCGTCGTCGGCAGCGCCGGCCGCCCTGGCCTGCTCGAAGGCACGGCGGATCGCGTCGCGGTTCATCGTCGACTCGAGCAGCCGCGGGGGACGGGCGGCCAGAGCGGCCGCGCGGTGGACCACGTGGTGCACCTTGACGTGGTCGGGATGGCCGTACCCGCCGTGCCAGTCGTACCCGACGACGACGTCGGCGTCCTCCTCGTCGAGCACGGCCACCAGCCGGCGCGCGGCGTCGTCGAGATCGGCGCCGTGGAAGGCGTCCTCGTGGTCGTTCTGGTCCCAACCGGTCATGCCGGAGTCGGCGTACCCCAGCCAGGCCACGCGGGCGGTGCCGGTGGCACGGGCGGACGCGTCCGCCTCGGCACGGCGGCGGTGCACGACGGTCTCGCCGGGCGCGAGGTCGGCGGGCGCCTCGCCGTGGTCGCCGTCGGTGGCGAACACCACGACGACACGGTGCCCCTCCGACGCGGCGCGGGCCATCGACCCGGAGGTCTGGCTGGCCTCGTCGTCCGGGTGGGCGTGGACGAAGACGAGGGTCACGGCTCGTCCCTCGCCGCTCCCCACGTGCCTGCGCCCTCTGGCTCGCTCGCTCCGCTCGCTCACGGGCCCATCCTGCCCGCGGGGTCCGACACCGGCAGCACGCGCACCTCGCGTCCGGTTCGTCCGGTACGCCCTGGGGGACTAGTCAGATCGGGCTACGTGCAGCGCGCCACGCCGTCCGAAATGGTGATGCCGGTGGTGTCCGGGGCGGTCCACCATGTCCGCCATGCGCGCTACCTACAAGGTCCTCGCCCACCTCGTCGCCGGCCTCGTCGCGATCCAGGCTGCGGTCATGGTCTTCGCCGTGGCCGGCCTCTACGGCTGGGTCGCCGACGGCAACTCGCTCACCGAGTCGGTGCTCACCTCCGACGAGCCGCCGGAGTTCACCGGCGCGATCGGCTTCATGCTGCACGGCATGGTCGGCATGATGGTGATCCCCGCCATCGCCGTGGCCCTGCTCGTGGTCGGCTTCTTCGCCAAGGTCCCCGGCGGGATCCGCTGGGCGGCGATCGTCCTCGGCCTCACGGCCCTGCAGGTCGTCCTCGGCATCGCCGGGCACGCCACGCCCTACGCCGGTCTCCTGCACGGACTCAACGCGCTCGTGCTGTTCGCCTGCGCGCTCGGCGCCGGTCGCGCCGCGAAGACCGCGCCGGCCGCAGCGACCGCCGTGCCCGAGGTCGCCGTCTCCCGGTGACGCGCAAGGAGCGGGTCCGCCTCGGGATCGGCCTCGCCCTGACGGCCGCCGTGCTCGGTCCGCTCGGGTGGCTGTGGTGGGACAGCCGCCTGCCCGCCACCTACTCGGTGATGGACATGGGTGTGCACGACCACGGCGGCGGTCCCGGGGGCGAGCACGCCGACGCCCACGCGGCCGGCCACAGCGGCCCGGGCGCCGACGCGGTGTCCGTCGACGACCTCGGTGGGTCGGTCGAGGGGACGGCCGACGTCGTGGTCGAGCTGGCGGCACGGCAGGGCGAGGTGACGCTCGCCTCCGGCCGGACCGTGCAGGGCTACTCCCTCAACGGCACCACGCCCGGCCCGACGATCGAGGCCACCGTCGGCGACCTGGTCGAGGTGCGCCTGCACAACGAGGACGTCGCGGCCGGCGTCGCCCTGCACTGGCACGGCATCGACGTGCCGAACGCCCAGGACGGGGTCGCCGGCGTGACGCAGGACGCCGTGGGCGTCGGCGAGGACCACCTGTACCGCTGGGTCGCACCGGATGCCGGGACGTACTGGTACCACTCGCACCAGCAGTCGAACCCGCAGGTCTCCGGTGGGCTCCTCGGCGCGGTGCTGATCCACCCTGCGACCCCGGAGCCGGACGTGCTCGACGTCGTCGCGGTCTCGCACCTGTACGAGAGCGTCCAGACCGTCGACGGCGTGGACGGCGTCCGCGAGGTCGAGGCCGAGCCGGGGACCCGGGTCAGGGTGCGGGTGGTCAACTCCGACAACGGTCCTCAGACCGTGTGGGCCGACGTGCCGTACCTCGTCCGCGCGGTCGACGGCGTCGACGTGAACGAGCCGACCGAGGTCGCCCGGCAGGCCGTGGGCGTCCCCGCCGGTGGCCGGGTCGACCTCGAGGTCGCCGTCCCCGAGGACGGCTCGGCGGTGCGGGTCCAGATGCTCGCGGGCGTCGGCCTCTCGATCGGTCCGGAGGGCAGCAGCTCGGACGAGGTGCCCCAGCCCGACGACGAGGTCGACCTGCTGTCGTACGGCGCGCCGGCCGACCTCGGCCTCGACCCCGACGCCGCCGACCGCGAGTTCCGCTACGACGTGGGGCGCCGACCCGGGTTCCTGGACGGGCGGCCCGGGTACTGGTGGAGCGTGAACGGCGAGCTGTACCCGGACATGCCGATGTTCGTCGTCCGTGAGGGTGACGTCGTGCGGATCACGATCCACAACGGCAGCGGGCAGACGCACCCGATGCACCTCCACGGCCACCACGCGGTGGTGCTGTCGCGCGACGGCGTCGCGGCGTCCGGGAGCCCGTGGTGGTTCGACTCGCTCGACGTGCGCGACGGCGAGACCATCGAGGTCGCGTTCGTCGCCGACAACCCCGGCATCTGGATGGACCACTGCCACAACCTGCTCCACGCCCGCGAGGGGCTGGTGACCCACCTGGTGTACGACGGCGTCACCACCCCGTACCTGCTCGGCCGCGACTCGGGCAACACCCCGGAGTAGGGCCGGATCCTCCGGACGACCCGAGTCAGTCGGCGATCCGGATCCGCACGCGGCGGAAGCCCTTGCCCTTGTTCTCGATCTTGGCCACCTCGATCCGGCCGATCTGCGCGGTCGAGGCGACGTGGGTGCCGCCGTCCGCCTGCACGTCGAGGCCGGTGATGTCGACGATGCGCACGACCTCCACGTCGTCCGGGACGAGGTTGGTCGCGGTCCGGATGATGTCGGGGATCGCGAACGCCTGCTCGCGCGGGAGCTCGCTCACCAGGATCGCGCGGTCGGCCGCGACCTCGAGGGCGCACGCCTCCTCGATCGTGGCCTTGAAGCCCTCCGGGACCTCGGGGAGGTTGAAGTCCATCCGCGCCGTGCCGGGCTCCATGTTGCCGCCGGTGACCAGCGCGCCGAAGTCGCGGAACACCACGCCGGACAGCAGGTGCAGGCCGGAGTGCGTGCGCATCAGCGACGTGCGCCGGGCGTCCTCGACAGCGCCCCGCACCGTCGTGCCGGCCGGCGGCACCGGGTCGCCCTCGGCGGGCAGCAGGTACAGCTCGCCGGCCTTGCGGGTGCCCACGACGCGGGTCTGCACCCCTCCCCACAGCAGCACGCCGTGGTCGGGCGGCTGGCCGCCGCCGCCGGGGTAGAAGGCCGACCGGTCGAGCACGATCCCGTCCTCGGGGTCGCTGTGCAGGACGGTCGCGTCCCACTCCCGCAGGGTCGCGTCGGCGAGGTCGAGCCGTGTCGTCCTTCCGTCCGTCATGGCCCGACGCTACCCAGCGCCGCGCGCTCGTACGAGACTGTGACCCATGGCGCTGCACCTCGCCTCCACGCCGGAGGCCAACTCCCTGCTCGAGCGCGACCCCCTGGCCCTGCTGCTCGGGATGCTCCTGGACCAGCAGATCCCGATGGAGAAGGCGTTCACCTCACCGCGGGTGCTGGCCGACCGGCTCGGGGTCGAGCGCCTCGACGCCGCGCAGATCGCCGCGCACGACCCGGCCGAGATGCTCGAGATCTTCCGCACACCGCCTGCGCTGCACCGGTTCCCGGGCGCGATGGCCGAACGCACGCAGGCGATGTGCCAGGCGCTCGTCGAGCGCTACGACGGGTCGGCCGAGGCGGTCTGGGCCGACGCCGCCACCGGCGGCGAGGTCGTCCGCCGGATGTCGGGGCTCCCGGGCTTCGGCGCGCAGAAGGCGAAGATCTTCACCGCCCTGCTCGGCAAGCGGATGGGCGTGCGGCCCGACGGCTGGGACGTCGCGGCCGGCGACTACGGCCTGGACGGCTACCGCTCGATCGCCGACGTCGTCGACGACGCGTCGCGGTTGAAGGTGCGCGACACCAAGAAGCAGGTCAAGGCCGCCGCCCGCGCCGCCGCCGGCTCCTGAGCGCCGTGGGCGGACCGGTCCAGTCGGTCGAGCTGCTCCTCGATCGCGCGACCGACGACGCCGTCCGCGGGCAGTGGGCGCTGCTGACCGCGGCGGGCCTGCCCAGCCAGGCGCGGCACACCGGGGAGAGCAACGCCCCGCACGTGACGCTGGCGGTGCGGACGACGATCCCGGACGCCCTCGACGACGCGCTCGCAGCCGCCGTCCTCGACCTGCCGCCCGTCCGGCTCGGCGGCCTGCTCGTCTTCGCCCACCGCCGGTGCGTCCTGGCCCGCGCCGTCGTCCCGTCCGCGCCCCTGCTCGCCCTGCACGCCCGGGTGCACGCCGTGCTGGACGCCGAGCCGGCCTGCGACGCGTCCGCGCCGCACCTCGCACCGGGTACGTGGACACCGCACGTGACCCTGGCCCGGAACCTGCCGGTCGCCGACCTGTCCGCGGCCGTCGCCGCGCTCGGCCCGGTGCCCGAGGTCGGCGGGTCCGTCGCCGCTGTCCGCCGCTGGGACGCGAGCCGCCGCCGGACCTGGGTCCTGGGAGACTGAACCCGGCAGGCACCGCGGCCCGTCTCCCTCGTGACGGACCCGCTGCGGGGCCGACGAACGGGGAGGCCGGGATGGACTGGATCGGGTGGGCGTTCGTGCTCGTCGTCGTGGCGGCGGTGGTCGGCGTGGTGCTGGAGCGGCGCCGACGTCGCGAGCGGGTCGGGGGGCCGGAGCACAGCGGCCAGCACCGGCCGGCGGCGCCCGGGGGCGGTCAGGCGCCGGGCGACGGCCAGCAGGTCGACCAGCGGTTCGGCGGGTTCTCGCCGGACTGAGCGGTCGCTCAGCCGACGGCCGAGCGCCCCAGCTTCCAGTAGCCCATGAACGACACCGCGCCGCGGGGCACGCCGAGGTCGCGGACGAGGTAGCGCCGCAACCCGGTGATGGCACCCGCCTCGCCGGCCATCCAGGCGTAGAGGCCGGTCGAGGTGTCGCTGGCGGCGACCTCCCAGAGCAGGTCGTCCCCCTCCGGGGCCGGCAGCTCCTCCGCCCCGGCGCCGGGCCCGCCGATCAGCTGCGGCCAGGTGCGGGCGAGCGCGTCGACCAGCGCGGGCTGCAGCAGGGCGCCGGGCGCTCCGGACCCGCTGCGCGCCAGCCACGTCACCTGCACCCCGGGCGGGCCGTCGACGTCGAGCCGGTCACCGTGCTCCGGCACCTCCAGGACGGCCTCGCCGGTGGTGTCGCGCGGCAGCTCCTCGAGGATCCGCAGCGCGGCCGGGACGGCCGTCTCGTCGGCGACGAGCAGCACCGCGGCACCGGCCGGGGCGCGGAACTCCAGGCCGCCGGGGTCGCCGTCGAAGCCGGCGTCCGGCCCCAGCAGGGCGGCCACGTCGCCGGGGGCGGCCGAGCCGGCGAACCGCGAGGCGGGCCCGCCGTCGCCGTGCAGCACCATGTCGACGTCGACCTCGCGCAGCAGCGGACGGACCGCCCGGGTCGTGTACGTGCGCACGCTCGGGCGCACGTCGTCGGGCAGGTCGTAGATCCCGGCCCAGCCGAGCTCCAGCGGGACTCCCTCGAAGCCGTCGCGCCCCTCGACGGGCAGCACGAGCTTGATCCGCTGGTCCAGGCCCGGGTCGGCGAACCGGTCCAGGTCGACGCCGGTGAAGGTCACCCGCACGAACGACGGGCTGAGCCGCCGCACGGCACGCACCTGCACGGCGAACGCACGCCACGGCTCGACGGCAGGGGTGGCGTCCACCGAATCGGTCTGCGCGGCCACGCTGTCCTCCAGAGGTCGGGAGGCGCCAGGTTAGCCTTGCCTAACTCTCGAACGCCAACGGGCCGACGATCAGGCCGGACGCGGGTCGGACGCCAGCACCGACATCGTCCAGACGTCCTCGTACCGACCGTCCCAGCGCAGCGCGTCGCGACGCACGCCCTCGCAGACGAACCCGGCCTTGGCGTAGGTGCGCTGCCCCGCCGGGTTGGTGGCGTGGACCTCCAGCTCGATCCGGTGCAGGCCGACCACGTCGAGCCCGAAGTCGACGACCGCCCGGGTCGCCTCGGTGCCGTAGCCGCGTCCCCGCACGTGCGGCCCGACCAGGGCGATCCGGAACCCCATCGAGCGGTTGTCCGGATCGAGGTCGTTGAGCACGACCTCGCCGAGGTACGCGCCGTCGTCGGCCCGCAGCACCGCCCAGTCGGCGCGGTCGTCGGCTCCCGGCAGCCGGGTGAGGAAGGCCAGCACCGCCTCCCGGGTGAAGACGGTGTGCGTCCCGGTGTGGCGGACGCCCTCGGCGTCCTGGAGACCCTCCCACGCGTGGTCGAGGTGCTCCGGGCCGTGCTGCACCAGCCGCAGCCGCGGCGTCCTCAGCTCGGGCTGGGCGGCGAGCGCGGACACGTCGAGAGCGAGTTCGGATCCGTCCATGCCGACAGGGTGCCCGTCCGGCGCCGGAGCGGGACACTGGGTTCGTGCCCGTGCACGGACCGGACCCCGACGCACGGCGGACGGCGATCGAGTCCGCCCTGCGGCTGGCGCCGCGCGAGCACTTCCTGCCCGAGGAGCAGCGCGGCCGCGCCGGCGCCGACCGTCCGCTCCAGATCGGGCACGGCCAGACCAGCTCCCAGCCGCGCACCGTCGTCGACATGCTCGAGCTGCTCGACGTGCGCCCGGGGATGCGGGTGCTCGACGTCGGCGCGGGGTCGGGCTGGACCACCGCGCTGCTCGCCTACCTCGTCGGGCCCACGGGGTCGGTGCTGGGGGTCGAGCTCGAGCCCGAGCTGACCGCCTGGGGCACGGAGAACGTCGCGGCGGCGGACGTGCCGTGGGCGCGGCTCGAGCAGGCGCAGGACGGCGTGCTCGGACGTCCGGACGAGGCGCCGTTCGACCGGGTGCTGGTGTCGGCGTCTCCCCGCAGGCTGCCGCAGGCGCTGGTCGAGCAGCTCGCCGTGGGTGGGGTGATGGTGATCCCGGTGGACGGCCGGATGCTGCGCGTCACCCGCACCGGCGGACCCGACGGGCCGCGGGTGGAGCGGTTCGGCCGGTACCTGTTCGTCCCGTTGAGGTGACCGTCGAGGTGGTGCGCACAGCATGATGGGCACCATGAGGACCCCGCGCCTGCTCACCGCCGTGCTCGCCCTGGCGCTCGGAGCGGGCGCCGTGGTGGCCGCCGTGGGAGCGCCGTCCGCACCGGCCGCGGCGGCCACCCTGCCCGCGCGGGCACCGCTCGACCTCACCGGGGACGGCCGCTCGGACGTGCTCGCCCTCAGCTCGTCCGGGCACCTGTACCGCTACGCCGGCGACGGCGCCGGGAACCTCCGCGCGGCCGTCCTGGTCGGCCCGGGGTGGGGTGCCTACGACCTGGTCCGGGTGATCGGCGACTGGGACGGCACCGGCACGGCCGACGTGGTGGCCCGGCACCGGACCACCGGTGGCCTGTGGTTCTGGCCCGGCAGGGGCGACGGCACCCTCGGCGGCGGACGGCAGATCGGCACCGGCTGGGGCGGTATCCGCGAGCTGGTCGCGCCGGGCGACTGGGACGGGGACGGGACGCCGGACCTGCTCGGCGCGAGGGCGGCCGACGGTGCCCTGTGGCTCTACCCGGGGACGGGCGCGGGACGCTTCGGCGCGGCCCGCCAGGTCGGCAGCGGCTGGTCGGGGCGCGACCTGATGACCTCGGCCGGCGACTGGGACGGCGACGGCGGCACCGACGTGCTGTCGCGGGAGACCTCCACCGGACGGCTCTGGCTCGATCGCGGCAACGGGCGCGGGGGGTTCGCCACCTCCCGCGCCGTCGGGAGCGGCTGGGGGTCGATGACCGCGCTGACCGGGTCGGCCGACGCCGACGGCGACCGGCGGTCGGACCTGCACGCACGCACCTCGGACGGACGCCTCCTGCTGTACCGCGCCAACGGCACCGGCGGCTTCGCCGGTTCGCGCGTGGTCGGCACCGGGTGGGGGGCGATGGTGGCCGTCGCGGGGGCGGGGGTGCGGCGCGACCCGACGCTGCCCGCGTTCTCGTCGTCCGTGCGCGCGATCGACGCCGCGCTGCTGGCGCGGATGCGCTACAGCCACCGCGCCGGGTGCCCGGTGGCTGCCGCCGACCTGCGGTACGTGCAGGTCACCTACTACGGCTTCGACCGCAGGGCGCGCACCGGCGAGCTCGTGGTGCACCGCACGGCGGCGACCGCGACGACGCAGGTGTTCGCCCGGTTGTACGCGGCGCGCTTCCCGGTGCAGCGGATGCTGCTGGTCGACGCCTACCGCGGCGACGACCACGCCTCCATGGCCGCCAACAACACCTCGGCCTACAACTGCCGCGCGGTGCAGGGCGGCACGGGCTGGTCCGAGCACGCGTACGGGACGGCGCTCGACCTCAACCCGGTGCAGAACCCGTACGTCACGTCGTCGACGGTGCTGCCGGCAGCGGGCCGGTCCTACCTCGACCGCTCGAACGACCGCCCGGGGATGGTCGTGCGTGGTGACGTCGTGGTCCGCTCCTTCGCCGCGCAGGGCTGGGAGTGGGGCGGCGACTGGTCGAGTCTGAAGGACTACCAGCACTTCTCGGCGTCAGGCCGCTAGCACCGGCTCCGGCTCGACGTCGACGTCGGGCAGCGCGCGGCGCCGGGCCAGCCGCACCACGACGGCCGCCAGCACCGCGCCCAGCAGGGCGCCGAGCCCGTTGACCAGCACGTCGTCGACGTCGGCGCTGCGCCCGGAGTAGCGCTGCCCCACCTCGACGGCCACCGACAGGACGACCCCGGCCGCGGTCGTCGTCAGCACCCGCCACCCCCAGGCCGCGCGGGACAGCACCGCGAACGGCACGAGCAGCGCGAGGTTGCCGAGCAGGTTCCAGGCCGCCAGCACCGGGTCGAGCCCCTCGAGCTGGAGCCGGATCGTCCGGAACGGCACGAGGTTCACCCCGCCGCTGCCACCGAGGTCGAGCGAGACCGTGAGCGCCACGACCACCAGCACGAACGCGGCCCAGGCCAGCCGGCTCGCCGCGACGACCCCGCCCCGCCCGCCGGCCCGGACGGTGCGCAGCAGCAGCACGACCGCCACGGCCACGGCAGCGGCCGCGAGCAGCGCGGCACCGGGCGGCGACAGGAGCAGGCTCATGCGGTGATGGTGGCACCCTGCGCGCGCCCTGCCGATCGGCGGCACCGATGAGTTACCCGATCTGCACCGGTCCTACCCACGTGAACGGTGACCAGGTGCTGGCGCGGCTGGCGGTGTGCCCCGCGCTGCCCGCCAGCTTCGTGCGCCGGGTCACCGAGCTGCCCCCGGGCGCCACCGTCGCGTTCGACCCCGTGGACTGGCGCGGGGCGGTCGTCGTGGTGCGCGACGGCGTCGTGCGGCTCACCCTGCGCTCCGGGGTGGAGCAGGAGTTCGTCGCCCGCGACGTGCTGTGGCTCGCCGGGCTCGACGTGCTGCACCTGCACAACCCCGGGCACGAGGCCACGGCGCTGGTGTCGGTGCGCCGCAGCCAGGACGCCTGACCTCCCGTCCGGACCGGGCCCCGCGGATCGCTCAGTCGAGGAAGGCGGGGACGCCGAACTCCTCGAACAGGCTGGTGTCGAGGAAGAACGTCATCCCGACGATCTTGCCGCCGGAGACCTCGAGCGACTGGATCGCCCACGGCTCGTAGCGGCCGTTGGCGGCCGGCTTGTACTGCGCGTAGCCCGGTCGGCCGTTGACCTGGACCGGCACGAGCCGCGACCCGCGGCAGGCCGCGCCCGGCCCGACCATCCAGGCGGCGATGTCGTCCGGGCCCTGCAGCCACAGCGCGAACGGCGGCATGTTCTGGGTGGCGTCCTCGGCGAGCAGCTTCACCAGGGCGTCCATGTCGTAGGACTCGAAGGCCGCGACGTAGCTGGTGAGCAGCGCGGCGTGGTCGTCGTCGAGCGGGTCGAGCGGCTTGTCCTCCAGGCCCGTGGCGGCCATCGTGGCGCGCGCCCGTTGGAGGGCGCTGTTCACCGAGGCCGTGGTGGTCTCCAGCAGGGTGGCGACCTCGTCGGCCTTCCAGCGCAGCACCTCTCGCAGGATCAGCACGACCCGCTGCCGCGCCGGCAGGTGCTGGAGGGCGGCGACGAACGCCATCCGCACGGAGTCGCGCGCCACCGCGACGTCGGCGGGGTCGGCCGCGGCCAGGTCGATCCGGTCGGACGGCACCGGCGTGACCCAGGTGGCCTCGGGCTGCGGGTCGCCCAGCGACCCCACCACCGGCTCGGACGGCCCGCCGAACTCCGTGGGGATCGCCCGGCGGCCGGACTGCTCGATCATCGTCAGGCACACGTTGGTGGCGATCCGGTACAGCCACGAGCGCACCGACGAGCGGCCCTCGAACCGGTCCCACGCCTTCCAGGCGCGCACCATGGCGTCCTGCACGGCGTCGTCGGCGTCGAAGGACGAGCCGAGCATCCGGTAGCAGTAGCCGGTGAGCTCGCGGCGGTACGCCTCGAGCTGCTCCGGGCCCCCTTCGCGGGGGTCGGTCTCCTCGACCGCGAGCTCGCCCGCGGGTGCCAGGTCCGTCATCGTCGTGCCTCCTGCGGCATCTCCTGCGACGCCTCCGCCGACGTCTCCACGGACCCTAGCCGCCGCCCCCGACGACGCCCAGGGGCTTCCTGCCAGCGCAGCCACTCCAGCAGGTCGACCAGCTCCTCGGGGTGGGCCAGGGCCGGCAGGTGCCCGCCGGTCATCTCGTCCGGCGCGATGCCCAGCCGCTCGCGGCTGTACCGGCGCACCAGGTCGATCGGGAGGAGGCGGTCCTCGCGGCAGGCGACCACACGGGTCGGCACGTCGGGCCACGCCGTCAGCGGCCAGGGCTCGCCGAAGGCGCGGCTGGACTCGTCGAGGTCGTGCTCGTGACCGGCGGCGGCGACCTCGGCCGGCACGTCGTGCCAGAACAGGGCCTCGGGGTCGAACGGCTCGGCCGGGCGGCCCTGGGCCGCGGCGAGCTCGGCCGCGGCCTCGTGCTGGCCGACGGCGGCCCACCAGTCGCTGCCCGACTCCCCCGGCACCGGCACCATCGGCGCCACGAGCACGAGCAGGTCGACCGGGCGACGGGCGCACGCGATCGGCGCCGACAGCGCGCCCATCGACTGCGCGACCACCACGACCGACGGGTGGTCACCCATCGCGGCGGCCACGGCGTCCGCGTAGTCGGCCAGCCCTGCCGCAGGGTCCTCGCACGGCAGGTCGACGGCCACCACCTCGTGCCCGCGCGCCTGCAGCAGCGGCACCACCCGGTGCCAGTACCAGGAGTCCGAGCCCGCGCCGGGCACCAGCACGTAGCGGGTGGTCATGGTCATCCTCCACAGGTCGACGGCGGTCCGCAGGGGTGACCGCCGGGACCGCCGGATCTCATCGGTCGAGCCGTCAGCGGCCCCTGACCTGCACGTCGACCCACACCGACCGGTGGTCCGACGACGGGAACGGGAAGGTGCCCGTGAGGCGCGAGAGCGGGTTGGCCCGCACCGGCCAGAACACCCCCGCGCCGACCACCTCGAGATCGCTGGAGGGCAGCACGTAGTCGGCCCGCAGGTTGCCGGGCTGGGTGTCCGCGAAGTCGGCGGTGTCGTAGCGCGGGTTGCCCTCGTGCACGAGGTTCGCTCCCCCCTGCAGCGCGGACGCCTCCTTCGCACCGCTCGAGGCCGGCCTCGGATCCGTGACGCGGGCGTGGTCGAGCAGCTGCTGGATCGCGCCCGGCACCGAGTCGCCGTCCACGGGGTCGCTGTTCTGGTCGCCCGCGATGACGAACGAGGCCCCGCGCGCCAGCCCACCGCGGCGGCCGGCGTCGTCGTAGACGTACCGGGCGTCGCGGCCGCCGGAGACGTAGTCGGCCCAGAACCGGATCTCGTCGTGGTTGCGGGTGCCGTTGCGGTCCTCGGCGCCGTCGAAGGTGGGAGGCGTCGGGTGCGAGACGAGGAAGTGCACCGTGCGGCCACCCTGCCCCCGGTGGTTCGCACCGACCCGGACCGGCACGTCCCAGTGCGACTTGCTCGACAACCGGACGTCGTCGAGCTCCTCGGCCGAGTACCAGTCGCCCGGGGCCGCGGTGGCCGGGTCGTCCGGCAGGAGGGCTCCGGGCATGTCCGCCCAGCGGAAGTGCTGGAAGGTGCGGACCCGGTCGGTGACGATCGGGTACCGCGAGAACACGGCCATCCCGTACTGGCCCTCGAACAGGCCGAACCCGAACGCGTCGTCACCCCCGCCCACCGTGCCGTCGTTGTTGAGGTCGTGGCCGGACGGCACGCCGGTGTTCGACGGCGCCACGTACACGTACGGGTAGTCGATCGGCTGCGCGCCGTGCTGGGACACCTCGAGGTAGTTGGCGCGGAACAGGTCAGCTGCCGCGTGGTCGGGCACGTGGTCGAACTCGTTGACCAGCAGCACGTCCGGACGCTCCCGCTGCACGATCTCCGCGACCGCCGCGGCCTGCGCGTCGTCCCCGGTCGACAGGTCCTGCACCAGCTCGCCCGCGGTGCCGCGGTTCAGCGAGGCGTTGAAGGTGGCGAACCGCACCGTCGTGCCGTCCTGCCCGCGACCGGCGTCGTGACCACCTCCCCCGGCCGTCGCCGGGGCGAGGGTCCCGGCCAGGAGGGCCGTCCCCGAGACGGCGGTGGCGAGCAGGACGCGGCGGCGGCGACGTGTCGGCATGCAGCCCATCCTGCGCACTCTCGGCGCCGAGGGGAAGGACGGCGCGTGAGGAGGTCGCGCTCGTCCGTCCGGGGGGACCGGTGCCCGCGGGCTCAAGGGAGCAGGCTGCGCACCCGATCTGCACGTGATGACCACCGCCGTCCCGATTCGACCGGCGGCGGCACCGACAGGAGGGCCGACGGCCGTGCGCACCAGCACGACACCCGCCAGGTCGTGGCGCCGCGTCGCCGCGACCGCGCTCGCGACCGTCCTGGTGGTCGTGGGCGAGTTCGCCCTCCTCGACACCGTGTACCACCGCGGCGACGACGCGCGCGCGCAGCAGGTGCTCCGGGCCGAGCTGCACGGCGTGCTGACCTCGGCCTCGGCCGCCGACCTCCGCGACGGCCGCGACGCCTCGGTCCGGGCGCAGGTGCTGGTCGACGACCTCGCCCGCGCCGGACTGCCTGCCGACGAGGTCGCGGCCCTGGAGTCCGGTCTCGCCGGGGCCCGCACCGGCCGCACCGAGGAGGCCGTGGCCGCGAGCGAGGCCGTCGGTGAGACCGTGCGCGGCCGCAGCGAGGCGATCGACCGGCAGGCCAACCTCGTCTACGCCGTGCTGCTCGTCGTGGTCTCGATCGGCTGGTTCCTCTGGTTCCGCCGGCTCGTGCAGCGCCACCGGGCCCTCCAGCAGCGCGTCACCGCGCAGGAGTCGCTGGAGGCCAGCGAGAAGCGGCTGATGGCCCTGGTGCAGAACGGGTCCGAGCTGGTCACCGTGCTGGACGCGGGCGGGCGCACCACCTACGTCAGCCCGTCCTCGTGGGTCGTGCTCGGCCTCGCGCCCGAGGAGGTGCTCGGCACGACGATGGTCGACCACGTCCTCGACGACGACGTGGAGACCGTGGTCGCCCAGGTCTCGGGCCTCGGACCCAGCGAGAGCCGCGCCGTCCGGGTGCGGGTCCGGCACGCCGACGGCCGGGTGCTCGTGCTCGAGGGGAGCCTCACCAACCTGCTCGACGAGCCCGCGGTGAGCGGCCTGGTGCTGACGCTGCGCGACGTCACCGACCGGCACGCGCTGCAGGAGCGGCTCGCCGTGCAGGCCTTCTACGACGACCTCACCGGGCTGGCCAACCGGCAGCTGTTCATGGACCGCCTCGCGCACGCGCTCGGCCGGGGCACGGACGGCTCGTACGCCGCCGACGGGCCGGAGGTCACCGTCCTGTTCTGCGACGTCGACGACTTCAAGACCGTCAACGACAGCCTCGGCCACGGCTGCGGCGACGAGCTGCTGACGACCGTCGCCCGCCGGATCGCCGACGTCGTGCGCCCCGGCGACACCGCCGCCCGCCTCGGCGGGGACGAGTTCGCCGTCCTGCTCGACCGCACCCCGTCCGAGGACGCGATGCGGGTCGCGGCTCGGCTCGTGGAGGCCCTCGAGGAGCCGGTCACCGTCGGCGGGACGTCGGTGCCGGTGCGGCTCAGCATCGGCGTGGCCACCGCCCGGGGCGGATCGGCCGACGCGCAGGAGCTGCTGCGCAACGCCGACCTCGCGATGTACGAGGCCAAGGGCGCCGGTCGCACGACCGGCCGGTCGACCACCGCGCGGTACGAGGCGGCCATGCACGCGCAGGCTGTCGAGCGGCTCGCGCTGCGCTCGGAGCTGCACCGCGCGCTGGACGAGGAGCAGCTGGTCCTGCACTACCAGCCGACCGTCTCCATCACCGACGGCCGGATCACCGGGTTCGAGGCGCTCGTGCGCTGGCAGCACCCCGACCGCGGCCTCGTCCCGCCGTCGGCGTTCATCCCGCTGGCCGAGGAGACCGGGCTCGTCGTCCGGATGGGGTCGTGGGTGCTGCGCGAGGCGTGCCGCCAGGCGGTCGCGCTGCAGTCGAGCGGTCCGGTGACGATGGCCGTCAACGTCGCGGCCCAGCAGCTCGCGCACGCGGGGTTCGTGCAGGAGGTGCTCGGGGTGCTCGCCGACACCGGACTGCCCCCGCACCTGCTGGTGGTCGAGATCACCGAGAGCGTCGTGATGTCCGACCTGGGTGCCGCCTCGCCACGGCTCGCCGCACTGCGCGAGCACGGCATCCGCGTGGCCATCGACGACTTCGGGACCGGTTACAGCTCGCTCGCCTACCTGTCCCAGCTCCCCGTCGACGTGCTGAAGGTCGACAAGACCTTCATCGACCACGTCGCCAGCGGCCAGGACGACGCCTCGATCACCCAGGCGATCATCGCGATGAGCCACCGGCTCGGGCTGTCGACGGTCGCCGAGGGCGTCGAGGAGGCCGACCAGCACGCGTGGCTGCGCGAGGCTCGCTGCGACCTGGGCCAGGGCTACCTGTGGAGCCGACCGGTGCCCGCCGACCAGCTGCCCGCCCTGCTCGCGCGGCCGGCGCTGCCGGCGCTGCCGGCGCTGCCGGGCCAGGTGCCGGTACCCCGGCGCGAGGACGCCGCCGGGCAGGTCGCGACCGCCTGACCGGGGCGATCGGCGTGGCGCGGTGCGCGCCGCCGATCTCGCGCGCGGAACCCCCGTGACGGTGTCGGCACCGTGCGGCACAGTGAGCACATGGTGCTCGTGCACGACGTGGCCCCGGACCTCGCCCACGCCGCCGCGGTCGACCGGCTCGTGGCGTCGTTCGCCGCCGTGCCCGCCGGCAGCCCCGTGCGGCTGGCCAAGCGCACGTCCAACCTGTTCCGCCCGCGCCAGGCCGCCACCGGTGCCGGCCTCGACGCGTCCGGGCTCGACGGCGTGCTGCACGTCGACCCGGTCGCGCGCACGGCCGACGTGCAGGGCATGTGCACCTACGAGGACCTCGTGGCGGCGACCCTGCCGCACGGGCTCGCGCCGCTCGTCGTCCCGCAGCTGCGCACCATCACCCTCGGCGGCGCGGTCACCGGTCTCGGCATCGAGTCCACGTCGTTCCGGCACGGCCTGCCGCACGAGTCGGTGCTCGAGCTCGACGTCCTCACGGGCACCGGTGAGGTGGTCACGGCCCAGCCCGAGGGCGAGCACGCCGAGCTGTTCGCCGCGTTCCCGAACTCCTACGGCGCGCTGGGGTACGCCACCCGGCTGCGGATCGAGCTGCGACCGGTGGGCCCGGCGGTGCTCACCCGCAACGTGCGCTTCGTCGACCTCGACGACCTGGCCGCCGCGGTCGGGGCCCTGTGCGCCGACCCGGTCTGGGACGGCGAGGCGGTCGACTACCTCGACGGCGTCGTCCTCGGACCCCGCGAGGCGTACCTCGTGCTGGGGCGAGACGCCCCGCTCGCCGAGGCGCGGGCGGCCGGCCCGCCCAGCGACTACACCGGGCAGCAGGTCTACTACCGATCGCTGGCCGAGCGCGACACCGACGCCCTCACGGCAAACGACTACCTGTGGCGCTGGGACACCGACTGGTTCTGGTGCTCGCGCGCCTTCGGGGCCCAGCACCCGGTGGTGCGCCGGCTCTGGCCGCGGCGCTACCGGCGCAGCGACGTCTACCACCGGATCGTCGGGTTCGAGAACAGGCACCACGTGGCGGCCACGGTCGACCGCTGGCGCGGGCGACCGGCGCGCGAGCGGGTGGTGCAGGACGTCGAGATCCCGCTCGACCGCACGGCGGACTTCCTGCGCTGGTTCCTGCGCGAGGTGCCGGTCGCGCCGGTGTGGCTGTGCCCGGTGCGGCTGCGTGGTGGCGCGGCGGCCACCACGTGGCCGCTCTACCCGCTCGACCCCGCCGAGGTGTACGTCAACATCGGGTTCTGGGGGACGGTGCCGATCGTGCCCGGCGCCCAGGACGGTGACGTGAACCGGGCTGTCGAGCAACAGGTCTCGGCGGCGGGTGGCCACAAGTCGCTCTACTCGGACGCGTACTACGACCGCGCGACGTTCGACCGGCTGTACGGCGGCGAGACCTACCGCCGCGCCAAGGACAGGTACGACCCCGAGCACCGCCTGCCCGGGATGTTCGAGAAGGTGGTGGGGAGACGATGACGAGCCTGGCCCGCACCGTCGGCGGCGACGCCGACCACGTGCTCACCGTCGCGGAGCTGGTGCGCGCAGTCGTCGACGAGCCGATCCCGTTGCAGGTCAGGGCCTTCGACGGCTCGCGGCTGGGCACCGACGACACCGGGATCACACTCGACATCCGGACGCCCGAGGGCCTGCAGTACGTCATCACGGCGCCGGGCGACCTGGGCCTGGCGCGGGCGTACCTCACCGACGGCCTGGTGCTGGAGGGCGTGCACCCCGGCGACCCCTACGAGCTGTTCCGCGCGCTGCGCTCGGTGCGCACGCACCGCCCGCCGCCCGCCGAGATCGCCCGGCTGGTGACGTCGATCAGCCGCAGCTACGGCCGCGGGTTCCTCCGTCCACCGCCCCCGCCACCGCAGGAGGCGCCGCCGCGCTGGCGCCGCGCGGCCCGGCAGCTCGCCGCCCGGGCCGGTCGCGCCGAGCGCGCGGGCGATGCGATCAGCCACCACTACGACGTCAGCAACGCCTTCTACGAGAAGGTGCTCGGCCCGTCGATGACCTACACCTGCGCGGTCTACGAGTCCCCCACCGACTCCCTCGAGCAGGCGCAGGCGCGCAAGTACGAGCTGGTCGCGGGCAAGCTCGCGCTCGAGCCGGGAGTGCGGCTGCTCGACGTCGGCTGCGGGTGGGGCGGGATGGTGCGGCACGCCGCCCGCGAGCACGGCGTCCGCGCGCTGGGCGTCACGCTGTCGCGCGAGCAGGCGACCTGGGCGCAGGCCGCGATCGAGCGGGAGGGCCTGGCGCACCTGGCCGAGGTGCGCCACCTCGACTACCGCGACGCCCCCGCCGCGGCGTTCGACGCCGTCAGCTCGATCGGGCTCACCGAGCACATCGGGGTGCGCAACTACCCGGCGTACTTCCGGTTCCTGCACAGCCGGCTGCGCGTCGGCGGCCGCCTGCTCAACCACACCATCACCCGGTCCAACGGACGGATCGGGGCCCGCACCGAGCCGTTCACCGACCGGTACGTCTTCCCCGACGGCGAGCTCGCCTCCCCCGGGCGGGTCGTCACCGAGGTGCACGACGCGGGGTTCGAGGTGCACCACGAGGAGAACCTGCGACTCCACTACGCGCACACGCTGGCCGCGTGGTGCGCGAACCTGGTGGAGAACTGGGACGAGTGCGTCGCCGAGGTCGGCGAGGCCACCGCCAAGGTGTGGGGGCTGTACATGGCCGGCTCGCGGATGGCGTTCGAGACCAACGGGTTGCAGCTGCACCAGGTGCTCGCCTCCAAGCCGGGGCACGACGGCCGCACCACCTACCCCCTGCGGCCCGACTGGACGCCGTGACCCCTCCTGAGCCGGGGGTGGCTCAGGTCGGTGAGGCCCTGGTGGTGGGTGACCTCCTCGCGCTCCGGACCGACCCGTCGCAGCCGGAGATCTACGACCGCCCGGTGGGTGTGCGCCTGCTGCACCAGGACCCGCGCACGGGTGCCGAGCACTGGCTGGTGCGCTACCCGGCCGGTCTGGTCGAGCGGTGGCACCGGCACTCCGCGGCGCACACCGTCGTGGTGCTCGAGGGAGCGCTCGACGTCGATGGCGTGCGGGTCGGCGTCGGTGGGTGGGCGCACTTCCCGGCGGGCTCGGCGATGCACCACGTGCCGGCGGACGGAGCGGGCTGCACCTTCGTCACCGTCTTCGACGGCCCGTTCGACGTGAAGCCGCTTGTCGACCGAGTGTCGCGCGTCTCGACCTAGGAGGTCCGAGGCGCCGACGTCCCACGGGTCGACGGGCGGCTGTCTCGACCGGCTGCAGCGAGCGACGAGCACGAGCACGACGGTGCCCGCCCCCCGGCGGCGGAGGCGGACGACGTGCTGAACCCGGTGAGGGCTGCGGTGGCGACGACCGCGGACACGATCGTGCGACGTAGGCCTGCGGTGGACGTGCGGCGGGTGCGGGGGGTGGTGTTCGTGTCGACTCCTCGGTCGGTGCGGTTCTGATGACGACCATGGGCCGACCCGCTGAAGGCCGCTGAAGCGCCGCGGGAGCCGCGGCTCAGCCGAGCGGGCGAAGGAGGAGCAGACACCCGCGGAGACCTGGCCCTGTCCCTGCACTCCGGACGGGGTCGGGTCGGGATGAAGAGGTGGCCGATGGCAGAGCTCGTCCCCGGTCCCGACCCGACGCAGCGGCTGCTCTGGCCCGGCACGGCGTGATGCCGACGATGCGTCGGGCCGCCCGTGAGACCGGTCTGAGCGCCTGAGTCCTGTCGCGGTCACGCACGACGCGCGGGTATGTCGAGACTCGTCGTTCGTCGTCCACAGGAGACGGTCGAGTCCGTCCAGCCGTCCACAGGATCTGTTGCAGCACAGTGGTTGTCGGTGGTGCCGCCTAGTCTTGGGGTATGGCGGCGGAGACGGTGGACGCGGGGTCGGGGCACCCGGTCCTGGTCGCGCTGGCCCAGCTGGACGAGGTCGTCGAGGCCGCCCTGGGGGAGTCGACGTGGTCGTTGTCGGAGGCCGAGCTGCGCGCGGCGCTGGTCACCTCGACGACGATGATCGGGCGGTTCGAGGCGCTGCGAGGCGGCCTCCTGCGCGAGTCCGTCTCCCGCGAGATCCCCGACGCCCGCGGCGAGCAGGGGGCGCGCACGGTGAACCTGCTGAAGTCGGCGTGCCGCGTCTCCCCGCGGCGAGCCGGTGCGGACGTGAAGAACGCGAAGCTGACCTGCCCCGACACCGGCACGTTCCGTGCGCTGGGTGCGGCGCTCGCCGAGGGTGAGGTCTCCCGTGAGCACGTCGACGTCGCCCGGTCGGCGCTGAACCGTCTACCGGCACGGTTGGTGCGGGAGCGGCGGGACGAGGTCGACGGCCTGCTGACCGAGCACGCTCGGCAGTTCGATCCCGGCGCCGCCGAGGTGCTGTCGCGCCACCTGCTGTCGGTGGTCGCGCCGGACAGGGCCGACCGGTACGACGAGAACGCCCTGGACCGGCGGCACCTGACGGTGGTGACCGACCAGACCGGGATGGTCCTGGTGAACGGCCAGCTCGACCCGGTCACCGGTCTCAAGCTCCGCTCGGTCCTGGACCACGTCGTGGAGAGCGACCGCGCCGCCGGCAGCGCGGACGACGGCGAGGTGGATCTGCGGACCCGCGGTCAGCGCCGGGTCGACGCGCTCGGGGTGATGGCCGGTGCCGCGGCTGAGTTCCTCGGCCTCGGTGCCGCCGCGACCGGTCTGACAACCATCTCGAGAGTGGAGCTTCCGCCCTCCGAGGACGCGGCGGTGGCCCGACAGCGAGCGGCCCGAGCAGTGCCGCGTGTCGTGGTCGTGACCACCCCGGAGCAGCTCGCCGGGACCGAGGGCGCGGGCGCAGCTGTCACGACCGACGGTGACCTGGTCGACCGCGGCGCACTGACCCGGATCGCGTGCGACGCCGTCATCGACCGGGTCGTCCTCGACAAGGACGGTCGGGCGCTGGCGATGGACACGATCGGCCGGCTCGCGACGGCCGCGCAGCAGACGGCGCTGGCCGCCCGCGACCGCGGCTGCGTGTGGCCCGGGTGCACCACCCCGCCGTCGTTGTGCGAGGCGCACCACGTCATCTGGTGGTCCCGCGGCGGCCCGACGACCATCGACAACCTCGCCCTGCTCTGCCACCGCCACCACACGCGCATCCACGCGGAACCCGACGACGCCAACCGCCCGGGCGAGGGTTGGGTGATGGTGATGCGCGACGGCCTCCCCTGGTTCAAGCCACCCGACCGGCTCGACCCCGACCGCGCGCTGCGGCGCAACACCTTCCACCAGACCGTCCAGGCCACCCGCGCCACCGGCCTGCGCTGGCGCACGCCGCCGCCCTCGATCAGGGAGTGACGGTCACTGCGGGGTACCGCACCAGTCCCGACGGGTCGAGAGCTCGTCCACGGCGACGACGTCGTCGTCGATGAGGACCTCATCGGGACCGAGGTCCTCCGTGGCCGCGACGGATCTCGCGGTGCCCGCGCCAACCACGTCCTCGCCTGCTACTCCCCGTTGGGCAGCTCGTCGTGTGCTCCACGTACACCTGCACGACGTTCGTGGGCCCGCAGTCCGGCAGGTACACGTGCACCGTGCCGTCCCGGACGGCGACGCCGAGGCCGGGCGGTGCGGGATCGCACGCGGCCGTCGCCACTGCCACGAACACAGGGCGGCGACCGACCCGCAGGCCGCCCGACGCGCGCGGGCCGGCGTGGCTGGCACCACAAGCCCGCCCCTCACAGCACCAGGAACTGGTCGGTGAAGTCGTTGCCGAAGACGCCGTCAGGGTCGAGCTCGGCGACGAGGGAACGGAAGTCGTTCCAGCGCGGGAAGCGGGCGACCACGTCGGACGGGAAGAGGCCGAACACCTTGCCCCAGTGCGGGCGCGGACCGAACGGAGCCAGCGCCACCTCGGCGACCGCGATCGCGCGGGCGACGCCGACAGGTTCGGGCAACCACGTGACGTGCAGCCCCAGCGCACCGCCGGACCCGGCCGGGCTGAGCCAGAGGTCGTCGGCGGCGACGGTGCGCAGCTCGACCACCTGCAGCACCGGCCGCAGCTCGGCGGCGACGTCGAGCAGCGCCCGCACCGCGGCCGGTCCGTGCACCCGGTCGACGTACCACTCCGACTGCAGCTCGGCGCCGCTGCTGCTCGGCGCACCGTCCGCGCTGAAGTGCGGGAGCCGCTCGAACCAGCGGCCGGGTACGCCGCGCTGCACCGTGCTGCCGGCCGGGTCCAGGCCGGGGGTCGGGTGCACGTCGTGGTCGAGGGGGCGTCCGCCCAGAGCCGCGAGGTCGGCCACCACATCACCCGTGCGGTGCTTCACCCACACCCGGCCGGCGCCCACCACGGCGTCCTCCGTGCCCGGGTCGGGCAGCAGCGTGAACACGCTGACGCTGTAGGCGCTCGCCATCACCTCGTCGAGGTGCTCGAGCAGCACGTCCCAGCCGATCCCCTCCACCACCGTCTGCGCCACCTCGAACGACGGGACGACGTCCAGCTCCAGCCGGGTCGTCACCCCGAGCCGGCCGAGGGCGAGCACCGAGCCACCGAACCGCGGGTCCGAACGGTCCAGGGTGAGCAGGTCGCCGCCGGCGGTCACCAGCTCGACGGCGCGCACGGTCGCGGCCAGGCACCGGTTGCCGTCCCCGGAGCCGTGCGTGCCGGTGGAGGCGGCCCCGCCGACGCCGATGTGCGGCAGCGAGCCCATGTTCTCCAGCGCCAGCCCGTGCCGCTCGAGCTCGCCCACCACCTGCGCGAAGGTCATGCCGGCACCGACCGCGACAGCAGTCCGGTCGGCGGCGACGTCGACGACCGGGGGCAGGTCGGACAGCGAGACGAGGGTCCCGCGGGTGTCGGCGACGGGCGAGAACGAGTGCCCCGTGCCGACGGCGTGCACGTGCCGGCTCGCCGCCACCAGGCGACGAAGCTCCTCGACGTCGCGCGGGCGGTCGACCCGGTCGGCCGAGAAGGTGACGTTGCGGGCCCAGTTCGTGGGCCGGGCGGTGCTCGCCGAGGCCGGTGCGTCGCCCATGGGCGCAGACGCTACTTGCGCTGGATCTTCCGGACGTCCATCACCAGGATCACGCGGTCCGCGCTGTCGGGCGGCGCGGCCGTGTCCGGGTCGCCGTAGCGCTGCCCGAGGTGCACGTAGAACGACCCGGTGGGGTCGGGCTCCGCCGCCACCAGCTCGCCGCGGACCTCGACGAACCGCATCGGGTCGTCGGGGTCGATCACGAGCAGGCTCATCGCCGGGTTCGCCTGCAGGTTGCGGTACTTGGCTCGCTTGGTGGTGTGGGTGAACCGCAGGTGCTCGCCGTCCCAGTCGAACCACATCGGGTTCACCTGGACGGAGCCGTCGGGGCGCACGGTGCCGAGCGCCGCGAACAGCGGCCGCTCCAGCAGGTCGAGGAGGTCCTCCGGGACGGTTGTCGTCATGCCGGTGGCAACCGGGTACCGCTGGACGGTGTTCCCGTTCGGTCCCGGACCGCTCGCCGCCTCAGCGCACCACGCGGTACCGCAGGTGACTCACCGCCGACGACCCGGAGGTGCCGAGGAGCTCCAGCCGGGCGCCGGGCTGCCCCGTGCCGAACAGGCGCACGCCGTCGCCGAGCAGGACCGGGGCCACGTGCAGGGTGAGCTCGTCGACCAGCCCGGCGGCGAGCGCCTGCTGCACCGCGCTGCCACCGCCGGCGACCACCACGTCCCGCTCGCCCGCCGACTCCCGGGCCCGGCGGACGGCCTCCTCGATGCCGTCGGTGACGAAGTGGAAGGTGGTACCGCCGTCCATCGGCAACGGGTCGCGCGGATGGTGGGTGAGGACGAACACGTCGTGGCCGTACGGCGGTGTCTCGCCCCACCAGCCCGTCCAGGACAGGTCCCACGGACCCCCGAAGCCGCCGAACATGTGCCGCCCCATGACCGTCGCGCCGGCCCGCCGGTAGGCCCGCATCGCGTCGTCGTCCGGCCCGGTCTCACCGCCGTCCTCGCCTGCCATCTCGTGCCAGAGCCGGGTGGCGAACACCCACTCGTGCAGCTGCTCGCCGCCGACGCCCATCGGCTCGTCCGGGCCCATCCCGGGTCCGGCCACGTAGCCGTCGGTGGAAACGCTGATCTCGGCGTAGACGCTCATGTCCGTCAGACCCCGTCCCCGTCGTCTTCTCATCGGTCCGGCCGGCTCGGATCCGGTCGGCGCTCACAGCAGCCGGGACACCGCGTGGATCGTCACGCCCACCAGCCCGCCGACGACGGTGCCGTTGATCCGGATGAACTGCAGGTCGCGGCCCACCAGCAGCTCGATCCGGCGGGCCGCCTCCTTGCCGTCCCAGCGCTGGACGGTGTGCGAGATCGTCGCGGCCACCTCGGGACCGTAGGTGTCGACCAGGAAGGCGGCGGCGTCCGCGGCCCGGGCGTCGACCCGCGAGCGCAGGTCGGTGTCGTCCACCAACCGACGGCCGAGGTCGACCAGCGCACGCCTGGCGCGCTCGTGCAGCGGACCGTCGACGTCGTCCAGCGACTCGACCACCGCCGCCCTGACCGACTCGGCGACGGCCGTGGCGGCGTCCGCGGTCCCGGGGTTGGCCAGCACCCGCTCCTTGAGCGCCTCGGCCCGCTCGCGGGTGGCGTCGTCGTGCTGCAGGTCGTCGGCCAGGCGCGAGAGCAGCGAGTCCAGCGCCTCCCGCGCCCGGTGGTCGGGGTCGTCGCGCACGTCCGCCACCCAGCGCAGCGCCTCGCGGTACACCCGGTCGACGACGCGGTCGTCGAGCCAGGCGGGCGACCACCACGGCGCCCGCTCCCGCACCACCGCGCCCACGGTGTCGGCGTGCGCGGCGAGCCAGTCGTGACCCTCCACCAGGACGAGGTCGACCAGCGGCCGGTGGGCGCCGTCGCGCAGGACGTTCTCCAGCAGGTGCCCGGCCACCGGCGACAGCGGCTCGGCCGACAGCCGGGGCAGCAGCGCCTGCTCGACGAAGGCGCGCACCTCGTCCTCGCCGACGCTGCGCAGCGCCCGCGCCAGGGCGGGCGCGACCTCGCGCACGACCCGCGCCGCGTTCTCGGGCTGCGACACCCAGCGCCCGACCCGCAGCGCCGGCTCGGCCCCGGCGACGCGGTCGCGGGCGACGTCGGCGGTCAGGAAGCTCTCGGTGACGAACTGCTCCAGGCTCTGGCCGAGGGCCTCCTTGCGCTCGGGCACCAGCGCGGTGTGCGGGATCGGCAGGCCGAGCGGGCGGCGGAACAGGGCGGTGACGGCGAACCAGTCGGCGACCGCGCCGACCATGGACGCCTCCGCGCCCGCGTTCACGTACCCGAGGAAGCGGTCCTCGCCGAAGGTCAGCACGTAGACCAGGGCCGCCAGCAGGAGCAGGCCCACCGCCACCGCCTGCATCCGGCGCAGGGCGCGCAGCCGCTCGGCGTCCAGCGAGCCCGGGGCGCCCGGCGGGCCGGTGAGCGGAGCGGTCAGCGGTGCGGTCATGGTGACAGCGTGCCGGACGCCCGGCGCGCACCTAGCGTGTGGCCATGACCACGCGACCGATCCGGATCGGTGTCCAGCTCCAGCCGCAGCACGCCGAGTACGCCGCCATCCGACGGGCGGCGGCCGAGGCCGAGGAGCTCGGCGTCGACGTCGTCTTCAACTGGGACCACTTCTACCCGCTCTACGGCGAGCCCGGGGGCGAGCACTTCGAGTGCTGGACGATGCTCGGCGCCTGGGCGGAGGCGACCTCGCGGGTCGAGATCGGCGCGCTGGTGACGTGCAACAGCTACCGCAACCCCGAGCTGCTGGCCGACATGGCCCGCACCGTCGACCACATCAGCGACGGCCGGCTGATCCTCGGCATCGGGTCCGGCTGGTTCGAGAAGGACTACGACGAGTACGGCTACGAGTTCGGCACCGCCGGGGCGCGTCTGGACGCGCTGGCCGAGGCCCTGCCGCGGATCGAGCATCGCCTCGGACGGCTGAACCCGCCGCCCACGCGCGACATCCCGGTGCTGATCGGCGGCGGCGGCGAGAAGAAGACGCTGAAGCTGGTGGCCCGGCACGCCGACATCTGGCACGGCTTCGGCGACGTCGAGGTGGTGGAGCGCAAGGTGCGGATCCTGGACGGCCACTGCGCCGACGCCGGGCGCGACCCCGGCGAGATCGAGCGTTCGGTCGGCGTCGGAGGCGAGCCGGAGGAGAACGGGCAGGCCCTGCTCGACCTCGGGGTCACGCTGTTCACCGTCAGCTCGGGCGGGCCCGACTACGACCTGTCCCGCGTCCGCCGGTGGGTGCAGTGGCGCGACGCGCAGCAGCGCGGCTGAGAGACGTCACAATCACGGCCTTGACTTATATAAGTTGTTAGTGAAGTCTGGCGCCATGAGCACCCCTGTCGAGATCGTCGGCGGCATCGACCGCGTCGTCAGCACCATCACCCGCGACGGGCAGGAGGCGAAGGTCGTCCAGGCTTCGCGCACCTACCCTTCGCCCGTCCAGGACGTCTGGGACGCCCTCACCTCGATCGAGCGCCTCCCCCGATGGTTCGCTCCCGTCAGCGGCGACCTGGAGGTCGGCGGCCGGTACCAGGTGGAGGGCAACGCCGGCGGGGAGGTCCTCACCTGCGACGCCCCGCGCGCCTTCTCCCTGACCTGGGAGTCGATGGGCGGCGTCTCGTGGGTCGAGGTCACCCTCGAGCCGCAGGGCGAGGACGGCACCCTGCTGCGGCTCGTGCACACCGCGCACGTGCCGGAGGAGTTCTGGGGCACCTACGGGCCCGGCGCGGTCGGCACCGGGTGGGACCTGTCGCTGCTCGGGCTGCACCTGCACCTCGGGTCCGGCGGTGCGTCGATCACGCAGGACCACGGCGACGCCTGGGCGGGCTCGGACGAGGGGCGGGCGGTGATGGCCACCAGCAGCCGCGGGTGGGCCGAGGCCTCGATCGCCGCAGGCACGGACGAGTCCGCGGCGCGCGCCGCCGAGGCCGCGACGACGGCGTTCTACACCGGGGTCCCTCAGGAGGGCGCGGAGCAGGAGGCCGCGGAGCAGGAGGGCACGGAGCCGGCGGGCGCCGAGCAGGCGGCCCCGCACGCCTGATGCACGCCTTCGACGTCCTCGGCGACCCCGTCCGCCGTCGCATCCTGGAGCTGCTCGCGTCCGGCGAGCTCACCTCGGGCGCGGTCACCGAGGTGGTGCGCGAGGAGTTCGGGATCTCCCAGCCCGCGGTGTCGCAGCACCTGAAGGTGTTGCGGGAGAACGGGTTCGCGACCGTGCGACCGGAAGGGACGCGACGGCTCTACGCCGTCGATCCCGTCGGTCTGCGGGAGGTCGACGCGTGGGTGCAGCAGTTCAGCGCGTTCTGGGAGCAGAGCCTGGACGCGCTCGGCACCGAGCTCGCCCGCGGACGCCGGGCCCGGCGCACGACCACCTGACCCGCGAGGCGTCCGTGGCCTGCTGTCGCACCCCTGCGTCACGATGAGAACGCACTGGTTCGGCGCCCGGTCCATCACCGACGATGGCACGACCGCACCCGCAGACCCGACCGAGGACACCCGATGAGCACCCCCAAGGCCCTGACGCCGCTGCGCAGCCCCGCGTACCGCTGGCTGTTCGGGTCGCTGGTCGCCTCGGTACTCGGGGCGGGGCTGGTGGTCGTGGCGCTGTTCTGGCAGGTGGTCGAGCTCGGCGGCGGGCCCGCCGACGTCTCGTTCGTGATGACCGGCAGCGCCGTCGGCATGCTGGCCACCACCCTGCTCGGCGGCGCGCTGGCCGACCGCATCCCGCAGAAGCGGATCCTGCTCGCCGTCGAGCTCGTCAACGCCGGGGCGCTCGGTGTCGTGGCGCTGCTCGGCACGGCCGGGGCGCTGCGGCTGTGGCACCTCGCGCTGGCCTCTCTGGTCACCGGGCTCGCCGCGGGGCTGTACTTCCCGGCGTACTCGGCCGTGCTGCCGTCGCTGGTGCCGGAGGAGCACCTGCTCGCCGCCAACGGCCTCGAGGGCGTGCTGCGGCCGGCGCTGATGCAGGCCGCCGGACCCGCGATCGCCGCCGCCGTGGTCGGCGCCTTCTCGCCGGCGGTCGCGCTCGCCGCGGCTGCCCTCGCGGCCCTGGTGGCTGCCGCGTTCGTGCTCGGCATGCCCCTCACCGCGGTGCGGCGCGAGGTCGTCGACGACGGCAGCCACCCGGTGCGGCAGGTGCTCGTCGACGTCCGCGAGGGCTGGGTGTACATGGTCCGCACGCCGTGGCTGCTCGCGACGCTCGTCTACGCCTCGGTGATGATCCTGGTGATGATCGGCCCGTTCGAGGTGCTCGCCCCGTTCGCCATCAAGGACCGCGCGGGCGGCGGACCCGCCGAGCACGCGTGGGTGCTCGCCGCGTTCGGCATCGGCGGTGCGCTCGGGTCGCTCGTCGTCGCCTCGCTGCGGCTCCCGCGCCGCTACCTCACGGTGATGAACCTGGCCTGGGGCGCGGGGTGCATCCCGCTCGTGGTGTTCGGCGTCGCGACCTCGGTGTGGCCGATGGTCGTCGCCGGGTTCGTCATGGGCGCGGTGTTCCAGGGCGCCATGGTGATCTGGGGGACCCTGCTGCAGCGCCGGGTGCCGCCGGCGCTGCTCGGACGGGTCTCGAGCCTGGACTTCTTCGTGTCGCTGACGTTCATGCCGGTGTCGATGGCGCTCGCGGGTCCGGTGAGCGAGCTCGTGGGGCTCCGGACCACGTTCCTCGTCGCGGGCCTGGTGCCCACGGTGCTGGCCGTCGTGGCGATCCTGTGGGCCCGGATGCCGCAGGACGAGCTGGCGCACCCGCTCGACGTCCCCGCCGCACCGGACGACGAGAGCGCGGACGACGGCGACGGCGGCGCCGAGGTGCGCCGAGGCTGGCGCCGACCAGGCGTCGCCTTTGTCCAAGACGCCGTGAGCGCGCGGGTGCAGGATGGCGGCATGAGCACCGAGGCACCCCTCGCCGACCTGTCCCCCGCCGAGCGCTACCGCGTGCTGGCGGCCCGCTTCACCGACCTGCTCGAGCAGGTGCCGGACGACCGCTGGGACTCCCCGAGCCCGTGCGAGGACTGGACGGCCCGCGACGTCGTCGCGCACGTCGTCGAGTCCGAGCGCGGCTTCGTGGCCGGGGCGGGCGAGGAGCTGCCCGCCGGGCCGGACGCCGCCGACGACCCGGCCGGCGCCTGGCGGGCCACCCGCGACGGCATGCAGGCGCTGCTCGACGACCCCGCGCGGGCAGACCGGGAGTTCGAGGGCCGCTCCGGCAAGGGCACCATCGCCGGCATGGTCGGCCGCTTCCACTGCGTCGACCTCGTCGTGCACGGCTGGGACCTGTCCCAGGCCGGTGGCGTCGAGAACGAGGTACCGTCCGACCAGCTCGAGTGGGTTCGCGCCCAGGTGGAGCAGCTGTCGGACATGGCCCGCTCGCCCGGCGCGTTCGGTGCGGCGCTGCCCGAGCCGGAGGGCGCCGACGAGACCACCCGCACGATGGCCTTCCTCGGCCGCCGGCCCGTCCCCGCCTGACCGCTCCCGAGCGACCCGCGGGCGGTCAGAGCCGGGTTCCGCCGTCGGTCTCGTACTCGTCGACGGCGGCGTCGAGGATCGCGGCGGCCTGCGCGCCCTGCGTGCCCGAGCCGCGGAAGGCGTCCAGCGCCGCACGGTCGGACCACCGCTCGGCCACCACCACCCGACCGGGGTCGACCGAGCAGGCGGTGATGGCGAAGTCGAGGCAGCCCTGCGTCGAGCGGGCCGCCTCGACGACGGGACCGCAGTCCGCCACGTAGGCGTCGCGCTGGTCCGGGTCGACCTGGAGCCAGCCGGTCACGATGATCGTCGTCATGCAGGGGGTGACCTGCCCTCGGTGCCGGACTCATCGGCGCGCGGGTGGCGCGAGGTCGTGCGAGCATCGCAGGATGGCTGACCAGCAGACGCGCGAGGACGACGGTGCGGCCGAGTACGTCTCGGGCACAGGCGACTTCGACCGCGACACCGACTACCTCACCGACCGCGTCACGTCTGACGGCGCGATCGGCGACGACGGCCTCGGGGTGCAGGGCGACGACGGCGTGCGGCGCTGGCCGGTCGAGCCCGGCCGGTACCGGCTGGTGGCGGCGCGCGCCTGTCCCTGGGCCAACCGGGCGGTGATCGTCCGCCGGCTGCTCGGGCTGGAGGACGTCATCTCCCTCGGCCTGCCCGGGCCGACCCACGACGAGCGCTCGTGGCGCTTCGACCTCGACCCGGACGGACACGACCCGGTGCTCGGGATCGAGCGGCTCCAGGAGGCGTTCCTCGCCCGCGACCCCGACTACGCCAAGGGCATCACCGTCCCCGCGCTCGTCGACGTGCCGTCGGGGAAGGTCGTCACCAACGACTTCCCGCAGATGACCCTGGACCTGTCGACCCAGTGGACGGCCCACCACCGCGACGGCGCGCCGGACCTGTACCCGCAGAAGTGGCGGGACGAGATCGACGAGGTCGAGCACCGTGTCTACACCGAGGTCAACAACGGCGTGTACCGCTGCGGCTTCGCCGGCTCCCAGGAGGCGTACGAGAAGGCGTACGACCGGCTCTGGACGGCGCTGGACTGGCTGGAGGACCGGCTGAGCGCGCAGCGGTTCCTGGTGGGCGACACCATCACCGAGGCCGACGTGCGCCTGTTCACCACGCTGGCGCGGTTCGACGCGGTGTACCACGGCCATTTCAAGTGCAACCGGCAGAAGCTGAGCGAGCTGCCGGCGCTGTGGGCGTACGCGCGCGACCTGTTCCAGACCCCCGGGTTCGGCGACACCATCGACGTCGCCCAGATCAAGCGGCACTACTACGTGGTGCACACCGACATCAACCCCACGCAGATCGTGCCGCAGGGGCCGGACCTGTCCGGCTGGACCACCCCGCACGGACGGGAGTCGATGGGCGGCAGGCCGTTCGGCGACGGCACCCCGCCGGGGCCGCCACCCGAGGGCGAGCGGGTCCCGACGGAGCACACGCCCCTGCGCGGCTGACGTCCTGCGGCGGCTCAGCCCCGTCGGCGGGGGAAGACGACCGCGACCAGCACGGCCGAGACCAGCAGGATCGCGGTCGACCACCCGACCGCCCACCAGGCGTCCGTGCCGGGCGAGCCGCCGAGCAGGAGCGCCCGGATCGACTCGATCACGGGCGTGATCGGCTGGTGCTCGGCGAAACCCTGCAGCCACGACGGCATCGTGTCGGCGGGCACGAAGGCGCTGGACACGTACGGCAGGAACAGGAAGACGAACCCGTACCCCGACGCCGCCTCGGCGGAGCCGGCCACCAGCCCGATCAGGGCGAACAGGGTGGTGACGGCGAGGATCCACAGCGCGATCAGCCCGACGGCGCCCACCCAGCCCAGCAGGTCGGCCTGCGGCCGGTACCCGATCAGCACGCCGACCAGGACGACGACCGCGGTGGCCACCAGGTTGCGCAGCAGGCTCGAGACCACGTGGCCCACCAGCACCGTCGCCGCCGGCACCGGCATCCGGCGCAGCCGGTCGATCGTCCCGGTGCTGAGGTCGCGGGCGACGTAGACCGCGCTGGACGAGGCACCGAACCCGGCGCACAGCAGGATGATCCCGGGCGTCACGTACCCCACGTAGGTGGCCTGGTCGCCGCTGATCGCGCCGCCGAAGACGTAGGTGAACAGCAGCATCAGCATCACCGGCAGCGTGATGCCCATGACCAGCACCTCGGCGTCACGCGCGGAGTGCCGCAGGCTGCGACCGACGAAGACCCCGCTCGCGGTCAGGACCCCGGTCATGCCCGCACCTGCGCCGGCTCGGTCGAGTGCTCGTCGTCGGGCGCCGGGTGACCGGTGAGCTGGAGGAACACCTCGTCCATGCTCGGGCGGCGGACCGTCACGCGGACGTCGACCGGGAGACCCGCGAGGACGCGGGCGACGTCGCCCGAGGTGCCGTCGGTGACCAGCGCCCGCTCCACCCGGCCGTCGGGCCCGTGCACCTGGACGACCTCGCCCCCGGCCTGCGACTTCAGCTCGTGCGGCGTGCCGTCCGCGACGACCGCGCCGCCGTCGAGGACGACGACCCGGTCCGCCAGGGCGTCGGCCTCGTCCAGGTACTGGGTGGTGAGCAGGACGGTGCTCCCGGCCGCGGCGAGCGCGCGCACCTCGTCCCACAGGGTCTGCCGGCTGCGGGCGTCCAGGCCCGTGGTGGGCTCGTCGAGGAAGACCACGGGGGTGGGTCGCACGAGCGTCATCGCCAGGTCGAGCCGGCGGCGCATCCCGCCGGACCAGGTGCTGACCCGGCGGCCGGCCGCGTCCCCCAGACCGAACCGGTCGAGCAGCTCGGTGGCCCGGCCGCGGGCGCCGGACCGGCCGAGGCCGAGCAGCCGGCCGACCATCACCAGGTTCTCGGTGCCGGTCAGCATCTCGTCGACCGCGGCGTCCTGGCCGGTGACCCCGATGACCTCCCGCACCGCGCGTGGTGCCGTGACGACGTCGTGCCCGAGCACCCTGGCCGTCCCGCCGTCCGGGCGGACCAGGGTGGACAGGACGTCGACCAGGGTGGTCTTGCCCGCACCGTTCGGCCCGAGCAGGGCGAGGATCCCGGTGCCGACCCGCAGGTCGACGCGGTCGAGGACCACGTGGTCCCCGTAGCGCTTGGTGAGCCCGTCGAGCTCGATCACTGTGTGCGTCATAGACTGAATATGACATACACAGATTGTGATGTACACAGTCCGATAGATTGCGGGGATGGCGGACGTGACCGAGGCCGGGCTGCCGCGCGTGCTGGCGGTCGCGTGGGGCATGCACGAGGCGCCTGCGCGCGGGCCCAAGCGCGAGCTGAGCCACGAGGTGATCGTCGACGCCGCGATCGAGCTCGCCGACGCGGGCGGCCTGGCGGCGGTGACGATGGCCAAGGTGGCCGAGGCGCTCGGCTTCACCACGATGTCGCTCTACCGCTACGTGGCCAGCAAGGACGAGCTGATCGCCTTGATGCAGGACGCCGTCGCCCGCGAGCCCGAGGTCCCCCCGGTCGACGCCGAGGACTGGCGCCGCGGGCTGCGCGACTTCGCGGCGGTGCAGCGCGCGCTCTACTCCGAGCACCCCTGGGTGCTCGACGTCCCGCTCTCGCTCACCAACGTGCTGATGCCGAACAACGTCAAGTTCGCCGACGCCGCCTACCGCGCGATGCGCACCCTGCCGGCGGGAGCCGACGTCAAGCAGGCGGTCCTGCTCTCGCTCAGCATGTTCGTGCGGGTGTTCGCCCAGCTCGAGCGCGACATCGGGGCGGCCGGTCCGGACGCCGAGCTCGCGCCGCAGGCCCTGGTCGTCCTGGCCGAGGTGATCACGCCCGAGCGGTTCCCCGACCTCGCGCCGGTGCTGGTGTCGGGCGGCTACACCGGCGACCCGCCCGGCGAGGGCGACGCCCTCGACGACTTCGAGCTCGGCCTGTCGCTGCTGCTCGAGGGCCTCGCCGCCTGGACCGCGACCCACCCGGCCACCGGGTCCGGCCCCCCATCGCCGGGGCCCGCCCCGCACCCGCTCGCTCTCGCCGAGCGCGAGCTGGCGGCGCTCACCGCCCAGCGCAAGGACGCCCAGGCACGGGTCAAGGACCTCGAGCGGCGCGAGCGCGACGCCCAGCGCGCCCGCGACCGGGCGCGCAGGGCCCAGGGCTGAGCCGTCCTCTCGCGCCTCAGCGGCCGCGAGAGGCGTTGCGGGGGTGGGCCTTCGCGGTGCGCTCGTTGCCGCGGCGGTAGTTGCCGGTGACCCGCGCCATCAGCAGCTGGGCCTCGCCGCTGCCCACCTCGTCCAGGAACTCCCGCGCCCGCAGGCCGCGCAACGTCGCGGCGCGACGTCCGTGGTGGAGGACCACCACCTCGTCGCCGCGCTCCTCGTACTCGAAACCCTCCGGTCTGCCCACGCCTGCGAGGGTGGCACGCGTGGCACCATCTGGTCGTGCCCGTTCCTGCTGCCGACGGCCCCGGCCGCGGGTTGGCCCACGGCCTGGCCCGGATGCGCGGTCGCGACCCGCACGAGGCCCACCGCGCCGCCACCCCGCTCGAGCTGCTCTTCGACCTGACCTTCGTGGTCGCGTTCGGCGTCGCCGGCAACGAGGCCGCGCACCTGCTCGCCGAGGGGCACTGGTTCGCCGCGGTGGCCGGGTTCGCGTTCGCGGTGTTCGCGGTCTGCTGGGCCTGGATCAACTTCACCTGGTTCGCCTCGGCGTACGACACCGACGACTGGGTGTTCCGGCTGCTGACGATGGTGCAGATGGTGGGCGTCCTGGTCCTGGCGCTGGGCCTGCCGGCGGTGTTCGACTCGCTCGACCACGGCGGGTACCTCGACAACGGCGTGATGGTCGCGGGCTACGTGGTGATGCGGCTGGCGATGGTGGCGCAGTGGCTGCGGGCCGCCCGCCAGGACCCCGAGCACCGCTCGACCTGCCTCGGCTACGCCGCCGCGATCACGGTCGCGCAGGTGGGCTGGGTGGTCCTGCTCGTCGCGCACACGTCCGGGTGGGTCACCTTCCTCGCAGCGGGCGTGCTGTACGCCGTCGAGCTCGCCGGACCCGTCCTGGCCGAGTCGCGGTCCCGGGGCATGACGCCCTGGCACCCGCACCACATCGCCGAGCGGTACGGGCTGCTGGCGATCATCACCCTCGGCGAGGTGATCCTCGGGACGGTCGCCGCGCTCGCGGCAGTCGTCGAGGGGCAGGGCTGGTCGGTCGACGCCGCCCTGGTGGGCCTGGCGGGAACCGCGCTGACCTTCGCGATGTGGTGGACGTACTTCGTGACGCCGGCGGGCGAGGCGCTGCACCGGCACCGCGACCGGTCCTGGCCGTGGGGTTACGGCCACATCCTCGTCTTCGGCGCGATCGCGGGCACGGGTGCGGGGCTGCACGTCGCGGCGTACCACCTCGAGCACGAGGCGCACATCAGCACGACGGCCACGGTGCTCACCACCGCCGTCCCCGTCGCCGTGTACCTCCTCACGCTGTTCACCCTGTACAGCCTGCTGCTGCGGACGTTCGACCCGTTCCACGTCTGGCTGCTGCTCGGGGCCGCGGTCTTCCTCGTCCTGCCGGTGGTGATGGCGTCGGCCGGCGCGTCCGTGGTCGCCTGCCTGCTGGTCCTGGTGCTGGCTCCGGTCGTCGTCGTGGTCGGATTCGAGGTGGTGGGCCACCGGCACCAGGCCGAGGCGCTCAGGCGAGAAGCGTCGGATGAACCCGCCCCGGGAAGCGCACGCTGAACCGGCTGTCCCCCAGCCACTCCCGCACCTCGTCCGCGCGGCGCGCGATCGCGCGCCGGCGGGCGACGGGGACGCGCTCGAACCAGTGCAGCCGGATCTCGCCGTCGGGGCGCTGCGTCCAGTAGCCGACCACGCGGCCGTCGACCCAGATCGTCGGACCGCCGTTGCCGTTGCGGTCGAACGCCTCCTGAGCCGCGACCGGCGGGAGGTACCAGTCGCGCGACTTCCAGCCCATCGTCGTGGGGTCGAGCCCGGGCAGCAGCGCCTCCCACGGGCCGGGCGGGTCGACGGGTGCGTCGTCACCGACCGCGAGCCAGGCCGGTGTCCCGTCCTCGAGCAGCACCGGGACGGCCTCCGCGTCGGCGAGGGCGCGGCGGGTGGTGCCGAGGGTCCAGCCGGCCCACCACTGCAGGTCGGCCGTGGTCCCGGGGCCGAACCGGCGCAGCCACCGGTCGGCGAGACCCCTCGCGGCGTCGGCCTCGTCGTCCCCGTCGACGCCACCGGGGAGCCAGTCGTCCATCGCCGCCCAGGTGTACTGGCCGTTGATCCAGGTGCCCGTGGGCCGGGTGCGGACGATGACGCCGTCGAACCCGAGCTGCAGCAGCACCCGGGTGTGCGCCGCCACCGACGCCTCGTTCGGCGACCCGCGTCCGAGGACGACCTTCTCGGTGAGCGCGGGTACCCGCCGGCCGAGCTCGCGGGAGGTCATCGGGCCGTGCTCGTGCAGGGCCCGCAGCGCCTCCGCCGTCGCGTCGGCCAGCCACTGCTCCGGGTGCTGGAAACCGCTCTCCGCCAGGTACTTCAGGTTGCGACGGCGTTCCGCGGCCGCGACCTTGCGGGTCGCCGCGGCGTGCACCGTGCGCACCACCTCCGGGGTGCCGACCCACAGGGTGCGGCGCATCGCGTGGTGCCGCACCAGCGTGCGCTCCTCGTACAGCGCCCGGTCGACGGCGGCCAGCGACGGCGTGCGCATCCGCACCAGCGCGGACAGGTAGACCGTGACCGGGTCGCTCGAGTGCAGGACGACCAGGGCGTCGGCGAGCGCAGCGAGGTCGTCGGTGCGGTCGACCGGCCGCAGCAGGTGCCGGTGAGCGAGCCGGGCGCGACGCTCGTCGTCGCCGACGGTGCGGTGGGAGGTCACCGGCTCACGAGGAGCCTCCGGCGACGACCACCGGCACCACCACCACGACCATGATCGCGGTGGTCACCTCCAGGACTGCGTCGTGCACCGCCCTCCCCGCCCACTGCCCGTCACGGACCTCCTTGGCCCGGGCCCTGACCTGCTTCTTGTCCTGGTCGGGGAACAGCTTCGGCGCGAGGTCGAGTGCCGACACGAGCGACACCAGCGCGCCGGTGCGCTCGTCCGGCTCCTGCCCCTCGACGACGACGGCCCTGACGCGGGAGCGGATCTCGGTCTCCTCACGACCGTCCGCCTCCTTCCACCGGGTGGACCGGAACAGCCCGAGAACCTTGTGCTCCTCGCGGGTGAGCAGGCCCTCGGCGGCCATCTGCTCGAGCAGCTGCTGCTTGAGCTCGGCCGGCCGGTCCTTCCAGGTCCACGCGTAGAGCTCGGCGACCGCGTCCTTCGGCTTCTTGCCGTGGCACCTGTCGAGGATGAGCGACATCGGCTCGGTGCCCGGCGCGTTCCGTCCGGTGCGCGCCAGCCGGTCGCGCTTGATCGGTCCACCGTCGGCATCGACGAGCTCGAGGGCGCCACCGAGCACGAGGTCGACCACGGCGGCGCCCGCGATGCCGGCGCCGAGGGTGGAGGAGTCGACGAGCGGCTTGCCGGACTTCTCGTCCAGGGCCAGCAGCAGCAGCTCGGCGGCGAGGGGTCTGGTCATCGGGTGCCTCCTGCACGGTGTCTCGTCGTCCACCGAGCGAACCACGTCGGGCGGGCCGCCGCGTCCACCCCAGGGACCACGTCGGCTCTCATCCCCTCGCAGCAGACGGATCAGCCGGGCATCCGGTCGAACGGCGAGGAGTACCCCGGCGCGGACGCGAGCACCCGCTCGACGTCGGTCGCCGACAGCGCGTCCGGACCCGACGCCCGCTCCACCGCGCGGATGGTGGGGGCGAGCAGCCGGACGTCACCGGCGGACGGGAAGCCGCAGATCGCGTCCTCGGCGAGCACGAAGGCGACGCAGGCGTCGATGTGCTCGGGGTCGTCCCACGGCTCGTACCAGGTGGCGTACGCCGGGTCCTGGCCCGGCAGCCAGTTCTGGCGGGCCACGGTCTTGATCGTCCGCAGCGCGACGTCGCGGGCGGTGCAGTCCTCGACCAGCCGGCGGAACTCGGCCGCGTAGGCCTCACGGGTGGCCAGCAGATAGCTCCACGGCGAGAGCACGGCGTCGAAGTCGAAGCGGCGCAACGCCTCCCGGTGCACCGCCGGCGCGTCGTGGCCGTGGCCGGTGATGCCGAGCGAGGTGGTCAGACCCTCGTCGCGCGCCCGCACCGCCGCCGCGAGCGCACCGGACGACGGACCGGCGTCGCCGGTGACCTGGTCGAGCACGTCGAGCTCGCCGACGGCGTGGATCTGGAGCAGGTCGACCTGGTCGACCCGCAGCCGCTCGAGCGAGCGGTTGATCGAGGCCCACGCCTGCTCGTAGCCGCGCTCCTCGACCTTCGTCGCCAGGAAGACCTCCGGCGACGACAACCGCTCGGACCACGGCCCGAGCCGCTCCTCGGAGGCGCCGTAGCTGGCTGCGGTGTCGATGTGGTTGATGCCGGCGTCGAACGCCTCCTGCAGCGACGCGTCGGCGGTGCCCTGGTCGACCTCGCCCAGCATCGCTGCGCCGTACACCAGCACCGAGGAGTCGAACCCGATCCGGCCCAGCCGTCTGCGCTCCATCCCCCCATCCAAGCCCCGACCGGGCCTCGTCACCACCCCTGGCACCAGCGCCGACCTCAGCCGAGGCCCGGCAGCAGCAGCTGGCCCTCGACCCCGCGCGGCGCGGGCAGGGTGAGCCCGACACCGACCCGCACCACCCCGCGCCCGTCCTCCTCGAAGCCGGTGGAGTCGAGCAGCCGGGCCGCCAGCGCCTCGACGGCCGGCCGGGGGTCGGTGCCCGAGACCTGCAGCGGGCTGCGGCGCAGGTCGTCGCCGCCGTCGTCGTAGTGCACCTGGACCTCCACCCAGGTGGGCAGCCGGCCGTCGTCGGGCAGCCGGCCGAGGGCCGAGGAGACCCGGTCGGCCAGGACGGCGTGCACCGCGCTGCGGCTGCGGGTGGCGCGGGCCAGGGTGCGCTCGGCCGCCGCGGACCTCCGGGGCCCGGGCAGCCGCACCCGGCGGTCGTCGGTGCCGTCGGCGATCGAGGCCAGGCGGCGCGCCATCGCGGTGCCGAGGAACCGCTGCAGACCGACGACCCCGAGCGGCACGAGGTCGGCGACCGTGCGCAGCCCCTCGGCGTGGAGCCGCTCGACGGTGGGCGGCCCGACGCCCCAGAGCTCGTCGAGCCGCAGGCCGGGGCGGACCGTGGCCTCCTCGGCGGGATCGACGACCACCAGCCCGTCGGGCTTGGCCCGGCGGCTGGCGAGCTTGGCCATCAGCTTGGTGCGCCCGACGCCGACGCTCACCGGCAGGCCGACCTCGGCCCGCGCGCGCCGGCGCAGGGTCGTTGCGGCCGAGCGGGCCCGGGAGACGGCCGGCGGGTCGGCGTCGTCGTCGAGGCCGAGGAACGCCTCCTCCATCGACCCCGGCTCGACCAGCGCTGCGACCTCGGCGAACAACGCGAACAGGTCGGAGCTCGCCCGCTCGTACGCCTCCGGCCGCAGGTCGACGACCGCGACCTGCGGGTGCCGTCGGGTGACGGACTCGGCGGAGGTGCCTGCCCGCACGCCGAGCGCCCGCGCCTCGTAGCTCGCGCAGCACACCACGCCGTGCGCCACCACGAACGGGCGGCCGACCAGCTCGGGCCGGTCGCGGGCCTCGACGGAGGCGAAGAACGCGTCGGCGTCGGCGTGCAGGATCACCCGGCCATGCTGGCGCGGCCCCCCGACAGCCGGTCGCGCGACGACCGGCCACCCGACAGCCGGTCGCGGACCGCCGGCACCACCGCGGCCAGCACCACGACCGCCACCGCCACCGCGGCCACCGCGGTGGCCGTGGAGCGCGGCTCGTCACCGGTGCGGCCGACCGCGATCCAGGCCAGGCCCCACGCCATCGCGGCGGCGACCGCCACGCGACCGCCGAGCGAGCGGGCGGCGAGCACCCCGACGGCCGCCACGACCAGGAGCACGCCGACGGCCAGCAGCTGCGCCACGGCCGGACCGGGCTCGACGCCGGACTCCACCAGGGTCGCGGTGACGTTCGCGCAGGTCGCCACGGCCACCCACCCGAGGTACAGCCCGAGCGTGCCGTCCACGACGACGGACTCCACCAGCCCGCCGGTGCGCGGCTCGCGGTGCAGCACCAGCAGCACGCGCACCAGCACCGCGAGCAGGGCGACGATCACGACGACGCTGGCCCACAGCCAGCCCTGCTGGGTCACCAGCAGCCAGCCCGCGTTGAGCACCATCGACGCAGCCACCCACCACCCGGCCCGTCGCTGCCGCGGCGAGCCCGCCTGCGACGGCACCCACTGCAGCACGGTGTACGCGGCCAGGCCGAGGTAGACCACGCTCCAGATCGAGAAGGCCGGCCCTGCCGGTGCGAGGAGCGTGGCGTCCGCGGCGAGCGCCCCGCCGGAGGACTCCTCGACGCGGGTGCCGAGCACCCCCACGCCGACGAGCGTCCCCAGCACGCAGAACACCTCGGCGAGCGTCACCGCCACCTGCCGGACGCGGTCGGACGAGGTCACCCCGGGAGACGGCATGGGGACAGGCTCGGACCTGGCGGGCGCGTCCGCCACCGGAGCACGAACGGTGGGGTGCGGCGCGGGACGTCAGTCGCGGCGCAGCGAGCGGTCGTTCTCGGCGACCACCCGGACGACCTCACGCCCGTCGGTGCGGCCGAGCTCCTCGGCGCCGCGGCGGAAGAAGTCGCTGAACTCGTCGGACTCCGCGAGGTCGGCTGGACGCTCGCCGCGCAGCATCGCGCGGCCGAGCGAGGCCAGGGTGCGGTCCGGCTGGTCGGCGAGCCACCGGGCGAACTCGGCGTCGGCGTCGGGACCGGCGAAGCGGGCGGCGTCGGTGCGGGCGACGCCCTCCATCAGCGCCTCCGGCGAGGACAGCATCTCCTCGACCCGCGCGTCGACCTCGCGCCGGCGTCCGGCGGCGTCGTCGTCCGGACGGGAGAACCCGCTGATCACGTTCACGGCGTCACCACCGGGACGTCGCGCCCGCCGGCCAGGTCGGGCAGGGGCAGGTAGCCGCTCACCACGCCGAGCCCGCGCAGGAAGCCGTCGGAGCTCTCGACGACGTCGGACAGGTCCTTGTAGGCGTTGAGCGCGTCGCGCACGGCGTCGACCACCTTCTTCACCTTGGACAGCGCGTAGCCGCCGGCGATCAGCGCGATCGGCAGCCCGAAGCCGCTGGCCGCCGCCGTGCCGGCCGCCCCCGCGGCGATCGCCGCGGCCGCCGCGGTGTCGGTGCAGACCTCGACCGCGATGCCGAGCAGCTTGGCGAAGTCCTTGGCCGCCTCGGCCGACTCCTCGTAGTTCTGCCCGGCCTCCTTGAGCTCCTTGCTCGCGGTCGACAGGTCGGCCGCAGCGTCGTAGAGGAAGTCGCGGGCGTGGTCGGAGGCGTTGCCCTTCCACGGCAGCTCGAGGGTGTTGGCCGTGCCGCGGAAGTCGGTGCGGACGTCGTAGAGGAAGTCGCCGAGGTGGTTGAGCGCGTTGCCGGCGCGCTTGTAGGCGTTCCAGTCGCCCGACAGCGGCTTGCACAGCTCCTCGATCACGTTGACCTCGTGGTCGATGAGCCCGATCGTCGCCGCGAACTTCGTGACCTGCAGGACGGCGCTGTTGATGAAGGCGGACGGGCTGATCAGGTCCCACCACGACGAGCCGCCGATGTCGGGGTCCACCTCGGGGTCGAGCAGCTGCTTGGTGGGGTCGGTCCAGTTCGTGATCAGCCAGTACTGGTCCGGGACCTCGCCGGTCTCGGCCTTGGACGCCTCCAGCTCGCCGTCGGGCAGGGCGCCGGCGATGTGGTCGAGCACGCGCGCCCGGTCGCGGTCGACCGTGCGGTAGGTGTCGTCGGTGGTGCGGAACGCCTCGGCGACGTCGCCCACCAGGGTCTGCAGGTCGCGCAGGTAGTCGTTGGTGGTGCTCTCGACCGAGGAGTGCGTGAACATGAACGTGTTGAGGAAGCCCTCGTCGAAGGCCGTGTTGATGTCCAGGTGGTCGGCCGCGTACTGCGCGCCTCCTTGACCCAGAGCCTCAGCTCGTCCATGTCCTTGGCGGCCGCGCGCAGCGTGCCCGGCTCGTAGCGGAACCCCACGGTCACACCCTCCTCGCGCGTCGACGGCCGCCCCGGCGTGGACGGGCCCCGACCATGATGACCGACCTCGCGCGAACGTCCTCGCGGCTGTGCACAGGCCTGCTGCACACGAACGCCGGCCTCCTCACGCTGCAGGACCGACCGGGACCCTGACGAACGGCTCCGCGCGGATCGATACGACCGCCCAGGAGACCGACCGCGCCGGACGTCCCCGCGGTGTGCACGGCAGGGGCCTGCGAGTACTAACCGCCGAGGCGCACGTCCGTCCCGCTGAGCCGGGCGCGGAAGCCGTCGTCCTGGACCGTGACCTCCTGCAGCACGAGCCCCTCCGGCACGCCGTCGACCGGCTGGCGGATGGTGACCAGCTCGCGCACGGCCGCGCCCACGGCCCGCCCGAGCAGGTCGGGGCCGCCGAGGTCGATCTCCTGGGGCTCCACGACGATCAGGCCGCCCTCGGCGCGGACGGTGCCGGTGGCGCGGACGTCGACGGTGCGACCCAGGACCGTGACGCTGCGGCGCAGCTCGGCCCGGCCGTCCTCGGCCGCGGTGAGGGTGGCGCCGCCGCCGATGCCGGCGGCGACGGCGGCGAACGGCTGGGTCGCCTCCACGTCGAGCCGTGCGGCGGTGATGCCGTCCGGGCCCGACCGGATGCCCTGGCCGGTGGCCACGACGTCGAGGAGCGTGCCGTCGGGCGAGACCAGGTCGGAGGTGCTGAGGTCGACGTCGCCGAGCCAGGTCTCGTCCGGGCCGAGGTCGTCGGGCGCGTCGGACCCGCCGGGGTCGGTCGCGGACGGGACGGGCGTCGGCGACGCGGACCCGGACGGCTCGTCGGCGGGGCGGCTGAGCAGCCAGAACGCGACGGCCGCCGCGACCGCCAGGACGACGAGCAGCACGAGGGCGCCCACCAGGCCGTCGACCACGCGCCGGCGGCGGCCCACCACCGGTGCTCGTCGACGTCGTCCGGTGCGTACCCCTCGTCCACCCCGGGCCCGCTCACGTCGCCGGCCGGTCGAAGACGCAGAACTCGTTGCCGTCCGGGTCGGCCAGCACGTGCCAGGCCAGGCCGTCGTCGCCCTTCGGCCGCAGCACCGTGGCGCCGCGGCGGACCAGCCCGTCCACGTCGTCGGAGAGCACGTCGACGTGCACCCGGTTCTTCGTCGTCCGCGGCTCGGGCACGGGGTTGAACGCCATGCCCGGTGAACGGCGCCTGCGGGACGTCGACGACCTGGGTCCAGCCGTCCTGCTCCACCACGCGGGCGCCGAGCACCTCGGCCCACCAGGTCGCCGCGCGGGTGGCGTCGGCGAGGTCGGGGCCGCAGTCCCACGCCAGCTCCTGCAGGCCCCGCGGCCCGTCGAGGAAGACGCACAGCTCCTGGCCGTCGGGATCGTGCAGCACCGTCCACCGGCCGTGCGGCGGCTGGTGGTCGGCGCGGGTGGCGCCGGCGTCGAGCACCTCGTCGACGGAGCCGGCGCCGACGTCGAGGTGCAGCCGGTTCTTCACGCTCTTCGGCTCCGGCACCCGGTTCAGCCAGACCTGCACGCGGCCGTCGGCGTCGCGCAGGTCCGCGCCGCCGTCGTCGTGCTCGGTGAGGCGCCAGCCGAGCACGGGCGACCAGAACCGTCCGAGCCGGACGGGGTCGGCGGCGTCGACGCACAGGTCCTTGTAGGTGGCCGGCGGGTCGGACGGGCGCATGTCCGCCACCGTAGGGGTGCGGTTCAGGCCTCGCAGCCGGGCGCGTGGCGCCGGACGACGACGACGGCGTCCTGCGGGACGCTGCTCAGCCGCCCGTCGGGGCCGGACAGCAGCATCCGGCCGGACAGGACGGGCAGGTCGAGGACGTCGGCCTCGGTCGGGCCGACGGTGAAGCCGCGGTCCTGGTAGCGGGTGGCGTGCAGGGCGCGCTGGGGTGGGAGGTGGTCCGACGGCCGGATCTGGCGGGCGGGGACGTTCAGCTCGTGCATGTGCGTGCCTCTCCTGTGGTGCGTCCAGGATGAGGCATCGGCATGTCCGGTACGTGTCCTGAACGTGTCGCCCGCGCGGCGACCCCCGGGAGCGCCGTGAGGCCCGTCACACCCGAACGGTTCAGACCGGCACGATCTGCGCCAACCGCGCACCGGTGAGCCGCTCGGCCTCCTCCCACAGCCGCGCCGCCGGTGGCGTGGTCGCGGCCGGGGCGCGGCACCGCTGCCGGGCCGGTGGGGCCGGTCAGGCCGAACCGGCCGCTCGGGCCGACGTAGGACCCGTTCGCCGCCGAGGGGTCGGCCGCCGCGAACAGCAGCGGCTCGGTGCCGACCTCGACGCCCTGGGACGGCGCGACCGCGATCCCGATCCGGAACGGCGACCACCACGGTGTGCCGCTGCCGAGCCCGGCGCCGGCCGACTGCAGGTTGGTGCGGGTGTAGCCGGGGTGCGCCATCGTGCTCACCAGGTGCCAGCCCCGGTCCTGCGCCACCCGGGCCAGGTGCGAGGCCATCAGCATGTCGGCGAGCTTGGACTGGGCGTAGGAGCGGAACGGGCTCCACCGGCGCCGGGTCCACTGCAGGTCGGAGAAGTCGATCCGGCCGGCCGCGGCGACGCCGCTCGACATCGTCGCGACCCGCGGGGCCTCGGCCCGCAGCAGCAGCGGCAGCAGCCGGACGGTGAGCGCGAACGGGCCGAGGAAGTTGCTGCCCATCTGCAGCTCGAAGCCGTCGACCGTCTCGAACCGCTCGGGCGGCGCCATCACGCCCGCGTTGTTGACGAGGGTGTCGACCGGCCGGCCGTCGGCCACCAGGCCGTCGACGAGCTCGCCCACCGACGCGAGGTCGGCGAGGTCGACCCGGCGCACCTGCAGGCTCGCCCCGGGCACGCGCTCGAGGATCTCGCGACGGGCCGCCTCGCCCTTCTCCGGCGTGCGCACCGCCATCACGACGTCGGCGCCCGCGGCGGCGAGCCGGGTCGCCGCCTCCTTGCCCGTGCCGCTGTTGGCGCCGGTGACCACGACGAGGCGGCCGCTCTGGTCGGGGACGGTGTACACGGGGTGCTCCTCGCGATCGGTGCAGACCGGCGGTCTGTTATGTCGTCGACGCTAACAGACCGTTGGTCTGTCCGCAAGGGACCGCCGGTCTGTACGATGCGCCGACGTGACCTTCCAGCGGGCGCGGAGCGACGAGCAGCGCGAGCAGCGACGCGCTGCCGTGCTCGACGCCGCCACCGAGATGCTCGGGCAGATGCCCGTCGCCGACGTCACGCTGAACGCGCTCTCGCGCCGGGTCGGGCTCGCGAAGTCGAACGTGCTGCGCTACTTCGAGTCGCGCGAGGCGGTGCTGCTCGAGCTGCTCGACCGGGCGCTGCGGGAGTGGGCCGACGACCTCGTGGGCCTGGCCGCTGCGGTGCCGCGCCGGGGCGGTCCCGCGCTGCGCGGCGACCGGCTGGCGGCGGTGCTCGCCGCCTCGCTCGCGGCCCGTCCGGTGCTCTGCGACCTGCTCGCCGCGCAGGCCGGGGTGCTGGAGCGGAACGTCTCCACCGCGGTCGCGGCCCGGTACAAGCGCGCCACCCTCGCCGTGCTCGACGACCTCGCCGCCGTGGTCACCGACGTCGTCCCCGAGCTGGCACCGGCTGCGGCGCAACGGTTCTGCGCGGCCCTGCTGCTGGTCACGGGTGCCTCCTGGTCCTACTCGCAACCGTCCGCGGCGCTGGTGGCTGCGTACGAGGCCGAGCCCGAGCTGGCCGTGCTGCGGCTCGAGCACGAGGACGTGCTGCGCGAGCTGTTCGCCGTCCTGCTGTCCGGTCTGCTCGCCCGGGGTGCCTGAGTGCCCACCGCGCTGGTCGCGGTCCTCGTCGCGTGCCTCGCCGTCGGGATCGTCGGCGGGCTCTGGCTCGAGCCGCGGCTGCACGCGTTCCTGGTCCGGCACGCCCAGGGCAGCGCGTGGCGCGGAGCACTGTGGTCGGCCGGGGTCCAGCTCGCGGCCCTGGGCGGGTTCGGCGTGCTCGCCCTCGTCGCGAGCACGCTCGACAGCGGCCCGCGGACGGTGCTGGTGTCGGCGGCCGCGATCGCGGACTCGCCCGTGCTGCTGCTCGGGGTCCTGCTCAGCACCTTCGACGTGTGAGCCAGGCCCGAGTGCGTCAGCCGGTGTGGTCGCCCGCGATGTTGACCAGCCAGCCGATGCCGAAGCGGTCGACCAGCTGACCGAACTCGTCGCCCCACATCTGCATCTCGAGCGGGGTCGACACCTCGCCACCCTCGGCCAGCCGCTCGAACCACCCCCGCAACGCGTCCCGGTCGTCACCGGACAGGCTGATGGTGATGTTGTCGCCGGGTCGCACGTCGGTGCCGGGCGGGCAGTCGGCTGCCATCAGCGTGAAGCCCGCGTCCGTCTCGAGCTGGGCGTGCATGAGCTGGTCGGCCTCCGGCCCGGTCGTCCCGTACTCGCCGAAGGTGCTGCTCGTCAGCGTGCCGCCGAGCACGTCCCGGTAGAAGTCCATCGCCTCCCGGGCCTGGCCGGTGAAGACGATGTAGGGGTTGAGCCGCGATGCCATGACCGTGCTCCTTCCTGCTCCTTCGTGTGACGACAGGCGGGCGCAACGAGCGTAGGCCCGGCATCCTCAGACCGTCCACGGTCAGGGGCAGGTGCGCTCGACGTACCCGTCGGCGCCGGAGGGGACCAGCTCGCGGTCGCGCAGGACGAACCCGGGTCGGCCGGCGTACGACGAGCAGGCCTCCTCGAACGGGACGGTCTGGGCGTCGGTGTACTCCACCGCGTAGACCAGGTCGCCGTACGCCTCGGTGTACGCGTCGCACTCGTCGAGCTGGCCACCCGCCCCGCTCGCACGCCGCCACGGTAGACCGCGAGGATGGGGTCATGACCACCGTCACCGCGTACGCCGCGCCCTCTGCCGGAGCACCGCTCGAGCGCACCACCATCGAGCGCCGCGAGGTCGGTCCGCGCGACGTCGCGATCGACATCGCCTACGCCGGCATCTGCCACTCCGACATCCACACCGTGCGCGACGAGTGGGGTGCCGCGAACTACCCGCTCGTCCCGGGGCACGAGATCACCGGCACCGTCACCGCCGTCGGGGCGGAGGTCGACCGGTTCTCGGTCGGCGACCGCGCCGGCGTGGGCGTCCTGGTCGGGTCGTGCCGCGAGTGCGCCGCCTGCCGCGACGGCGAGGAGAACTACTGCGAGCAGGGCATGACCGGCACCTACAACGAGGTGCTGCCGAGCGGCGAGGTCACGCAGGGCGGCTACAGCACGGGGATCGTCACCGACGAGCACTTCGTGCACGCGATCCCGGACGGGCTCGGGCTCGACGTCGCCGCGCCGCTGCTGTGCGCCGGCATCACCACGTACTCCCCGCTCAGGCACTGGGGCGCGGGCGAGGGCAGCCAGGTGGCCGTGATCGGTCTGGGTGGACTGGGCCACCTCGGCGTGAAGTTCGCCGCCGCGCTCGGCGCCGAGGTCACCGTGCTCAGCCAGTCGCTGAGCAAGCAGGACGACGGGCTGCGGATGGGCGCCCAGCACTACTTCGCCACCAGCGACGACGCGACCTTCGAGGAGAACGAGCAGCGGTTCGACCTGGTGCTCAACACCGTCTCGGCCAACCTCGACCTCGACCGCTACCTCGGCATGGTGCGTCGCAACGGCACCTTCGTGGAGATCGGGCTGCCGGAGAACCCGTTGACGGTCAAGGCCGGGAACCTGCTCTACCCGCGCGTGTCCCTCAGCGGGTCGATGATCGGCGGGATCCCGCAGACCCAGGAGATGCTCGAGTTCGCCGCCGAGCACGGCATCGCGGCGGAGATCGAGACCATCCCCGCGACCTCGATCAACGAGGCGTACGACCGGGTCGTGCGCAGCGACGTGCGCTACCGGTTCGTCATCGACGTCGCCACGATGCGGGACTGACCGCCGAGGCCGCCCGCGCGGAGGGCAGGTCAGACCTCGCGGGTCATGAACACGCTGTGCGGGTCGGGGGCGTAGTCGCCGAACGGGCCGCACCCGGTGAAGCCGTGCCGCTCGTACAGCCGGCGCGCGGCGGCGAAGTAGTCCTGCGACCCGGTCTCGAGGCTGACCCGCGCGTACCCGCGGGTGCGGGCCTCGTCGAGCAGGTGCGCGAGGAGCGTTGCGGCCACGCCCCGCCCGCGGGCGGCGGCGGTGGTGCGCATCGACTTCACCTCGCCGTGGTCGTCCGTCAGCCGCAGGAGCGCGGCCGAGCCCAGCAGCTCGCCGTCCTCGCGAGCCGTCCAGAAGGTGATCGCCGGGTCGGTGAGCGCGGCGTGGTCGAGCGCGTGCACGCTCTCCGGCGGCGAGGTGACGCGCATGTCGGCGAGGTGCTCGGCCAGCAGAGCGTGGACGTCGTCGCGCAGCGGGTCGTCGGGTGCGACCTCGATCACGGTGCGGTCCGACCCCGTGCCGCGCGGTCGGGGACGGGGCCGAGGACCCGGTCGAGGTGGTCGTTGCTCAGCACCCCGCGCGGGTCGAGCCGGTCGCGCAGGGCCACGACCTCGTCGAACCGCGGGTAGCGCGCGCGCAGGGTCGCGGCGTCGAGGCCGTGCACCTTGCCCCAGTGGGGCCGGCCGCCGACCTGGCCGGCCAGGCGCTCGAGGGTGCCGAAGAACGCGTCCTGGTCGGGGCTGCCGGGGGCGACGTGCGCCGCGACATAGCCGGTGTCGCGTCCGTGCGCCGTGGACAGCGCGATGGGATCGGCTGCAGCCGTGCGGATCTCGACCGGAACGGGGATGCGCCAGCTGCTCGCCTCCACTGCCGCGACCAGCTCCCGCACGAGCGGCACCAGCTCGGCCCGCGGCACCGCGTACTCCATCTCGACGAACCGGACGCGCCGCTCGGTGGTGAACACCCGGTGCGGCACGTCCGTGAACTCGCGCGCGCCCAGCGCGTACGCCGACGCCCGCGCGAGCGGACGGACCAGTCCGGGGATCCGCCGCCCCGCGCCCACCACGGCGCCGAAGACGTCGTTGGCGAGCAGGTCGTCGTCCCACCAGCGCCGCGCGCGGGACAGGGGACGGAGCCCCTCGCGCGAGCCGTCCAGAGGCACCCGGTCGTTGCGCTTGAGGAGCACCCGGCGGGTGTGGGTCCACCAGTGCACGTCGACGTGGTCGTTCGCCGCGGTGAGGTCGTCGTGGCCGTCGAGCACGTCGTCGAGGGAGGCGGCGGTCTCGCGCGCGTGCAGCGCGAACAGCGGCTCCGCCTGCAGGGTCACGGTGTCGACCACGCCGAGCGCGCCGAGGCCGACCCGCACGAGATCGAGCAGGTCGGGGTGCTCGCTCTCGGTGCAGGTCAGGGTGGAGCCGTCGGGGAGCACCAGCCGCAGGCCGACCACCTGGGTGGCGAGCCCGCCGAACCGGTCCCCGGTGCCGTGCGTGCCGGTGCAGATCGCGCCGGCGACCGTCTGGGCCTCGATGTCGCCGAGGTTGGTCAGCGCGAGGCCGGCGTGCTCGAGCAGCCTGTTCAGGCGCCGCAGCGTCATCCCCGACTGCACCGTCACCCGGGCGGCGGCGACGTCGAGGTCGACCAGGGCGTCGTGCCGGTCGAGCCGCAGCTGCACCTCGCGGGGGACCGCGACCGGGCTGAAGGAGTGACCGGTGCCGACGGGCCGCACGCCGCGCCCGGTCGCGGCGGCCGAGGTCAGCGCGGCGGCGATCTCGTCGGTGCCCGACGGGCTGACCACCTCGACGCCGTCAGCGTGCTGGTTGCCCGCCCAGTTGCTCCAGGCGCCCTGCGCCGGTCGTCCCCGCACGAAGGCCAGACTAGGACGGTGCCGACCTCCGACCTGCGCCACCGCCTCGACCACGCCACGCGCGACCTCGACGCGCCGGTGGCGGTGGTCGACCTCGACGCCTTCGACGCCAACGCCGACGACCTGCTCCGACGGGCGTCCGGCGTCCCCGTGCGGGTGGCGAGCAAGTCGCTGCGCTGCCGTGCGCTGCTGCGGCGGGTGCTGGCGCGCGACGGCTTCGCGGGCGTCCTCGCGTACTCGCTGTCGGAGGCGCTGCGGTTGGCCGACGACGTCGAGGACGTCCTGGTGGGCTACCCCACCGCCGAGCGCTCGGCGCTGCGGGACCTGGTGGCCGACGAGCGGGCGCTCGCCCGCGTGACGCTGATGGTCGACGACCCGGCGCAGCTCGACCTCGTGGAGGCGGCGGTGGGTCGACACAGGTCCGGCCCGCTGCGGGTGTGCCTCGACCTCGACGCCTCGTACCGTCGTGCGGGCGGCCGGGTGCACCTCGGTCCCCGCCGCTCCCCCGTGCACTCGGTCGACGACGCCGTGCGGCTCGCCCGCGCGGTCGCCGGGCGCGACGGCTTCCGCCTGGTCGGGCTGATGGCGTACGAGGGCCAGGTCGCGGGCCTCCAGGACCGGCCGGTGGGGAACCCGTTGCGTGGCAAGGCCGTCCGGACGATGAAGTCGCTGTCGATCGAGGAGCTCGCCGAGCGTCGGGCGGCCGTCGTGGCGGCCGTCCGGACGGTCGCCGATCTCGAGATCGTCAACGGAGGTGGCACGGGGAGCCTCGAGACCACGGTCCGCGAGGGCGTCGTCACCGAGGTGGCCGCCGGGTCCGGGCTCTACGCCCCGGCGCTGTTCGACGGCTACGACGCGTTCCGCGCCCGGCCGGCCGCCTTCTTCGGCCTCGACGTCACCCGGCGTCCCGCACCGGGCGTGGTGACCGTCAGCGGCGGCGGCTGGGTGGCGTCCGGACCCGCCGGACGCGACCGGCTGCCCGTGCCGGCGCTCCCGGAAGGACTGCGGCTGCTCCCGGCCGAGGGCGCCGGCGAGGTGCAGACCCCGCTCACGGGCCGTCCGGCCCGCACGCTCGCGGTCGGCGACCGGGTCTGGTTCCGGCACGCCAAGGCCGGCGAGCTGTGCGAGCGGGTCGAGGTGCTGCACCTGGTGCAGGGCGACGCCGTGGTCGAGACGGTGCCCACCTACCGCGGCGAGGGGATGACCTCGCTGTGACCGAGCCTCCGGTCGGCTGACGAAGGGTGGGGCATCAGACCCCCGGGAAGGGGTCGGACGTCCCGGTCTTCGGGCGTCCAGGACGCGGGTGGCCCAGGGACCGGGCCGAGCTGCTCACCGGGCGGCGTGCGCCGCCAGCCAGTCCAGGACGTCCTCGCCGGCGTCCATCGCGGTGACGTGCCCGTCGTCCGGGCGCAGCCAGAGCTCGGACGAGCCGCTGCGGTCGGCGAGCCAGGAGGAGTGCGACGCGGGCACCATCCGGTCGGCCCCGCCGTGCACGAGCAGCAGCGGTGACGCGATCGTCGCGACGTCGAACCCCCACGGCCGCACCGCCGCGAGCGAGTCCTCGACCGCGCCCTCGGGGTCGCCCGCCAGCGCGGCCCGGACGACCTCGAGGAACCAGGACCAGCGCCCGCCGAGCGCCTGCTCGTCGCCCGGGGTGAAGCCGATGTCCAGGCCGTCCTCCAGCGCCTCGAGCGCAGCCCGTCCCTGCGCCGCGGCACGGTGCTCGGCCACGCCGGCCGGTGCCATGCCGGCGAGGAAGTCGAGCCCCTCGGCGTCGTACGGGGCGGGCGACGAGAGCGCCGCCGTGGCCAGCACGCGATCACCGAGCAGCGCCGCGCAGGCCAGCGCGCGCGGGCCGCCGCCGGAGTGCCCCATCACCAGGAACCGCTCGATCCCGAGGGCGGCTGCGAGGTCCTCGACGTCGGCGGCGACGTCGGCCACGCAGCGTCCGGGCTGCGGGTCGGACCCGCCGTACCCGGGGCGGTCGTGCCCGACCCAGCGCAGCCCCAGCCGGTCGGACGCCTCCCGCAGCGGCGTGGGCGGCGCGCCCGTGTTCGGCGTGCCGTGGTGCCAGACCACCACCGTGCGGTCCCCGTCCCCGGGGTGGGTGTCGTGGACCCGCAGGGTCCGGTCGTCCCGCGTGGTCACGGCGCGCTGCTCGACCTGGCTGCTCATCACCCCAGTCCACCAGAGCCGCGACGACCGGCCGGTCCAGGGATCTGCGGACCGGGGTGTGACGAACCGCGTCCGAGATGCATGAGCAGCCGATGAACCTGACCGACGCCGACCTCCGCCGCACCGTCGAGGCGGCGCGCGGCGGCGACCCGGACGCCTGGGAGACCCTCTACCGGCGGGCCTACCCGCGGTTGTACGCCTACGCCCGGCGCAGGCTCGCCACCGACGAGCAGGCCGAGGACGCCGTGAGCGAGGCGATGACGCGCGCGCTGCACCGGATCTCGACCTTCGCCTGGACCGCGGCGCGCTGCGGGTGGTCACCTCGAAGGGAGCCAACCTGCGGGTGCCCTTCGCGACGCCGTCCGCCGCGGTCGTGGACACGGCGCTCACGCGTCCCGCGCCCGCCCCGACCCCGGGCACCGTGCCGGCGACCGCGTCACGGCGTGGTCGCCGGAGCCTCGGGACGGCGCCGCGGCTGGGACCGGCCCTAGTCTCCTGCGCGTGACGACACCGCCGCTGACCCTGGAGCAGGCCCGGCGGGCGGCCGTGCGCGCCCAGCTGCTGACGGCCGAGCGACCGACCGACCTGCTCGCCGTGGTCGAGCACCTCACCTACCTGCAGCTCGATCCCACCGCCGCGGTGGCACCGAGCGCGGACCTCGTGGCGTTCACCCGGCTCGGCGGCGGCTACCGGCCCGAGCAGCTCAAGGCGCTGCACGAGGTCGACCGCACGGTCTTCGAGCGGCGCGCGTTCGTGCGGCCGACCTCCCACCTGCGGCTGCAGCTGGCCTCGATGCGGGCGTGGCCCGGGACGGACTGGGCCGAGGCGCGCCGCTGGCTCGAGGTGAACGACGCCTTCCGGCGGTCCGTGCTCGACCTGCTGCGCGAGAAGGGCCCGCTGCTCTCGCGCGACGTGCCCGACACAGCCCAGGTGCCGTGGGCCTCCTCCGGCTGGACCGGCAACCGCAACGTCACGCAGATGCTGGAGTTCCTCAACGCGCAGGGGTCGGTCGCGATCTCCGGACGCCAGGGACGTCAACGGATCTGGGACGTCGCCGAGCGCGTGTACCCGTCCGACGTCGTCGCGGTCCCCGAGGAGGAGGCGGCACCCGAGCGCCGGCGGCTGCTGCTCCGCTCGCTCGGGATCGCCCGTCCGTCCTTCGTGGGCGACGCGGGCGAGGCGGTCGAGGTCGAGGGCACCACCGGGGAGTGGCGGGTCGACCCCGCCGCGCTCGAGGGCGGGTTCGAGGGCCGCACCGCGCTGCTGTCGCCGTTCGACCGGCTGGTGCACGACCGGGTGCGCGCGCAGGACCTGTGGGGGTTCGAGTACGTGCTGGAGATGTACAAGCCGAAGGCGGCCCGGCGGTGGGGCTACTTCGCCCTGCCGGTCCTGCACGGCGACCGGCTGATCGGCAAGGTCGACGCCACCGCCGAGCGCAAGGCCGGCGTGCTGCGGCTGAACGCGCTGCACGAGGACGTCCGGTGGACCACGGCGATCCGGTCCGCGGTGCTGCGTGAGGTCGACGCGCTGGCCGCCTGGCAGGGGCTGGAGCGGGTCGGACCCGGCTGAGGAGACCGCCGGTCCCTCAGCCGGTGCGGACCACGGCGAGCACCGACGGCTCGCGCCCGGCGGGACCGCCGGTGAGCGTCTGCCCGTCCCCCAGCGGCGTGCCGACCACCCGGCCGAGCACCACCTCGACCTCGCCGGCACGCACCACGGTCGTCGGGCCGTCGTCGCGAACGCTGGTGGCCACCAGGTCGGGCACGTCCGTCCCACGTGCCCCGCTGCCCCGCACCGTCGCGGTGGGGTCGCGCGCGCTGCATCCGGCCGTCGACCTCCATCTCCTCGCCCGCCTCGGTGCCGCCGGTGAGCACGGCCGCGACGAGCGCAGGCCAGCCAGACCGGGTCGGCCGTGCCGTCGTGCACCCACCGCCGGCCCAGCACCGAGTGCTCGGTCTCGCCCACCAGCGCGTCCTCGGCACCGGGCAGCGGCCCGGATCGGTAGGTGAGCGGCACCTGCAGCACGACGTCGCCGGCCTGCAGCAGGAACGTCTCGACGCCCACCTCGCCCACGGGGTCGTCGAAGCGGTACGCGCCGAGCGCCGTCACCTCGGCGCCGGCGGGGAACCACGGTCGGGTGGGCAGCCACGCGCGCAGCAGGTCGAGCTTGCCGGGGGTGAGGGTCGCCTGGTGGATGAGCGCCATGACCAGACCCTACGGGCCGTGCGCCCGCACCAGCTCGGCCCCGATCGCAGCGAGCTCGGCCCGCACCCCGGGGTGGTCGAGCACCTCGACGGCCGCCCCGAACCCGGCGAGCTGCTCGGCCAGGCCGCGCACCAGGTGCGCGCCCACGCCCACGGTGACGGTCCCCTCCGGACCGGCGGGAGCGGGGACGTCCTGGTCGAGGTAGGTGCCGAAGTGCGAGCGCAGGACGGGCAGCAGCCGCGCCGGCACCCGCACCGTCGCCCGCACCGCCGAGCGGTGGCCGTCCACCTCCGCGGCGGTGACGCGCCACTCGGCGGCCAGGTCGAGGTCGGCCGGCGGCTCGAACACCTCGCCCGTCGGCCGGATCGACCGCACGCGGTCGACCCGGAAGGTGCGCCGGCCCCGCGGGGTAGCCGCCACGAGGTACCAGGTGCCGCGCTTGTCGACCAGGCCCAGCGGCTCCACCGTGCGGGTCCCCGCGTCCCCCGACCGGGGCGCGTACACGACCTCGAGCACGCGGCGGCGCACCACCGCCTCCTGCAGCGAGCGCAGCACCTCCAGGGCCACCGGTGCCGACGCGCCCCACCCCGCGGGGTCGACGTGCACGGCCGCGGCCGCCTGCTCCGCGTCCGTGCGGAAGGTGGCGGGCAGGGCCCGCAGCAGCTTGCGCACGGCCGTGGCGGTCTCGGGCCGGGTGCCGCCGCCGGCCGTCGCCGCGCCGAGCAGGAGGAACAGCGCCTGCGCCTCGCCGGAGGTCAGCCCCGTGAGGTCGGTGCGGGCGCCGCCGACGAGCTGCCAGCCTCCGCCGCGCCCGGGCTGCGGGTAGACCGGGACGCCCGCCGACGACAGCGCCTCCAGGTCGCGGCGCGCGGTGGCGACCGACACCTCGGTCTCGGCCGCGAGCTCGGCCGCGGTGACCCGCCCTCGGGTCTGCAGCAGCAGCACCGTGGCCACCAGGCGATCCGCCCTCATGCCTGCCAGGTTCGCAGAGAAAGTGATCATTCGGTGAGCACTTCACCCGGTTGTCTGGGTCGTGAGGCAGGTCGGACCCGCCGACCCCCGCTCCCGAGGAGGACCCGATGCTCCGTGGACCCGCCACCCTCAACCTGTTCGCCGACGACGTGGTCGCCGCGTCGCGCTGGTACGCCGACCTGCTCGGCATCGAGCCGTACTTCGTCCGCCCGCTCGAGGGCCCGCCGGCCTACGTGGAGTTCCGGGTGGGGGACCACGAGTTCGAGCTCGGCATCATCGACCGGCGCTGGTCGCCGTACGGCCCGGACGCCACGACGCCCGCCGGTGCGGTGCTGAACTGGGCGGTCGACGACCTCGACGCCGCGATCGAGGACGTGCTGGCGCGCGGCGCCACCGTGCTGGAGCCGCGCACCGAGCGCGGTCCGGGCTTCGTCACCGCCTCGTTCGTCGACCCGTTCGGCAACGTCCTCGCCCTGATGCACAACGTGCACTACCTGGAGATGGCCGCGCGGGTCCGCGCTTGACCTCGAGCGCGGTTGAGCTCCTAGCGTGCGTCGGACGAGCCGCCGGGGGTGGCACCGGTGCCGGGCGATGAGTTCGCGGCACCCGGCCGGTCTGACCCCCAGAGACCCAGCAGCCGCCCGACCGGGCGCACGACGAGGAGCGACCATGAGCCAGACCGGCGCCCACCCCCGGAGCCGCACCGGCCTGGACCTGCGCACCGGCACCCAGCGGGTGTTCGCGCACGTGCTGGTGAGCTCCCTGGTGGTGTCGGTCGTGAACTTCACGCTGTGGTTCGCGGTGACGTTCTGGGTGTACCTCGAGACCCGCTCGGTGCTGGCCACCGGCCTCATCGCCGGCATCTTCCTCGCGGCCACGGCCACCACCGGGGTCTGGTTCGGCAGCGTGGTCGACCACCACCGCAAGCAGCAGGTGATGCAGTGGTCGGCCGGCGCCTCCTTCGCGCTGTACGCGGTCTGCCTGGGGATCTACCTGACCACCCCGGCCGAGACCTTCCGCGACCCCGCGAGCCCCGTGCTCTGGGTGTTCGTCGTGCTGCTGATGCTGGGCGTGATCACCGGCAACCTGCGCGGCATCGCGGTGCCGACGATGGTCACGCTGCTCGTGCCGGAAGGGTTGCGCGACAGGGCGAACGGTCTCGTGGGCACCACGTCCGGCGTGTCCTTCCTCGTGACCTCGGTGATCAGCGGGCTGCTCGTCGCGTACGACGGGATGCGCTCGGTGCTCGTCCTGGCGCTGGTGGTGCTCGCGGCGAGCGTGGTGCACCTGTCGCGGCTCGAGGTGCCGGAGGCGGCGCCGGCCCGCACCCGCAAGGGCGACGACGGCCACGGCGTCGACCTGCGTGGCACCGTGCACCTGGTGCGCGGCGTCCCCGGCCTGGTGCCGCTGATCGCGTTCAGCTGCTTCAACAACTTCCTCGGCGGCACGTTCATGGCCCTGATGGACGCCTACGGCCTGTCGCTCGTCTCGGTGCAGGCGTGGGGCCTGCTGTGGGGCGTGCTGAGCACCGGCGTCATCGTCGGCGGGCTGCTCGTGGCGCGGATCGGGCTGGGCAGCAACCCGGTTCGGCTGCTGCTGCTGGTGAACGTGGTCACCTGGTCGGTGACGGTGCTGTTCCCGCTGCGGTCCTCGATCTGGCTGCTGTCGGTCTCGATGATGGTCTTCATGCTGCTGATGCCGTTCGCCGAGGCGGCCGAGCAGACCGTGCTGCAGCGCGTCGTGCCGTTCGAGCGGCAGGGCCGGGTGTTCGGCTTCGCCCAGAGCGTGGAGCAGGCGGCGTCGCCGCTCACCGCCTTCCTGATCGCCCCGGCCACCCAGCTGTGGGTCATCCCGACCATGACCGACGGGGCCGGCGCCCGCATGATCGGCAGCTGGTTCGGCACCGGTGCCGACCGTGGCATCGCGCTGGTCTTCGTCGTCGCCGGCGTGATCGGCCTGGTCGCCACCCTGCTGGCGCTCGCGAGCGGCCCGTACCGGCGGCTCTCGGCGGCCTACCGCGAGGCCTCCGACGACGCGCGGACGGCGCCGGACGGGACGCCGGACCGAGCCGCGGTGGAGGTCGCGTGCGCGGCAGCCTGACCGGGCGGGGGCGCAGCCGCTGTCGGTGCGGTGTGCCAGGGTCCTGACGGAGCGAGCGGGCGGACGAGGGGAGCAGGCGGGATGTCGAACGGTGTGCTGGCCGAGGGGCTGGTCAAGGTCTACGGCTCGCGCTCGGGCGACGTGAGGGCGCTCGACGGGCTCGACCTGCAGGTCGAGGAGGGCACCGTGGTGGGGCTGCTCGGCCCGAACGGCGCCGGCAAGACCACCGCGATCAAGGTGCTCACCACGCTGCTGCGGCCCGACGGCGGTCGCGCCCGGGTCGCCGGCGTCGACGTCCTGGCCGATCCCAAGGCCGTCAAGCGGCGGATCGGCGTCAGCGGCCAGTACGCCGCGGTCGACGAGTACCTGACCGGTTTCGAGAACCTCGACGTCGTCGGCCGGCTGTACCACCTCGGCGCGCGTCGCAGCCGCGAGCGCGCCCGCGAGCTGCTCGAGCGGTTCGACCTCGCCGCCGCTGCCGACCGCCCGGTGAAGGGGTACTCCGGCGGCATGCGCCGGCGGCTCGACCTCGCGGGCGCGCTGGTCGCCGAACCGCCGATCCTCTTCCTCGACGAGCCGACCACCGGCCTCGATCCGCGGTCCCGGCTCGGCATGTGGGAGGTGATCGCCGATCTCGTGCGCGAGGGCACCACCCTGCTGCTCACCACGCAGTACCTCGAGGAGGCCGACCGGCTGGCGAACCGGATCGCGGTCATCGACCACGGCCGGGTGATCGCCGAGGGCACGGCCGACACCCTCAAGGACCAGGTGGGCGGTGAGCGGGTCGAGGTGGTCGTCGCGCGGGAGGACGAGCTGGAGCGTGCCGGCGAGGTGCTCGCCCGCGTCGGCATCGGCGGGCCCGCCACCGACCGCCACAGCCGACGGGTCACGGTGCCGGTCTCGGGGGGCGCGAGCGTGCTCATCGACGTCGTGCGGGAGCTCGACTCCGCAGGCATCGCCATCCAGGACATCGGCCTGCGCCGCCCCACGCTCGACGACGTGTTCCTCAGCCTCACCGGCCGCGCGGCCGAGGGCGACGCCGACGAACCCGTGGCGCCGAGCTCGGGGAAGGAGCAGTCGTGAGCGCCCTCACCGACGCCGTCAGCGACGCCGCGACGGTCACGCGACGGAACCTGATCAAGATCACCCGGGTGCCCGACCTGCTGGTGTTCACCACCTTGTCGCCGATCATGTTCGTGCTGCTGTTCGCCTTCGTCTTCGAGGGCGCGATCGGCAGCCAGGACGTCGGGATCGACTACCGCGAGTTCCTCATCGCGGGGATCTTCACCCAGACCGTCGTGTTCGGCGGCACCTTCACCGGGTTCAGCCTCGCGGAGGACCTGCAGAAGGGCTTCATCGACCGGTTCCGGACGCTGCCGATGTCGTCGTCGGCGATGCTGTTCGGCCGCACGATCAGCGACGTCGTCAACAACGTGATCAGCCTGGTGGTGATGGCGCTCACCGGCCTGCTGATCGGGTGGCGGGTGCGCTCGTCGGTGCTCGACGCCCTGGTCGGCTTCCTGGTCCTGCTGCTGTTCGCCTACGCGATCTCCTGGATCATGGCCTACGTCGGCCTGATCGTCCGGACCCCCGAGGTGGTCAACAACGCCAGCTTCATCGTGATCTTCCCGCTGACGTTCGCCGCGAACACGTTCGTGTCGGCCTCGACGCTGCCGGGGCCGCTGGAGACGTTCGCCAACTGGAACCCGGTGTCGTCGGTGACGCTCACGGCGCGAGAGGCGTTCGGCAACACCAACCCGGCCTTCCCGCCGCCCGACATCTTCCCCCTGCAGAACCCGTTGCTGTACTCGCTGATCTGGATCGTGGCGATCCTGGCCGTGTTCATCCCGCTGTCGATCCGCCAGTACGAGCGGACCACCTCGCGGTAGCGACCGCGGCTCAGCCGCCGAGGTCGCTGTTGTAGACCCAGTCCGGGTCCAGGTCGGTGGACGGGTCCTCGATCCACTCCGGCACGCCGGACCAGACGTCCTGCACGGCGTCGGCGAGGCCGACGCCGACGATCCCGGTGCAGTCCTCGCCCTCGGCCGGGAGGGTCCCGTCCACCTGGTCGATCCATCCCACCCCGGCGACCTCGTCCTCGACGTAGGTGGCTCCCACGTCCTCCCACATCTCGCTCATCGCAGCGCTCCTCACCATCCTGCGGGACGCGACACGTCCCGTCGTGGTGCGGTACGGAGCGCTCGTCGGGGTGCGCTGATACGGCGTCAGCGGCGGCGGCGCCACTGGGTGCGCTCGCGCGACTCCTCCCAGAGCAGCAGGCTGTGCCGGCTGTCGAAGCGGTAGAGCATGTGCCACTCGCGCGAGCCCGTCGACGGCCGCACCCAGCCGGCGCCGAGGAAGCCGGGGAACCGGGCGGCCATGCCGGTGCCGGCGTCGACCCAGGCCTGCATCAGCCGCTCGTCCTCGGGTCGCACGCGGCGGGTGATGGCGACGGTGACCGGGCCGTCGGCCCGGTCGGGGGCGGGCGTCCGGTCGGTCACCCGACCAGTGTTCAGCGTCGGGGACGCACCGTGAGGCGCAGGGTCACCACGTCGCCCTCGTCGACGCCCTCGGCCTCGCGCACGCGGTCCTTCACCGGGACGAGGTAGCCACCGTCCTTGGGCCACAGCGAGGTCTCCCAGACCGTGTCGCCGAGCGCCAGCTCGACCGGGATCATCCCCCAGCCGTAGGTGACCTCCTTGGCGACCGACCGCAGCACCTCGACCTGGGCCTCGGGCACCCGCACGAAGTGGTACGGGGACGGACCGCGCCAGTGGAAGATCTCGCCGGTCAGCTCCAGGTCCACGACAGCAGGCTAGGGCCCGATCCGGACGGTCGGCGTCCGGGACGCGGCCGTGGCTCGGTCGCCGGCGAACCGGTGCAGCGCACGCTCAGCGCGCGGCGACGGCCTCGATCTCGACCTTGAGCTCGGGTGCGGCCAGGCCGGCGACGAGCAGCAGGGTCGTGGCCGGCGGCGGCTGCGGGAGGCTCCCGCCCGCCGCGGCCATGAACGGGCCGACGTCCTCGGGGTCGGTGAGGTAGATCGTGAGCTTCACCAGGTCCGACGGCGTCATGCCCGCCTCGGAGAGCACGGCGTGCAGGTTGGCGACCGCCTGGACGGCCTGGGCGGCGACGCCGTCGGCCGGGGTCCCGTCGGCGTCGATGCCGACCTGCCCGGAGACGAAGACGAGCGAGCCGGCGTCGCTGACCTGGATCCCCTGGCTGTAGAAGGGCGAGGCGGGGACGGTGGCGGGGGCGAGCGGGGTGGTGGTCATGATCGGTTCTCCTTCTCGGCGCGCAGGGCGTCGAACTCGTGGCGGATGGCCGCGCGGTGCGCGGGGGTGAGGCGTCCGGCCCGGCTGAGCAGCAGGAGCCCTTGGTAGAGCAGGACCAGTCGTGCGGTGGTGGCCGCGTGCTGCCGGCCCAGCTCACGCCGGAGCACGGCTCCGACGCGCTCGCCCACCAGGTCGAGCCCGGTCCGGACCGACTCACCGGGGACGGACTCGTCCCCGCCGAACTCGGCGGCGGAGTTGACGACGAGACAGCCGTGACCGTCGTCCAGCGGCCAGGCGAAGAGCGTGAGGTACAGCTGCTCCAGGTCGTCGAGACCTGCTGCGGGACCGGCGAACTCGTCGAGACGGGCCCGGACGACGGTGGTGACGTAGTGGTCGAGCGCGCGGCGGAACAGCCCGGTCTTGTCGCCGAACGCCGCGTACAGGCTGCTGGTGCGCAGCCCGGTGGCCGACTCCAGGTCGAGCACCGAGGTGCGGGTGAACCCCTGACGGCGGAAGGCGTGCATCGCCGCCGTGAGCACCTGGTCCTCGTCGAACGTCCGTGGTCGGGCCATGGGACCTATTATGGAGTGATCACTACAGAATGCAAGAGGGACGCGGAAGATCAATGAGATGTTGACAACGTGTCGTTGACCCCGTGAGTCTGGTGCCGTGGACGACCAGCAGACGGCGACCGAGCGAGGCGCGCGCGAGCGGCTGCTCGCCGGGGGTGCGGCGGACCTCGACCGGCGGCCGTGGCAGGCCGGTCGGCAACCGCCGTCGGCGATCGACCTGGTGCAGCACCTGCTCTGGCGCTCGAACGGCCCCCGGCGCGGTGCACCCGTGGAGCGCGACGACCTGCGCGCGGCACTGCGCCTCGTGGCGGCCGCCCGCGCCGAGGTGGACCTGCTCGAGGCCGCGTTGCTGTTCACGGCCCGGTCCGGCGGGCTCACCTGGGGCGAGGTCGCCGACGGCCTCGGCCTGCGCTCGCCGCAGGCCGGTCAGCAGCGGCTCGAGCGACTGCTCGCGCGGTCCGGCAGCGACCGGTGACCGCGCACGCCTCGACCCCCGACCTCCTCGCGCTGCACGCGGTACGGCTCAGGGGCGTGGCCGACACGGCCTCGGCTGCAGCGCGTTTCGACCTCGACGTCGACTCCGTCGAGGAGCGGTTGCTCGACGCGCAGGCCTACGGCTGGGTCACCTGGTCGCAGTTCGCGGGGACGGGCGGGTGGTCGCTCACCTCCGCCGGGCGCGAGCAGAACGAGCGTGAGCTCGCCGACGAGCTCGCCGCGGCTCGTGCGGCGGTCCGGGTCGGCCGCGTGCACGCCTCCTTCGTCCCGCTGAACGCCCGGCTGCAGAGGGCGTGCACCGACTGGCAGCTGCGGCCGACCGCCACCGACCCGCTGGCGGCCAACGAGCACACCGACGCGAGGTGGGACCGGGCCGTGCTCGCCGAGCTGGCCGGGCTGTCCTCGGCGCTGGTCCCTCTCGTGCGGGGACTCTCGGACGTCCTGGCCCGCTTCGACGGCTACGGGACGCGGTTCGCGACGGCGCTCGGCCGGGTGCAGGCCGGCGACCACGCGTGGGTCGATGGGAACAGCCGCGACTCCTGCCACGTGGTCTGGTTCGAGCTGCACGAGGACCTGATCGCCACGCTCGGGCTCTCGCGCACGTGATCGTCGGGCTCCGGGACGCCGAGGACCCGCAGGTCGTGGGCCGCAAGGCGGCCGTGCTCGGCCGGCTGCTGCGCTCGGGCTTCGACGTCCCACCGGGCTTCGTCGTGCCGGTGGGGACGGGATCGGCCGGGGCGGTCGAGCAGGACCTGCTGCGGGCGTACAGCGCTCTCGGGGCCGCGGTGGTGGCCGTCCGCTCGTCCGCCACGACCGAGGACGGCCCGGACGGCTCCGCGGCCGGCCGCCACGACAGCTTCCTCGGTGTCGAGGGCGAGGCGGACCTGCTCGCGAGGGTCGACGACTGCCTCCGGTCGCTGCACGGGCCCCGCGTCCCCGCCGACGGTGGTGGTGCGATGGGCGTGCTGGTGCAGCAGCAGGTGGACGCCGACGTCGCCGGCGTGGTGGCCACGGTCGATCCCCTCACCGGCGCTCCCCCGGCGGTCGTCGAGGCGTCGTGGGGGCTCGGCGAGGCGGTCGTGGGGGGCCTCGTGGACCCTGACCGGTTCCTGGTCGCGGGCGGCGGTGTCGTGGGTCGTCGCATCGGGACGAAAGCGGTTCGCAGCGAACGGGTCCCAGGCGGGACGACCACCGTCACCGTCCCGCCCGACGACCGGTCACGTCCGTGCCTGGATTACACCGACGTGCTGCGGGTGGCCGCCCTGGCCGCCCGGGTCGCGGACCTGCTCGGCGGGCCGCAGGACGTGGAGTGGGCGCTGGCCGGCGGCCGTCTGGTGCTGCTCCAGGCGCGCCCCCTCACCGGTCTCCCGGCCCGCCCACCACGCGAGCTCACCGGCCCGGTGGGTCCGTTGCTGCTGAGCGGCACCCCGGCGAGCCGGGGCCGCGCGCGCGGCGTCGCCCGCGTCGTCGCCGATCCAGCGGGCGGAGGGGACCTTCGCGCCGGCGAGGTGCTGGTGTGCCGGACCACCGACCCGTCGTGGACGCCGCTGCTGTCGGTCGCGTCCGCCGTCGTCACCGAGACCGGCGGGGTGCTCGCGCACGCCGCCATCGTCGCCCGCGAGCGCGGCATCCCGGCCGTGGTGGGCGCGGCCGGTGCGTGCACGGTCCTCGGCACCACGCCGCGGGTCGTCGTGGACGGCACCGCCGGGACCGTGGAATCCGATGTGTGCGCAGATGTCGATGCCCCGCCGCGCGGGGCGTCAACCCGGTGAAGGCGGCAACGCCGCGACCCGAGAGACCGAGGAGAGACCAGTGCGCTACCTGATGCTCGTCTGCACCGACCCCGAGCCCGACACCGCGAGCGGCGAGGGCGAGATGCCCGTCCAGGAGTGGGTGGACAAGTACGACGCCAGCGGGACGCGGGTGCTCGGCGAGCGGATCCGTCCCACGTCCGACACCCGGGTCGTGCGCAAGCGCGGCGGGAAGGTGCACGTCACCGAGGGCCCGTACGCGGAGGCGTCCGAGTGGATCGTCGGGTTCGACGTCCTGGAGGTCGCCGACCTCGACGAGGCCGTCGCCGTCGCGGCCGAGCACGAGATGGCCCGGCACGGGCGCCTGGAGCTGCGGCCGTTCTGGACCGACGGGGACTGACCTGGTCTGCTGACGCCCGTGACCGACGTCAGCACCGGACCGACCGCGGCCTACCTCGCGCTCAGCCACGAGGACCAGGTCGAGGCGCTGCGCCCCGCGGCCCTGGAGGCGGCGGCCGGGTTCGGCCTGGCCGTCGCCGCGGCCGAGGTCGTGGCGCACGCGTACAACACCACCTTCGCGGTCACCACGACCGACGGCGTCCGCTGGGCGCTGCGGGTGGGCACCAGCTCGCAGAGCACGCCCGCGCACGCGGTCGCCCAGCAGGAGTGGCTGCGGGCGATCGCCGCGGAGACCGACGTGCACGTCCCCGAGCCGCTCTCGACGCCGGACGGCGCGTGGTTCGTCCACGTCGGCTCGCAGGCGTACGACCGACCGCTGCTGGTCACGGCGGCGTCGTGGCTGGAGGGCCCGGACGTCGGCCGGTGCGACGAGGAGGTGGCGCACGCCCTGGGGCGCGCGATGGCCACGCTGCACCGGCAGTCGGCCGGCTGGGCCGTCCCGGACGGCGGGAGCCTGCCGACGTTCGACCAGCGGATGTTCGGCGACGAGGACCGGCTCGACGAGGTCCCGGCCCTCACCGACGACGACCGCCAGGTGCTCGCCGCCACCCGTGAGCGGACGGCCGAGGCCTACCGGCGGGTGTACGAGGGCGCTGCGGTCCAGGTGCTGCACGCGGACCTGCACGGCGGGAACCTGAAGTGGCACGGCGACCGGCTCGCGGTGTTCGACCTGGACGACTGCGGCCTCGGGGTGCCGGCGCTCGACCTGGCCATCTCGACGTTCTACCTGCGCGACGGCGACCCTGCTCCGGAGCGCGGGCTGCTCGCCGGCTACGCCGAGGTGGCGCCGCTGCCGGACGCCGACCCGGCCGACGTCGAGGCGCTGATGGCGGACCGGCAGATGCTGCTGGCCAACACGATCCTGACGAGCTCGGCGGCCGACCTGAGGTCGGAGGCGGAGACCTACCTGCCGGTCGCGGTGCGCCGGCTGCGGCGCTGGCTCGACACCGGGGTGCTCACGCGCGCCCCGTTCGACGACTGAGGCGCACCCACCCGCGGGTTAGTCGTTCGTCGGCCGTCGGTGCACCGACCTACGATCGAGGACGCCATGCAGGACTTCCCCCCGAAGGTCACGACCTTCTACCGCGCCGACGGATCGGGACCGGGCCCCGACCCCGACACCCGGTCCCCGCTGGCGTTCCTGCGGTGGGTGCTGCGCAGCCAGCGCGCGGTGGTGGCGTGGTCGTCGCTCACCTGCCTGCTGTGGTTCCTGCCGATGACCCTCGGTCCGTACCTGGTGGGCCGCGCCGTCGACGACGGCATCATCGGCGGCTCCGGGTCGGCGCTGGCGCTGTGGGCCGGTGTGCTGCTGGCGGTCTCGCTCGTCGGCGGCGTCTTCGGCGTGGTCTTCCACACCCTCGTCGTGCGCACCTGGTTGATCGCGCTGTACGGCACCACCCAGATGGTCACCCGCAAGATCGCGCAGATGGGCCACGTGCTCCCGCGCCGCTCGCCCACCGGCGAGGTGCTCAGCGTGGCGTCGAGCGACTCCGACGAGTTCGGAGCGCTCACCGAGATCCTCGCCCGCTCGATCGCGCAGCTCGTGTCGTACCTGACCGTCGCGGCGATCGTGCTGTCGACGTCGTGGCAGCTCGGCGTGCTCGTGCTCGTGGCCGCCCCGGTGCTCGTCGGTGCCGCGCTGCCGCTGCTGCGTCCGCTGCACCGCCGGCAGGCGGTCGAGCGCAGCCGCACCTCCGACCTCACCTCCATGGCCACCGACATCGTCGCCGGCCTGCGCATCCTGCGCGGCATCGGCGGCGAGGCGACCTTCGGCCGCAACTACGCCACCCAGTCGCAGTCGGCCCGTCGTGCCGGCGTGGCCTCCGGCGTGTGGCAGGCCGTGGTCGAGGCCGTGGGGGTGCTGCTGTCCGGCATCTTCCTGGTGGCGCTGGTGTGGCTGGGCACCCGGCAGGTGCAGGAGGGCCGGCTGTCGGTGGGCGAGCTGGTCAGCTTCCTCGGGTACGGGCTGTTCATGGTCGGCCCGATCCGCACCTTCTTCGAGATGGCGCAGAAGACCACCCGCGCACTGGTGAGCGCCCGCAAGGCGGTGGCGATCTTCGAGCAGCGCCCGCCGTGGCGCGAGCCCGCCGAGCCGGTGCGGCTCGACGGCACGGCTCCGCTCGTCGACGACCGCAGCGGCTTCACCGCGCGGCCGGGGATCCTCACCGTCGTGGTGAGCGCCGTCCCGGAGCAGAGCGCCGCGCTGGCCGACCGGCTCGGGCGCTACCTGCCGCCCGACACCGAACCCGTCGGCGAGGACGACGTCCCGCACCTCAAGGGCCGCGCCGCCCGCCGTGCGCGGGTCGACCGCGAGCGCCGCCGGGCCGAGATCGCCGAGCGCGACGAGCGGGTCGCCGGACGGGAGTGGGGCGTGCGCCTCGGCGGCGTCGACCTGTCCGCGGCGCGGCTCGACGACGTGCGCCGCACCGTGCTCGTGAGCGACACCGCCGGCGCGCTGTTCGCGGGCACGCTGCAGGACGCCGTCGACCCGCACGGTCGGCTCACGCGCGAGCAGGCCGAGACCGCGCTGCGGGTGGCGAACGCCGAGGACGTGTACGACGCGCTGCCGGAGGGTTGGCAGGGCCTGCTCGACGAGCGCGGCCGGGGCCTGTCGGGCGGGCAGCGCCAGCGGGTCGTGCTGGCCAGGGCGCTCGCGGCCGATGCGCCGGTGCTCGTCCTGGTCGAGCCGACGTCCGCGGTCGACGCGCACACCGAGGCCCGCATCGCGGAGCGGGTCGAGGCGCTGCGCAAGGGGAGCACGACGGTGGTCTGCACGGTCTCCCCGCTGTGGCTGCACCACGCCGACCGGGTGGTGCTGCTGCACGACGACCAGGTGGTGGCCGAGGGCGAGCACCACGACCTGCTGGAGAACCACGCCGCCTACCGCCGGGTCGTGGCCCGCGCGCTCGACGAGGCGGTGTCCGCACGGTGACGGACCTGCTCGCGACCTCCGCCGGCACCTGGCGCGACCGCTCGGCCGACGCGCCGGCCGTCGCGCCCGAGCTGCGTCCACCCGGCGACGCCTCCTGGTCGCAGCGCTACGCCGCGTACCGCCACCGGCACGAGCTGCGCCGGCAGCGGGCCGAGCAGGTGTACGCCGACTCGCGCGACCCGGCCCGCGGCTGGCCGGTCTCCGGCAACCGCGCGGTGCTCACGTTCTGCCGCGAGCTGGTGTCCACCCGTCGTGGCTCGGTCGTGGCGCTGGTGCTGCTCAACGGGCTCGCGGCAGCGGCCGGCCTGGTGGTGCCGCGGCTGCTCGGTGAGCTGGTGAACACCACCGTGGGCGGCGGCGGCCCGTCGCTCGACACCCTGGCGCTGGCGGTCGTGGCGGTCGTGGTGCTGCAGGCCGTCCTGACCTTCGTCGCGCAGCGCACGTCCACCCTGTTCGGCCAGGACCTGCTGTCCAGCGCGCGCGAGTTCGTCGTCCGCACGATCCTGCGGTTGCCGCTGGGGTCGGTCGAGAGCGCGAGCACCGGCGACCTGGTCACCCGAGTCACCCGCGACGTCGGCACGATGAGCCGGGCGGTGCAGTACGGGCTGCCGATGGTGATCATCTCGGCGCTCACGGTGATGCTGTCGATCGGCGCGATGCTGCTGAACTCGTGGCTGCTCGCGCTGCCGGCGCTGGTGGTGTTCGCCACCGCCGCGCCGTCGGTGCGCGCGTACCTGCGGCGGGCGCCGAAGGCGTACATCACCGAGGGCTGGACCTACTCGCGGATCAACACCACGCTCACCGAGACCGTCGAGGGAGCGCGGACGCTGGAGTCCCTCGGCATGTCCGGCCGCCGCGTCCGCGCCGGCGACGACGACATCGAGGTCTCGGCGCAGGCGGAGCGCTACGGGATGACGCTGCGCAACCAGCTGTTCGCGGCACTGAACTTCGCCTTCCAGACCCCGCGGGTGGTGACGCTCCTCGTCGGCGCGTGGGCGTACCAGCGCGGCTGGGCCGACCTCGGGCAGATCACCGCCGCGGTGCTGTACGTCGGTGCGCTGGCCGACCCCCTCGACCGGCTGATCGGCGAGGTCGACCGGCTGCAGGTGGGCGCCGCCTCCACCAGCCGGCTGCTCGGCATCGCCGAGGTGCCGCCGGACCGGTCACCCGGTGACGACGAGCCCGACGGCGTCGAGCTGGTCGGCGAGGACCTGCGGTTCGCGTACCGGGCCGGCCACGACGTGCTGCACGGCATCGACCTGCGGCTGCGGCCGGGCGAGCGCCTGGCCGTCGTCGGCCCGAGCGGGTCGGGCAAGTCCACGCTCGGACGGCTGCTGTCGGGCATCAACCGGCCCCGCACCGGACGCGCCACCGTCGGCGGCGTCGACCTGGTCGACCTGCCGCTGGAGGTGCTGCGCACCGAGGTCGCGCTGGTGACCCAGGAGCACCACGTCTTCATCGGGACGGTGCGCGACAACATCGTGCTGGCCCGCGAGGGGTCCGACGACGGCGACGTCCGCGAGGCGCTGCGGGCGGTCGGCTCGCTGGCGTGGGTGGAGTCGCTCCCGGACGGTCTCGACACGGTGGTCGGCTCGGGCCGGCAGGTGCTCACACCGGCGCAGGCGCAGCAGGTGGCGCTGGCGCGGCTGATCATCGCCGACCCGCACACCCTCGTCCTCGACGAGGCCACCTCGCTGATCGACCCGCGCACCGCCCGAACGCTCGAGGGGTCGATGAACGCCCTGCTCGAGGGCCGCGCCGTGGTCGCGATCGCGCACCGGTTGCACACCGCCCACGACGCCGACCGGATCGCCGTGGTCGTCGACGGCCGGGTGGTCGAGCTCGGCAGCCACCACGAGCTGGTCGACCTCGACGGCGAGTACGCGGCCCTGTGGCGGGCCTGGACCAGCTGATCGCCTAGGGCAGGTCGCGCGCGCGACGAGCGCCGTGGCCCTGCAACCACGCGACGAGTTCGGTCGCCCCCTCGCGCTCGGCGGCGTCGAGCGGGGTCAGGGCCTCCCACGGCGGGACGCCGTCCAGGTCGGCCCCCTGCTGGTGCAGGAAGCGGGCGCAGTCGAGGCGTCCGCCGTGGCAGGCGCCCCACAACGCGCGGTCGAGGTCCTCCTGGCCGGGGCGCTGCCCGTCGTCACCCGTGCCGTCGAACCGGGCGACCAACCGGTCGAGCAGGCCGAGCGTCGCCTCGTCGTGGATCGTCGTGCGCGCTCCCCGCTCCAGCAGCCGGTGCGCGGCCGCCCACTGCTTGAAGCCGCGGGCGTCGGCCAGCGCGGTGCCGCCGCCGAGGACGGCACCGTCGGCCTCGAGGTCGGCGCCGGCGTCGAGCAGCGCGTCGAGGGCCTCGACGTCGTCGCTGCTGGCGGCCCAGTGCAGGGCGGTCTCGTCGTGCGGGCCGCGGAACCGGCCGTCGGGATCGGCTCCGGCCGCGACCAGGACGCGGACGGTCTCGGCGACCCGGGGGAAGTGCCCGGGCCAGTCGGTGGCGACGTGCAGCAGCGTGCGGGACGTGCCGTCCGGGTCGTCGTCGCCGAGCCGGGCGGTGGCGAGCCAGTCGTGCTGGCCCAGCAGCCGCTCGAGGGCGTCGACGTCGCCGGCGTGGATCGCGGCGACGACCGACCGGGCCACCGGGTTCTCGGTACCGACCGTCTGCGGCATGCGCCCCATGATGGGCCCCTCCCGCGCTCCGGGGGAGCGCCAGGACCGCTGAGCTCGGCCGTTCACCGTGGTCTGACGGCGCCCCCGTGCGGCTCGAGCAGCAGCGTGTCGCCGAGGGTGCGACACCCGTCGGCGAGAGCCCCCCGTGGACCCGGTGACCGTCCCGATCACCCGAATGGCCGAGGCAGGAACGGGTCGTTCGCGTGCCCTCGGCACCCGATCGAACAATGGGCCGTGCCCGGACGGGCGGCTAGCGTCCAGGATCAGGCAGCGCGTGGACGGAGGGCTCCGATGGGCAGCACGAGACGCCGGACCCTGAGGTGGGGCAGTGCCGTGGTGGCGGCAGCCACGATGTCGATCGTCGCCGTCGCACCTGCCAACGCCGGACAGGGTCTTCCGGTGCACCGCAAGGGTCACGGGTGGGCCACCATCAACACCTGCGAGCCGGCCGGCCCGCCTCCCTACACCTACACGATCAGGATCGAGCCGCTGAGCTCGGTGCAGGGGGACGGGAAGGCCTACATCGCGTACGCGAACCGGACGTTCAAGTACTACCGGGGGTGGCGCAAGGCCACGATCACGGTGACGGACGCCCCTGCCCGGCCGACCGAGGCCGGCGGGATGCACTACGCCGCGGGCCACAACCACGACCCGCTGCGAGCCGTCGTCGTCCGCGGGCCGCGCTGCCGCTAGCGCCTCGAGCCGAAGACGCTCGCCCTCTCGGGGTCAGTGACCGTCGTTGGCCATGTCGACGAACCGGGAGAAGTGGCCCTGGAACGCGACGGTGATGTTCGCGGTCGGGCCGTTGCGGTGCTTGGCCACGATCAGGTCGGCCTCGCCGGCGCGCGGTGACTCCTTGTCGTAGGCGTCCTCGCGGTGCAGCAGGATCACCATGTCGGCGTCCTGCTCGATCGAGCCGGACTCGCGAAGGTCGCTCATCGCCGGCTTCTTGTCGGTGCGCTGCTCCGGACCACGGTTCAGCTGCGAGACCGCGATGACCGGCACCTCGAGCTCCTTGGCCAGCAGCTTCAGCGCGCGGGAGAACTCCGAGACCTCCTGCTGGCGCGACTCGACCCGCTTGCCCGAGCTCATCAGCTGCAGGTAGTCGATGACGACGAGCTTGAGGTCGTGCCGCTGCTTGAGCCGCCGGCACTTGGCGCGGATCTCCATCAGCGACATGTTCGGGCTGTCGTCGATGAACAGCGGCGCCTCGCTCACCCGGCCCATCGTCCGCGCGAGCTTGGTCCAGTCCTCCTCGCGCATCGTGCCCTTGCGCATGTGCTGGAGGTTGACCGACGCCTCGGCCGACAGCAGTCGCATGGTGATCTCGTTGCGGCTCATCTCCAGCGAGAAGATCACCGACGTCTTGCCGTGCTTGATGGAACAGCTCCTGGCGATGTCCAGTCCGACCGTGGATTTTCCCATAGCCGGCCGGGCTGCCAGGACGATCATCTGCCCCGGGTGCAGGCCGTTGGTGAGCTGGTCGAGGTCGGCGAACCCGGTGGGGACGCCGATCATCTCGTCGCCGCGGCCCTCGGAGATCTCGATCTCGTTGATCGTGCCCTCGATCGTCTCCGACAGCGGCACGTAGTCCTCGCTCGTGCGCCGCTCGGTGACCGAGTAGACCTCGGCCTGCGCCTGGTTGACCAGGTCGTCGACGTCGCCGCCGCCCGAGGCGTAGCCGAGCTGGACGATCTTGGTGCCGGCGTCGACCAGGCGGCGCAGGACGGCGCGCTCGCGCACGATCTCGCCGTAGTACCCGGCGTTGGCCGCGGTGGGGACCGAGGAGATGAGCGTGTGCAGGTAGGCCGCCCCGCCGACCCGGCCGAGCTCGCCGCGCTTGGTGAGCTCGGCGGCGACGGTGACGGCGTCGGCCGGCTCACCGCGGCCGTACAGGTCGAGGATCGCCTCGAACACCAGCTCGTGCGCCGGTCGGTAGAAGTCGGTGCCGCGGACCTGCTCGATGACGTCGGCGATGGCGTCCTTGGACAGCATCATCCCGCCGAGGACCGACTGCTCCGCCGCGACGTCCTGGGGCGGGGTGCGGCCGAAGTCCTCGCTCGGCGGCTGCGAGGCGTACGTGGCCGGGTCGAACGGCCCTGCCTCGGTCATCGACACCGCGGTCTCCCCCTCCTTCCGCGCACCGGCGGTCACCGGGACTGCTGGGACGCTCACTCGAACATGTGTACGCCGCGCCTGTGACAGGCGCGCCCGACCGGTGGTCGGGTGGACGTCCGCCGAGCACCGTAGGTGCCACGGGTCGAGGGTCCAAACGCCGGCCGGCGGGTCGTGCACAGGGGTTGCCCACAGGCCGGGGACGGCGTGCGCGCCAGGCTGTGCACAACTGTGGACAACTCTGTGCGCGCAACGCCGTCGACCTGTGACTTGCGGCGTCCGGGGCGGTGTCGCCGCAGGTCAGGGCCCTGCGGCCGTGTGGAAGGGGAATCGACACGCAGATGTCCACCAGGTGAACCCGTGCGTCGCCTGTCGGTGCCGGCGCGCAGGATGACCGACGTGCCACGCCAGCCCACCGACCGGTCCCAGGACCGGCAGATCCTGTCGCTGGCCGTCCCCGCGTTCGCCGCCCTGGTGGCCGAGCCGCTGTTCCTGCTGGCCGACTCCGCGATCGTCGGGCACCTCGGCACCCTGCCGCTGGCCGGTCTCGGCATCGCGGCCGCCGTGCTGTCCACGGTGGTCGGCCTGTGCGTGTTCCTGGCCTACGGCACGACGGCCGGGGTGGCCCGCCGCCTCGGCGCCGACGACCTGCGCGGGGCGCTGGCGATGGGCGTCGACGGCGTGTGGCTGGCGCTCGGCCTGGGCCTGGTCCTGTGGGTGGTCACCGCGGCGGCGGCGCCGTGGATCGTCACCGCGCTCGGGGCGTCCGAGCAGGTCGCGCCGCCCGCGGTCGCGTACCTGCGCTGGTCGCTGCCCGGCGTCCCCGCGATGCTCGTGGTGCTGGCGGCCACGGGGGTGCTGCGCGGGCTCCAGGACACCCGCACGCCGCTGGTCGTCGCGGTCAGCGGCGCGGTGGCCAACGTCGGGCTGAACTGGGTGCTGGTCTACCCGGCGGGCATGGGCATCGCCGGGTCCGGGCTCGGCACCTCCTTGGCGCAGATCGGCATGGCCGTCGCGCTGGTGCTGGTCGTGGTCGGCGCCGCCCGGCGCGAGGGCGCGCCGTTGCGTCCCGACCGGCCCGGGATCCTCGCCGCCGCCCGCGGTGGGGTGCCGCTGGTCGTGCGCTCGGTCGCGATGCGCGCGGTGCTTCTCGTGCTCGCGGCGGCGGCCGCCGTCCAGGGCGACGCGCAGCTCGCCGGCCACCAGGTCGTCTTCACGATCTGGATCTTCACCTCGTTCGTGCTCGACGCCCTCGCGATCGCCGGGCAGGCGCTCACCGGCCGCTTCCTCGGGGCCGGGGACGTCGAGGGCGCCCGCTCGGCCACCCGCCGGATGGTGCAGTGGGGTCTGGGGTCAGGCGCCGTCGTGGGCGTGCTGCTGCTGGTGTCGGCGCCGTGGGTCGGGCGGTTGTTCACGCCGGACACCGCCGTCCAGGCCGTCATCGCCGCCGCGCTCGTGCCCGCCGCGCTCACCCAGCCCGTGTCGGGCTACGTGTTCGTGCTCGACGGCGTGCTCATCGGCGCCGGCGACGGCCGCTACCTCGGGCTCGCCTCCGCGATCACGGCGGCGGTGTTCGTCCCGCTGGCGGGACTGGTGCTGTGGCTGGGTCCCGGCGGCACCGCCGGGCTGGTGTGGCTGTGGGTCGCGTTCACCGTGGGCTGGATGGGGGCCCGCACCGTCACCCTGTGGTCGCGCGAGCGCTCGGGCCGCTGGCTGGTCACCGGCGCCGCGCGCTGAGCCGTGGACGCTGCTGGTGCCCCGCCGTCGGCGGGCGCAGCATGGGGCCCATGGACCAGACCTCCTTGCGCGAGCTGCAGCGACCGATCAAGGACGCCTACCGCGAGGACCCTGCGTCCGCGTTGGTGACGCTGCACGCCACGGGCGTCGTCGACGGGGAGGCGATCACCTGCACGGTGCCCACCTGGTCCGGGCCGGCGCGGGCCGGGCTGCACCCGTCGGCCGGCGGTGACGGCTCGGACGCCTGCTCGGGCGACCTGCTGCTGCAGGCGGTGGCCGCGTGCGCCGGGGTGACGCTGCGGTCGGTGGCCACGGCGATGGGGATCGTGCTGCGGGGCGCGCAGGTGCACGTCACGGGCACGTTCGACGCCCGCGGCACGCTCGGCGTCGAGCGGGGGGTGGCGGTGGGGCTCACCGACGTCGACGTCCGGTTCGAGCTCGACACCGACGCCGACCCGTCCGCGGTCGAGCGGCTGCTGAACCTCACCGAGCGGTACTGCGTGGTCGCGCAGACGCTCACCACCCCGCCCCGGCTGCGGGTGCGCCGGGCCTGACCAGCCCTGCTCGGCCGCGTCCACCTCCCCCGGCGGGCCGGGTCCGCGCCGTCCCGGCACGATGGGGCGATGCGCTACGTGGTGATCGGGGCAGGGGCCGTCGGCGGGACCATCGGTGCGCGGCTGCACCAGGTGGGCCACGACGTCGTGCTGGTCGCGCGCGGCGACCACCTCGCCGAGATCCGGCACCACGGGCTGCGGTTCGTCGCGCCGGACGTCGACGAGGTGCTCGACGTACGAGCCGTCGGCGGCCCGGACGAGCTCGAGCTCGACGGCGACGACGTCCTGCTGCTGGCCACCAAGTCCCAGCACACGGCGGACGCGCTCGGCACCTGGTCGGCCGCCGAGGTCGCCACCGGGCCCGGCGCAGGCCGGGCGGCCGGCGAGGTGCTGCCCGTGCTGTGCGCTCAGAACGGCGTCTCCAACGAGCCGGCCGCGCTGCGCTGGTTCGACCGGGTGGCGGGGGTCTGCGTGTGGCTGCCCGCTGAGCTGCCCGAGCCCGGCACCGTGCTCGCGTCCTGCGCCCCGCTCACCGGCATGCTGCACCTCGGCGCCCACCCCGCGGACCGGCGTGACGAGCGGCTCGAGGAGGTGCTCGACGCGGTGGCCGCGGACCTGGAGGGCGCCCGGTTCCTGGCCCCGCGTCCGGCCGAGGTGATGGCGTGGAAGCGGGCCAAGCTGCTGGGCAACCTCGCGAACGCCTTCGACGCGCTGCTCGCGCGCGGCGGCTGGGACGACCTGATGGCCGCCGCCCAGGACGAGGCGCGTGCCGTCTTCGCCGCCGCCGGTTGGGACGTCACGTCCACGCAGGAGGAGGCCGCGGTGCGGGGCGACCGGATGGAGCCCCAGGAGATCGAGGGGCGGCCTCGGACGGGTGGGTCGACGTTCCAGAGCCTGGCCCGCGGCGCCGACTCGGTGGAGACCGACCACCTCAACGGCGAGGTCGCGCTGCTCGGCCGGCTGCACGGCGTCCCCACGCCGGTGAACCGGGCGCTGCAGCGGCTGGCCGCCCGTGCCGTCCGCGACCGGCTCGCCCCGCGCAGCCTCACCGTCGACGACGTGCGCGCCCTGCTCTGAGGCCGGCGGCGACGCGCCAGCCGCTGCGGCAGCGCGTCCTCACGAGGCGAGCAGGTGGTTCACGAGGCTCGCGAGCCTCGTGAACGTGGTGGTCGCCACGTTCACTTGGCCCGCGAAACCCACCGGCCGGACGCACGAAGGCCCCCACCGCGGACGGTGGGGGCCTTCGATCGAGCAGGGTCAGGCGGGGACGACCTCGATCGCGACGGTGGCCGCGACCTCGGGGTGCAGCCGCACCGAGACCTGGTACTCGCCGACGGTCTTGATCGGCTGGGCGATCTCGATCTTGCGGCGGTCGACCTCGGTGCCGGTGACCGACTTGACGGCGTCGGCGACGTCACCGGGGGTGACGGCACCGAACAGGCGGCCGGACGCGCCGGCGTTGACCGGCAGGCGCACCGCCTTCGCCTCGAGGGTCGCCTTGACCGACCGGGCGGTCTCGACGTCGGCGATCTCGCGGGACGCACGCGCCTTGCGGATCGAGTCGACCTGCTTCTGGCCGCCCTTGGTCCAGGCCGTGGCCAGACCGCGCGGGACGAGGTAGTTGCGGCCGTAGCCGTCCTTGACCTCGACGACGTCGCCGGGGGTCCCGAGGCCGGTGACCTCCTGGGTGAGGATGAGCTTCATGGTGTCGTCGCTCCTTCTCAGCGAGCCGAGCTCGAGTAGGGCAGCAGGGCCATCTCGCGGGCGTTCTTGATCGCCTTGGCGAGCTGACGCTGCTGCTGCACCGACACACCGGTCACGCGCCGGGCGCGGATCTTGCCCCGGTCGGACACGAACTTGCGCAGCAGCGCGGTGTCCTTGTAGTCGATGTAGGTGATCTTGGCCGCCTTGAGCGGGTTCTGCTTCTTCTTCGGCTTACGAAGTGCCGGCTTGGCCATCGTGGAGCTCCTCCTTAGGGAGCCCGGGTCCTGCCGAGGACCCGGGATGGGGTTGTTCTGCTGTCAGTCGTTCGGTGCTGCGGTGAGGGTCAGAACGGGGGCTCGTCGTCGCGGTTGCCGCCGAAGCCGCCACCGCCACCGCCCGCCGAGGGGCCGGAGGCCCACGGGTCGTCCTGCTGGCCGCCGCCGCCCTGCTGGCCACCCTGGCCGCCGCCGGACCAGCCGCCGCCGCCCTGCTGGCCGCCACCGCCGCCCTGGCCGCCGCCGGACCAGCCGCCACCACCGCCGCCGCCACCGCGCGAGGCCTTGGTGACCTTCGCCGTGGCGTACCGCAGGGACGGGCCGATCTCGTCGACGTCGAGCTCGACGACGGTGCGCTTCTCGCCCTCCTTCGTCTCGAAGGAGCGCTGCTTCAGCCGGCCGGAGACGATGACGCGAGCACCCCGGGTGAGGGACTCGGCCACGTTCTCGGCTGCCTCGCGCCAGATGGCGCAGCGCAGGAAGAGCGCCTCGCCGTCCTTCCACTCGTTCGTCTGCCGGTCGAACGTGCGCGGCGTGGACGCGACGGTGAAGTTCGCGACCGCAGCCCCGGACGGCGTGAACCGCAGCTCCGGGTCGGCGGTGAGGTTGCCGATGACGGTGATGACGGTGTCGCCGGCCATCTCAGCGGGCCTCGGGGCGCAGGATCTTGGTGCGGAGCACGGACTCGTTCAGGTTGAGCTGACGGTCCAGCTCCTTGGCGACCTCGGGGGTCGCGTTCATGTCGACGACCGCGTAGATGCCCTCGGACCTCTTCGCGATGTCGTACGCCAGCCGGCGCTTGCCCCAGATGTCGACGTTGTCGACGGAGCCGCCGCCCTTGCGGACGACGTCGAGGAACTTGTCGAGCGACGGAGCGACCGTGCGCTCCTCGAGCTCGGGGTCGAGGATGATCATCATCTCGTAGTGACGCATGCGGGAACCCACCTCCTCTGGACTCGGCGGCCACGGTCTCTCCGTGGCAGGAGGGTCGAGCGTCCTCCGTCGTCCGGCCCGGCGTGAGCCGGCCCTGACAGCGGAGAGGGCACCCACGAGGGGTACCCGTGCGTGGAGTCTACCCGTTCCCCGCGAAGGTCACGACCAGCGCGTCGGGGGCGTCCTCGAGGTCGCCCGCGGCGGGGTCGTCGTCGTCCAGGCCGGCCTCGCGGGAGAAGGTGCGCACGACGTCGTCCTCGGGCCAGCGGCTCACCGACACCGCGCGCCAGGCCAGCCAGAGCAGCGCGCCGACGCGGACCAGCACCAGCAGCCCGTACGCCCAGGGCGGCAGCCCGCGGTTCTCGACCGACAGGCCGTACAGGTAGAACCAGGTGCCGGTGGCGTAGGCGGCCTCCACGCAGCCCCAGGCCAGCAGGTCGCGCCACCGGGGGACGGCGAGCGCCGCGAACGGCAGCACCCACAGGCCCGCCTGCACCGGCAGCGACGGCGAGACCACGAGGAAGCCGACCAGGAGCAGCAGCACGACCGCCGGCAGCCGCGGGCGGCGCTCGGCGGACAGGGTGAGCAGCGCCACCGCCACGAGCACCACCGCGTAGCCCACCACGGCCCACCAGCGCACCGGCCCGTCGATCCCGAGGCCGCCCGCGCCGCGGAGCACGCCGGGGCCGACGCGCACGAGCAGGAAGGGTGCGCAGACCACCGCCGCCAGCACGGGCAGCCAGACCCACGGGTTGCGCGGGCGCACGTCCTCGCGCAGGTCGCGCGGCAGCAGCGCGAGCACCAGGGCGCCGACGCCGACCGCGGCCACGCCGGCGAAGCCGACCCAGCCCGGTACCGGCGGCACGGCGCCGGTACCCACCTCGTCGCCGACCAGCCGCGGCAGCAGCCAGAGCGAGCCGTACCCGGGCGGCGAGCTCCAGGCTGCGCTCCAGTACGCGCCCCAGCCGTCGCTCGACAGCACCAGGACGGGGACGTTGGTGAGCAGCCAGGCGAGCACGGCCGCGGCACCGGTGGTGCCGACCGCGGCCCAGCGTCCGGTGCGCACCGCGAGCAGCACCAGGGCGAGCAGCACCACCACCGCGAGCGGGCGCGTGGTCACAGCGAGCCCGACGAGCACCCCGGCCACCACCGGTCGCTCGCGGCTGAAGGCGAGCACGCCGAGCACGGCGAGCGCGACGGCGACCAGGTCGAGCGAGACCAGCGCCCCGGTGGCCACCACCGGCGAGAGCGCGACGAGCGCGGCGTCCCACGGCCGGTGCCGGGCCAGGGCCGCGACGGCGAGCACGACCGCGACGAACGCCAGAGTGATGAGGACGGTGGCGAGGTCGAACACCCAGCGCAGCTCCTGGGGGCCGCCGGGAGCCGGCAGCGACAGCAGCCACAACCAGAACCCGGTGCCCACCGGCTGCGTCAGGTGCTCCCCGCCGACGGCGTCGAGGTAGGGCAGCGCGCCGTCCACGAGGCCCGCCGACCCGTACAGGGCGGGGACGTCGGAGTAGCAGGCGTGGGTGAACTGGTCGGGCGAGGCCCACAGGGTGACGCGGCAGTGCTGGCGCAGCAGCACCGCGAGCAGCATCGTCGCGGTGGCCATGAGCGGCAGCACGCCGAGGGCGCCGGCCCCCCACGGCAGCCACGACCGCTCCGGCCCGCCCGCCCGCCGGCCCCGCACGCCGCCGGCCGCCTCGCTGACGGCCGCGACGAACGGGTCCTCGCGGGTCGGGCTGGCGACCGGCGCAGGCGCGTCAGCCACCGGGTGAGGCGCCGCCGCCGCCGTCGCCGCCGCCGCCGCCACCTCCACCGCCTCCGCCGCCGCCGTCGGTGGGTGGCGGCTCGGTGGTCGGCGGGTCGGTCGGCAGCGGAAGGGTCGGCAACGGCACGGTGGCGGTGTCCGTGGGCGGCTCGGTGGTGGGTGGCGCCGTGGTGGGAGGCGCGGTGGTGGTCGGGGGCGCGGTGGTCGTGGTGGTCGAGGTCTGCGAGCGCGTCGGCTCCTCGCCGACGTCGGCTCGCTCAGGGAACTCGAGCACCTCCGCGCCCTCGAGCGCCTGCTGCATGAAGGTCGTCCAGATCCGCACCGGGAACGACCCTCCGGTGATCTCCGAGCGCCCGCCGAAGGCCGGGATGGTCGACGGCGTGCCGTCCTCCTCCACGTTGTAGAGCGCGACGGCGGTCGCCAGCTGCGGCGTGTACCCGACGAACCAGGCCGAGCGGTTGTCGCTCGAGGTCCCCGTCTTGCCCGCCGCGGGCCGGTCCAGCCGGGACGCGTACTCCCCGGAGCCGGACTCCACCACGCCCTGCAGCGCCGCGGTGGTGTCGGCCATGACGTCAGCGTCGAAGACCTGGCTGCCCTCGGTGGGACCGGCGTAGAGCACGTCCTCGCTCCCCCCGAGCGTCACCTTCTCGACGATGTGCGGAGTGTGCCTGACCCCCTGGGCCGCGAACGTCGAGTACGCGTTGGCCATGTCCAGCGGGTGCGGCGACGCGGTGCCGAGCACGTTGGACAGGAAGTCGTCGAGCCCGGCGGTGTCCTCGGGCAGGCCGGCACGCACCGCCACCTCTCGCGTCCTCTCCGGCCCGACCGTGTCGTTGACGTCGACGTACACCGTGTTCACGGAGTTGGCCGTCGCCTTCTCCAGGGTGATCTCGCCGTAGCTGCGATCCACCGAAGTTCTGCACCGGCTTCTCGTCGCCCGAGGAGTCGACGTAGGCGTCGAAGGTGCGGTTGTTGCGGCCGTTCCACCTGCTCTTCAGCGCGATGTCGTCCTCGAGGGCGGCGACGAGCGTGAACGGCTTGAACGTCGAACCCGCCTGCGCGACGTCCTGGGTGGCGCCGTTCGACTGCCGCTTCAGGTAGTCGGCCCCGCCGTACAGAGCCACGATGCCTCCGGTCCGCGGGTTGATGGACGTCAGGGCCGCGTGCAGCGTCGCGGGCCTGTCCTCGACCGGGAACGCCTCCGGGTCGTTCATCGCCCGGATCGCGGCGGCCTGGACCCCGCGGCTGATCGTCGTGGTGATCCGCAACCCGCCGGTGTCCAGGTCGGCGTCGGTCAGCGAGCTGTTCGCGAGCAGCTCGCTGCGCACCATCGCGAGCAGGTAGCCGTTGGGGCCGGCGTAGGTCTGCTCCTGCCGCTGCTCGACCGCGGTCGGCACGACCATCGCGTCCCGCTGACCCTCCGACAGGGTCTGGCCGAGCACCATGCCGTCGAGGACGTACTCGAACCGTTCGGTGGCCTTCTCCGGGTTCTTCGCCGGGTCCCAGCCGCTCGGGTTGGGGACGATGCCGGCCAGCAGCGCGCCTTCCTCGACCGTGAGGTCGGCGGCGTTCTTGTCGAAGTACGCCCTGGCCGCGGCCTGGATGCCGTACGCCCCGCGTCCGAAGTAGATGGTGTTGAGGTACGCGGTGAGCGTCTCGTCCTTGGTCTGCTGCTGGTCGATCTTCAGCGCGATGATCGCTTCCTTCGCCTTGCGTGAGTACGTCTGGTCGAAGGTGAGGTAGTAGTTCTTCACGTACTGCTGGGTGATCGTCGAGCCGCCCCCGGCGTAGTCCCCGCTCACCTGGCCCCACACGGCCCGGGCGAGACCGACCGGCGAGACGCCGCGGTTCTCGTAGAAGGTCCGGTCCTCGGCGGCGACGATCGCGTCCTTGACGTGCTGCGGGATCTGGTCGCTCGCGACGATGGTCCGGTCCTGCGCCGCGAAGCGGCCCATCTCGTTCGTCCCGCCGCTGTAGTAGACGATGGTGGTCTGGTCGTCGGCGAAGTCGTTCGGCTGCGGGATGTCGATCAGCCGGTAAGCGACGTAGAAGCCGATCAGGCCGAGCGCCACCAGGCCGAGGAACGACCCGAGGACGACCTTCCAGGACGGCAGCCAGCGGAACCGACGGCTGCGCCCGCGGGGCCGGCGGCCCTGCCGGGTGGCAGCGCCGGCGGCGGCCGCGCGGCCGCCCTGACGGCCCCCCTGCCCGGTGCGGCTGCCCTGGCCGGAGCGCGGGCGGGAGCCCGGCGCGGCTTGTCCGCGGCGGGTGCCTGCGGCGGCGCGGGGCGAGCCCTGCGCGGGGCGGCGGCCGCGGGACGGCGGGCGGTTGTCGTTGCTGCGGTCGGCCACGAAGTGGGTCTCCAGGTCGGCGACGGGCGGGGCGGCGCCGTCGTGCGTGCGCCACCGGACAGTATGCGGGCCGATCCTGAGGGCGCCCGGCAAGCGGCCGTCCGGGGGACGAACCTGCACAGGACCTCCCCCGTCTTCCCTAGGATGGAGCCCCGACACCCCCGTCGGACCCGCGAGCGCCGCGCCGACCCGGAGGTGACCCGATGACCCCCTACCTGGTGATCGGCGGGATCGGTGTCGCCCTGCTGGTGTTCTCCCTGGTCGTGGGCGAGCTGTTCGACGGGCTCTTCGACGCGTTCGGCTCGGACCTGCTCTCCGGCGCCTCGCTCGCCGCGTTCCTCGGGGCCCTCGGGTTCGTCGGCGCCCTGGTCTTCGGCGCCACCGACTCGCACGGCTGGGCCACCGGGGCCGGCCTGCTCGCCGGCCTGGTCGTCGGCGCCGGGGCCGGCTGGCTCTCCAGCGCGCTGAACCGCGGCGGCGGCGACTCGACCGTGCGCTCGTCCTCGCTCGCCGGCCGCGACGCCACCGTCGTGAGCGCCGTGCCCGAGGACGGCTACGGCGAGGTCAGCGTCGTCGTGGCAGGCCACATCACCAAGCTCAACGCCCGGGCGGGCACGGCTCTGCCCGCCGGCACCCCGGTCACCATCACCGCCGTCCTGTCCGCCACGTCCGTCCAGGTCGCCCCCCGGGGCTGACCGAACCAACAACCCGAGGGGTAGCGCCGTGGAGTTCCCGACCACGCTCGTGTCGATCGTCGGTCTCGTCGTCCTGCTGCTGCTGGTGGTGTTCGCCATCACCCAGCGCTACAAGGTCGCAGGTCCGAACGAGGCGTTCATCGTCACCGGTCGTCGCGGCAAGGAGGTGCGCAACGAGACCACCGGCAAGTTCTCGACCGACCTGTCCGGGCAGAAGGTCGTCATGGGCGGCGGCGTCTTCGTGCTGCCGTTCGTCCAGCGCCTGCACACCCTCGACCTGCAGTCCCGCCGGATCTCGGTGCAGATCCGCGGCGCGGTCTCCGGCCAGGGCGTCAAGCTCAACCTCGACGGCGTCGCGATCGTCAAGGTCGGCGGCAACGAGGACTCCATCCGGGCTGCGGCCCAGCGGTTCCTGACCCAGCAGGCCGACATCGAGGTCTTCACCCAGGAGACCCTGGCCGGCTCGCTGCGCTCCATCGTCGGCTCCCTGACGGTCGAGCAGATCATCCGCGACCGCGCCGCCTTCGCCCAGCGGGTGGCCGACGAGTCCGAGACCTCGCTCACCGGCCAGGGCCTGGTGCTCGACACCTTCCAGATCCAGGACATCACCGACGACGGCAGCTACCTGGCCGACCTCGGCCGCCCCGAGGCCGCCCGGGTGGGTCAGACCGCGTCGATCTCCGAGGCCGAGGCCCGCCGCGCCGCCGAGCAGGCCCGGATCAAGGCCGAGGAGGAGATCGCGATCGCCCAGCGCGCCCTCGCGCTGAAGCAGTCCGAGATCAAGGCGGAGACCGACGCCGCCGCCGCCCAGGCCGCCGCGTCCGGGCCGCTGGCCCAGGCCGACCGCGACCAGGCGATCCTGCTCGAGCAGGAGAAGGTCGCCGTCCGGCAGGCCGCGCTCAAGGAGCGCCAGCTCGACACCGAGGTGCGCAAGCCCGCCGACGCCGCCCGCTACCAGGTGGAGCAGGAGGCCGAGGGACGCCGCAACGCCGAGGTGTTCGAGGCCGACGCCCGCCGGCAGGCGTCCATCGCCGCCGCCCAGGGCGAGGCCGAGAAGGCCCGCCTCACCGGTGAGGGTGACAAGTCCCGCCGGTCCGCGCTGGCCGAGGCCGAGGCGATCGAGGGCGCCCGGCGCGGTGAGGCCGAGCGGTCGCGGCGCATCGCCGAGTCCGAGGCCCTGCGCGCGGAGGGTGAGGCGCAGGCCGCCGCGATCCTGGCCACCGGCCAGGCCGAGGCCGAGGCGATGGAGAAGCGCGCCGCCGCGTTCGCCAGGTACAACGAGGCCGCTGTGCTGCAGATGCTGGTCGAGGTGCTCCCGCAGGTGGCCCGCGAGGTCGCGGCCCCGATGGCGGCGATCGACAAGCTCACCGTGGTGTCGACCGACGGCGCCGGCGCCCTGCCCAAGCAGGTCACCGCCAACCTGGTGCAGACGATGGAGCTGCTGAAGAACACCACGGGTGTCGACCTGCAGGCGCTGGTCGCGCGGTTCGCCGACGGCGGCGGCGCGGGGCCGGCCGCGCCACCGCCCCCGCCGGTCGAGAAGGTCTGAGCCGCCCGACCGCGGTGCGGACGGTCAGCCGCGCCGCGATCGCGGCCGGCTGACACGGGTGGCCGATCCCGTACCGGGGCGGACGGTGCAGACCGGGCAGACCGCGCCCGTCGTCCGTCCGGGTGACGGGGCTGCGCCGTTCGGACGACACCACGCCGTCCGGACGACACCACGCCGTCCGGACGACACCAGCCGTCCGGACGACGCCGGCTGCGTCAGACCCGGCTGACGCTCTTGTCCCGGACGTCGGTGACGGGCTCGTCGACCCCACCGTCACCCAGGCCGTCGTGGGCCGCGTGGTAGTCCTCGTCGAGCATGTCGCTCTCGTCGAACGGCGCGGCGCCGGACAGCACCTGCTGGACCCGGTCGGTGTCGATGGTGCGGGTCCAGGTGCCCACCAGGACGGTGGCCACCGCGTTGCCGGCGAAGTTGGTGACCGCGCGGGCCTCGGACATGAACCGGTCGATCCCGACGATGATCCCGACGCCGTCGACCAGGTCGGGGCGGTGGCTCTGCAGGCCCCCGGCGAGGGTGGCCAGGCCGGCGCCGGTGACGCCCGCGGCGCCCTTCGAGGCGATGATCATGAAGACCAGCAGCGAGATCTGCTCGCCGATCGCGAGCGGGGTGCCGGTGGCCTCGGCGATGAACAGCGAGGCCATCGTCAGGTAGATGGCGGTGCCGTCGAGGTTGAACGAGTAGCCCGTGGGCACCACGATCCCGACCGTCGAGCGGGAGACGCCGAGGTGCTCCATCTTCGCGATCAGACGCGGCAGCGCGGTCTCGGACGACGACGTCGACACGATCAGCAGGAACTCGCGACCGAGGTACTTCAGCAGCGACCAGACGTTCAGGCCGGTGACCACCCTGAGCAGGAGGCCGAGGACGCCGAACACGAAGATCGCGCAGGTCACGTAGAACGAGATCATCAGCAGCGCCAGGCTCTTCAGGGCGTCCGCGCCGGTCTCGCCGACCACGGCCGCGATCGCGCCGAACGCGCCGATCGGGGCGACCCACATGATCATCGCGAGCACCTTGAACACGACCCGCTGGAACACGGTGATGCCGCGCAGCGCGGCCTGGCCGGTGCTGCCGAGGGTCTGGATCGCGAAGCCGACCAGGAGCGCGACGAACAGGGTCGACAGCACCTGCTCGCCCACCAGCGGGGAGACCAGCGTGGTGGGGATCAGCGCGAGCAGGAACCCGGTGGTGCCGCCCTCGCCCTCCGCCGGCGGCGCCTCGTAGCTGACGCCCTCGCCGAGGCCGGCGCCGGGCTGGATCAGGTTGCCGACGACCAGGCCGATCGCGAGCGCGAAGGTGGACATGCCGATGAAGTAGCCGAGCGCGAGCCCACCGGTGCGGCCCACGCTGGCGGCCGAGCGCACCGAGCCGATGCCGAGCACGATCGTGCAGAAGATGACCGGGGAGATCATCATCCGGATCAGGTCGACGAACGCGGTGCCGACCGGCTTGAGCGCCTTGCCGGTCTCCGGGGCGAGCAGGCCCACGGCGATGCCCAGGGCGACCGCGACGATCACCGCGATGTAGAGCCAGTGGGTGCGGTCGCTGCGGCCGGACGGGGTCGAGGGAGGGGTCCCGCCCTCGGCGGGGGTCGTGTCGGGCGATGTGCCGGGGACGCTCGTCATGCCTGCTCCTTGGTCACTCCTCGGCCCGGCGTCGTCGTCGGGTCCGTCGGCCAGCGTGTCCACGTCGTGCGCGCCGGTCACGCTTGCGTGCGTTGTGTAGGCCGCGGTCGTCCTGTGCGCCGTGCACACTGGGCGCCATGCGAGAGCGGTGGAGCCTCGCGCGCCAGCTGATGCTGCTGCAGGGCGCGGTCGTCGTCCTGGTCGTCGGGCTGGCGGCGGCGCTGGCGTACGGCGACGCGCGGCGCGACGCCCACGACGCCGCGGTGCAGCGCACCAGCGCCGTGGCCGGGTCGGTCGCCGACAGCCCGGACGTCCGCGACGCCGTCGACCTGGCCGACCCGACCGCGGTCCTCCAGCCCTACGCCGAGCAGGTGCGGCTCGACACCGGCACCGACTTCGTCGTGGTCATGTCGCCCGAGGGGATCCGCTGGTCGCACCCCGACGTCTCGCTCATCGGGCGGCCGTTCGCCGGCACCACCGCGCCCTCGCTCGAGGGCCGCACCTTCAGCGAGACCTTCACCGGCTCGCTCGGCCCGTCGGTGCGCACGGTCACGCCGGTGCGGGCCGGGCCGGACGGCGACGGCGAGGTGGTGGCGCTGGTCGCCGTCGGCATCACCGTCGACCGGGTGGGGGCCGAGCTGCGCCGCCAGCTGCCCGCCCTCGCGGTCGCCGTGCTGGCCGTGCTGCTCCTGGCCGCGGGCGGCAGCTGGCTGATCTCGCGCCGGCTGCGGCGGCAGACCTTCGACCTCGGCCCGGCCGAGCTGGCCCGGATGTACGGCTACTACGACGCGGTCCTGCACTCGGTGCGGGAGGGTCTGCTGCTGGTCGACGCCGACGGCCGGCTCCAGCTGGCCAACGAGGAGGCCGAGCGGCTGCTCGCGCTGCCGGACGACGCCCGCGGGCGCCCGGTCGCCGACCTCGGGCTTCCCGGCGACCTGGTGGCGGCGTTCACCCGTCCCGACCCGGTGGTCGACGAGCTGCTCGTGGCCCGCGATCGCGTCGTGGCCGTCAGCGTGGCCCTCGTCGGCGCCGACGGCGGGCGCGTGGTGACCCTGCGCGACCGCACCGACCTGCAGCGGCTGACCGGCGAGCTGGACTCGACCCGCGGGCTCGCCGAGGCGCTGCGCTCGGCGCAGCACGAGGCCGCCAACCGGCTGCACACCGTGGTGGCGCTGATCGAGCTCGGGCGGGCGGAGGAGGCGGTGCAGTTCGCGGTCGGCGAGCTCGCCGCCGCCCAGACCCTCACCGACAGCGTCGTCGCCGCGGTGCGCGAGCCGGTGGTGGCCGCGCTGCTGCTCGGCAAGTCGGCGGTCGCCGCCGAGCGCGGGATCGACCTGGTGGTGGAGGACGGCACGGCGGTCGACGAGGACGCCCTCGACGCCGCGGGCCTGCCCGCCCGCGACCTGGTGACGGTGCTGGGCAACCTGGTCGACAACGCCCTCGAGGCGGTGGCCGGCGGTGGCGGCCCGGTCGGTGAGCAGCAGGTGCGGGTGCTCGTCGCCAGCCGCGACGACGAGCTGCTCGTGCAGGTGCGCGACACCGGTCCCGGGCTCGACGAGGCCGCCACCCGGCAGGCGTTCGAGCGCGGCTGGTCGACCAAGGCGGGCGGCGACCGGCCGCAGGGCCGCGGCCTCGGTCTGGCCCTGGTCGGACAGGTCGTGCACCGCGCCGGCGGGGTCGTCGAGGTCGACGGGTCCGACGGCGCCACCTTCACCGTCCGGATCCCGTTGCGGACCGCGACCGTCCGCGCGGGAGCGGCGACGTGACCGAGCCGGCGACGTGACCGGGCCGGGCGCGGGGCCGGTGATCCGGGTGCTGGTGGTCGAGGACGAGCCGGTCGCGGCCGACGCGCACGCCGCGTACGTGGGTCGGGTGCCGGGGTTCGTCGTGGTGGGCACCGCGCGGACGGCCGCGGACGCCGTCCGGATCCTGCGCGAGCCAGGCACCGTCGACCTGGTGCTGCTCGACATGCACCTGCCGGACCGCCACGGGCTCGACGTCGTGCGGTCGATGCGCGCCGCCGGGCACCCCGCCGACGTGCTGGCCGTGACCTCGGCCCGCGACCTCGCGGTGGTGAGAGCCGCCGTGTCGCAGGGGATCGTGCAGTACCTGCTGAAGCCGTTCGCGTTCGCCGCCCTGCGCGAGCGGCTGGAGCAGTACGCGCGCTACCGCGAGCAGCTGCGGGGCGGGGACCAGGCCGGCAGCCAGGAGGAGGTCGACCGGACCCTGGCGACCCTGCGGACCGCCCCGTCCCCGGCGCTGCCGAAGGGCGTGGCGGCACCGACGCTGGAGGCGGTGGCGGCCCGGCTCCGGGAGGGCCCGGCCTCGGCGCAGGAGGTGGCCGACCACCTCGGCACGTCACGGGTCACGGCCCGGCGCTACCTCGAGCACCTGTGCGAGTGCGGCAGCGCCGAGCGCCGGCCCCGCTACGGCGGCACCGGCCGTCCCGAGCTGGAGTACCGCGAGGCCTGACCCGGTTGCCGGTCGCCCACCCGCCGCCCGGGTGCGGGCCGGCGGGCCGAGTTGCTCCCGGACGCCGCCGCTGGTTACAGTCGCTTCGATGTATCGATCCGATACATCGAAGCGGTGAGTGGCTGACGGAGGAGGTGCGCGGTGGCCCGACGCAGCGACGTCCTCGGCCTGGCCGTGCTCGGCCTGCTGCACGACAGCCCCCTGCACGGCTACGAGCTGCGCAAGCGGCTGTCGGCCACTCTCGGCATGTTCCGGGCGCTGTCCTACGGCAGCCTCTACCCCGCGCTGCGCGCGCTGGTCGACCGCGGCTGGATCGTCGAGCAGGACGCCTCCGCCGTGCGCGAGCCCGTCGCCACCACCCCGCCGCCGCTGGCCGGCAAGCGGGGCCGGATCGTCTACGAGCTCACCGCCGACGGCAAGGAGCACTTCCAGCACGCCCTGGCCGAGTCCGGCCCGTCGTCCTGGGAGGACGGCGACTTCGACGTCCGGTTCGCGTTCTTCGCCCGCCTCGACGCCGCCACCCGGCTGCGCATCCTCGAGGGCCGGCGGACCCGGATGAGCGAGCGGCTCGACAACCTCAAGCGCTCGTTCGCCCGCTCCCGCGAGCGGTGGGACGACTACACCCTCGAGCTGCAGCGGCACGGGCTGGAGTCGGTGGAGCGCGAGGTCCGCTGGCTCGACGACCTGATCGACAACGAGCGACGCGGAGGCCCCGCGCCGCCCGGTGCCGACGCCTCGGCGGGACCGTGACGGCTCCGCAGCACGGCACGACCAGCACGCCCCTCACCACGCACGACCCCCGGCACCACGACCAGACCGAGCAGCACGCTCAGAACCAGAGGAGAAATCGGATGGGATCCGTCCGCGTCGCCATCGTCGGAGTCGGCAACTGCGCCGCCTCGCTCGTCCAGGGCGTCCACTACTACGCCGACGCCGACCCGTCCGGCTTCGTCCCCGGGCTCATGCACGTCGAGTTCGGCGAGTACCACGTCCGCGACGTCGAGTTCGTCGCCGCGTTCGACGTGGACGCCAAGAAGGTCGGCTTCGACCTGTCCGAGGCGATCGTCGCCAGCGAGAACAACACGATCAAGATCTGCGACGTCCCGCCGCTCGGTGTGACCGTGCAGCGCGGCCACACCCTCGACGGCCTCGGCAAGTACTACCGCGAGACCATCGAGGAGTCCGACGCCGAGCCCGCCGACGTCGTCGCGGCCCTCAAGGAGGCCCGGGCCGACGTCCTGGTCTGCTACCTGCCCGTCGGGTCCGAGGACGCCGCCAAGTTCTACGCGCAGTGCGCGATCGACGCCGGCGTCGGCTTCGTCAACGCCCTGCCCGTGTTCATCGCCGGTACCAAGGAGTGGGCCGACAAGTTCACCGCCGCAGGCGTTCCCATCGTCGGCGACGACATCAAGTCGCAGGTGGGCGCCACCATCACCCACCGCGTGATGGCCCGCCTGTTCGAGGACCGAGGCGTGGTCCTGGACCGCACGTACCAGCTCAACGTGGGCGGCAACATGGACTTCAAGAACATGCTGGAGCGCGACCGGCTCGAGTCCAAGAAGATCTCCAAGACCCAGGCCGTGACGTCGAACGTCGACCACGACATGGGCAAGCGCAACGTGCACATCGGCCCGTCGGACTACGTGCAGTGGCTCGACGACCGCAAGTGGGCCTACGTGCGGCTCGAGGGCCGCGCGTTCGGCGACGTCCCGCTGAACCTGGAGTACAAGCTCGAGGTCTGGGACTCCCCCGAACTCGGCCGGCGTCATCATCGACGCCGTGCGCGCCGCGAAGATCGCGATGGACCGCGGCGTCGGCGGCCCGATCCTGTCCGCGTCGTCGTACTTCATGAAGTCGCCGCCGGAGCAGTACGAGGACTCGCTGGCCAAGGAGAAGGTCGAGCAGTTCATCCGCGGCGAGGTCGAGCGCTGACTTCCGCACCGCTGAGCACCGCACACCGCGGCCCGGTCCCCGTACGGGGGCCGGGCCGTCGTCGGTCTAGATCCAGTCCTCGACCCGCGCGGCGATCACCCAGCCGAGCGCGGCGGTGACGGCCACGACGGCGAGCACCCCCGCGGACCGCGCGCGGAGCGGCCACGGCCGGCGAAGCACCGCGACCGACGCAATGAGACCGGCCACGGCGAGGAACATCCCCAGGCCGCCGAGGAAGATCGCGAGGCCCGGCACGACGGCGAGCAGCTGCAGGCCCACCGGCGGTGCCGGCCCGGTCTCGTAGACCTCGCCCTCCACCAGCAGGCGTGGGTACGGGGACATCCAGCGACCGGGCGCCACGGTCGCCTGCAGCGGCCGGCCGGCGCGGCTGTTCAGCACGAAGGTGCTGCCGCGGACCCGCCGCGCGGGTCGGCCGTCGACCAGCACGGTCGGGCGGCCCAGCAGCCGCGTCCGCACCAGCACCGGCCCGGTGACGCCGGGCAGCCGCAGGGGCACGGGTCCGGGAGCAGGATCGGGCACGACGACGATGCTAGGCAGCCGGGTCGCGCCGTCCGGGACTACCGTCCGCAGCAGCCCTCCCTTATGTTTGCGCCGTGAACCCATCGCAGGCTGCGCCGGGGAGTCAGGCGTCCCTGCGTGAGGCCAACCGTCAGCGCGTGCTGGAGGTGCTGCGCGAGCAGGGTGCGCTCACCCAGGTCGAGATCGCCGGGCTGACCGGTCTGAGCCCCGCCACGGTCTCCAACGTGGTCAAGGAGCTCGACGCCGGCGGCGCGGTCGAGCTGGCCCCGAGCATCCGCAACGGCCGCCGCGCGGTGCTGGTCGCGCTCGCCACCGGGCACAGCCTGCTGGCGGCGATCGCGTTCGGCGAGCGCGACGTGCGGGTCGGCATCGGCGGCTCGCCCCTGGAGCTGCTCGGACGGCGGCGGATGCCGCTGCCGGCGGACCACCGGGCCGACGAGGGCCTGGACCGCGCCTCGCGCCTGCTGCTCGACGTCGTGGAGGAGTCCGGCAAGTCGATGTCGGACCTGCGCGCGGTGACCGTCGGCGTCCCCGGCCCGGTCGACCTCGTGACGGGTCACGTGGGCTCGCAGGGCATCCTGCCCGGGTGGCGCGACGTCGCGGTGGCCGACGAGGTGCGCGAGATGGTCAAGGTGCCTGTGAGGGTGGAGAACACCGCCAACCTCGGCGCCCTCGGCGAGCTGAGATCCGGTGCGCTGCAAGGCGTCGACAACGGCGTCTTCGTGAAGCTGTCGTACGGCGTGGGTGCCGGTCTCATCCTCGGCGGCGAGCTGTTCCGCGGCTCCACCGGCACCGCGGGCGAGATGGGCCACCTGACCATCGACGAGGACGGCCCGGTGTGCCGGTGCGGCAACCGCGGGTGCCTCGAGACCTACATCGGCTCGCACGCGCTGCTCGACGCCCTGCGCACCACCCACGAGCGGCTGACGCTGCGCGACCTGGTGACCCTCGCCCTCGACGGTGACGTCGGCTGCCGCCGCGTGCTGCAGGACGCCGGCCGGCACCTCGGAGTGGCGCTCGCCGGGCTGGTGAACCTGGTGAACCCCTCGGTGGTCGTGCTCGGCGGCGAGCTCGCCGCCGTCGGAGAGGTCATCACCGAGCCCCTGCAGGCCGCGCTCGAGCGGTGCGCGATCCCGAGCGCCGCCGCCGCGGTGCAGGTCGTCGGCTCCACGCTGGGCCCGGACGCCGACCTGGTCGGGGGGCTGGTGACGGCCGACGCGCTGGCGCCCCTGCACCAGGCGGTGGCGGCCGCGCTGGTCCCGACTCGGTGACGTTGTCTCAACGCGCTGAATTCAACTCTTGACGTCAAGGCTCGCTGAGCGGTTGACTGCGCGAGCCGCACCACCGTGGTTGCCGGCGTCTGATCGAGGGAGCTCAGTTATGCCACCCCGTCCCCACCGTCTGATCGGGGCCGCCCTCGCGGTCGGCCTCGGCCTGCTGTCGCTGACCGCGTGCGGCGACGACTCCCCCACCACCGGCTCCGGCGACGGCAGCGGCGACGGCGGCGGCGAGTCGTACAAGATCGCGCTGCTGCTGCCGGAGTCGAAGACCACGCGCTACGAGACCTTCGACCGCCCGCTGTTCGAGGCCGCGATCGAGGCCGACTGCCCGGACTGCGAGATCATCTACTCCAACGCCGACCAGGACCCGAGCAAGCAGCAGCAGCAGGCCGAGGCCGCGCTGACCCAGGGCGCTCAGGTGCTCGTGCTCGACCCGGTCGACGGCGAGGCCGCCGCCGGCATCGTCAACAGCGCCAAGGGCTCCGGTGTCCCGGTCGTCGCCTACGACCGCTTCATCGAGGGCGCGGACTACTACGTCTCGTTCGACAACGAGACCGTCGGCAAGCTCCAGGCGCAGACCCTGGTCGACATCCTGGACGCCAACGGCGCCCAGGGCGACATCGTGATGATCAACGGCTCGCCCACCGACCCCAACGCGGGCAGCTTCAAGTCCGGCGCGCACAGCGTCCTGGACTCCAGCGGCTACACGATCGCCGCCGAGTTCGACACCCCGGACTGGAGCCCGGACGAGGCCCAGGCGTGGATGGAGGGCCAGATCTCGGCCGTCAAGGGCACCCTGGTCGGGGTCTACGCGGCCAACGACGGCACCGCCGGCGGGGCCATCGCGGCCCTCAAGGGTGGCGGTGTCGAGCCGCTCCCGCCCGTCACCGGCCAGGACAGCGAGCTCGCCGCGATCCAGCGGGTGCTCGCCGGTGACCAGGCGATGACGATCTACAAGCCCATCCCGGGCCAGGCCGAGGCCGCCGCCAAGGCCGCCCTCGCCCTCGCCGCGGGCGAGGAGCCGGAGTCCACCGGTGACTACCAGGGCGTGGTCTCCACGATCCTCGACCCGATCGCGGTCACCAAGGACAACGTCAAGGACACCATCGTCAAGGACGAGGTCTACGAGGTCGCGGACATCTGCACCGCCGACTTCGCCGACGCCTGCGCGGCCGCCGGCATCAGCTGACCCACGACGGCGGGCCCGGGCCAGCTGGTCCGGGCCCGCCGTTCTGGCACCTGCCGCCCGCCGCCGCGGTGCGGCACCCTGAGGACCACCAGCCAGACCCGATCACTGGAGGCTCGAGCGGATGACCGCCACCCACGCGCCGGCGAGGACCGCCGTGCTGGAGCTCACGGGGGTGTCGAAGACCTTCGGCGCCGTCCAGGCGCTCAAGGACATCGACTTCGACGTCCACTCCGGTGAGGTGGTCGCCCTCGTCGGCGACAACGGCGCCGGCAAGTCCACGCTGGTGAAGACCATCGCGGGCGTCTACACCCCGGACGCCGGGCGGATGGTCTTCGCCGGGCGCCAGGTCGCCGTCGGCAGCCCCGCCGAGGCCCAGCAGCTGGGCATCGCGACGGTCTTCCAGGACCTCGCGCTGTGCGACAACCTCGACGTCGTCGCCAACCTGTTCCTCGGCCGCGAGGTGCACCGCGGCCGCGCCCTCGACGAGGTGACGATGGAGCAGGAGTCCTGGCGGCTGCTGCGCCAGCTCAGCGCCAAGATCCCGTCGGTGCGCATCCCGGTCGCCAGCCTCTCCGGCGGCCAGCGCCAGACCGTCGCGATCGCGCGCTCGCTGCTCGGCGAGCCGAAGGTCGTCATGCTCGACGAGCCCACCGCCGCCCTCGGCGTGGCCCAGACCGCCGAGGTGCTCAACCTGGTGGAACGGCTGCGCGAGAACGGGTTGGCCGTGATCCTCATCAGCCACAACATGTCCGACGTGATGGCGGTGGCCGACCGCGTCAACGTGCTGCGGCTCGGCCGCAACAACGGCGTCTTCGCCGTGAGCGACACCAGCACCCAGGAGATCATCGCCGCCATCACCGGAGCGACCACGAACGCCGTGTCCGAGCGCGCCAGCCGGCGCGAGGAGAAGGTGCTGGACCCTGCTCCCACCGACGGCCCGGACCTGGAGAAGGGCGACCCCCGATGACCAGCACCGCCAAGACCCCCGCCCCGGACGCGGCCGCGCTGCCCGCCGACCTGCAGGACGAGCGCCTCATCGCGTCCCAGGGCATCGGCGGGTTCGTCCGGGTGTTCCTCACCCGGCTGCGCGGCGGCGACCTCGGCCCGCTGCCCGTCGTCATCGGGCTGGTCGTCATCTGGGCGGTGTTCCAGGCCCAGAACGACGCCTTCCTGTCCAGCCGCAACCTGGTGAACCTCACCCTGCAGTGCGCGGCGACCGGCACGATCGCGCTCGGCATCGTGCTGGTGCTGATGCTCGGCGAGATCGACCTGTCCGTCGGGTCGGTGAGCGGCCTGGCCGCCGCGATCCTGGCCGTCGGCGCGGTGAGCCAGGGCTACTCGCTGCCGCTGGTGCTGATCGGCGCGCTCGCGGCGGGCGCGGTGATCGGGTTGCTCTACGGGGTGCTGTACACCCAGTTCGGGGTACCGAGCTTCGTCATCACCCTCGCCGGGTTGCTCGCCGTGCTCGGCATGCAGATCAAGGTGCTCGGGCCACAGGGGTCGATCAACATCCCGTTCAACTCCACGATGGTGGAGTTCGCCCAGCAGACCTTCCTGCCGGCGGCCGTCGCGTACCTGCTCGTGGTGCTCGTGGTCGCCGCCTACGTCGGCACCCGGCTGATCTCGAACGGGCGTCGTGAGGCGGCCGGCCTGTCGACCACCCCGATCGGCCTGCTCGGCGTGCGGGCCGCGCTGCTGCTCGTCGTCCTCGCCATCCCGGTGGCGCTGCTGAACCAGGACCGTGGCGTGTCGGTGATGTTCCTGCTGTTCCTCGCGCTGGTCGTCGTGGTCGACCTGCTGATCCGCCGGACCCGTTGGGGCCGTGCGGTGGTCGCGATCGGCGGCAACGTCGAGGCAGCTCGCCGGGCCGGCATCAACGTCCGGCGGGTGTACATCTCGGTCTTCGTGATGTGCTCGACCCTGGCGGCCCTCGGCGGCATCCTCGCGGCCAGCCGGCTGGCGGCCTCGAACCAGAGCAGCGGTGGCGGCGACACCAACCTCAACGCCATCGCCGCGGCGGTGATCGGCGGCACCAGCCTGTTCGGCGGCCGCGGGTCGGCGTACTCGGCGCTGCTCGGCATCCTGGTGATCCAGTCGATCTCCAACGGTCTCAGCCTGATCAACCTCGGCACCCCGGCGCGCTACATGATCACCGGCGGCGTGCTGCTCCTCGCGGTCGTCGTCGACTCGCTCAGCCGTCGGAGCCGGGCCTCGCACGGTCGCGCCTGACCTGGCCGGTCCTGCCGCGAAGAGCGGAGGATCCGACCCTGCACGGGGGCCGGATCCTCCGCTCTTCGGCCGTTTCGGTGCGGTATCAGGGCGGCTCGGGTATCTGGTGCGGCGCTGCCTCCTCCTGCCACTGTCGCTAGGAGGAGGCCGCGATGGACGTCACGGAGCTGCGGGTGCACGGCGTCTCCGGCACGCCGCCGGAGGTGCTGGTCGGTGACACCGCCGTCGAGCAGGTGGCCGGCGACGACCTCGTGCGGTTCGTCCGGCCCGCCACGCGCCGTCGTCGTCGCGACGGTCCCGACGTCGAGGGGATGAGCTGGGGACGGCTGACGTCCGGCCCTGCGCTGCAGGCGCTCTGGCTGGTCCTGCTCCCCCTCGGCCTGGTGAACCTCGCGTTCTGGGCCGGCCACCACCCCGACCGCGAGCGCTTCCACGCGCTCGTGCGCCTGCTCGCGCTCACCGTGACGGCCGTGCTCGCGGTGTCGATCACCCACGTCGCCGTCGACCTGCTCGCCTGGCAGTGCCGCGGGCAGCAGTGCGGCACGGCCGCCGGCGTGGTGGGGTTCGCCGACGGGTGGGCCCCCGGGACCCGGGTGGCTGTGGCGTCCGTGGTGCCGGTGCTGCTGCTGGTGGTGCTGACCTCGCTCTCACGCCGCGCGAGCCTGCGGTACGAGGCGGTCGCCGGCGGCCCCGCGGTGGACCCCACCAGCCCCGACGTCACCGTGTTCGACCGCACCCCGCGCGAGGAGGTCGCGGACGCGCGGCACCCTTCGCTGGACTCGCCGTGGATGTGGCGCGGGGAGTCGCTGGCCCGCCGCCTGCGCATCCTGCACCTGTCCACGGGTTTCGCCGTGGTCGCCTTCGCGGTGGGGCTGGTCCCGGACGACCGGGGGCTCGCCTCCGTCACCGCGCTCGTCCTGGCGGCGGTCGTGGTCGTCGTGGCGGCGGCCCTGGTCACCGTCCCGACGCCGTGGACGCGGTGGACCACGGGGTCGCTGCGGGGCGAGCACGTCATCGGCACGGTGCTCGTGCTGGGCTCCCTGGTCGCGGTCGCCCTCGCTGCGGCCGGCGCGTGGGGTGGCGGGGCGCCTGCGTGGGCGGGTGCACCCTCCGCCCTGCCGCGTCTCCCCCTCGTCGTCGACCTGCTCGTTGCGGGCCAGACGGTTCTGCTGGCAACGCTTCTCGTCCTGCGGCTGCTCGGCCCGGACGGGCGGCAGACCGGACCGGACGGCACCGGCGAGGGCGCTCTCGGACGCGCTCTCGGTCGGGTCGGTCCGACCCTGCTCGCCTCGAGCGGCGTGCTGCTCGGGTACGCGTACTCCGCGGCGGTCTCGGCCCGCGTCGCCGACCTCCTGCGTGGCACGTCCGGCGACGTGCACCTCACCGGGTTGCGCATCTTCGACTGGGGCGCAGCAGGTTTCGTCTTCTTCGTCGGGATCCTGGTGATCTTCGCCGCGCTGATGGGCAGCCGCGTGGTCCGGGGGCGTCGACGGATCATCACCCAGGTGCTGCACGAGTACGGCTACACCTCGGAGGAGCTGTCGGCGCAGGACTACCGCCGCTGGCGGGACGACCACCGGGTGCGGCGGGTCGCGACACCGCGCGCCACCTCCGAGCTCGCGCAGGTGGACAACGTGCTGGCGCTGCTGGGGATCGGGGCGATCGCAGGACTCGTCGTCGCGGCGCTCGCCTCCGTCTCGACGGTCGCGAACCTCGCGGGACAGGAGCTCGAGCTGTTCGAGCCGCGGCGGGGTCTGGTGGTGGTGGGCAGCTGGATGGTGACGACCGCCGGCGTGGGACTGGTGGCGCTGGCGGTGGCCGGCTGGAGGTCCGAGACCTGGCGCCGCCGGCTCGGGATCGCCTGGGACGTCGCGGCGTTCTGGCCCCGGGCCGCGCACCCGCTGGCGCCGCCGAGCTACTGCGAGCGCGCCGTGCCGCAGCTCGTGGCCCGCACCTGCTACCTGGCCCGGCCGTCGGCCGGCGGCCACGGCGTCGTGCTGTCCGGGCACTCGCAGGGCTCGGTCATCTGCGTCGCGGTGGCGCAGCAGCTGTGGGCGGTCGACCCCCTGCACGGGCTGGACCGGGTCGGCCTGCTGACCCACGGCAGCCCGCTGGCCCGGGCCTACGCGACGATCTTCCCGCACCACTTCGGCTTCGCCCGGCTGCGCACCGTCGACGCCCGGCTCGGTCGTCGCTGGCTCAACCTGTTCCGCGTCACCGACCCGATCGGTGCCAGCCTCGTGCGGGTGCTCGGCACCGACCGCGACCGCCGGGTCAGCGACCCCGAGGGACTGGACATGGACGGGTCGCACGCCGCGTACCCGCCGGTCCGCGGGCACTCCGGGTACGACCTGGCCGACTCCTACGCCGACGCCGTCGACGAGCTGGCCGACCTCGTCAGCGGGCAGGTGCGGCCGGTCTGACCCGCCGAGGCCTGCCCGCGAGCGTGATCGCCGCGCGCGACGCACCGGGCGTGTCGCGCGAGTGGGTCGCACTCGCGGGGGGAGGCTCGGCCGGGTGAGCACCCCGGCCGGACCGAGCACCCAGCGGCCGACGTGGCCGGCGCTGCGGGACGTGCTGTCGGCCAGCGGGTACCGCCGGCTGCTCGGTACCCGCCTCGCCTCGCAGGCCGGCGACGGCGCGTTCCAGGTGGGGCTGGCCTCGCTGGTGTTCTTCTCCCCCGAGCGGGCGGCGACGACCTCCGCCGTGGCGTGGGCGTTCACCGCGGCCCTGGTCCCGTACACGCTGGTGGGGCCGTTCGCCGGCGTGCTGCTCGACCGGTGGCGGCGCCGGCAGGTGCTGCTGGTGGCGAACCTCGTCCGCGCGCTGCTGGTGCTGCTGGTGGCGTGGGTGGTCGTGGCGGTGGGCGTCGGGCCGCTGCTGTACGTGCTGGTGCTGGTCTGCCTGTCGGTCAACAGGTTCTTCCTCGCCGGGCTGTCGGCGGGGCTCCCGCACGTGGTGCGGCCGGGCGACCTCGTGGTCGCCAACGCCGTCACCCCGACGGCCGGGACGGTGGCGGCGCTGCTCGGAGGTGCGGGTGCTTACGCCGTCCGGTCCGTCCTCGGCGCCGGAGACCGCAGCGACGCCGTGGTGCTCGTCTGCGCGGCCGGGCTCTACCTGGTCTCGGCCGGCGTGGTGCTGCTGCTGCGCCCCGACCAGCTGGGGCCGGACGGCGGCGGCGGGACCGCAGGCCCGGTGGGGGGCGAGCTGGCAGGTGTGGCGCGCGGTCTGGTGGAGGGCGCCCGGCACGTCCGCGAGCGCCGGGCGGCGTTCGACGCGCTGGCCGTGATCGGCTCGCTCCGAACGGGTTTCGGGCTCTTCACCCTCACCACCGTGCTGCTGTGCCGCAACACCCTCACGGACCCGGCGGACGTCGACGCCGGCCTCGCGCTGGTGGCGACCGCCTTCGGCGCGGCCGGGGTCGGCGCCGGGCTGGCGGCCGTCGTCACGCCGTCGGCGACCCGCGCGCTGGGCCTGCGCACCTGGGTGGTGACGGCCCTCGTCGCCGCGGCCGTCGTCGAGGCGGTCCTCGCCGTCACCGTCACGGCGCCCCTGCTCGTGGCCGGTGCCGCCGTCCTCGGCCTGGCCGCGCAGGCGGCGAAGATCAGCGTCGACACGGTGGTGCAGACCAGCGTCGACGACACCTACCGCGGACGCGTGTTCACGTTCTACGACACCGTCTTCAACGCGGCGTTCCTGGTCGCGGCGGTCGTCGCGGTGCTCGCCGTGCCACCCACCGGCGACCAGCCCTGGGTGTTCGCCGGCGTCGCCGTGCTCTTCGTCACCACCGCCGCCGTGTACCGCCGGCGGGTCAAGTCCGGGCCGGGCGGGACCGATGCACCCGGGACGAATCGCCCCACCCCGTGAGGAACCTCCGTGACCCAGCAGCAGGACCAGCGGCCGTACCCCGGCCAGGTCAACCAGTTCGGCACCCCCGTCCACCCGGTCGGCGTACCGTCCGTCGTGCCCTTCGGCCACGCCCCCGCGCGGGGCACGGACCCGATGGCGGTCTGGGGGTTCGTGCTGTCGCTCCTGTTCTGGCCGGTGGGGCTCGGCCTCAGCATCGGCTCGATGGTGCGGACGCGTCGCCACGGCCTGGACGGACGTGGTCTGGCCGTCGCCGGCCTGGTGATCTCCCTCGTGCACCTGGTCCTGCTGCCCGTGCTGGCCGCGGTGGCGATCCCGGTCTTCCTCAACCAGCGCGAGAAGGCGGTCGAGGTCGCCCTGAGGTCGGACCTGTCGGCCGCCGCGATCACGATGGAGACCGCCCGCGTCGACCTCGGGAGCTACCCCCTCACCCTGACGCGGTCGCAGCCCCTGGCCGCGACGACCGACGACGTGGTCCTCGTCGAGGTCGCTGAAGACTCGTTCTGCCTGCGCGCGCACGCCGGCGACGAGGCGCTCTACCGGGACGAGCTCGGGACCACGAGCCCGTACGGCTGCCCCTGACCCTCGGACGCCGCTCCACGAGGCCGCACCGTCCTTCCCGAGGCCCGGGAAGGTCAGCCGGTGGCGGCGGACTCGGGCTGCTGCGCCCACCAGGCGCGCAGCTCGGCCTCGGCGCGCTCGGTGTCGAGCGGGCCGTGCTCCATCCGCAGCTCGAGCAGGTGCGCGTAGGCGCGGCCGACCAGCGGACCGGGCCGGATACCGAGCAGCGCCATGATCTGCTGGCCGTCGAGGTCCGGACGCACCGCCGCGAGCTCCTCGGCCTCGAGCAGGACGGCGATCCGCTCCTCCAGCGCGTCGTAGGTGGCCGCCAGCCGGGCCGCCTTGCGCCGGTTCCGGGTGGTGCAGTCGGCCCGGGTGAGCCGGTGCAGCCGCTCCAGCAGCGGGCCGGCGTCGGTGACGTACCGGCGCACGGCGGAGTCGGTCCACTCGCCGCCGCCGTAGCCGTGGAAGCGCAGGTGCAGCTCCACCAGCCGGGCCACGTCCTTGGTGGTGGCGGTGTCGAGCTTGAGCTCCTTGAGCCGCTTGCGCGCGAGCTTGGCGCCCACCACCTCGTGGTGGTGGAAGGAGACGCCGCCGCCCTCCTCGAACCGGCGCGTGCTGGGCTTGCCGATGTCGTGCAGCAGGGCGGCCAGGCGCAGCACGAGGTCGGGGCCCGGGACGGGCCCGTCCGGTCCGGTCTCCAGCGCGATCGCCTGCTCCAGCACGGTGAGCGAGTGCTCGTAGACGTCCTTGTGGCGGTGGTGCTCGTCGACGGTGAGCCGCAGGGCGGCGACCTCGGGCAGCACCTCGTCGGCGAGCCCGGTGTCCACCAGCAGCTCCAGGCCCGCCCGCGGGTCGGCGCCGAGCAGCAGCTTCACCAGCTCGGCCATCACCCGCTCGCGGGAGACGATCTCCAGCCGCCCGGCCATCTCGGTCATCGCCTCGCGGGTGCCGGGCTCGACGTCGAAGCCGAGCTGGGAGGCGAACCGCGCCACCCGCAGCATCCGCAGCGGGTCGTCGCCGAACGACTGCTGCGGGGTGACGGGGGTGCGGAGCAGCCGTCGGGCCAGGTCGTCCAGGCCGCCGTACGGGTCGACGAAGGTGAGGTCGGGCAGCCGCACCGCCATCGCGTTGACGGTGAGGTCGCGGCGCGACAGGTCGCCCTCGAGGGTGTCGCCGAACGCCACCTGCGGCTTGCGTGAGGCGGGGTCGTACTCGTCGGTGCGGTAGGTCGTGATCTCGACGGTGAAGCCGCCCTTGCGTGCGCCGATGGTGCCGAAGTCGCGGCCGATCTCCCAGTACGTGTCGGCCCACCCCCGCACCAGGTCGACGACGGCGTCGGGGCGCGCGTCGGTGGTCAGGTCGAGGTCGACCTCGCCGGTGCCCGGGTCGCGGTGCAGGCGGCCGAGCAGGGCGTCCCGGACCGGCCCGCCGACGAGCGCGATCTCGTGCCCGGCGGCGGTGAACCGGCGCGCCACGGCGTCCAGCACCGGGGCGAAACCGACCAGGACCTCGACCGCGCGCCGACGGGCGGCGGCCACGGCCTGCGGGTCGGGAGGCGAGACGTCGGCGGGCACGGGAGACAAGGGTGCCAGAGCGTCGCGGGGTCCCCGGCCGCCGGCGGGCCCACCCGTACAGTGAACGGATGCCGCCGTCCCCCGCCCCGCGGACGCCGGTCGAGGAGACCTCGGCCGGCGGTGTGGTGGTCGACGTCGTGCGCGGACGGGCCGTCGTGGCCGTGATCGCCCGCTACAACCGGGCCGGACGGCTGGAGTGGTGCCTGCCCAAGGGCCACCCCGAGCCGGGCGAGACCCTCGAGCAGGCGGCGGTGCGCGAGGTGGCGGAGGAGACCGGCATCCAGGGCCGGGTGCTGCGCGCGCTCGGCGCCGTCGACTACTGGTTCACGGTGCCGGGCGCCCGGATCCACAAGACCGTCCACCACTACCTGCTCGAGGCCACCGGCGGCGAGCTGAGCGTGGAGGGCGACCCCGACGCCGAGGCCGTCGACGCCGCCTGGGTCCCCCTGGAGGAGCTGGCCGGCCGGCTCACGTTCGTCAACGAGCGCCGCATCGCGCGCGCGGCGGGAGAGCTGCTGGCGGACTCGGCGTGACCGGGCGGGGCCTGCGCCGGTGGGCCGGTGCCGCCGGGGCGGCCGCCCTGCTCGCGGCCCTCGCCGTCCCGCTCGCGGCGCCACCCGCCGCCGCGGTCGAGCCCGCCCTGCGCCTGACGACCGTGGCGCCCGCGGCGCTCACCCCGGAGACGGCGCTCGGCGTGACCGCCGACCTCGAGGCGGGCGACCAGGCCCTGCCGCCGGGCAGCCGGGTCGAGCTGCGGCTGCAGCGCAGCGTGATGTCGACCCGCGGGTCGGTGGCCGGCTGGACCGAGCAGGGCCTCGACGAGCCGGTCGGCAGCCTGCTCCAGACCGTGCAGCTGCCGGACGGCCTGGCGGCGGGCCAGACCCTCCCTCTGACGTTCCAGGTGCCCCCCGGCGGCACCGGCCTCGCCGACCGGGCCGACGCCTGGGGGCCGCGCGGCATCAGCGTCGTGCTCCGCGGCCCCACCGCGGCCCGGCTGGGGGTCGTCCGCTCGCACGTGGTCTGGTACCCGGCCGACCCCGACGAGCAGGGGGTGGACCAGGTCGGCGAGCCGCTCGGCGTCACCGTCGTGGTGCCGCTCACCGGCCCGGCGCCGGACCCGCTCACCGGCGTCCCCGATCCCGTCCGGCTGGGCGAGGAGGTCGCCACGGGCGGACGCCTCGACGCCGTCCTGGCCGGTGCGGCCCGCACCGGCGCCGTGCTCGCCCTGGACCCGGCCGTCCTCGACCTGCGGGCGGGGACCGAGGCGCCCGGCGAGCCGGACGGCACCGCGACGTCGGCCCCCGCCAGCCCGGGCAGCACCCCGACGGACGACACCGGCACCGGACACCGGCACCGACACCGGCAGCGCGCTCGCCGCCCTGCGGGAGGAGTGGCGCCAGCGGGTCGACGCCGTCGCCGGGCAGCGCGAGACCCTCCTGCTCGGGTACGGCGACCCCGATCTCGCTGCCCTCGCGCACGCCGGGCAGGGCCTGGTGGCCCGCCTCGCCGACGACCGGGCCCGGGAGGCGGCCGACGCCGCGCTCGAGGCGGTCGTGCGCACCGACGTCGCCTGGCCGGTCGGCGGCGACGCCGACCTCGCGACCCTCGACCTGCTGGACGGGCTGGGGCGCACCGCCGTCCTGCTCGACCAGTCGGCCCAGCCGTCGCCCGACGACCCGGGTGCGACCCCGGACGGGCGCGGGCAGGTGAGCACGAGCGAGGGGACGATGCCCTCCCTGCTGTCCGACAGCGCGCTCGGCGCGGCGCTCGCGGCGGTCGACGACGAGGGCGGCACGCCGACCGCGGTGCAGCGGCTGCTCGCCGAGACCGCGGTGATCGCGCTCGAGCGGCCGTCGACCTCCCGGCACGTGCTGGTCACCGCGCCACGCGACTGGGACCCCACCGCCGCCACCGCCGCGGCCGCCGTCGACGCCCTCACCAGCACGCCGTGGACCCGGCCGCGCTCCCTGCAGGGCCTGGTCGACGCCGACCCGCCGGACGTCGGCCGCACCGAACCGGCGATCAGCGACGCCGAGCGGGAGTCCGAGCTCGACGCCGCCGGCCTCGAGCGGGTGGGCCGTGCCGACCGCGACGCCGCCGCGGTGGCCGACGCCTTCGCCGACCCCGAGCAGGTCACCGCACCGGTAGCGCTCGCCTCGGTCGCGCTCGCCTCGGCCGGCTGGCGGGGGCAGGACGAGGAGTGGCAGGCGCAGATCACCGCCCTCGAGGACCGCGTGCGGGCCGTCCGCGACTCGGTGCGGGTGGTGCAGGGCAGCACCCTGACGCAGGTCTCGCGGAACGTCCGGCTCCCGGTGACGGTGCAGAACGACAGCGACCAGCAGGTGACCGTGCGCCTGCACGTCGTCCCGCGGTCGAGCCGGCTGGTCGTCACCGACACCGTCGAGCTCACCGTCGCGCCGGACAGCAGCGCGGTCGGGTACGTGCCGGTCCGCGGCGTCGGCAACGGCGACACCTCGGTGGTGGTGCAGCTGCGCAGCCCGTCCGGCGGCGAGCTCGGGGCGCCGGTCCAGACCCGGGTGCTGGTGCGGGCCGACTGGGAGTCGTGGGGCGCCGCCACGGTGGGCGGGGCGGCCGCCCTGCTGCTCGTGATCGGGCTGGTGCGCACCTGGCGACGGGGGCCGGTGCGTCGGGGGCACGACCCGTTGCGCCAGGCTGCGTCCTCGTGAGCACCGAGCAGGCACCGTCGCCGGTGGGCGGCCACGGCCTGCTGCGCTCGAGCGCGGTGATGGCCGCGGGCACCGCCGTCTCCCGCGTGCTCGGATTCGGTCGGTCCCTGGTGCTCGTCGCCGCCCTCGGCCTGACCTTCGCCTCCGCCAACACCTTCGACGTCGCGAACAAGATCCCGAACATCCTCTACATGCTGCTCGCGGGCGGCGTGCTCAACGCCGTGCTCGTCCCGCAGATCGTGCGGGCCTCCAAGGGCGCCGACGGCGGCCAGGAGTTCGTCAACCGCCTGGTGACGCTCGCGCTCGCGTCGCTGCTCGGCGTCACGGCCGCGCTGACGCTGTGCGCCCCCCTGCTGGTGCGCATCTACGCGGTGAACCAGGCGGGCGAGTGGCTCGCGCTGTCGACCGCGTTCGCCTTCTGGTGCATCCCCCAGGTGTTCTTCTACGGCGTCTACACGGTGCTGGGCCAGGTGCTCAACGCGCGCGGGCGCTTCGGTGCCTACATGTGGGCGCCGGTGGTCAACAACCTCGTCGGCATCGCCGGGCTGGTGGTGTTCATCGCGGTCTTCGGGCGCGGGGACGGCGGCCAGCACCCGATCGAGAGCTGGACGCCGGCCAAGGTCGCCCTGCTCGGCGGCACCGCCACCCTCGGCGTCGCGGTGCAGGCGCTGGTGCTGGTCCGGCCGCTGCGCCGCGCCGGGTTCCGCTACCGGCCGGTGTGGGGGGTGCGCGGCGTCGGTCTGTCCAGCGCCCGGCGGGTGGCCGGCTGGACCTTCCTCGCCGTGCTCCTCGGCCAGCTCGGCCTGCTCGTCACCACCAACGTGGCCAACACGGCCGAGGCGCTCAACGCCGGCTCGGCGCTGCAGGAGAGCACGCCGGCGGCGGCCGCCTACAGCTACGCCTTCCTGCTGTTCATGCTCCCCCACTCGCTGGTCGCGGTCTCGCTGGTCACCGCGCTGTTCACGCGGATGAGCCACGCCGCCGGCGAGGACGACTGGCCCACCGTCCGCGACGACCTGTCGCTCGGCCTGCGCACGGTCGGCATCTTCTCCGTGCTCGCGACCGTCGGGCTGGTGGTGCTCGCCGACCCCGTCGGGGTCGCGATGACCGGGTCGGTGCCGGGCGGCGAGGCGCTCGGCTCGGTGGTGCGGGCGATGGCGCTCGGGCTCACCGGGTTCAGCGCCACGTACCTGTTCCAGCGGGTCTACTACGCCTACGAGGACGCCCGCACGCCGTTCTGGATCCAGGTGCCGACCGTCGCGGTCATCGTCGTCGGCGACGTGCTCGCAGCCCTGCTGCTGCCCGCCGAGCAGATGGTGGTCGGCGTCGCGCTCGGGATGAGCGTCTCCACCGTGGTGTCGGTGGTGCTCTCGGCCTGGTGGCTGCGGCGCTCGCACGGCCCGCTGGACGGCCCGCGGGTGGTGCGCACGCACGTGCGGCTGCTGGTCGCCGGGGTGGTGGCCGGCCTCGCCGGCTGGGGCGTCTCGCACCAGCTGCACGACCTCACCCTCACCGGGCGCGGCGGCGCGGCGCTCACCTGCCTGGCCGGCGGCGCCGTCATCGTGCTGGTGTACCTCGTCGGCCTGCGGGTGCTGCACGTCGAGGAGCTGCGCTCCCTCGGCCGCCGGTTCGGCCGGCTCGGCCGGGTCCTCGGGGGCTGACAGCCCGGTCGGCGCGAGGACGCACCCGGGCGGCACGGGACGTGAGGTCGCGCTCCGGGCTCAAGGTGCGGGTCCGCGACGCCGAAGACCGTCACGTGGAGAACCCTGTCCGGCGCGTCCTGCGCACCGACGACCGCGGCGACATCATCGGCAGCTGGCTGATCCGGGTGGTCCTCGTGCTCGCCGTGGCCGGCGTCGTGGTGTTCGACGCGATCTCCATCGGCAGCGCCAAGATCTCGCTCCAGGACACCGCGCAGGGCGCGGCCCGCGAGGCCGTCGACGCGACCGGGGTCTCCTTCGACCCCGCCACGGCCTTCACCGCCGCGCAGACCTACGCGACCGAGCAGAACGCGCTCAACCAGATCGATCCCGCCGCGGTCGTGCTGGCGAGCGACGGCTCGGTCACGATCTCGGTCGAGCGCACCGCACCGACCCTCGTGGTCGAGCACGTGAAGTGGATCGCCGACTGGGCGCAGCTGCGCGAGACCCGCACCGCGGCGCCCGTCCGCTGACGCCCGTCCGCCGTGGCTGCGCTGGTGGCCGGCGCGCCCAGCCCTAGCATGGGGGCGTGGACGGAGTCGGTGTGGGGACGGAGCTCGCGGGGCGGTACCGCCTCGAGGAGCGTTTGCGCACGACCGCGTCCAGCGACTTCTGGCGCGCGGTCGACACCACGCTGGACCGCACCGTCGGGGTGCGCCTGGTCGCCCCCGCCACCGCCGACGACACCATGGACGCCGCGCGCCGCGCCGCGATGGTCGACGAGCCGGCCCTGCTGCGGGTGCTCGACGTCGCCCAGGAGGACGGCGACACCGGGCCGGTGACCTACGTGGTCACCGAGTTCGTGGAGGCCGACTCGCTGGCCGACCTGCTGCGCCGCGACGGCCCGCTGCCGGGAGACCGGGTGCGCGCACTGGTCGGCGAGACCGCCCAGGTGCTGGCCCGCCTGGCCGCGTCCGGGCTGCACCACGAGGCGCTGGAGCCCACCAGCGTGCTGCGCACGCCCGGTGGCGAGCTGAAGCTCGAGGGCCTCGGCGTCGACGCCGCGGCCGAAGGACGCGCGGGGGCACCGGGCGAGCAGGCCGCGCGCACCGACGCCGTCGCCCTGGTCGCCCTGGTCTACGCCGGCCTCACCGGCACCTGGCCGCTCGACGGCGAGGTCGACGGCCTCGAGCCGGCGCCCCGGATCGGTGGCACGCCGGTGCCGCCGGGCGACGTCGTCAGCGACGTGCCGAACGACCTCGACACGCTCTGCGCGGTGACCTTCGGCCACGTCGACGACGGCCCGCTGACGCCCGACGAGGTGGTCGAGAACCTGCGACCGTGGACCGCGGCGGAGGAGGCGGCGGCGATCGCCGCCGCCCACGACGACGGGCCGGCGACCGAGGCGCTGCCGGTGGCCGACGTCCCGCGCCCCGACCGCGGGGGGGCCGACCTGACCAAGGCCCCCTCACGCCAGGACGCCCCGCCCGTCGGTGGCGGGATGCGGCCGGCCGGCCGGTTCCCCGCGCGGGGCCCCGGAGCGGGAGCGGCCGCGGCGGCGGGGGCCGCCGGCGCGGCCGCGGCCGGCGCCGGTGCGGCCGGTGCCGTCGCAGCGGGCAGCGGCGGGGGAGGTCCCGTCCCGCCGCCCGGCGAGGCGGAGCACACCGCGGCGATCTCCAAGGCCGACCTGTTCGGCGACGACGAGCCGGTCCGCACGCCCGACCGCACGCCCGACCGCACCGGTGACGTCGCCGCCGTCCCGCCCGGGAACGACCAGGTCGGGAACGACCGGGTCGGGGACGACCAGGTCGGGGACGACGACCAGGGTTGGGACGACGGCGAGTGGGACGACGAGGCGCACTGGTCCGAGGGCGGTGCCGACGACGGCTACGCCGACGAGGACGAGGAGTTCGGCGAGTACGACGAGGAGCCGGCCGGCCCGGACCGCCGCCCGATGATCGCCCTGGCCGTGCTCGCCGTGCTGGTGGTGGTGGGCCTGGTGCTCGCGCTGCAGGCGATCGGCGGCATCGGCACCGGGGGCGAGGACGTCACCACCGAGCCCACCGGCGGCACCACCGGCACGTCCAGCGCCGCGCCGTCGACGTCGGGCACCGACGCCGCGCCCACCGGCCCCGTCCCGCAGATCTCCGGCGTCCGCACCCTCGACCCGCAGGGTGGCGACGGTGAGAACGACGAGACCGCGCCGCGGGCGATCGACGACGACCCGTCGTCGTTCTGGAAGTCGAGCACCTACAAGTCGGCCGAGTTCGGCGGGCTCAAGGACGGTCTCGGCATGGTCGTCACCCTCAGCGCCGAGGCCCCGGTCTCGTCCGTCACCGCGCAGGTCAGCGGCAGCGGCGGCGTCCTGGAGGTCCGCACCGCGCCCGGGCAGGGCCTGGAGGACTCGCAGGTCGTCGGCACGGCGACGCCGGGCTCCGGCACCGTCACCGTCGCGCTGGACGAACCCGTCACCACCCAGAACGTGATCCTGTGGTGGACCGAGCTGCCGGACGTCTCCGGCAGCTTCCGGATCGAGCTCGCGGACGTGACGGTGCAGTGACCCCGCCCGGCCCCGGCGAGGGGGACGAGCTCGACGGCCGCAGCGACCACGAGCTGCTCGCCGCCCACGTCGACGGCGACGGCGAGGCGTTCGGGGTGCTGGTGCAGCGGCACCGCTCCCGGCTGTGGGCGGTCGCGGTGCGCACGATGCGCAACCCCGAGGACGCCGCCGACGCCCTCCAGGACGCCATGGTCTCCGCCTACCGCGGGGCGGCCTCCTTCCGCGGCGACTCCGCGGTCACCACCTGGCTGCACCGGGTGGTCGTCAACGCCTGCCTCGACCGGATGCGGCGCGAGAAGGTCCGTCCGACCGTCCCGCTGCCGGAGCACCACGACCCCGCGTCGCCGCGCGACGAGCACGCCGGCACCGACGCCCGACTCGACGTCATGGCCGCGCTCGCACTGCTCCCGGAGGGGCACCGGACGGCGATCGTGCTGGTCGACCTGCAGGAGCTGTCGGTGGCCGAGGCCGCCGAGGTGCTCGGCGTGGCCGAGGGGACGGTGAAGTCCCGGTGCTCCCGCGGCCGGGCGATGCTGGCCGAGCTGCTGCGCCCCGACCCCGAGGAGGCGCCCCACGACGTCGAGGGCGACCGTGCCCGGGGGAACCGCGCCCCGGCCGCGCGCGTCGAACCTGGCGACCCACCCGTCCGCGGGACGCCGGCCGACCAGGTCGGCTCTTCCCGGACGGCACCCGAGACCACACCGGAGACGACCCCGTGACCAGCACCGCGCCCGGCGCGCACCCCCCGTCCGAGGAGGTCGACGCGCTGCTCGACCCCTCCGGCGGGGACGCCCGGGTGTCGGCGCACGTCGACGCCTGCGAGCGCTGCCGGCAGGTGCGCGACGACCTGCGCGAGGTGCGGGCGGTGCTCGGCGCCCAGGCGCGGACGCTGCCCCCGGAGCCGGCCGACCTCGGTGCCCGGATCGCCGCGGCGCTGGCCGCCGAACCGCCGCTGCGACCGGCCGGGCGGGCCGACGTCGCCGCTCCCCTGACGGCCGTCCCCGCGCCGTCCGCCCCCGACACGGCGGCAGACCCCGGGCGGGACCGGTCCGGGGGCGGTCAGGTGCTGGCCCTGCCCACCCGACGACGCTGGCCCGCCTACCTCGCGGTCGCGGCGAGCGTGGCGGTGGTGGGCCTCGGCGGCACCTTCCTGGCCGGCACCCTCGGCGGCGGCGGCGGCTCCGACGCCGGGACGGCGGCCGAGGTCTCCTCCGCCGAGGACTCGGCCGGCGGCGGCGCCGCGGCGCCGGGCGTGAGCGTCCCGCCGGGCAGCATCCCGGACCAGGGGGTCCAGGCGCGCGACGGCCAGGTGCGCGCCTCCGGCACCGAGTACACCCGCGCCGACCTGGCCGCCCAGGCCGCCGCCCTGCTCGTCGCCGGCGACGTCGGCACCGATCAGCTCGAGCCGCAGGCCCTGGAGTTCGCCGGCGGCGGGCGTGAGGACTGTCTCACCGCCGTCGGCCGCGCCGGGGTCGAGCCGGCGGCCGTCGACGTCGCCACCTACGAGGGGCAGGACGCGGTGGTCCTGGTGCTCCCGTCGGGCCGCGGGTTCGACGTCCTGGTGGTGCCCGTCGGGTGCGGCAGCGGCGACGACCGGGTGCTCGCCGAGACCCGCCTGCGCTGAGCCGTCGCGTGCGCCGTCCGCCGGGCCGGCCGTGCGGCGCGCGCCGCCCCGCACGGGGAACACCGGACGCCTACCATCGGTTGTGACGACCGACAGCCCCCGACCCGAGGCAGGACCCCCCGTGAGCACCCCGACCGTCCCCGGCACGACCGAGCAGACCGTCCACCAGGTGGTGGTGGTGGGCTCCGGCCCGGCCGGGTACACCGCGGCGGTCTACGCGGCGCGGGCGAGCCTGGACCCCGTCGTCGTGGCCGGCTCGGTCACCTCCGGCGGCGCGCTGATGAACACCACCGAGGTCGAGAACTACCCGGGCTTCCCGAACGGCCTGATGGGCCCCGACCTGATGGACGCCATGCGCCAGCAGGCCGAGCGGTTCGGCGCCCGGATCGAGTACGACGACGTCGTCGAGATGGACCTGACGAGCGACCCCAAGCGGCTCGTCACCGGCAACGGCGAGACCTACCTGGCCCGCACCGTGATCCTGGCCACCGGCTCGGCGTACCGCGAGATCGGCCTGGAGAACGAGAAGCGCCTGTCCGGACGCGGCGTCTCGTGGTGCGCCACCTGCGACGGCTTCTTCTTCAAGGAGCAGGACATCGCGGTGGTCGGGGGCGGCGACTCGGCCATCGAGGAGGCCACCTTCCTCACCCGGTTCGCCCGGTCGGTGACGATCGTGCACCGCCGCGACGAGCTGCGGGCGTCCAAGATCATGCAGGACCGCGCGTTCGCCGACCCGAAGATCTCGTTCGCCTGGAACAGCACGGTCGTCGACGTGCTCGGCGAGGACCGCGTCAGCGGCATCCGGCTGCGCGACACCCTCACCGGCGAGGAGCGCGACCTGCCGGTCACCGGCCTGTTCGTGGCGATCGGGCACGACCCGCGGGTCGAGCTGTTCTCCGACCAGGTCGACCTCACCGCCGAGGGCTTCGTCGAGGTCGACGGCCGCTCCTCACGCACCACGGTGCCCGGCGTCTTCGCCTGCGGCGACGTCGTCGACCACGAGTACATGCAGGCGATCACCGCCGCCGGCTCGGGCTGCGTCGCCTCGCTCGACGCCGAGCGCTACCTGGCCGCGCTGGCCGACGACCCCGTCCCCGTCCGCGAGGAAGCGCTCGCGCTCGACTGACGGACCCCCGACGCACACTCAGCAGCACGCCCACCCAGCACACGAACCAGCACCACCCAGCAGCACGACCCGCCATCCCCGAGCACGAACCCCGGAAGGACCGAGGACACCCCCATGGCCGCGAACATCAAGGACGTCACCGACGCCAGCTTCGACACCGACGTGCTGCAGGCGCAGGGCCCGGTGCTGGTCGACTTCTGGGCGCCGTGGTGCGGCCCGTGCCGCCAGGTCGCCCCGATCCTGGAGGAGCTGGCCACCGAGCACGCCGACAAGATCACCGTGGTCAAGGTCAACACCGACGAGAACCCGAAGATCGCCAGCCAGTACGGCATCCTGTCGATCCCCACGCTGAACGTGTACTCCGGCGGCGAGGTCGTCAAGCGGATCGAGGGCGCGCGGCCCAAGCCCGTGCTCGTCCGCGAGCTCGCCGACTTCCTGGGCTGAGAGCGGCCGAGGGCGCTGAACGGACGTGACGACGGGCGGTCCGGGGCTGCCGGACCGCCCGCCGTCTGGTAGGCAGAACGCCGTGGACGACCTCCTGCTGCGACACGGCGACGCCGGCCCCCGGGTGCTGGCCGTGCGCCGTCAGCTCGTCGAGCTCGGGCACGCGTGCCCCGGCGAGCGGCCCGAGGCGTTCGACCACGACCTCCAGCTCGCGGTGCGCGCCTTCCAGCAGGACCGCGGGCTGAACTCCGACGGCGTCGTCGGCCCCGACACCGCCCGGGCGCTCGACGCCGCGCGGTGGCGGATCGGCGACCGGATCCTGCGGCACGTGCCCGGCCACCTGCAGTTCGGCGACGACGTGCTCCAGCTGCAGCGCCAGCTGCTGCGGCTGGGGGTGTTCTCCGGTCGCGCCGACGGCTGGTTCGGGCCCGACACCGAGCGCGGCCTGCGCGAGCTGCAGCGGGGCGTGGGCCTGCGGCCGGACGGCACCTGCGGGCCCGACACGCTGCGCGCCCTGGCCCAGCTCAGCCGCACCGTCGCCGGCGGCAACGCCGCCGCCCTGCGCGAGCGCGACCGGGTGCGCTCCACCGGCTCCAGCCTGGTCGGCAAGGTCGTCGTCATCGACCCCGGTCACGGCGGGTCCGACACCGGCCACACCGGGCACGGCCTGGACGAGGCCACCGTCGTGCTCGACCTCGCCCGCCGGCTCGAGGGCCGGCTGCAGGCCACCGGCGTCACCGCCGTGCTGACCCGCGGCGAGCACCAGTCGCCCACCGGGCGCGCGCGGGCCGAGCTGGCCGGGCGGGTCGACGCCGACGTCTTCGTCTCCCTGCACTGCGACAGCTCCACCGGTGGCCGGCACACCGGCGCCCGTCCGGAGGGCCTGGCCACCTACTTCTGGGGCGGCCACGACCCGTTCACGGCCTCCGGCCCCGGTCAGCGGCTGGCGGAGCTGGTGCAGCGCGAGGTCGTGGTGCGCACCGGCCTGGTCGACTGCCGCTCCCACCCGCGCACCTGGGAGCTGCTCCGGGTCACCTCGATGCCCGCCGTCCAGGTCGAGGTCGGGTACCTCAGCAGCCCCGACGACGCCCGCCGGCTGGCGGACCCGGCGTTCCGCGACACCGTCGCCGAGGGCCTGCTCGCGGCCGTCCAGCGGATGTTCCTCACCGAGCAGCAGGACTGGACCACCGGCACGCTGCGGATCGACGACGTGATGGCGATGTCAGCCGCGGGTCCGCCACCGCGCGGCTGAGCTCCGTCCGCCTGGTCGGGTGTCCCGGATCGTCAGCCCGACGCCAGCGCGGGCACCCGCACGGTGCCGAGGATCTTCTCCAGCGCGTGCTCGACGTCCTCGCGCCACGACAGCGCGGTGCGCAGGTCGAGCCGCAGCCGGGGCGTGCGGCGGTGCGGGCGCACGGTCTTGAACCCCACCGACAGCAGCAGGTCGGCCGGCACCAGGCAGCCGCGCGGGTCGCCCCGGGTGGCGCCGATCGCCTGCTCGGTGGAGTCGGTGGTGCCGAACGCCTCGATCGCCCGCACCCCGCGGCGGGTGAGGTCCTTGGCGGCCCCCTGCAGGAGCATCCGGGCGATCCCGCCCCCGCGGTGCACCGGCTGCACGCCCCCGGTCATCAGCACCACGGCGTCGGCCGACACCGGCGAGGTGGGGAACGCGGTGGCCCGGGGGACGAACTGGGGCGGGGCGTAGGTGACGAAGCCGACCGGCTCGTCGTCGACGTAGGCGATCCGGCCGCAGCTGCCCCACTCCAGCAGCACCGACGACAGCCACGACTCCTTCTCCAGCTCGACGCCCCCGGCCCGGGCGGCCACCCGGGCGGCCACGGGGTCGAGCTCCCAGGCCACGCAGGACCGGCACGGCGGGGGCAGGTCCGCGACGGTGTCGAGGGTCAGCGGCGCCAGGCGGCGGCTCACGAGCGAGGGGTGCCGGTGGCGTCGAAGCCCGAGGTGTCGTCGACGTCGAGCCGTCGCGGGCTCAGCAGCGCGATGACGAACGCCACCGCCGCGCCGACACCCAGCCCCACCAGGACCGGGCGAAGCACCTTCATGTCACACTCCCTGCACGAGCCGGCGTCCCCCATCCTAGCGGCGTCGGGCACCCACCAGGGAGGGCAGCAGGCGGTGGACGAGGTCCGCGGCACCACGCTGGACCGGTGGTCCGACCGCTACGCCGCCCGCACCCGCGGCATGTCAGCGTCCCAGATCCGCGCGCTGTTCGCGGTCGCCAGCCGGCCCGAGGTGGTCTCCCTCGCCGGCGGGATGCCCAACCTCACCGCGCTGCCGATGGACGCCGTGGCCCAGGTGGTGCACGACCTCGTCGCCGGCGCCGGCGCGACGGCCCTGCAGTACGGCTCCGGGCAGGGTGACCCCGCGCTGCGCGAGGCGATCTGCGCGGTCATGGCCGAGGAGGGCATCAGCGCGCACGCCGACGACGTCGTGGTCACCACCGGCTCCCAGCAGGCCCTCGACCTGGTCACCCGGGTGTTCTGCGACCCCGGTGACGTCGTGGTCGCCGAGGCCCCCAGCTACGTCGGCGCTCTCGGGGTGTTCCGCGCCTACCAGGCCGAGGTCGTCCACACCCCGATGGACGACGACGGGCTCGACCCGGACGCCCTCGACCGCACCCTCACCGCGCTGCACGCCGCCGGCCGCACCGTGAAGCTGCTGTACACCGTCCCGAACTTCCACAACCCGGCCGGCGTCACGCTCTCGCTCGAGCGGCGCCCGCGCGTGCTCGAGGTGGCCCGCCGCCACGGCGTGCTCGTGCTCGAGGACAACCCCTACGGGCTGCTGGGGTTCGACTCCGAGCCGCTGCCGGCGCTGCGCTCGATGGACGACGAGGGCGTGGTCTACCTCGGCTCGTTCTCCAAGACCTTCGCGCCCGGGCTGCGGGTCGGCTGGGCGGCCGCGCCGCACGCGGTGCGCGACAAGCTCGTGCTGGCCTCCGAGTCGGCGATCCTGTGCCCCTCCTCGTTCTCGCAGATGGCGATCCACCGCTACCTGGCCGGCCACGACTGGCGGCACCAGATCAAGCTGTACCGCGAGCTCTACCGCGAGCGGCGCGACGCCCTGGTCGACGCGCTCGCCACCCACCTGCCCGGTGCGACCTGGACGGTGCCGCACGGCGGCTTCTACGTGTGGGCGGGGCTCCCGGAGGGCCTGGACGCCCAGGCGATGCTGCCGCGCGCCGTCACCGCCCGGGTGGCCTACGTCCCCGGCACGGCGTTCTACGCCGAGGGCAGCGACGGCGACGCCGGTCGCAGCCACCTGCGCCTGTCGTTCTGCTACCCGCCGCCGGAGCGCATCGTCGAGGGCGTGCGTCGCCTCGCGGGAGTGGTCGACGCCGAGCTCGAGCTGCTGGAGACCTTCGGGGCCGACGCCCTGCACGCTGCGGGCAGCGACCCGCAGGTCCGTTCTCCCGCACCGGATCTCGCGTGAGTGCTGCAGCTCGGAGCCGGTCCGAGGCCCCGCGGGTCCTGGTGCTGGCCGGGGGGCTGTCGCACGAGCGCGAGGTGTCCCTCCGATCCGGCCGGCGGGTCGCCGACGCCCTGCGCGAGTCGGGCTGCGAGGTGCTCGAGAGCGACCTCGACGCCGGGCTGCTCGACCGGCTGCGGTCCGACCGTCCCGACCTGGTCTGGCCGCTCCTGCACGGCGCGACCGGCGAGGACGGTTCCGTGCGCGACGTCCTCGACGTGGTCGGCGTCCCCTACGTCGGCGCCGACGCCGCGGCCTGCCGCCGGGCCTTCGACAAACCGACGGCGAACGACCTCGTCGGACGGGCGGGGATCCGGGTGCCTGACTCGGTGTCGTTGCCGCACAGCCTGTTCCGCGAGCTCGGTGCGTCCGAGGTGCTGACCGCGCTCGTCGGGCGGATCGGGTTGCCGCTCGTGGTGAAGCCGGCTCGCGGCGGCTCCGCCCTCGGGGTCGCCACCGTCGCCGACGCCGGTGAGCTGCCGCGCGCCATGGTCGGCTGCTTCGCGTACGGCGACGTCGCCCTGGTGCAGCGGGCGGTCGCCGGCACCGAGGTGGCGGTGTCGGTCGTCGACACCGGGGACGGCCCGCGTGCGCTGCCGGCGGTCGAGATCGTCACTGGCGGAAGGGCGTACGACTACGACGCCCGGTACACAGCAGGCGGCACCGAGTACTTCGCCCCGGCGCGGTTACCGGACGCGACCGCCGCCGCCCTCGCCGACCTGGCCGTCCGGGTGCACAGCACGCTCGGCCTGCGCGACCTGTCTCGCACCGACGTCATCGTCAGCCCCGGCCAGGACGACGGGCCGGAGCCGTGGTTCCTCGAGGTCAACGTCGCCCCGGGCATGACCGAGACCTCGCTCCTGCCCCAGGCGGCCGCGGCTGCCGGCCTCGACCTGCCCCAGCTGTACCGGGGCATCGTCGACGCCGCTCGGGAACGCGCTCGCTGAAGCCGAGAACCTTTGCGGCACAGCGGATCTCGCTTTCCAACCAGTGCGTGTCAGTTGCGGAACAGCCCCTTCTCGTCCGGCGCGAGCACGGCGAGGATCCGATTGAGGTCGTCGACAGAGGCGAAGTCGACCGTGAGGCGGCCCTTCTTGGCACCCAGGGCGATCTTGACCCGGGTGTCGAACCGGTCCGACAGCCGGCCGGCGAGGTCGTCGAGGGCCTCGTGGCGGGAGCCTGCGGACGCCCGACGGCGCCGCACCGGACGCTCGTCGTCACCGCCGAGGGCCACCACCTCCTCGGTGGTGCGCACCGAGAGCCCCTCGGCCACGATCCGCTGGGCCAGCCGCTCCATCGCCCCGCCGTCGGCCAGGCCGAGCAGGGCACGGGCGTGGCCGGCGGACAGCACCCCGGCTCCCACCCGACGCTGCACCAGCGGCGGCAGGTTGAGCAGCCGGATCGTGTTCGAGATCTGCGGGCGGGAGCGACCGATCCGGGAGGCCAGCTCGTCGTGGGTGCAGCCGAAGTCCTCGAGCAGCTGGGCGTACGCCGCGGCCTCCTCGAGCGGGTTCAGCTCGCTGCGGTGCAGGTTCTCCAGCAGCGCGTCGCGCAACAGGTCGTCGTCGGCGGTGTCGCGCACGATCGCCGGGATCGTGGCCAGCCCGGCCTCCTGGGTGGCGCGCCAGCGGCGCTCCCCCATCACCAGCTCGTAGCGCGGGCCGTCCTCGCCGTCGGACCCGGCGGGCGCCTCGATCCTGCGGACCACCACCGGCTGCAGCACGCCGATCTCGCGCACCGAGTGCACCAGCTCGGCCAGGGCGTCCTCGTCGAAGACCGTGCGGGGCTGGCGCGGGTTCGGCACGATCTGCCCGACCGGCAGCTCGGCGAAGGTGGCGCCCGGCACGGGCAGCAGGTCGGTCGGCGCCGGCTCCCCCACCGCGACGTCGGGCGGGGTGGGATCCTGCGTGCCGTCGCCCTCGACCGGCGGCTGGGCGACCTGGGTCGCAGCCCCGGGGAAGAACACGTCGACCGGACGCTCGCCCGTGGTCCGCTCGGCGCCACTGGGGATCAGGGCGCCCAGGCCACGGCCCAGGCCGCGCTTCTTCTCGGTCACTGCGACGTCTCCTTCGGGGCGGCGCCGCGCTCGGCGATCTCCTGCGCGGCGGACAGGTAGGACAGGGCCCCGCTGGAGCCCGGGTCGTACGTCATCACGGTCTGACCGTGGCTCGGCGCCTCGGAGATGCGCACCGAGCGCGGGACGGTGGTGCGCAGCACGGTCTCGGGGAAGTGGGTGCGGACCTCGTCGGCGACCTCGGCCGCGAGCCGGGTCCGGCCGTCGAACATGGTCAGCAGGATGGTCGAGACCTCGAGCGTGGGGTTGAGGTGCGCCTTGATCAGCTCGATGTTCTTCAGCAGCTGGCTGAGGCCCTCCAGCGCGTAGTACTCGCACTGGATCGGGATCAGCACCTCCTGCGCCACGGCGAAGGCGTTCACCGTCAGCAGGCCGAGGCTGGGCGGGCAGTCCACCAGCACGTAGTCGAACCGGGGCAGCTCCTGCGCGTCGCGCTGCGCGAGGTACGCCTGCACGGCGTTCCGCAGCCGGGTCTCGCGCGCGACCATCGGCACCAGCTCGATCTCCGCGCCGGCCAGGTCGATGGTGGCCGGTGCGCACCACAGGTTGGGCACGTCGGGGCACTGCTGCACGACGTCGGCGAGCGCGGCGCCCTCGACCAGCACCTCGTACAGACCGGGGGTGCCGGCACGGTGGTCGATCCCGAGCGCGGTGGACGCGTTGCCCTGGGGGTCGTTGTCGAGCACGAGCACGTTGAGGCCGGCCTGGGCCAGCGCCGCTGCGAGGTTGACCGTCGACGTGGTCTTGCCGACGCCCCCCTTCTGGTTCGCCACCGTCATCACCCGCGTGCGCACCGGCGGCGGGAACCGCCTGCCCCGCAGGGCGATCCGGCGGCGGGCGTTCTCGGCGATCTCCTGCATCAACGGCGTGCTGTCGTCGACCTCGGGGATCGAGCTGGCCAGCTCCGCGCGGTCGAGCTCGTCCAGGGCGTCGTCGTCCACGGTCTCGTCGTCCGCGGTGTCGGCGGTGGCGGCGTCGGTCGGTGTTTCACGTGGAACCAGCACGTCGGCGGCGGACGGGACCGCGTCCTGCGCCGATGGGGCCGTGCCGGCGCCCGTGGTCTCACGGGGAACAGGGCTGCCGCCCAGTCCCTGCCACCCGACGGGGGTGGGGCTCGCCGCGGCGTCGACGACCGGCCAGCCGAGCCCGGGGGTGACCGAGCCGGCGGTGATCTGGGAGAGCACGGGCGTCCTTCCGGGACGGTGTCAGCGGGCGGTCGTCAGCGTAGTCGCAGCACCGGACCGCTCCGGTCAGCGCCCTCGGCGTCCGCCGGCCGCGCCGACCCGGAGGCGCACCACCGTGGTCGGCACCGCCAGCCACCGCTCGCCGCAGCTCAGCACGGCGTCCTCGACCACGCCACGCCGCCGCAGCGCCGCCCGCGCCCCGGCGAGCTCCTCGTCCGCGCTGCGTCCCTTGATGGCGAGCACCTGGCCGCCCGGCTCCACCAGCGGCAGGCTCCACCGGGCGAGCTTGTCCAGCGCCGCCACCGCCCGCGCCGTGACCACCTGCCCCGCAACGGTTCCCGCGACCTCCTCGGCCCGACCGCGCACCACCCGCACGCCGATACCGAGGTCCTCGACCACCTCGGACAGCCAGGTGGTCCGCCGCTCCAGCGGCTCCACCAGCGTGACCTCGAGGTCCGGCCGCGCCAGCGCCACGGCGATCCCCGGCAGCCCCGCCCCGCTCCCCACGTCGACCACCGTCGCGCCCTGCGGCACCAGCTCGCCCAGCACCGCGCAGTTCAGCACGTGCCGGGTCCACAACCGCGGCACCTCCCGCGGTCCGATCAGCCCGCGCTCCACCCCGCTCGTCGCCAGGTGCACGGCGAACCGCCGGGCGAGCCCCACCTGCTCCCCGAAGACGCCGTCGAGGACGCCGTCGGCGACCGGCTCGAGGTCGGGGAGGTCAGGGTGGGTCACGGGGTGGCTCCGGAGTGTGTTTCACGTGAAACGTCGGGGAGGGAGGAGAGCAGGACGCCGGGTCGCGTTCTCCTGAAGACGTCAAGCGAAGCAGTCGAAGGAGGACGCGACCCGGCGGCCGGCGGCGGAAGCAGTGCGTAC
>CAWGTL010000023.1:0-82211 GCA_963825505.1 uncultured Actinomycetota bacterium | reverse complement strand
AACCCGATGACCGGCAGCGCCGCCAGGAAGAGCAGGGTGCCGAGGGTGCGGTCCAGGGCCGTCTTGGCGACCAGCCGGCCGGAGCGCTGGGCCGGCCGCTCGACCCGCAGCAGCGACAGCCCGGCGACGGGGTGCAGCGACACGTAGGGCCCGGTGACCTCGACCAGCCCGGGCGAGACCATCAGGTCGGCACCGGTGTGCTCGAGCGCCCACGACAACCGGCGCAGCGGGCGTCCGGTGAGCTGCGAGCCGACGACGAGCACGGTGTCGACGTCGTGGTCGACGACGACCTGGGGCACCTCGGCGATCATCCCGAGCAGCGGGGTGTCGGTCAGCTCCTCGATCTCGGGGCCCTGCGCCGGCACGCACGCGCCGATGATCTCGAAGCCGTGGTACGGCTCGCGCCGCATGTGCTTGACGGTCTCGCTCACCGCGACCGGCTCGCCCACGACGATCGTGCGCGCCAGCCCCGTGCCGGCCTGGCGGCGGCGGTGCAGCCACTTGCGCCAGGAGTACCGGCCCACGGCGGTCAGCGCGGCGATCAGCGGGATCGCGACGAGGACGTCGCGCCGCGGCACGATCAGCTCGAACGAGTACGCCACGACGCCCATCAGCGCGACGACCGCGACGGCCGCCTTGAAGACGGCGCTGAGCTCCTCCGGGCCGTCGCCGACGCGGTCGCGCTCGTAGCCGCCGAGCACGGCCAGCATGCCCACCCAGGTGACCGAGGCCAGCACGGCGAACAGCAGGTACGGGCCCTGGGTGCGCTCCAGCGAGAGCAGGCAGGCACCCATGACGAGCAGCGCGACGAGGGCGTCGGTGACGTACAGCCGGGTCAGGAACGACTGGGTGCGCGCGGCGCGGCGCTCCTCCGCCCGCGACTTGACCCGGTCCGGGTCGGCGCCGCCGTCGGGGTCGATGTTGAACGGAGGATGGCTCGTCGCCCAGGACAGCCGGGTCTGCGACGTCGCGCGCCGGCGGTCGATCTCTCGGTGCGCTGCGGTCAGGTCGATGACGCGGTGCTGGGGGTCATCAGGTCGAGCGGTCGCCCCGGTCGGCTCGGCGACGCCGTCGCCACCGGTCGCGGTCTCGATCTCGGCACTCACACGATCCCCCTCACCCTCCGCCCGGTCGCGGGCGTCCCGGGAGGAACACTAACCGTGCGTCACGTCGCGACCCGCCGTCTTCGGCTCATTGGGCCGTCCCGCTCGACCGAACGCCCGACCTCGGGTGACCGCCGGGCGGTTGCTCGCCCGTCCCGGTGACACCCGATCGGCCGCGCTCGTGCGGGCGGGCGCGACCGGGGGATCAGCGTGGAGCGTGCGTGAGCTGCTGCGCCGCCTGCAGCCCGCGCAGGACGACCAGCTCGACGGCGTCGGCGGCCTCGACCAGCAGCAGCGGCAGCTCCTTGCGCTCGGTCGCGGAGAAGTCGCGCAGGACGAAGTCCGCGGGATCCATCCGACCGGGCGGACGCCCGATGCCGACCCGGACCCGCACGTACTCCTTGGACCCGAGGGCCTTCGTGGTGTCGCGCAGGCCGTTGTGGCCGCCCTCGCCGCCGCCGCGCTTGAGTCGCACGGTGCCGAACGGCAGGTCGAGCTCGTCGTAGACGATCACCACCTGCTGCGGGGCGATCGAGAAGAACTGCGCCAGGCCGGACACCGGCCCGCCGGAGAGGTTCATGTACGAGGACGGCTTGGCCAGCACCACCTTCGGGCCGGGGGCGCCGCCGGTCAGCACGCCCAGCCGGACCTCGGCCACCGCGGCGCGCGCCTTGTGCGAGCGCCAGGCCTGCCGTGCCCGGTCCGCCAGCTCGTCGAGCACCATCTGGCCGACGTTGTGCCGGTTGCCCGCGTAGTCGGGTCCCGGGTTGCCGAGACCCACCACGAGGTACGGACCGGGGTGCGGTGCCTCGTCGTGGGTCGTCGGCGGTACCGCCGGCGTGGGGCTGGAGGTCACTCCTTCGCGGTGTCGCCCTCGGCGGCGGGCTCGTCGCCCTCGCCCTCGGCGGCACCCTCGGCGGCCTCCGCCTCGGCGGCCTCCTCGTCGGACTCGTCGCGCTCGATGCCGGCCTCGGCCTCGGCCTCGGCGAGCTCGGCCTCGAGGGCCTCGGCGCTGATCTGCTGGGTGATGTTGACGACCAGCATGTCGTCGTCGATCGCCAGGGTCGAGCCCTCGGGCAGCGTGAGCTGACCGGCCAGCACCTGGGTACCGGCTGTCAGGCCCTCGACCGACACCTCGACCTGGGTCGGGATGTGGGTGGCCTCGGCCTCGAGCAGCAGGGTCTGGTTCTCGACGGTGACGACGGTCTCCGGCGCGGCCTCGCCGACCACGTGCACGGGGACGTCGACCTGGACCTTCTCACCACGGCGGACGATGACCAGGTCGACGTGCTCGATGACCTGGCGGACGGGGTCGCGCTGGACGTCCTTGACCAGGGCCAGGACCGCCTTGGCGTCGCCGACGCTGATCGAGAGCAGGGCGTTGGCGTTCTTCAGCGCGAGCATCGTGTCGTGGCCCGGCAGCTGGATGTGCTGCGGGTCGGTGCCGTGGCCGTAGACGACGGCGGGGACCTGGTGCTCGCGGCGGATCCGGCGGGCGGCGCCCTTGCCGAACTCGGTGCGGGCCTGGGCGGTCAGCTTGATCTCGGACATGCGGTGGGGCTCCTCGGTCTGCGGTGGACGGGCCTCGGCGCGGGGCGTGGCACGGCGCGTCGGGCGGACCCACCGCGTCGATCACGGACCTGGGCGGGGCTGCACGAGCAGCCGTTCCGCACCGCGTCCCTCGCCGAGGCAACCGGGAGAGCCTACCCGAGCGGGCCCGGCCGCCGCGAACCCGTTCGCTCCACCACGTCGGTCGCGGCACCGGCCACGACCTCGTCGGCCAGGAGGCGCTCGAGCTCCCGCTCGCTGCGGTACCGCCGGACGGCCAGCACCAGCGCCGTGGCCCAGACCACGACGACGACGCAGTAGACCGCGGCGCCGAGCTCGGCCTCGACTCCCAGCGAACGCAGGATCGTGCGGGCGTTGGTGAGGACGATCAGCCCGCCGACGGCCGCGCCGAGCAGCCGCGGCGGCACGTACCGCACCAGCGCGGCCGCGATCGGGGCGGCCACCACGCCTCCGGCGAGCAGCGCGGTGACCACCTCCAGGTCGAGCAGCTCGGACCCGAGTCCGAAGAAGAAGCCCAGGCTCGCGGCGACGGAGACGGCGAACTCGGAGGTGTCGACGGTGCCGATCACCTTGCGCGGCTCCATCCTGCCGCTGCTGAGCAGGGCCGGCGTGGCGACCGGTCCCCATCCGCCGCCGCCGCTCGCGTCGACGAACCCCCCGAACAGACCGACCGGGACCAGGAGCCGCGAGCTGACCCGGCCCGCACGCCGCGTGATGCTGCCGAAGGTGAACCGGACGAGCACGTAGACGCCGAGCGCGAGCAGCAGCGCGGACATCCACGGCGCGGCCCACTCGGTGCTGAGGTTCGACAGCACGGTGGCACCGAGGAACGCACCGAGCGCACCGGGCAGGGCGATCCTGCGCACGACGGACCAGTCGACGTTCCCGAGCTTCCAGTGCGACGCGCCGGAGGCGAGGGTCGTCCCCACCTCCGCCAGGTGCACCGATGCCGAGGCCATCGCCGGGGCGGTGCCCGCGGCGAGCAGCAGCGTGCTCGAGGTGACCCCGTACGCCATTCCCAGGCTGCCGTCGACCAGCTGCGCCGCGAGCCCCACCAGGGCCAGCACGATCCACCCACGCATGGAGCCTCCTCGATCCGTCGCCGATCGAATCGGCTAAGTCGATCTGTTCACTCGGATTAGGCGACTGTGCCATACCGGCGGGAGGTAGGGGTCTGTCGGCGCGATCTCCCACCCCGTCGGACGGGTCGCCACCCGTTCGGCGCACGGGGGCGCCCGGTGCGCTCAGTGCTGGAGCAGCACGCGGACCCGAGCCGGCAGCTCGCCGTCCACCAGGTGCGCCAGCGTCGTCCCCTCGAGGATCTGCCTCTCGGCGGCCCGCAGGGCGAGCCAGACGTCCTGCAGACCGGTGCTCGCGCCCTGGTAGTCCAGGTTCTCCGGCCTGGTGTTGCGCACGGTCGCCAGCGGGCCGTCGACGGCGCGGATGATGTCGGCCAGCGTCACCTGGGACGGGTCCGCCGCCAGGCGATGACCACCGTCCTGGCCGCGGCGGGAGTCGACGATCCCGGCCCGGCGCAGGTCGCGCAGGATCGCCTCCAGGAAGCGGTGCGGGACGCCCTCCGCCTCGGCGACCTCGTCGCTCGTGCTCCAGGTGCCGGGATCGGCGGTCTCCGCCGCCGCGAGCGCGCAGGCGGCTCGCAGCGCGTAGTCCACCCGCGCGGTCAGCCGCACGCCGGCGTCCTCACCTGATCAGGCGTTGCCGTCGAACAGGCTGGTGACCGAGCCGTCGTCGAAGACCTCGCGGATCGCGCGCGCCAGGAGCGGGGCGATCGACAGCACCGTGAGCGAGGGGAAGCGCTTGTCCTCCTCGATCGGCAGCGTGTTGGTGACCACGACCTCGGAGATCGGCCCGTTCTTCAGCCGGTCGACGGCCGGGCCGGACAGGACGGCGTGCGTGGCGGTGACGATGACGTCGGCGGCGCCGTTCTCCTTGAGCGCCTCGGCGGCCTGCACGATCGTCCCGGCGGTGTCGATCATGTCGTCGACGAGCACGCAGGTGCGTCCCTCGACGTCGCCGACGACCTCGTGCACCTTCACCTGGTTCGGCACGTTCGGGTCGCGGCGCTTGTGGATGATCGCCAGCGGGGCGCCCAGGCGGTCCGACCACAGGTCGGCGACCCGCACGCGGCCTGCGTCCGGCGACACCACGGTGAGGCGGGAGCGGTCGACCCGGGTGCGCACGTAGTCGGCCAGCAGGGGCAGCGCCCAGAGGTGGTCGACCGGGCCGCTGAAGTAGCCCTGGATCTGGGCGGCGTGCAGGTCGACGCTCATCAGCCGGTCGGCGCCGGCGGTCTTGTACAGGTCGGCCACCAGGCGGGCGGAGATCGGCTCGCGACCGCGGTGCTTCTTGTCCTGGCGGGCGTACGGGAAGAACGGCGAGATGACGGTCGTCCGCTTCACGGAGGCGCGCTTGAGCGCGTCGCACATGAGCAGCTGCTCCATCAGCCACTGGTTGATGGGCGCGCAGTGGCTCTGGAGCACGAAGGCGTCGCAGCCGCGCACGCTCTCGCCGAAGCGCACGTAGATCTCGCCGTTGGCGAAGTCGTAGGCCGAGGTCGGCACGAGCTCGACGCCGAGCTCGGCGGCGACCTCGTCGGCCAGGTCCGGGTGGGCCCGGCCGCTGATCAGGATGAGGCGCTTCTCCCCCGTCGTGGTGATGCCGGTCATGCCTGCGCCCCTTTCTCGGACTGCACTGGCTCGGGGTGCTGGGGTTCCTCGGTGTGAGGGTTGCCGCCCGGTCCGCTCGAGTGCCTCACGGGCCGCCTCGGCGGTCTTCGTGCCGGCGCGGCGGCGCTCGACCCAGCCCTCGACGTCGCGCTGGCGGGCGCGGGCCACCGCGATCGCGCCGGACGGCACGTCGTCGGTGACGGTGGACCCGGCGGCGACGTAGGCCCCGTCGGCGATCGTCACGGGGGCGACGAGCACCGAGTCGGAGCCGACGAAGCTGTGCCGCCCGACGACCGTGCGGTGCTTCGCGACGCCGTCGTAGTTGGCGAAGATCGTCCCCGCCCCGATGTTGGCGCCCTCGCCGATCGTCGCATCGCCGGCGTAGGTGAGGTGCGGCACCTTGGCGCCGTCGCCGATCACCGTGTTCTTGGTCTCGACGAAGCCGCCGATCTTGCCCTTGGTGCCGAGCACGGTGCCGGGCCGCAGGAAGCTGAACGGGCCGACGGTGGCCGCCGCGCCGATCCGGGCGCCCTCGCCGTGCGAGCGGACGACGGACGCACCGGGGCCGACCTCGCAGTCGCGCAGGGTGGTGTCCGGGCCGACCACGGCACCCTCGGCGACCGTGGTGGAGCCGAGCAGCTGGACGCCGGGCAGCAGCGTGACGTCGCGGGCCAGGGTGACGCCGGCGTCGACCCAGGTGGTGGCGGGGTCGACCACGGTGACCCCTTCGCGCATCCAGCCCTCGACCACCCGGCGGTTCAGCTCGGCACCCATCCGCGCCAGCTGCACGCGGTCGTTGACGCCCTCGGTCTGCCAGACGTCGTCGATGCGGTGCGCGGCGACGGTGCCCCCGCCCTCGCGGGCCAGGCGCAGCACGTCGGTGAGGTACATCTCGCCCTGGGCGTTGTCGCGGCCGACCCGGCCGAGCGCCTCGACCAGCACCGCGGCGTCGAAGGCGTACAGGCCCGAGTTGATCTCGGTGATGGTGCGCTGGGTCTCGTCGGCGTCCTTGTGCTCGACGATCCCCGCGACGTGACCGGCGTCGTCGCGCAGCACCCGGCCGTAGCCGGTGGGGTCCGCGACGTCGGCGGTGATGACGGTGACCGCGTGCCCGCCGTCCTCGTGGGCGGTGACCAGGTCGCCCAGCGTCTCGCCGGTGAGCATCGGCACGTCGCCGTAGGTGACCAGCACGGTGCCGGTCAGCGCGCTGCCGGCACGGGTGGCGGCCAGGGCGTCGAGACCGCACTGCACGGCGCGACCGGTGCCGGGGACGTCGTCCTGGTCGGCCACGACGGCGGCGGCGTCGACCTCGCCGGCGTGGGCGGCCACCCGGTCGCGCTCGTGCCGCACGACCACCACGAGGTGCTCGGGATCGACGGCACGGACGGCGGCCAGGGCGTGGCCCAGCAGGCTGCGACCGGCGATCGCGTGCAGGACCTTGGGGGTCGCCGACCGCATCCGGGTCCCCTCGCCTGCGGCGAGGACCAGGGCGGCGGCCGGGCGGCTGGAGCGCACGCGGACGGTCTCCTCGGGGGTGTGAACCAGGGGGTCGGGCGGAGCGCGCCCACTGTACCCGCGCAGGACGGCCCTCCGGCGCCGACCGGCTCCCCCGCGAGGACTCGAACCTCGATTCGCGGTTCCAAAGACCGCTGTCCTGCCGTTGGACGACGGGGGACCGCCCGCGTCCGGGTGCACTCGGGGGTGCACGGGGCCGGGCGCGCCAAGTGTGCCAGTGCGCGAGCCGACCGCACGATCGCGCGGCTCGCACGTTACGGACTCGTAGGTTACGGTTGCGTAGGTGCACGAGCGGCGCGAGACCATCGCGCCCAGGAGAGCAGGAGGCGCGATGACGACCCTCGACGACCGGGACCGGCTGGCCGAGCTGCAGACGCGGATGCTGCACGAGCTCGAGCCCGTGGTGGCGCAGAACCTCGAGCGGCACATCGGCATCGCCAAGGACTGGATGCCGCACGACTACATCCCGTGGAGCGAGGGTCGCGACTTCGCCTTCCTCGGCGGCGAGGACTGGCAGCCGGGCGACTCCCGGCTCGACCCCGTCGCGAAGACCGCGATGATCGTCAACCTGCTCACCGAGGACAACCTGCCCAGCTACCACCGCGAGATCGCCACCCGGTTCGGGCGCGACGGCGCCTGGGGCGAGTGGGTCGGCCGCTGGACCGCCGAGGAGGGCCGGCACGGGGTCGCGCTGCGCGACTACCTCGTGGTCACCCGCGGCGTCGACCCGGTCAAGCTCGAGAACCTGCGGATGATCCACATGGTCGCCGGCTACGACTCCGGCGAGAAGGGGATGCTGCAGACGGTCGCCTACGTCTCGTTCCAGGAGCTCGCGACCCGGGTGAGCCACCGCAACACCGGCAAGGCCACCGGGTGCCCCGTCGCGGAGCGGCTGCTGCAGCGGATCGCCGTCGACGAGAACCTGCACATGGTCTTCTACCGGAACATGATGGCCGCGGCCTTCGACCTCGCCCCGGACGACACGATGGAGGCCGTCCTCGCCGAGGTGGTCGGGTTCGAGATGCCGGGCGCGACCATGCCGGACTTCAACCGCAACTCGCTCACCATCGCGATGGCCGGGATCTACGACCAGCGGCTGCACTTCGACGAGGTGATCATGCCCGTGCTGAAGTTCTGGAAGGTGTTCGAGCGCACCGACTTCGGCCCCCGCGGTGAGCGCGCTCGCGAGGAGCTCTCGGCGTTCCTGGCCAAGCTCGACCAGAACGCCGCCCGGTTCGTCACCCGGCGCGAGGAGGCTGCTGCGCGCAAGGCGGAGCGCCAGGCAGCCGCCGGTTCCTGAGCATGGCCACCACGGGGGACCCTGCAGGGCGTCGGACATGATGGCTGCCGTGACCCCGACCGACGCCCGCGGCAAGCCCCCGTCCACCCGCAGCCGGATGACCGGCAAGGAGCGACGCGAGCAGCTGGTCGACGTCGGACGGAAGCTGTTCGCCGACAAGGGTTTCGAAGGCACCAGCGTCGAGGAGATCGCCGCCCGAGCCTCGGTCTCCAAGCCGGTGGTGTACGAGCACTTCGGCGGCAAGGAGGGCCTCTACGCGGTCGTCGTCGACCGCGAGATCTCCGACCTGCTGGCGTCGATCACCGGCGCGCTCGACGCCCCGGCCCACCCGCGGGTGCTCGCCGAGCGTGCCGCGATGGGGCTGCTCGACTACATCGAGAGCTCCACGGACGGCTTCCGCATCCTCGTCCGCGACTCCCCCGTCACCGCCTCCACCGGTGGCTTCGCGAGCCTGATCAGCGAGGTCGCCACCCAGGTCGAGCACATCCTCGCCGCGGCGTTCAAGAAGAACGGTCTCGACACCAAGTTCGCGCCGATGTACGCGCAGATGCTCGTCGGGATGGTGGCGCTCACCGGCCAGTGGTGGCTGGAGTCGCGCAAGCCGAAGAAGCAGGAGGTGGCCGCGCACCTGGTCAACCTCGCGTGGAACGGCCTGTCCAGCCTGGAGGCCAAGCCGCGCCTGCACGACGGCGACGCGCGCCGGCGCTAGCCGGACGCGCCCGGCCCGGCGGGCTCGGCGCCGACCAGCCGCAGCGCGAGCCGCACCAGGTCGACCACCTCGTGCCGGCCCGAGCGCACGTCCTCCAGCGCCAGCCAGGCGGCGGCCATCGTGCTGCCTTCCACCTCCTGCACCACGGGCTCGGCGAGGTCGGCCACCTCGCCCGCGAACAGCAGCCGCACCGAGTGGTAGTCCTCGAGCGTCCCGTCCGGGGCGTGTCCGGTGAAGTGCACCGAGTCGACGTCGAGCAGCGCGCCCACCTCGACCGCCAGGCCGGTCTCCTCCCGCACCTCGCGGACGACGGCGGAGCGCGGCTCCTCGCCGTGGTCGATGCCCCCGCCGGGCAGCGTCCAGGCCCCGGGCCAGCCGGTGAGGTGCGACAGCTGGGCCAGCAGCAGGTGGTCGTCCCGGACGCACACCGCGTACGCGGCCACCCGCTGGCGGCGCACGGGGACGGGGTCGCTCACGGTCCCCGAGGCTAGCGCCGGTCGGCCCGCCACCGGCTCCGGCTCTCGCGCGGACGAGGTCGGACGCGGCCCGTACTGTGGCGGTATGCCCTTCCTGCCGAGCACGGTGACGGACACCGTCGCCACCGTGCGGCGCCGCGGCTACACCGCGGCCCTGCTGGCGTTCCGGCGCTCTCCTGCGCCGCTTCGTCGTGCGCTCGTGCGCGCTGCGACACCGGGTTTCACCGTCGGTGCCGTCGTCGCCATCCAGCACGGCGAGAAGGTGCTGTTCCTCCGGCAACCGCACCGCGTCGGGTGGAGCCTGCCCGGCGGCCTGCTCGACCGGGGCGAGAGCGCCGCGCACGCGGTCGTCCGCGAGGTGCGGGAGGAGACCGGTCTTCGGATCGAGGTGGGGCTCCCCCTGACCTGCCAGGTCAACTCGCCCCTGCGCCGGGTCGACGTCATCTACCGGCTCGAGGTCGACCACGAGCCGCAGGTCCAGGTCGGCGGCGAGGCCAAGGCGCACGCCTGGTACGCGCTCGACGACCTCCCCGAGGCCGACGGCCCGACGCACGAGATCGTCGCGCTGCTGCGCACGGCCGGCACCGCCGGGGCCACGGCCGGCCGCCTGCTCCCCCGGTGAGCACCGCCGGGGTCGTCCTGGCTGCCGGTGCGGGAGAGCGGGTCCGTCCGCTGTCGCTGCTGCGGCCGAAGGCGCTGTTCCCCGTGGCCGGTCGACCCCTGCTCGACCTCGCGCTCGACCGGCTCGCCACGCACCTCGGACGCGGGCCCGAGCACCTGGCCGTCAACGCCCACCACCTCGCAGGACAGGTGGTGGCGCACGTCGGTGACCGCGCGCACCTGTCGGTGGAGGAGCCCGAGGCGCTGGGCACGGCCGGCGCCCTGGGCGCGCTCCGCGAGTGGCTCGATGGCCGGGACGCCGTGGTGCTCAACGCCGACGCCTACCTCGCCGGGGCCGACCCCGTCGGGCTGCTGCTCGACGGCTGGGACCACGAGCGCACCCGCCTGCTCGTCGCGCCGGCCACCACGCGCACCGACTTCACCGACGCCCGCGGCGCGTGGGTCTACGTCGGCGCCTGCGCGCTACCGGCCACCGCGCTGTCGACCCTGCTGCCCGAGCCGACCGGCCTGTACGAGGTGCTGTGGCGGCGCCAGGAGGCCGAGGGCGCGCTGGAGCTGGTGCCGTTCGACGGCACGGTCGTCGACTGCGGCACGCCGGCCGACTACCTGCGCGCCAACCTGCACGCCTCGGCCGGCCACCCGGTCGTCGGCGCGGGCGCGGTCGTGCGCGGGACCCTGGTGCGCAGCGTGGTGTGGGACGGCGCCGTCGTGGGCCCGGACGAGCACCTCGTCGACGCCGTCCGGGCGGGTACGGCCGACGAGCCCGTCACCGTGAGTGGTGCCGAGCCTCCCTCGGGGTGACCGCGGCTGCCGCCGCGGCGTCCCGAGATGCCGGACGCCGCGGGCTTCGCCATGGTGGACGCGGACGGTCCGCACCAGGTGGGCCCGGCTCGGGGTACGGAGGTGGACGGTGCGACGACGTCTCGTCGCCGCGGTGGCCCTGGCGTTCCTGGTCGTTCTGGCCGTGGGCGGGTGGCAGGTGGTCGGCGGCATGTCGGCCGAGGCCGGCACCGTACCGCCCGCGGAGCTGTGCGCGCCGCGCTGCTGACCCCGCGTCCCTGACCTCGCTCAGCCCCCCAGCCAGGGCGCGGCGCGGCGCGTGAGCGCTGCCTTCTTCGCCGGTGCGAAGCCCTCGTAGGTGCGGGCCATCATCGAGCTGCGCGGGTTGCTGCGGAAGCCGTCCAGGTGGTCGCGGACGAAGGTCCAGAACAGGGCGTCCCAGTCGTCGCACCACTCACCGGTCGGCAGGTCCGACATCTTCCGGAGGTAGTTGCTGCCGGAGACGTACGGCTTGGTCGTCACCAGCTCCCCGCCGGCGAACTGGCTCATGGCGTACACGTTGGGCACCATCACCCAGTCGTAGGCGTCGACGAACATCGCCGAGAACCAGGTGTAGACCTCGTCCGGGTCGACCCGCAGCAGCAGCATCGCGTTGCCGAGCACCATGAGCCGCTCGATGTGGTGGCACCACCCGCGGTCGAGCACCCTGCGCACCACGAGGTCCACCGGGTCCAGACCGGTGGTGGCGTCCCAGAACCCCTGCGGCAGAGGGCGGTCCATCCCGAGCAGGTTGCGCGTGCGGAGCCTGCGCCCGTGCACGACGTACACGCCGCGCATGTACTCCCGCCACCCGACGACCTGGCGGACGAAGCCCTCCAGCCCGGCGAGCGGCACCTCCTGCGGCGTGCCGGCCACCGCGTCCGCGTGGTCGAGGGCGGCCTGCACCACCTCGAGCGGCTCGAGCAGACCGAGGTTGATCGCCGGGCTGAGCGCGGAGTGGAACAGCCACGGCTCGTGGGCGCTGATCGCGTCCTCGTAGGGCCCGAAGCCGGCCAGGCGCTCGGTGACGAACGCGCGCAGCCAGGCCAGCGCCTGCCGCCGCGTCGTCGGCCACGGCGAGGTGGACGGGTCCCCCGGTGCGTCCGGGTGCTCCTCGCGCACCCACCGCGCGGCCTCCTCGACGTGCCGGTCCGGGGCGGGGAGCGAGAGGTCCGGTACCACCGCGTCCTTCGGCAGCCGCTTGCGGTTCTCGGTGTCGAAGCTCCACCGGCCGCCGACGGGACGGTCGCCGTCCACGAGCAGGTCGAGCCGGCGTCGTTGCAGCTCGTAGAAGTGCGCCATCCGCGGCCGCCCGGGACCGAGCTGCTCGCGGACCTGCGCCGTGGTGGTGCAGAACGCCGGCGTGTCCAGCACCGCTGGGTCCAGGCCGGTGCGACGGGAGACCTCGGCCAGGTCGCGCTCGATCCAGTCGTCGACGGGCTCGTACCAGGCGATCTGCTCCGGACGAAGGCGCTCCAGCAGGTCGACCAGCTGCGTGACCGTGTCCACGTCCTTGCCAGAGAGCACGGTCTCCACCCGGAACCCCTTGTCGCGCAGACGTTCTGCGAACGCCAGGAGCGCAGCGCGACGCATGACGAGCGCATGGGCGTGGAAGCGGTGCTGCTGCACGAGCAGGTCGTGCTCGACCAGGACGAAGCAGGTGCCGTCCGCGGCCCTCAGGTGCTGCTCGAACAGCTGGTACGACAGGACGAGCCGGACGCGGCGTGCTGACGAGGTCCCCGGGTCCACCGCTGCACTGTGCCACCGACCGTGCCAGAGTGCTCGCGTGGACGAGACCGACGTCGTGGTGGTGGGGGCCGGCCTCGCGGGGCTGGCGTGCGCGCAGCGGCTGGTCGAGCAGGGGGTCGGCTGCCGGGTCCTGGAGGCCTCCGACGGGGTGGGCGGGCGCGTGCGCACCGACGTCGTCGACGGGTTCCGGTGCGACCGCGGGTTCCAGCTGCTGAACCCGGCCTACCCCGTCGTGCCCGAGGTCGTCGACGTCGACGCGCTCGAGCTGCGGCCGTTCGTACCGGGCGTCGCGGTGTCCGGCGGACGCGGCCTGAAGCTGCTGCTCGACCCGCGGCGGCGGCCCGACGGTCTGCTGACCACGCTGCGCAGCGGGTACGTCTCCCCCGTCGAGCTCGCCGCGCTCACCGCGTGGGTCGCGCCCGCGCTGGGGCCCGTCTCGCGGCTGCTCCGGTCCGACGACGCCACGCTGGCCGCGTCGCTCGACCGGGCGAGGGTCACGGGACGGCTGCGCCGGGTGCTCGAGTCGTTCCTCACCGGCACGCTGGCCGACGACACCGGCAGCACGTCCGCGACCTTCGTCCGGCTGCTGCTGCGCTCGTTCCTGCTCGGCACCCCGTCGGTGCCCGCGGCCGGCATGCAGGCCCTGCCGGACCTGCTCGCGGAGGGGCTGCCCGTGCGGGTGGGTGCGCGGGTGGACGCGGTCGAGCGCTCGTCGGACGGGTGGGTCGTGCGGTCACGGGTCGGAGACGTGCGCGCCCGCGCGGTCGTGGTGGCCACCGACCCGTCGGCCGCCGGGTCCCTGGTCCCGGTCGACGCTCCGCCGATGAAGGGCCTTGCCACCTGGTGGTTCTCGGTGGTCGAGCCGCCAGCCACGTCGTCGGTGCTGCACGTCGACGAGCACGGGACCGCATCCGGGCCGGTCGTCAACGCGGCTGTGGTCTCGCACGCCGCGCCGGGGTACGCACCCACCGGCAGGCACCTGGTGCAGGCGAGCACGCTGCTCGGTCCCGGCCACCAGCCCAGCGAGGCCCAGGTGCGCGGCCACCTCACCCGGCTGTTCCGCACCTCCGCCGCGCGGTGGGGGGTGGTGACGGTGCACCGCGTCCCCGAGGCGCTGCCCGCCCTGCCGCCGCCGCTCGACGCGCGCAAGCCGGTCGACCTCGGCGACGGCCGGTTCGTCGCCGGCGACCACCGCGACACCGCCTCGATCCAGGGGGCGCTGGTCTCCGGCCGCCGGGCGGCGTCGGCGGTGCTGCACCAGCTCGCGGTGTGAATCGCGCCCATACCACGCGGTGTTGTGTTCGTGTTCGAACACGTGTACGATAGCGGCATGGTCGCAGAGGTGGTCGAGCGGAGAGCGCCGGTCGGCGTCCTCGAGGCTCGCGCCGCGACTGTGGCCGACCGGCTGAACCGCGCCAACGTCGAGCTGGTCGCGCTGTGCCGCGACCTGCTCGCCGACGACGCGTGGGCAGGTGAGGGGTTCCGGTCGCTCGAGCACTGGCTGACGGTGCGCGTCGGGTTGTCCCCCGCGCGGGCGCGGGAGGCCGTCCTCGTGGCCCGCCGGCACGGAGAGCTTCCCGCGGTGGCCGAGCGGTTCGACGCAGGCCGCCTCTCGCTCGACCAGGCCTCGGTGGCGGCCCGGCACACCCCGGTGGCGCACCAGGAGTCCGTCGCCGAGCTGGCCGAGCACACCACGGTCCCCCAGCTGCGGCGGGTGCTGTCCCGGTACGCGTTCGAGGTCCCCGACCCCGCACCCGAGGCCGCCGCGGGTTCGGACCCGGTCGAGCGTGCGGAGCGACCGGCGTGCCTGACCACGCAGTACGACCCGGACGGACGGTTCCGGTGCACCGTCGACGCACCGGCCGACCAGGGCGCCCTGGTGCAGCAGGCGCTGCGGGAGGCCAAGGACGCCCTGTTTGCCGCCGGACGCACCGACGCGACCCTCGGTGACGCGCTGGTCGAGGTCTGCGAGCGGTCGCTGGCATCGATCGGGTCCACGCAGCGCACCGCGCACTACCGGGTCTACGTGCACCTGTCCGCCGACTCCCCCTCCGGGTGGGTCAACGGCGGCGCCGCGATCCCGCCGTCGCTCGCGGCCCTGTTCGCCTGCGACGGTGTCGTCCAGCCCGTCCTGGAGCGTGAGGGGAGGCCCGTCTCCGTGGGGCGCGAGCAGCGGATCGTGCCCGCCCGCACCCGCCGGCTGATCGAGGACCGCGACCGCGGCTGCCTGTTCCCCGGCTGCGGGGCAGCCGGTTTCGTCGAGATCCACCACCTGACTCCCTGGTCCGAGGGTGGACGCACGGACTACGAGACGAACATCAGCCTGTGCCCGGCGCACCACCGCCAGCTCCACACCGGCGCCTTCAGCGCCACCGGTGACCCCACCGCGCCACCCGGATCACCCGGCGCGCTGACCTTCCGCACCCGCGCCGGCATCGAGGTACGACCACCGAGACCACCCGATCAGCCCCCACCTGACCTCCCGGACGACCAGGCCGCACCGGTCTACCGCCCGCCCACCGGCGAACCGGTCGACACCGCCTGGGTCGGCCTGCCCACCGACGCCGCCCTCCGCGCCGCGACGGTGCCTCGTCGCGCCCTCACCGCGGTGAGGCCGTCCGACGACGCCGCCCGGTCCGACGACGCTGGGCCACGCAGGAGCGTCCCGGCGTGGCCTCCCGGCCCGATCGAGTGGTGGCGCTAGCTGCGGACGTGGCGCTGACGCCGGCCCGACGCTCGGGCCGGCGGCACGGTCCAGGTGGTCGAGCGCCGTGCCTGTTCGTAGATCTGGTCGATCTGGCTCTCGGTCAGCGTGCGCGAGGCTCGCTTGAAGGCATTCAGGACGTTCATCCGATCCAAGATGTCGACGCCCTCCGGCCGCTCGCGGATCGTGACGTTCGGGAAGATCGTCCCGGTCAGGAAGACGAGTGCGCCCCGGACCTCGACCTCGGTGCCGACCGCGAGGCTCAGGAGCCTGCCGGCGCGCTCGGCCTCCGCCCGAGCCTTGGGGACGTAGGCCGTCCGGTGCCCGTTGACGCGCACCTGCCGACCCCGGACGATCACTTCGCCGTCCGGGTGCTTCTTCGTGTTGATGGTCCACACACCACCTGGTCCGATCAGGACGTGGTCGATGTCCGCGGTACCTGCGCCGACGGGGACCGAGTGGAGCACGCGCCAGCCGTGGGCCCGGAGCTTCTCGAGACGAGCACCGATCGCCTCCTCGCCGTCGGCACCGACGCGCCAAGCCCGTTCGTCGGTCCTTACGTCGAGCGCCCGGGCTAGGAACGTCCCGACCCGGCTCCGGTCCTTCATGGCGGCGAGCTCGGCCTCTGCCATGGCGCGGACACCCTGACCCGGCCTGTGCTCAGCGAGGTCGCGCCATGTGGGTTCGGTCGGCGCGAGCGGCGCAGATGCGGCGGTGGCCACCATCATGGCGGCATCGGGGACCGCGACGGCGTCGAGGCCCGCGACGGCGGCGGCAGCAGGTGGGGACGCTGGCTTCGTCGGCGAGGGCGGCCGCTCCACCACCGCCCTCCAGGACGCCGGCGGGACGACGTCCGACGCCCCGCAGAACCCGGCAGCGACCGCGCTCAACGTCGCTGCGTGCCCGGGGTCGGCCGAGACGGTACCGGTGAGCAGATCGGCCCAGCCCAGCCGTCGACCCTCGCGGTCCACGAAGTACAGGCGGTCCTTGCCGTACCTCGTCCACCGAGTGACCGTCACATCTGCTGGCTCGATCTCCACCTCTCGTGGATCGGCATCGGCCCGGGCCTGCTTGACCCGGCTGCATCCAGGACCGACCGCGCTCCGGAAGGGACGGGTGACGGGGGTCGCCACCGGGAAGCGGTGGCTGGTCGGACGCACTGAGAGGACGAGGATCGATGAAGCTCCTGGCACGCGCGCTGGGCACCGTGGCAGTCGTCGGGGTCGTGGTGGCAGCGGGGACGGTTCCCGCGAACGCCACCGGGAAGACCCCGGGCACCAACAGCCTCGCGGCCGTCCTGGCCGCCGACGGCGACACCTTCGACGGGCGGTGGGGCGACTACGACGTCGTCACCGAGGCGGTCAACGCCGTCCTGGCCGCCAAGCCGGACAGCCCGGTCGGCGTCCTGGCCGACGGCACGGTCCCGCTCACCGCCTTCATCCCCGACGACCGGGCGTTCCGCGTCCTGGTCGAGGAGATCTCCGGCCAGACCCCGGCAAGCGACGAGGCGGCCTTCGCCGCCGTGGCGGGTCTCGGCATCGCCACCGTCGAGGCCGTGCTGCTCTACCACGTGGTCCCCGGCGTCACGATCGACAGCGCGGCCGCCGCGGGCGCCGACGGCGCCGAGCTCACCACCGCGCAGGGCGGCACCGTCACGGTGTCGGTCCGCGGGTCCGGCAACATCCGGCTGATCGACGCCGACACCGGTGACCGCAACCCGAAGCTCGAGGCGGACAAGCTCGACATCAACGCGGGCAACCAGCAGATCGCGCACGGGATCACCCTCGTGCTGCGACCCGTCGACCTGCCCTGACCGCTGGCCGCCACCCCGCCCGTGGGCCCGCGTCTCGCGGGCGGGGTAGCGTGCGCGCGTGATCACCGGCGACATCGCGGCAGCCGGACCGGAGGAGGTCGCCCGACGCCTGCGGGACGGCGACCCCGCCGCGCTCGGCGAGGCGTTCCGGCGCTGGTCACCACTGGTGTTCACGATCGCGCTCCGGGCGCTGCGTGACCGCACCGACGCCGAGGACGTCACCCAGCAGGTGTTCGTCGGGGCTTGGCGCAGCCGCAGCAACCTGCGCCCGTCGGACGCGGCCCTGCCAGGCTGGCTGGTCGGCATCACCCGGCACCGGGTGGCCGACCGGATGGCGCTGCGCGGTCGCGACGCCCGCAACCAGCGGGCCGTCGAGGCGCTCCCGGCGCCCGACGTCCCCGATCCGCAGGACCGCCTGGTCGAGCGGCTCGTGCTCGCCGACGAGATCGACCGGATCGACGACCCGCGACGGACCATCCTCCGGCTCGCCTTCTACGAAGACCAGACGCACCAGCAGATCGCGGCAGTGCTGGGGCTGCCGCTCGGTACCGTGAAGAGCCACATCCGCAGGGGACTGATCCACCTGCGATCGCGCCTGGGGGAGGTGACGGACGGTGCATCCTGACAGCACGCACCCGGGCGACACGCACCCGGACAGCGACGACCTCGCGCGTCTCGCCCTCGGGTCCGCAGCCGCGGACACCGATCTCGTCACCCACGTCGCGGGGTGCCCGAGCTGCCGGACGGAGGTGGACGACCTGCGTGAGCTCGCCGACCTCGCCCGGTCCGTCCGCGACGAGCGACTCGAACCGCCGCCGCCGCACGTGTGGCAGGGCGTCGTCGACGAGCTCGGCCTCGGCACCCGCCGCGCGCCGCGCCCTGCCCCGTGGACCTGGGCCGTGGCCGCCGCGGTCGCCGGTGTGGTGGCCGGCTCCCTGGTCACCTGGGCCGTCGTCGACGACGACCCGCCCGCTGTCGCGGCGCCCGAGGTCGTCCGCACCGCCGCGCTCGAGCGGCTCGCCGGCACCGGCGCCGGAGGCACCGCCCGCCTGCTCGAGGACGCCGGCGGGAGGCAGACGGTCGAGGTCAGCGCGCCCGACCTCGGATCGGCCGATGGCCACTTCGAGGTGTGGCTCATCCGCCCGGACAGCACGCAGATGGTCTCCCTCGGCGTCCTCGGCGCCGGTGACACCGGCGAGTTCGTCGTCCCCGAGGCGGCTCTCGCGGACGGCTACACCCTCGTCGACGTCTCGGACGAGCCCGACGACGGCGAGCCCGCCCACTCCGGCGACTCGGTGCTGCGCGGCGACCTGGCGGGCTGAGCCGGCCTCTTCGCCGGGTGGCGCCTACTCCCACTCGATCGTGCCGGGGGGCTTGCTCGTGACGTCGAGCACGACGCGGTTGACGCCCTCGACCTCGTTGGTGATGCGCGTGGAGACCCGAGCCAGCAGGTCGTAGGGCAGCCGGCTCCAGTCCGCGGTCATCGCGTCGTCGGACGACACCGGCCGCAGCACCACCGGGTGGCCGTAGGTGCGACCGTCGCCCTGGACCCCGACCGACCGGACGTCGGCCAGCAGCACGACCGGGCACTGCCAGATCTCGCGGTCGAGGCCGGCCGCGGTGAGCTCGTCGCGGACCACCTGGTCCGCCTCGCGCAGGGTCGCGAGCCGCTCCGCGGTGACCTCGCCGATGATGCGGATACCGAGGCCCGGGCCGGGGAACGGCTGACGCCACACCATCGCCTCGGGCAGACCGAGCTCGGCGCCGACGGCGCGCACCTCGTCCTTGAACAGCGTCCGCAGCGGCTCGACCAGCTCGAACTGCAGGTCGTCCGGCAGCCCGCCGACGTTGTGGTGGCTCTTGATCGTGGCCGCGCCCTCGCCGCCGCCGGACTCCACGACGTCGGGGTACAGCGTCCCCTGCACGAGGAAGCGGACCTCGCCCTCGCCCTCGTGGCTCTCGGCCTCGAGGTGCGCCTTCTCCACCAGGTCGCGCGCCGCGCCCTCGAAGGCGCGGATGAACTCGCGTCCGATCGCCTTGCGCTTGGCCTCCGGCTCGGTGACGCCCGCGAGGGCGGCCAGGAACTGCTCGGAGGCGTCGACGACGACGAGGTCGACACCGGTGGCGGCCACGTAGTCGCGCTCGACCTGCTCGGCCTCGCCCGCGCGCAGCAGGCCGTGGTCGACGAAGACGCAGGTGAGCTGGTCGCCCACGGCGCGCTGCACGAGCGCCGCCGCGACCGCGGAGTCGACCCCGCCGGACAGGCCGCAGATCACCCTGGCCGAGCCGACCTGGTCGCGGATCCGCTGCACCTGCTCGTCGATGACGTTGTCGGTCGTCCACTCCCGGCCGAGGCCGGCGCCGCGGTGGAGGAAGTTCTCGATCACCTGCTGGCCGAAGGTCGAGTGCTTCACCTCGGGGTGCCACTGGACGCCGTACAGCCTCCGCTCGGCGTCCTCGAACGCCGCCACCGGGGCACCCGGCGTCGACGCCGTCACGGTGAACCCCTGGGGCGCGGCGTTCACGGCGTCGCCGTGGCTCATCCACACGCTCTGCTGCAGCGGCTGGCCGTAGGTCAGCACGGTCTGCTCGGTGCTGTCGCCGTCGACCTCCACCTGCGTGCCGCCGTACTCGCGCAGGCCGGTGCGCTCGACCTCGCCCCCGAGGGCCAGTGCCATCGCCTGGAAGCCGTAGCAGATGCCCAGCACGGGGACGCCGGCGTCGAACAGCGAGGCCGGCACCGCGGGGGCGCCGTCGGCGTACACCGACGACGGGCCGCCGGACAGGATGATCGCCGCCGGGTCGCGGGCGAGCATCGTCTCGACCGGCATCGTCGACGGCACGATCTCGGAGTACACGTCGGCCTCGCGCACCCGGCGCGCGATGAGCTGCGCGTACTGGGCGCCGAAGTCCACCACCAGCACCGGACGCTGCGCGGTCGGCTGCTTCGGGGTCGCCGCCACCGGCGGGCCGGTGGGCTCGGGCTGGGTGTCGGGCTGGTGCTCGGCAGCAGTCACGGGGCGAGGCTACCGAGCGCCGGCCCCGACGACCTCGCCGCGCTCGGCCATCAGCGCCCGGACGTCGGCCGTCGTGCGCCGCTCGGCGAAGAACGACAGCAGCGGGACGACCCCGGCGGCCACGAGCGCGAGCAGGCGGCCGAGGCGCCAGCGCAGGCTCGACCACAGGTCGACGACCGTCACGAGGTACACGACGTAGATCCAGCCGTGCACGATCGCGATCCACGCCCCGAGCACCGGCTCGCCGCCGTTGAACCCGTACTTGAGCACCAGCTCCAGGGTGAGCAGGAGCAGGAACCCACCGGTGACGAACGCCATCACGCGGTAGCGCAGCAGCGCACCGGCGAGCTTGCGCGGCGGTCTCACCGGTCGGGTTCCGGGGCTGGGCTGGGTCACGGGACGGGGCTCCTCACGGGGTCGGGCTGGGTCTCGGGATCGGTCTCTGGAGCGGTCTCCGGATCGGGACGGGGCTCGATCGCCGCGAGGTGGTCGTCGCGCACCAGCCGCCACCACAGGAACACCGCGAAGCCGGCGAACACCCACCACTCCAGGGCGTACGACAGGTTCTGCAGGTCGAAGCCGCCGGACGAGGTCTCGGTGGGCACCGGCTCCAGCCCGGCCGCCCGCGCGTCGTCCGGGGAGGCCACGAGGTAGGCGGAGTACAGCGGCCCGCCCCACAGGTTCACCAGGTCGGCGGTGGCCACCGTCTCGAGCGTCGCGTCGTCCGCGGGCGGGCCCGAGGGTGCCTCCGGGGAGCGCAGCACGCCGGTGAGCTCGACCGCGCCGCCGTCCAGGTCGGGGACGTCGGACCCCGGCTGCCAGCCGAGCACCACCGCGAGCCGCGCTCCCGCAGGATCGGCGCCGTCGACCACCACCGGAGCGACCACCCAGGCGCCGGTGCGACCGTCGAGCTCGCGGCGCGGCGACGTCCGGGTGTCAGCGGCCTCGAGGTCGCCGTCGACGAGCACCGTGGCCCGCCCCGCCTCGCCGTCGAGGGCCTGCTGCGGCGCGAGCACCTCGGCCAGTGCGACGGGGTCGCCGGCAGCCCGCTCGCGCAGCTCGCGCTCGTCCGCCTCGGCGCGCGAGCGGTCCCACTGCCAGGAGCCCAGCCAGGCGAACCCGGACGCCAGCGCGAGGGCCAGCGCGAGCATCGCCAGCCACTTCGGGCGCAGCGCGGTCCGGAGCACCTCTCCACGGTATCCCGACCCCCTGAGGGCTCCAGAAGTCGTTCGCTGCGAGGGCGTCCCGTGCGTACCGTCGGACGACGTGTCCCTGCCCGCTCCGATCAGGTCCCTCGACCGCTGGGCCAACCGGCGGTTCGACCTCCTCATGCCCTGGTCGCCACGCGAGCCCCTCGTCGTCCCGCCGCTGTCGGGGCCGTGGGGCTACATCGGGTGGCTGGGTCGCCGGATGTGGGCGACGGTCGCCCTCGGCATGGTCATGGGCACGATCTGGATGGTCGCCCAGGCGCTGGTTCCGTGGGCGATCGGCCGCGCGGTCGACGCCGGCATCGAGGAGGGCAGCACCCGAGGACTCGTGACGTGGTGCCTCGTCCTGCTCGGGCTCGCCGTCGTCACGGCGCTGTCGACGCTGGTGCGGCACTGGCTCGCGGTGTGGAACTGGTGCCGCGGCGCCCTGGTGTCGTCCCAGGTGGTCGGGCACCACGCGTCCCGCACCGGCGTCGCGCTCCCCCGCACCCTGCCCACCGGCGAGGTCGTCTCGACGGTGGCGTCCGACGCGATCCGGCTCGGCGACGTGTACGAGGTCACCGCGCGGTTCGTCGGCAGCATGGCCGCCTACGTCGTCGTCGTGGCCCTGCTCTGGCGCTCGTCGGCGACGCTCGCGGTGGTCGTCGCCGTGGGCGTGCCGGTGCTCACGGCGGCCCTCGGCCTGGTGATCCGCCCTCTGCAGCAAGCGCAGTCGACGCACCGCGAGGTGTCCGGGAAGCTCACGACGCTCGCGGCCGACACCGTCGCCGGGCTGCGGGTGCTTCGCGGCCTCGGCGGCGAGCAGGTCTTCCTCGGGCGGTACGTGGAGCAGTCGGCGCAGGTCCGCCTGGCCGGCGTGCGGGTGGCGTCGGTGCAGGCCGTCCTCGACTCCGCACAGGTGCTGCTGCCGGGCGCGTTCGTCGTCCTGGTCACCTGGCTCGGCGCCCGCTTCGCCGCCGCCGGCGACATCACCCCCGGTGAGCTGGTGGCCTTCTACGGCTACGCCGCGTTCCTCGTCGCCCCGCTGCGCACGGCCACCGAGATGCTGCAGAAGCTCAGCCGGGGCCACGTCGCCGCACGCAAGATCCTCGGCGTCCTGGCCGTGGCCACCTCGGTGCCGGAGCCGGCCGAGCCGGTCGCGGGGCCCGGTCCGCTGCCCGACCTGGTCGACCCGGTCAGCGGCGTGCACGTCGCTCCGGGCTCGCTCACCGCGGTCGTCAGCGCCTCGCCGTCCGCCTCGGCGGGCGTCGCCGAGCGGCTTGCCCGGCTGACCTCGGCGGCTGACGGCGAGACCTCGTCGCTGCTCGGCGGCGTCCCCGTCGACCACCTCGCGCGCACCGAGCTGCGCCGCCGAGTGGTGCTGGCCGACGCCGACCCGCAGCTGTTCACCGGGTGGGTCCGCAGCCAGCTCGACCCGCACCGCGTCCACGACGACACCGAGATCCGCGCGGCGGTCGGCGCGGCCGCCGCGCACGACGTCCTGGACGGCCTGCCAGGTGGGCTCGACGACGAGGTGAGCGAGCGCGGCCGCTCGCTGTCCGGCGGTCAGCGGCAGCGGTTCGCGCTGGCCCGAGCCCTGCTCACCGACGCCGAGACCCTGCTGCTGGTGGAGCCCACCAGCGCGGTCGACGCCCACACCGAGGCCGCCGTGGCGGCCAACCTGCGGCGGGCGCGCCGGGGCCGCACGACCGTGGTGGTCACGGCGAGCCCCCTGCTGCTCGACCGGGTCGACCACGTCGTCGTCCTCGGGCCGGACGGCACCGTGCTCGGCGAGGGCCGGCACCACGACCTGCTCGGCCGCGACGACGAGGTCGGACGCGCCTACCGCGACACCGTGATCCGAGGGGAGGACGAGACGTGAACAAGGACAACCGGTTGCCGGTCGCCGGCGCCGCCGCCACGCGTGCCCGCGCGCTCGAGCTGCTCGGGCGGCACCGTCGCGCCCTCGTCCTGACCGTCGCGCTGTTCGCGCTCTCGAGCAGCTTCGGCCTGGCCGGCCCGTTCCTGCTCGGACGCCTCGTCGACGAGGTCTCCGGCAGCGGGCCCGCGCCGACGGTCGGCCGGGTCGACGCCATCGTGCTCGCCCTCGGGATCGCGCTGCTGCTCGAGACCGTCCTGACCTGGGCGGCGCGCCGCGCCTCGCTGGTGCTGGGCGAGACCGTGTTCGCCGAGCTGCGCGACGACTTCATGCGCAGCGTCACCTCGCTGCCGCTGTCGGCCGTCGAGCGCGCCGGCACCGGTGACCTCGTGGCGCGGACGACCAACGACGTCGAGGGCATCTCGTGGTCGGTCCGGTTCGCCGTGCCGCGCACGATCGTCGCCGTCGTGGCGATGGTGCTGACCGTGGTCGGCGCGGTCGTCGCGGGCGGGGTGGTCGCCCTGGCCCTGCTGGCCGGCGTGCCGCTGCTGTGGTTCTCGACCCGCTGGTACCTGCGGCGCGCGGGGCGCGGCTACCAGCGCGAGGGCGCGTCGTACTCGCGGCTGAACGGCGTCATCACCGAGACCGTCGAGGGCGCGCGCACCATCGACGCGCTCGACCTCGGCGGCGTGCGTCGGCGGGCCGTCGACGACGCGCTGCGCTGGTGCCTGGTGGCCGAGCGGTACACCCTCGGCCTGCGCAGCCGCTGGTTCCCCGTGATCGACTTCTCCTACCAGCTGCCCGCCGTCGCGGCGGTGGCGTGGGGCGGCCTGCTGGTCGCCGTCGGGCCCTCCTGGGGGCTCGAGGTCACCGTCGGCCAGGTCACCGCGGTGGCGCTGTACGCGGTGCGGCTGGTCGAGCCCGTGAGCGAGCTGGTCGAGTGGCTCGACGAGCTGCAGTACGGCGCGGTCTCGCTGTCGCGCATCACCGGCGTCGACGAGGTCGAACCGGACCGCGAGGAGCACGGGCTGCAGCCGGACGGCACCGGCCTCACCACGGCCGGCGTCCGGTACGCCTACCGCGAGGGCCACGACGTGCTGCGCGGGGTCGACCTCGCGCTGCGTCCGGGCGAGCGCCTCGCCGTCGTCGGGCCGTCGGGCGCCGGCAAGTCGACGCTCGGCAAGCTGCTGGCCGGCATCCACCCGCCCACCGCGGGGCGGGTCGACGTCGGCGGCGTCCCCGTGGTCGGGCTGCCGCTGGACCGGCTGCACCGCGAGGTGGCCCTGGTGACCCAGGAGAACCACGTCTTCGTCGGGACGGTGGCCGACAACCTGCTGCTCGCCACCCCGGACGCCGACCGCGAGGCGATGCTGCGCGCGCTGGCGGCGGTCGACGCGGGTGACTGGGTCGCGACCCTGCCTGACGGGCTGGAGACCGTGGTCGGCTCGGGCGGGCACCCGCTCCCGCCGTCGCAGGCCCAGCAGCTCGCGCTGGCGCGGCTGGTGCTCGCCGACCCGCACACGCTCGTGCTCGACGAGGCGACCTCGCTCATCGACCCGCGTGCGGCGCGGCACCTCGAGCGGTCGCTGTCGGCGGTCCTGGACGGACGCACGGTGGTCGCGATCGCGCACCGCCTGCACACGGCCCACGACGCCGACCGGGTCGCGGTGGTCGAGGACGGCCGGATCACCGAGCTCGGCAGCCACGACGAGCTGGTGGCCGCCGACGGCTCGTACGCCGCCCTGTGGCGCTCCTGGAGCGACGAGCCGGCCCCGCGCCGCTGACGGCTGCCCCCGCGGGGCGCGAACTCGTCGCGGTCCGCGCGTAACCACCCCGTCGCGCACCCGTTGGAAGGGGTGCAGAGCCGCGGGGCCGGGCCGTCCACCCCCGGTGCCCGTCCCCGCGGCCCTGCACGCACCACCCCGATGACGAGCGCCGGCGACGACGCCGCGCCGACCCAGGAGGACACCCGTGCACCCGACCCCCCGCACCGCCAGCCGCCGCACCACCAGACGCCGCAGCTCCGGCGCAGCCCTGGCCACCCTGGCCACCCTGGCCCTCGGCGCAGCCGCCCTGGCCCCGGCCAGCAGCGCGCAGGCACCGCTGCCGCCCGTCCAGGAGTTCCTCGCCGACCAGCTCGCCGGGCTGGGCGCGCTGACCCCGACCTACGTGATGGTGCACGGTCGCACCCTCCAGGACGCCGAGGCGGCGGTCTCGGCCAGCGGGCTGCAGCAGGTGACCACCTACGACCGCATCGGTGTCGCGGTGGCCCGCGGCACCCGCAGCCAGATCGAGACCGCCCGCACGCAGCCGGGGGTCACCTACCTCGAGGGCAACACCCCGATCGAGTTCACCCTCAGCACCTCACACCAGGCCACCCGCGGCGCCGAGGCGATGCAGACCCTCACCGGCGCCGACGGCTCCGCGCTGAAGGGCAAGGGCGTCTCGGTCGCCGTCATCGACTCCGGCGTCGACCCGACCCACCCGTTCTTCAAGGAGTCGGACGGCTCGTCCGCCGTCGTGGCGAACCTGAAGTCGTTGTGCCTCGACGAGAGCACCACCGGCACCGACTGCGTCGTGAAGCTTCCCAACAGCGTCGACACCGACACCCTGTCGGTGGGCGGCCACGGCACGCACGTGTCCGGCATCGTGGCCGGCCGTCCGACGACGCTCTCGGACGGAACGACCGTGATGGGGGCGGCCCCGGCTGCCAAGCTGGTGTCGATCTCCACCGGCGCCGTGCTGTTCATCATCGGCGCCGACTCGGCGCTGAACTGGGTGCTGGAGAACCACGAGGCCCCCTGCGGCGCAGGCGTTCCCGCGTCCACGTGCCCGCCGATCAAGGTGACGAACAACTCCTACGGCCCGTCCGGCGGCGGCGAGTTCGACCCGAACTCCGCCACCGTGAAGCTGCAGCGCGCGCTCGCGGCCGAGGGCGTGCTCACCGTGTGGGCCGCCGGCAACGACGGCGGCGACGGCACCACCTCGCTCACCAACCCGCCCGGGCAGGACCCGACCGGTGGCGTGCTGTCGGTGGCGTCGTACTACGACCAGGGCACGGGCACCCGCGCCGGCACCGTCAGCGAGTACTCCTCGCGCGGCCTGGCGAGCGACCCGAGCACCTGGCCCGACCTGTCGGCCCCCGGCGAGGACATCACGTCGTCCTGCCGCCCGTACCTGGTGATCTGCTCCACCGGCCTCCAGCCCGTGAACGGCCCCGGCCTGCTCGACATCGGGACCTTCAACACCATCAGCGGCACCTCGATGGCCGCCCCGCACGTCGCGGGGATCGTGGCCCAGATGGTGCAGGCCGACCCGACCGCGACGCCCGCCGAGATCGAGCAGGCGCTGAAGTCGACGGCGCTGAAGTACACGAACGGCGCGCCATACGGCGCCGGTGGCTCGTCGTTCGACAAGGGCACCGGCCTGGTCGACGTCGTGGCCGCGGCGACCGCGCTGCAGGGGTAGCAGCGCAACCGCCCGGGGGCGCCCCTGTCTGAGGGGGCGGGGCGTCCTCGGCACGGAAGGGCCCGGCCGGCCACAGGGGGCGGCCGGGCCCTTCGACGTGCGGGGGTGCCCCGGCTGCGGGGTGCGGGCTCAGTCGAGGTGCGCGGTGACGAAGCCGGGGTCGACCTCCACCAGCGCGGCGGACTCCTCCCACAGCCACTCGCCGTCGTCGGCGTCCAGCGCCTGCTCGGACGGCAGCTGCTGCTCGGCCCCCACGGCCCACCGCCCCACGCCGCGCGGGCCGAGGTAGGAGCCCGAGTCGACCGCGGGGTCGGTGGCCGCCCGCACCAGGGGCCAGCAGGCCACGGTCGGTGAGGAGGAGAAGAGGCGGTTGACCCCGACCACCCCCCGGCCGAGGACGCCGGGCAGGACGTCGCCGAACAGGTCGGTGCCGGAGACCCCCGGGTGCACAGCGACGGAGCGCACCGGCAGGGCCGTCGGGTCCAGGCGGCGGTCGAGCTCGAAGGCGAACAGCAGGTTGGCCAGCTTCGAGCGCCCGTACGCGCGCCACCGCCGGTACCCGTGCTCCCACAGCAGGTCCCGTCGGTCCAGGCGCCCGAACCGGTGCGCCTCGCTCGCCACCGTGACCACGCGGGCGTCCCCGCCGCGGGTGGCCGCCGCCACCTCGCCGGCTGCGACCAGCAGCGGCCACAGGTGCGCGGTCAGCGCGAAGTGACCGAGGTGGTTGGTGCCCAGCTGCAGCTCGAACCCGTCAGCGGTCCTGCGTCTCGGGACGGCCATCACGCCCGCGTTGTTGAGCAGCACGTCGACCCGGTCGGTCTCGCCGCCCAGCCGGACCGCGAACGCCTCGACCGACGACAGGTCGGCCAGGTCGAGGGCGCGCACGCGCAACCGGTCCGCCGCGTCCGGGTACCGCTCCACGAGCGCGGCCCGGCCGGCCTCGCCGCGGTCGGTGCTGCGGCAGGCCATCACCACGATGGCCCCGCGCTCGGCCAGCAGCGCGGTCGCCTCGAGCCCGAGGCCGCTGTTGGCACCGGTGACGACGACGAGGCGGCCGTCCAGGTCCGGGACGTGCTTCGGCTCCCACGGGCTCCCGGTCACGCGCTCGGGCCGCGCAGGACGGTCAGGGGCAGCAGCGCCGCGGGTGCCCCGTCGGGGACGGACGGACGCACCGGGGGGACGGGGTCGAGCCGCTCGTAGGACTCGCCCGGCGCCGGGCGGGTGTCAGGCTCACCGGCGTTGGGCCACAACGAGAACGCCCGCTCGGCCTGGGCCGTGATGGTCAGCGACGGGTTCACGCCGAGGTTGGCGCTCACGGCCGAGCCGTCGACCACGCTGATGCCGGGGTGCCCGTGCAGCCGGTGGTAGGGGTCGACCACGCCGGCGCCGGGCTCGTCCGAGATCGCGCACCCGCCGAGGAAGTGGGCCGTCATCGGCACGTCGAACAGGTCACCGACGGTGCCGCCCGCGTACCCCTTCTGCCCGGTGGCTGTGCCCAGCCGGGCGGCGAGCGCGCGGATCGCCTCGTGCCCGGCCGGGATCCAGCTCGGGTTCGGCTCGCCGTGGCCCTGGCGGGAGACCAGCCGGGTGCCGCCGCCGAGCCGGCGGGCGCGGCCGGAGACGACGAGCGAGTTGTCGCGGGACTGCATCACCAGGCCGATGACGGTGCGCTGGCTCCAGCGGCGCACCGAGGCCGCGGTGCCCAGCTCGCCGGGGTGGCGCGCCGCGTAGCGCAAGAACTTCAGCCACCGCGGCCCGCCCGGGCCGCCGTCGACGAGCAGGGTCGCGAGCAGCCCCATCGCGTTCGAGCCCTTGCCGTAGCGGCAGTTCTCGACGTGGGTGTCGGCGTCGGGGTGGAACGAGGAGGTGATGGCCACCCCGCGCGACAGGTCGCCGTCGACCGGCACCCGCGGCACGAGCGCGCCGAGCAGCGCCTCGGAGTTGGTGCGGGTGAGGTGGCCCACCCGCTCGGACAGGCGCGGCAGCCGGCGCCGGCGCCGCAGGTCGTGCAGCAGGCTCTGGGTGCCCCACGCGCCGGCGGCGAGCACCACGTGCCGGGCGGTCACGGTGCGGCGCGAGAACCGGCCGAGCGGGCCGGTGCCACGGGTCGTGACGTGGTAACCCGCTGCGTCCGAGCCGTCCTCGCCCCCGGTGGGGTCGACCGGCACGACGTCGACGACGGTGCGCATCGGCTCGATCCGCACCCCGAGCCGCTCGGCGAGCGCCAAGTAGTTCTTCACCAGCGTGTTCTTCGCGCCCACCCGGCACCCGGTCATGCACGACCCGCACTCGGTGCAGGTGGTGCGGCGCGGGCCGACCCCGCCGAAGTACGGGTCGTCGACCTCGCGCCCCGGACCCTGCTCGGCCGTGCCGAACAGCACGCCCACCGGTGTCTTGCGGAAGGTCTCCCCCACGCCGAGGTCGTCGGCCGCCTCCCGCATCACGCGCTCGACCGTCCCCTCGCACGGGTTGGCGACCACGCCGAGCATCCGCGACGCCTGGTCGTAGTGCGGCGCGAGCTCGGCCCGCCAGTCGGTGATGTGGGCCCACTGGCGGTCGCGGAAGAACGGCTCGGGCGGCACGTAGAGGGTGTTGGCGTAGTTGAGCGAGCCGCCGCCCACGCCGGCGCCGGCGAGCACGAGCACGTCGGGAAGCCGGTGGATCCGCTGGATGCCGAACATGCCCAGGGCCGGCGCCCAGACGTACCGTCGCAGGTCCCACGAGGTCCGCGGCAGCTCGTCGTCGGCGAACCGTCGGCCGGCCTCGTAGACCAGCACGTCGTAGCCCTTCTCGGCCAGCCGCAGGGCAGCCACCGAGCCCCCGAAGCCCGAGCCCACCACGACGACGTCGTGGTCGTGGTGCGTCACGGGAGCCCTGCCCCCTTCATCGCCCGGAGCAGCACCGTGAAGCCCTTCGTCCAGGTGCCCGACGGCAGGTCGACCATCCGTCCCAGGCCCACGCCGAACCGGGTGCCGTGCTGCACCGTCACCGTCTGCACCTGGGTGAACCGCGTGATGCCCTCGCGCCCGTGCCGACGGCCGAGGCCGCTCTGCTTCATGCCGCCCATCGGGGCCGCCACCGAGCCCCAGGTGGCCAGGTAGGTCTCGTTCACCGACACCGTGCCGGCCTCGATCCGCGCGGCGATCCGCCGCCCGCGCGCGGTGTCGCGCGTCCAGACGCCGGCGTTGAGGCCGTAGGCGGTGTCGTTCGCCAGGGCCACCGCCTCGTCGTCGGAGGCGACCACGTGCACCGACACCACCGGCCCGAACGTCTCCTCGCCGAAGCACACCGCCGAGCGCGGGACGTCGGCCAGCACCGTGGGCTCGTGGAACAACGGGCCGACGTCCGGCCGTGCCCTCCCGCCGGCGAGCACCCGCGCCCCCTTCTCGACGGCGTCGGCGACGTGCCGCTGCACGGTGTCGAGCTGCGCCTGCGAGGTGAGCGAGCCCATGTCGGCGGCGAAGTCCAGGTCGGACCCCAGCCGGACCTTGTCGATCCTGGCCAGGAACGCGGCCATGAACGCGTCGTGCACGTCGGCGTGGACGACGAGCCGCTCGGTCGACATGCACAGCTGGCCCGAGCCGGCCACCACGGACCGGACGGCGCACTCGGCCGCGAGGCCGACGTGGGCGTCGTCGGCCACGTAGAACGGGTTCTTGCCGCCGAGCTCGAGCGAGGCGCCGACCAGGCGCGAACCGGCCTTGGCCGCCACGGTCCTGCCGGTGGCGGTGGAACCGGTGAAGCAGACGTAGTCGACGGCGTCGACCAGGGCGCCCCCGATGAGCGGTCCCTCGCCGACGACGACCTGCACCAGGCCCTCGGGCAGCCCGGCCTGCTGCAGCAGGTCGACCGCCCAGAGCGCGGTGAGCACGGTCTGCGAGTCGGGCTTGAGCACCACGGCGTTGCCCGCCACCACCGCCGGCAGCAGGTCCGAGATCGCCAACGTCAACGGGTAGTTCCACGGCGAGATGACGCCGACGACACCGTGCGGCACGCGCTGCTCGGTGGTGGTCATCAGACCGGGGACGAGGCTCCCGCGCCGTTGCGGGGCCAGGTACGAGGCGGCCCGCCGGGCGTAGTGCCGCGCGACGATCGCGACGTCGGCGACCTCCTCGTAGGCGTGCGCGCGCGCCTTGCCGTTCTCCAGCTGCACCAGGTCGAGCACCTCGGCCTGCCGAGCGAGCACGAGGTCGTGCAGACGCAGCAGCACCGAGGTCCGCTCGTGCACCGGCCGGGCGGCCCACCGCGGCTGCGCGGCCCGGGCCTCGGCGACGGCCAGCACGACGTCGTCGGGGGTCGAGACGGGCACCTGCGCGAGCACCGGTCCGAACGGGCTGCGCAGGGTCTGCGTGGGGGCCTCGGGGGCGGCGACCACCCGGGCGAGCAGGCGGTCGACCAGGTGGGAGGCGGGCAGGGCGTGCGAGCGCCCACGAGACGTCGTCGTGCTCATGCACCGAGCGTAGGTGGTCGTCCGGGTGATTGCTACACCTGCGTAGCCTTCGTCACACGGGGCCGCCGGTCACGCGAGCGGGACGATCTCCGGGGCGCCGAGGCGGGCGGAGTCGGCGGTCTCGTCGTCGGGCATCTGCTGCGACTCGCGCTCGGCCTCGACCCGCGCCAGGTAGTGGGAGACCTCCCGGGAGACCTGCTCCTCGCTCCAGCCGAGCACCTCGGCCATCAGGCCGGCGACCTGCGGGGCGGCGCTGACGCCGCGGTCCCAGGCCTCGATCGAGATCCGCGTGCGCCGGGCGAGCACGTCGTCGAGGTGGCGGGCCCCCTCGTGCGAGGCGGCGTAGACCACCTCGGCCGCCAGGTAGTCGTCGGCGCCCTCGAGCGCACGGCCGAGGCGGGGCTCGGCCGCCACGAGCTCCAGCACCTCGGCGGTGCGCGAGCCGTACCGGTGCAGCAGGTGCTCGATCCGGGCCACGTGCAGGCCGGACGACTGCGCGGTGCGCCGCCGGGCGTTCCACGCGGGCTGGTAGCCCTCGGCGCCGACCAGCGGGATCCGGTCGGTGCACGACGGCGCCACGTGGAAGTCGAGCCCGCGGGCGACCTCGTCGACCGCGTCGGCCGCCATCACCCGGTAGGTCGTGTACTTGCCGCCGGCCACCACCACCAGGCCCGGTACGGGATGCGCGACGACGTGCTCGCGCGACAGCTTCGAGGTCGACTCGGCCTCGCCCGACAGCAGCGGACGCAGGCCGGCGTACACGCCCTCGACGTCCTCGCGGGTGAGCGGGGTGGTGAGCACGGCGTTGACGTGGTCGAGCAGGTAGTCGATGTCGCTGGACGACGCCGCGGGGTGGGCCTTGTCGAGGTCCCAGTCGGTGTCGGTGGTGCCGATGATCCAGTGCCGGCCCCACGGGATGACGAACAGCACCGACGTGGAGGTGCGCAGGATGAGCCCCGACGTGGACTGGATCCGGTCGCGCGGGACGACGAGGTGGACGCCCTTGGACGCCCGCACCTTGAACTGACCGCGCTCACCCACCATCGCCTGGGTGTCGTCGGTCCACACCCCGGTGGCGTTGACCACCTGCCGGGCCCGCACCTCGAGGTCGCGGCCGTGCTCGAGGTCGCGCACGGTGGCGCCCACCACCCGCTCGCCCTCGCGCAGGAACCCGACCACTCGCGACCGGTTGGCCACGTGCGCGCCGAACGCCGCGGCGGTACGCACGAGCGTCATCGTGTGCCGGGCGTCGTCGACGCCGGCGTCGTGGTACCGGACGGCGCCGACCAGGGCGTCCTTGCGCAGGGCGGGCACCTCGCGCAGCGCCTGCCGGCGCGTGAGCTGCTCGTGCATGGGGACGCCGCGCGACCCAGGTGCCAGACCGGCCATCGCGTCGTAGAGCGTGAGACCTGCTGTGACGTAAGGCCTCTCCCAGACACGGCCCTTGAGGGGGTACACGAACGGAATGGGGTGGACGAGGTGCGGCGCGAGTCGCTGGAGCAGCAGCCCCCTCTCGCGCAACGCCTCTCGCACCAGCCGGAAGTCGAGCATCTCCAGGTAGCGCAGGCCGCCGTGGATCAGCTTGGACGATCGCGAGGACGTGCCGCTGGCCCAGTCGCGGGCCTCGACCAGGGCCACGCTCAGCCCGCGGGTCGCGGCGTCGAGGGCCACGCCGGCGCCGACCACCCCTCCCCCGACGACGAGGACGTCGACCTCCTCGGCCGCCATCGCCCGCAGCGCCGAGACCCGCTCGGCGGGGCCGAGCCGTCCGGGGAGCGGCCCGCCGGCCGGCTTCCTCGTCACGCGCGCCATCACGCCGGCTGGTACGGGGACACGACGACCTCGACGCGCTGGAGCTCCTTGAGATCGGAGTAGCCCGTGGTCGCCATCGCGCGGCGCAGCGCGCCGATCAGGTTCGTGGTGCCGTCGGCCACCCGGCCGGGGCCGAGCAGGATCTCCTCCAGCGCCGCCACCGTGCCCACCTGGACCCGCTCGCCTCGGGGCAGCTGCTGGTGGTGCGCCTCGGGACCCCAGTGCCACCCGCGGCCGGGCGCCTCGGTGGCCCGGGCCAGCGCGGCGCCGAGCATCACGGCGTCGGCGCCGCACGCGATCGCCTTCACCAGGTCGCCCGATCGGCCCACCCCGCCGTCGGCGATGACGTGCACGTAGCGACCGCCGGACTCGTCCATGTAGTCGCGACGCGCGGCCGAGACGTCGGCGACGGCCGAGGCCATCGGGGCGTGGATGCCGAGGGTGGTGCGGGTGGTGTGCGCGGCGCCGCCGCCGAACCCGACCAGCACGCCGGCCGCGCCGGTGCGCATGAGGTGCAGGGCCGCTGTGTAGGTGGCGCACCCGCCGACCACGACGGGGACGTCGAGCTCGTAGATGAACCGCTTGAGGTTCAAGGGCTCCGCCTGGCCGCTGACGTGCTCGGCCGAGACGGTGGTGCCGCGGATGACGAACAGGTCGGCGCCGGCGTCGACCACGGTCTTCCACAGCTGCTGGGTGCGCTGCGGCGACAGCGCGCCGGCCACCGTGACGCCGGCCTCGCGCACCTCGCGCAGCCGCTCGACGATCAGCTCCGGGACGATGTCGGCCGCGTACAGCTCCTGCATCCGCCGGGTGGCGCCCGGGGCGTCGAGCGAGGCGATCTCGGCCAGCAGCGGCTCGGGGTCGTCGTACCGCGTCCACAGGCCCTCGAGGTCGAGCACGCCCAAGCCACCGAGGCGGCCGAGCGCGATGGCGGTGGCCGGGGACATCACCGAGTCCATCGGGGCCGCGACCACGGGCAGCTCGAAGTGGTAGGCGTCGATCTGCCACGAGACCGAGACGTCCTCCGGGTCGCGCGTGCGCCTGCTCGGGACGATGGCGACGTCGTCGAAGGAGTAGGCCCGACGTCCCCGCTTGCCGCGGCCGATCTCGATCTCAGTCACCCGGCAAGGTTATCGGGCGGTGTAGTTGGGCGCCTCGACGGTCATCTGGATGTCGTGGGGGTGCGACTCCTTCAGCCCGGCCGAGGTGATCCGGACGAACTTCCCGCGGCTCTTCAGCTCCGGGACCGTCTGCGCGCCGACGTACATCATCGACTGGCGCAGACCGCCGACCAGCTGGTGCGCCACGGCCCGCAGCGGGCCGCGGTAGGGCACCTGTCCCTCGATGCCCTCGGCGATGAACGCGTCGTCGGTGACGCCACCCTGGAAGTAGCGGTCCTTGGAGTAGGACTGCCCGCGCCCGCGCGACTGGGCCGCGCCGAGCGAGCCCATGCCCCGGTAGGACTTGAACTGCTTGCCGTTGATGAAGACGAGGTCGCCCGGGCTCTCGTCGCAGCCGGCCAGCAGCGAGCCGAGCATCACGGTGTCGGCGCCGGCCACCAGGGCCTTGGCGATGTCGCCGGAGTACTGCAGGCCACCGTCGCCGATCACCGGCACGCCCGCCTCGCGGCAGGCCTGCGCGGCCTCGTGGATCGCGGTGACCTGCGGGACGCCGACGCCGGCGACCACGCGGGTGGTGCAGATCGAGCCCGGCCCGACGCCGACCTTGACGCCGTCGGCGCCGGCGTCGACCAGCGCCTGGGCGCCCGCGCGGGTGGCGACGTTGCCGCCGACGACGTCGACCTCGCGGGCGGCGGGGTCGGCCTTGAGCCGGCGGATCATGTCGACCACGCCGCGGGACTCGCCGTTGGCGGTGTCGACGACCAGGACGTCCACGCCGGCCTCGACCAGCGACATCGCGCGCTTCCAGCCGTCGTCGAAGAAGCCGATCGCCGCACCGACGCGCAGCCGACCGGCAGGGTCCTTGGTGGCCAGCGGGTACTGCTCGCTCTTGGTGAAGTCCTTCACCGTGATGAGCCCCTGGAGCCGACCGTCGGCGTCGACCAGCGGGAGCTTCTCGATCTTGTGCTCGCGCAGCAGGCGCATCGCCTCGTCGGACGCGACGCCGACCGGCGCGGTGACGAGCGGCGCCCGGGTCATCACCTCGCCGACGCGCCGGGACAGGTCGCTCTCCCAGCGCAGGTCGCGATTGGTGACGATGCCGACCAGCACGCCGTCGGCGTCGACGACCGGCAGGCCGGAGATGCGGTACTGCCCGCAGAGGGCGTCGACCTCGGCGAGGGTGGCGTCCGGCGAGGTGGTGACCGGGTCGGAGACCATCCCGGCCTCGGACCGCTTCACGACGTCGACCTGGTGGGCCTGGTCCTCGATCGACAGGTTGCGGTGCAGCACGCCGAGCCCGCCCTGGCGGGCCATCGCGATCGCCATCCGCGACTCGGTGACGGTGTCCATCGCGCTGGACAGCAGCGGGACGTTGAGCTCGACCCGGCGGGTGGCCCGGGTGGCGGTGTCGGCCAGGGCCGGGTTGACGTCGCTCGCCCCGGGCAGGAGCAGGACGTCGTCGAAGGTCAGGCCGACGAAGCCGAAGGGGTCGTGGGGAGTCTCCGTCACCCTCCCCATGCTATCCGGGGGTCGAGGCCGTCACCGACGGCTCCACCGGCGCCTGCGCCTTCGGCGGCTTCGTCGGCTTCGGTGTCTTCGTCGGCTTGCCCGGGTCGCTCGGGGCGCCGGTGCCGCGCCCGTTGCCCGGACCCTGGGCGGACGTCGTCGGCGAGCCGGACCCCGCGGCCGCGGAGGTCGTGGTCGGCGGGGTCGTGGTCGGAGGCACGGTGGTGGTCGGTGGGGCGGTCGAGGGCGGCGTGGTCGCCGATCCGGTGGGCGGCGCGGTCACCGGCGGCGCGGTGGCAGCGGGGTCGGTCGGCTTCGGCGACCTCGGCGGCTTCGGCGTCCTGTCGGGCCTGCCGTGCCCGTCGGGGTCGGTCGCGGTCGCCGCCGGGGAGGTGCCGACGCCCCCGGAGCCGGGCGGTTGCGCACCGCCGCCGCCCGAGCGGTCGTCGGCCTCGACCAGGCCGGCGACCTCGCCCAGGCCGGGCGCGGTGCCGTCCAGCTCGGCCAGCAGCAGGTCCCGCTCGTTCGGTGCGAGGCCGTCGAGCAGCGACCCCATCGCCGCGGCCGCCGCCTGGGCGTCCTCGACCCGGCCGGCGGCGACCAGACCCGCGATGCGCTCGACCTCGACGTGGGCCCTGGCACCGTCGACCGAGCGCAGCAGCGGGTCGCGCCCCTCGGGCTGCGCCACCACGAGCACGGCGTCGCGCACGCCGCTCAGGCCCGCCAGCGGGTCTCCGGTGACGGCGGCGGCGACGCCGCTGGTCCCGGCGAGCACACCCGCCGCGACCAGGGCACCCGCGAGGGTGCTGCGCAGGCGGACCACCCGGGTCGGGCGGACGGCCGGCACCTCGGCGGACGCCGGCGGGACGGCGAGCAGGCTGTCGGCGTGCAGCGCGAGCAGCAGGTCCTCGACCGCGCCGGCGTCGTCCGGGCGCTCGCCGAGGGCGAGCCGGTCGAGCAGCAGGTCGTCGCGCAGGACGGGACGCACGTCGTTCACGGCGCCTCCCCGGCCAGGTCGCGCAGCTTGTTCAGAGCGCGGTGCTGGGCCACCCGGACGGCGCCGGGGGTCATGCCGAGGGCGTGGCCGACCTCCTCGGCCGACATCCCGACGGCCACCCGCAGCGTCAGCAGCTCGCGCTGGGTCTCGGGCAGCAGGCCGAGCAGGTCGCGGGCGCGGTCGGCGTCGGCCAGGCGCAGGACGGCGGCCTCCGGGGTGGGTCCGCCGTCCACGTCGTCGGGCACCTGCTCCACGGACACGGGCCCGCGGTACGAGGCGCGCATCACGTCGGCGACCCGGCGGGAGGCGACCGTGTACACGAACGCCTCGAACGGGCGTCCGGTCTCGTGGTACGTGGGGAGGGCGCCGAGCACGGTCAGGCACACCTCCTGCGCCGCGTCCTCCGCGGCCTGCTCAGCGCCCGGCAGCGAACCCAGGCGCGCTCGGCAGTACCGGAACACCAGGGACCGGACCGACCGCAGCAGGTCGTCGACGGACTGCGGGTCCCCGGTGAGGGCGCGGACGGCAGCACGGTGCAGCGCGCTCGCTCCCGCAGGTGCCATCGCGTCAGGGCCGGGCGCCGTTACGCCGGTCCCGTCCGTGATGCCGAAGGCCACCGTGGGTCTCCTCGTCGTCGGCGTCGTCGCGCGCGTGCGCGGGGACGTGCGACGCCCCCGGTCGGCAGACATCGTGACCAGGGGCGACGGGGGTTGTCGAGCCGGGGCCTCCCCCGGACGGCCTAGCGGCGCCTACCGGACGAGGCCGGCGCGGTAGCCGAGAGCGACGGCCTGCGCGCGGTCGGCGGCGCCGAGCTTGCGGAACAGACGGCGGGCGTGGGTCTTGACGGTGTCCTCGGACAGGAACAGCTCACGGCCGATCTCGGCGTTGCTGCGGCCGCGGCTCATGCCGGTGAGGACCTGCACCTCGCGCTCGGTCAGCTCGGGGGCCTTGGTGGCCGGCGCGGTGCCGGTCGTGGTGGGGCCCTGCGGGCGGCGGCCCTCGGTGATGACGTGCAGCACCGCGGCGGACAGCTCCTCGCGGGCGGCGTCCTTGGCCACGTACCCGCGGGCACCGCCGCTGACCGCGCGGGTCACGCCGTCACCGTCCTCGGGGCCGACGAGCATGATCACGTTGGCCTCGGGGTGGCGCTCCACCAGCTGGCGGGTGCTCTCGACGCCGCCGAGACCGGGCATCCGCACGTCCATCAGCACCACCGACGGGCGCTCGACCGGCCAGCGGGCCAGGCACTCCTCGCCGCTGCTGGCGGTGATGACGCGCGTCACGCCGGGGACCGGCGAGATCGCGCGCTTGAGCGACTCGCGGACCGTGCCGGAGTCGTCGCAGACCAGCACCGTGGACATGTCACCATCCTCGACCGTGGCGGCCCCGCACGGGTGCGCGGAGCCGTGGAGCAGGTGGGGCGAGCAGGTGAGGAGCTCGCCGTGGGTGGTGCATCGGCACCCGGACGGCCCGACCTGAGCGCTTCGGCCCCCGCAACCCGGGAGCGGGCCCAGTATGGCCCCGGCCCGCTTAGGAGGGTGCGGCGGACAGGTACCGCGTCACCTCGGCGACCGCGTCCGGTAGCGACACGAGCAGCCCGACCCCGGGGTGGGCGTGGCCCCAGCCGGGGCCGGCGGCGAACAGCTGGGTGCCCGGCGAGGCCGCGCGCAGCTCGGGCAGCGGGTCGTCCTGGGGCGGCAGGAGCGCGAGCACGACGGCGACCCGGGGCGTGGTGCGCCGCAGCGCGTCGGCGAGCGCCCGGGTGGGCATCGCCTGGCCCAGCACCCGGCTGCCGACGCCGACCTCGGCGAGCGCGGCCGACAGGGCGAGCACGGGCAACCAGTGGTCCTCGTCGGGGGCGCAGGCGAGCAGCGTGGCCGGCTCGCCCGGCACCAGCGCGGTGGCGCGGAGCAGCTCGCCGACGACCACCGTGCTGAGCACGTGCTCGACGTCGATCCCCTGGCCGGTGTTGGCGTAGCGGCGTCCGGTGTCGGCCAGGACGGGCTGGAGCACCTGGGTCCAGGTGCCGATGACGCCGTGCGCCGCGAGGGCCTCGCGCACCAGGGAGGCGCAGGCGGGGCTGTCCATCGCCTGCGCGGCGGTCGCGAGCTGGTGCACGACGTCGCGCAGGGCGGTGGTGGGGCCACCGCCCAGCAGGGCGAGCCCCTCCATCGGGGTGATGGTCGAGGGGACCTCGGCGCTGCCGTCGACGGCGGTCTCCAGCGCCACCCGGGCGGCGTCGGACGGGGCCACGCCCTCGAGCGTGAGCCGGCGCATCACCACCAGCCGCATCACGTCGCCCGAGGTGTACTGACGGTGCGAGCCGGCGACGTGGGCGGAGGGGCCGAGACCGTACCGACGCGACCAGGTGCGCAGCGTGGCCGGGGCGACGCCCAGTCGGCGGGCCACGGCAGCGACCTTCAGTGTCGGCATCAGGGCGTGCTCGTCGTCGGGGGCGACCGGCTGGACCGCTCGTCCCGGACGCCTCACGAGCCCCTCCTCACCGCGCCAGTGTGCTTCCCCAGCCTGCCGCGCGCCATTCGGGCGCCGCCACGGCGTGGCGCACCGTGGCGCGGTGCTGAACAACTTCTGACGCACGTTCAGGCACGTGCTGAACAAGTTTGCGAACCAGGCTTGAACAACCTCTGAAACGGTTGTAGGTTCCACATGTCCGTTCCGCGTCGAACGGGCTCCGGCGCCCTCCTCGAGGGGACGTGGCGAAGGCGCCGACCGCATCTGACGAGAAGAGAGTGTGATGGCTGAGATCTCACGACTGCCCGGACCGGTGGCCGACCTGTGGGAGTGGCAGTACCAGGGCGCCTGCCGCACCGTCGGTGACGAGCAGTTCTTCCACCCCGAGGGCGAGCGCGGACCACGCCGCCGCAACCGCGACGCCGCTGCCCAGGCCGTGTGCGCCACCTGCCCGGTGATCCGCCAGTGCCGCGAGCACGCCCTGCGGGTGCGCGAGCCGTACGGCGTGTGGGGCGGGCTCACCGAGGACGACCGCGAGGCGGTCCTGGCCGGTCGGCCGGTGCCGGAGCTCCCGCAGGCGGTCTGACCGAGCGGTCCGACCCAGCCGTCGCCGCGTCCGGACCCGGTCCGGCCATCGCCGGGGCACGACGCAGCACCAGACGGACAGCACAGACGCACAGCACAGACGCAGAAGGGCCGGTCCCCCGTGGGAGACCGGCCCTTCGTCGCGAGCTGGATCGGACCTCAGTGGCCGTGCCCGTGGCCGTGGCCCGCGGCGCCCTCCGGCTCCTCCTGCTTCTTCTCCACCACCAGGGTGTCGGTCGTCAGGACCATGGAGGCGATCGACGCGGCGTTGCGCAGCGCCGAGCGGGTGACCTTGACCGGGTCGATGACGCCCGCGGCCACGAGGTCGACGTACTCGCCGGTGGCGGCGTCCAGGCCCTGGCCCACGGGCAGGTCGCGCACCTTCTCGACCACGACGTAGCCCTGCAGGCCGGCGTTCTCGGCGATCCACCGCAGCGGCTCGACGATGCTCTTGGCGACGATCGCGGCGCCGGTGGCCTCGTCGCCCTCCAGCGAGAGCGAGTCGATGGCGGCGGCGGCGTGCACGAGGGCCGAGCCGCCACCGGCGACGATGCCCTCCTCGATGGCGGCGCGGGTCGCCGAGACGGCGTCCTCGATCCGGTGCTTCTTCTCCTTGAGCTCGACCTCGGTGGCTGCGCCGACCTTGATGACGCAGACGCCGCCGGCCATCTTGGCCAGCCGCTCCTGCAGCTTCTCGCGGTCCCAGTCCGAGTCGGTGCGCTCGATCTCGGCCTTGAGCTGGCCCATCCGCGCCTCGACGGCCTCGCGCTCGCCGTTGCCGTCGACGATGGTGGTGTCGTCCTTGGTGACCACGATCCGGCGGGCGGTGCCGAGCACCTCCAGGCCGACCTGGTCGAGCTTGAGGCCGACGTCGGGGGTGACGACCTGGGCGCCGGTGAGGATCGCCATGTCCTCGAGCATCGCCTTGCGGCGGTCGCCGAAGCCGGGCGCCTTGACCGCGGCGGCGGTGAAGGTGCCGCGGATCTTGTTGACCACCAGGGTCGACAGCGCCTCGCCCTCGATGTCCTCGGCCACGATGAACAGCGGCTTGGACGTCTGGAGCACCTTCTCCAGCAGGGGCAGGAGGTCCTGCACCGAGGAGATCTTGCCCTGGTGGATCAGGACGTAGGCGTCCTCGAGGACGGCCTCCATCCGCTCGGCGTCGGTGACGAAGTAGGGCGACAGGTAGCCCTTGTCGAACTGCAGGCCCTCGGTGAAGTCGAGCTCCATCGCGGTGGTGGACGACTCCTCCACGGTGATGACGCCGTCCTTGCCGACCTTGTCGAACGCCTCGGCGATGAGCTCGCCGATGCCGCGGTCCTGGCTGGAGATGGACGCCACGTGGGCGATGTCGTCCTTGCCGTCGACCTCGCGGGCGTTGGCCAGCAGGGCGTCGGACACGGCGTCGACGGCGGCGCGGATGCCGCGGTTGAGGCCGGTGGGGGAGGCGCCGGCCGCGACGTTGCGCAGGCCCTCGTGCACCAGGGCCTGGGCGAGCACGGTGGCGGTGGTGGTGCCGTCGCCCGCGACGTCGTTGGTCTTGGTGGCGACCTCCTTGGCCAGCTGCGCGCCGAGGTTCTCGTACGGGTCGTCCAGCTCCACCTCACGGGCGATGGTCACGCCGTCGTTCGTGATGGTGGGGGCGCCCCACTTCTTGTCGATGACGACGTTGCGGCCCTTCGGGCCGAGCGTCACCTTGACCGCGTTCGCGAGCGCGTCGACGCCGCGCTCGAGCGCGCGGCGGGCGTTGTCGTCGAACTCCAGGGTCTTGGCCATGTGGGTTCGTTGCCTCTCGATGTCAGTGGTGGTGCGGGGGGTGCAGGGGTTCGTGCGGGTGCTGGTGCGACGACGCCCCGGTGCCCGGCCGTCTGGCGGCAGGACGTCCGGGGCGCGTCAGGTGGTGCGGGGTCGTGCTGCGGCCGGTCAGGCCTGGACGATCGCCAGGACGTCGCGGGCCGACAGGATCAGCAGCTCCTCGCCGCCGTACTTGACCTCGGTACCGCCGTACTTGCTGTAGATGACCTTGTCGCCGACGGCGACGTCGAGCGGCACGCGGTTGCCGTTGTCGTCGATGCGGCCCGGGCCGACCGCGAGGACCTCGCCCTCCTGGGGCTTCTCCTTCGCGGTGTCCGGGATGACCAGACCGGACGCGGTCGTCTGCTCGGCCTCGACGGCCTTGACGACGATCCGGTCCTCGAGCGGCTTGATGGAGACCGACACGGGCGGACCTCCCCTTCGCAGATCGCAGGGTGCTCACCCGCAGGTGAGTCAGGACGGTGGTGCCCGGTGGCGGCCGTCGTCGCGGGTGCCGGTCGCCTCGGGCGCTGGCACCCTCCTGGGGAGAGTGCCAGGACGAAACTAGCACTCGGTCGACGCGAGTGCCAGCCGCCCCCCGGGCTGGTTGGATCGGCGGGTGGACCACGACTCCGGGAAGGGCGCCGACGCGCTGGGGCTGGCCGCGCTGATGACGCCGGAGGGGTGGCGGCTGCTCGACGCGCTGCCGCCCTACGACGAGGCCGCGGTGCCGGCGCTCAGCGAGCGGCTGCGGGCCGGCGGGGTCGACCCCGGGCTGGTGGCGGCGGCGCTCACCCAGTCGCGGCTGCGCGAGCGCGCCCGGGGCAAGTTCGGCCCGTTCGCGTCCCGGATGCTGTTCACCGCCGACGGCCTGGAGCAGGCCACCCGGCTGGAGGTCGCCGCCCGGCACGCGCAGCGGTTCGCCGCGGCGGGCGTGGAGCGCGTGGCCGACCTCGGCTGCGGCATCGGCGGCGACGCGATGGCCCTGGCCGGGCTCGACCGCGAGGTGGTCGCCGTCGAGCGCGACGAGGCGACCGCCGCCGTGGCCACGGTGAACCTGCGCCACTTCGAGGGCACCCGGGTGCGGCACGAGGACGCCACCTCCACCGACCTCACCGGGATCGGCGGCGCCTTCCTCGACCCCGCCCGCCGCACCGCCACCGGCACGCGGGTGCTCGACCCCCGGCACGCGAGCCCCCCGCTGTCGTTCGTGCTCGACCTGGCCCACCGGCTGCCGGCCGTCGGGGTCAAGGTGGCGCCGGGGATCCGGCACGACCTGGTCCCCGACGACGCCGAGGCGCAGTGGGTCTCGGTCGACGGCGACGTCGTGGAGGCCGGGCTGTGGTTCGGCCTGGTCGCCCGCCAGCACGTGCGCCGCTCGGCGGTGGTGATGACCACCCGGGGCGGCACGTCCGCGATCGTCGTCGACGGCACCGGCGCCGAGGCCGTGCCCGAGGTCGGCGCGGTGGGCGCCTACCTGCACGAGCCCGACGGCGCGGTGATCCGGGCCGGCCTGGTCGGGCTGGTCGCGCAGGCCGTGCAGGGCCGGCTGGTCGACCGCACCATCGCCTACGTCACCTCCGACTCCCCCGTCACCGGTCCGCTGGCGCGCACCTACCAGGTGCTCGACGTGCTGCCGTTCGGGCTCAAGCGGTTGCGCACGTACCTGCGCGACCGCGACGTCGGCGTGCTGACGATCAAGAAGCGCGGGACGGCGGTCGAGCCGGCCCAGCTGCGCCGGCAGCTGCGGCTGTCCGGCAGCCAGGAGGCCACGGTGGTGCTGACCCGGGTGGCCGGTCAGCAGTCGGTGCTGGTGGTCCGGCCGATGGAGACCGGCAGCGCTCCCTGAGGCGTGGTCGCGCCGGTGAGCACCGCCACCAGCGCGTCGAACGCGGCGTCGGTGCGGCCGAACAGGGCGAGCGTGGCCGTGCTCCCCCGCGAGCCCTCCAGCACGTACGGGACGTCGAGCGAGACCACGACGTCGCCGCTGCCGCCCGACGAGCCACCCAGCAGCCGGACCGTCGGGCCCGAGCCCGTCGGCACGCCCGCGCGCTCGGCGGCGTCCCGCAGCCGCTGCTGGTCGGTGTCGGTGCCGCCGGCGACCGTGAAGCCGTCCGTGGCCCAGCCGCCCTCGCAGGAGCCGTCGACGACGGTGACCGCGGCGGCCGACAGCTGCCGCGCGGCGGTGTCGGCGACGTCGGCGACGTCGTCCGGGACCGCGACCTCCGCGCCGGTCCGCGCCTGCCAGGTCTGCACCGCCACCACCTTCGCCGCGGCGTCCTCGACCCGCTCGCGAGACAGCCGCGCCCTCGCCGAGGGCCGTGACGACCGCGCCGTGCGCCTCGCGCAGGTCGAGCGGCATCAGCAGGACGTCGGCGCCGGCGGCGAGCGCCCGCACGGCGGCGCCACCACTGCCGTGGGCGTCGGTGATCGCCGCCATGTCCTGGGCGTCGGTGACCGCGAGGCCGTCGAAGCCGGCGTCGGTACGCAGCGAGGCGTAGGCCTTCGGGGACATCGACGCCGGGTACCCGGGGTCGAAGGCGTCGGTGGCGATGTGGCTCATCATCACGCCGGGGACGCCGGCCTGCGCCGCCGCGACGAACGGCACCAGGTCGCGCGCCCTCAGCTCCTCGAGGGTGGCGGGCTGCACGGGCAGGGTCTCGTGGCTGTCGGCAGGCACCGACCCGTGGCCCGGGTAGTGCTTGGCCACCGCGACGACGCCGGACGCGCGGTACCCCTGCACCGCCGCGGTGACCGCGGCCGCGACCAGCTCGGGGTCGTCCGAGGGCGAGCGCGAGCCGATCGTGGGGTCCTGGGGACCGATCGTGACGTCGGCGTCGGGGGCGAACACCCAGGTGAACCCGAGGCCGCGCAGCTGCAGCCCCGTGGCCGACGCGGCCTCGGTGACGACCGCTGCCGCGGCGGCCTCGTCACCACGGGCGGTCCCCCCGGCGATCGCTGCGCCGGCCGACATGAAGGTCGGGAAGTCGGTGGCCACGGGGCTCTTCAGCCGCGCCACCACCCCGCCCTCCTGGTCGACGGTCACGACGGCGGGCCAGGTGCGGCCGTCGTCGGCCGCCGCCTGCTGCACGGCGGCCGCGGTGGCGGTGACCTGCTCGGCGTCGACCACGTTGTCGCCCATCACGATCACGCCGGCCAGGTGCAGCTCGCGGACCAGGGTCGCGGGCGTCGTCGGGTCGGTGCCGTCGTAGCGCGGGACGAGCACACCCCCGGCCAGCTGCTCCGGCGTCCACCCCGCCACGGTCTCGCGGGCCTGCGCGAGCTCGTCCTCGGTGGGTCCCCAGGCCAGCGGCTCGGGCGTCGGGGTCGGTGTCGGTGTCGGCGAGGCGGTGGTGGTGCCCCCCGACGACGAGGTGGGAGGAGCGGCCGGCGGCTGCGAGCACGCCACCAGTGCCGCCGTCGCCACCCCTACGACCGCGAGTGTGATCCGCACGCGCGACCCGCCGGCGTGTCGCGCACGGCGATCACACTCGGCGGCAGGACGGGCCCTCACGCCTGCACCAGCTCCACCGGCATCGAGGAGTCGGCGGGGAGGTCGAGCGCGGACGGCTCGCGACCACCGGCAACCATCAGCGCCCCCAGCGCCGCCACCATCGCGCCGTTGTCGGTGCACAGGCCCGGGCGCGGGATGCGCAGGGTGATACCCGCTGCGGCGCAGCGTTCCTCGGCCATCGCCCGCAGGCGCGAGTTGGCGGCGACGCCGCCGCCGACCAGGAGCGTGCCGACGTCGTTCTCGCGGCAGGCCAGCACCGCCTTGCGGGTCAGGACGTCGACCACCGCCTCCTGGAACGAGGCCGCGACGTCGGCGACGGGGACGTCCTGGCCGTCCGCCCGCCGCTGCTCCACCCAGCGCGCCACCGCCGTCTTCAACCCGGAGAACGACACGTCGTAGCGGTGCCGCTCCAGGTCGCGCGGCGAGGACAACCCGCGCGGGAAGGCGATGGCGTCGGCGGCGCCGTCGCGGGCCACGCGGTCGACGTGCGGGCCGCCGGGGAACGGCAGGCCGAGCAGCCGCGCGACCTTGTCGAACGCCTCGCCCGCCGCGTCGTCGATGGTGGAGCCGAGCGGGCGGACGTCGTGGGTGACGTCCGGGACCAGCAGCAGCGAGGAGTGGCCGCCGGAGACCAGCAGCGCCATCGACGGCTCCGGCAGCGGACCGTGCTCGAGGGTGTCGACCGCCACGTGCGCCGCCAGGTGGTTGACGCCGTACAGGGGACGGCCGAGCCCGTAGGCCAGCGCCTTGGCGGCGGCCACGCCCACCAGCAGCGCCCCGGCCAGGCCCGGGCCGCTGGTCACCGCCACGGCGTCGACGTCGGCCAGCCGCACGCCGGCCTCGCGGCAGGCCCGCTCGATCGTCGGGACCATCGCCTCCAGGTGGGCCCGGCTGGCGACCTCGGGCACGACGCCGCCGAACCGCGCGTGCTCCTCGACGCTGCTCGCGACGGTGTCGACCAGCAGCGTCGCCGCCGCGGACGAGACCGACGCCGGTCTCGTCGCAGGAGGTCTCGATGCCGAGCACCAGGGGGCCGTCGCTCACCCCAGCACCCTACGAGGATCGTCCGGCACCGCGGGAACGGGCCGCAGCCGCATCACGTGCGCGTCGATGTCCCCCGGCTGGTAGTACCTGCGGCGCAGGGCGATCCGCTCGAAGCCGGTGCGCTCGTACAGCCGGATCGCGGCCGGGTTGTCGGCCCGCACCTCCAGCAGCACGCTGCTCGCTGCCTGGCGCGCGGCCTCGGCGACGAGGGCGTCGAGCAGCACCCGGCCGAGGCCGCGGCCCTGCGCGTCCGGTGACACCGCCACCGTCTGCACGTCGGCCTCGCCGCCGCCGACGGCCAGCCCCGCGTAGCCGACCACGGCACCGGCGTCCTCGGCCACGACGTACCACCGATCGGCGGCCAGCTCGGACCAGAACACCTCCAGCGACCACTGGTCGGGGTCGAACAGCCTCTGCTCCAGCGCGTGCACGGCCGGCACGTCCCACCAGCGCATCGGCCGCAGGTTCACCGCGGCAGCACGCTCTTCGCGCCGCCGGACGGCACGGCGTCCGGGCGGCGCAGGTACAGCGGCGCCGTCGAGCCGAGGTCGTCGCCCGCGGCCAGCCGACGCGCGGCGACGCCGGCGAGCGCGCCGGCCTCGGGGTCGAGCGGGCCGTCGGGCGGCACGCCGAGGACGTCGGCGTGCAGCAGCGCGCCGCGGCCGTGCACCCGCAGGGCGTCGAGCGGGACCTCGGCCGGACGGTCGACCCGCGGCCCGTCGAGCGGGACCGCGATGCCGTCGCGCCGCTCGTACCGGGCCCAGTAGACCTCCTTGCGGCGAGCGTCCGTGGCCACGGCGAAGGTCTCGCCCTCGGACGCCAGGGAGGCGTCGACCACCTGCTGGGCGAGCGCGTCGAGGCTGCCGACCCCGTGCACGGGGACACCCAGCGCCAGACCGAGCGTGCGAGCGGTCACCAGCCCGACCCGCAGGCCGGTGAACGGGCCGGGCCCGCGTCCGGCGACGACGCCGGTGAGCTGCGACCGCTCGGCACCTGCGGCGGCGAGCACGCGCTCCACCATCGGCACCAGCAGCTCCGCGTGGTGCCGGGGGTCGTGGACGAGCTCGGCAGCGAGCACGGCGGTGCCGTCGTGGACCGCCGCCGTGACCGCGGCGGAGGTGTCGATCGCGAGCAGGAGCACGGGGCGATCCTAGGATGTGGGCGCGACGTCGGCGGGCGCGTCGGCGAGCACGGTGAGATCCACTGCGTCCCAACGGCTCCCGAAGCCCGTGATGGCGATCTCGCGCGGCGCGTCGCCGTCGAGGTCGTCCCGGCCGTCCGCGACGCCCTCCGGCCGGGTGATCACCACCTCGAGCCGGTCGCCCGCGAGGTCCTCGACCAGGCCGGTGCCCCACTCGACCAGGGTCACCACCTCGTCGAGGGACGACTCGAGGTCGAGGCCCTCCACCTCGTCGACGCCGCCGAGCCGGTAGGCGTCGACGTGCACGAGGGCGGGACCGTCACCGAGCGACGGGTGCTCGCGGGCGATGACGAACGTCGGCGAGGTGACCCGCCCGCGGACGCCGAGGCCACGGCCGATCCCCGCGGCGAGCGTGGTCTTGCCCGCGCCGAGCGGACCGGTCAGCAGCACCAGGTCGCCCGGCCGGAGCAGGCCCGCCAGGCGCTCGCCCAGCTCGGCGGCCGCTGGCGGGTCGGGCGCGACCAGTCGGACCGTCGCGCTCACCCGCGGGCCGCCCGGGTGCGTCGGGGGCGCCGCACCTTGCGGGGCTGCCGTGCGCGCAGGGGCGTGGCAGCCGTTCCGGTGGAGAGCTTCTCGCGGACGCGGTGCAGGAGCGCGACGACGTGGGGCGTGACCACCTCGGGGTGCTCGAGCATCACCAGGTGGCCGGCGTCGCGCACCACCGCGAAGTCGGCGCGTGGCAGCGCCGCGGCGATCACCTCGCTGTGCTCCTGCGGGATCATCAGGTCGTGGTCGCCGGTGAGGACCAGGCTCTCGAGGTCGACCAGCGCCGCGAGCGCCTCGCGCTTGTCGTGGTTGCCGAACTCGGGCAGGAAGTCGGAGACGACCTCGATCCGGGTGGCGGCGATCATCCGCGCGGTGAAGTCGAGCAGCTCCTCGCTCACCGGCGACGCGTAGGACCAGCGCTTGACGATGACCTCCTCGAGGTCGCTGCCGATCCGCCGGGTGCGCTGCACGAGCCCGGGCTGGCGCGCGAGCACCCGCAGGGCCCCTGGTGCCAGCCGGCGCAGCGCCGTGCCGAAGCCGCGCAGGCCGAGGTCGGTGTCGGCGAGGCCGCCGGAGCTGGTGGAGACCAGGCCGATGCCGACGACGCGCTCACGGAACAGCTCCGGGTGGCGGGCAGCCAGCGACATCACCGTCATGCCGCCCATCGAGTGCCCGACGAGCACCAGCGGCCCGGTGGGCGCCGTCGCCTCGATCACGGCCGCGAGGTCGGCGCCGACCTGGTCGATCGTGGCGGAGCCCACGGGCCCGCGCTGGGAGCGGCCGTGGCCGCGCTGGTCCCACCAGACGGTGCGGACGCGGCCCTGCAGGGCGAGCCGCTGGTAGTGCCACGAGTCCAGGCTCAGGGCGTAGCCGTGGCTCACCACCACGGTCAGGCCGTAGGGGTCCGGTTCCTCCGGCTCGTCGACCTCGACGTGCAGCTGGGTGCCGTCGTCGCTGGTGACGACGAGCGGCACCTCGCGGATCGAGCCCAGCGGGACCTCGTCCTCGTCCTGCGGCAGCCGGCGCAGCACCGGCCGGCCGACCGCGAGGCGCTCGGCGGCGACACCGGCCACCGCGCCGACGCCGGCCGCAGCCAGGCCGATGCCCAGGGTGATCAGGGAGGTCCGTCGAGTCACGGCTCAACTGTCCCAGAGGGCTCGTCGGCCTCGAGACCGGTGTACCTGCGCGGCAGCCGGCAGCTGGTGCGGGTGACGACCTCGTAGCTGATCGTCCCGGCCGCCTCGGCCCAGTCCTGCGCGGTGGGGCCGTCGGTGCCGTCACCGAACAGCACAGCGAGGTCGCCGGCCGAGACGTGATGTCCCGCACCGGGTCCGAGGTCGACCACGAACTGGTCCATGCACACCCGGCCGGCCACCGAGGTGCGGATGCGACCCACCTGCACCGGCCCCGCGCCGGACGCGTGCCGCGGCACGCCGTCGGCGTACCCCAGCGGAACCAGCCCGAGCGTCGTGGGCACCGGTGTCGTGTAGGCGTGGGCGTACGAGACCCCTTGTCCCGCAGGTACGTCCTTGACCAGGGCGAGGCGCGCACGCAGCGACATCGCGGGCCGCAGCCCCAGCTCGGCCGGGCCCGCGAGCTGCGGCACCGGCGAGAGCCCGTAGACGGCCAGGCCGGGGCGCACGAGGTCGAGGTGGGTGTCCGGGCTCGTCAGGGTGGCCGCCGAGTTGGCGAGGTGCCGCAGCTGCGGCCGTACCCCCTCGCGCGCCGCGGAGGCGACGGCGCCGTGGAAGACCTCCACCTGGCGGCGCACGGTGGGGTGGCCCGGGTCGTCGGCGTTGGCCATGTGCGACCACACCCCGACCACCTCGACCTCGCCCGACGCGTGCGCGGCCGCCGCGAGCCGCACCAGCCCGTCCCACTCCGCGACCGTGCTGCCGCCTCGTGCGAGCCCGGTGTCGACCTTGAGGTGCACCCGGGCCGCCCGGCCCGTGCGGCGCGCGGCGTCGACCACCTGGTGGAGGGCCCAGGGCGCGCTCACCGACAGGTCGACGTCGGCGAGCAGCAGCGGACCGAGGTCGGACCCCGGGGCGTAGAGCCAGGCCAGGACGGGCACCTGCAGGCCTGCGGCGCGCAGCTCCAGGGCCTCCCCGGCCTGGGCGACGCCCAGCCATCCGGCTCCCCCGGCGACCGCTGCACGCGCGGACGGGACGAGCCCGTGGCCGTAGGCATCGGCCTTGACCACCGCCATCACGGCGGCCGAGCCGGCGGCGGCACGCAGCGTGGCCACGTTGTCGCGCACCGCGCCGAGGTCGACGAGCACCTCGGCGGGGTGCAGCGGCGGGGCGGCGCTGCCGGGCTGGGTGGTGGGCTGGGTGGCGGGCTGGGTGGTGGGCTGGGTGGTGGGCTCGGTCATGGCCGTCCCAGTGTCCCCGATCTCGACGCCGCAGCGGGTGCGGGGTCAGCCGTCCTCGCGCCGGTGGTCCTGCGCGAGCGCGCGCAGCCGATCGAGGTCCACCGCGTCCTGCGGGGCGACCGCGACCGCCACCTTGGTGGCGGCGGTGAGCGTGGAGGTGCGGGTACCACCCTCGAGCAGGGCGCGCTCCCCCAGGACCGCACCCGGACCCAGCTGGGCCAGGGCCGTGCCGTCGACGTCGACCTCGAGCATCCCGTCCAGGACGAGGTAGAGCTCGTCGCCCGCCTCGCCCTGCCGGGTCAGCACCTCGCCCGCCCGCAGCCGGCGGACCTGCGGGTTGCCGCCGCGCATGATCTCGTGCGACATCTGCCGCTCGAGGTCGCTCTCGGCTGCCACCACCAGCGCGGGCGAGTCCTGCTCGCCCCACGGCGTCCGGGCACCGAAGGAGTCCTTCACCCAGCCCGCCTGGTCGGTGACGCCGCTCTTGGCCACCAGCCGGCCGTCGGTGCCGTAGAGCCAGTGCCGGGGGAACCCGCTGGCGCCGGTGAGCTCGACCGCGCTGGAGCCGTCCGCCCGCAGGGTGAGCGCGACCGTGGTCCACACCACGGGTGCGGCCCACTGCACCAGCTGGCGGTGCGGCACCGGGCGCGGCAGCGGTGCGCCGGTGCGCCCGCCGACGGTCTGCACGAACCGGACCTCGGACGCGCCGAGGCCCTCGGGGTCACGCTGCACGGTGGGCAGCCGTCCGGCGCGGAACGTCGCGCCCAGGGGGCCCACCTGCAGCCGGGTGACGCCGATCCGCAGGCCCGAGTCGTCGGCGTACCCGGCGGCGGTGACGACGCCGTCCTCGACCTCGGCCCAGCCGTGCAGGACGTTGCCGAACCGGAACAGGTCCTCGTCGCGCATCCGGTCGACCTCGCCCGGCGCGAGGCGGTCGGGCGGCACCGGGTCGTAGTGCGTCAGCCCGAGGTCGAACCCCTTGCGCAGGGCGCCTGTGACGATCTCGGACGGGATCCAGGACATCGAGGTCGCCGTCGCCTCCACCCGCATGGCCGTATCGAACCAGACCACGGGCGCCGCCGGCGGCCTTACGGTGAGGCTCATGACGGAGGGCGCCGACCTCGACGAGGCGATCGCGGCGCTCGAGGCCCAGCGCGCCGTCCTCGGCGACGCCGTGGTCGCCACCGCGCTCCGCCCGCTCCTGGAGCGCCGCGCCGCGCTGCAGGCCCCCGAGCTCGGCGAGCAGCGCAAGCTCGTCACCGTCCTGTTCGCCGACCTGGTCGGCTTCACCGTGCTCTCGCGGCGGCTCGACGCCGAGGACACCCGCGACGTCGTCGGCGCCTGCTTCACGCGCTGGCAGCGGGTGATCGAGGAGCACGGCGGGGTGGTCGAGAAGTTCATCGGCGACGCCGTGATGGCGGTGTTCGGCCTGCACCGGTCGCGCGAGGACGACGCCGTCCACGCGGTCCGCGCCGCGACGGCGATGATCGCGTCGACGCGCGAGGTGGCCGACGACGTCGAGCGCCGGTTCGGCGAGCGGCTGCGGATGCGGGTCGGGCTCGACACCGGCGACGTGGTGGTGAGCACCCTGGGCGAGCGGCCCGGCCACGAGTTCGTGGCCGTCGGTCCGACCGTCAACCGGGCCAGCCGGCTGCAGGGCGAGGCACCGGAGGACATGGTGCTCATCAGCGAGGACACCCGGCGCCAGGTGCGCGGCCGGTTCGGCCTGGACCCGCGACCCGGCCTGCGGCTGAAGGGGATCGACGAACCGGTGGACGCCTACGTCGTCCTCGCGGAGCGGCCCCGCAGCTTCGAGCTGGAACGGGCGGCCGGCGTCGGTGGGGTCGAGGCCAGCACGGTCGGGCGCGACCTCGAGCTGCTGGCCCTGCAAGAGCACCTGGCCGACGTCGTCGAGGAGTCGTCCTGGCGGATCACGACGATCGTCGGCGACGCCGGGGTCGGCAAGTCGCGGCTGCTCGGTGAGCTGGACGCCTGGCTGCAGGAGCGGCCGGACCCGGTCTGGTGGTTCCGCGGCCGGGCCTCGCCCTCGGGTCAGAACCGTCCGCACGCGCTGCTGCGCGACGCCGTCGCCACCCGGTTCGGCATCGCCGCGAGCGACTCCCCCGCGACCGTCCTCGAGCGCTGCGAGGAGGGGTTCGCCGCGGCCTTCGGCGGGTCCGAGCGCACCCGCCGCGACGCCGTGGTCGTCGCGCGGTGGCTCGGGTTCGAGGTCGCCGACGCCGGCGAGCAGGTGCCCCGCGACCCGCAGGGGCTCCGGGACGAGGCGAGCGACCTGCTCGCGCGCTACCTCGAGCACCTCGGGCGGGTGGCGCCGGTGGTGGTGCTGCTCGAGGACCTGCACTGGGCCGACGACGCCTCGCTCACGTGGCTGGACGCCGCCGACCCGGTGCTGGCGCACGCTCCCGTGCTCGTGGTGGCCACCGCGCGGCCGACGCTGCTGGAGGGCCGTCCGCACTGGGGCGAGGGCCTGCGTCATCACGCCCGCATCGCGCTGGAACCGTTGTCGCGCAGGCAGAGCCGGCTGCTGCTGGAGCAGCTGCTGCAGCACGTCCAGGAGGTGCCGCGCGCGCTGGTCGACCTCGTGGTCGACGGCGCCGAGGGCAACCCGTTCTACATCGAGGAGCTCGTCACCTGGCTCGTCGACGCCGGTGTCGTCGTCCGCGGCGACGGTGCGTGGGACGTGCGGGTGGACCGCATCGACCAGGTCCGCGTGCCGTCCACGCTCAAGGGGGTGCTGCAGGCCCGGCTCGACAGCCTCGAGGGGCCCGAACGCACTGTGCTGCAACGCGCGTCGGTGATCGGGCGGGTGTTCTGGGACGACGCCGTCGCTCAGATGGGCGACGCCGCGGCGGACCTGCCGGTGGCCGCGGCGCTCGACCGGTTGCGCGGGCGGGAGCTGGTGCGCCAACGGGGCAGCTCCGCGTTCGACTCCGCGCGCGAGTTCCTGTTCAAGCACGCGCTGCTGCGCGACGTCGCGTACGACGGCATGCTGCGTCGTCACCGGCGCGGGTACCACGCGCTGGTCGCCGACTGGCTCGTCGAGGTCACCGAGCGCCACGGCCGGGTGGAGGAGTACGCGGCCGTCATCGCCGAGCACACCGACCTGGCCGACGACCCGTCCGCCGCCCGCTGGTACCTGCGGGCGGGCGCGCGGGCGGCGCGGGTGTACGCCTCGGAGGAGGCGCTCCGGCTCCTGGGCCGCGGGCTGCGCGTCGTGCCCGAGGACGACCCGGTGCTGCGGTTCGACCTGCTCCGCGAGCGCGAGCAGGTGGCCGACCGCCTGGCCGAGCGCGACCGGCAGCGCGAGGACCTCGACCTGATGGGTGCGCTGCTCGACGACGTCGACGTGCCGCGCCGGCTGCACCACGACCTGGCCCGGGCGCGGCTCGCGTTCGACTCCAGCGACTACGACCTGTCGGTCCGGTGGGCCCGCGAGGCGGCGGTCACCGCAGGCCGCAGCGGGCTGGACGAGCAGGCGGCGCAGGGTCACCTGTGGGCGGGCAAGGCCCTGACCTGGGCCTCGCAGGGCGACGCGGCCCGGGACGAGCTCGACGCGGCGCTCGCCATCGCACGGCGGGCGGGCCTGCGGGGGACCGAGGCCGAGACCTGGCGCTACCTGTCCATGCTCGCGGGCAACCACGGCGACTACCCCCGCGCGCTGGAGCTCGTGACGCGGGCGCGGGAGATGTTCGCCGAGGTGGGCGACGCGGAGGGCGAGGGCGCCGCGCTCGTGGGCACCGCGACGGTGCACTACCAGCAGGGCAGGTACGGCGAGGCCCGCTCCGCGCTCGAGCAGGCCCGGCCGGTGTTCCAGCGGTCGGGCCACCGCTACCGCGAGGCGGTCGTGCTGGGGAACCTCGGCACCATCGCGGCGGGGCAGGGCGAGCTGGCCGCGGCGCTGCGCTGGGTCGACGAGGCCGTCGAGCTCACCCGGCGGATCGACGACACCGAGGCGCTCGGGACCAACCTCGCCGTGCACGCCGAGATCGACGCGATCCTGGGGCGCACCGACGAGGTCCGGCGGCACGGCACCGAGGCGCTCGCCCTCGCCCGGCGGGTGCGCCTGCACAGCCTGGCTGCGAACGCACTCACCATGCTCGGGGTGGCCGAGCTCATCGACGGCCGGCCGCAGGAGGCCCTGCGGCTGGTCGACGAGAGCATCGAGGCGTCGCAGCACGCCCCGTCGGAGCGGGAGCGGTCGTTCGGTCTGGTCGTCCGAGGTGACGTCCTGCTCGCCCTGGGCCGTCCCGACGAGGCCGTGACGGCCTACGAGCAGGCCGAGCAGGGATTCGGCCGCCTCGAGGTGCGCGGCTCGGCGCTCGAGGCCCGCGCCAAGCGCGCCCGCGCGCTGCTCGCCGGCGGCGACGCCACCGGCGCCCACGAGGTCGCTGCCTCCCTCGTCGTGCACCTCGAGGAGCCGGAGACCGAGGGCGCGCAGGCCGACGACGTCGCGGCCGCGTGCTGGGAGGTCCTCGACGCCGCCGGCGACCCGGGCGCCCCCGACGTGCGCCGCGCCGCTGGGCAGCGGCTGCGACGACGGGCGGCCGCCGTCGGCGACCACGACGTGGCGGCCGAGTACCTCGCGCGGCCCGCGTCGCGGGTGCTGCTCGGCGACCGGGCCGCGCGGTGAGCGAGGTCGAGGAGGTCGAGACGCCGCACGGGACGGCGCGCCTGCACCACCACCGGACCGCGGACGCCCGGGCCACGCTGGTGCTCGGCCACTCCGCGGGCGGCGGGGTGCACGACCCGGCGCTGCAGGCCGCCGTGCGCGGGGCCGCGGAGGCCGGGGTCGCGGGCGCGCTCGTGGAGCAGCCGTACCGGGTGGCCGGACGCCGGCTCCCCGCCCCGGCGGGGCAGGTCGACGCCGCGCTGCTCGCCGTCGTGGCGCACCTGCGTGCCGCCTCCGGGCTGCCGCTGGTGGCCGGCGGACGCTCGTTCGGCGGCCGGGTGGCCTGCCGCACCTCCGCGACCGCGGACGTCCGCGGCGTGCTCTGCCTGGCGTTCCCGCTGCTGCCGCCGGGCGCAGCGCCGGAGAAGACCCGGCTGCCCGAGCTCGACGCCGTGCAGGTGCCCGTGCTGGTGGTGCAGGGCGACCGCGACCCGTTCGGCTGCCCGCCCGGCGCGCCGGGGCGGGCCCTGGTGGTGCTGGCGGCCGACCACTCGCTGCGCACCGCGCTCCCTCAGGTGCAGGACGCCGTCCGCGCCTGGCTCGGCGTGCTGCTGTCGGACGGCGGTGCCACGGTCGGGGGATGACGACGCGCACGTACCCGGAGGGTGTCCCGTCCTGGATCGACCTCGTCCAGCCGGACGTCGACGCCGCCGCCGCCTTCTACGGAGGCCTGCTCGGCTGGTCGGTCGAGCAGGTCACCCCGCCCGGGCCGCCGCGCTACCTGGTGGCGCGTCTGGCCGGCCACGACGTCGCCGGGCTGGGCGAGGGCGAGGGCGGGGGCTGGAGCACGTACGTCGCTGTCGACGACGCCGACGACGCCGTCGGGCGCGTCCGGGCGGCCGGCGGCACCGTCGTCGAGGAGCCGCAGGACGCCGGCGAGGGCGGCCGCGCGGCCACCTGCACCGACCCGCAGGGCACCGTGTTCCGGCTCTGGCAGGCGCGGAGGCGGGCCGGCGCCCAGCTCACCAACGCCCCGGGCACCTGGAACTTCAGCGACCTGCACACCACCGACCCCGAGGGCGCCGCACGCTTCTACGGCGCGGTGTTCGGCTGGGAGACCACCGACCTCGGCTACGCCACGATGCTGCGCCGTCCCGGGTACGGCGACCACCTCGCGGCCACCGTCGACCCCGGCATCCACGAGCGCCAGGCCGCGATCAGCGCGCCGCCCGGGTTCGCCGACGCGATCGCCTGGCTGGTGCGCGTCGAGGCCGCGGCACCCACGGGCTGGAAGGTCACCGTCACGGTCGACGACCGCGACGCCTCGGCCGCCCGGGCGATCGAGCTGGGTGGTGAGGTGCTGGGGACCGACGACACCGACTGGACCCGCACCGCCCTGGTGCGCGACCCGCAGGGCGCCGCCCTGACCCTGAGCGAGTTCACCCCGCCCGGCGGCTGACGCGGTCGCCCGACGACGTCAGGGTGGTGTAGCCGTCGGGGCGGCCGTCGGTGATCGACATGGCGTCGATCGTGCCTAGGCTCGGCCCGTGCCGTCTTGGACGAACGCGACACCCGCCGCGGTGCGGTCGGCCCGTCGCACCGCGAGCACCAAGGGCGTGCTGCGGCCGCAGGAGACCGCTGCCCGCGCCGACCTGCGCCGCGACCACCCGGTCTCGCCGGAGCTCGAGCCCTACGTCGAGCGCTACTGGTCCGTCTCGTGGGACCTCACCGGCGAGCCGGCGTACCGCTCGGAGGTGCTCAGCCACCCGTGCGTCAACCTCAGCGTCGAGTCCGGCGCCGGGCCGCGGCACGGGTTCACGATGCCGGCCGGGCTCGTGCACGGCGTGGTCACGAAGCGCTTCTCGGTCGACCTGCACGGGCGCGGCCGGGTGACAGCCGCCAAGTTCCGACCCGGCGGGTTCGCCGCCCTCGCCGGCCACCAGGTCGCGCGCGACACCGTGCTGCCGTTGGGCACCGTCCTCGGTGCCGGACCGGCCGGCCGGCTGGTGCAGGAGGTGCTCGCCGTCGAGGACGACCTCGACCGCGCCGCCGTGCTCGACGCCCACCTGCTGCGCGACGTGCCCGAGCCCGATCCGGCGTACCACGAGCTGCTCGAGGTGCTGGCCGCGATGCTGCACGACCGCACCCTCGTGCGGGTCGACGACGTCGCCACCGGCGCGGGCACCACCGTCCGCTCCCTGCAACGGCTGTTCCACCGGTTCGTCGGCGTCGGCCCGAAGACGGTGCTCCAGCGCTACCGGCTGCAGGACGCCGCCGCCGCGATCGACGCCGGCGAGGTCGACGACCTGGCTTCTCTCGCAGCCGATCTCGGTTGGTTCGACCAGGCGCACTTCAGCCGCGACTTCCGCTCCACGGTCGGCGTGACGCCGTCGGAGTACCTCGCCCGGGCGGTATCCGCCCTGGTGATGTCGGCCCGGAACGACCGCCGGGTCACCCGGCCGACAGGCCCGGTCGGTCGTCGAACGGGTCGGTGAGGACGGCGCGGATCGCCGCGGGGACGGCGTCGAGCACCGCGCCGGCGCTCACCGGCCCTCCACCCGAGGCGATCGCACCCGCCCGCCCGTGGACGAAGGCGGCCATGGCGCCGGCGTCGGCCGGGTCGACGTCGCCGGCGAGGAGCGCGCCCGCCACCCCGGCCAGGACGTCGCCGGCGCCTGCGGTCGCCAGCCAGGGCGGAGCCTCCGCCTGGGAGAACACCGCCCCCTCCGCAGGAACCACGAGCGTCACCGCGCCCTTGAGCAGGACGGTCGCGCCCGTCTCCTGCGCGGCACGTCGCGCGTGGGAGAGCGGGTCGGCCTCGACGGCGTCGCGGTCGGTGCCGGTGCCGAGGTCGGTGAGCAGCCGCGCCAGCTCGCCCGCGTGCGGGGTGAGCAGCAACGGCGCCGCGACGTCGCCGGAGCGCAGGAGCTCGGGCAGCAGTGCCAGCGCGCCGGCGTCGACCAGGCACGGCTCCTCGCCCGCGAGCGCCGTGCGGACGTGCTCGGCCTGGCCCTCGTCGTCGGGGTCCAGGCCCGGGCCGAGCACCCACGCCTGCACCCGCCCGGGTCCTGGGACCACCTCGGGCCAGCGAGCGCGCACCAGGTCCGTCGCCGCACCCGGGCCGAGGTACCGCACCATCCCCGCGCCGGAGCGGACCGCGGCACCGGTCGAGAGCACCGCCGCACCGGTGTACGTGGCCCCGCCCGCCACGACCCCGACCACGCCGCGGGAGTACTTGTCGCTGGACTCCCCCGCCGCAGGCCACCGGACGAGCACGTCGACGGGCTCCAGCCGGCGCACCACCGGTGCGGCCTCGGCCAGGTCCAGCCCGATGTCGACCAGGTCGACCCGTCCGGCGGCGTGCGCGGCCGGCGGCAGCAGCAGGCAGGGCTTGAGGACCCCGAACGTGACCGTGCTCTCGCACCACGCGTACGGGCCGAAGCGACCGGGAACGCCGCCGGAGTCCGGGTCGACGCCGCTCGGGAGGTCGACCGCCACCAGACCCGGCCCGTCGGTGTCGACCCACTGCGCGAGCTCGGCAGCAGGACCTTCCAGTCCTGGCCGCGCGCCGATGCCCAGCAGCCCGTCGACGACGAGCGCCGCCCGACCGAGCACCTCCAGCGCTGCCTCGCTGCTCACCGTGGCGTCGACCACCTGCCCACCGGCAGCGAGCAGAGCCCGCATCCCCTCGGCGTGGACCGTCCCGCTCGTGCGCACCGCCGTCACCTGCGCGCCACGACGCAGCAGCCGGGCACCGGCCCAGAGCGCGTCACCGCCGTTGTCGCCCGGGCCGACGAGCAGCACCACGTGGCGGCCGTACACCCCGCCGGTCCCGTCCTGCAGCGCCCGCAGGAGCGCGGTGGCCAGCCCGGCGGCCGCGCGCTGCATCAGCGCGCCCTCGGGCAGGCGCGCCATCGCGCGCTCCTCGGCCGCGCGGACGGTGGCGACGGAGTAGGCCTCGATCACGGGTCGCGCTCCGCGACCACCACGGCGGAGGCGATGCCGGCGTCGTGGCTGAGCGAGAGGTGGAACCGGTCGACCCCGAGCTCGGCGGCGCGGGCGGCGACGGTGCCGATGACCTCGAGCACCGGCTGGCCGCCCTCGAGCCGGCGCACGGTGGCATCGGTCCACACCAGGCCCACAGGGGCGCCGAGCGCCTTGGCGGCGGCCTCCTTGGCGGCGAACCGGGCGGCCAGCGACGCGGGTGCGAGGTGCTTCTCGGCCTCGGTGAACAGCCGGTCGCGCAGCCCCGGGACGCGCTCCAGCTGGCGGGTGAACCGCTCGACGTCGACGACGTCGATGCCCACCCCGACGATCACCCGACCGCCCGGCTCACTCGACCGTGACGGACTTGGCCAGGTTGCGCGGCTGGTCGACGTCGAGCCCCTTGGCGGTGGCGAGCTCGCAGGCGAACACCTGCAGCGGCACCACGGTGAGCAGCGGCATCAGCAGCGGCGGGCAGGCCGGCACGTAGATGACCTCGTCGGCGAACGGGACGACGTCGGTGTCGCCCTCCTCGGCGATCACCAGGGTGCGGGCGCCGCGGGCCCGGATCTCCTGGATGTTGGAGACCACCTTGCTGTGCAGCGAGTTCTCGCCGTGCGGGGACGGCACCACGACGAAGACCGGCTGGCCGGGCTCGATCAGCGCGATCGGCCCGTGCTTGAGCTCGCCGGCAGCGAAGCCCTCGGCGTGGATGTAGGCGAGCTCCTTGAGCTTGAGCGCGCCCTCCATCGCCACCGGGAAGCCCACGTGGCGGCCGAGGAACAGCACCGAGCGGGTGTCGGCCATCCAGCGGGCCAGCTCGCGGACGTGGTCGAGGCCGTCGAGCACGCGCTGGATCTTCTCCGGCATCACGTGCAGCTCGGCGAGCACGTCCGGCACGGCCTCCGCCTTCGAGCCGCCGCGCAGCTCGGCGAGGTAGAGCCCGAGCAGGTAGCAGGCGGTGATCTGGGCCAGGAACGCCTTGGTGGACGCGACCGCGATCTCCGGCCCGGCGTGGGTGTAGAGCACGCCCTGGCTCTCGCGCGGGATGGACGAGCCGTGGGTGTTGCAGACCGCGACGACCTGGGCGCCCTGCTCGCGGGCGTACCGGACCGCCATCAGGGTGTCCATCGTCTCGCCGGACTGCGAGATCGCCACGACCAGCGTGCGGTCGTCGACGATGGGGTCGCGGTAGCGGAACTCGTGCGACAGCTCGACCTCGACCGGGACCCGCGCCCAGTGCTCGATCGCGTACTTGGCCACGTGGCCGGCGTACGCCGAGGTGCCGCAGGCGAGCACGACCACGCGGTCGACGGCGCGCAGGACGTCCTCGTCGATCCGCAGCTCGTCGAGCACCAGCCGACCGTTCTCGTCGGTGCGGCCGAGCAGGGTGTCGGCCACCGCGTGCGGCTGGTCGTGGATCTCCTTGGCCATGAAGTTCGGGAAGCCGCCCTTCTCGGCGGCAGCGGCGTCCCAGTCGACGTGGAACGCCTTGCCCTGCACCGGCTTCCCGGCGAAGTCGATGATCGCGACCGAGTCGGGCGTGATGGTGGCGATCTGGTCCTGGCCGAGCTCGAGCGCCTCGCGGGTGTGCGAGATGAAGGCGGCGACGTCGGACCCGAGGAAGTTCTCGCCCTCACCGATCCCGACGACCAGCGGGGAGTTCCGGCGGGCGCCGACCACGGTGCCGGGCTGGTCGGCGTGCACGGCGAGCAGCGTGAAGGCGCCCTCGAGCCGGTTGCAGACCTGGCGCATCGCCTCGGTGAGGTCGCCGACCTCCTCGTAGGTGCCGGCCAGCAGGTGCGCCACCACCTCGGTGTCGGTCTCGGAGGTGAACTCCACGCCGTCGGCGAGCAGGCCGGCCTTGAGCGAGGCGAAGTTCTCGATGATGCCGTTGTGGATCAGCGCGAGTCGGCCGCCGCCACCGAGGTGCGGGTGCGCGTTCGGGTCGGTGGGGCCGCCGTGCGTGGCCCAGCGGGTGTGACCGATGCCGGTGAGCGACTCCGGCAGCGGGTCGGCCTCGAGCTCGGCCACGAGGTTGACCAGCTTGCCGGCCTTCTTGCGGGTGTCGACGCCGTCGGCGGTGACCAGCGCGACCCCCGCGGAGTCGTACCCGCGGTACTCCAGCCGGGCCAGACCCTCCATCACCACGTCGAGCGCCCCACCGTGCTCCGCGGACGCCCCGCTGCCCGGGTTGCCGACGTAGCCCACGATTCCGCACATGGCCGCAGAGCCTACTCGGCAGCGGGCGCACCCCCGGGCCGGGCCGTCGCGGCGCGGGGGGCGGCGCCACCTCGCCGTCCGGCATGATGCGGGCGTGCCCTCCATCCCGCCGCCGGACACGGTCGGGCTCCCCGTCGCCTCCACCCCCTACGTCGAGCTCGACCGCGCCGCGTGGAGCGCCCTGGCCGCCTCGACCCCCCTTCCGCTGACCCAGGAGGACGTCACCCGGCTGCAGGGACTCGGCGAGAGGGTCGACCTGCGCGAGGTGGCCGAGGTCTACCTGCCGCTGTCGCGACTGCTCAACCTGTACGTCGCGGCGTCCGGGCAGCTGCACGCCGCCACCACGACGTTCCTCGGCGAGGCGCCGGCGCGCACGCCCTACGTCATCGGGGTGGCCGGCTCGGTCGCGGTCGGCAAGTCCACCACCTCCCGGATCCTGCGCGAGATGCTCGCGCGCTGGCCCGACACCCCCCGCGTCGAGCTCGTCACCACGGACGGCTTCCTCTACCCCAACGCCGAGCTCGAGCGCCGAGGTCTGCTGCAGCGCAAGGGTTTCCCGGAGTCCTACGACCGGCGGGCGCTGCTGCGCTTCGTCACCGCGGTGAAGTCCGGTGCCGCCGAGGTGCGCGCCCCGCTCTACTCCCACCTCACCTACGACATCGTCCCCGGGGCCGACGTCGTGGTGCGGCGCCCGGACGTCCTCATCGTCGAGGGCCTCAACGTCCTGCAGCCCGCGCGGCCGCGCCACGACGGCCGGCAGGGCATCGCGGTGAGCGACTTCTTCGACTTCTCGATCTACGTCGACGCCCGCACCGCCGACGTCCGCAGCTGGTACGTCGACCGGTTCCTGCGGCTGCGCGAGACCGCCTTCGCCCGGCCGGAGTCGTACTTCCACCGGTTCGCCGCGCTGTCCGACGACGACGCGCGCCGCCGCGCCGAGCAGATCTGGACCGACATCAACGAGCGCAACCTGGTCGAGAACGTGCTGCCGACCCGCCCCCGCGCCGACCTCGTGCTGCGCAAGGGAGCCGACCACTCCGTCCGGCACGTGCGGCTGCGCAAGATCTGAGGCCGCCGTGACGACGACCGCGCCCCAGCCGCTTCCCGAGGGTCTGCTGGATCCCGAGGCCCTCGCCCGCTGCCTGCTCCCCCTCGGACCGGCCCGCACCCTGCCGACCGCCGCGTACACCGACCCGCGGGTGCTGGCGTGGGAGCGCCGGAACCTGTTCGCCGGCACCTGGAGCTGCGTCGGCCGCGACGCCGACCTGCGGGCCGACGGGGTGCGCCAGCGCGCCACCACGGTGGGCGACGTCCCGGTGCTCCTGCTCTGGGACACGGACACGGCCGCGGACACGGAGGCGCCGCCGCGGGCGTTCGCGAACACCTGCCGGCACCGCGGCCACGAGCTGCTCGCGGACGGCACCGGCAGCACGAACCGGTCGCTGGTCTGCCCGTACCACGCGTGGACCTACGCGATCGACGGGTCGCTGCGCACCGCCCCCGGCTTCCGGGACGACGCCTCGTTCGACCCGTCCGCGCACGGGCTGGTGGAGCTGCCGCTGCGACGCTGGCGCGGCTGGTTGCTCGTGCACGCAGCCGGCGACCTGGGCGGCGGTCCCGCGGTGCCGTTCGAGGACCACCTCGGCGCCCTCGACGACGTGGTCGGGCCGTACGCGCCCGAGCGGTTGCACCTGCGCGCCCGGCACGACTACGAGGTGGCGGCGAACTGGAAGGTGCTGCTCGAGAACTACCACGAGTGCTACCACTGCCCGCTGATCCACCCCGAGCTCTGCCAGGTCTCCCCGCCGACCTCCGGCGACAACCACCACCTGCCCGGCGCCTGGGTCGGCGGGTCGATGCTGCTGCGCGACGGCATGGCCACGATGTCGCTCACCGGCGCGTCCGGCGGCGCGGCCATCGCCGGTGCCGATCCGGGACGGGTCGAGTACGTCGGCCTGCTGCCGAACCTGCTGGTCTCGGCGCACCCCGACTACGTGATGACGCACCGCCTGACCCCCCTCGACGTCGACCGCACCGCCGTCGAGTGCGCCTGGTACCTGGTCGATCCCGACGCCGACCCGACCTACGCGGTCGAGTTCTGGGACCTCACCAACCGGCAGGACTGGGCCGCGTGCGAGTCCGTCCAGCGCGGCACGTCCTCGCCCCACCACCGGCCGGGGCCGCTGGCCCCGAACGAGGACGCCGTGCACCGCCTCACGACGATGCTGGCCTCCGCGTACCTGGGCCGCCCCCTGCACGAGGCGCTCACCTCACGCTGACGTCGGTGGGCGGTGCCAGGGTGGAGGGCATGGACCAGCGCGTCAGCTTCATCACCCTGGCCGTCCGCGACGTCGCCGTGTCGCGGGCGTTCTACCTCGACGGGCTCGGCTGGGAGGCCGCGCTCGACGTCCCCGGCGAGGTGGTGATGATCCGGGTCGGGGAGCACCTCGTGCTCTCGCTGTGGGACCGCGCCGCGTTCGAGCAGGAGGTCGGGCCCGTCGCCACCGGTGCCGGCGTCGGCCCGTTCACCCTCGCCCACAACGTCCCGTCCGAGGCGGAGGTCGACGAGGTGCTCGCCAGCGCCCGCTCCGCCGGGGCCGAGATCGTGCAGGAGGCCGTCGCGCGCGAGTGGGGTGGGTACACCGGCTACTTCGCCGACCCGGACGGCCACCGCTGGGAGGTGGCGTTCAACCCCGGCGAGATCGGGCAGGTCGTCCTGCCCTGACGGTGGGTCCTGCCGGTCGTGACGGGGCCGCGGGCAGGATCGGCCCGTGCTGCACCTGCGGGCGGGCGGGCGGGTGGATCACGATCGACGACCTGCTGGTCGTTCGTCGTCGCCCTGCTCGCCGGCACCGCGGGCGTGCTGTCGCTGACCTCGCTGGCCCAGCTGGGCCTCGACCTGGACGGGCTCGTCGTCGCCGGCTGTGGTGACGCTGCTGGTGCAGCGGATGGTCCGGAAGGGCGTGCGGCGCTACCGCGGGCGGACCGGGGGGCCCCCGACGCCGGCCTCAGAGGGCCAGCCGGCCCCTGACCACCTCGGCGAGCTCGGCGGCCACCAGGTCGGCCTCCTGCTGCTCGGCCGCCTCGACCATGACCCGCACCACCGGCTCGGTGCCGGACGGGCGCAGCAGCACCCGTCCGGTGCGGCCCAGGCGCTCCTCGGCGGCCGCCACGGCGGCACCGAGCTCGTCGTCGGAGCCGGCCCGGGACTTGTCGACGTCGCGGACGTTCACCAGCACCTGCGGCAGCCGCTCGACGTCGGACGCGAGGTCGGCGAGCGCGCGACCGGTGGTGGCCACCCGGTCGAGCAGGTGCAGCGAGGTGAGCACGCCGTCGCCGGTGGTGGCGTGGTCGGTGAGCAGCACGTGGCCGGACTGCTCCCCACCCAGGTTGTAGCCGTCACGACGCATCGCCTCGAGCACGTACCGGTCCCCCACCGCGGTCTGCACGGTGCTGATCCCGGCGCGCTCCATCGCCAGCCGCAGGCCGAGGTTGCTCATCACCGTGGTGACCAGCGTCGAGCGCGCGAGCAGCCCCTGCTCGTGCAGCGACACCGCGAGCACGCCCATGATCTGGTCGCCGTCGACGACCCGGCCGGTGGCGTCGACCGCGAGGCACCGGTCGGCGTCGCCGTCGTAGGCCACGCCGAGCGCGGCGCCGTGGGCCACCACGGCCTCCTGCAGCGGCTGCAGGTGGGTGGAGCCGCAGCCGTCGTTGATGTTGAGGCCGTCCGGCGAGGCGCCGATCACCTCGACGACGGCGCCCGCGGCGCGCAGCGCCTGGGGACCGACGGCGCTGGCCGCGCCGTGGGCGCAGTCGACCACCACGCGCACGCCGTCGAGCCGCCGCCCGTCGAGGGTGCCCACGAGGTGCGCGACGTACTCGTCGGCACCGGTGCCTGCGCCGCGGTTGACCCGCCCCACGGACGCGCCGGTCGGACGCTTCCAGGGCTCGCGCATCCGCGCCTCGATCTGGTCCTCGATCTCGTCGGCGAGCTTGTGCCCGCCGGCGGCGAAGAACTTGATCCCGTTGTCGGGCATCGCGTTGTGGGAGGCGCTCAGCATCACGCCGAGGTCGGCGCCGCGGGCGGCCACCAGGTGGGCGACGGCCGGGGTCGGCAGCACGCCGACGTCCTCGACGTCGACGCCGGCACTGGCCAGGCCGGCCGCGACGGCGGCGGACAGGAACTCGCCGGAGGCGCGCGGGTCGCGGCCCACGAGGGCGCGGGGACGATGGCCCTCGAACTGGCCCACCTCGCCGAGCACGTGGGCGGCAGCCACCGACAGGTCGAGCGCCAGCTCGGCCGTCACGTCGACGTTGGCGACACCCCGGACGCCGTCGGTCCCGAACAGTCGACCCACGTCAGCTCCTTCGTCGAACGGGCGCAGCGACAGGTCGTGCGCGGGCGGGCACGCGAACGGCCCCGGGGGACAGTACCCCCGGGGCCGTGCGGCCGAGCGGTGTGCGCGGTGTGCGCGTCAGCGCTTGCTGTACTGGGGCGCCTTGCGGGCCTTCTTGAGGCCGGCCTTCTTGCGCTCCTTGACCCGCGCGTCGCGGGTGAGGAAGCCGGCCTTCTTCAGACCGGCGCGGTTGGCCTCGATGTCGATCTCGTTCAGGGCACGGGCGATGCCGAGGCGCAGGGCGCCGGCCTGGCCGGAGGGGCCACCGCCGTTGATGCGGGCGATGACGTCGAACCGGCCCTCGAGCTCGAGCAGGGTGAACGGGTCGTTGACCGACTGCTGGTGCACCTTGTTCGGGAAGTACTCGGCGAGCTGGCGGCCGTTGATCGTCCACTGGCCGGAGCCCGGGACGAGACGCACGCGGGCCACGGCCTGCTTGCGACGACCGGTCGCACCGCCGGGGGCGGTGATCGACGTGCCGGCGCCCTGGGTGCCGGGGGTCGTGCTGGTGTAGCTGCTGGGGGCGTCCTCGACGTCCTGCAGGTCGTTCACGGTGGACTCGGCCACGGTTCTCCTCGGTTCTGCTTCTGCGTCAGCGTGCGGCTGGGCTGCGGGGCGGGCGGCGCCTGGTTACTGCGCGACCTGGGTGATCTGGAAGCTCTTCGGCTGCTGGGCGGTGTGCGGGTGCTCCGGGCCCGCGTACACCTTGAGCTTTCGCAGCATCTGCCGGCCCAGGCTGTTCTTCGGGAGCATGCCGCGGACGGCCTTCTCCACGGCCTTGGCCGGGTTGTCGGTCAGCAGGTCGGCGTAGCCGACCGCCTTGAGGCCGCCGGGGTAGCCCGAGTGCCGGTAGGCGATCTTCTGCTCGCGCTTGTTGCCCGTCAGCGCGACCTTGTCGGCGTTGACGATGATGACGAAGTCACCGGTGTCGACGTGGGGGGCGAACACCGCCTTGTGCTTGCCCCGCAGCAGCGACGCCGTGTGGCTGGCCAGACGGCCGAGGACGACGTCGGTGGCGTCGATGACGTGCCACTGGCGCTCGACGTCGGCGGGCTTCGGGGTGTACGTACGCACAGTCGTGGGCCTTCGCTCGTGGTGACTCGTGGAAAGGGTCTTCGGGGTCGTGCTGGCGGCCTGCTCGGCCGGACGGCGCGGAGAACCACGCCGCAGACGACACGCCAGGGTACCTGCGGCGCTCCGACGCGGTCAAAACGGCAGCGGCCGGGACGGCACTGCGCCTGTCCTGCGGCCACCGCGCCGACCATACTGCGCAGGTGGACGGGGGGCTGGCGCTGCTGGTGCGCGGCATCCGGTGGCGCCGGGGCGCCTCGCTGGTGCTGCTGCTGTGCGCCGCCGTGACGGTGGCCGGCGCGGCGGCGGGCCCGACCTGGGGGGAGGCGGCGCAGGCGTCGCTGCTCGAGCGCACGCTGCAGGACGCGCCGGTCAGCGGCCTGGCCTTCACGACCCAGGGCAGCACGCGGCCGGACCCCAACGCCTACCTCGGCTCCGGCACCGAGCCGCGGCTGGTCGCCTCGGACGTGCGCGACGCGGCGGCGCTGCCCCCAGGCCTGGACGCGCTGTTCGACGAGCGCACCGAGACGGTGAGCACGGCCCGGCGCCTGCAGGTGCAGCCGGCGGTGCCGCCACCGCCGGCGACCGGTCCCGACGGGCTGCCGCTGCCCCCGCCGGACGCGCCGCTCGGCCGGCTGGTCTCCCGGGAGGGGGCCTGCGAGCAGCTGCGGATGGTGCAGGGCCGCTGCCCCACCACGACCACCGAGGTGCTGCTGTCGGACCGCTCGGCCGCCGAGCTCGGCGTGTCCGCCGGGCAGCTGGTGCGGCTGCCCGAGCTGGCCGCCGAGCCGCCGCCCGCCGGCAGCAACGGCTTCTTCGAGACCGACTACGTGGTGGCCGGCACCTACGAGGCGTCGTCGGTCGACACCGGGAGCCGGTTCTGGTTCGACAGCGAGGACTTCGAGTACGCGCCGCCCGCCCTGCTCGGCGGCGAGCTCGTCCCGGCGCGGCTCGACGCCGTGCTGGTCGACCCCGACTTCGTCGCGTCGCTGCGCACCCCCGGCCTGCGCGTCCAGGCCGAGCGGGTCCTGCGCGACGGTGCCGTGACGCTGGCGAACGCCGACCGGGTGGCCCGCGACCTGCAGGAGCAGGTCGTCCTCACCGACGAGACGCGCGGCCAGGTGCAGGCCAAGGCGCCGGCCGCGCTGACGATCGAGAGCACGGCCACCGGGCGGCGGCTGGTGCGCGACTCCTCGACCTTCGTGGGGCTGCAGGTCGTCGTCCTCGGGTGGGTCGTGCTGTTCGGCCTCGTCGCGGTGACCGTCGCGGCCCGCGACACCGAGCTCGCCCTGGCCAAGCTCCGCGGGCTGCGGGGGCGCCGGCTCGCCGTCCACGCGCTGGCCGAGCCGCTCGGGCTGGTCCTGCTGTCGGTGCCGCTGGGCGTCCTGCTCGCGCAGGCCGCCGTCCGGTCGCTGGCCGGGGCGGTGCTGCTGCCCGGCACCCCGGTCGGGTTGCCGGCGGCGACCTGGGTCGCCGTCGGGGGCACGGTGGCGGGTGCGGCGGTCGCCTGCGCGCTGGCGGCCCGCCGCTCCCTGCGGGTGCCGGTGGCCGAGCAGCTGCGGCGACGCGCGAGCGAGGCGGCACCGGGCGCCGCGCCCACGGCCGTGATGGCGGTGCTGGCCACGCTGGTGGCGGTCGCCGTCGTGCTGCTGCTGACCCTGGGCCGCAGCGCGCAGGCCGCGCTGCCCGCGCTGCTCGCACCGGTGCTCATCGGCCTGGTCGCCGGGCTGCTGCTGGCCCACGCCGTCCGCCTGCTGGTGCGGGTGTCCCTGAGCCGCACCCGCGGCTGGTCGCTCGGCCCGTACCTCGCCGTCCGGCAGGTCGCCGGGCAGGGAGCGCTCACCCGCACCACGGCCCTGGTGACCGCGGCCACGGCCGTCAGCGGGTTCGCCGCCGGCGCGTACGTGCTCACCGCCGCCCAGCGCGACGCGCAGGCGGCGCTCGACGTCGGTGCCGAGCGGGTGGTGCACGTGGCTCCGGCGACCACGAGGACCCTGCTCGACGCCACCCGGCAGATCGACCCCGACGGCGCGTGGGCGATGGCGGTGGTGCAGCGCGGCACGGGCCAGGAGTCGCTGCTCGCCGTCGACTCCTCGCGGTTCGGGGTCGCCACCCCGGTGCCCGGCGGCGCGCTCGCGGCCGGCGCGGCCCTGGAGGGCGAGCTCGTCCCGGGCGAGATCGTCGACCCGCTGGTCCTCACCGGTCCCGACCTCACCGTCCGGGTGGGCGGGTCCCGGTTCGCCCGTGCGGACATCGACCTGGCCCTCACCGTGCGTCTCCTCGGGTCCGACGGGGAGCCCGCCGCGATCACGATGGGGATCCTGGACGGGAAGGAGCAGACGCTCACCGCCGCCGCGCCGGCGTGCGTCGACGGCTGCACGGTGCTCTCGCTGGTGCTGCCGCGCGCCGCCGGCACGGGCACGGTCACCGGCTCGCTCGACCTGGTCTCGATCGCCGCGGGGGGCCAGGAGGTGCCCTTCCTGCGCGACGAGTGGCGCGTCGCCCGGGTCGACGAGTCCGTGCTCGACTCCTCCGCCACCGGCACGCTCACCGGTCTCGGCGCGGACCCGGGCATCAAGCTGCTCGCCGTCGTCCCGGCCTCGGCGACCACCGGCGTCGTCCGGCGCGACGTGCCCACCGAGCTGCCGGCGGTGCTCGGGGCGGCCACGACGCTGCGCCCGATCGGGCTCGAGCGGTTGCTCGACGGCACCACGCTCGAGGGCGGCGACCTGCCGTTCCGGCCGGTGGGTCGCACGCCGGCCGTCCCGCGCACCGAGCAGGGGGCGGTCGTCGACCTCGAGCTGGTCTCCCGGGTCCAGCCGCCGCGCAGCTCCGGACTGGACTTCCAGGTCTGGCTGGGGCCCGGCGCACCCGCCGACGCCCCGGACCGGCTCGCGGCGGCGGGCCTCGGGGTCGTCGAGGTCGAGACCCGCACCGGGCGGCGGGTCGAGCTCGACTCCGCAGAGCCGGCACGGGCCCAGCTGCTCCTGCTCGGAGCGGGCGCGGCCACCCTGGTGGCCGGCGTGGCCGGGGTCGCCACCGCGCTGGCCGCCGCCGCGCGGCGCCGTGCGGCCGAGTCGGCCGCGCTGCGCGCGATGGCGGTGCCGGGCCGGACGGTGCGCGGGTCGGCCCTGCTCGAGGACGCCGTCCTGCTGCTGCCGGGGGTGGTGCTCGGGGCCGTCTGCGCCGGGCTGGCGGTCGCGCTGTGCTCACCCGTGCTGGCCGAGGTCACCGGCGCCTCGCAGGTCGTCGCCGGGAGCGTTCCCGTCACCGAGGCGCTCCTGCCGGTGCTGCTCGTGGCGCTCGGCACCCTGGTCCTGCTCGTGCCCGTCGTGCTGGCCGTCACCCGCCACGGCGACGACGAGACCCGCCTGCGGCAGGGCACCTGATGGCCGCCCGCACCGCCGCCGCGCGCCACCGCGGGGCCGCGCCCGTACCGAGGACCGGCGGCACCGAGGTGCGGCTCGACGGCGTCGTCCACCTCTACACCGACGCCGGCGGCACCGACGTCGTCGCCCTGCGCGGGGTCGACCTCGAGGTGTCCGCCGGGGAGCGGGTCGCCCTGCTCGGCCCGTCGGGCGCCGGCAAGTCCACGTTGCTGTCGCTGCTCGGCGGCACCACCCGCGCCAGCGCGGGCACCGTCGAGCTCGACGGCGTCGACCTGCGCACGCTGTCGGAGTCCCAGCTCGCCGGGCTCCGCGCGGCGGGGGTCGGGACCGTGCTGCAGGGCCCCTGGCGCAACCTGCTGCCCTACGCCACACCGGCGCAGAACGTCGCCTTCGCCCAGCGGGCCGTGCCGCGCCGGGTGCGCCGCGGCCTGACGCGTCCGGCCGAGCTGCTGGGCTCGCTCGGCCTGGCGGCGCTTGCCGACCGGCCGCTGACCGGGCTGTCCGGCGGCGAGCGCCAGCGGGTGGCGGTGGCCGTCGCGCTCGCGAACGGGCCGGGTCTCCTGCTGGCCGACGAGCCGACGTCGCAGCTCGACCCCGCCGGCCGCACCCAGGTGCTCGACCTCGTCGACGAGGTGTCCGGGACCTGGGGCACCACGGTGGTCGTCGTCACCCACGACCCCGAGGTGGCCGCGCGGTGGCCGCGCACCGTCACCATCCGCGACGGCCGGGTCGGCGCGGAGGGACGGCACGGCCGCGACCTCGCGGTCGTCGGCGCCGACGGCGCGCTGCAGCTGCCGGACCGGCTCCGCGGCACCTGGGGCGCCGGCACGCTCGTCGAGATCGAGGAGGTCGAGGACCACCTCGTCCTGCGGCGAGAGGACCCTTCGTGACGACAGGCCTGGACGCCCGCGGCATCACGGTCACGCGTGCGGGACGCGCTGTGCTGCGGCAGGTGTCGCTGACCGCTGCACCCGGTCGCATGCTCGCGGTCGTCGGGCCGTCGGGCTCGGGCAAGACCACGCTGCTCGGGGTCCTGGCGGGCCTGGTGCGCGCCGACTCCGGCGAGGTGCACCTCGACGGCGCGCTCGTCGACGGCTCGGTGCAGCAGCGCCAGGGATTCGGGTTCCTGCTCCAGACGCACGCGCTGCTGCCGGTGCTCACCGCGGCCGAGAACGTGGAGGTCGCGCTGCGCGCCCGCGGCAGCTCGCCCGACCGGTCGCGTGAGCTGGCCGAGCGCGCGCTCACCGACGTCGGCCTCGCCGAGGCGCTGCACCGGCCGGTGGAGCGGCTGTCGGGGGGCCAGCAGCAGCGGGTCGCGCTCGCCCGGGCGCTCGCCCCGGTCCCGCACGTCCTGCTCGCCGACGAGCCCACCTCCGAGCTGGACGCCGCGACGCGTGACCGGATGGTCGACCTCGTCGCCGCCCGGGCCGCCGAGGGCGCGGTGGTCGTCATCGCGACGCACGACCCCGAGGTCGCCGAGCGGTGCGACGACCGGCTCGACCTGCACGACGGCGTCGTCGTCGCGTCGCCGGCCCGCTAGCGCTGCCGCGCCGGGTCTCGCCCTGTCCCCCGCGCCGGGCGGCCGACATACTGCGCTCGTGCCGTCCGGCCCGGCGCGCGTCCTGGGCGGTCTGTGGTGGCGTCGGGGGACGTCCGCGGCGCTGCTCGTCGCCAGCACGCTCGCGGTCGCGGGCGCGGCGACCGGGCCCTTGTGGGGGCGCGCCGCCCAGGACTCGTTGCTGGAGCGGACGCTGCGGGAGTCGCGGGTCAGCGCCCTGGGTCTCGAGCTGTACGACAGCGTGCCGCCGCTGGACGCCGCACCGCTCGGCACCCCGCCGCCGCCCTGCTTCGCGTACGACTCGTCCCAGCAGGCCACCTCGAACCCGTCGGCGGCCAGCCCGGCCGTGGCAGCCACGGCGTCGTCGACCACGAACGCCAGCGACGTGCGCCCGGCCGGGACACCGGTGACGGCACCCGTCGCCGCGGCGTGCACCGCGACCTTGCCTCGGCGCCCGCGCAGCACGGCGAAACCGTCTCCGGTAGTGGAGATCTCGCGCCGCAGCCCGACGAGGTCGAGGAACGCCACCATCGCAGGCGGGTCGGCGCTGAACCTGTACGGGCAGACGGTGAACGGGGCGGTCATCGGGTCTCCTCCTCCGGGTCCTGCGGCGCCTCGAGGTACCGGTGCAGCGCCGTCTCCACCAGCGCCGACAACGACCGCCCGCCATCTCTCGGAGAGGCTGTCCGACCGCGTGACACATCGGAACGGGGTATCGGAAGGTGGCCACTGGCACCGGGCGACGAGCACGAGGCGTGCGCCGGCCGCCTGGGCGCTCGTGAAGACGTCAAGCGAAGCAGTCGAACGAGCGCCCGGGCGACCGGACGCGCCGGACACGACCCGACGACGGACCCGACCACGCGACAACGCGACGCGGATCAGGCGAGCTCGAGGCGCATGACGACGCGGCGGGGCGAGGGACGGGAGACCACCTCGAGGCCGGCCGCGGCGAAGGTCGGGACGGTGCCGACGTGCAGCTCCTCGGCGATCGCCGCGGTGGTCGTCGTCGGGTACGCCTCGAGCGCCCGGGCGCCGTGGTCGCGGGCGTGATGCACCGCGGCCGCGGCGAGGGCCCGGCTCACCCCGCGGCGGCGGTGGCCGGCGCGCACGAACAGGCAGGTGACCGCCCAGACACCCTCGTCGTGCCGGTCCTCGGCGCGACCCTCCCAGGGGATCCGATACACCCGCAGCAGACCGGCGTACGCCGGTCGCGGCTCGACGGCGCACCAGCCGACGGGGTCCTCCCCCGCGTACGCGACCAGGCCGCTGGTGATCTCGCCGTCCTCGAGAGCACCTCCGCCGCAGCCGGTCTGGCGGCGCAGCCGGTCGGCCCGGTCCTCGGAGGGCACCGAGCCGAACGACTCGCCGCGTGCCAGCTTGTACCGCTGGCACCAGCACCTCTGACCGGAGCCGCGCGTGCCGAACACCGTCCGCAGGTCGTCCCACGACGCGTGGTCTGCGGGGACGACCCGGAGCGGGCCCGGCGCGCTCGTCACGGCTGGAGCAGCACCGCCACCGTCCGGCCGGGGATCGTGATCGAACCCGTCGAGGACGACCAGGTGGTGGTCTTCACCACGGGGTCGGCGCCGCCGGCCTGCACGGGCGAGAGAGCGAAGGTGGAGCCGGCCAGGCCGGGCACCGTCTGCGTGACCTCGGACGGCGAGGCGTTGAACACCACCAGCGCGCCGCGCAGCGCCGGGTCGACGTCGGGGCCGACGGTGTCGTCGATCCGCATCACCACCAGACCCGGTGCGGCAGAGGAGCTCCCGGAGATCGGGAAGGACACCTTCTGCTGGATCAGGTCGGCCTCGCCGAGCCGGAGCAACGGCGTGCCCGTCCGCAGCCGCAGCAGGTCCTGCGCCTGCGCCGAGGCGCCCTGCACCTGGGCCGCGGTCGGCTTCAGCGCGGGGTCGGCCAGCAGCGGCTGCTGGAACGACCACTTGGCCTCGTTGTCCGGAGCGGGCGGCAGCCCGTGGCCGAAGCCGTTGTCCTCGCCCGTCCAGTCCAGGGTGTTGAACCAGTCGCCGGAGTCGTAGGAGTTGCGGTCCAGCGACTTGCTCCGCAGCAGGTCCGCGCCCGCGTGCCAGAACGACGGCGTCTGCGACAGCGCCGTGGTGGCCAGCGACAGCGTGTTCATCCGGATCCGCTGGTCCATCGGGGTGCTCTGGGGGAGCTTGTAGGTCAACGCGTCCCAGAGCGTCTCGTTGTCGTGCGCGTCGACGTAGGTGACCACCTCGACCGGCTGGTCGGCGTAGCCGGCCGGGCTGCCGTTGTAGTCCACCTCGTCGCCGCGGACGACCTCGCCCGCGCTGTTCGTGAAGGTGTAGGCGCGCAGGTTGCCCGCCAGCCCCAGCTCGATCAGGTCGGTGGCGTTGGCCTGCCGCGCCGCCAGCTGGTCGTCCGGGTTCGCGCCGGTGTCGCCGTTCGGGTCGCCGAACAGGCCGGAGCCGAAGCCCTGCACACGCGGGTTCTCGTCGAACGGGCCACCGCCGCGGACGGCGTCGCGCAGCCGGTCGGAGAAGGTCCCGATGCCCGTGCCGCCGAGCTGGCCCTGGGTGGCCTGCTCGAACCGCGCGTTCGATGCCACCTCGCCGAAGTTCCAGCCCTCGCCGTAGAGGTAGATCCCCTTGCCGTCGACGCCGTCCTTCTTCAGGGTCAGCTTGTCGAGCGCCGCGCGGACGTCCACCATGTTCTGCTTCGAGTGGTGGCCCATCAGGTCGAACCGGAAGCCGTCGACCTTGTACTGCCTGGCCCACAGCACGACCGCGTCGACCATCGCCTTGCCCGCCATGGTGTGCTCTGTGGCGATGTTCTGGCAGCAGGTGCTGGTCTCCACCGCACCCGTGGTCGGGTTCAGCCGGTGGTAGTACCCCGGCACGACCTTGTCGAGCACCGAGGTGTCCGCCTGGCCCGAGGCCGAGGTGTGGTTGTAGACCTCGTCCACCACGACCCGCAGGCCGTCGGCGTGCAGCGCACCCACCATGGTGCGGAACTCCGCCACGCGCGCCCCGCCCTCGGGCGCCGTCGCGTACGAGCCCTCCGGCGCCATCCAGTGGTACGGGTCGTAGCCCCAGTTGAAGCCGTCGTCCGCAGCCACGGCCGTGACGCAGGCCTGCTGCTCGGTCGAGTCCGGGGCGAACGACGCCAGGTCGCACGCCGGCACCGCCTGGTCGGCGCGCACCTCCTCGATCGAGGTGATGTCGAACGTCGGCAGCAGGTGCACGGTGTTCAGGCCGGCGTCGGCCAGCTCGCGCAGGTGCTGGCGGCCGGCGCCCTCGTCGGCGAAGGCGAGGTAGGTGCCACGGTGCTCGGCGGGGACGCTCTCGTCCCCGATCGAGAAGTCGCGCACGTGCAGCTCGTAGATCGAGGAGTCGACCGCCCGCGCCAGCTTCGGCGACGGCGTGGTGCGCCACTGCTGCGGCGCCAGCGCCGGGTCGGCGAGGTCGACGACCACCGAACGGGTCGAGTTCGTCGTGAGCGCGACCGAGTACGGGTCGGTGACCTGGTTGGTCTCCACCGCCTGCGTCGACGGCGCCCACACCGTCACCTCGAACAGGTACTGCGCACCGCGCCACGACGACGTGCCGCGCGCGGTCCACACGCCGTCGGCGTCGCGCTGCGCCCGGACCCGTTGCGGCTCCGTGCTCCCCGCCTTCCAGACCAGGACGTCGACGTCCTTGGCCGTCGGCGCCCACAGCGCCAGCGACGGCGCGCGGCCGACCCAGGTGAGGCCGAGCTGGCGCTTGGCCGCCTTCGGGTAGAGGGCGTCGAGCACCCCCGGCACCTGCACGCCGGTGGCGTCGCGCAGGCGTCCGAGGCTGTCGTACTGGCCGACGGCCAGCTGCCCGGTGAGCAGGTCGCCCGCCGTGCGCGCGGTGGCCCTGTCGAGCCGCAGCGCCAGGTAGCCCGCGAGGTGCGGGAACCGCTGCTGCACCTCGGCCGGCAGCCCCGCCGGGTCGTAGGTCAGCGGCACGCTGCGGCCGCCGGTGACGGCCTCGGCGTCGGTGCCCAGACCGCCGTCGGGCGCGTGGTGCAGGCGCCAGCGCAGCAGCTCCGGCGTGGTGCCCGGCGGCAGCGCGTCGGCGGGCCAGGCGAGCAGGTCCTTGCCCACCCAGTGGGCCTTGGCCGCCGCGAGGTCGGGGGTCGCGCCGGGCGCCGCCGACGTCACGGTCAGGACGTGGGTGTCCATGTCGTAGGCGAACCGCACGACGGTGCCCGCCGCCACGGTGAACGGGATGTTCGCGCCGCCGGGGGCGCCGCCCGCGCCGTAGTTGACGTCCCACGACAGGCCCTCGGCGACCTTCACCTCGTAGCCGCCGGCGGGCAGCCGCGAGGTGGCGTAGGTGGCCACGCCGTCGCCGTCCGGGTCGATCAGCCAGCCGCGCATGCAGTCCGGCGCCCAGTCGGCGGAGCACCCGAGCTCGGACTGGAGGCTGCCGGCCAGCGTCATGATCGCGTGCTCGGCGTCCGACGTCACGTAGTGGCGGGAGTGCTCGTAGTAGAACGAGACCGGGGTGCCGGGAGCGGTGTAGGAGATGTTGCCGCCGTTGGGCGCACCGCCCGCCCCGTAGTTCTCGTTCCAGTTGCCGTTCAGCGCCGCCTTGTAGGCGAACGACCCTGCGGGCAGGTCGAACTCGCCCTTCCAGATCTCGTCGTCGTCGTCGAGCGCGAGCTGCGCCTGGGCGCAGTCCGGCTGCCAGTCGCCCGGGCAGCCCATCTCGGAGTTGTGGTCGCCGGCCACGGCGACGCCCGCGGGCTGCTCGACCGGCTCGACGCCGCCACCACCGCCGCCGTCGCCACCGCCGACCGGCTCGCCGACCACGCCGTAGCCGCTGCTCGCGGACAGCCGGCCCCGCGCGTCCTCGAGCACGGTGCGGTACTCCAGCAGCGTCCCGTCGGCCACGTCGCTGACGTCGTGGAAGACGCGGAACGGCGCGTTGTCGTCGGTGCCGAGGTTCGTCCAGTCCGTCGTTCCCACCGGGCGGTAGGCGAAGGAGACCTGCGCGTAGGTGTTCTCGGGCACGACCGCCGCGATCTCGGCGCGGCCGCCCACCACCGAGCCGTCCGACGGCGAGGTGAGGTGCACCGCGGGCACCTTCTTCGTGGCGTCGACGCTGTCGGTCGCCCGCCACACCTGCACCGACAGCGGCGGCACCGTGACGGTCACACGCCCCTCGGCGTCGGTGCGCAGCCGGCTGCCGCCTCCGTAGAGGGGCTTCCACCGGTCGTCACGGCTCCAGGTCGCGAGGTCGGCGGTCTTCGGCTCGGTGGAGTTGTTGGCCACCACCAGGTACTCGACCGGCTTCTTGTCGCGCGAGACCCGGCTGAAGGCGTAGACGCCGGCCGAGTCGGACGCGTAGCGGTGCACCTGGGCGCCGTCGGCCAGCGCCGGGTACTTGTCGCGTAGCGCACCGAGCTCCGAGATCGACTGGTAGAGAGGGCCGTCGGTGCCGAAGCGGTCACGTGAGCCGGTCGGGACGCCACCGATCATCGCGTCGTCGTTGTACGACGTCACCTGGCTCGCGAACATGTCCTGCCGGGCGTCCTTGTCGCCGCCGTCGCCGATGAAGCCCTGCTCGTCGCCGTAGTAGACGACCGGCTGTCCGCGCACCAGGTACATCAGCTGGTTCGCCAGCCGGGTGCGGGCGAGCAGGTCGTCCCCGCTCGCGGTGTCGTCCAGCATCGAGCCGATGCGACCCATGTCGTGGTTCCCGAGGAACGTCGGCAGCTGGTAGGCGTTCGAGTCGGTGTCGGTGTAGTAGTCGTCGCCGGCGAACAGGTCGCGCACGCCGGTCGTCGGCTTCCCCTCGGCGAAGCCGCGGGCGGCAGCCTGGAAGCCGAAGTCGAGGGTGGCCTGCAGGTCGCCCTCGGTCGTGTACCGGCTCATCAGCTCGGGGTTGGCGTCGAACACCTCGCCGAACATGAAGAAGTCGTCCTTGCCCGCCTCCGTCGCGGCGTCCAGGACGGTCGGCGAGAAGTCCTGCCAGAACTCCATGTTCACGTGCTTGACGGTGTCGATCCGGAAGCCGTCGATGCCGAACTCGCTGGCCCAGTAGGAGTAGATGTCGCCCATGCCCTCGCGGACCTCGGGCTGCTCGGTGAACAGGTCGTCCAGGCCGACGAAGTCGCCGTACTCGCTGGACTCGCCGGCGAACGTCGAGTCACCGCGGTTGTGGTACAGCGTCGGGTCGTTCAGCCACGCGGGGACCTTGACCGTCTCGTCGGCCTCGGACCGGAAGACCGGCGTGTACGGGAAGGAGGTCGCCGGGTCGAGCTCGGGGAAGGTGTCGCCCGCCGCGTACTCCTTGTCGTCGAACACGTTCCCCGCCGCGTCGGTGTACGGCGAGGTCGCCTTGTCGATGTAGGAGTACTGGCCCTCCTCGTAGTCGACGACGTCGGCGGTGTGGTTGGTGATGATGTCGAAGAAGACCTTCATGCCCTTGTCGTGGGCGGCGTCGACCAGCTCCTCCATCTCGTCGTTGGTGCCGAGGTGCGGGTCGATCTGGGTGAAGTCGGTGATCCAGTAGCCGTGGTACCCGGCGCTGGCGTTCTCACCCGTGCCCTGGACGGGCCGGTTCTTGAACGAGGGGGTCAGCCAGATCGCCGTGGTGCCGAGACCCTTGATGTAGTCGAGCTTCTCGGTGATCCCGGTGAGGTCACCGCCGTGGTAGAAGCCCTTGTCGGTGGGGTCCAGCCCGGTGACCGTCCGGTCGCCGGTGAGGCCGCCGGTGTCGTTCGTGGTGTCGCCGTTGGCGAACCGGTCGGCCATCACGAAGTAGAACTGCTCCTGCGTCAGCGGCTCGCGCAGCGAGTCCTGCGCGATCTGCTCGTCGGCGTCGGTGGCCGGGCCGCTCAACGAGGTCGGGCCGAACGTCAGCAGGTGGGTCGTGTGGTCGTACGAGAACGCCAGCTCGGCCGGGCCCTGCAGCACCAGCGGGATGTCGCCCCCGCCGGCGACGCCGCCCGCACCGTAGTTCTCGTCCCACGACCCGCCGACGGTGATCTTCAGGCCGTAGCTGCCCGCCGGGACGTCGAAGGTGCCGGTGAAGACGGTGGCGTCCGCCGCGCCGCCGGCCGGGGCCAGGGCCGTGTCGGTGCAGGTCGGATCCCAGTCGCCCGCGCACCCGAGCTCGCTCTGCACCGAGCCGGTGAGCACCACCAGGGGTGCCTCGGCCTCGGCGGAGGCGACGGGCGGCAGCGCTCCCAGGAGGCCGACGGCCAGGACGGGGGCCAGCAGCGCCGGCAGGTGCAGACGGGCGGGGCGGCGACGAGCCATGGCGCACTCCAGGGACGGCGTTGTCCAGGACCGGTGGGTTGTCCGGGGATGCTGGGAAACGTACGCCCGCGACCCCTGAAAAGGGAAGACCGTCGCTGCAAGAACTTTCAGAAAGTCAGTGGCCGTGGTGAGGGCCCTGACCGATCTGGGTCCGGATCTCGCCGCCCGGGTACAGGGTGCTGTGGACGTTCACGTAGGCGGCGCCCGCCCGCACCGCCGCGAGCAGCTCCTCGAGCTCGCCCGGTGCCACCCCCTGCGCGGCAGGCCCGATCACGTCGCCGGAGCGGATCGTCCCAGACACCTTTCCCGACGCCGGGCAGGCCTGCGTCCCGACCGGACCGTTCCCGAGGTTGCTGCACAGGAACACGCTGATCCCGCCGCTCTGGGAGTGCTGACCGACGTGGACGTGCGCCTGCTGGACGGTGCCCTCCGTCCGCCGGTACGACAGCGACCACACCACGGCGTCGCCGGCCACCCGCGCGGTGAACGTCCCCGTCCCCGAGGTGGACAGGGCCGCCGGATCCTCCTGGAACCCGCTGAGCGGCTGCGAGGTGATCCGCCGCTGGTCCCCGCCGGCCGTCGCGGCGGCGGTACCGCCGACCACCAGACCCAGGGCGGCCAGGGTGGCCAGGACTCGGTTGCGTCGAGTGAGCATCGCGGTCTCCTTCGGATGAGGCCCCCGCGGTGATCGACGGTCCTCCGGCCCACCCGCGCCGTCAAGGCCGGCGTCTCTCGCCCCGGTCAGCGCGGGCGGACCACCCGCTGCTCGTCCCAGACCGGCTCGGGGGTCTCGACCACGTTGCCGTCCGAGCCGAACACCAGGAAGCGGTCGAACCCGCGCGAGAACCACCGGTCGTGCGTCACCGCCACCACCGTGCCCTCGAAGGCGTCCAGACCCGCCTCGAGCGCCTCGGCCGAGTCCAGGTCGAGGTTGTCCGTCGGCTCGTCGAGCAGCAGCAGGGTGGCACCGGACAGCTCGAGCAGCAGGATCTGCAGCCGGGCCTGCTGGCCGCCGGAGAGCGTCTCGAAGACCTGCTCGGCCTGGCCGGCCAGCTCGTAGCGGTCCAGCACCCGGCTGGCCTGCTCGCGGCCGAGGCCGTCGCGGTGCTCGTCGCCGCGGTGCAGGACGTCGAGCAGGGTCCGCCCGACCAGGTCCGGCCGGGTGTGGGTCTGGGCGAACCAGCCGGGGCGCACCCTGGCCCCGAGCCGCACGGTGCCGGCGTGGTCCACCGGCTCGATCCGCACGTCCCCGACCGGGCGGTGCTCCAGGTCGGGGTCCGAGCCGCCGGCCGCGAGCAGCCGCAGGAAGTGCGACTTGCCGGAGCCGTTGGACCCCAGCACCGCCACCCGGTCGCCGAACCAGAGCTCGGTGTCGAACGGACGCATCAGCCCGGTGAGCTCCAGGCCCTGCGCCACCACCACCCGCTTGCCCGTGCGGCCGCCTCGCAGCCGCATGGTGACCTGCTGCTCCACCGGCCGCGCCTGCGGCGGCCCGGCCTCCTCGAACCGCCGCAGCCGGGTCTGCGCAGACCGGTACTGCGAGGCCATGTCCGCGTTGTACGAGGCCTTCTGCTTGTAGCGCAGCATCAGCGCGCGCAGCTTGGCGTGCTCCTCGTCCCAGCGCCGGCGCAGCTCGTCCAGCCGCTCGAACCGGGCCCGCCGCGCGTCGTGCCAGGTGGCGAACGAGCCGGGGTGGACCCACAGCGAGCTGCCCGCGGCGCCGGGCTCGAGGGTGGCGACCCTGGTCGACACCCGGTCGAGCAGCTCGCGGTCGTGGCTCACCAGCAGCACGGTCTTGCTGGAGGCGATCAGCCGCTCCTCCAGCCACTGCTTGCCGGGCACGTCGAGGTAGTTGTCGGGCTCGTCGAGCAGCAGCACCTCGTCCGGCCCGCGCAGCAGCGCCTCCAGCACGAGCCGCTTCTGCTCGCCGCCGGACAGCGTCCGCACCTCGCGCCACCGGCAGGCCTCGAAGGGGACGCCGAGCGCCGCGACCGTGACGGTGTCCCACAACGTCTCGGCCTCGTACCCTCCGGCGTCGGCGTAGTCCGCGAGCGCGTGGGCGTACCGCATCTGCGCGGGCTCGTCGTCGGCCTCCATCATCGCCAGCTCCGCGGCGTCGACGGCGTGCACGGCCGCGCGCAGTGCCGGCGGCGACACGCTCACCAGCAGGTCGCGGACGCTGGTGCCGTCGCGCACCGAGCCGATGAACTGGCGCATGACGCCCAGGCCGCCGCTGCGCGTGACCGCACCCTCGTGGGCGGCGAGGTCACCTGCGACGATGCGCAGCAGCGTGGTCTTGCCCGCGCCGTTGGGGCCGACCAGCGCGGTGCGGCTGCCCTCGCCGACGCGGAAGGTCACCTCGTCCAGCAGCGGACGTCCGTCCGGCAGCGAGAACGAGACGGCGTTGACGTCGACGTGGCCCACGGCACCACTGTGCCGTCCCGCGGGCCCGCCGGGACAGCGAGTTCGGGTCGGCGCCGGCACGGTCGGCGGGCGAGGACGTCAGCGCGCGAGCCGGATCACCGTGGAGACAGGAAGGCCAGGACGGCGGCGACGAACAGCGGGGAGTCGGTCACGTCGTAGTGGGTGGTGCCGGGCAGGATCGCCAGCGCGTGACCACCCTCCGGACGGCCCTCGCCGCCCCAGCCGCCGTCGCGCTGCCCACCACCGAGCAGCCCGAACACCTCGACGAAGTGGCTCGGCGGGGCCATGTCGGCGTCGGCGGCCATCACCAGCGTGGGCACCTGCAGGCCGCGGACGTCCTCGGTGAAATCGAACGGGACGGCCATCGCCTCGCCGATCTTGTCCAGCAGCCGCCCGAAGTCCTGCGGGCGCGGCGCGACCCGCTGGTACAGCTCGTACATCGGGGTGTCCTTCATGAACGGCTCGGCGGCCGCGGTCACCTGGCCCTGCTGCGCGCGCACCTCGGCGTAGACGGCGTCGCTGCGGATGCTCGCCGAGCACGCCACCAGCCGCCCGACCAGCTCGGGGTGGCGCACGGCCACCTGGAGCGCGACACCCGCGCCGAGCGAGAACCCCACGACGGCAGGCCGGTCCAGGCCCACGTGGGCGATCAGCGCGGCGACGTCGTCAGCCATCAGCCGCAGGTCGAGCGGCCGGTCGACGTCGGCGGTGCGGCCGTGGCCCTGAAGGTCGACCAGCACCACCTGGTGGTGCGCGGTCAGTGCGGGCAGGAGCGGGGCGAAGGCCTCGCCCGCCATGAGCCCGCCGTGCAGCAGCACCAGCGGGCTGCCCTCGCCGTGCACCTCGAAGTACAGGTGCACACCGTTGACGTCGGCGTACGCGCCACGCTCGGTCACGGTGCTGTCGTCGGTGGTGGTCATCGCCGTCTCCTCGGGTCGTGCCGGTGTCGTCGAGGGTCTGACCACGGCTGCGCGGGGAACTCATCGCCCGCGCAGCCGACGACGACGGCTGGTCAGGCCCGGTCGTCGTCCACCACGTGCATCGCAGCCTCCTCGGCGCTGGCGGCACCACCGTCGATGCCCACGTCGGTGGCCACCAGGTCCTTCTCCTCGTCCTCGTGCGCGCCCTCGTCCGGAGCCACGAGCCGGCCGGACCGCAGGTCGCCGACCTCGTCGTCGACCAGCTCCCCGTCGGTGTCGGTCGCGTCGCCGAGCCCGTCGCCGTCCTCGCGCGCCGCCCACACCTCCGGCTCCTCCTCGGCGAGGCGCTCGTCGAGGGTCTCGC
>CAWGTL010000022.1:0-32401 GCA_963825505.1 uncultured Actinomycetota bacterium | reverse complement strand
TACCGGTCCGCCCTGTCCGGCGTGATCACGGACAGCAGGTGCCGGGCCAAGTACTCCGCGCTACCGGGGTCGAATGTCCGGGCGTGCTCGGTCAGCAGGTGGTCGACCTCGCCCCGCCGCCCCCGCACCACCCGGCACCGGCAGCCGCTTCAAGGAGCGACCGGGCGACGTCGAGGTGCTCGCGCGACACCGCACCGGCAGCCAGCGCCGCACCGAGCTCGCGCAGGGCCCCGGTGTCGGGGCAGGTCAGCTTCGCGTTCTCCACATCCGCCGACGCCCGGCCAGCGCGGAGACCCGGCACCGGGACTTGAGCAGGTTCACCGTCCGCGCACCCTGCTCCCCCCGCGCGTCCGGGATCTCCCGGGACACCGACTCGCGCAGCAGCGCGCCGCGGAACGCCTCCAACCGGCCGCCCAGCGACGTGGACGCGACCAGCGCCTGGCCCAGCTCGGCTGCCGACAGCGACCACGTCGAGGCCCCCAGGGCCGTACCCAGGATCTCGTCCAGCGCGCGAGCGCCGCCAGGACCGGGTGCCCCGACCCCGCGTCCACCGCCTCCGCCGCCATACCCCAAGACTAGGCGTCACCACCGACAACCACTGTGCTGCAACCGATCCTGTGGACGACGCGTCGCCCTGCACGGGGCTGTGGGCACACTGCGCGCCCTCCGATCAGGCGTCGAAGTCCAGCACCAGCTTCGGGGTCGTCGGCACCGACTGGCACGCCAGCACGTACCCGGCCTCGATCTCGGCGGGCTCCAGCGCGTAGTTGCGCGTCATCTCGACCTCACCCTCGACCACCTTCGACCGGCAGGTCCCGCACACGCCGCCCTTGCACGCGAACGGGGCGTCGGCGCGGACGGCGAGGGTGGCGTCGAGCACCGACCCCTCCTCCGGCATCGCGAACGTCGACGACCGGCCGTCGAGCCGGACCGTGACCTCGCACGACGGTGCCTCGCCGCTCTCGGTGCGCCGCGTCAGCCGCGGCTGCTCGCCGTCGACGTGGAACAGCTCGAGGTGGATGTCGTGCTTGTCGACGCCCTCGTCCTGCAACGTCGCGTGCACCTGCTGCACCATCGCGAACGGACCGCAGAGGTACCAGTCGTCGATGGTCTCCGGCGGGATCAGCGTGGCCAGGAGGGTGCGCAGCTTCTCCTCGTCGATCCGCCCGTGCAGCAGCTCGGCGTCGTGCGCCTCGCGGGAGAGCACGTGCACCACCTGCAGCCGCGCCGGGTACCGGTCCTTGAGGTCGGCGATCTCCTCGGTGAACATCACCGAGCCGCTGACCCGGTTGCCGTAGACCAGGGTGGCGGTGCTGTCCGGCTCGCCGGTGAGCACGGCGCCGAGGATCGCCATGATCGGCGTGATCCCGCTACCGGCGGCCACGAGGACGACGTTGCGAGAACGGGTCGGGTCCGCAGTGGTGCCGAACCTGCCGGCCGGCTCCATCACGTCGAGCTCGTCGCCGACCTCGATCGACGACAGCGCGTGACCCGAGAAGAGCCCGCCCTCCAGCCGCTTCACCGCGATCCGGAGCCGGCCCTCGGACGGCGGAGAGCAGATCGAGTAGCTGCGCCGCACCTCCTCGCCGTCGACCCGGGTCACCAGCGTCAGGTGCTGGCCGGGCGTGAAGTCGAACCGGTCGCGCAGGTCGTCCGGGACGCCGAAGGTGATCGCCACGGCGTCGTCGGTGAGCTGTTCGAGGTCGGTGACCACCAGCCGGTGCGCGTGGGTGCGCGACCTCGTGGACGCGACCTGCTCGTCCGTGCTGGTGGTGCCGCCGACGATCTCCCGGGTTCCGGCGGTCACCGCAGCACCTTGAAGTGGTCGAACGGCTCGCGGCAGTCCTCGCAGCGCCACAGCGCCTTGCACGCGGTGGACCCGAACCGCGACAGCTCCTTGGTGCGCGGCGAGCCGCACTGCGGGCACCGCACGCCGAGCTGCACGGCGACGGGTCCGACGGAGCGGGTGCCGGACGGCGGGGCGATGCCGTACTCCGCCAGCCGGCGACGACCGTCGTCGCTGATCCAGTCCGTCGTCCAGGCCGGCGCGAGCACGCGACGGACCCGCACCTCGGTGAAACCCGCTGCCAGCAAAGCCTTCTCGACGTCCTGCTCGATCGCCTCGACGGCCGGGCAGCCGGAGTAGGTGGGGGTGAGGTCGACCTCGACCGCGCCGTCGTCGGCTACCCGCACGCCGCGCAGGATCCCGAGGTCGTCGATCGTCAGCACCGGGACCTCGGGGTCGAGGACGGTGGCCGCGACCGCGCGCGCCGCCTCCACGGAGGCGGTGGCGGTCACCACGACGCCCCCGGGTGCGAGCGGTGCAGGTGCTGCATCTCCGCGAGCAGGTAGCCCATCCGCACGTCGTGGACGCCGCGACGTCCGCCACCCACGGCCGGGACGACCTCGGTCAGCTTGATCGTGGCCCGCTCGAGCACCGACTCCCACGACCGCCGGCAACCCTCGTGCAACGTCGAGACGTCGACGGCCGCACCGGACTCCAGCAGCTCGACCGGGATCCACGAGGCGTCGAACAGCTCGTCGGAGTAGCGGCGCACCTCGTCGGCCGCCGCCTGCATCCGGCGGTGGCTCTCGTCGGTGCCGTCCCCGAGCCGCAGGGTCCACTCGGTGGCGTGGTCGCGGTGGTAGTCGACCTCCTTGACCGCCTTGGCCGCGACGGCGGCGAGGGTCTCGTCGGTGGACGACATCAGCGCCGAGTACAGCGCGTGCTGGTAGGTGGAGAACACCAGCATCCGCGCGATGGTGAAGGCGAAGTCGCCGTTCTCGAGCTCCACCAGGTGGCACGACAGGAAGTCGCGCTCCTCGCGCAGGTACGCCAGGGCGTCCTCGTCGCGCCCGGCGCCCTCGACCTCGCCGGCGTAGGTGAGCAGCGAGCGGGCCTGGCCGAGCAGGTCGAGCCCGATGTTCGCGAGCGCGACGTCCTCCTCCAGCTGCGGGGCGCGCGAGACCCACTCGCCGAAGCGCTGCGACAGCACCAGGGCGTCGTCCCCGAGCGCGACGGCGTACCGCGCCAGGGCCGGCATCGTGGTCGAGGCGGTCACAGGTGCTGCACCTCGTCGGGGATGTCGTAGAACGTGGGGTGCCGGTAGGTCTTGTCGGCCGCGGGGTCGAAGAAGGCGTCCTTCTCGTCCGGGCTGGAGGCCGTGATCTGCGCGGCCGGGACCACCCAGATCGAGACGCCCTCGGACCGGCGGGTGTAGAGGTCGCGCGCGTTCCGCAGCGCCATCGCCGCGTCCGGCGCGTGCAACGAGCCGGCGTGGGTGTGCGAGAGCCCGCGCTTGCCGCGGACGAAGACCTCCCACAGCGGCCAGTCACGGGTCCGGCGCGGCGCGTGGGTGGGCACGCCCTCGACCGGGACGGCGCCGTGCCCGCCCTCGGCCCGCACCTCGGGACGCTCGGGCTCGTTCACGCCACGGCCGCCGAGTCAGCCCGGGTGGCCTGCTTGGCGGCGTAGGCGTCGGCCGCCTCACGTACCCAGGCGCCCTCCTCGTGGGCAGAGCGGCGGTGCGTCATCCGCTGCTCGTTGCACGGCCCGCGGCCCTTGAGCACCGCGTAGAACTCGTCCCAGTCGATCGGGCCCGGCACCCAGTGCCCGGTCTCGTCGTCCCACCGCAGGTCGGGATCGGGCAGGGTCAGGCCGAGCACCTGCGCCTGCGGGACGGTCATGTCGATGAACCGCTGCCGCAGCTCGTCGTTGCTGAACCGCTTGATGCCCCAGGCCATCGACTGCGCGGAGTTCGGCGACTCCGCGTCCGGCGGGCCGAACATCATCAGCGACGGCCACCACCAGCGGTCGACGGCGTCCTGCGCCATCGCCTTCTGCTCGGGCGTGCCGTGCGAGAGCGTGTGCAGGATCTCGAAGCCCTGCCGCTGGTGGAACGACTCCTCCTTGCAGATCCGCACCATCGCCCGGGCGTAGGGCCCGTACGAGCAGCGGCAGATCGGCACCTGGTTGACGATCGCGGCGCCGTCGACCAGCCATCCGATCGCCCCCATGTCGGCCCAGGTGGGCGTCGGGTAGTTGAAGATCGAGGAGTACTTCTGCCGGCCCGCGTGCAGCAGGTCGAGCAGCTCGGCGCGCTCGGTGCCGAGGGTCTCGGCAGCGGAGTACAGGTAGAGCCCGTGGCCGGCCTCGTCCTGCACCTTGGCGATCAGGATCGCCTTGCGACGCAGCGACGGCGCCCGCGAGATCCAGTTGCCCTCCGGCTGCATCCCGATGATCTCCGAGTGCGCGTGCTGGGCGATCTGGCGCACCAGGGTCTTGCGGTACCCCTCCGGCATCCAGTCGCGCGGCTCGATCATCTGCCCGCTCGCCAGCACGGCGTCGAAGCCGGCCTGCTCGGGCGACACCTCGTCCGCGGCCGCCGGCCGGGGCGCGGCGGCGGGGCGGGTGGGGTCCTCACCGAAGTCGTTGCCGTACACAGGGGCCTCCTCGACGCGCAGCGGGTCCGGCACCGGCGCCAGTTTCAGAACGATCGTTCGGAAATTCTACCGCGCGCTCGGGCGGGGTCAAGCCCGCAGGCCGTCGAACGACAGCCGCACCACGTCGTCGGCCAGCTGGGCGGCGGTGCGGGCGCCAGGACGGTCCGGCCGGTACCACTCCACCAGCGAGTTCACGGTGCCGAACAGCAGCCGCGCCAGCGTCGCCGGGTCCAGGTCGGTGCGCACGTCGCCCTCGGCCGCCGCACGGGCGACCAGGCCCGCGACCACGCGGTCGAACTCGCGCCGACGCCCCAGCGCCCAGCGCTCGGTCTCGGTGTTGCCCCGCACCCGCAGCAGCAGCGTCACGTACGGCAGCCGCTCGACCAGCACCTCCACCTCGCGCCGCACCACGTGCTCGAGCCGCTGGATCGCGCGGCCGGACGTCGCGCCGGGCTCGTCCAGGACGGCGAACAGCGGCTCGAGCGCGCGGTCGAGCGCGAGCCGCAGCAGGTGCTCCTTGCCCTCCACGTGCGTGTACAGCGACGACTTGGACGTCCCCGACGCCGCGGCGAGGTCGGCCAGTGAGGTCCCGTCGTAGCCGCGCTCGGTGAACACCCGCACGGCGACCTCGAGCAGCGCGTCGGTGTCGTACCGGCGCGGACGTCCGACGGCGGGGCGGTCCGTCATCAGACCGCCAGCTCGCCCAGCAGGACGAACGACACCAGCCAGTGCGTCGCCATGAAGTCCTCGCCGCTGACCGACGGCAGCGTCGAGGCCACGAGCTCGTCCGCGGCAGCGAGCGCGCGGTCGTGCTCGGCGTCGTCGAGGTGCGGCGCGAGGGCCCGGAGCTGCCAGGCGCGCGACAGCGCGAGACCGACGAGGTGGCCCATCCGTCCGTCGGTGCGGTCGGTGACCACCGGCAGCTCGAGCAGCAGGTCGCCCTCCTCGCCCAGCGTCGGCGCGAAACCCGTGAGCCACGAACGGAACTCGCTGGACGGAAGGACGCGACGCATGAGGTCGGCCTCGGTGAGCGTGGGCGACAGGAAGTCCTCGCCGCTCGGCTCGAACCGGGGGTCGTGGTCGGTGTCGCTGCCGAACCAGTCGACCGCCCGCGTCCGCACCTGGTCGACGACGTCGTCCCGGCCGAGCGCGGAGAAGGCCCCGTGCAGGAGCGCGAGGGCGAACGCCGTGCTGGAGTGGACGCCGTGGCGGACCGGGTAGCTCAGCCGCCGCAGCCAGTCGGTCGTCAGGTCCGCGACGGCGTCCGCCACCGGTTCGAGAGCTCCTGCCCACGCACCGGCCGCCGGGTGCACCGACGTGGACGCCCCGGCCGCCAGCGTCGCCGCCCAGGCCCACCCGTACGGACGCTCGAAGGACGGGTGCGCCCGCAGGTAGGCCGCCTCCGAGGCGCACGGTCCCGGCGCGAGCCGGACGTCGAGCTCGTCGACGAGGTCGGCGCCGCACTCCCCCGCGGCGCCGCGTTCGAGCAGCTGCACCGCCGACCACTGCATGTGCACCGAGGAGTGCCAGTCGAAGCTGCCGTGGAACGCCGGGTGCAGAACCTGCGGCGGTGCGCCGACGTCGGCCGGACCGGTCGAGACGTGCTGGGCCGCGTACGGGTACGGCGTGCGCAGCACCTGCAGGACGGTGGCGGCCCAGACGGGGCCGAGGTCGGTGAGCACGACCGCAGTATCGCGGTCGCGGCCGCGGCGCGGGCGATCCACGCAGATCGGTGCTCGCCGCCACCGCCTGAGCCGGGCAGGATGGCTCGTGGGTCGACCAGACCCCGACGGCGGAGGTGCCCGTGCTCGACCTGTCCCCGCAGCCCGGCGACCTCGAGCCGATCGAGACCGCCTCGCGCGACGAGATCTCCGCGCTCCAGCTCGAGCGCCTGCAGTGGTCGGTGCGGCACGCGTACGAGAACGTCCCGCACTACCGGCGCTCGTTCGAGGCCGCCGGCGTGCACCCCGACGACGTCCGCTCCCTCGACGACCTCGCCCGGTTCCCGTTCACCACCAAGCAGGACCTGCGCGACAACTACCCGTTCGGCATGTTCGCCGTGCCGCGCGAGCAGGTCTCGCGCGTCCACGCGTCGTCCGGGACGACGGGCAAGGCGACCGTGGTCGGCTACACCGCGGACGACATCCGCACCTGGGCGTCGGTGATGGCGAGGTCGCTGCGGGCGGCCGGGGTCCGCGCCGGCGACGTGGTGCACGTCGCGTACGGCTACGGGTTGTTCACCGGCGGGCTCGGTGCCCACTACGGCGCCGAGGCGCTCGGGTGCACGGTCGTCCCGGTGTCGGGCGGCATGACCGAGCGCCAGGTGACCCTCATCCAGGACTTCGGCGCGGACGCGATCATGGTGACGCCGTCGTACATGCTCGCGATCGTCGACGAGATGGTGAAGCAGGGTGTCGAACCGACCTCCACGTCGCTGAAGGTCGGCGTCTTCGGTGCCGAGCCGTGGACCGACCAGATGCGCACCGAGATCGAGCAGCGGCTCGACATGCACGCCGTCGACATCTACGGGCTGTCCGAGGTGATGGGGCCGGGCGTGGCCAACGAGTGCGTGGAGACCAAGGACGGCCTGCACGTGTGGGAGGACCACTTCTACCCCGAGGTGGTGGACCCGCTCACCGACGAGGTGCTGCCTGACGGTGAGAAGGGTGAGCTCGTCTTCACCTCGTTGACGAAGCAGGCGATGCCGGTGATCCGTTATCGGACACGGGATCTCACCCGGCTCCTCCCTGGCACCGCGCGGTCGATGCGCCGGATGGAGAAGGTGACCGGTCGCACCGACGACATGATGATCGTCCGTGGCGTCAACGTGTTCCCGACCCAGGTGGAGGAGATCCTGCTGCGCCTGCCCGCGCTGTCGCCGCACTTCCAGTGCGTGCTGACGCGGACCGGGCGGATGGACGACCTGACCGTCACCGTCGAGCGCCGCGCCGACGCCTCGCGCGACGACGGCGAGCGCGCCGGGCGCGAGCTGGCCGGACTCGTGAAGGAGCTCGTGGGCGTGTCGATCGCCGTGGAGGTGCGCGACCCCGAGACGATCGAGCGGTCGCTCGGCAAGATGCGGCGGATCGTCGACGAGAGGACGAAGGGATGAGTCTGGACGCGGGCGCACCGCCGAGGCGCGGCCCTGCTGTGGTGGGGCTTCCTGTCGGCCGGCGAGGCGCTGTTCGACTGGACCGCCTAGCCCCTCTCCGGCAGCCCACCCGGCCCCCGGCTCACCAGCACCACCGCACCACCGCTCGGCGGACCGAGCACCTGCACGTCGTCGCTGACGTCGTCGCCGACCGCGAGCACGGCGTGGCCGGTGAAGGCGAGCACCGCCCCGACGCCGTCGCGCCACGGAGGCACCCGGTGCCAGCCGCCGTCGGGCGCGGGGAAGCGACCGGCCGCGGCGTCCCGCAGCAGGGTCGCGACGGGGTGCTCGGTCACGTCAGGCCGACCACCAGCGCGGCGGTGCCGAGCAGCGCGATCGACGCCGTGGTGACCGCGGCCGGGCCCATGACGACGGTGCCCGAGCCGGCCAGCAGGTCCTGGGCCGAGCGGGTGTAGCCGAACCGCACTCGCGCCAGTGCCGCGACCGCGAGCAGCGCCGCTGCCACGGCGACCACCGAACCCGCCGGCGACCCGCGGACGGCGGCCAGCCGCAGCACCGCCGCGCAGGCCACGACGACCGCCAGCGTGGTCCGCTGCCAGGCGAGCGCGGTGCGCTCCGGCTGGGCGCCGTCGTCGCGCGGGACGCTCACCGGACGAGCCCGAGGAGGGTGCCCACGCCGGCGACCAGGACCACGGTGAGCACGAGCACCAGACCGAGCACCGGCGAGGGCAGCGGGCGTCGCAACCGCAGCGCGCGCTCCACCCGTCCCCAGCGGACGTAGGCCGTCACCGCGCTGGCCGCGCCCACCAGGCAGGCGACCACGGCCGCGACCCGGACGAGCGGCTCGTCACCGATCAGCTCGGTGAGGGCGACCGCGCCGATGCCCGCCGCCACGAACGCCAGCGACGTGCGCAGCCAGGCCAGCAGCGTCCGCTCGTTGGCCAACGAGAACCGCGGATCCGGGTCGGTGCCGACCGCGTAGACCGCACGCGGCCGGCGCGCGTCGGGCTCGGGCGGGTCGTCGTGGGCCACGGTCCCGGAGCGTATCGACGCCATGGGCACCCGGGCCCGCCCGGTACCGTTCAGCACGCAGGAACACGCAGGAACCAGCCCCCGTAGCTCAATGGATAGAGCAACGGCCTTCTAATCCGTAGGTTGCAGGTTCGAGTCCTGCCGGGGGCGCACAGAGCACCGGCCTCACCTCATACGTCGGCCACAGGTTCGAGTCCTGCCGGGGGCACACATCGCACCGCCCCTTGCGGGGACACCGCACCTCTAGCTCGACGGCGGCGGGTGCGCTCGGCAGAACTCGCGCACCGCGGCGTTGACCTGATCGGGGCGCTCGAGTCCGCTCAGGTGCCCTGCCCCCTCGACCACGACGAGCTCGGTGTCGGGGATCCCTCGCTCGAACTGGCGGGCGACGCCGAGCGGCGATCGCACGTCCGAGTCACCCCAGACCAGCAGGGTGGGGACGGCGACGTGAGGCAGCAGGTCGGCCAGGTCGGTCTCGGCCATGATCTCCAGCTGGCGCCCCAGGGTGGCTGGTCGGACGTCGGCGGCGATGGCCGCGAGCAGCGGCACGAGCTCCGCCGGCGGACCGGCGGCGAACAGACCAGGAAGGGTCGGGTCGAACTCCCCGGGCGGCGCGGCGACCATGGCGCGGGCGCCCACGACCCGAGCGCGGACCTCGTCCGCGGACAACGACCCCTTCCAGCCCGCGTAGGTGTCGATCATGACCAGGGTCGCGACGAGCCCCGGGTGGCGGTGGTACATCTCGAGCACCACCGTGCCGCCCCACGACAGGCCGGCGACGTGCGCAGGGCCCAGGTCCAACGACCCGACGAGCGCAGCGAGTGCGGCCGCGAAGTCCGCCAGGGTGAAACCCTCGGGCAGGTCGCCGGAGCGGCCGGCCCCGGGCTCGTCCCACGCCACGACGGTGAACTCGTCGGCCAGGCCGGCGAGCTGCGGCTGCCAGATGCGGCTGTCCTCCGCGGCGCCGTGAACCAGGACCAACGGGGGTCCCTGGCCGACCTGCCGGTAGGCGACCCGGATCCCGTCCGCCTCGACGAACCTCACCACCGCAAGATAGCGCCGGCGCGGCGCGGGAGACGCGACGCAGGCTGCCGCGACCAGCACTCCCGCAGTCGCCGGTCTGTCACGATCAGAGCATGGGCACGACGGGTGGTGGCTCGGCGGAGACCCTGGGCCGATGGCTCGACGCCCGTCGGCGCCAGCAGTTCGTCGGTCGCGCTGCCGAGCTGGACCTGTTCCGGACCGCGTTGGACCGGGACGGGCCCGGTCTCCGGGTCCTCTTCGTCCACGGCCCCGGGGGCTTGGGCAAGAGCACGCTGCTGGACGAGTACGCCTCTGTCGCAGGCGGTGCCGGCGCACTGGTGATTCGCGCCGACGGCCGGGACCTGGCAGGCACTCCCCGGGCCGTGCTGGATGCGGTCGGCGGTGTGCTGGACGTGCCGGCCGACGGTGGTCCCGTCCTGTCGCGGGCCGAGGGGCGGGTGGTCCTGCTGCTCGACGGCTACGAGCGGCTGGGACACCTGGACGGGTGGTTCCGAGAGAGCTTCCTCCCGCGGCTCCCGGCGACGGCCGTCACGGTGCTGGCGAGCCGCCTGCCGCCGCGACCGGAGTGGCGCGCCGACGCTGCCTGGTCGGAGGTGCTCCGGGTGGTGTCGGTGCGCAACCTCGAGCCCGACGCCGCTCGCACGTACGTGGAACGACGTGGCGTCGCCGTGGCCCGGCAACCCGAGGTGATGGCTCTCTCACACGGCCACCCCCTGACCTTGTCCCTGATGGTCGACGTGCTCGCCCGCGACCCGGACGCCCCCCTGACCGCCGTTCCCACCGACCTCGTGGGCGGGTTGCTGGAGCGTCTCGTCGAGAGGGTGCCGTCCGCAGCGCACAGGCGCGCGCTCGAGGTCTCGGCGGTGGCGAGGGCGACGTCGGAGAGCCTGCTGCGTGAGGTGCTCGGTGACGCGGACGACCCGCACCTGCTGTTCCGCTGGCTGGCAGGGCTGTCGGTCTTCGAGACGGGACCGGACGGCGTCGTCCCCCATGAGCTCATCCGCGACCTGCTCGACGCCGATCTGCGATGGCGCGATCCGGATGGATACCGCCAGGTATTCCGCGCAGTGCGGGCGCAGGCGGTCGGCCTCGTGCGGCGCCGGGAGGGACGGGAGCAGCAGGGGGCGATCGCCGACCTGAAGTTCCTGTTCCGGAACCTGCGCAGCGTTTTGTCGCCGGTGGCCTGGGACCGCTGGGGTGACCACTACCCGGATCGTGCGGTTGCCGCCGACCGCGGGGTCATCATCGACCTGATCGGGTCCGCGGAGGGCGATCGCTCTGCGACGCTCGCGGGTCGTTGGATCGAACTGCAGCCCAGCGGGTTCCACGTGATCCGCGGGCAGGCCGGAAAGGTCCGGGGTGTGGTCGGTCTGCTGGATCTGAGCAGCGCCAGCGACGAGGACCGTGCCGCGGATCCCGGGACGGCTGCTGCGTGGAGCTACGTGGAGCGGACGGCCCCGGTGCGGCCGGGCGAGATCGTGACACAGTGCCGCTTCATCGTCGACGCCGAGACCTACCAGGGACCGTCCCCGACCTTGAACGCGGTCCCGATCCTCACCCTGCAGCGCCAGCTGACCACCCGGCACCTGGCGTGGGACTTCCTCGCCCTCGCTGAGCCGGACCGGTGGGAGGGGTACTTCGCCGCGGCCGACGTGCCGAGGGCCGTGGGAGCGGACTTCTCCGTGGGACCGCGCCACTACGGGCTCTTCGCACACGACTTCCGCCGCGTTCCCGTCGAGGCGATGACCGAGCGGTGGACAGAGCGGGCGCTCGCCGACGACGCCTTGCTCCTTCCGGCGTCCGTACCCGAGCCGGGCTGCTCTCCTCTCCCACGCGGACTTCGATGCAGCGGTACGGCAGGCGATGAGGGACCTGCACCGCCCGGACCTTCTGGCGTCGAACCCCCTGCTGCGGACGCGTCTGCTCGCCGGCCGCGACCCCACGACCGCGGCGCACGAGCTGACCGAGCTGCTCCGCTCCACTGCGACCTCGCTGGCGGGCGTCCCGCGCGACGACAAGCTCTTCCGCGCCCTGGACCGGACGTACCTACGCACGGCGCGCACCCAGGAGGCGGCCGCGGCGGCACTCGGCCTGCCGTTCAGCACCTACCGCCGCCACCTGCGACAGGGGCTGGATCGCGTCGTCGCCATGTTGTGGCGCCGCGAGCTGGGCCGCGAGTGAGCAGGAGTGGACAGCACCTGACCTGGTGAACGGCCCGCGCCCAGAGGCAGCCTCGGAACCACGGCGACACCCAGGAGGCTGCCATGAGCCCGACCCACCAGGACCGCGCTGTCGTCCTCGGCGGCAGCATCGCCGGGCTGCTCGCGGCGCGAGTGCTCGCCGACGTCTTCGCCGAGGTGGTGGTGGTGGACCGCGATCCCGTCGGCCCGCGCGCGGAGCCGCGCCGCGGCACCCCGCAGGCACGGCACCTGCACGGACTGCTCGCCCGCGGTCACCAGGTGCTCGAGGAGCTGTTCCCCGGGCTCACGGCCGGGCTCGTCGCCGACGGCGCCCTCGTTGGCGACATGCTGGGAAGCACCAGGGTCTCCTTCGGCGGCCACCGGTTCCGACCAGGACCCTCCGGGTTGACCGCACTGTGCACGAGCCGACCCGCTCTCGAGGCGGAGGTCCGCCGCCGGGTCGCCGCACTGCCCGAGGTCACGCTCATCGGGCAGCACGACGTCGTCGGCCTCGCGGCGAGCCGCGACGGCCGGCGGGTCGTCGGTGCTCGGGTGATCGGGCGCGGCGACGGCAGCGCCGAGGAGCAGCTGCCCGCTGACGTCGTCGTCGACGCGACCGGGCGCGGCTCGCGGTTGCCGATCTGGCTGGAGTCACTGGGGTACGCGCCACCGCCCCAGGAGCGGGTTGACGTCGGCGTCGGCTACGCGAGTCGCCACTACCGGTTGGCTCCCGGCGGGTTGGGCGACGATCTCGTCGCCATCTCCGCCCCCACCCCGGGCCGGCCGCGCGGCGGAGGGCTGTCCCTGATCGAGGACGGCAGCTGCCTGGTCACCTTGATGGGGGTTCTCGGCGACCACCCCCCGACCGACCCGGAGGGCTTCGCCCGGTTCGCCGGCGACCTCGCCCTGCCGGACATCCACAGGATCCTCCAGGACGCCGAGCCGCTCGACGAACCGGTCGCCTACCGCTACCCCTCGTCGGTCCGGCACCGCTACGACCGGCTCGCCAGCTTCCCGGACGGGCTCGTGGTCCTCGGCGACGCCGTGTGCACGCTCAACCCGATCTACGGACAGGGGATGACCGTCGCGGCGCTCGAGGCTGCCGCCCTGCAGCGCCACCTCGCCGCCGGACGGACGCGTGACCACGTCCGCGAGGTGGGCCGGATCAGCGGGGGCGCCTGGGCCATGGCGCTCGGCGCCGACCTGTCCTTCCCCGAGGTCGAGGGGCCCCGCACACCGGCGACCCGCCTGCTCGGCCGGTACGTCCGCAGGCTGCAGGCAGGGGCGGAGCACGACGCGCGGCTGGGCCGAGCCTTCTTGCGGGTGACCAGCATGGTGGACCCGCCGTCGGCGCTCCTGCGCCCCTCCGGTGTGGCTCGCCGTGGCCCAGCGGGGGAATGCACGAACCGGCTCCACGCGTTGCACAGGTCGTTGAGAGTTCAACGAGCGGAGATGAGTGCGATGCAGTTCGGTGTCTTCACCGTCAGCGACATCACGACCGATCCCACGACCGGCCGCACGCCCAGCGAGGCGGAGCGGATCAAGGCCGTCGTGGAGATCGCGAAGAAGACCGAGGAGGTCGGGCTCGACGTGTTCGCCCTGGGCGAGCACCACAACCCGCCGTTCTTCTCGTCCTCCCCCACCACCACGCTGGCGTACGTCGCCGCGCAGACCGAGCGCCTGCAGCTGTCGACGGCCACCACGCTGATCACCACCAACGACCCGGTGAAGATCGCCGAGGACTTCGCGATGCTGCAGCACCTGGCCGACGGCCGGGTCGACCTGATGATGGGCCGCGGCAACACCGGTCCGGTCTACCCGTGGTTCGGCAAGGACATCCGCGAGGGCGTCAACCTGGCGGTCGAGAACTACGCGCTGCTGCGCCGGCTCTGGGACGAGGAGGTCGTGGACTGGCAGGGCCGGTTCCGCACCCCGCTGCAGGGCTTCACCTCGACCCCCCGTCCGCTGGACGGTGTCGCGCCCTTCGTGTGGCACGGGTCGATCCGCAGCCCCGAGATCGCCGAGCAGGCCGCGTTCTACGGCGACGGCTTCTTCCACAACCACATCTTCTGGCCGCCGGAGCACACGAGGCGGATGGTCGAGCTGTACCGCCGGCGGTTCGAGCACTACGGCCACGGCAGCGCCGACCAGGCGATCGTGGGTCTGGGCGGGCAGGTGTTCATGCGCGCCAACAGCCAGGACGCCGTGCGCGAGTTCCGCCCGTACTTCGACGACGCGCCGGTCTACGGGCACGGGCCGTCGCTGGAGGACTTCAGCACCCAGACGCCGCTCACGGTCGGCAGCCCGCAGCAGGTGATCGAGCGCACCCTCGGGTTCCGCGAGTACGTGGGCGACTACCAGCGCCAGCTGTTCCTCATCGACCACGCCGGGCTCCCCCTCAAGACCGTCCTGGAGCAGCTCGACATCCTCGGCGAGCAGGTCGTCCCGGTGCTGCGCAAGGAGCTCGCGGCGCTCAAGCCCGCGCACGTCCCGGAGGCGCCCACCCACGCCTCCCGCGTCGCCGCCCGCGCCACCGCCACGTCCGGGACCCGCGAGGAGGTCGTGTCCCGATGACCACGCGCACCCTGGCCGTCGTCAGCGCCGGCCTGTCGACCCCGTCGTCGACGCGGCTCCTGGCCGACCGCCTCACCGCGGCCACCGTCGACGCCCTGCGCGAGCAGGGTGTCGACGCCACCGTCGAGGTGGTCGAGCTCCGCGAGCTCGCCCACGACCTGGCCGACCACCTGCTCACCGGGTTCCCGTCCGACGCGCTGCGGCGTGCGCAGGAGACGGTCATCGGCGCGGACGGTCTGATCGCCGTCACGCCGGTCTTCTCGGCCTCGTACAGCGGCCTGTTCAAGACCTTCGTCGACGTGCTGGACCGCGACGCCATGGACGGCAAGCCCGTCCTGCTCGGCGCCACCGCGGGCACCGGCCGGCACTCGCTGGTGCTCGAGCACGCGATGCGGCCGCTGTTCGCGTACCTGCGGGCGGTGCCCGTCCCCACCGCGGTGTTCGCCGCGTCCGACGACTGGGGCTCGACCGACGGCACCGGTGGCGCGCTGGCCGCCCGCACGGCCCGCGCCGGGCGGGAGCTCGCCGCCCTGGTCGCGACGCGACCGCACGTCGCGGCCGCCGACCCGTTCGAGGACCCGACCCCGTTCGACACCCTCCTCAAGGGGTTGTGAGCCGGGAGCCACGGCGCATCGGCAGGATGGGCGGGTGACCCGCACCCCGCTGCCGATCGAGCAGGCCAGGACCGAGTTCGACCCGCAGGTCGTCTACCTCGACACCCCCACGATGGGGCTGCCGCCGCGGGCCTCGCTGGCAGCGCTGCGAGCAGCCCTCGACGCCTGGTCGGTCGGCACCGCCCGCGCCGCGGAGTTCGACCTCGACGTGCAGCGCGCCCGCACCGCGTACGCGACGCTGGTCGGCGTCGACCCCGGCCGGGTCGCGATCGGGAGCCAGGCGTCGGCCCTGGTCGGGCTGGTGGCCGCCAACCTGCCGCCGGGCTCGTCGGTGCTGGTCGCCGAGGGCGAGTTCACCAGCCTCACCTTCCCGTTCCTGGCCCAGGCGGGTCGCGGCGTCGCCGTCCGCGAGGTGCCTCTGGAGCGCCTGGTCGACGCGGTGCGCCCCGGCACCGACGTCGTCGCCGTCTCGGCCGTCCAGTCGCGCGACGGCCGGGTCACCGACCTCGACGCGCTCGCCGACGCCTGCGACGCGACCGGTGCCCGCGCGCTCGTCGACGCCACCCAGGCCGTCGGCTGGCTGCCGGTCGCGGCCGGGCGCTTCGCCTGGACGGTGGCCTCCGGCTACAAGTGGCTCCTCGGCCCGCGCGGCACCGCGTACCTCACCGTCGCCCCCGGGCTCGAGGACGAGCTCGTCCCGCACGGCGCCAACTGGTACGCCGGCGAGAACCGGTGGAGCAGCATCTACGGCACCCCGCTGCGGCTGGCGCGCGACGTCCGTCGCTTCGACCTGTCCCCCGCCTGGCACTCCTGGGTCGGCGCGGCGCCGGCCCTCGAGCTGCTCGTCGACGTCGGCCGCGACGCCCTCCACGCCCACGCCGTCGGGCTCGCCGACGCCTTCCGTGCCGGCGTCGGCCTGGAGCCCACCGGCTCGGCCATCGTGTCTCTCGGCGTCGACGACGAGGCAACCGCTCGGATGGACCGCGCCGGAGTCCGCGGCTCGGTGCGCGACGGCCGCATGCGGCTGGGGTTCCACGTCACCACCTCGGCCGACGACGTCGACCGCGCGGTCGAGGCCCTCACCGGTCATGTGCTGTCCTGACCGTGCGGGCCGGGCACAACCGTCCGCTCACCGCCTTCCGTCGGCGTGGGCGTCCGCGTAGGTTGAGGCGATGACGCCTCCGCGCGTTGTCGCCACGTCCGTCGTCGCGCTCGTGCTGCTCGGCGCGTGCGGCGACGCCGACGCGGGCAGCAGCACCGCTGAAGGCAGCGGCGATGCTGCGGCCCCGGAGACCATCACGCTCTACACCTGCGTCAGCGACACCACGATCCAGCCGGTGATCGAGCGGTTCGAGCAGGACCACGACGGGTACACCGTCGACCTGTTCCGGGCGCCCACCGGGGACCTGAACGCCCGCGTGGCCGGCGACGTGCGCTCCGGCGGGCTGAAGGCGGACGTGGTCTGGGCGTGCGACCCGCTGACGATGCAGGACTACGTCGACCAGGGGTTGGTCGGGGGCTGGACCCCGGAGTCCGAGGTCGCCGACGACCTGCGCACCGACGACTACGTGGCGGTGGCCGTCCTCTACATGGTGGCCGTGAGCGGCGAAGGGGTCGCGCCGCCGCGCAGCTGGGCGGACCTGACCGACGAGGCGTACGCCGATGCGGTCGCCCTCCCCGACCCGGCGTTCGCCGCTTCCGCCCTGGGCGCTCTGGGCTGGTTCGCCCAGGACCCCGCGTACGGCATGGACTTCTTCGCCTCGTTGGAGCAGAACGGAGCGACGCAGGTCAGCGCTCCGGACGAGGTGACGACCGGTGTCGCAGAAGGGGTCTACGACGCCGGCATCACGACGGCCAACTCGGCCTACGCCGCCCAGGAGGCCGGCTCGCCCCTCGAGGTCGCCTGGCCCGAGCCAGGAGCCGTCGCCGTCTACGGGCCCGCCGCGCTCGCGACGGACGCCGCCGACTCCCCGGCCGCCAAGGACTTCCTCACCTTCGTCACGAGCCAGGACGGGCAGCAGGTGATCGCCGACGCCGGCTCGTACCCGGCGCTGGCCGGCGTGGCGGGACCCACCGTCCCGGACGACGCCCCGGTCGTCTTCCCCGACTGGCCGGCACTGGCCACCGACAAGGACCGGCTGCTGAGGGAGTACCAGCAGATCTACGGCGGCTGAGCGGGTGGTGGGGGCCGACCCGGTCACGGGACTGCGCAGGTCCGCCACGACCCTGGTGACGCTGGTGGCCGGTGCGGTGGTCGTGGCCCCGCTGCTCGTGATGGCGTGGACGGTGTGGGCGGAGGGGTCCGGACGCCTGGCCGACATGCTCAGCGCCCCTGGCCTCGGCGACGCCGTCGCGGGCACCGTCGGCCTGGCCGTCGCGGTCACCGTCCTCGCCGTCCCGGTCGGGACCCTCCTGGCCCTGGCACTGCGCCACCCCGACCTGCCGGGCCGTTCGTTCTGGCGGGTGGCCGTGCTCCTCCCGGTCATCGTCCCGGACTTCGTGCTGGGGTACAGCTGGTTGCGCGCCTACGGACGCGCCGGCCTGGTCGACGACCTCCTCGGCCTGCACTGGCAAGGGGTGCAGGGCCCCGGTGGCGTCGCGGTCGTCGTCGCCGTCAACGCGGTCCCGCTGGTCTACCTCGTCGTCGCGGTCGGACTCGCGGCCAGAGCCGAGCCCTCCACCGAACGCGCTGCCCGGGCGTCGGGCGCCGGGTCGCTCACGGTCCTGCGGACCGTCACCCTGCCCTTGCTGGGTCCCGCGCTGGCGACGGCCGCGCTGCTGGTCCTCGTGGTGACGCTGGGGACGTTCGCCATCCCCCAGGTCATGGGCTCCCCGGCCGGGTTCTCGACCGTCACCACCCGCATCTACGCCGACCTGGCACGCAGCAGCGACCCGCTCGCGTTCGTCGAGGCTGTGGCCCTGGCCCTGCTGCTGGTCGTGCTGGCCGCTCTCGTCGTCGCGCCGGCCGACCGCCTGCTGGGGCAGCGCCTGCGCGTCGCGAGAGGGGGGAGCATCGACCCGGGGACGACCGCTCCCCACGCCGCGGCGGGCCGGTGGGCGTCGGTCGGCGTCGCCGTCTACCTGCTGGTCACCCTCGGAGTGCCCCTGCTGGCGCTGGTGTCCGCGGCCGCTTCCCGCGCAGCGGGCCTGCCGATCGCGCCGGCCAGCTGGAGCCTGGCGAACGTGGAGGCCGTGCTCAGCCTGCGCAACGGGCAGGCCCTCGGCCGCAGCCTCGCGCTCGCCGCGCTCGCGGCCACCGTCCTGGTCGTGCTCGGAGGCTGCGTGGCAGCGCTCGAGCGCGGCCGCTCCGGCCACCGTGTGGCCACCGTCGTCACCCTGACCCTCGTCCTGCCCGGCTCGACCCTGGCCGTGGGGCTGCTGATCACCTACGGTCGCTGGCTCTCCGGCGGTTTCGCGATCATCCTGCTCGCCTACGTGGCCAAGCTCTGGGCGTTCGCGCACCGGCCGATCTCCGGTGCGCTCGACCGCCAGCCACCCGACGAGATGCGTGCTGCACGCTCCAGCGGGGCAGGGCTGCTCACCGCGATCCGATCGGTGGCGCTGCGCCCGCTCGTCCCGGCCCTGCTCGCGGCCTGGTCGGTCTGCTTCGTCACCGCGCTGCACGAGGTGACGATGTCGAGCCTGCTGTACGGACCGGGCGGGGAGACCCTCGCCGTCGTCGTCCTCAACAGCCAGGAGCTCGGCCAGGTGGGCGTCACCTCGGCGCTGTCCGTCGTCCTCACCCTGGTCCTCGGCGTGCCGGCCCTCCTGCTGTGGTGGGTGGTGCGGCGCCTCGACCGCGCCCGGCACCCGACGCCACACCCCCAGCAGGTGCACCGTGCCGCCTGACGCGCTGGAGCTGCGTGGGCTCGGCGTGACCTACGACGGCCACGAGGCCCTGACGTCCGTCCGCCTCCGAGTGGCTCCGGGCGAGGTGGTCGCCCTGCTCGGCCCCTCGGGTTCGGGCAAGACCACGCTCCTGCACGCAGTCGCCGGTTTCCTGCGTCCGACGGCAGGCGAGGTGTGGCTCCAGGGACGCCGGGTCGCGTCGCCCACGTCGTCGGAGCCGCCCGAGCGGCGCGACCTCGCGGTCGTGTTCCAGAACTACGCCCTGTGGCCGCACCTGCGCGCGGTCGACACCGTGGCCTACCCGGTGCGCAGGCGGGGGGTCCCGAAGGTGAGAGCGCGCCAGGAGGCGCTCACCGTCCTCGACCGGCTGCACGTCGCCCACCTGGCCGACCGGTACCCGGCCGAGCTGTCGGGGGGAGAGCAGCAGCGCGTCGGGCTCGCCAGGGCGCTCGCGCGCCACGCCTCCCTGTACCTGTTCGACGAACCGACCGCGCACCTCGACACGCACGTGCGCGGGGTGTTCCTCGAGGAGCTGGCGGCCCGCCAGCGCGACAGCGGCGCCGCCGCCCTCTACGCGACCCACGACGCGGAGGAGGCGCTCGGACTGGCCGACCGGGTCGCCCTGCTCGTCGGGGGCCGTGTCGTGCAGGTCGGCACCCCGGTCGAGGTCTACGAGCAGCCGGTCGACGAGCTCGCGGCTCGGCTGACCGGTCCCGTGTCGGCCCTGACCCTCGCGGGCTCCGCCGCACGGGTGCTGGTGCGGCCCGAGTGGGCGGCGCTGGGTGGAGACCTCCCCGCCACCGTCAGGGACGTGTGGTTCCGCGGGCCGCACTCGGACCACCTGCTCGACACCGGGTGCGGCCGGCTGCTCCTGCGGACGACGGACCAGGGGAACCACCGGCGCGGTGACCGCGTGACCTGGCGGCTGCACCGCTCCTGGCCGCTCCCCCCGGCCGGCTCCTAGTGGGCACGGGGCACTACGTGCCGAGGAGCGCCGCCGGTCCGTGATGGAGGTTGCCCTCGTTCACGATCGTCAGGTGTCGCACCGTGAACGCGTGCAGCTGCTGCACCTGCGCCTCGGACAGCCTGTCGCACACCCACTCCCAGTGCAGCGACACCCAGTCGCCCACCTGCAGCGGGGCGAGCATCCCGACCCCGCCGACGGACTGCACGACGGTCTCGGTCTGCTTCGCACCCAGGCCGAGCAGGTGGCCGTCCCACGTCAGCGGCGACGACTCCACGACCACCTGGTCACCCTGCACGGTCAGCACCCTCCCCCACCGGATCCGGCAGCGGTCCAGGACCGTCAACGCGTCCTTGGCCTTGCGTCCCTCGCTGAGCAGGCCGGTCCACGGGTAGATGCAGAACACCGCGAAGCTGTGGTGCGGCACGCCTCCCGCGAGGACGCTCTCGGTGAGGGTGGCGAACATCGAGCCCGTCATCGGACGGAACCGCTCCTCCATCGAGTTCCCCACCGCCCTGGTGCTCACCAGGTCCAGACGCGGGCTCCCGACCCAGTAGGCCTCGACCACCCTGCGGTCCAGGGGGTCGTCCAGGCCCGTGGCGGCGGCGATCAGCTGGAGGTACGGCCACGCCCCAGCGAACTGCTGCGACATCGCCCGCAGCCCGCGGTCGTCCGCGCCCGCGACGCCGTACTCGAAGAAGGCGGCGTGGTCCCCGGGCCCGCAGTACCCGTGCGAGTTCGGCGGGAAGGCGTACCGCGCGAACAGCACGGGCCCGGGAACGGGTGCGTGAGAACGGTTCGGCTCAGGCACGGCTCTCCTCCCACCCGGGCGGGAGCGGGGGCGGCTCGGGCGCGGACGGCGCGTCCGTCCGTGCCCGTCCGACCATCTCGAGGCCCTCCATCGCCGCCCGGGCACCGGCCTCGTCGACCCGTTCGACGGCGAAGCCCATGTGGATCAGGACCCAGTCGCCGGCCGTCGGCAGGGGCTCGTCGAGCATGCCGATGTTCACCCTGCGCAGCGCACCTTCGACCTCGACCTCGACGAGCTGGTCGCCATATCCCTCCACCCGGGAGACGACCTGTCCGGGGATCCCGAGGCACACGGCTCAGCCCACCCCGGCCGTCGGGCGGTCGGCGTCGTGCCCGGCCACCGTCGCGGACACGATCCGCAGCACCTGCTCGACCGCGTGGTCCACCGCCGCGGCGACCGGACCGGACAGCCCGATGCCCTCGGCGACGTCGGCCACCTGGCACCCGACCAGCACGGTCGGGGGCAGGGCCCCGCCCAGGGCGTCCAGGCTCGCGAAGACCGTGCGGGGGTCCATCGCGTGCGCGTCGAGGCGGGGAGCCGGCACGTCCTGCGCACCGAGCTCGAGCACGACGATCTCACCCGGTGAGCCCCGGTCGGGGACGGCGTCGACGAGCACCAGGGCATCCCACCCGTCGAGCAGGTCGTACGCGAGGTGCATGCCGCGGATGCCGTAGTCGACGACGCGCACCCCCGGCCCCAAGCCCTCGGGATCGAGCCGGCGGACCACCTCGGGCCCGAACCCGTCGTCGCCGAGGAACAGGTTGCCGATCCCCGCGACGAGGACCAGGGTCGGGCGGCCCTCAGGCACCGGGCTCGACCTCAGGGTCGTCGGGGACGTCCTCGGCCCGCTCCTGGCCCGTCTGGTGCGCAGGACCGGTGCCCTGCTCGGGGTCGGGCTCGTCCTGAGGTGATTCGGCAGCCGGCTGCTCGTCGGCCGGCGACGCCGTGGCCCCGCGCTCGGTCTCCTGCGGTTCGGGCGCGCGGGTCTCACCGCTCTGCCGGGGCCGCTCGGCCCCGCCGATGTCGGCACCGTCCCTGACCGTGTCGGCGTCAGCGCCGGCACCAGCGGTGTCGACGTCCGCGCTCTCCGTACGTCCCTCGTACGGCGGGACGGCGCTGTCCCCGGGGTCCACCTCGGTCATGTCTCGTCCTCCTGCTCCATCGGTCGTGGGTCGGTGGATCAGCCGGGCGGCAGCGTCGGCCCTCCGGTGTCGCCCTCGTCCTGCGGGTCCACCGACGTGTGGTCGTCCTCGTCGGAGGTCCCCGCAGGCCGGTCGACCGGCCCGCCCGCGGGCTCGGACGAGCCCTCGTCCCTCGAGCCGGGGGCCCCGCGCTCCTCCTGCGGCTCCTCGGCGAGCGGCTCGCCGGGCGTCTGTGTCATCGCTCCTCCTCGCTGGTCTGCTCGGGCCTCTGGCTGGTCACATGTTGCGCATGCGCAGGTAACGCTTGACGTCGCTGATCGAGCGCACGCCGACGACGGCGCTCACGACGACTCCCACGGCGACGAGTCCCGTCGCCAGCAGTCCCACGACCCTCATGGTCGACCCTCCTCTCGTTGGTCCGGCACGTCCGCGGGCAGCGGTTCGAGCTCGTCCGGTGCGAAGTACAGGTAGCGCCCGTACCAGTCGTGCAGCTCGGCAGCGGGGTCGTCCTCGACGACCACGGCGACGTGCGTCCCACCGTCCACGTCGCCGAGAACGGCCGTGACGCGAGCGGTCCGACCCGCGTAGAAGAGGTCCTGCGCATCGGCACGCCGGGTGGGACGCAGCCGGACGCGGCTGCCGGCGCAGACGGCGACGGCGCCCACCATCACGGCGTCGACCTCCGGTCGGACGCTCTGGTCGACGCCCGGGTCCCACCACGGCACCGGGTCGGGTTCCAGCGCGTGCGGGTCGCGCAGGACGCCGTGCAGCAGCATGAGGTCCTCCGGCGACACCTCGCTGCAGCGGTCGATGATCTCGGCGGCCCTGGGGTCGGTGGCGCGTGCCTGCGCCTTCTCCTCGTCGGTCATCGTCATCACCCGCAGGGTGAGGATCTCGTCGATCTCGGTGGAGTCGAACAGCGGGCCGGCGCTCTGCTCCGCGAGCTGCGGGTGGTCCTCGAGGATGATCGGCGACACCAGGACGACGTCGTCGGACCCCGCAGGGCCGGCGAGCACCGGCCAGCAGCGGTGCTGCCGACAGCCGGCGGCCGCCGCCACCGCGTCCGCCGGTGGGTCGACCAGCGACACGAAGCCGGCGTGGGCTGCCTCGACGAGCAGGTGAGCCCCGATGAAGGAGCGCTGGATCACCCGGTCGGCCGCGACCTCGGTGGCACCGACGTTCTCGACCTCGAGACGCAGGCGCAGGAGCCGTTCGGCCTGCAGGCGTTCGACGGAGACCGTCACCACGGCCCGCAGCTCACACCGCGTCCTCACCAGCCGGCCGACCACGGTGCCGTCTTCGTGCAGGGACTCGACGTCGGAGCCGCCGGCCACCTCGACCGGCACGACGAGTACCTGTCCGGCGCAGAGGTCCTGGAGCGTGAACGGGCCCAGGAGTACCTCCCGCTCCACCGCCTCGTCCCAACCGATCACGGACGTCCCAGCCACCCGGAGCTCCTCGACCGGCACGAAGCCGTCAGCACGGGCGGCTTCGACGGCGCGCAGCTGGAGCTGCAGGAACCGGAGGTGGATGGTGAGCTCTGCCGGTGCGAGGCTCTCGGCAAGGGGCCGCAGGAGGCACTCGGAGACCATCGTGGCCTCCTCCCCCGTCCCCGCCCCAGCTGCGCCCGGTGGGCCGAGCACGCCGAACTGCCAACGGATCTGGTTCTTGCTCGACGTCGAGCGGTACGGGTACAGCAGGTAGCCCTCGTCGCGCACGGCGTCCGCGACGCGGCGCGCCGCCTCGATGCTGCTCATGTCACCGGCTCCGTGGCGCCCGCGAGCAGTGCGTCGACGGTCTGGTCCCATCCCGTCAGGCCGCGTGCCGACCGGTACCGCGCCAGCGACTCGATCGTGTCGCGATCGAGCCGCAGCCACCCCGAGTTCGGGAAGTACTGGTCGACCATGTCGCGCCACACGCCCACCGGCATCCGGTGCCGCGCCTCGCAGTCCCAGGGCACCTGCTCGACGCCGAAACCGGCTGTACCGCGGGTGAACACGGTTCCCGAGAACAACAACGCCATCGGCACACCCTCGTCGCGCAGCGCGTGCAGGTACTTGGACCCGGCGACCTCGAAGTCGTAGGTGCACGGCAGCGGCAGGTCGACCTCGGTGCTCCCGGTGAAGCCCTGCACCATCACCCCGGCCTGCATCCACATGAACGGTTTCAGCGTGTCGAACCACCGCTCGCGGCCGCCGAACAGGTCGACGAGGCCAGCAGCCTCGTCGTCGCTGTAGCGACGCCGCTGGGGCTCGATGCGCACCTGGCAGCGCAGGGCGATCGCGTGGACCGCCGCACCGGAGGTCTCCTCGACGTGCAGCCGCGCGGTCAGCTGCGGCGCGACCGCGTACGGCTCTGCCACCACGTCCGTCACCCTGAACGTCAGGGCCGTCATGACGCCCGCCCCTCGACGTCCGGGGCGGGACGGGAGCGCGACGCGATGTCCGCGAAGAACTCGTCGATCGCCGTGCGCGCCTGCGTCCCTCCGTCGAAGCCGCGCCAGAGCGCGCGCAACCGGCCGACCAGTGCGTAGCAGGCGTCGACAGGGACGAGGTGGCAGCTGATCGCACCGCTCGACCCGTCGCGCGACGTGCCGAGGTCGTCGCGTCCGGGGACCCTGAGCAGCAGGGCCTCGACGTCCGGCGCGATGATCCCCAGGCGCGGGTCGGCGGCGAGGACGTCGCTCCAGGCGTCCAGGGGCAGCTCCGACTCGGTCGCGCCGGCCGGCCCGGGGTAGAACGCGGTCGTCGTCCCACGGACCGAGTTGTGGAAGAAGAAGGCCAGCCCGACAGGGATCTCCAGGGCGTCCCAGTGCTCCCGTGCCAGGTCGAAGCCGGGGAACTCCAGGTAGCGGTCGGGCACCGCGCGGTAGCGCAGCGTCGCGTCGGCGTGGTCGAACAGCAGGTAGCACCCCCGGCAGGTGCACATCAGGACCCGGCTCTGGACGTCGACCACGTGCTGGTGCTCGCCCGGGATCGACTCCGCGCACATCTCGCACCGCTCGCCGGTCACCGGCGCCGGCCGGGTCGTCGCGATCCGGCGCAGGGCAGCGAGCGGAGCGCCCATCAGGCCACCGCTGCGGGGAGGGCGATCGACGCGACGCCGTCGCGCACGAGGAGGGGCAACGGGTCGAGGTGCAGGCCGTCATCCTCGAGGCTCGCCCCGGCGCGACGCACGTCGAACCGACCGCGGCAGGTCGGGCAGCGCAGCGCGGCGTCCTCGGCCCTGCCACCCACCAGGCGTGCCAGCGTGGCGCCGGCCAGCGAGGTCTCGCACCGCGGGCAGTGGTCCCGGAAGGCGTACAGCTGCTCCCCCGCCCTGCACGCCAGCACGGGCGCGTCGTCGACGACGAATCCGGCCACCTCACCAGGCACCAGCGCGGCGAGCTCCGGTACCGCGCTCCAGCCGGCGGCGCCGGGTCCGGACGGCTCGAGCCGCATCCGCAGCGCGTCCACGGGGATCACTGCTCGCCCGTCCCGGGCGGCGGCAGCCGGCGTCTCCACCTCGATCGCTCTGGTCTCCGGCGCCGCCGTCTCGACCGCCTCCTCGACGGCCAGCTCCAGCGTCACCGACGACGACGGGCACCCGTCACAGCTGCCGAGCAGGCGCAGCCGCACGACCCCCTCCGCCGTCACCTCGACCAGCTCGACGTCGCCTCCGTGCGAACCCAGGTACGGCCGCACGCTCTCCAGCGCCGCCTCCACGCGCGCCTCGACGTCGAGCGGGTGCAGCCCGTGCACGATCAGCAGGCTCGCGACCAGGTCGTCCTGAGCCAGAGCCGCTCTCAGCCCGCCGTCGAGTCGGCCGGTCTCCTCGAGGATGCCCAGCACCCGCTCCAGCCCGGTGCCGTACAGGTCGGTGACGAGGCGCACCAGCTCCTCCGCCCGTTCCCGGGCGACGGCGCCGCCGGACGAGCTGGCGTCCAGGAGCGCCTGGATCCGCTCACCGGCCGCGCGGAGGTCGACCGCCGGCTCGTGGTCGTGCGCGGGCCGTGGGTCCTGGTACGCGACGTCGGTGTGGCCCATGTCGGGCGGTCACTCGCCGGTGACCGACTGGGTGGGCGAGTGCAGGCGCTCGATCTTCTGTCCGTCCCCGAGGTACATGTGGACGCCGCACGGCAGGCAGGGGTCGAAGCTGCGGACCGTGCGCATGATGTCGATGCCCTTGAAGTGCTCGCGGTCGTTCTCCTCGAAGATCGGCTGCCCCTGGACGGCGTCCTCGTACGGACCCGGCGTCCCGTAGACGTCGCGCGGGTTGGCGTTCCACGGGGTCGGGGGGTAGGGATGGTAGTTCGCGATCTTGCCGTCGCGGATCACCATGTGGTGCGACAGCACACCCCGTACGGCTTCGGTGAAGCCGCACCCGATGCCCTCGTCCGGCACCTCGAACTTCTCCCAGGTCTTGGTGTGCCCGGCACGGATCTCCACCAGCGCCTTCTCCGCGAAGTGCAGCGCGCAGGCGGCGGCGTACGCCTGGAAGTAGGTGCGGGCGCGGTTGCGCTCGATCGTGTTGCTCCACTGAGGGACCTTCCACTCGAGCTCGACCGGTCCCTTCAGCGCCGTCTTCGGCAGGTTGATCCGCACGCTGGAGCCGGTGGCCTGCACGTACCCGATGTCCACGAGGTTCGCCAGTGCCGTGACCCACAGCCGCGCCAGCGGACCACCCCCGGTGTCGAGGGCGAGGTAGTCCTTGCCGTCGAACCACCGGGGCGACATCACCCAGCTGTACTTGTCGCCCAGGTCGCGCTTCTGGGGGCGCGGGTTCGTGTGCTGGTTCCACGGGTGGCGCCGGTCGACGTCGTTGCCCAGGGGGTCCTTGGTCACGAACATCTCCTGGTCCTCCCAGTCCTCGTAGTACGAGGAGCCGAGGAGGATGCGGATGCCCAGGTTGATCTCGACGAGGTCAGTGGTGACGAGCTTGCCGTCGACGACGATGCCGGGGGTGACGAACATCTTGCGACCCCAGTGGGTCATGTCCTTGTACTCGAAGTTGCAGTGCTCCGGGTCCTGGAACGAGCCCCAGCAGGCGAGCAGGGTGCGTCTCAGGCCGACCTGCTCGTAGCCGGGCAGCGCCTCGTAGAAGAAGTCGAACAGGTCGTCGTGCATGGGCACGACCTTCTTCATGAACTCGACATAGCGCATCAGCCGGGTGATGTAGTCGGTCATCAGCTGGATGGTCGCCACGGTCCCGACCCCGCCCGGGTACAGCGTGGACGGGTGGACGTGGCGACCTTCCATGAGGCAGAACATCTCTCGCGTCATCCGGCTGACCTGGAGGGCCTCGCGGTAGAACTCGCCAGTGAACGGGTTGAGGGACCGCATGATGTCGCCGATGGTCTTGTAGCCGTGCTCGCCGGCGTGCGGGGACTCGGTGTTGTTGGCCCGTTCCAGCACAGCGGGATTGGTCTCCGCGACCATCTTCTCGCAGTAGTCCACCCCGACGAGGTTCTCCTGGAAGATGTTGTGGTCGAACATGTACTCGGCGGCCTCGCCCAGGTTGACGATCCACTCGGCGATGTGCGGCGGCTTGACGCCGTAGGCCATGTTCTGCGCGTAGCACGAGCAGGTGGCGTGGTTGTCGCCGCAGATGCCGCAGATGCGGCTGGTGATGAAGTGCGCGTCGCGAGGGTCCTTGCCCTTCATGAAGATCGAGTACCCCCGGAAGATCGACGACGTGCTGTGGCACTCGACGACCTCGCGCGCGTCGAAGTCGATCTTGGTGTAGATCCCCAGGCTGCCCACGATGCGCGTGATGGGATCCCACGCCATGTCGACGAGGTTTGCTCGCCCTTCGGAGGTTCCGGATTCCGTGCGGGGTGCTGTCGTCGTCATCGCGCTGCCTCTCCGAGCTGGCGGTGGTGCCGACCCGTCGTGGCTGCCGACGGCGGCACCTCAGGGATCACCAGGTGCGTGTGGCACCGGTGGTGAGCTGGCGGCCCGAGTGGCGCCACTTGGGCTCCTGGTCGACCGTCTTGGACGTGATGGAGCGCAGGTTGCGGATCGTGGCGCCGTACAACCCGACTGCCGCCGTCGAGAGCTTGCCGCCGGGCGGCTCGTCCATGAAGGGCATGAACTTGTCCGGGAAGCCCGGCATCGTGCACCCGATGCAGATGCCGCCGACGTTCGGGCAGCCGCCCACGCCGTTGATCCACCCCCGCTTGGGGACGTTGCACTTGACGACAGGACCCCAGCAGCCGAGCTTGACGATGCACTTGGGGCTGCCGTACTCCGTGGCGAAGTCGCCCTGCTCGTAGTACCCGGCGCGGTCGCAGCCCTCGTGGACGGTCGCCCCGAACAGCCAGGTCGGCCGCAGCGCGTCGTCGAGCGGGATCATCGGCGCCTGGCCGGTGGCCATGTAGAGCAGGTAGGTGAGGGTCTCGGACAGGTTGTCCGGCTGGATCGGGCACCCGGGCACGCAGACGATGGGGATGCCGGCCTTGGACTTCCAGTCCCAGCCCAGGTAGTCGGGCACCCCCATCGCGCCGGTCGGGTTGCCGGCCATCGCGTGGATGCCGCCGTAGGTGGCGCAGGTGCCGACCGCGACGACCGCGGTCGCCTTGGGCGTCAGCCGGTCGAGCCACTCGCTCGTGGTCATCGGCTGCCCCGTCGCCGGGTCGTTGCCGAAGCCGCACCAGTAGCCCTCGTCGTGCAGGTTCTCGTTCGGGATCGAGCCCTCGACGACCAGCACGAAGGGCTCCAGCTCGCCCCGGTCGGCCTTGAAGAACCACTCGAGGAAGTCGTCCGCGCCGCCGTTGGGTCCGCACTCGAAGTCGATGAGCGGCCAGTGCACGGCCACTTGAGGGAGCCCCGGGAGCGCCCCGAGGGCGATCTCCTCGACGCTGGGCTGGGTCGCGGCGGTCAGCGCCACCGAGTCCCCGTCGCAGCTGAGACCGGCATTGATCCACAGCACGTGGATCAGGGTCTCCTCGGCTTTGGTGGCAGCCTCGGTCGGCATCTGGGCCGCTCTCCGGGAAGCGTCCGCGCCTCCCTGCGTCAGAGGAACCGTGTCTCGGTCCGCTTGCGTGACGCAGATCACTCTCTACCGGCCCCGGTCGGCGGGTGTCAACTGATAGAGGCGTACGTCGTCCTCCTCAGCGACGAAGGACCCAGTCGAGCCAGGCGTCCATGCCCGTGCCGCAGGTGGCCGAGAGGGCGAGCACCTTTACGCCGGGTCTGACCGCGCGTGCGTGCGCCGCGCACACGTCGACGTCGAACTGGACGTAGGGCAGCAGGTCGACCTTGTTGACCAGGACGAGGTCGGCGGCGGCGAACATGTGGGGGTACTTCAGCGGCTTGTCCTGACCCTCCGTCACGGAGACCACCACGACCCGAGCGCTCTCGCCGAGGTCGAACAGGGCGGGACACACCAGGTTCCCCACGTTCTCCACGAAGAGGACCGAACCCTGCTCGGGGTCGAGCACGTCGAGAGCGTGGGCGAGCATCTCGGCGTCGAGGTGGCAACCGGCGCCGGTGTTCACCTGGACGACGGCGCAGCCGGTGGCGCGGATGCGCTCGGCGTCCAGTGCCGTCTCCTGGTCACCCTCGACGACCGCCACGGCGCGGTCGCCGGGCAGCAGCCGGATCGTGCGCTCGAGCAGCGTGGTCTTCCCCGAGCCGGGGGAGCTCATCAGGTTGAGGGCCAGCACCGAGCGTTCCGCGAGGCGCCGCCGGTTGGTCTCGGCGAGGGCGTCGTTCTTGGCCAGCACCCGCTGCTCGAGGGTCAGCACCTCACCACCCTGTCGGTGCAGGTCGCCGTCAGCCCCGCCGTGCGCGGGCCCGTGCCCACCACGGTGACCGTGGCCGTGGCCGGCTTCGTGGTGGTGCTCGTCGTCGGCGCGCTGGAGCCCGACCCCGTCGAGCCTCACACCAGCGGGATCACCGCAGCCGCAGGTCGCGCACACTCACACCAGCTCCATGGACGAGACCAGCAGCTCGTGCCCCCGCACGAGCTCGACGTCGGTGCTCCCGCACCGGCACAGCAGGACGAGGTCCCCGACGTCGAACTCGTCGGCGCAGGTCCGGCACCGCGCGCGCCCCGCCGGCTCGTCGACGACCAGCTCGGCACCCTCGGCGACAGTGCCCTCGCACACCAGCTCGAAGCTGAACACCAGGGCCTGGGCCACGACGCCGGACAGGCGTCCGACGACCATGCTGACCCGGCGCACCTGCCGGCCGTCGGCGCGCTCGGTGACGGCCTCGACGACGCTCTGGGCGATCGACAGCTCGTGCACGCGGCACCTCCGCCCGCCGGGACGCGGGAGGCGACCCACGCTAGGCGCGCCCTGCCGCCGGCGCAACGAGCGCCCCCGGCCGCTCGGTCGTCGCGTCAGCTCGCGACGGCGGGCAGGTAGCCCTGGCGCAGCTGCCACATGGTCCGCAGCAGGTCGAGCTCGGTGGCCTGCGCGTCGGCCGGCGCGGCGCGGTGCTCCATCCGCTCGCGCAGGAACGCCAGCTCGCTGCCGAGCGCCTGGAAGTCGCGCATCGACTTCTTGCCCGCTGGCCCGGCCGTCCGGGCCGCCCAGTCGCGCGCCTGCCGCCGGGTGCCGGACGACGACAGCATCGTCAGCTCCCCCGGGGTGAGCCACCCGCTCGAGACGTACGCCTGCAGGTGGGTGCCGATCAGGCGCTCCTCGCGGCGACGCGCTGCGATGGCGAACACCACGAAGGCCGCGAAGATCGGCACCTGGAGCACCGCGTAGCCGAGCAGGAACGAGGCGCTGAGCGCGAGGGCGTTCCAGAGCGCGTGCAGGCCGATGGCGACCAGCAGGCCGGCGAGCGGGAACGCGAACCGTCCGAGCGGGTTGCGGGTGCGGACGGCGAACCCGACGCCGATGCCGAACGCGGCGGTGAACATCGGGTGGGCGAACGGGCCCATCACCCCGCGCCCGACGAAGGTGCCGATCGCCGCCGGTAGACCGCCGTCGAGGAAGGCGCTGCCGAGGTAGAGGATGTTCTCCGCGAACGCGAAGCCCAGCCCGGCCAGCCCGGCGTAGACGATGCCGTCGACCACCCCGTCGAACTCGCGGCGGCGGATCAGCAGGACGCCGACCACGGCCAGCCCCTTCGCGATCTCCTCCACCACCGGCGCCACGAGCACCGTGCTCGTCTCCTCCGAGGCGCCGGTGACGACCATCGTCCCGATGCTCAGCACCAGCGAGATCACCACGGCCGCCGTCGCACCCCACGCCGCGGCGAACAGGATCAGCGACCGCGGCTCGTTCTCCAGCCGGTCGAGCCACAGCAGCGTCGCGGCCACCGGGTACACCGGCAGCAGCGCGAGCAGCAGCCCGACCAGCGCACCGGCCGGTCCGGTGCTGAGCCCGATGACGACGAGCGTGACGAGCGCGCAGACGCCGAGGACGAAGGCGATCACCACCCACAGCACGATCCGGCCGGCACCTGGCCGGGCGGGGTGGCGGACGTGGACGGGCGCGGCCGGTTGCCGGGGGCGACGGACATGACGCGAGGGTAGCCGCGAGTCGCCCCCGAATCTGGGACGTGGCTCCTAGACTTCCGGTGGGATCCGTTGAGCGGCAGGGGGAGCGGTGGGTCGGCACTCGGGAGCAGCACCCGTCGCGCGGGGAACCGGCGTGGCCGAGGTGCTCGGGTGGGGTGCGTTCACCCTGGTCCTCGTCGTCGCGGCGCTCCTGTGGTTCGGCGTCCCGTGGTCGGTCGTGCTGGGGGTAGGCGCCACGGTGCTCGTCGGCCTCGGCGGGGTGGCCGCGGCGATGGTGCTGTCGCCGGGCCGGCCGTTCGCGCTGCGGCCGCCCGACGACACGCAGGGCCCGGACGCCCACCCCCGCGTACCCTGACGCGCGTGCCTGCCGACAACGCCGCCGACCGCTCCTCCGACCGGATCGTCTGGATCGACTGCGAGATGACCGGTCTCGACCTCGGTGCCGACGCCCTGGTGGAGGTCGCGGCCCTGGTCACCGACTCCCAGCTCAACGTGCTCGGCGAAGGGGTCGACCTGGTGATCCGCCCACCGCAGGAGGCGATCGACCAGATGAACGAGGTGGTGCGGACGATGCACACGACCTCCGGCCTGATCGAGGAGCTCGCCGCCGGCACCACGCTCGAGGACGCGCAGGAGCAGGTGATGGCCTACATCCGCGAGTACGTGCCGAGCCCGCGCAAGGCCCCGCTCGCCGGGAACAGGCGCGGGTACCGACCGCGGCTTCATCGCGCGCGACCTGCCCGTGCTCGACGAGCACCTCCACTACCGGATCATCGACGTCTCCAGCATCAAGGAGCTTGCCCGCCGCTGGTTCCCCCGCGCGTACTTCAACTCGCCCGAAGAAGGCGGGCGGCCACCGGGCGCTGGCCGACATCCGCGAGAGCATCGCCGAGCTGCGGTACTACCGCGAGGCCGTCTTCGTCCCCGAGCCCGGGCCCGACTCGGCCACGGCCAAGACCATCGGCGCACGGCACACGCTGTCCTGATCCAACCGGTTCGGACTGCCGCCGTGATGCCGTTACACTTCCCGGTGCCGTGCCGCGTGCGTGCGGCGATGGTGGGTGTAGCTCAGCTGGTAGAGCGCCGCGTTGTGGTCGCGGATGTCGCGGGTTCAAGTCCCGTCACTCACCCCAGGCGCACGAGCCCCTGACCTGCGACGACGCGGGTCAGGGGCTTCGTC
>CAWGTL010000021.1:0-37220 GCA_963825505.1 uncultured Actinomycetota bacterium | reverse complement strand
TGCCGGCCAGCTGGGCGGCGACCGAGATCACGAACACCGGTGTGGTGTCGTCGATCTCACCCAAGCCCGACATCACGCACCGCCCGCCCGAGCGGCCTTCTCGCGCAACGCCTCACGCGGGTCATCGTCCGAGGTCGCATCACGGAACGCCTCGACGGCCTCGCGCGCGGCACCGTCGAGCTTCTGCGGTACTGCCACCTGCACCGTCACGAGCAGGTCGCCCGGGCCGGAGGCCGCCTGGATGCCGCGACCCCGTACCCGGAGCGTGCGGCCGGCCGGCGTGCCCGCGGGCACCTTCAGCTGCACCGAGCCGCCGTCGAGGGTGGGCACCTCGATCGTCCCACCCAGCGCGGCCTCGGCGAACGAGACCGGCACGGTGACCCGCAGGTCCTTGCCGCTGGCGGTGAACACCGGGTGCGGGGTCACGCTGACGTGGATGACGAGATCCCCTGCCGGAGCGCCACCCTCGCCCGGACGACCCTTCCCCGCCAGCTTGATCCTCTGGCCGTCGCGCACCCCCGCGGGGATGCGCGCCCGCACCTGGGTGCCGTCGGCCGACCGCAGCGTGACGGTGGAGCCGGTCGCCGCCTCGGTGAACGGCAACGTGGTGGAGGCCTGCACGTCGGCCCCGCGGCGCGGGCCTCGGGTCGAGGTGTAGCCGCCCTGCTGGTTGAACATCCCCAGCAGGTCCTCGAACCCGGGCGGCACACCTCCGGCACCGGCGCCGCCCTGGCCGAAGCGCACGTTCTGCGTCCCGCCCTGGCCGAACAGCCCGCCGAGCAGGTCCTCGAAGCCGCCGGCGCCGCCGCCGCCCGGGCCGCCCGCGGTGAAGCGGGCGCCGCCGGCCATCGAGCGGATGGCGTCGTACTGCTGCCGCTTCTCGGCGTCGGACAGCACGGCGTACGCCTCGCCGACCTCCTTGAACCGCGCCTCGGCGGCCGGGTCGTTGGCGTTGGCGTCCGGGTGCAGCGTGCGGGCCTTCTTGCGGTAGGCCTTCTTGATCTCGGCCGCCGAGGCCTTCTTGTCGACGCCGAGCACGGCGTAGAAGTCCTTGTCGAACCAGTCCTGGCCGGTCACGGCGCCTCCTTCCTCTCCTCGGTCTGACTCAGGATCGGCTACTGCTCGGGGTCGGTGACGGCGACGCGCGCAGCGCGCAGCACCTTGTCGTTCACGGTGTACCCGGGCTGCAGCACCTGGGTCACCGTCGTCACCTGCACGTCGGGCGAGTGCGAGTGCATGAGCGCCTCGTGCACGGCGGGGTCGAACTCCTCGCCGGCGCTGCCGTAGCGCGCCAGGCCGTGACGACCCAGCACGCCCTCGAGCTTGTCGGCGATGGACGCGAACGGCCCGCCCTCGAGGTCGCCGTGCTGGCGCGCGAGCTCGAGGTCGTCGAGCACGGGCAGCAGGGACTCGAGCACGCCGGCCACCGCCTGGTCGCGGGCGACCGACCGGTCGCGCTCGACCCGCTTGCGGTAGTTGACGTACTCGGCCTGCAGCCGCTGCAGGTCGGCCAGCCGCTCGGCCGCCAGCTGCGCGGCCGCGCCGCCGAGACCGTCCTCGGCGCCGGTCGCGGCGTCGGGCGCTGCGGACCGCTCGGCCGCGACGTCGTCGACCACGTCGTCGCGCACCGACGACTCACCCGGCGGCGGGCCGGCGGGCTCGCGGACCTGCCCGGTGTCGGGGTCGATCCGGCGGCGGTCGCGGACGACGGGACCCTCGGGGGTCCCGCCGTCCGCGCCCGGCTGCTCCGGAGGACCCTGGGTGGGGTCGCTCACGGCTCGTACCTCGCCGCGAGCATGCTGCTCTGCTTGATGGCTCGCTCGCTCCGCTCGCTCACTTGCTCTCGCTCTCGTCGTCGACGATCTCGGCGTCCACCACGTCGTCGTCGGCCGCGGAGGCGTCGGAGTCCTTGGTGAAGGACGGGCCGTCACCGGTCGGGGCGTCGCCCGCGGCCTGCTCGGCGGCCTGCTCGGCGGCCTGCGCCTCGTAGAGCGCGCTGCCGAGCTTCTGGCTGGCCGTGGACAGCTTCTCGTGACCGCTCTTGACGGCCTCGATGTCCTCGCCCGCGAGCGCGGTCTTCAGCTCCTCGACCGCGGTCTTCACCTCGGCCTTGCCGTCCTCGGGGAGCTTGTCGTCGTTGTCGGTGAGGAACTTCTCGGTGGAGTAGACGAGCTGTTCCGCGGTGTTGCGGGTCTCCGCCTCCTCGCGGCGCTTCTTGTCCTCCTCCGCGTGCTCCTCGGCCTCGCGCACCATCCGGTCGATCTCCTCCTTGGGCAGCGCGCTGCCGCCCGAGATCTTCATCGACTGCTCCTTGCCGGTGCCGCGGTCCTTGGCGTTGACGTGGACGATCCCGTTGGCGTCGATGTCGAAGGTGACCTCGATCTGCGGGACGCCGCGCGGCGCCGGGGCGATGCCGGTGAGCTCGAAGTTGCCGAGCGGCTTGTTGTGCGCCGCCAGCTCCCGCTCGCCCTGGAACACCTGGATCATCACCGACGGCTGGTTGTCGTCCGCGGTGGTGAAGACCTCGGAGCGCTTGGTCGGGATCGCGGTGTTGCGCTCGATCAGCTTGGTCATGATCCCGCCCTTGGTCTCGATGCCGAGGGACAGCGGGGTCACGTCGATGAGCAGGACGTCCTTGCGCTCGCCCTTCAGCACGCCGGCCTGCAGGGCGGCGCCCACGGCGACGACCTCGTCGGGGTTGACGCCCTTGTTGGGCTCCTTCCCGCCGGTGAGCTCGCGCACGACGTCGGCCACGGCCGGCATCCGGGTGGAGCCGCCCACCATGACGATGTGGTCGATGTCGCTGACCTTGACGTCGGCGTCGGCCATCACCTGCTTGAAGGGCGCCTTGGTGCGCTCGAGCAGGTCCTTGGTCATCTCCTGGAACTGCGCCCGGGTGAGCTTCTCGTCCAGGTGGACCGGACCGTTCTCGGTCATCGAGAGGTACTGCAGCGAGATGCTGGTGCTGGTGGCCGAGCTGAGCTCCTTCTTGGCCTGCTCCGCGGCCTCGCGCAGCCGCTGCATCGCGATCTTGTCCTTGGACAGGTCGACGCCGCTGCTGTTCTTCACCATGGTGACGAGGTGGTCGACCACGCGCTGGTCCCAGTCGTCGCCGCCGAGCCGGTTGTCACCGGAGGTCGCGCGGACCTGGATGGTGGAGAAGCCGTCCTCGGCGTCCTTGCCCACCTCGAGCAGGGAGACGTCGAAGGTGCCGCCGCCGAGGTCGAAGACGAGGATGAGCTCGTCCTCCTTGCCCTTGTCGAGGCCGTAGGCGAGCGCGGCCGCGGTGGGCTCGTTGATGATCCGCAGCACGTTGAGACCCGCGACGGCGCCGGCCTCGGTGGTGGCCTGGCGCTCGGCGTCGTTGAAGTACGCCGGGACGGTGATCACGGCGTCGGTGACGGGCTCGCCGAGGTACTCCTCCGCGTCCTTCTTCAGCTTCTGCAGGATGCGAGCGCTGATCTCCTGCGGGGTGTACTTCTTGTCGTCGATCTCCACCGACCAGTCGGTGCCCATGTGGCGCTTGACCGACCGGACCGTGCGGTCGACGTTCGTCACCGCCTGGCGCTTGGCGATCTCGCCGACGAGCGGCTCGCCGGACTTGGCGAAGGCCACCACCGACGGGGTCGTGCGACCACCCTCGGCGTTGGCGATGACGGTGGGCTCGCCACCCTCCAGGACGGCCACCACCGAGTTCGTGGTGCCCAGGTCGATACCGACCGCACGTGCCATGTCTGTCGTCCTCCGTAGTCCTCCGGACCCCTCGTGGGCCCGGGTTGAGTCGTCTGCGCTCAAGGTAGGACCAACCGGCGGAGGTTGTCACATCCGGGCTGACCAAACCTGAGTCTGATCGGCTCAACTACCGGCGGACGGGGGTTGTTCCCGTCGCCGCTCCATCATGTGGCCAGTGCCATCGAGGCGCTCCCCGCTTGACTCCCTCTAGGATCTGAGCGCGACCTCGTCGGGGAGTTGGGGGAGAAAATGACTTCCTGGGTTCGGGATGGGTGGGGCTACCGCGCGACCAGCCTCGACAACCTCATGACAGCCATCAGCCGCATCGGCACCCTCACCCCTGGCCGACGCTACGTCTGGCGAGGTGTGGCCGACTGGACGTGGGACGTTCACTCGTCGATTCAACGCTTCATCCTCGACCATGCGCCACGCCTCGATCATCGATCAGCAGAAGACGTTCGCGCGCTAGAGCTCGCATTTGTTCAAATGGCGCGAGATCGAGGCCTAGATGAGGCCGGGCAGATGTCGGAGCAAGCTGTCATCGCCTCGTTGCAACATCATGGAATCCCCACGAGGTATCTCGACGTCACCAGCGACCCGATGACCGCCCTCTGGTTTGCAACGGACAAAGCCAACGACTCCGGCCGCGACGCGTCTGGAGCTGTCTTTGCTTTCGATGTGACCGCATTCCGCTCACTCCCGACAGCAGGTCGGATCCCAGCGACGTGGAGCTCCCTCGGCAATCCCGATTGGCACTATCAACACGAATTGTCCGAGTCCTTAGCCACGGGCTTACCCTTCATTGTGAGTCCAACTGTTCGCGACTCGCGCATGACCGCTCAACAGGGCCTATTCATTGCAGGTCCACCGAGTGGGGCTGAAGGGGCTACGCGTCTCGAAGCGTTCGAGCTTCGGGCACCGCCACCTGGCCATGAAGCGCTGCGAACCCTCTTCGCCACGAACCGCAAACGCGGTCGGCCGGCCGCGCTTCCATTCGTGGTGTTGGTGGTCCCGAGCAACCTCAAGAATCGGTTGCGAACCCATCTAGAGACGACCTACTCACGAAGCCATGCCACGCTCTTCCCGGACCTAGCGGGATACGCAGCTTTCGTGGCCCGCAATCGCGGTGCTGCCGTCGGATGGGCCGACGAAGTGCGGTCCATCGTCCGCGCAGAGTCCGAACGGGCTGCACGCGAGCGCGAGAAGTAGGCATAGGTGACCTCGGTCCGCTGGCTCAGCCGAGGGTGAGGTCGTCGCCGAGCTGGAGCACGGTGGGGACGGTGAGGCGGGCGGACAGCACGGTGGCCGGCGAGCGCTCGATGATGCGGACGGGGCCGAGGCGCTGCATCACCCGGTGCAGCGGGACGGTGGCCGTGGCCGAGCGGGTCGTGACCTGCCCGTAGCCGAACGAGCGCAGGGTCGAGCCCAGCCGCAGCGCGAGCGCGGTGCCGATGCCGGTGCCCTGGCGCGCGTCCTGCACGAGCAGGCCGATCTCGCTGCGGTAGCCGTCGGCCGTGGGGTGCTCGGCGGTCCCGAGGGCCACGACGCCCTCCGGCCCCTCGACCACGAGCGTCAGCGGGGCGCGCAGCAGCTGCACGAGGCTGTCGAGCGACGGGCCGCGGCCGCCGGCGCGGTATCGCTGCAGCAGCGTGCCCGGGCCGCAGCGGCCGTGCAGGGCGGCGACGCCGGCGAGGTCGGTGGGCACGGCGCCGCGGACGGCGAAGCGGGTGCCGCCGGCCTCCAGCGGAGCGACGCGACGGCCCTGGGTGAGCAGGTCGGCGACGGCGCGGGACGAGACGGGGTAGCGGGTGCCGGCGGGCGGGCGGGCGGCAGGGGCGGTGCTCACGGGGCGGCTCCAGCAGGGGGGCGCGGACGTCGTCATCGGTCGGTCGGAGGCATCGTGCGCCCCTCGTGTGGCGTGCGTGCAACGCGAGGTTGCCGGCGTGTTTCGCACCTTGACGGCGACTTGACGGTCGGCGCACCTGCGCTTGGGGCGGCGGGCACGACCGTGGGGGTCACACCGGGCGAGAGCCCACGACCCACGAGGTGAGACAGATGACCCTGCGTCCGATCCAGACCATCGCCCTGGCAGCCGTCCTCGGGCTCGGCGCCGCCGGCGCCACCTACGCCGCGAGCAGCACGGTCGCCCCGTCGACCACCCCCGCCGCGGTGAGCTCCGTCGACGACGACGGCACCGCCGACCAGGGCAGCGGCGACCGGCCCGCCACGATCGTCAGCTCGTCCACCCCGACCGGCGCCCCAGGGGCGGGGTCGGCCGACGACGACGGCACCGCCGACCAGGGTCGCGGCGACGCCCCCGGCACCGCCGGCTCCACCAGCACCTCCAGCCCGTCGGGCAGCGCGTCCTCCGACGACTCCGGCCGGGACGGCGGCGGTGACGACGGCACGGCCGACCAGGGTCGCGGCGACCGCGGTGGCGACGACGACTCCGACGACCGCGACGACGACAGCAGCGGCCGCGGCAGCGGCGGCGACGACTCCGACGACGACTCGGACGACGGCTCCGGTCACCACGGCGGCGACGGCGAGGACGGCTCGCACCACGGTGGCGACGACGACGGCGGCGGCGACCGCGGCGGCGACGACGACTGACGTCGGACCGCAGGTGCCCCTGACGCGGTCAGGTCGAGGCGGGGCCGAGCAGCAGCACCACGCTCGCCCCGCCGGCGGCCGACCGTCCCAGCTCGACCGACCCGCCCGACGCGACCGCCACGCGTCGGGCGATGTCGGTGCCCAGGCCGCTCGACCCCGCGCCGCTGCGGCCGCGCTCGGCCACGTCGCCCTCGGGCAGGCCCGGCCCGGCGTCCGAGACCTCCACGCGTGCACCGCCTCCGGGCCGCGCGGCGAGGTCGACAGCGAACGCGGTGCCGTCGGGGGTGTGCGCGAAGACGTTGTCCAGCAACGCGTCCAGCGCGTCGGCGAGGTCGGCGGCGTCGACCGCCACCGGCACCGGGCCCGGGTCGAGCCGCCCACCCACCGGCCGCTCCTGGTCCTGGGCGAGCGCCGACCAGAAGTCCACCCGCTCGCGTACGACCTGCGCTGCGTCGCAACGGCTCTCGAGGTCGGCGCGGACGGGACGGCGCGCGTCGGCGACCACCTGGTCGACCGTCCGCACCAGGTTGTCGACGTGCCCACGCAGTCGCTCGGCGACCTGCGGGTCGTCGATCTGGTCGACGTCGAGCCGCAGCGCGGTGACCGGGGTGCGCAGCCGGTGCGAGAGGTCGGCGGCCTGCTCCCGCTCGAGCGCCAGCAGCTCGACCACCCTGTCCGCCAACCGGTTCAGCGAACGCCCGAGGGCCTCGACCTCCGGCGGCCCGTCGGGGTCCACCCGCGCCGACAGGTCCCCGTCGCGCAGCCGTCGCGCGGTCGCGGCGACGTCGGTGACCGGCGTCGACACCCAGCGACCGAGCCGGTCGGCCACCACGACGGCCAGGACGAGCATGCCGAGGGCGAGACCCGCCAGCGTCACCCACGCCTGCACCACGCCGGCACGCAGCTCCCCGGGGGGCACGGCCGACGCCACCACGGCGTTGCCGTCGGTGACCGCCACCGGCAGGAGCACCAGCGCGCCGACGTCCGACACCTCGGTGGAGCCCTCGCCCCCGAGCGCCGCGGCCAGGGCGGCGGCGCCGTCCGGGGGGACCGCGTTCCCGACCCGGGTGCCGTCCGGCAACCGCACGCCGACCGTCCGCGGGGACCCGTCGTCGACGAAGGTGACGATCTGCTCGATCGCTGCGGGATCGGCGCCACCGGCCACGAGCGCGTTGGCCACCTGCTGCACGTCCTGACCCGCCGCGGTCAGGGCGCGGTCCTCGGCGAGGGTCTTGACGAGCAACCCGAGGGGGATGACGAATGCCAGCACCACCGCTGAGGTCGTGGCCGCCACGAGCCACGCGATCCGCCGGCGCATCAGTCGGCCGGGTCGACCAGGCGCACGCCGACGCCTCGCACGCTGTGCAGGTACCGGGGTTCGGCCGCCGACTCGCCGAGCTTGCGGCGCAGCCACGACAGGTGCACGTCGACCGTGCGCTCCGCGCCGCCGTAGGGCTGGCGCCAGACCTCGGCGAGCAGCTCGCGCTTGGTGACCACCCGGCCGACGTTGGAGACGAGCACGTGCAGCAGGTCGAACTCCTTGCGGCTCAGCTCGATCCGTCGTCCCTCGAGCCGCACCTCCCGGGCCTGCGCGTCGACCACGAGGTCGCCGACGGTCAGCGCGGGCTCGGGCTCGTCGGTGCTGCTGCGCCGGAGCACCGCCCGCAGCCGGGCCTCCACCTGGGCGACGTCGAACGGCTTGATCACGTAGTCGTCGGCGCCGGCGTCGAGGGCCTTGACCACGGCGCCGCCGTCGTCGCGCGCCGTGACGACGATGACCGGGACGTCGCTGACGGCGCGCAGCATCGTCAGCACCTGGAGCCCGTCGGTGTCCGGGAGACCCAGGTCGAGCAGCACGACGTCCGGCCGGTCGTCGATCGCGGCCTGGAGGCCGGCCATGCCGGTCGGTCGGCTGTCGACCGCGTGGCCGCGCGCGGTGAGCGCCCGCGTCACCGCCGAGCGGATCGCGGCGTCGTCCTCCACCAGCAGGATGCTCGCCATGCCCAGACCGTAACCGCCGCAGGGGTGGGAGGCTGGACCCGTGGCTGACGACACGACCGGCGCGAGCCGCCGACGGCGCGGACGGGGCACCGTCGTGGCCGCCGTCGCGGGCTGGCTCGTCGTCGTCGTCGCGGTCTCCGCCCTGGCCTGGCTCGCGATCGGGTCCGCCGGCAGCGAGGTGCTCGACCCGTCCGCGCAGCAGGTGCCCTCCGACTACACCGGGGCCGCCCCGCTGCCGGGGTCGAGCACCACCACCGCCCCGCCGTCCCCGACGGGCAGCACCCCGCCCCCGACGTCGTCCGGCGGCACGGCGCCGACCACCCCGAGCCCGGTGGACACGGCCTACCGGGTCGCCGGCGGACAGGTCGGGTGCAGGTGCACCGGAGACCGGATCGCCCTGAACGGCGCCTGGCCCGACGACGGGTGGTCGGTGAAGAGCTCGACGTCGGACGGCGGCTCGCGGCTGCGGGTCGAGTTCGAGTCCGGCTCGCAGCGCACCCGGGTGGAGGCCACCTGCTCCGGCGGTCGTCCGGTGGTGTCGGTGGAGGACGACTCCAGCGGCGACGGTGGCGGCGGGGGCGGCGGCAGCGGGGGCGGGGACGACGACTGAGCCCTCCGGGCCGGCCCGTACTCTGGCCGGACGACGGGGGACCGGCTCCCGAATGCCCCGAGGAGCCCCCGTGCGCCACCTGCTGACCGCTGCCGCCGTGTGCGCCGTGCTCGCCCTCGCCGGCTGCGGGGGCGACGAGGTCCCCGACGGCACCGGCCCGGACCCGGTGGCGAGCAGCAGCGCCGCGCCGGAGCCCTCGCCCGAGGAGTCCGGCGACGCCGACCTTCACCGCTCCCGGCGACCCCGCCTTCTGCGAGGTGGCCGCCGACGACACCCTCGACACCGCCGAGCCCGGCACCCAGGAGTACGCCGACGGCACGGCGGCCCTGGCCACCGCGGCGCCCGAGGAGATCGCCGACGCCGCCGAGAACACTGCGGGTCCTCGGCGAGGTGCAGCTCGGTCTCGGCACCGACGGCACCGCCGACGAGCTCGAGGCGGCGATGACCGAGCGCGGGATCGACGTCATCACGCTGCTCGACGCCTTCGCGCGCGTCGGCGGCTACATCGACACCTGCGACGCCTGAGTCCCCGCCGCGCCCGACGACGAGCGGGTCAGCCCACGTCGGTGCCCACGACCGCGTCGACCACGTGGATGACCCGGATCCCAGGCCTGTCAAGCAGAGGGTGAGCGATCTGGGCCTGTCCGGCCCTGGACGACTGGCCCGTTCGGGCCATCCCCGTGACAAACAGTCATCCCTACGCTCACGCGAACAGGCACAGCGACGTGCCTGAGGCAGCCGCCTGGGTTGCCGCGCTCGTCGTCAGGGGGCCGCCATGACCGGTCGGATCGTCGGGACGGGAGTACGCGCCCGCGTCCTCGTCGTCATCCTCACCATCGCCGCCGCCGTCTTCGGCGTCGTGCAGATGAGAGCGACCTCGGTGGAACCGGTCCCTGAGTTCGCGCCGGTCACCGTCGAGGTGCAGGCCGAGGCGCTCGGGCTGTCGGCGCAAGAGGTCGAGGACCTCGTGACGGTCCCGCTCGAGTCGAACCTGCTCAGCGGGGTGGCGTGGGTCGACCGGATGCAGTCGTCCTCGATCGCGGGGCTGTCGTCGGTCGTGATGACGTTCGAGGAGGGCACCGACCCGGTGCGGGCCCGCCAGGTGGTGCAGGAACGGCTCACGCAGGGCGCGCTGCTCACCAACGCCTCCAAGGCGCCGGTCATGCTGCAGCCGACGTCTGCGGCGAACCGGGTGATGATGGTCGGCCTGTCCTCGCAGGACCAGGACCTGGTCGACCTGTCGGTGCTGTCACGCTGGACGATCCGGCCCAAGCTGATGAGCGTCCAGGGGGTCGCCAACGTCGCCGTGTGGGGCATGCGCGACCGGCAGCTGCACGTGCAGGCGGACCCGGCGCGGATGCAGCAGCACGGCGTCTCGCTCGACGAGGTCGTGGCGACCACCGGCAACTCGCTGTGGGTCTCGCCGCTCAGCTTCCTGGAGGCCTCGACCCCGGGCCGCGGCGGCTTCCTCGACCTGCCGCAGCAGCGGGTGAACGTGCAGCACGTCTCGCCCATCACGGACGACGCCGCACTCGGTCGCGTGGCGGTGGAGGGCGCGGCCCCGGGGGTCACGCTCGCGGACGTCGCCACCATCGTCGAGGCGCCCCCGACGATCATCGGCGACGGCGTCGTCGACGACGGGTCGGGCCTGGTGCTGGTCATCGAGAAGCAGCCGGGCGTCAGCACGGCCGAGGTCAGCCGCGGCATCGAGGAGGCGCTGGCGTCGCTGTCGGCCGGCCTGCCGGGGGTCGAGATGGACTCCTCGGTGTACCGCCCGGCGGACTACGTCGACGACGCCGCCCGCAACCTGGCGCTGGCGGCCCTCGGCGCGCTGCTGCTGCTCGCCGTCGTGTGCGCCCTGCTGTACCGGGCCTGGCGCCCCGTGGTCATGGTCGTGAGCACCGTCGGCCTGTCCGTCGTCGGCGGCTGGCTGCTGCTGTGGCTGGTCGACCCGCGCGTCACCCTCGTCGCCGTCGCGGGACTGGGCGCCGGGGCGCTCCTGGCGATCGCGCAGGCCGTCGCCGCCGTCGACGCCGTGCACCGAGCCCCTCGCGAGCTGTCCGGGCCACGACGGGTGAGCGCCGCCTACGCCTCGCTGGGCACGACGGCGATCTACACCTCGCTGGCAGCGGTGCTGCTCGCGGTCCCCGCGTTCCTGCTCGAGGGACGACCGGGCGCGTTCCTCCCCGAGGCGGCGCGAGGCTTCCTGCTCACGACGGCCGGCGCGTTCGTGGTCGCGGTCGTCGTCGCCCCGGGCATCGCGGCCCTGGTCGGGCCCGGTCCCTCCCGGGCGACACGGGCGACGCGCTTCACCGTGCGGCGCGCGACGGCGGCGGCCGGTCGGCTCGCGTCCTCGACCGTGGCACTGGCTGCCGTGGTGGCCGTCGGGATCGCCGCCAGCACCGCGCTCGCGCTCGGCCTCGGCGTCGAGACGCGGCCGGAGTTCCGCGAGCGCACGATGGTCCTGCGGGTGGAGGCGCCGGAGGGCACCTCGCCGCAGGCCCTCACCAGCACGCTGGGTACCCTCGCCGGCCAGCTGCGCGAGCTCGACGGCGTCGCCGGGGTCGGCGGGCACGTCGGCCGTGCCGTCTCGGGAGAGCGGGTCGTCGGAGCCAACTCCGGCGAGCTGTGGATCACCCTGGGCGACGGGGCGGACCGCGACGCGGTCGCCGACGGTGCCGTGGACGCGGCACGCGCCGCGGGGAACCTGCGACCGACGATCGGCGGCTTCCTCGACGGGCGCGTCGACGCGATCCACCCGCGGACCGAGGGGGAGCTCGTGGTCTCGGTCTACGGCCCCGTGCCGGAGACGCTGCGCGAGGCGGCTGGGAGCGCGCTCGACGTCGTCCGCGACACCCCCGGCGTGAGAAGTGCCCGCCTGCTCGAGCCGCCCACCGAGGAGACCCTGCGGATCACCGTCGACCTCGCTGCCACGGAGGCGCTGGGGATGACCCCGGGCGACGTGCGGCGGCAGGCGGCGACGCTGGTCGGAGGGCTCGAGGTCGGCGCGATCTTCGAGGAGCAGAAGGTGTTCGACGTCCAGGTCTGGAGCGGCAGCGAACTGCGCGACAGCCCCGACAAGGTGCGGGCGCTGCCCATCGACGTGCCGGGTGGCCGGCAGGTGCCACTGGCCGAGGTGGCCGACGTCGAGCTCACCGAGCAGCCCACGGTGATCCGGCGCGAGTCGGTGCAGCGGCGCCTCGACATCGTGGCCGAGGTCGACGGCCGGGCGAGCGCGGCCGTGGCGACGAACCTGGCGCGGATGGACATGCCGGCCGAGTACCACGCCGAGGTGCGGGACGAGGGGTCCACGAGCGCCGCCAACCTGCGCGAGGTCCTGCTGCTCGCCGCCGCCGCCGTCCTCGGCGTCCTGCTGCTGCTGCAGGCCGCCACCCGCAACTGGTGGACCGCCGTGGCGGCCACCGCGGCCGTCCCGCTCGGGATGACCGGAGGTCTCCTGGCTGCCCTGCTGGTCGGCGACCTGACCGTCGGGTGCCTGCTCGGCCTGCTCGCCCTGGCCGTGCTCGGCGTCCAGAACGCGCTCACCGTGATCGGGGTCGGCCGCGCCCGCGCCGACGACATCGGTGCTGACGCCGTGCTGCGGGCCGCCACGCCTGCCGTCCTGCCGGCGGCGGTCCTCACCTTCCTGCTCGGGGCCGGCCTCGCCCTGCTGGGGGCCCGGCCGGGTCTGGAGGTGCTGTCCCACGTGGGCCTGGTCGTGGCCGGAGGGGCCGTCACCACCGGTCTGGTCTCGCTGGTCGTGCTCCCGGCGGTGGCCTCCCGCTACGCCGGCCGGGAGGAACCGCTGCAGGACCTGTCCTTCGACGAGTCCGAGGTGTTCGGGCCCGTGGGGGTGGGCAGTCGTGCGTAGCCGCCGCCTCGCCCCCTTCGCGGCCGTCGGCGCCGCCGCGCTGGTCGCGAGCTGCGCACCGGTGGAGGCGGAGGTCCACGTGCCCGTGCCGGCGGTCGAGATCGTCGAGGGGGCTGAGGACGACGACCCGAAGACGCTGACCCTCACCGCCGACGCGGTCCGCCGGCTCGAGCTCGAGACCGCGGTCGTCTCGGACCCGGGCGCCGTCCCGTACAGCGCCGTCCTCTACGACAAGCAGGGCGCTCCCTGGGTCTACACGGGGACGGCCGAGCGCACCTTCATCCGGGTCCCGGTCACGATCGACCGGGTCGTCGACGACACCGCGCGCGTCTCGGCGGGACCGCCGGCCGGCACGGTGGTCGTCACCCGGTCCGCGATCAAGCTGTACGGCGCCGAGACCGGCGTCGGCGGCGGGCACTAGGGGAGCCGACCATGATGCGATTCATCCTCGCCGCGAGCCTGCGGTTCCGCTACATCGCGGTGGCGGCGTCGATCGCCATGCTCGTGATCGGCGGCATGCAGCTGCGCGACACGCGGGTCGACGTGTTCCCGGAGTTCGCTCCTCCCCGGGTGGAGGTGCAGACGGACGCCCTGGGCCTGTCCGCCCAGGAGGTGGAGGAGCTCGTCACGGTGCCCCTGGAGCAGGGGCTCACGGGGATGCCCGGGCTGGAGACGCTGCGGTCGAAGTCGATCCCCCAGCAGTCCTCGATCGAGATGATCTTCGTCAAGGGGACCGACGTGATCGAGGCGCGGCGCCTGGTCACCGAGCGCCTGCAGGTGATCACGCCGACGCTCCCGAGCTGGGCCACGCCACCCATCGTGCTGCAGCCGCTGTCGGCCACCAGCCGGGTGATGAAGATCGGGGTGCGGTCGGACTCGCTCGACCTGATCGAGCAGGCGACGATCGTGCGGTACAAGATCCGGCCGCAGCTGATGTCGCTGCCCGGCGTCGCGAACGTCGCCGTGTGGGGCATGCGCAAGAACCAGTGGCAGATCCAGGTCGACCCGGAGCGGATGCGCGAGGCGGACGTCACGCTCGAGGAGGTGATGGCCGCCGCGTCAGCCGGCACCGACGCCGGCCTGCTGAAGCACCGCACCGGGACCAAGATCGGCACGGGGGGCTACGTCGACACGGCCGACCAGCGGTACGTGGTCCAGCACAACCTTCCGCTGGACTCCGCGGAGTCGATCTCGCAGGTCGTGGTGACCGAGGAGGGCGGTCGCACCGTGCTCATGGGTGACGTCGCCGACGTCGTCAAGGGCCACCAGCTGCTCATCGGCGACGCGGTCATCAACGACGGTGAGGGCCTGCTGCTCATCGTGGAGAAGCTCCCGTGGGGCAACACCCTCGACGTCACCCGCGACGTCGAGGAGGCGCTGGCCGAGATGGACCCGGCGCTCGGCGACCTGGAGATCGACACCACGATCTTCCGCCCCGCCAGCTTCGTCGAGCTCGCGATCGAGAACCTCACGCAGGCCCTCACCCTCGGCATCCTGCTCGTGGCGGTCGTGCTGATGTTCTTCCTGTTCCAGTGGCGCACGGCGCTGATCTCGCTGCTCGCCATCCCGCTGTCGCTCGTGGCAGCCGCCCTCGTCCTGCACCTTCGAGGCGAGACGACGAACACGATGGTTCTCGCTGGGCTGGTGATCGCCGTCGGCGTGGTCGTCGACGACGCCATCATCGACGTCGAGAACATCGTCCGCAGGCTGCGCGAGCACCGGGCCCGCGGCGGGACGAGGTCGACGGCGTCGATCGTGCTGGAGGCCTCGCTCGAGGTGCGCAGCCCGATCGTCTACGCGACGTTCATCATCCTCGCCGCCGCGATCCCCGTCTTCTTCCTCACCGGTCTGATGGGCTCGTTCTTCCAGCCGCTCGCCCTGTCGTACACGCTCGCGGTGGCGGCCTCCATGCTGGTGGCCGTCACAGTGACGCCGGCGATGGCGCTGATCCTGCTGCGCAAGGCGACGCTCAAGGCGCAGGCGCCGCCGCTCGTGCGGTGGACGCAGGCCGCCTACACCCGCCTGCTGCGTCCCACCGTGCGCCGGCCGCTGGCGGCCTACGCCGTCGTCGTCGCCCTGGTGGCCGGTGGTGTGGCCGTGGTGCCACGGCTGGGCCAGGACCTGCTGCCGACCTTCCGCGAACGCGACTTCCTCATGCACTGGGTGCTGGAGCCGAGCGCCTCCTACGAGGAGACGATGGAGGTGACCAGGGCGGCCAGCGAAGAGCTCAGGGCCGTGCCCGGGGTGCGCAACTTCGGCGCCCACGCCGGCCAGGCGGTCGCCGGTGACGAGGTCTACGGCATCTACTTCGTCGAGAACTGGATCAGCATCGACCCCGACCAGGACTACGACGAGACCCTGGCGAACGTCCAGGAGGTGGTCGACGGCTACCCGGGGCTGCGTCGCGACGTGCAGACCTACCTCAAGGAACGCATCCGCGAGGTGCTGACGGGCGCCGGCGAGGCGGTCGTGGTGCGGGTGTACGGCGACGACCTCGACGTGATCGAGGACAAGGCGCACGAGATCGAGGAGGCGATCGCCGCGATCCCCGGTGTGAAGGACCCGCACACCGACCTGCAGACCCGGATCCCGCACCTCGTGGTCCAGGTCGACCTCGACAAGGCCCAGGCCGTGGGGCTCAAGCCCGGAGACGTCCGCCGGCAAGCGGCCGTCATGCTCTCCGCGCAGGAGCTCTCCGACGTCTTCCGGAGCGGGAAGGCCTACGACGTCATGGTGTGGAGCGTGCCGGAGTCGAGGCGCAACCCCGACGACGTGCGGGACATGCTGATCGACACGCCGACCGGGGAGACCGTCCGTCTCGCCGACATCGCCACCGTCGAGATGCAGTCGACGCCGAGCATGATCCGCCGCATCGACGGCTCCCGCCGGCTCGACGTCGGCGCGAACGTCGAGGGTCGCCCGCTCGCCGACGTGGCGGCCGACGTCGAGGCGGCTGCCGCGGGCGTCGAGCTGCCGCTGGGCTACCGGATCGAGGTGGTCGGCGAGGACACCGAGCGCGCGGCCGCCTCCCAGCGCCTGAACCTGCTCGCCGTCGTCGCCGCCCTGGTGATCCTCGGTCTGCTGTACGGCTCGTTCCGCCGCTGGCGGCTGGCGCTCCTCAGCATGCTGACGCTCCCGATCGCCCTCGTCGGTGGGGTGCTGGCCGCCTGGCTGACCAGCGGCACGATGACGATCGGCTCGTTCGTCGGGCTGTTCACGGTGCTCGGCATCGCCGCGCGGAACGGCATCCTGCTGATCAGCCACTGCCAGCACCTCGAGACCCAGGAGGGTGTGCCGTTCGGGCCGGAGCTCGTCATCCGCGCCGCGCGCGAGCGCCTCGCGCCCATCCTGATGACGACGCTCGCCACCGCGCTCGCGCTCGTCCCCCTCGTCGTGATGGGCGACGTGCCGGGGCACGAGATCGAGTACCCCATGGCGATCGTCATTCTCGGCGGCCTGCTCACCTCCACGCTGCTCAACCTGTTCGTCGTCCCCTCGCTGTACCTGCGGTTCGGACGGTCCCGGGAGCCGCGGCACGCCGCGGAGCAGCCGGACCGGGTACGGCCACGGGCGCCGCAACCCGTGACCGGCTGACAGGCGACGTCGGCGCGGGCTGTTCCCTGCACACCGGCGCAGGCGATGTGATGGCCGAGGTCTGACGGCGACGCCGGCCGGACTCATCGCCCGCGCCGGTCGTCATCGCCCCGCGGCCACCACCCCGGCCACGGTGGCCACCACCGGCAGCGCGACGCCGCCCAGCACCACCAGCCAGTCCGAGCCGGTCATCCGGCTCGGACGGGCCCACGTCCGCTCGCCCCCGGCACCGAACCCGCGCGACTCCATCGTGGTCGCGAGCACGCCGCCCCGGCGCAGGGCCAGCACGAGCAGCGCGAACACCTGCGTCCCGAGGGTGCGGGCGCGGCCCAGGACGCCGTCGTCGCCGAGACCTCGCGCCCTTCGCGCGAGCGAGAGCTGCTCCCACTCGGCGGCCATCACGCCGACCAGCCGGGTGGCGGCGAGCGCCGCCAGCACGAACCGGTGGGGCAGCCGGAGCACCTGCGACAGCGCGTCGGCGAGGTCGGTGGGGTCGGTGCTGAGGACGAGCAGCACCCCGGGCAGCCCGACCGCCAGCACCCGCAGCGTGATCGCGAGCCCGGCCAGGGCCGAGTGCTCGGTGACCGTGACGGGTCCGAGGCCGGCCAGCAGCGCGCCGCCGTCGACACCGAGCAGCACGGTGACCACCCCGGTCGGCACGGCGGCGACCAGCAGGATCCACGAGCGCCGCAGCGCGCTGCGCACCGGGACGCCGGTGAGCGGCAGGCACGCCAGCTCCAGCAGCAGCGCCACCCCGGGCGTCACCGGGTCGGTGCGCACCAGCAGCACCAGCGCGACCGCCGTGGCGACCGCCAGCTTCGCCACCGGGTTCGCCCTCGCCAGGACGGCGCCGCGGTCGACGTCGTCGCGCACCCCGAGGTCGAGCGCCGTCACGACGCCTCACCCAGCCGCCGCGCGGGCGCCGCCCGCACGGTCCCGCCTCCCACCTGCAGCACGTCGTCGCCCAGGACGTCGACGAGGTGCTCGTCGTGGCTGGCGACCACGAGCCCGGTGCCGTCGTCGAGCAGCGCCGCGAGCAGGTCGGCCAGCTCGGCCCAGGTGCGGGCGTCCTGGCCGAAGGTCGGCTCGTCCAGGGCGAGCAGCCGCGGACGGGTCGCCAGCGCGGTGGCCACCGAGAGCCGGCGCTGCTCCCCGCCGCTGAGGGTGAACGGGTTGGCCGCCGCCAGCCGGTCGAGCCGCAGCCGCTCGAGCAGCTCGTCGACGCGCCGGTCGACCTCCTCCGGCTCCGACGCCGGCCCGGCGCGGCCCGATCGCCAGCTCGTCGCGGACGGTGGACGCCACCAGCTGGTGCCGCGGATCCTGGAAGACCGACCCGATCCTGCTCACCAGGCGCCGTGGCGGCCAGCGGTGCGGCTCGGGCCCGGCTCCGTCCGCGAGCGGTTCGAGGGCCACGACCCGTCCCGACGCCGGACGCGCCAGCCCCGCCAGCGTCAGCAGCAAGGTCGACTTGCCACCGCCGTTGGGCCCGACGAGCGCGGTGCACCGCCCGGCGCGGACGCCCAGGTCGACCCCGGACAGCACGGGCGGACCGGACCGGGCCCGCGTCACCGAGACGTCCTCGGCCACCAGCAGCCGGTCGTCGGCGGTCGACGCGCGGCCGCCCGTCCGCACCGGCCGGTGCTCGTGACCGGGCACCCAGACGCCCTGGGCCGCGAGCCGGTCGCCGTGCCGGTCCAGCACCGCCGCGGGGGCGCCGTCGGCGACCACGCCGCCGCCGGGCTCGAGCACGACGACCCGGTCGACCAGCCCGAGCCACGCCTGCACGCGGTGCTCCACCACCAGGCAGGTGGCGCCGGTGCGCGGCCAGGACGTCGGCCACCACCGCGCGCACCCGGGCCGCGCCGGGCGGGTCGAGCATCGCGGTGGGCTCGTCCAGGAGCAGCACGCCCGGGCGCAGCGCCAGCACGCCCGCGAGCGCCAGCCGCTGCCGCTGCCCGCCCGACAGGTGCGCGGTCGAGCGGTCCAGCGGCACGTCGAGCCCGACCGCGTCGAGCGCCTCGTGCACCCGTCCCCAGATCTCGGCCGGCGGCACGCCGTGGTTCTCCAGGCCGAACGCGACGTCGTCGCCGCACCGGGAGAGCACGGTCTGGGCCTGCGGGTCCTGCAGCAGCAGGCCGGTGGCGGCGTGGCCGCCCGACCCGGTGACGGCGCGGGTGCGCGCCTCGCGGGCCGGGACGCCGTCGACGAGCAGCGCGCCCTCCTCCTCGCCGGTGCCGTGCTCGCTGCCGTCGAGCAGGCCCGGCGAGCCCGGCGAGCAGCGTCGACTTGCCGGCGCCGCTGGGCCCGAGCAGCAGCACCCGCTCGCCCGGCTCGACCTCGAGGTCGACGCCGCGGACCGCCCACGCGCGACGGCCGGCGTGCCGCCAGCCCCAGCCGCGCAGGCTGATCCGGCCCGGCTGCGGGCTCACACCCGTCGGGCGTCCCTGGCCGAGGCCAGCGGCGCCAGGGCTCCCGCCCGCCCGAGCGCGCGGGTGAGCGCCCAGCCACCGAGGCCCGCCACGACCACGCCGGACACCACCGCGAGAGCGACGTACGTGGCCTTGTAGCCGGCGGCGAAGTCGGGGTAGTAGACGAAGGCGTCGAGCACGCCGACGACGACACCCGCGCCTGCACCGGCGAGCAGCGCGGTCGGCAGGCCCCAGCGGCGGTAGAGCAGCAGGGCCAGGACGACCTCGGCGCCGAGCCCCTCGAGCAGGCCGTACCAGACGGTGGCGAAGCCCCACTGGTTGCCGACCAGCGCGCTGAGCGTGGCCGCCACCAGCTCGGTGTAGACGGCCGCGCCCGGGCGCCGCACCACCAGACCGCCGACCACGGCCGGCAGCAGCCAGACACCGGCGGCCACCGCGGACAGCGGCGGGAAGAACGCGAGCCCGTTGCTCAGCGGCGCCCAGCCCAGGTTCCACACGACGAAGACCAGGCCGAGCGCCACACCCAGCACGCTGGCGGTGACGATGTCGACGACCCGCCACGGCGCGCGGGTGCTGGACGACCCAGCCGGACGTCCAGAGCCCGACGAGCGCGAGCAGGAGCGCGGCGGGCAGGGTCAGGTCGGCCAGGGCGCTGCCGAACAGCGAGGAGTCGTCGGGCAGCCCGACGACCAGGACGGCCGCGCCGGCCAGCAGCACCGACGGCCGCGGGGACGAGGGTGCCGCGGCCGCCGTCGCGCGGCCGCGGTCGTGTCCGTGCGTCGTGTCCGTGCGTCGTCGTGGCGTGACGGCGCGAGGGTGGGGGTGGCGGACGGGTGGCCGTCGCGCTCGGTGGTGCTCATGGTGGTGTCCTCCTGGTGGTCGCAGGAGGGGAGGCCACCTCGTCCGGGCACGGCGGGGCCGCGACCTGACGAGGGGACCCGAGATGCCCGACTTCCTCCACCGGTGCTAACCGGATCAGGTTCGAGGGTCTGCGGTTGCCCGCACTCTCAGCGCCGCTGGGGCGCTCCCCTGTCGTTCGTCGCGACCTTACACCCGGGCGCACGGGCTCACCCGCCCGGTCGCGTCCACCTCCCTCCCTCTGCGGCCCCGCTTGCCGCCGCGGTGCGGGTGGGGGACGGTGGGCGCATGGGAGCGTTCACGTGGAAGGTGCTCGGGACCGGTGCGGCCGTCGGCGCAGCGGTGCTGACGAAGAACGTGCTGGCCAAGGCGTGGGAGAAGGGCACCGGCAAGACCCCGCCCGCCAACCCCGAGTCGCCCACCACGACGTGGGGCGAGGCGGCCGCGTGGGCGATCGTCTCCGGCGCCCTCATCGGGCTCGCGCGGATGGCCGCCACCCGCCAGGCCGCCCGGTACTACAAGAAGAGCGCCGGCCACCTGCCGAAGGGCCTCGAAGAGGTGCAGTGACGCCCGCACCCGCGCTCCGGCCACGTACGGTGGGCGCGTGCTGCTGAGGGCGATGCGTCGACCCGGCGCCGGGCGCTCGTCCCTGGTCGCCCGGCTCGTCGCGCTGCTGCTCGTGATCGGGCTGGTCGCCACCGTGTCGCCGTGGCTCGTCCGCGCCGGCTACTGGCTGCTCACCGGCTTCGTCGACGTCGTGCTCTGAGCCGTCAGCACCCCGCCTGGTCGTACCCGCACAGCTGCTCGAACAGGTCGCGGGCACCGGCGCGGGCGTCGGCGGCGGGCGTGCTCCCCTCCCTGTACCCCGGCAGCGGCGAAGGCCTGCACCAGCGCGACCGCGTTGCCCCGTCGCAGCAGCGCCGTCGTGCTGCCGCCGTCCTCCGCCACGGTGTCGACGACGAGCCCCTGCGTCCCGACGTCGAGGTCGGCGACCTCGGTCGTGCTCGTCACCGACTCGTCCGGGCACTGCTCGCGCGCGTAGGTGCCCAGCTCGTCGGCCGCGGCGCTCGCGGCGTCCGCCGACGCGAACACCGCCACCTGCCGGACCACGCCGGCGGCCCCGTCCGGGAGGAGATCCTTCTCGGCGGTGCCCATCGTGACGGCGTCGGGCACCATCACGAGCACCTCCGAGCAGGTCAGCTGCCACGCGACGACCTCCTGGCGGACGTCGACGTAGCCGCTGAAGGGCGCTCCGGCTCAGCGTGAGGACGGGCTGCGGGCGGGGACGACGTGCCACCCGGCGGCGCGGACGACGACTCCCCGGCGACGGGCGGCGGGGCCTGCGTGGTCGTGTCGGCCCCGACCGGCTCGTCACCGCCGCAGGCGGTCAGCAGCAGGGCGACGGCCACCACGCCGACCGCCAGGATCAGGCGCGTCACCGCTGTCCATCGCTCTCCTCGGGTCCGGCGCCATCCTGGCAGCCCGGACCCGGCAGGCGGGTCAGTGGGCGAGCACCAGCTCGTCGTCGGCGTCGACCGACTCCAGGCTCCACGGCCGCACCAGGACCACCAGCGCCAGCACGGCGAGCACCATCAGCGTGGCCATCAGCGCCGTCATCGGCACCGCGCCCTCGCCGCCGAGCACGCCCTCGACGGGGGTGATCACGCCGGACATGCCGAACTGCATCGACCCCATCAGCGCCGCGGCCGTCCCCGCCGACTCACCGTGCCGCGACAGGGCCAGGGCCGGCGAGTTCGGGAACGACAACCCGCAGGTGGCGACGGTGGCGAACAGCGGGATCAGCAGCACCCAGAGGGGCGCCTGCGCCACGGCCGCGGTCACCAGGGCGACGGTGGCGAAGGTGCCCACCACCAGCGCGCCGCTGAGCACCTGCTGGGGCGAGTACCGGCGCAGCAGGAACGGGTTGACCTGCGTGGCCGCGATCAGGCCGGCCGCGTTCAGGCCGAAGACCAGGCCGAACTGCTGCTCGTCGAGGCCGTAGTGCTCCTGGAACACGAACGAGGAGCCCGACACGTAGCTGAACAGCACCGAGAACATCAGGCCGGCGACGAGCACCAGGCCGACGAACGGGCGGTCGCGCAGCAGCCCGCGGTAGGTGACCAGGGTGGAGCGCAGCGCCAGCGGCCGGCGGCGGCTCACCGGCAGCGTCTCGGGCAGGCCGAAGAACGCGAGCGCGACCAGGGCGATCGCGATGGCGAACAGCACGACGAAGATGCCGCGCCAGCTGGTGACCGCGAGCAGGTAGCCGCCGATGGTCGGCGCCAGGATCGGCGCCGCGCCGAGCACCAGGGTGAGGTGGCTGAGCAGGGTGGCCGCCTTGCGGCCGCTGTACAGGTCGCGCACCGCGGCCATCGCCACGACCGCGATCGCCGCACCGGCGACCCCCTGGCCGACGCGCACCGCCGTGAGCACCTCGATGCTGGGGGCGAGCGCGCACAGCACCGACATCGACGCGTGCAGCACCAGCCCGCCGAGCAGCACCCGGCGGCGGCCGAGGGCGTCCGACAGCGGGCCGAGCACGAGCTGGCCGAGGCCGAGGCCGATCATGATCCCGGTGAGGGTGAGCTGCGCCTGCGGCTGGGTGGCGCCGAGCTCGGCCGACAGGGTCGGCAGCGCCGGCAGGTACATGTCGATCGTCAGCGGGCCGATCGCGATCAGCAGGCCGAGGACGAGGACCAGGCGCAGGTAGGCGCGGCCGACCGGGGGCTCGGTGCGGGCCGGCGGCGGGGTCTCCTTGGTGAGCGTGGTGCCTGCCAGCGGCGCGGCGACCGCGGCCGCGGTGGCGGCCTGCTCCGCGCGCACACCGACGTCGCCGGCGCCCTGCTGGGGCTGGCGCTGGTCGGACGTGCACGCGGTGGACATGGGTCTCCCTCGGAGGGTGGAACGGTGGTGGTGTGCGGGGCCCCGACGCCCTGCTCCCTCCAAGCAGACCACGCCGCGAGGCATTCCCGCGAATCGATTCGCGCGGTGGACACCACCTGTTCGCCGAGCGGTCGGCTGCGGGCGCCGGACGGGTGTCTCGCGGTGCGCCGGATCAGGGGGTGGATCAGAGGTCGAGGGCGCGGGCCAGGGGGACGCCGGGGCGGTAGGCGAGGTGCAGGTAGGACGGCGCGTCGAGGACGGCGAGGTCGGCCCGGGCGCCCGGTGCGCACGACGCCGACGTCGGTGCGCCGCAGGGCCGCGGCGCCACCGGCGGTGGCCGACCACAGCGCCTCGGCGGGCGTCATCCGCATCTCCCGGACGGCCAGCGCGATCGCCAGCGGCATCGACGAGGAGTAGCCGCTGCCGGGGTTGCAGTCCGTCGCCAGCGCGACGGTCGCGCCGGCGTCGAGCAGCCGGCGGGCGTCGGGGTAGGGCGAGCGGGTGGAGAACTCGACCGTCGGCAGGAGGGTGGCCACCGTGGTGCCCGCCGCGAGGGCGTCGACGTCCGCCGGCACGAGGTGGGTGCAGTGGTCGACGCTCGCCGCGCCGAGCTCCACCGCCAGCCGCACCCCGGGCCCGGCCGTGAGCTGGTTGCCGTGCACGCGCAGCCCCAGCCCGGCGGCGGCTCCCGCCTCGAGGACGGCGCGGGCCTGGTCGCCGTCGAACGCGTGCGCCGAGCCCGGCTCGCAGAACACGTCGACCCACCGGGCCCGCGGCGCGCAGGCGGTGAGCATCGGGCCGGCGACGAGCGCGACGTAGTCGTCGGCGCGACCGGCGTACTCCGCCGGCACCACGTGCGCGCCGAGGAACGTGACCTCCTCGGTCACCTCGCGGGCCAGCCGGAGCGAGCGCACCTCGTCCTCGACGGTCAGGCCGTAGCCGCTCTTCACCTCGACCGTCGTGGTGCCCTGCGCGCGCATCTCGGCGACGAGCCGGCGCAGGTTCTCGCGCAGCACGCCGTCGGTGGCGGCACGGGTGGCTGCCACCGTCGAGGCGATCCCGCCGCCGTCGTACGGCCGGCCCGCCATCCGCGCCTCGAACTCGGCCGCCCGGTCGCCGGCGAACACCAGGTGCGCGTGCGAGTCGACGAAGCCGGGGACCACCGCGCGGCCGCCGAGGTCGGTGCGCAGGTCGGCGGTCGGGGCGTTGCGGCGGCGGCCGACCCAGGCGACCAGCCCGTCCTGGACCACCACCGCGGCGTCGCGCACGATCCCGAGCCGGTCCGGCGTGGTGCCGTCGTTGGTGACGAGCTCGCCGATGCCGGTGATCAGGGTGCTGGTCACGGCACCAGCATCCCGTGCCGTACCGGGACGACGGAACCGGCGGCCTGCACGCGGCGATCCGGCGTCCCGGGCGCCGCGGTTCCGTCGGTCCGGTTCAGCTCATCCGCGGCTCGTCCAGCAGCAGCACTCCCGGACGCAGCGCCAGCACGCCGGCCAGCGCCAGCCGCTGCCGCTGCCCGCCCGACAGGTGCGCCGTCGAGCGGTCGAGCGGGACGTCGAGCCCGACGGCCCCGAGCGCCTCGCGGACCCGTCCCCAGATCTCGGCCGGCGGCACGGCGTGGTTCTCCAGACCGAACGCGACGTCGTCGCCGCACCGGGAGAGCACCGTCTGCGCCTGCGGGTCCTGCAGCAGCAGGCCGGTGGCGGCGTGGCCCCCCGACCCCGTGACGGCGCGGGTGCGTGCCTCCCGGGCAGGGACGCCGTCGAGGAGCAGGCTGCCCTCCTCCTCGCCCGTGCCGTGCTCGCTGCCGTCGAGCAACCCGGCGAGCCCGGCGAGCAGGGTCGACTTGCCTGCGCCGCTGGGCCCGAGCAGCAGCACCCGCTCCCCGGGCTCGAGGTCGAGGTCGACGCCGCGGACCGCCCACGCGCGACGACCGGCGTGCCGCCAGCCCCAGCCGCGCAGGCTGATCCGGCCCGGCTGCGCGCTCACACCCGTCGGGCGTCCTTGGCCGAGGCGAGCGGTGCCAGCGCACCGGCGCGTCCGAGGGCGCGGGTGAGCGCCCAGCCGCCGAGGCCGGCGACGACCACGCCGGACACGACCGCGAGCGCGACGTACGTGACCTTGTAGCCGGCCGCGAAGTCCGGGTAGTAGACGAACGCGTCGAGCAGACCCACGACCACGCCCGCGCCCGCCCCGGCGAGCAGCGCGGTCGGCAGGCCCCAGCGGCGGTAGAGCAGCAGGGCCAGGACGACCTCGGCGCCGAGCCCCTCGAGCAGGCCGTACCAGACGGTGGCGAACCCCCACTGGTTGCCGACCAGTGCGCTGAGCGTGGCCGCGACCAGCTCGGTGTAGACGGCCGCGCCCGGACGTCGCACCACCAGCCCGCCGACGACGGCGGGCAGCAGCCAGACGCCGGCGGCCGCCGCGGACAGCGGCGGGAAGAACGCGAGGCCGTTGCTCAGCGGCGTCCAGCCGAGGTTCCACACCACGAGCACCACACCGAGTGCGACGCCGAGGACGCTCGCGGTGACGATGTCGACGACCCGCCACGGCGCGCGGGTCCCGGACGCCCGGACGGACGCCCACCCGGACGCCCACAGCCCGACGAGCACGAGCAGGAGGGCGGCGGGCAAGGTGAGGTCGGCCAGCGCGCTGCCGAACAGCGAGGAGTCGGCGGGGAGCCCGACGACGAGGACGGCCGCCCCGGCCAGCAGGCCGACGGCTGCGGGGACGAGGGCGCCCGGACGCGGTCGCGTCGACGGTCCCGGCGTGGTGTCCGAGGTGGTGGTTGCGCTGGTGGCGGACGCGGGTTCGCCGCGCTCGGTGGTGCTCATGGTGGTGTCCTCCTGGTGGTCGCAGGAGGGGGAGCCCGCCCCGCCCGGGCACGACGAGGCCGTGACCTGACGAGGGGACCCGAGATGCCCGACTTCCTCCACCGGTGCTAACCGGATCAGGTTCGAGGGTCTGCGGTCTCCCGCACTCTCAGCGCCGCTGGGGCGCTCCCCTGTCGTTCGCCGCGACCTTACACCCCGGTCCCGGCTTGCCGCCGGGGGGCCGGTGGGAGACCGTGGGCGCATGGGAGCGTTCGTGTGGAAGGTGCTGGGGACGGCTTCAGCCGTCGGCGCGGGCGTGATGATGAAGAACGTGCTGGCCAAGGCCTGGGAGAAGGGCACGGGCAAGACCCCGCCCGCCAACCCCGAGTCGCCCACCACGACGTGGGGCGAGGCGGCCGCGTGGGCCGTCGTGTCCGGCGCCCTCATCGGGCTCGCGCGCATGGCCGCCACCCGCCAGGCCGCCCGCTACTACAAGAAGAGCGCGGGCCACCTGCCGAAGGGCCTCGAAGAGGTGCAGTGACCGCCGCCCGTCGGGGACGTACGGTGTCCCCGTGCTGCTGAGGGCGATGCGTCGACCCGGCGCCGGGGGCTCGTCCCTCGTCGCCCGCGTCGTGGCGCTGCTGCTCGTGATCGGGTTGGTCGCCACGGTCTCGCCGTGGCTGGTCCGCGCCGGCTACTGGCTGGTCACCGGCTTCGTCGACGTCGTGCTCTGAGGGTTCAGCACCCGGCCTGGTCGTACCCGCACAGCTGCTCGAACACGTCGCGCGCCCCGGCGCGGGCGTCGTCGGCGGGCGAACGCCCCGACGGGTACTCGGGCGCGGCGACCGCCTGCACCAGGGCGACCGCGTTGCCCCGGCGCATCAGGGCCGTCGTGCTGGCGCCGTCCTCGGCGGTCGTGTCGACGACCAGCCCCTGCGTCCCGACGTCGAGGTCCTCGACCTCGGTGGTGCTCAGCAGCGACTCGTCCGGGCACTGCTCGCTCGCGTAGGTGCCGAGCTCGTCGGCCGCGGCACTCGCCGCGTCGGCCGACGCGAACACCGCGACCTGCCGGACGACGAAGGCGACCTCGTCCGGGAGGAGCTCCTTCTGCGCGGTGCCCATGGTCACGGCGTCGGGCACCATGACCAACGCCTCCGAGCAGACCAGCCGCCAGGCGACGACCTCCTGGCGGACGTCGACGTAGCCGCTGAACGGGGCACCGGCCAGCGTGAGGACGGGCTCCGGGGGCGGCGACGTGGTGTCGGCCGGGGCCGACGACCCACCCGCGGACGGCGCGGGGGCCTGGCTCGTGGTGGGGTCCCCCGCGACCGGTTCGTCACCGGTGCAGGCGGTCAGCAGGAGGGCGGCGACCACGCCGACCAGCAGGATCGGGCGCGTCACCTCGGTCCTCGCTCTCATCGGGTCCGCCGACATCCTGGCATCCCGGACCCGGTCAGCGGGTCAGTGCGCGAGCACCAGCTCGTCGTCGGCGTCGACCGAGCCGAGGCTCCACGGCCGCACCAGCACCAGCAGCGCGAGCACGGCGAGCAGCATCAGGGTGGCCATCAGCGCCGTCATCGGCACCGCGCCCTCGCCGCCGAGCAGACCCACGACCGGCGTGATCACCCCGGACATGCCGAACTGCACCGACCCCAGCAGCGCCGCAGCCGTCCCGGCGGACTCGCCGTGCCGCGACAGGGCCAGGGCGGGCGAGTTCGGGAACGACAGGCCGCAGGTGGTGACGGTGGCGAACAGCGGGATCAGCAGCACCCAGAGCGGAGCCTGGACGACCGCCGCCGTCACCAGGGCGGTGGTGGCGAGGGTGCCCGCGACCAGGGCGCCGCTGAGGACCTGCTGCGGCGAGAACCGGCGCAGCAGGAAAGGGTTGACCTGCGTCGCCGCGATCAGGCCGGCGGCGTTGAGGCCGAAGACCAGGCCGAACTGCTGCTCGTCCAGGCCGTAGAACTCCTGGAAGACGAACGAGGAGCCCGCCACGTAGCTGAACAGCACCGAGAACATCAGGCCGGCGACGAGCACCAGACCCACGAACGGGCGGTCGCGCAGCAGGCCGCGGTAGGTGACCAGCGTGGAGCCCAGCGCGAGCGGGCGGCGCCGGCTCGCCGGGAGCGTCTCGGGGAGGCCGAAGAACGCCAGGGCGACCAGCGCGACCGCGATCGCGAACAGGACGACGAAGATGCCGCGCCAGCTGGTGACCGCGAGCAGGTAGCCGCCGATGGTCGGCGCCAGGATCGGCGCCGCACCGAGCACCAGGGTGAGGTGGCTGAGCAGGGTGGCCGCCTTGCGGCCGCTGTACAGGTCGCGCACCGCGGCCATCGCCACGACCGCGACCGCGGCACCGGCGACGCCCTGGCCGACGCGCACCGCGGTGAGCACCTCGATGCTGGGGGCGATCGCGCACAGCACCGACATCGACGCGTGCAGCACCAGGCCGCCGAGCAGCACCCGGCGCCGGCCGAGGGCGTCCGACAGCGGACCGAGCACGAGCTGGCCGAGGCCGAGGCCGATCATGATCCCGGTGAGGGTGAGCTGGGCCTGCGGCTGGGTGGCGCCGAGCTCGGCCGACAGCGCCGGCAGCGCCGGCAGGTACATGTCGATCGTCAGCGGGCCGATCGCGATCAGCAGGCCGAGGACGACGACCAGGCGCAGGTAGGCGCGGCCGACCGGCGGCACGGTGCGGGACGGCGGCGGGGTGTCCTTGGTGAGGGTGGTGCCCGCGAGCGGCGCGGCGACCGCGGACGCCGCGGCGGCCTGCTCCACGCGCACACCGACGTCGCCGGCACCCTGCTGGGACTGGCGCTGGTCGGACGTGCACGCGGTGGACACGGGTCTCCCTCGGAGGGTTGAGCGGTGGTGTGGTGTGCGGGGCTGCGACGCCCCGCTCCCTCCAAGCAGACCACGCCGCGAGGCATTCCCGCGAATCGATTCGCCAGATGGGTGCCGGCCGTTCGTCCAGCGGTCGGACGGGTGCGCCCGACGGCCGCCTCGCGCCGGCGTCGGGCGGGGTGGTCAGAGGTCGAGCGCGCGGGCCAGGGGGACGCCGGGACGGTAGGCGAGGTGCAGGTAGGACGGCGCGTCGAGGACGGTGAGGTCGGCCCGGGCGCCGGTGCGCACGACCCCGACGTCGCTGCGTCGCAGGGCCGCGGCGCCGCCGGCGGTGGCCGACCACAGCGCCTCCGCCGGGGTCATCCGCATCTCCCGGACGGCCAACGCGATCGCGAGCGGCATCGACGAGGAGTAGCCGCTGCCGGGGTTGCAGTCGGTGGCCAGCGCGACGGTGGCGCCGGCGTCGAGCAGCCGGCGGGCGTCCGGGTAGGGCGACCGGGTGGAGAACTCGACCGTCGGCAGCAGCGTCGCCACCGTCGTGCCGGTGGCGAGGGCGTCGACGTCGGCCGGCACCAGGTGGGTGCAGTGGTCGACGCTCGCTGCGCCCAGCTCCACCGCCAGCCGCACCCCCGGCCCGGCGCCCAGCTGGTTGCCGTGCACCCGCAGGCCGAGCCCTGCGACCGCTCCCGCCTCGAGGACGGTGCGCGCCTGGTCGCCGTCGAACGCGTGCGCCGAGCCCGGTTCGCAGAACACGTCGATCCACCGCGCCCGGGGCGCGCAGGCGGTGAGCATCGGGCCGACGACGAGCGCGACGTAGTCGTCGGCGCGGCCGGCGTACTCGGCCGGCACCACGTGCGCGCCGAGGAACGTGACCTCCTCGGTCACCTCGCGGGCCAGCCGCAGCGAGCGCACCTCGTCCTCGACGGTGAGGCCGTAGCCGCTCTTCACCTCGACCGTCGTGGTGCCCTGGGCGCGCATCTCGGCGACCAGGCGGCGCAGGTTCTCGCGCAGCTCGCCCTCGGTGGCGGCTCGGGTGGCTCCGACCGTGGAGGCGATCCCGCCGCCGTCGTACGGCCGGCCCGCCATCCGCGCCTCGAACTCGGCCGCCCGGTCCCCGGCGAAGACCAGGTGCGCGTGGGAGTCGACGAACCCCGGGACCAGCGCACGGCCACCGAGGTCGGTGCGCAGGTCGGCCGCCGGGGCGTTGCGCCGGCGCCCGACCCACGCGACCAGCCCGTCCTGGACCACGACCGCGGCGTCGCGCACGATCCCGAGCCGGTCCGTGGTGGTCCCGTCGTTGGTGACGAGCTCGCCGATCCCGGTGAGCAGGGTGCTGGTCACGGCCCCAGCATCCCGCGCCGTACCGGGACCACGGAACCGGCGGCCTGCTCGCGGCGATCCGACGCTCCAGGCGCCGCGGTTCCGTCGCTCCGGTGCGCCCGTCGGCTCACAGGTCGGCCCAGAGCGGCTCGATCGCCTCGGCGAGCAGCCGCCCGACGTCGCCGAGCCGGTGCACCCCGTCGCTGACCATCTCCACGCCGTCCATCACGACGGTGTGCACGTCGTCCGCCGTGGCGACGAGGACGGCCTGGCCGGGATCGACCCCGGCAGTGCGGGGCGAGTCCAGCCGGAGCGCGACGAGGTCGCCCGCCGCCCCCTCCTCCAGCCGCCCTCCTCGGTCGCCGAGAGCTTCGAACCCGTTCTCTCCCAGGGCGTCCAGCAGGAACGCCGGACCGAAGGTCGCCCGTCGGCCGGACCTCAGCCGCTCGTGCTGGTCGAGCCGCTGCGCCTCGGCCAGCAGGTCCGTCGTGACGTGCTGGTCGGTGCCGAGGCACAGCGGCGAGCCGGCGGCCACGAGCTCCGGGAACCGTCCGGTGCCGTCGGCCAGGTCGGCCTCGGTGGTCGGGCACGCGCAGATCGTCGTGCCTGATCCGCCCAGGAGGGCGACGTCCTCGTCGGTGAGGTGGATCGCGTGCACGGCGGTCGTCCAGGGCCCGAGCAGGCCGTGATCGGCGAGCAGCCTCGTCGGCGTCACCCCGTGCGCCGCGACGCACGCGTCGTTCTCCGCTGGCTGCTCGGACAGGTGGACGTGCAGCGGTCCGCGCCGGTCGCCCAGGGCGGCGAGAGCGGCGAGCGCGTCGGGCGGCACGGCTCGTACCGAGTGCACCGCGGCAGCGGCACGAGCGTGGTCCCACTCGTCGCCCAGCCGCTCGAGCGGCTCGGTCCGCTGCTGCCACGCCTCGACGGACCCGTCCGAGAAGCGGGTCTGCACCGGGTCGAGCGGGAGGTAGCCGTCCGGGCCGAGCCCGCCGGCGAGGTAGAGGGTGTCGAGCAGGGTGAGCCGTACGCCGGCCTCCGCCGCCGCCTGGACCAGCGCCATCCCCATCGCGTTCGGGTCGTCGTACGGCACGCCGCCCGGGTCCGTGGTGCAGGTAGTGGAACTCCCCCACGGCGGTGATCCCGGCCAGCGACATCTCGGCGTAGACGGCCCGCGCCAGCCGCAGGTAGGAGTCCGGGTCGAGCCGCGCCGGCGACCGCGTACATCCGCTCGCGCCAGGTCCAGAACGAGCCGCCGCGGTCGTGGGTACGTCCGCGCAGGGCCCGGTGGAAGGCGTGGGAGTGCACGTTCGCCAGGCCGGGCAGCACCAGCCCGGAGAGGCGGACGTCACCGTCCTGCGGCTGCTCGCCACGGTCCACCCGCAGGATGCGGAACGGCTCGACCTCCACCCGTACCGAGGCCGCGATGCCCTCGGGCAGCCAGGCGTTCTCGCACCAGTAGGTCGTCACGCCGAGCTCCTCGACCACGCCGGCCAGCGCGGCCACGCCGGCCAGGCAGTCGTCCTCGTCGGCGTGCTCGGCCGGCGAGTGGCTGATGCCGGTCGGGTTGCGGACGAACAGCATCGCGGTGGGAATACCTGCGGCGGAGAGGATCCCGGCGTCGTGGCCGGCGCCGGTGGCCAGCACGGGGACGTCACCGAGCGCGGCCGCCAGCCGGTCGCGCAGGCCGGCGTCGAAGTCGGTCGAGGCCGTCCACGACTCCTCGACCGGCTCCGCCCCGGCCGCCGAGGCCGACCTCGGCGACCACCGCTGCGCACGGCGTCGGTGTCGGCGCCGCGGGCGTCCAGCCAGGCGGTGACGGACGACGGGATCGCGTTGACGCCGTTGGGCTCCACCCGCACCTTGCCCACGGTGGCGACGGTGCCGTGCTCGCTCGGCGGACGAGCGCGCCGTGGTGATCGCCGTCGCCAGCCGCAGCATCGGGTCGTCGCGGTCCTCGAGCCGGGTGGTGCCGGCGTGGTCGGCGCGGCCGAGCGAGGTCGAACCGCCAGCGGCCGTGCGGCCAGATCGCGCTCGCGACACCGACGGGCGCGTCCTGGTCGACCAGCGCGCGACCCTGCTCCACGTGCAGCTCGACGAAGGTGCCGACCCGACGCAGCGTCTCGTCGTCGCGGCCGAGGTGGGCGGCGTCGAACCCGCCGGCGGCCATCGCCTCGGCCATCGACGTGCCGTCCGCGTCGACCAGCCCGCGGGCGCGGTCGGCGTCCAGCACGCCGGTGACCAGGCGCGAGCCGGCGCAGGCGATGCCGAACCGGGCGCCCTCCTCGTCGCCGAAGCAGGCGATGCCGATCGGTCGCGACGGCTCGAACCCGTTCTCCCGCAGCAGGTCGAGCGCCGCGAACGCCGACACCACGCCGAGCGGGCCGTCGAACGCGCCGCCGTCGGGCACCGAGTCGAGGTGGCTGCCCAGCACCAGCCCGGGACGGCCGGCGGCCACGGCGGCGTCCGGGTCCGACGTCCACGCCCAGAGGTTGCCCGCCCGGTCGGTGGTGAGGTCGAGACCGCGCGCCTGCGCCTGGCCCGTGAACCACTCGCGCAGCGCGAGGTCCTCGGTCGTCCAGGCGAACCGGCGGTAGCCGCCGGTGCGGCCGTCACGACCGACGCCGCCGAGCTCGTCCCACATCCAGGCGAAGGAGATCGTTCAGCCCTCCCGCATCGGCACGCGGACGCCCCGCTCCTCGGCGACCTGCTCGGCCAGCTCGTAGCCGGCGTCGACGTGCCGGATGACGCCCATCCCCGGGTCGTTGGTGAGCACCCGCTCCAGCTTCTGCGCCGCCAGCTCGGTGCCGTCGGCCACCGACACCTGGCCGGCGTGGATCGACCGGCCCATGCCGACGCCGCCGCCGTGGTGGATCGACACCCAGGACGCCCCGGACGACGCGGCGGTCAGCGCGTTGAGCAGCGGCCAGTCGGCGATCGCGTCGGAGCCGTCGAGCATCGACTCCGTCTCGCGGTACGGCGAGGCGACCGAGCCGCAGTCGAGGTGGTCGCGGCCGATCACCAGCGGCGCGCTCACCTCGCCCGAGGCGACCATCTCGTTGAACCTCAGTCCGGCCACGTCGCGCTCGCCGTAGCCGAGCCAGCAGATCCGGGCGGGCAGCCCCTGGAACGCGACCTTCTCGCCCGCGGCCCGGATCCAGCGGTGCAGGTGGTCGTTGTCGGGGAACAGGTCGAGCACGGCGCGATCGGTGGCCGCGATGTCCTTCGGGTCGCCGGACAGCGCCGCCCACCGGAACGGGCCCTTGCCCTCGCAGAACAGCGGACGGATGTACGCCGGGACGAACCCGGGGAACTCGAAGGCGCGGCCGTACCCGCCCTGGCGCGCCTCGTCGCGGATCGAGTTGCCGTAGTCGAACACCTCGGCGCCGGCGTCCTGGAACCCGACCATGGCCTCGACGTGCTTGGCCATGGAGGCCTGCGCGCGGTCGGTGAACTCCTCCGGCTTGGCGGCGGCGTACTCGTCCCAGTCGCCGAGGTCGACGCCCTCGGGCAGGTACGACAGCGGGTCGTGCGCCGAGGTCTGGTCGGTGACGACGTCGATCTCCACTCCGCGGCGCAGCAGCTCGGGGAACACCTCCGCGGCGTTGCCGACCACGCCCACCGACAGCGCCTGCCGCGCCGACCTCGCGGCGAGGCAGCGGGCGATCGCGTCGTCGAGGTCGTCGGCCACGACGTCGAGGTACCGGTGGTCGACCCGTCGCTGCAGGCGGGAGCCGTCGACGTCGACGACCAGGCAAGCGCCGCCGTTCATCGTCACCGCCAGCGGCTGCGCACCCCCCATGCCGCCGCACCCGCCGGTGAGGGTGAGGGTGCCGGCGAGCGTCCCGCCGAACCGCTTGGCGGCCACGGCGGCGAACGTCTCGTAGGTGCCCTGGAGGATCCCCTGGGTGCCGATGTAGATCCACGAGCCGGCCGTCATCTGGCCGTACATCGTCAGCCCGAGCTGCTCGAGCCGGCGGAACTCCGGCCAGGTCGCCCAGTCCCCCACCAGGTTCGAGTTGGCCAGCAGCACCCGCGGTGCCCACTCGTGGGTGCGCAGCACGCCGACCGGGCGGCCGGACTGCACGAGCATCGTCTCGTCCTCGCGCAGCGTCGTGAGCGTGCGCACCATCGCGTCGAAGGACGCCCAGTCGCGCGCGGCCTTGCCGGTGCCGCCGTAGACGACCAGCTCGTCCGGCTTCTCGGCCACCTCGGGGTCGAGGTTGTTCATCAGCATCCGCAGCGGCGCCTCGGTGGCCCAGCTGCGGGCGGTGATGTCGGTGCCGCGCGCGGCGCGCACCGGACGCGGGCCGGGCGCCGCGGAGGGGGAGGTGGTCGTGGTCATGCGAGCTCTCCTGTCACGCGCTGGACGGCGGCCAGGACGGAGCCGTCCCGCACCGCCTCGACGACGGTCTCGATCTCGGGGGCGAGGTAGCGGTGAACGAGCCGCCGCGGTCGTGGGTGCGCCCCCGCAGGGCGCGGTGGAACGCGTGCGAGTGCGCGTTGGCCAGGCCCGGGAGGGTCACACCGGCAGCCGTACGGCGTCCGCCGGCGCGTCGACGCCCCGGGGTGACCGCGGTGAACCGCACCGTCGCCCGAGGCCTCGATGAGCACGTCGCCGCCGCGACCGCCCGTCGCCGATCCAGGCCCACTCGGCGTCGCCACCTCATGCGCCAGCTCCCCGGGCAGGCCCGCGAGCGCGGCGACCCCGGCCGCGCAATCGTCGTCGGTGGCGTGCTCGGCTGGCGCGTGCGAGACGCCGGTCGGGTCGCGCACGAACAGCATCGCGGTGGGCAGCCTGCGCCCCACCAGCACGCCGGCGTCGTGGCCGGCGCCGCTGGACAGCGGAGCGTCGCCGATGACGGCCGCGAGCCGGGCCGCGAGCGCCTCGTCGAAGGACCTCGGCGGTGACCGACTTCGCGGCGAACCCGACCGTCGTCCCGTCCCGCCCGGCCCGGTGGCGGACCTGTGCACGATGCCGGCGACGAGCCCGTCCAGGGTCGCGGTGTCGGCCGCCGCGCGCGTCGAGCCACCCCGGTGACCCGCGAAGGCACGGCGTTGGTGGCGTTCGGCGCGACGGACGACCCGACCGACGGTGGCGTGCGCTCCCCGCCAGCCTCGCCTCCGTCTTGGCGGCCAGCACCGCGAAGGCGGACGTCAGCATCGGATCGCGGCGGTCCGCGATGAGCGTGGTCCCGGCGTGGTCGCCCTTGCCGGCGAAGTCCATCCGCCAGTGGCCCGGCGGCCAGATCCCGCTGGCCATGCCGACCGGGTGCGCGTCCCCCAGCGCGCGCCCCGCTCGACGTGCAGCTCGACGAACACGCCGAACCGGCGGAGCAGGTCGGGGCGACGGCCGGTCGCGCCCGCGACCGAGCACGCGGGGCGAGCGCGACCCCGTCGCGGTCGCGCAGCTCGGCCGCCGCGGTCCGGCGTCCACCGCGCCGGTCAGGAGCCGGTAGCCGAGGCAGGACAGGCCGAACGAGCGCCCTCCTCCTCGGCGAACGCGCGACCACGACGATCGGCCGGGCGGGGGGTGACCGCTGGTGCTCACGGAGCGCGTCGAGCGCGAGGAAGGCGCCGACGATCTCGCCCGGCGGGCCGTCGAGCCACCGCCTGCGGCACGGAGTCGAACGGCTCCGTCGACCATGGCGTCGCCCGGCGCCTCCGGGGCGCCCCCACGACGCGAACAGGTTGCCGTTGCCGTCGTCGAACGACCGGCCACTCCTGCGCCGCCTGGGCCCCCGAACCACTCGCGAAGCGCCAGCTCCGGCGGTCGTCCAGGCGCAGCGGACGCGAGCCGCCGCCGTCGCCGGACACGGCTCTCCCCCCATCTCGTCCCAGAGCGCCCGGAAGGTCGCCGTCACGATCCTCCCGCCATCGGCACGTGCACGCCTCGCTCCTGGCGACGCTCGGCCGCGCGCTCGTATCCAGCGTCGACGTGGCGGATGACGCCCATGCCCGGGTCGTTGGTCAGCACCCGCTCGATCTTCGCGCCGGCGATCGGGGTGCCGTCGGCGACGCGACACCTGCCCGGCGTGGATCGACTGGCCGATGCCGACGCCGCCGCCGTGGTGGATCGACACCCAGGTGGCGCCGTGCGCGGTGTTGACCAGCGCGTTGAGCAGCGGCCAGTCGGCGATCGCGTCGGAGCCGTCGTGCATCGACTCGGTCTCCCGGTAGGGCCAGGCGACCGAGCCGCAGTCCAGGTGGTCGCGGCCGATCACCATCGGGTGCGCGACACCTGCCGGAGGCCACCATCTCGTTGAACCGCATGCCGGCCTGTCCCGCTCGCCGTACCCGAGCCAACAGATCCGCGCCGGCAGCCCCTGGAACGCCACCCGCTCGCCGGCGATCCGGATCCACCGGGCCAGCGACTCGTTCTCCGGGACAGGTCGAGCACGGCGCGGTCGGTCGCGGCGATGTCGGCCTGGGTCGCCGGACAGCGCGGCCCAGCGGAACGGTCCCTTGCCCTCGCAGAACAGCGGGCGGATGTACGCCGGGCACGAAGCCGGGAACGCGAACGCCCGGTCATAGCCGCCGAGCTGTGCCTCGCCGCGGATCGAGTCCCCGTAGTCGAACACCTCGGCGCCGCCGTCGAGGAAGCCGATCATCGCCTCGACGTGGCGGGCCATCGACTTGCGGGCCCGGTCGGTGAACTCCTCGGGCTTGGCCGTGGCGTAGCCGGCTGCCGTCGTCCGGGTCGACATCGGACGGGGATGTACGACAGCGGGTCGTGCGCGCTGCTCGATCGGTGACGATGTCGATCGTGATACCGCGCCGCAGCAGCTCGGGGAAGACGATGGCCGCGTTGCCGACGACGCCGACGGACAGCGCCCGGCCCGTCGCGCTTGGCGGCGAGCGCGTCGCCACGGCCTCGTCCAGTTCGTCGGCGACGGTGTCGAGGTAACGGTCGCGCACCCGGCGGTCCAGGCGGGACCGGTCGACGTCGACGATGAGGCAGGCGCCGCCGTTCATCGTCACCGCGAGCGGCTGCGCGCCGCCCATCCCACCGCAGCCGGCCGTGAGCGCGAGGGTGCCGGCGAGCGTCCCGCCGAACCGCTTCTCGGCGATCGCGGCGAACGTCTCGTACGTGCCCTGCAGAATGCCCGGCGTACCGATGTAGATCCACGAGCCGGCGGTCATCTGGCCGTACATCGTCAGCCCCAGCCCCTCCAACCGGCGGAACTCCGGCCAGGTGGCCCAGTCGCCGACGAGGTTGGAGTTGGCGAGCAGCACGGCGGCGCCCCCTCGTGGGTGCGGAACACGGCGACCGGGCGGCCGGACTGCACGAGCAGCGTCTCGTCGTCGCGCCAGCTCGGTCAGCGAGCGCACGATCGCGTCGGAACGTCGGCCAGTCGCGGGCCGCCTTGCCCGGTCCCGCCGTACACGACGAGGTCCTGCGGTCGCTCGGCCACCTCCGGCTCGAGGTTGTTCATCAGCATGCGCAGCGGCGCCTCGGTGGCCCAGCTGCGGGCCGTGATGTCGGTGCCGCGCGCGGCGCGCACCGGACGCGGGCCGGGCACCGCGGAGGGGGAGGTGGTCGTGGTCATGCGAGCTCTCCTGTCACGCGCTGGACGGCGGCCAGGACGGAGCCGTCCCGCACCGCCTCGACGACGGTCTCGATCTCGGGGGCGAGGTAGCGGTCGGGGCCG
>CAWGTL010000020.1:0-41087 GCA_963825505.1 uncultured Actinomycetota bacterium | reverse complement strand
TGCTCGACACGCGCGTGACGCCCGAGCTCGCGGCGACGGGCCTGGCCAACGACGTCGTGCGCGTCGTGCAGCAGGCGCGGCGCTCGGCCGACCTGCACGTGTCCGACCGGATCCGGCTCACCGTGGCCGGCTCGCCGGCGGTGTGGGAGGCCGTGGTCAACCACCAGGAGCTGCTGGTGACCGAGACCCTCGCCGACTCGGTGGGCGCCACCGGCGACCTCGAGGCGCTCCCGCTCGGTGAGGGCGTCGTCGAGGCGACGGTCGGTGAGGGTCAGCCGGTGCGGGTGCGGGTGGAGAAGCTCTGAGCGTGAACGGACCCGAGGGTGCGGACGGGACGCGGCGGTTCGTGCTGCACGACCACCGTCGCCCCCGTCCGCACTTCGACCTGCGGCTCGAGGAGGACGGCGTGCTGCGGTCGTGGGCGGTCCCGAAGGGCCTGCCCGACGACCCCGCGCACGACCGGCTCGCCGTGGCGGTCGACGACCACGACCTCGACCACGTCGACTACACCGACGAGCACAAGTCGATCGCCGACGAGGGCACCTGGGTGGAGGAGGACCGCACCGAGCGCCGGACGGTGTTCCGGCTGCACGGGCGCGACGGCGTGCGCCGCTACGCGCTGATCCGCACCGGCGGCGAGCAGTGGCTCCTGCACCTGACCAAGGACCAACCCGGCTGAGCCGCAGCACGGATGCGGGCAACTGCGGCGCGACTGCGCCCGTGGGGGCTGCTGGGCACGAGGTTGCCCGCAGCCGTGCCGGAGCGGGCCGGTCAGCGGTACTCGGGGTTGGCCGACAGCGGGTTGTGCAGCCCGAACCGCTCGCCCCTCTTCCAGGCGTCCGGGAGGTTGCCGTACGCGGGGTAGCCGTCGGCCGCCTTCAGCATCCGCGCGAGGTGCAGCAGGTTGTAGGTCATGAACGTGACGTTGCGGTTGGTGAAGTCGTTCTCCGGCCCGCCGGAGCCCTCGTCGAGGTAGCTGGGGCCGGGCCCCACCTCGCCGATCCAGCCGGCGTCGGCCTGGGGCGGGATCGTGTAGCCGAGGTGCTGAAGGCTGTAGAGCAGGTTCATGGCGCAGTGCTTGACGCCGTCCTCGTTGCCGGTGACCAGGCACCCGCCGGCCTTGCCGTAGTACGACCACTGTCCCTTCGGGTTGAGCGCGGAGGAGTTGCCGTAGAGCCGCTCGACGACGCGCTTGGTCACCGACGAGTTGTCGCCGAGCCAGATCGGCCCGGCGAGGACCAGGACGTCGGCGGCCATCACCCGCTCGAACAGGGCGGGCCACTCGTCGGACGCGGCGCCGTGCTCGGTCATGTCCGGGTACGTGCCGGTGGCGATGTCGTGGTCGACGGCCCGCAGCTGGTCGACCACCACCCCGTGCTCGGTCATGATCGCGGCGCTGAGGTCGACCAGCCCTTGGGTGTTGCTGGTCTGCGGCGACGCCTTGAGCGTGCAGTTGACGAACAGGGCGGTGAGGCCGGAGAAGTGCGGGGCCTCGGTGGTGGCGGTCATGACCGCACGGTAGGACCGGGAGGGCCGGCGAGGACACCCTGCGGCCGTGGACGTCATGGTGTCGTCACCGGTCGTTAGGCTCGGCGCATGGCCACGACACCCGTCCTCGGCGTCCACGTGGGCGCCCGCCACGACGACGCCGACCCGGTCGCCGAGGGGAAGGCGTCCGGTGCGGGGGCGGTGCAGATCTTCCTGGCCGACCCCCAGGAGTGGAAGGCGCCCAAGCCCCACCCGCACGCCGCCGCCCTGGCCGCCAGCGGGCTCGACGTGTACGTGCACGCGCCGTACGCGCTCAACGTGGCCACCTCGAACAACCGGATCCGCATCCCCAGCCGCAAGCTGCTGCTGCAGCACGCCACGACGGCGGCCGAGATCGGCGCGAAGGGGCTCGTCGTGCACGGGGGCCACGTGCTGGCGAAGGACGACCCCGCCACCGGCTTCGAGAACTGGCGCAAGGCGTTCGAGCGGCAGGCGGCCGACGGCGGGTACCCGTTGCCGGTGCTGATCGAGAACACCGCAGGGGGCGACAAGGCGATGGCCCGCCGGCTCGACGCCATCAAGCAGCTGTGGGACGCCGTCGGCGAGTTCGGCGCGGGCCTGGTGCTCGACACCTGCCACGCGCACGCGGGCGGGCTCGACCTGGCCACCGTCGTCGACGACGTGCGGGCGATCACGGGCCGGATCGACCTGGTGCACTGCAACAACTCCCGCGACGGGTTCGACTCCGGCCGCGACCGCCACGCCCCGCTCGCAGCCGGCGAGATCGAGACCGCCGCCCTGGTCGAGGTCGTCCGCGCGGCGGGCGCCCCGGTCATCCTCGAGACGCCCGGCGGCCCGGCGGAGCGGGCGGCCGAGATCGAGCTGCTGCGCGCCGCTCTGGGCTGAACCCGCCGCGGCGCCGTCGCACCTGGCAGGTCGATACCCTCGGAGGGTGAGCACCGGGCCCGGAGACGACCTCGAACGCACTCGACTGCTCGGCGACCGCGCACGCCGGCGCGACGACCGCGACGAGCGCCGCGCCCGCCGGGCGGCCCGCGCCGAGGCCGACGCCGCGCGGGTGCGCGACGTGTACGCCGAGCTCCTGCGCCGTGCGCCCGAGAGCAGGATGGAGCCGCGCCTCGAGCCGGTGCGGGCGGTGTGCGAGCTCCTCGGTGACCCGCAGCGCGCCTACCCCGTCATCCACCTCACCGGCACCAACGGCAAGACCTCGACGGCGCGCATGATCGAGCGGCTGCTGCGCGAGCACAACCTGCGCACCGGGCGCTTCACCAGCCCGCACCTGCACACCGTCACCGAGCGGATCAGCATCGACGGGCACCCGATGTCCGACGCCGCGTTCGCCGACACCTGGGACGAGGTGGCGCCGCTGCTGGCCATGGTCGACGGGAAGCTCGCCGGGCAGGGCGAGCCCGCGCTCACCTACTTCGAGGTCCTCACCTGCATGGCGTTCGCCGCGTTCGCGGACACCCCGGTCGACGTCGCGGTGCTCGAGGTGGGCCTCGGCGGCACCTGGGACGCCACCAACGTCGCGGACGCCACGGTGTCGGTGGTGCTGCCGATCTCGCTCGACCACACCGAGATGATGGGCGACTCGGTGGCCCAGATCGCCGAGGAGAAGGCCGGCATCTTCACCGAGGGCGGCTACGTCGTGATGGCCGACCAGCCCGCCGAGGCGGCCGAGGTGCTGCTGCGCCGTGCGGTGGAGAGCGGCTCCACCGTGTCGCGCGAGGGTCCGGAGCTCGGCGTGGTGCGGCGCAGCGTGGCCCTGGGCGGGCAGCTGGTCACCGTGCAGGGCGTGGCCGGGGAGTACGCCGACCTGTTCCTGCCGCTGCACGGCCAGCACCAGGCGCAGAACCTCGCGGTGGCCATCGCGGCCGTGGAGGCGTTCCTGGGCAACGGGAACCAGCGCCTCGACACCGAGATCGTCCACGCCGCGGTGGCGGGCATGACCTCGCCGGGACGCCTCGAGCTGGTGCGCCCGAGCCCCGCGGTGGTGGTCGACGCCGCGCACAACGTCGGCGGCGTCGAGGCCCTGGTGCGTGCGCTCGACGAGGCGTTCGCGTTCCGGCACCTGGTCGGTGTCGTGGGCGTGCTGCACGGCAAGGACGCCGAGAACATCCTGACGGTGCTCGAGCCCGTCCTCGACGAGGTGGTCATCACCCGGTCCAGCTCGCAGCGCGCCATCCCCGTCGCCGACCTCGCCGAGCTGGCCCAGGAGATCTTCGGGGAGGACCGCGTGCAGGCCGTCGGCCGCCTCGACGAGGCACTGGTGACGGCGATGAACACGGCCGAGGCGGCCGTCGCCGGCGAGGAGGGCCACGGGGCGGGCGTGCTCGTCACCGGCTCGGTCACGGTGGCGGGCGAGGCCCGGCTGCTGCTGCGGGCCCCGGCCGTCGACGCCGGGGAGGACCTCGAGCACGAGCAGGAGGAGCTGCGGTGACGATCGCAGCCAACCTCTACGTCGCCGAGCTGGTCAACCGTCAGCCGCAGGGGGCGCGCAAGGCGCTGTTCTCCGTCCGCGCCCTCGCCGCGGAGGCCTCGGGCGGCTTCCTGCCCGAGCCGCGATCGGCCGATGTCGTCGTCCGCCCGCACACGTCGTCGACCCCGGTCACCCGGATCGCCGTCGACACCCACGACGCCGCCGACGTGCTGCGCAAGGTGCAGGACGACCTCGACCGCCTCGACGTCGCCACGTTCCACCAGCGGTGGGGCATCCGGTGAGAGCCCGCCTCGCGGCGACCTGCCTGGCGCTGGAGGCGTTCCTCGTGTTCTTCGCGACGCTCGCCGCCAGCGCGGTGAGCGACCTGCCCGACCGCTCGGTGTGGGTGGGCGGCGGCGTCCTGGCGCTGGTGTGCCTGCTCGCGGCCGGCGCGGTGCGGCGGCCGGGCGGGATCGTGCTGGGCTGGGTCGTGCAGGGGCTGGTGCTGCTCACCGGCGTGGTGCTGCCCGCGATGATCGCGATGGGACTGGTCTTCGCTGCGCTGTACGCGTGGTTCGTGGTGCTGGGCGGCAGGATCGACCGCGAGCGCGCCGCCGCTGCGGGTCACGACCCCGGGCGGACCAGCCCGGTCTCGTAGGCGAGCACCACGGCCTGCACCCGGTCGCGCAGGTCGAGCTTGGTGAGGATGCGGCGGACGTGCGTCTTGACCGTCTGCTCCGCCAGCACCAGACGACCGGCGATCTCGTTGTTCGACAGCCCCGCAGCCACCAGCTCGAGCACCTCGCGCTCGCGGGGACGGCCGACCTCATCACCTCGCTCGACCAGCCCGAGGGGCACGGCCACCGGTACGGCGCCGACCTCGTCCCCGCCTCGCGCGAGGCGCTCGGCCCCTTCGTCGCGGAGCCCGCGACGGGGTGACCCGCCGCCCCTCCCGGATCGGCCCCCTGCCCGGGCGGCCGACACGCGCCCTCGCCGAGAGCGCGCCGATCCGGGCTGCGGTGCGGCGTCCTGGCTACCGTGGCGCGCGTGGACGCCCAGGAGGTGGTGCTCGTCGCGGTCGCCGCTCTCGGCGCCCTCGCGCTGGTCGCGCGCGCCGTCCTGGTGCGGGGCGAGCCGTGGTGGGTGGGGTGGCCGACGGCGCTGGCCGCGATCGCCCTGGTGCTGTGCGTGGCCGCCGGCGTCCCCCGGCTCGCGACGCTCGGTGCCGTGGCGCTCCTGGTGATCGGGCTGGTGCTGCAGGTGGTCTGGTCGTACCGCAAGGGCCGCTACCTCGAGGACGACGTCGCCTCGCTGTGGCGGGCGGTGCGGCGCAAGCCCGCGCCCGAGCGGCGTCGGCACCGCGCCCGCGAGGACGACTGAGCCCTCCGGCTGCGCCGCCAGTAGGGTCGTCCCGACCGATCGAGACGACCGCAGGGAGCCCCAGCCGTGAGCGAGCAGACCACCCCCACCGAGCGCAGCCTGGTGCTGGTGAAGCCCGACGGCGTGGCCCGGGGGCTGAGCGGCGAGGTGCTGCGGCGGATCGAGGCCAAGGGCTACCGGCTGGTGGCCGTGCAGCTGCGCTCGGCCGACCGCGACCTGCTCGGCGAGCACTACGCCGAGCACGAGGGCAAGCCGTTCTACCAGCCGCTGCTGGAGTTCATGCTGTCCGGCCCGGTGCTCGCCGTGGTGATCGAGGGCCAGCGCTGCATCGAGGGGTTCCGCGCGCTCGCCGGTGCCACCGACCCGACGTCGGCGCTGCCCGGCACGATCCGCGGCGACCTCGGCCGCGACTGGGGCTTCAAGGTCGCCCAGAACCTCGTGCACGGCTCGGACTCCCCGGAGTCCGCTGCCCGCGAGATCGCCCTCTGGTTCGGCGGCATCTAGCAGCGCTCCGGCCGCACCAACCGCCCGTATACGCCTGTCGTCGACGGCGTGCGACTGTTTGTCTCGAGCCTTCACCTGATCCGCACAACGTGTTCGAAGCGTGCTCGAACATTCACCGTGCGTGACCAAGTAGGGCCTTTGAGGGCCCCGATCAGCCCCCGACGGCAGCGGCGAGTACGACCGTCCGGGTGACGCCGGTGAGGACAAGGCAACGGTTCGGTCACGGACCCGGTCACGCGGTCCGCCCGATCGTGTGTACGTTCCACGGGCTCACTGTCCGAACGGGGGACAGACGCAATCTGGAGTTTCAGCACCATGACGACCACACCACCCACGCCGACCGTCCACGAGGAGCACGCCCCGCAACCGGGAGCAGGCCGCCGGTTCATCCGATCCCGCACCACCTGGACCGTGGCCACGATGCTCGCCGTCCTGGCATCCGTGCTGCCGCCGTTGTTCCACCCTGCACCGGCCGAGGCGCTGGCGAAGATCAAGTGCAAGGAGCTCGTCGGCATCGCCGCGATCGATCCGATCAAGAACCACAACCAGCCGGGGGCGATGGTCCACCCGCACCAGTTCTTCGGGAACACCGACGTCATCGCAGCCGGAACCAGCGCCCAGAGCAGCCGGCTCGTCGCCGGCGGGACCAACTGCGAGCACGCGGGAGACACCGCCTCGTACTGGCTGCCGGTGCTGCGCTACACCAAGACCAAGGAAGTCGTACCGGTCCGGGCGTTCACTGCCTACTACCGGCCGTTCACCGGCCTCGGGTCCAAGTTCGGCGAGGGGAAGCCCTATCCGGCTGACACGCGTCTGATCGCCACCGACGACGTCAAGGGCGGATGGAACTGCGGCCAGTTCAGCGGGCAGCGCGCCACCATGCAGCAGTCGATCCCGGACTGCAGCGGCCTCTCGGGCAAGCCGGGCCGGACTCTGACCGTGCACATCTCCTTCCCGTCCTGCTGGGACGGCGTGCTGCCGAACCACTCCGCCAAGGACGTCGGCGACACGAACGACAACGCCCACTACACCTACCCGGTCAACAAGCAGTGCCCGCCGGCGTTCCCTCACAAGATGGTCAGCCTCGTCGAGACGATCCAGTTCGAGTACACCGGTGACGGCACCGACGTGGAGCTCTCGTCCGACCAGATGATGGGGACCTCCGACGGTCAGTCCATGCACGCCGACTTCTGGAACACGTGGGACCAGGCGGCCTTCGAGCAGGTCGTGCGCAACTGCGTCAACCCGGGTGGCGACTTCACCAACGAGGAGTGCATGAGCGCCGGAAAGGGCTTCGGGACGCCGTCGGGGCGGACCGCGCCCACCTCGCAGCCCAGCACGGCGCCAACGACGTCTCCGGGCGGCCACTCAGGTCACCACGGACACCACGGGTCCGCGTCCTGCTGCGTGCAGAGCAGGTCGGTCGCCGTCTGACGACCAGCACGACCCCGCCGACCCCTCGTCCACGGACGGGGGGTCGGTCGCTGTCTGCGATGACGCCGTCGCACGCGTAACCTGATGGCGACACCGACGCCCCCTCCGGAAGGCTTCCCCATGCACGGCCAGTCGATCTTCGACCGGCTCGAACCGCTCCTCGCCCAGGTCTCCAAGCCGGTGCAGTACGTCGGCGGCGAGCTGAACGCGACGGTGAAGGAGTGGGACTGCGGCGGCGAGCACACCGTCCGCTGGGCCCTGATGTACCCCGACGCGTACGAGGTCGGCGTCCCCAACCAGGGGACGATGATCCTGTACGAGGTGCTGAACGAGCGCGACGACGCCCTGGCCGAGCGGTCCTACGCCGTGTGGCCCGACATGGAAGCGCTGATGCGCGAGCACGGCGTGCCTCAGTTCACCGTCGACTCCCACCGCGAGCTCGTCGACTTCGACGTCTTCGGGCTGTCGTTCTCCACCGAGCTCGGCTACACCAACATGCTCACCGCCCTCGACCTCGCCGGCATCCCGCTGCACGCGGCCGACCGCACGGTCGACCACCCGGTGGTGCTCGCCGGCGGTCACGCCGCCTTCAACCCCGAGCCGGTCGCCGACTTCGTCGACGCCGCCGTCATCGGCGACGGCGAGGAGGCGGTGCTGCTCATCACCGACGCCGTGAAGGGCTGGAAGGCCGAGGGGCGTCCGGGCGGACGCGACGAGCTGCTGCTGCGGCTCGCCCGCACCGGTGGCGTGTACGTGCCGCGTTTCTACGACGTCGACTACCTGCCGGACGGGCGCATCCGCAAGGTCGCCCCGAACCGGCCGGGCGTGCCGTGGCGGGTCAGCAAGCACACCGTGATGGACCTGGACGAGTGGCCGTACCCGAAGCAGCCGCTGGTGCCCCTGGCCGAGTCGGTGCACGAGCGGATGAGCGTGGAGATCTTCCGCGGCTGCACCCGCGGCTGCCGGTTCTGCCAGGCGGGCATGATCACCCGTCCGGTGCGGGAGCGGTCGATCGAGGGCATCGGTCAGATGGTCGAGAAGGGCCTGGCGGCAACCGGTTTCGAGGAGGTCGGCCTTCTCAGCCTCTCCAGCGCCGACCACTCCGAGATCGCGGAGGTCACCAAGCAGCTCGCCGACCGGTACGAGGGCACCAACACCGGGCTCTCGCTGCCGTCCACCCGGGTCGACGCGTTCAACATCGACCTCGCGAACGAGCTGTCCCGCAACGGACGTCGCTCCGGCCTCACCTTCGCACCCGAGGGCGGCAGCGAGCGGATGCGCAAGGTGATCAACAAGATGGTCACCGAGGAGGACCTCATCCGGACGGTGGCCACCGCGTACTCCAACGGCTGGCGCCAGGTGAAGCTCTACTTCATGTGCGGCCTGCCCACCGAGACCGACGACGACGTGCTGCAGATCGCCGACCTGGCGAAGAAGGTGATCGCCACCGGCCGGCAGGTCTCGGGGCAGAGCGACATCCGCTGCACCGTCAGCATCGGCGGGTTCGTGCCCAAGCCGCACACGCCGTTCCAGTGGGCGTCCCAGCTGAGCCACGAGGGCACCGACGCCCGGCTGGCCAAGCTGCGCGACGCGATCCGCTCGGACCGGAAGTACTCGCGCGCCATCGGCTTCCGCTACCACGACGGCAAGCCGGGCATCGTCGAGGGCCTGCTCTCGCGCGGTGACCGCCGGGTCGGACGCGTGATCGAGGCGGTCTGGCGCGACGGCGGCCGCTTCGACGGGTGGAGCGAGCACTTCTCGTTCGACCGCTGGATGGAGCAGGCCGCAACGGCTCTCGAGCCCTACGGCGTCGACGTCGACTGGTACACCACGCGCGAGCGCGAGTTCGGCGAGGTGCTGCCCTGGGACCACCTGGACTCCGGTCTCGACAAGGACTGGCTCTGGGAGGACTGGCAGGACAGCGTCAACGAGGTCGAGGTCGAGGACTGCCGCTGGACCCCGTGCTTCGACTGCGGCGTCTGCCCGCAGATGGACACCGAGATCCAGATCGGGCCCACCGGACGCACCCTGCTGCCGCTGTCGGTGTCGGGCCAGCCGGACCGCCGGACCGAGCTGCTGGAGAAGGCGTGAGCGGCGTGCGGGTGCGGGTGCTCGACCTCGCGTCGCACGAGGACATCGAGACGCTCGCCGGCCTGCGGGCCGTCACCCACGGGCAGCAGGCCGACGACGTGTTCATCTCGGAGCTCACCGGCTGGTTGCGCACCGAGGGCGTGCACCGGCGCACCTGGCTGGCTGAGATCGACGGCGTCGCAGTCGGTTACGTCAGCGCTCTGCTGTACTGGCGGATGCCGTCGGTCACGCGGCACGCCAGCGGGTGGGCCTACCTCGGCAACCTGTTCGTGCACCACGACCACCGTGGTCACGGCACCGGCGCCGAGCTCGTCACAGCCGTCGTCGACTGGGCCCGCGAGCTCGGCCTCTCCCGCGTCGTGCTCAGCCCCAGCGAGCTCTCGGTGCCGATGTACGAGCGGCTCGGCTTCCGCTCCGCCGACGAGCTGGTCGTCCTGCCGCTCGACTGACGCGGACGCTCGCGCCGGGGTCAGACGCCGAGACGCCGCAGCCGCCGGCGGCGCCGGGTGCGGTAGAGCACGTCGGCGGCGACCAGCACCAGGACGCACCCGACCAGCCCGGCCCACGGCAGCGTGTCCCGGGTCGAGAGCCGGAAGAACGGGACGCTGAGGAGCAGACAGACGCCGAAGCCGACCAGCAGGACGTCGAACCGTCGTCGGGCCGGGTCGGGCGCGGCCTCGCGCCGCACCACCAGGAACCCGACCCACGCGAACGGCAGCACCACCGCGAGCGCCACCAGGCCGAGTGCGAGGCCCCAGTCGACGCCGGTCACGAGCAGGAACGCCTGCAGCACGACGAGCAACCACATCAGCCAGAACCCCAGCCGCAGAGGGAACGTCAGCTCGTCGTCGATGCCGGCCAGGGCGTCGCGGTGGGTCGGGTCCAGGCGCGCGGCCTCGAGGTAGGCCGCCTGGCGTGCGCCGCTCGTGCCGTCGAGGTCGGCTCTGGCCCGCAGCACGTGGGCGTCGGCGTTCCCGGGGTCCAGGGCGAGCGCCCTGGCCACCAGGGCGTCGACCTCGGCCGCGGCCCGCCGGTCGAAAGGGTTGAGCTCGTCGAACCCCACCTGCGCGAGCAGCAGGGCGGCGTCCGCGTCCTCGGGCGCGAGCTGCACGGCGCGCTCGGCGGCGGCACGGGCCGATCCCTTGGCGCCCACCGTGTCCTTGAGCACCTGCGCCCGGGCGAGCCACACGGCGGGGTCGTGCGGAGCGAGCGCCACCGCCTGCTCGGTGGCGCGCCGCGCCTCGCGCCAGCGCAGCGGGTTCGTGGTGAGGCCGATGCCGAGGACGGCCAGCGCGTCGGCGTCCTCCGGGTCGAGCGCCACCGCCCGACGGGCGAGCCGGAGGCCCTCGTCCAGGCCGTCCTGCGTGCCGGACGACAGCAGCAGCCGGGCGCACTCCACCACCAGCAGCGGGTGGTCCGGCTCCCGCGCGAGCAGCGGCAGCAGCAGGTCGAGCGCTGCGCGGTCGCGGCCGACGTCGGACAGCGCCTCGGCCCGGTCCAGCGCGCCCGCCACCAGGTCGTCGTCCACGGGCGGCAGGCTAACGAGGAGGCACCAGGCCGCCCCTGTGCGTCCGCCGTGGTCCGCGCGGGCCGGGTCGGGCAGGATGGCGCCGTGACGCACAGGGGGCGGTGGACGCGCGCAGCGCGGGTCGTGGGGGTCGTGGCACTGCTCGGCGCGTCCGCTGCGCCGGCGCTGGCAGACCCACCGCCCGCCCTCGTCCGGCAGATCACCGACCTGAACGGCGGGCTGGCCGACGGCGAGGACGAGCTGCGGTCCGCCCTCGCGGCGCTGGACACCGAGGACGGGATCGAGCTCTACGTCGTCAGCGTCGACTCCACCGACGGGCAGGACGTCCTCGACTGGGGTGACGAGGCCGCGATCGACAGCTTCCTCACCGACGACCAGCCCGTGCTCGTCCTGGCCACCGAGGACGACGACTACGCGATCAGCGTGGGTGAGGAGTTCGAGCTCTCCGACGACGAGGTCGACCTCGTCCTCGACGCTGTGGAGGGGCCGTTCTCGCAGGGGGACCACGCCGGCGCCGGGGAGGCCGCCGCGCAGAGGATGCAGGAGCTCGCCGGCGGCGGTCTCAGCCCCTGGTGGGTGGTCGGCGGCGTCGGCGCTCTCGCCGCAGCCGGTGCCGGCGTCGCGCTGTCGCGGCGTCGACGGAGTGGGAGCACCTGGCTCCCGGACGGCGGCGGCAAGCAGTCCGCCCCGGCCCAGCGACCTGACGTGCCGGTCGAGGAGCTCAGCCGGCGGGCCGGGTCGGCCCTGGTGGCCACCGACGAGGACGTCCGCGGCGCCGAGCGCGAGCTCGCGTTCGCGCAGGCCGAGTTCGGGGACGACGGCGTCGCACCGTTCGCCGCTGCGCTCGCCGAGGCGAAGCAGGCTGTGGTGCAGGCGTTCTCGATCCGTCAGCGGCTCGACGACTCCGAGCCCGAGACCGAGCAGCAGCAGCGTGAGCTGCTGGCGCAGATCGAGCAGCTGTGCGGCAGGGCGCGCGAGACCCTCAGCGCCCAGGCCGAGGCCTTCGCACAGCTGCGCGACCTCGCAGGTCGGCTGCCCCAGCTCGTCCCGGCGCTGCAGCAGCGCGTGGCCGCCGCCCGGGCGCAGAACCCGCAGGTGACCGAGGCGTTGCGCGAGGCGTCGGCGAGGTTCTCGCCGCAGGCGCTGCAGGCGGTGGCGACCGCCCCGGCCGACGCCGAGCAGCGGCTCGCCGCGGCCGACGCGGCGCTCGCCGGCGCCCCCGGCGCCATCGAGGTCCGGCAGGCGGAGGAGCTGGTGGCGCAGGCCGAGCAGCTGCTCGCCTCGGTGCCGCGGGTCGCCGCCGAGCTGCAGAGCGCCGGCGAGCAGCTGCCCCGGGCCGTCACCGCGCTGTCCACCGACCTGGCCGGCGCGCGGGCGCACCCGTCGCCGTCGCCCGAGCTGGTCAGCGCCGTGGCCGGTGCCGACGCCGCCGTCGCCTACGCCGAGAGCAACGGCCGCAGCGACCCGGTCGGCAGCCTCGGGCAGGTCACGACCGCCGACACGGCCCTCGACGCCGCCACCGCGGGGGCGCGCGAGCACGAGGCCCGGGTCGAGGCCGCCCGCCAGCGGCTCCCCGGGCTGCTGACCGCCGCGACCGCCCAGGTCGACGCCGCCGAGGACCTCCTGGCCACCAGCAGGTCGGTGGCGGGCAGCACCGCCCGCCAGCAGCTCGCCCAGGCCGGCCAGCTGCTCTCGGACGCGCGGTCCACCGCCGGCACCGACCCCGTCGCGGCGGCCGACGCCGCGGCCCGCAGCGAGCAGCTCGCCCGCGGCGCCCAGGCGCAGGCGCGGGCCGACGCGTCCAGCTGGGAGTGGGACGCCTCCGGCGACCCGGGCGTGCCCGGCGGGATCACCGGCAGCGGCGGTGGGGGCGGCATCCTCGACGCCATCTTCGGCGGCGGCTGGAGCACCGGCGGCGGCGGAGGCTGGTCCGGCGGCGGTGGCGGTGGCGGTGGTTGGTCCGGCGGGGGAGGCGGCGGGTGGTCCGGCGGATCCAGCCGGCGGTCCTCGTCGAGCCGACGCTCGTCCTCGTCCAGCCGGCGCTCGTCCTCGCGCAGCCGCTCGTCCGGGTCGCGCCGCGGCGGCCGGCGGCGCTGACCGTGCTCGCCCACCGCCGCCCACCCTCGCCCACCCTCGTCCACCCTCCACCGACCGAGCCACCGAGAGACCGAGAGAAGGAGTCCCCGTGACCCAGAAGCAGTCGATCATCGGGCGCATCGCCCAGCTCACCCGGGCGAACATCAACGCCCTCATCGACCAGGCCGAGGACCCGGAGAAGATGCTGGACCAGCTGATCCGCGACTTCACCACCTCGATCGCCGACGCCGAGGACGCCACCGCCACCACCATCGGCAACCTGCGCATGCTCGAGGCCGACAAGGTCTCCGACGAGGCCGCGGTGCAGGAGTGGGGCACCAAGGCGCACGCTGCGTCGGCCAAGGCCGACGAGCTGCGGGCGGCCGGCCAGACCGCCGACGCCGACCGGTTCGACGGCCTCGCCAAGTTCGCGCTCAAGCGCCAGCTGGACTTCGAGGGCGAGATCCGCGCCGCCGAGCCGCAGATCGCGTCCCAGACCCAGGTGGTCGACAAGCTCAAGACCGGCCTGACCGACATGCGGGAGAAGCTCGAGGACCTCAAGCGCAAGCGCGACGAGCTCGTGGCCCGGTCCAAGAGCGCGCAGGCCCAGTCGCAGGTGCTCGAGGCGGTCAGGTCCATCGACGTGATGGACCCGACCTCGGAGCTGTCGCGGTTCGAGGAGAAGGTGCGCCGCGACGAGGCCCGCGCCGCCGGCCAGGCAGAGCTGGCGGCCACCTCGATCGACGCCCAGTTCGAGTCGCTGGACGACATCGCCGAGGACGCCGCGGTCGAGGAGCGGCTGCGGGCGCTCAAGGGCGGCGGCCGTCCCGCCCTCGGATCGGGGGAGTGACCCCTGGCTCGACGACCTGACGGGCCACCCCCGCCGCCCGCGGTGCAGAAGCTGCGGATCCGGTACGCCAAGCGGGCCCGCCTGCGGTTCACCAGCGCCCGCGACTTCCAGCGGGCGCTGGAGCGCGCCCTGCGCCGGGCCGAGGTGCCGATGGCGTACTCGGCCGGCTTCACCCCGCACCCGAAGATCTCGTACTCGAACGCGGCACCCACGGGTGCGGCGAGCGAGGCCGAGTACCTCGAGATCTCCGTGGTGGAGCGGGTGGATCCGGAGGCGCTGCGGGTAGCGCTCGACCAGGCCCTGCCGCCCGGGCTCGACGTCGTCGACGCCCTCGAGGCGGTGCCAGGGACGTTCGCGGACCGGCTGCAGGCGGGCGAGTGGGAGCTGGTGCTCCCCGGTACCTCGCCGCAGGACGCCGGCGCCGCCGTCGAGGCGCTGCTCGCGCGCGAGTCGGTGATGGTCGAGCGGGTGACCAAGAGCGGACGCCGCAGCAGCGACGCCCGTGCTGCCGTCGTCCGGCTCGCCCTGGTGGACCCCGCGCGGGCCCGCAGCGACCTGGGGCGCGCCGCGGGGTCGTCCGCAGCGCCTTGTGCGATACTCCACCTGGTCGTCCGGCACGCCACTCCGGCCGTTCGACCCGACGACGTCCTGACCGCTCTCCACGCGGTGGCCGACCTCGCGCCCGCGGCACCACCCCAGGTGACGCGGCTGGCGCAGGGGCCTCTCGACGAGGAGGCGGGCACCGTGGCCGATCCACTGGCCCCGGAGCGGGAGGCCGCCGCCGCGAGGCACCGCGAGCCGTCTGGCGACGCGAGCCCCGCGGGCTGACCACGACTTCCGCCGTGGCCCGACCGGGTCGACGGCGACACACCGACCTCGGGACCCGCGACGGAGTGGCCGGGCACCGGGGATGACGGGAGCACCCGTGATGCTCGAGGACGAGCCCACCACCCAGACCACCGACGACGCCGCGCAGGGCTCGGACGCGACCGGCGCCGCCGCCGCCGCCGCGCCGGCCAGGAAGACGGCGCGCAAGAGGGCGACCCGCACGGCGACCGCCCCCTCGGCCGCCCCGGCACCCGAGCAGCCGGCCGAGCCGCCGGCCGCCCCATCGGCCGACCAGCCCGGTGGCGCCGAGACCGGCGCCGACGCGGACGGCGACGCCGCTGCGAAGAAGCCGGCCCGCAAGCGCGCCGCCAAGAGCGCCTCGAAGCGGACCAGCAAGAAGGCCGCGTCGGCTGGGTCCGGTGAGCAGGGCGGGCCGACCTCCGCCGAGGACGCGGCCGGTGCCGGTGCCGAGGAGTCCCCGGGCGCCGAGGACGCGGCGCCGCGCAAGCGGTCCCGGTCGCGCACGAAGGCATCCGCAGCACCGGAGCAGGTCGCTGAGCAGATCGTCGCCGAGGTGGTCCAGGAGGTCACCGGCGAGGCGCCCGCCGACGACGACGAGGACCAGGACGAGGACGAGGACGGCGCCACCGGTGCGTCGCCGAGCGCGCTCGCGCCGCTGTTCCAGGTCCCCGACGCCGCCGCACCGCGCCGCCGCCGGTCCGCCAGCCGTCCGGCCGGGCCGCCGCAGGCGACCGACACCCCGTCCGACGAGACCGCGGACGGCCCCACCGCCCAGGACGCGAAGCCGGAGCCGGACGCGCACGGCGAGGACGGGCAGTCCGACACCACCCGCCAGGAGGCCGCCCCGGCGCGCACGGGCCGCTCCCGCCGCCGCCGCGGCCGCGGGACGGGTGACGGCGGCCAGGACCGCGCCGAGGCCGCCGCCGCCGAGCCGGTCGACGACCAGGAGCCGGAGCAGGCCGACAGCCGGACCGAGAACGAGAGCGACGCCGGCGACACCGGTGACGCCGACGACGAGCAGGGCGGTGGCCGCCGACGTCGTCGCCGCGGTGGTCGCGGCCGACGCCGTCGCGGCGGCGACGACGACGCCGACAGCGGCGCGTCCGACGAGCACGGCGACGCGGCCGAGGACGACGCGTCCGACGACGCGTCCGACACCACCGCCGTCGACACCCCCGTCGACACGTCCGACGACGACGCGGGCACCGCCCAGGACGACGGCAGCGGTCCGTCCGACGAGCAGGGCGAGGAGGGCAGCAGCCGCCGTCGGCGCCGTCGGCGGCGCCGGTCCGGTGGCGGAGACGACGGCTCGGGCGAGGACGACCCGCCGAACACCGTCACCCGGGTGCGCCAGTCGCGCGCCAAGGAGCCCTCGCGCGACGAGGTCACCGGCGTGCGCGGCTCGACCCGGCTCGAGGCCAAGCGCCAGCGCCGCCGCGAGGGTCGCGAGTCCGGGCGTCGCAAGCCGGTCATCACCGAGTCGGAGTTCCTGGCCCGTCGCGAGGCCGTCGCCCGCGCGATGCTCGTCCGCGAGCACGAGGGCCGCACCCAGATCGTCGTCCTCGAGGACGGCGTGCTGGTGGAGCACTACGTGGCGCGCAAGGCCGCCGCGTCGCTCATCGGCAACGTCTACGTCGGCAAGGTGCAGAACGTGCTGCCGAGCATGGAGGCGGCGTTCGTCGACATCGGCAAGGGCCGCAACGCGGTCCTGTACGCCGGCGAGGTCAACTGGGACGCCGCGGGCCTGGAGGGCCAGCCGCGCCGGATCGAGCTCGCGCTCAAGTCCGGCGACCCGGTGCTCGTGCAGGTCAGCAAGGACCCCGTGGGCCACAAGGGTGCCCGGCTCACCAGCCAGGTGTCGCTCCCGGGCCGGTACCTGGTCTTCGTCCCCAACTCCTCGATGACCGGCATCAGCCGCAAGCTGCCCGACAAGGAGCGCGCACGGCTGAAGAAGATCCTCAAGGCCGTGGTCCCGGACCACGCCGGCGTCATCGTGCGCACGGCGGCGGAGGGCGCGTCCGAGGTCGAGCTCGAGCGTGACGTCCTGCGGCTGCAGAAGCTGTGGGAGACGATCGAGAAGCGGTCCAAGGCCGCCAACCCGCCGAACCTGCTGCACGGCGAGCCGGACCTCACCATCAAGGTCGTCCGCGACGTGTTCAACGAGGACTTCGCCTCGCTGGTCGTCTCCGGCGACGAGGCCTGGGAGACGGTCAAGGGCTACGTCGACGAGGTGGCGCCCGACCTGTCCGAGCGGGTCTCGCGCTGGGAGGACGACGGCGACGTGTTCGCCGCCCACCAGGTCGACGAGCAGATCGCCAAGGCGCTGGAGCGCAAGGTGTTCCTGCCGTCGGGCGGCTCCTTGGTGATCGACCGCACCGAGGCGATGACCGTGGTCGACGTCAACACCGGCAAGTTCGTCGGGTCCGGCGGCAACCTCGAGGAGACCGTCACCCGCAACAACCTGGAGGCGGCCGAGGAGATCGTCCGCCAGCTCCGGCTGCGCGACGTCGGCGGCATCATCGTCATCGACTTCATCGACATGGTGCTCGAGTCCAACCGCGACCTCGTGCTGCGACGGCTCACCGAGTGCCTCGGTCGCGACCGCACCAAGCACCAGGTCGCCGAGGTCACCTCGCTGGGGCTGGTGCAGATGACCCGCAAGCGGGTCGGCCAGGGCCTGCTCGAGGCGTTCAGCGAGCCGTGCGAGCACTGCCAGGGCCGCGGCGTGATGCTGTTCGACGAGCCGGTGGAGCGCAAGGGCGGCGGCGACACCGGCCGGCCCGAGGGCAAGGGCGGCGGTCGCGGCAGCGGCGGCAAGGGCCAGAACGGCGGCCAGGTCAAGCCCGTCGACGACACCCTCACCGAGGCCCAGCGCGAGCAGCAGCGGCGAGCCTCCGCCGAGGCGCAGAAGGTGCACGAGGCGGCACGCAAGGCGATGGAGCGGGCCAAGGAGAAGGAGGCCGCGGTCGCCGACGCGACGGTGGCGGCCGAGGAGGCCGCCGACGGCATCACCGACGAGTCGCAGCCCGAACAGCAGCCCGAGCCGCAGCCCGTGGCCGAGCCCGAGCCCGTGGCCGAGCCCGAGCCGGTGGTCGAGCCGGAGGCGGTGCTGGAGCAGGGCACCACCGAGCCCGCCCCGGCCGAGCAGCCCGCCGCCGAGCAGCCTGCCGCCGAGCAGCCCGCCGCCGAGGAGCCCGCCGCCGAGGAGCCCGCCGAGGCGCCGGCCCCGGCCAGGCGCCGACGTCGTCGGGCCACCTCGCCGGCGACCGCCCCGGCGTCGACGCCGTCGTCCGACTCCTGACACGCACCCGCGCTCGCCCGCACACAGGCTGCAACCTGTGTGCGGCGGGCCGGGCCTGTGTGCGAGCGCACGAGGAAGGCAGCGGTACGAGCAGCGGTACGAGCAGCGGGACCCCAGCAGCGCCGGGTGGCGCGCGGCACCGGCCCGGTTTGACCACGGTGGGGGCCGATCCGTACCCTGGACGGCGGCCCACCTGCGCACTCGACGGGTGAGCCCTGCTGCGTGCGCCCCCGCTGGCGCCAGCACCCAACGACGAGAAGGTGAGCCCAACGTGTACGCGATCGTCCGCGCCGGTGGCCGTCAGGAGAAGGTCGCCGTCGGCGACGTCCTGACCGTCGACCGTCTCCCCGGCCAGGCCGGCAGCACCGTCGAGCTCAAGCCGGTCCTGCTGGTCGACGGCGAGACCGTGACCAGCGACGCGAGCAAGCTCGCGAAGGTCACCGTGACCGCCGAGATCCTGGCCGAGACCAAGGGTCCGAAGATCACCATCCTGCGGTACAAGAACAAGACCGGGTACCGGCGTCGGCAGGGGCACCGCTCCAAGCTGACGCAGGTCAAGGTCACCGGCATCGACGCCTGACGGCGCGGGCTCTCCGGACGAACGAAGGCGGTAGAACGAGATGGCACACAAGAAGGGCGCGAGCTCGACGCGCAACGGCCGCGACTCCAACGCGCAGCGCCTCGGCGTCAAGCGCTTCGGCGGGCAGCAGGTCAACGCGGGCGAGATCATCGTGCGCCAGCGCGGCACCCACTTCCACCCCGGCGAGGGCGTGGGCCGTGGTCGCGACGACACCTTGTTCGCGCTGATCGCCGGTGCCGTCACCTTCGGCACCAAGCGCGGCCGCAAGACGGTGAGCATCGCCGGCGAGTGAGCCTCGCCGCCCGCCTCGGCGGGCACCAGAACAGCTGACGAAGGGGTGAGCCGGACGGCTCACCCCTTCGCCCGTTCCCAGCACACCAGCCACGCACCACCAGCACGGAGGAGGACGCATGACCAGCTTCGTCGACCGCGTCGTGCTCCACGTCGCCGGCGGTGACGGCGGCCACGGCTGCGCGTCGGTGCACCGCGAGAAGTTCAAGCCCCTCGGCGGGCCCGACGGCGCCAACGGCGGCAAGGGCGGCGACGTCGTGCTCGTCGTCGACGCCTCGACCACCACCCTGCTGGAGTACCACCACAGCCCGCACCGGTCGGCCGGCAAGGGCGCGCCCGGTGAGGGTGGTCTGCGGCACGGACGGAGCGGCGCCGACCTCGAGCTGCGGGTGCCGAGCGGCACCATCGTCAAGGACGTCGACGGCGAGGTGATCGCCGACCTCGTCGGTGCCGGCACCCGGTTCGTCGTGGCCCGCGGCGGTCGCGGCGGACTCGGCAACGCGGCGCTCGCGTCCGCCCGCCGCAAGGCCCCGGGGTTCGCGCTGCTGGGGGAGCCGGGCGACGCGCTCGACGTCACCCTCGAGCTCAAGTCGGTGGCCGACGTCGCCCTGGTCGGGTACCCCTCGGCCGGCAAGTCGAGCCTGATCGCCGTGCTCTCGGCCGCGCGGCCGAAGATCGCCGACTACCCGTTCACCACCCTGGTGCCGAACCTGGGCGTGGTGCAGGCCGGTGACACGCGGTTCACCGTCGCCGACGTCCCCGGCCTCATCCCCGGCGCCAGCGAGGGCAAGGGCCTCGGCCTGGAGTTCCTGCGCCACGTCGAGCGCTGCGCCGCCCTGGTGCACGTGATCGACTGCGCCACCCTGGAGCCCGACCGCGACCCGATCACCGACCTCGCCGTCATCGAGGCCGAGCTGGCCGCCTACCCGGTCGACCCCGACCTCACCGGCACCGCCGTTCCTCTCACCGAGCGGCCGCGGATCGTCGCCCTCAACAAGGTCGACATACCGGAGGGCCGCGAGCTGGCCGAGCTGGTGCGCCCCGAGCTCGAGGAGCGCGGGTACGAGGTGGTCGAGGTCTCCGCCACCGCGCGCGACGGGCTCAAGGAGCTCATGTTCGCGATGGCGCGGCTGGTGCAGGAGGCGCGTGACGCCGCGCCGTCGCAGGAGGCCACCCGGATCGTGCTGCGTCCCACCGCCGTCGACGACGCCGGGTTCACCGTCACCCGTGAGCAGGACCCCACCGAGCCGGACGAGCACCTGTTCCGCATCCGCGGCGAGAAGCCCGAGCGCTGGGTGCGTCAGACCGACTTCAGCAACGACGAGGCCGTCGGCTACCTCGCCGACCGGCTGGCGCGGCTGGGCGTCGAGGAGTCGCTGTTCGAGGCCGGTGCCGTCGCCGGCTCCACGGTCCTGATCGGCCCGCAGGCCAACGCGGTCGTGTTCGACTGGGAGCCCACCCTCGTCGGCGGCGCCGAGCTGCTGGCCGGTCCCCGCGGGTCGGACCTGCGGCTCGAGGAGCCGAACCGGCCCAGCCGCGGCGAGCGTCGTGAGCGGCACGCCGAGCGCAGGGCGGCGATGGACGAGGCGCGCGCCGAGCTCGCCGCCGAGCGGCGCGCGGGGCGCTGGACCGCGCCCGACGAGGGCTGACCCCCGTGGCGCGCGGGGACGCCCGACGCCGCAGCGGCGAGGGCGCGGTCCGCTCCCGCGCCGACCTCCCGCAGGCGGGGCGGATCGTGGTCAAGGTCGGCTCGTCCTCGCTCACCAGCGCCGTCGGCGGCCTGGACCCCACGCGCCTCGGCACCCTGGTCGACTCCCTCGCCGGGTGGGTGAGCGGCGGCGGCGAGGTCGTCCTGGTCTCCTCCGGCGCGATCGCCGCCGGACTGGCGCCGCTCGGGCTGTCCCGCCGCCCCGGTGACCTCGCCACCCAGCAGGCCGCGGCCAGCGTCGGCCAGGGCCAGCTGGTGGCCCGCTACGCCGACGCGTTCACCCGGCACGGGCTGCAGGTGGGCCAGGTGCTGCTCACCGCCGACGACATCGTGCGGCGCAGCCACTACCGCAACGCCCAGCGCACCCTGTACCGGCTGCTGCAGCTCGGCGTCGTCCCGGTGGTCAACGAGAACGACACCGTGGCCACCGACGAGATCCGCCTCGGCGACAACGACCGGCTGGCGGCCCTGGTGGCGCACCTCGTCCACGCCGACGCCCTCGTCCTGCTGTCCGACGTCGACGCGCTGCACGACGGGCCGCCGCACCGCCCCGGCACCCGGCGGATCGAGCGGGTGCGCGGGCCGCAGGACCTCGAGGGTGTGACGGTGGGCAAGGTCGGTGCCGCGGGGGTGGGCACGGGCGGGATGGTCACCAAGGTGCAAGCGGCCGCGATGGCGACCTCGTCCGGCGTCCCCACGCTGCTCACCGCCGCGGACCGGCTCGGCGCCGCGCTCGCCGGTGACGACGTCGGCACCTGGTTCGACCCCACCGGGCGGCGCGTCCCCACCCGGCTGCTCTGGCTCGCGCACGCGGCCGACCCCGCGGGTCGCCTGGTGCTCGACGCCGGTGCCGTGCGGGCCGTCACCCGGCGCGGTGCCTCGCTCCTGCCGGCCGGTGTGGTGGGCACCTCGGGCTCTTTCGAGGCGGGTGACCCCGTCGACCTGTGTGACGAAAACCAGGACGCCGTGGCCCGCGGGCTGGTCAACTACTCCTCAGAGGAGCTGCCGGGTCTGCTCGGCCGCACCACCGCAGAGCTCGTGGCCGAGCTCGGGCCCGGGTACGACCGCGAGGTCGTCCACCGCGACGCGATGGTGCTGCTGCGCGCCTGACCGGCGGTGCGGCAGGGGGACCAGGACGTGTCGGACGGGAGGGGAGCATGAGCGACGAGCAGGGTACGGTCGAGCAGACCGACGCGGCGCGTCCCATCACGCTGCACCCCGACGTCCCGCCCGCGTTCGCGGGCGGCGACCTCGACGCGTCGACGCTCCCGCTGTGGCACGTGCGGGTCACCCTCGCGGGGCCCGCCACCGACGCCGAGCAGCTGGGTCTGGCCCTGCAGCGGCTGTGCCAGGCCAGCCCGTTCCTGGCCTCGGTGCGCTACAACGCCGAGCGGGCCGAGGTCACCTACTGGGACGAGGCCGAGGACGCCGACGACGCCGCGGCCCTGGCGCTGCGGGTGTGGAACGACCACCGCCGCAGCGTGGGCCTGCCGCCCTGGCACGTGGTCGGTCTCGAGGTCGTCGACCGCGACACCCGCCGCGCGCGCGGCCCGGGGCCGGACGAGCGCGACGTGCTCGCCACCGGCGACGTCCGCCCGTTCTGACCCTGTCCTCCTCCCGCACGTACCCTGCTGGCGTGACCCTCGCGCCCCCTGCACCGAGCGCCGCCGCCCCCGACCCGGGCACGCAGAGCGCCGTGCTCGACGTCTGCCGCCGAGCCCGCACCGCCTCGCGCTCCCTGGCGTCGGCGCCGCGCGGGATCAAGGACGCCGCGCTGCACGCCGTCGCCGACGCCCTCGAGGCCGCCACCGACCGGATCGTGGCCGCGAACGACGAGGACACCGCGCGCGGGCGAGCCGACGGCATGGCGGACGGCCTGCTGGACCGGTTGCGCCTGGACGCCGACCGGGTCGCCGCCGTCGCCGCCGACGTGCGTGCCGTCGCCGCCCTGCCGGACCCGTGCGGCGAGGTGGTGCGCGGGCAGCGGCTCGCGAACGGCCTGCGGATGCAGCAGGTGCGGGTGCCGATGGGCGTGGTCGCGATGATCTACGAGGCCCGGCCGAACGTGACGGTGGACGCGGCGACGCTGGCGCTCAAGAGCGGCAACGCCGTGGTGCTGCGCGGCGGGTCGGCGGCGCTCTCCTCGAACGTCGTGCTGGTCGAGGTGGTGCGTGCGGCGCTGGAGGAGCAGGGCCTGCCCGCCGACCTGGTCGCCACCGTCGACCCGTGGGGCCGCGAGGGTGCCGGCGTGCTGATGCGGGCGCGAGGGCTGGTCGACGTGCTCATCCCGCGCGGCGGCGCCGGCCTGATCCAGGCCGTCGTGCAGGGCTCGACCGTGCCGGTGATCGAGACCGGCGTCGGCAACTGCCACGTCTACCTCGACCGGTCGGCCGATCCCGCACGGGCGAGGGCGATCGTGCTGAACTCCAAGACCCACCGTGTCGGCGTCTGCAACGCGGCCGAGACCGTGCTCGTGCACGCCGACGCCGAGCCCGGCCTGCTGGAGCACGTGCTGGCCGACCTGCACCGCGCCGGCGTCCGGATCCACGCCGACCAGCGGGCGTCGCGGGCGGCGGCTGCTGCGGGCGTGCCGGTGGAGGCTGCCACCGACGAGGACTGGGGCACCGAGTACCTCGCGCTCGAGGTGGCGATCGGGGTGGTCGACGACCTCGACGCCGCCCTCGAGCACGTCCGTACCTGGTCGAGCGGCCACACCGAGGCCATCGTCACCGCTGATCTGGGTGCGGCAGAACGATTCTGCGCCGAGGTCGACTCCGCCGCCGTGATGGTGAACGCGTCCACCCGGTTCACCGACGGCGGGCAGCTCGGGCTCGGTGCCGAGATCGGCATCTCCACCCAGAAGCTGCACGCCCGCGGGCCGATGGGGTTGGCCGAGCTCACCACGACCCGCTGGATCGTGCACGGCGACGGCCACGTCCGGGAGTGACGCCGTCCCCGTCCGCCGTCACCGGCTGAGGCCCATCGCCTGCTCCACCCTGGCCACCACCGGCTCGGCGAGGTCGCGCGCACGCTCGGCGCCTTCGTCCAGGACGCGGTCCAGTGCCGTTGCGTCCGAGGCGATCTCGGCGTACCGCGCCTGCAGCGGGGCCAGCGTGGCGACGACGGTCTCGGTGACGGCCGACTTGAGCTCGCGGTAGGAGTCGATGCCCCGTGCCGCGTAGCGCGGATCGACCCCCGTGCAGGCCGCGAGGAGGTCGAGCAGGTTCGACACCCCCGGCTTCGCCGCCGGGTCGTGCCGCACCGCGTCGGGGCCGGACTCGGTGTCGGTGACCGCGCGGGACACCTTCTGCGCCAGCACGTCCGGCGGGTCGAGCAGGAACAGGACGCCGGCGGGCGAGGGGTTGGTCTTCTCCATCTTGATCGAGGGGTCCTGCAGGTCCATGAGCCGCGGCGCCACCTCGGGCCGGACGGCGTGGGGCACGACCAGAGCCGTTCCGTAGAGCCGGTTCGCGCGGTGGGCCAGCGTCCGAGCGAGCTGGAGGTGCTGGTCCTGGTCCTCGCCCACGGGGACGGCGTCGACGTCGTAGAGCAGGATGTCGGCCGCCATCAGCACCGGGTAGGTGAGCAGCGCGAGCCGCACGCCCTCCCCGGCCCCGGCGCGCGACTTCTCCTTGAACTGCACCATCCGGGTCGCCTCGCCCACCTTGGCCACGGCCTCCAGCAGGTAGTGCAGCCTGCGGTGCGCGTCGACCCGGGACTGCACGAACAGCGTGCAGCGCGCCGGGTCGACACCGGCCGCGACGGCGATGCCGGCGACCTCGCGGGTGCGTCGGCGCAGCCGGGCCGGGTCGTGCGGGACGGTGAGGGCGTGCAGGTCGGCGACCATCGCGAGGACCTGGTCGGGGCAGGTCGCGGCCCGCGCGGCGGCAGCGAGCGGGCGCAGCGCCGAGAGCAGGTGGCCCAGGTGCAGGGGACCGGTGGGCTTGATCCCGGACAGGGTCCGGGTCGGTGCCTCGGGGCGGGTCGCCGGGGCGAGGGCAGTGGTCAGGGTCATGGTGTCTCCTCCGTACGGACGGTGAGGCGACCGGGCCCGGGAACGCGAGAGGCCGCCTCGAGGGGCGGCCTGGGTGCGTGAACGCGACGAGAGGTGGTCCGCCTCAGGCGGTCCACCAGCGGAGCGAGGTCGTGCGCACACGGTGAGGATAGCGCCCCCGGACGGAGGCCTGTGGACGGCGGCTGCCGTTACCGACCGGTACTCGTCTACGTTCGCGGCCATGTGGGGGTCGGATTCACCCGTTATCAGCCTGCCCGAGCAGTTCTTCCGGGCAGCAGCCGCGCACCCGGGACGAACGGCGGTCGCGACGGCCGACGACGAGCTCACCTACGGCGGTCTCGCCGGCACCGCCCTGCGGCTGGCCGCCGGTCTGCGCGCCGTCGGGGTCGGCCCTGGCGACACCGTCGGCGTCTGCCTGCCGCGCGACCGGCGGCTCGTCCCCGGCCTGCTCGGCGTCCTGGCCGCGGGTGCCGCGTACGTGCCGGTCGACCACCGCCACGTCTCGCGCCGCACCGAGCGCGCCCTCGCCGACGCCGGTGTCCGGGTCGTGGTCGACGACTCGACCTGGGACGCGCTCGTGGCGGCCGAGCCCCTGCCCGCACCGCTCGGCGTCGGGCCGGACGACCTGGCCTACGTGCTGTTCACCAGCGGGTCGACGGGCACGCCGAAGGGGGTGGCCGTCGAGCACGGCGCGCTCGCCGCGATGCTCGCCTGGGCGCAGGAGGCGTTCGACCAGGACGAGGCCCGCCTCTCGTCGGCGGTGGCGTCCGTCGGCTTCGACTTCTCGGTGCTCGAGCTGCTGCTGCCGCTCAGCCGCGGCGGCACGGTGCTGCTGGCCGACGACCTGCTCGCGCTCGCCGAGCACCCCCGGTTCGGCGAGCTCACCCTGCTCAACGCGGTGCCGGCTGCCGCGGCGCTCCTGCTCGACGCGCCGCTGCCGCCGTCGGTGCGCACGGTCGCCTTCGGGGGCGAGCGGCTCTCCCGGGCGCTGGCCGACCGCGCGTACGCGAACCCGGGCGTCACGCGCGTGGTCAACCTCTACGGGCCTACCGAGAACACGGTCGTGGCCACCGCCGCGGAGGTGCCGGCCGGCGAACGCGAGCAGCCCGTGATCGGGACCGCCGTCGGCGGCACCCGCACCCACGTCGTGGGCGCCGACGGCCGTCCGGCCGACGAGGGCGAGCTGTGGCTCACCGGCACCCAGCTGGCCCGCGGGTACGTCGGCCGGCCCGACCTCACCGCCGCCGCGTTCGTCGAGCTGGAGGGGGAGCGGGCCTACCGCACCGGCGACCAGGTGCGGCTCGTCGACGGCGTCCTGCACTACGTCGGGCGCGACGACGACCAGGTCAAGGTCCGCGGCGTGCGGATCGAGCTCGGCGAGGTCGAGGCCGCCCTGAGCGAGCTCGTCGGCGCGCGCCGGGTGGCCGCCGCGGTCGTGGGCGACCGGCTGGTGGGCTACGTCGACGGCGACCTCGACACCGGCGCCGCCCGCGGCGTGCTGCGCGACCTGCTGCCGGAGTTCCTCGTGCCGGACCAGCTCGTCACCACCGAGCTGGTGCTCGGCAGCACCGGCAAGATCGACCGGTCGGCCCTGCCGCGGCCCTCGGAGCGCGAGGTCGACGCCGGCGGTGCTCCCCGTGGCCCCGTCGAGGAGCTGGTCGCCGACCTGGCGCGTGACCTGCTCGACCTGACCGTCCTCGGCCGCGAAGCGCCCCTCGATGCCGCGGGACTGCACTCGCTCGCGGCGGCGCGGCTCGTGCAGCGACTGGCCGAGCAGGACGGACGGCTGCTGGCCCCCGGGTCCGCGCTCGCCGGCGCCACCGTGGCGGACGTCGCGCGCGCGCTCGAGACGGCGCCGAGGGCGGCTCCGTCCGCCGTGCCACCGTCCGCCCGTGCCGGCGAGGTCGTGCCGCTCACCGACCTCCAGCGGCGGATGTGGCTGCTGCGCGCGCTGGCCGACGACGCGGCCGTCACCTCGGTGGGGCTGCACCTGCGCCTCGACCCGGCGCCGCCCGCCGACGTGCTGCGGGCCGCGCTGGTGCGCCTGACGGAGGTGCACCCCACCCTGCGGATGGCGGTGGAGGACGGCCCGACCGGTCCGCAGGGGCGCCTGCTCGGTCCCGGGGTGCTGCTCGAGGAGGGCGCCGACCTCGACGGGCTCGCGCCGGTGCGGCTGGACGGCTCCGAGCCGACCCTGCGCGCGCGCCTCGTCCGCGACGGTGGCCGCGCCGACCTCGCCCTCGTGGCCGACCACGTCGCGCTCGACGGCTGGGGCGCCGGCGTGCTCGCCGCTGACCTCGACCGGCTCCTGTGCGGCGAGGACGTGGAGGCGCCGCCGGTGGCGCTCTGGCAGCTCGCCACCCAGCCGGAACGGCCTTCGACAGCGGCTCCGCGCGAGAGGGCCGACGCCCCGGACCCGCTGGGCACCGGCGCGGGTCCGCGCACCGCTCCCCGCCGGGGGGCGCGGGTCAGCCGTCCCGCCGGCCCGGACGTCCCGGCGGCCACCCACCTCGCGGCGCTCGTCACCGTCCTGCACCGGATCACCGGCCGTGCGGACGTCGAGGTCGGCCTGGTCGCGACCCGCCGCCACCTGCCGGGCACCGCCCGCGTGGTCGCACCGCTGCTCACCGTGCTGCCGGTGTCCGTCGCCGTCCGCAGCGACGACACGCTCGGGGCCCTGACCCGACGCTGCGCCACCGCGATCGCCGCCGCGCTCGGCAGGGTCGACCACGAGCGGCCGGACGCACCGGCACCGTCGGTGGTGCTCTCGGTGCAGCCCGACCTGCCGGTGCGGCACCGTCGGGTCGCGGTCGTGGGCGAGCTCGACACCGGCGGCTCGCAGGCCGACCTCACGCTGCTGGTCAACCGCGGCTGCGACGGCGCGGAGCTGGTGCTCGAGCACGACCCCGTGGTGGACCACGGCACCGCCTCGGCCTTCCTCGAGCGCTGTCACCAGGTGCTCGCCGCGCCGTCCACGACGACGGTCGACGACGTGCCGGTGCTGCTGGCGGCCGAGGTCGCTGCCCTCGACGCGTGGGGCACCGGAGCGGCCTGCGGCCCGACGGCCGACGTCGTCGACCAGGTGCTCGCCCAGGACCGGACCCGCGCCGCCGTCCGCTGCGGCGACCGGAGCCGCACCTACGCCCACCTCGTCGACACCGCGCTCGACCTCGCGGCCCACCTCGGTTCGCACGGCGTGCGGCCCGGCGACACGGTCGGGTTCTGCCTCGGGCGCGACGTCGACCTGCCCGGACGGCTGCTCGGCGTCCTGCTCGCCGGGGCGGCGTACGTGCCGCTCGACCCCGAGCACCCGCGCGCCCGCACCGACTTCGTCCGCTCCGACGCCGGCTGCCGGGTCACGCTGGTCGACGCGACGACCCGGTCCGCAGCCGGTGCGCCCGCCGACGCGCTCGACGTCACCGTCGTGCCGCAGCGGCCGGTGGGCTGGGAGGCGCCGGCCGCCGACCCGGACTCGCTCGCCTACGTGCTGCACACGTCCGGCTCCACCGGCACGCCCAAGGGCGTGGCCGTGCGCCGTCGCAACCTGTCGTGGTTCGTGGCCTCGATGGCGCTGGTGCCGGGGATCGGCGAGCAGGACCGCGTGCTCGCGATGACCACGCTCACCTTCGACATCTCCGCCACCGAGATCTGGGCGCCGCTCGCCCGCGGCGGGGAGGTGCTCGTCGTCGACCGCGAGACGGCCCGCGACGCGGTCCTGCTCGCGCAGCGGTCGGCCGGTGCGACGGTGGTGCAGGGGACGCCGACCACCTGGCGGATGCTCGTCGACTCCGGCTGGCGCGGCGGTGGTGGCGTCACCGCGGTCGCCGGGGGAGAGGTGCTCCCGCCCGACCTCGCGGACGCTCTGCTCGACCGCTGCGGCGCGGTCTGGAACGGCTACGGACCCACCGAGGCCACGGTGTACGCGACGATGCACCGCGTCGCACGGTCCGCCGCCGACGCGCTCGCGCCGGTGCCGATCGGCGGGCCGGTGCCCGGCGCCCGGGTGCGGGTGGTCGACCCGGCCGGACGTCGCGTCCCGCCCGGGACGGTCGGCGAGCTGTGGGTCGGTGGCCGCGGGGTCACCGCGGGCTACCTCGGTCGCGACGACCTCACGACCGAGCGCTTCCGCGATGCCGATGGTGAGACCTGGTACACCACAGGCGATCTCGTTCGCTGGACCTCGGACGGCGTGCTCGACTACCTCGGTCGCGGTGACGACCAGATCAAGGTGCGCGGGCACCGGATCGAGCCGGCCGAGGTCGAGACCGTCCTCCGCACGCACGCGTCGGTCGCCGACGTCGCCGTGGGTGGCCGCGGCGAGTCGCTCGTCGCCTGGTGGGTCCCCGTCGCAGACGCCGACGCGGACGGCGCCGAGCTCGCCCGGCACGCGGCCGCCGCGCTGCCCGGCCACCTGGTGCCGTCGCGCTGGGTGCGGGTCGCCGCCCTCCCCGTCGGGCCGAGCGGCAAGACCGACCGCCGCGCGCTCCCCGACCCCCGTCCCGAGGCTGGCAGCGGCGGGCCGCCGCGCGGGCCGGTGGAGGAGATGGTCGCCGAGCTGTGGTGCCGCGTCCTCGCCGTGCCCGGGGTCGAGCGCGATGCCAGCTTCTTCGCCCTCGGCGGCCACTCGCTGGCCGTCACCCGGGTCACCGCGGCCCTGCGCGAGGATCTCGACCTCGCCGTGCCCGCCGCGACCCTGTTCGAGCACCCGACCTTGTCCGGCTTCGCCGCGCAGGTCACCGCCGCACTGCTGCAGGAGGACGACGCGTGACCACCGAGAGCACCGCCCCCGAGGTCACCGACGGCCTCATCGTGACGTCCGGTGCGGACGGTGAGGTCGACCTCGCGCGGCTCCTCGCCGCCCGCCGCGCCAGGGCGGACGGCCGTCGCGCCGCCGAGCCCGAGCGGCGGCCCCGCCGCGCCGTCGGTGACCGGGTGCCGCTGCACCCGCCGCAGCGCCGGCTCTGGTTCCTCGCCGGCTACGACCCCGGGTCCGCCGCCTACAACGTGGCGCTGGAGCTGGAGCTCGACGAGGCCGTCGACGCCGACCGGCTGGCCACCGCGCTGCGGGGGCTGGTCGAGCGGCACGACGTGCTGCGCCAGGTCGTGCGCGCCGACGGCGCGGGCGAGCCCTACGCCGAGCTGGTGGCGGTCCCCGACGACCTGCTGACGGTGCTCGACGGCGACCACGACGAGGTCGAGGCGGCGATGCGGCAGCGCGCCCGCGCACCGTTCGACCTCGCCGCCGGGCCCCCGGTGCGGTGCGTGCTCGCCCGCGCCCCCGGCCGGGCGCCGGTGCTGCAGCTGGTGGCGCACCACGTGGCCACCGACGCGTGGTCCGAGCAGGTCCTGGTGCGCGAGCTCGAGGCGCTGTACGCCGGCGAGCAGCTGCCGGGACCGGTGCAGTACGCCGACGTCGCGGGCCTGGGCCTCGACGGCGCGGACGACGACGTGCGCTGGTGGGGTGCCCGTCTCGACCCGCCGCCCGCGCCGCTGACGATCCCGACCGACCGGCCCCGCCCGCCGGTGGCACCCGTGGCCGGCGCCGAGGTGCCGGTGCGGCTCGACGGCGCGGCGGTCGCGGCCGCCGCCCGGCGCGCGGGGACCACCCCGGCGGCGGTGCTGCTCGCCGCCACCCGGACGCTGCTGCACCGGGCGCTCGGGGTCGACGACGTGACCGTCGGCCTGCCCGAGTCCGGTCGGCTCGACCCCGCGCAGGACGACGTCGTCGGCTGCTTCGTCAACACCCTCGCGGTGCGGGGGTGCGCGGGGGAGGCCGACGAGCTCGGGCGGGCCGCGGACGACCTGCGCGAGGCGATGCTGCACCGCGCGGCCCCCTTCGACCGGGTGGTCGAGCAGGTCGGGCCCGAGCGCGACCTCAGCACCACGCCGCTGTTCCAGGTGCTGCTCAACGTGCACGCGGGCGACCCGCCGTCCTCCGGGAACGGACTGGTCCGCGCACGCCGCCACCGCACCACCGGCACCGCCAAGTTCGACCTGAACCTGACGGTCGACGCCGGCCAGGACGAGGCGCTGCTGTCCTACCGCACCGACCTGCTCGACGAGCAGACGGCGCTCGCCTGGGCGGGGTGGTTCGCCGCCGCGGTCCGGTCGGTCACCGACGGGGACGACCTGCGGCTCGGCGACGACCCGCTGCTCGACGGCGGTGCGCCGACGCCGCTGGCCGGGACGCTGCTCGACCTGATCGAAGCCGCTGCTCGCGCCCGGCCCGGTGGGACGGCGGTCGTGGCCCCCGACGGCGACCTGCGCCACGCCGACCTGTGGGAGCGCAGCGGTGCCCTCGCGCGGCACCTCGTGGCGTCGGGGGCGGCCGGTCGTCCGGTCGCCGTCTACGTCGACCGCAGTGCCGACCTGGTGGTCGGGGCGCTCGCCTGCTGGCGGGCGCGCTCCGCGTACCTGCCCCTGGACCCGGCCTACCCGCCGGAGCGGGTCGCAGCGGGGATGACGTCGGCCGGCTGCGACCACCTGCTCACCCACCGCGCCCTGGCCCAGGACGTCACCGCGGCCACCGTCCTGCTCCTGGACGACCCGGCGCTGTACGCGTCCGCCCCCGACGCCGACCTCACCGACCGGCCGACGGGCTCCGACCTCGCCTACGTGATCTCGACCTCGGGCTCGACCGGGGCGCCCAAGGCCGTGGCGGTCACCCACGACGGCGTCGTCGACTACCTCGGCGGCGCGCTGCCGCGGCTCGGGCTCGACCTCGCGGCCGGTCCGTCGTTCGCGCTGGCCTCGACACCGGCGGCGGACCTGGGGATGACCTGCCTGCTCGGCGCGCTCGTCACCGGCGGCACCCTGCACCTGCTCGACCGCTCGGAGGCCAGCGACCCGGTGCGGTTCGCCCGCCGCGTGCGGGCGCACGCGATCGACGTGGTCAAGCTCGTGCCCTCGCACCTGGAGATGCTCGCCGCGCACGGCGACCTGGCCGCGGTGCTCCCCGAGCGGCTGCTGGTGCTGGCGGGCGAGGCGATCCCGTGGACGCTCGTCGACGCCGTCCTGGCGGCGCGGCCGGACCTGCCCGTGCACGCCAGCTACGGGCCGAGCGAGACCACGGTGGCGGTCAGCTGGTGCGACACGTCCACCGTCCCGGACGACCAGCGGGTCGGCACGGTGCCCCTCGGAACCCCGTACCCGGGGGTGAGGCTGAGCGTGCTCGACCCGCAGGGCCGCCCGCTGCCGCGCGGCCTGGTGGGCGAGCTCGCGGTCGGCGGGCCCTCGGTGGGGCCGGGGTACCTCGGTACCGCCCCCGAGCGGTCCGGCTTCGTCGAGCGGGACGGCGAGCGCTGGTACCGCACCGGCGACGTCGTGCGGGTCTCGCACGGCGGGCGGATCGACGTGCACGGTCGGGCCGACGACCAGGTGAAGGTGCGGGGTCACCGGATCGAGCTCGACGACGTCACCGCGGCGTGCACCGCCGTGCCCGGGGCGCAGGCCGCGGTGGTGCTGCCGGTGGGCACCGCGCACCGCCGCCGGCTGGTCGCCTGGGTGCTGCGAGCGCCGGGAGCCACGCTGACGGGGTCGGACGTGCGGGCCGGGCTGCGAGACAGGTTGCCGGACTACATGATCCCGTCCGACGTCGTGGTGCTCGACGAGCTGCCCCTTGCCGCCAGCGGCAAGGTCGACCGCGCAGCGCTCCCAGCGCCGGAACAGGTTGCGGCGCAGCGGGTTCCGCTCAGGGGCGCAACCCAGGAGCGGGTGGCCGACGTGTGGCAGTCGGTCCTCGGCGTGCGCCCGACCTCGGCCGACGACGACTTCTTCGCGCTCGGCGGCGACTCGTTCGGGGCGGTGCGCGCGGTGACCGCGGTCGGCGGCGGGCTCGCCGTCGTCGACCTGTTCCGGCACCCGACGGTGGCTGAGCTCGCGGCCCTGCTCGACCACAAGACGCAATCGGCGCTGGAGACACAGCCGACCGCATGGCCCCTCGGACGCCCTCTGCTGCAACAGCTCTCGGGACCGGGCCCGGTGCGCACCCCGGCGCTGACCCTCGTCTGCCTGCCCTACGGCGGCGGAGCGGCGATCGCGTACCAGCCGCTGGCCTCGGCCCTGCCCGCCGAGTGGGACGTGCTGGCCGCCGAGCTCCCCGGCCACGACCCCGTGCACCCGGACGAGCCCCTGCGGCCGATGGACGAGGTGCTCGACCAGCTCGCCGACGAGGTGCTCGCGCGCACCGGCGGTCCGGTCGCCGTCTACGGTCACTGCCTGGGCGGTGCCACGGCGGCCGCGCTGGCGCTGCGGCTGGAGGCGCGCGACGTCCTGGTCGCCGGCGTGGTCGTGGGGGCCTCGCTGCCCGCCACTCGCCTGCCGGGTCGCCTGAGCCGCGCCGTCGCGCGGTTCGCCCCCACCGACCGGTGGACGCCGGACCGCACGTACCGCGAGGTGCTGGGCGTGATGGGCGGTCTCGACGACCCGGACGGCGCGGACGCCGGCGACGCCGCCCGCAACGAGGCGATGCTGCGTGCCCTGCGGCACGACGCCCGCCAGGCCGAGGAGCTGTTCGCCGCGGCGCTCGAGGACGGCTCGCCCACGCTCGCGGCGCCGCTGCTCGTGGTGATGGGGGAGAAGGACCGCACCACCGAGCTGTACGAGGAGCGGTACGCGGAGTGGGCGGCCTTCGCCGACCACGTCGAGCTCGCCACCGTCGCGCGCGCCGGGCACTACTTCCTCAAGCACCAGCCCGACCAGCTCGCCGACGAGGTGCGCCGCGCCCTCGGCCGGTGGGGTCGGGGGGCACGCCCAGCGCCGGCCCGCGCCCCGCACCGCGGCCGCCGCGACCTGCGCGTGTTCGGCGCGGTCGCGGCCGCCCAGACGCTCTCCCTGGTGGGCACGGGCCTGTCCGGCTTCGGGCTCGCGGTGTTCGTCCTGCAGGAGACCGGACGGGTGGGCCTGTACGCGCTGGTGACGATGCTGGCCCTGCTGCCCGCGATCTTCCTGGCGCCGCTGGGCGGCGCCCTGGCCGACCGGGTCGACCGGCGCGTGCTGATGCTGCTCGCCGACGGCGCGGCCGGGTCGTCGACGCTGGTGCTGGCGGCACTGTGGTGGACCGACCGGCTCGAGCTCTGGCACGTGTACGCCGCGGTGGCGGTCGGATCGGCCGCGACCGCGTTCCACCGGCCGGCGTGGATGGCGGCCATCAGCCAGCTGGTGCCCAAGCCGTACCTGGTGCAGGCCAATGCCGTGGCGCTGCTCGGCACCGGGCTCGGCACGCTGCTCGCCCCGCTCGCGGGCGGCGCGCTGCTGGCCGGGATCGGCCTCGGCGGCCTGCTGGGGGTCGACGCCGTCACGTTCGTGCTCGGCGCCGTGGTGCTGCTCGTCGTCCGGTTCCCCGACCGGATGTTCAAGCGGCAGGAGGAGACCTTCCGACGCGCCCTCACCGGCGGCTGGCGGTTCGTCGTCCGGCGTCCGCCGATGGTCGCGATGACGGTGTTCTTCGTCGTCACGAACCTGCTCCTCGCCGTGCCGCTGGTGCTCGCGGCACCGGTGGCGCTGTCGATCGGCACCGCCGCCCTGCTCGGCCTCGTCACGGCCGCCGGCGGGCTCGGGGCGGCGGTCGGGTCGCTGACGATGACCGTCTGGGGCGGCACCCGCCGCAGGGTCCTCGGCATGGTCGGCTTCACCGCCGGGCTGGGCGCGGGCGGGGTGCTGATGGGCGTGGCCGGCGGCTGGTGGCTCGGGGCGGGGTTGTTCGTCCTGTGGTTCAGCCTCACGGTCCTCAACGCGCACTGGCTCGCGCTGATCCAGCGCAAGGTCGGCTGGGAGCTGCAGGGCCGGGTGATCGCCGCCAACCAGATGCTGGCCACCGCGGCGATGCCCGTGGGCTTCCTGCTCTGCGCGCCGCTGGTGGCGCTCGCCGGCTCGGTGGGCTGGTTCGGCGACGGGCCGGGTCACGCCGAGCGGCTGGTGCTGGTGGCGGTCGGGCTCGCGCTGGTGGTGTGGACGGTGGTCGGGCTGCGCTGGCCGGCGCTGCGCGACCTGGAGGTGCTGCTCCCCGACGCCCGGGCCGGCGCCGAGATCGACGAGGACCTCGACGCCGTCCAGCGCGAGGCCGACCTCGCCCTGTCCCGCTGACCCCCCGCCATGTCGGGTGCGATCACGGTCGAGTGGTGCGAACCGGTCGACGGCCCGGCCCTGCGGGAGGTGCTCGACGCGGTCGAGCGCGACCGGGTCGCGGCGCTGGTGCGCCCCGCCGACCGGGCCCGGTTCGTCACCGGGCGGGTGCTGCTGCGCACGACGGCGGCAGCGGTCACGGGTGGCGCACCGCGCGACGTCGTCGTGCACGTGCGGTGCACGGTCTGCGGTGGTCCGCACGGCAAGCCGCTGGTCGACGGGGTGGAGACGTCGATCGCGCACTCCGGCGAGCGGGTCGTGCTGGCCTGGCGCGAGCGCGGCGCGGTGGGGGTCGACGTCGAGCAGGTGCGGCCCGCCGTGGCCGAGGAGGTCGCCGACCAGGTGTTCGCGCCGGGGGAGGACCGCACCGACCTGTTCGGCACCTGGGTCCGCAAGGAGGCCGTCCTCAAGCTGCGGGCCGTGGGCCTGGCCGAGCCGATGACCGGGCTGCGTGCCGACGACCCCCGCCACCGGGTGACCGACCTCGACGTCGGGGCGGGGTACGCCGCGGCGGTGGCGTCGCGCGCCGCCGCGCCGGTGCGGCTGGTGCGCCGCGACCTCACCCGCTGAGCCCGCGCGCCGCAGCCCGTGCGGGGACGACGGCTCGTGCCACACTGGCCCCATGCACGTCGCGCACTCCGCCCTGGTCCTGCTCTCCGGCGCCGCCGAGGAGACCGCCGAGGTCCACAACGAGCTCCCGATGTCGCCCGAGGCGTTCGGCCTGGGGGCGCTCGGGACGTTCGCGGCCCTCCTGCTGGTGACCTGGGCGTTCAAGAGCGTCGGCACCCGGCACTGACCCGGACCCGGGCCCTGGACCTGCAGCCCGCCGGACGAGGCGGCGCGTGACCCGGCACCGCCTGGGCGTCATGGGCGGCACCTTCGACCCCGTGCACCACGGCCACCTGGTCGCGGCCAGCGAGGTGCAGTCGCGGTTCGGCCTCGACGAGGTCGTCTTCGTCCCGACCGGCCGTCCGTGGCAGAAGGCGGACGAGGCGGTCAGCCCGGCCGAGCACCGCTACCTGATGACGGTGATCGCCACCGCGTCGAACCCGCGGTTCACCGTCAGCCGGGTCGACGTCGACCGTCCCGGCCCGACCTACACGATCGACACCCTGCGCGACCTGTCGCGCCAGCGTCCGGACAGCGACCTGTTCTTCATCACCGGCGCCGACGCGCTCTCGCAGATCCTCGGCTGGAAGGACGTCGAGGAGATGTGGCGCCTGGCCCGCTTCATCGGCGTCACCCGTCCCGGGCACGACCTGAGCGACACCGGGTTGCCGCAGGACCGCGTCTCGCTGCTCGAGGTCCCTGCGATGGCGATCTCGTCGACCGACTGCCGCGACCGGGTCCGGGCCGACGAGCCGGTCTGGTACCTCGTGCCCGACGGCGTCGTGCAGTACATCGGGAAGCACCGCCTCTACGCGCCGTGAGAGGCTGGGGAACGTGACCGCCACCCCCCGTGCCGTCGAGCTCACCGTCGCGGCCGCCGAGGCGGCGGCCGACAAGCTCGCCGAGGAGATCATCGCCCTCGACGTCAGCGACCAGCTCGTCATCACCGACTGCTTCCTGCTCGCCTCCGCCGACAACGACCGCCAGGTGCGCGCCGTCGTCGACGCGATCGAGGAGCGCCTGCGCGACCTCGGCGCCAAGCCGGTGCGGCGCGAGGGCCTGCGCGAGGGGCGCTGGGTGCTGCTCGACTTCGGCGAGATCGTCGTGCACGTGCAGCACGCCGACGACCGGCAGTACTACGCCCTGGAGCGGCTCTGGAAGGACTGCCCGGTGATCGAGCTGCCCGAGTCGGCGCGCACCCGGCGCTGATCTCGCTGACCCCCCCGACCCGGACACCGCGATGAGCGCCACTGCCGTCTACCTGCTGCGCCACGGCCGCACCGCCTCGAACGCGTCCGGTACCTGGCAGGGCCAGGCCGACGTGCCGCTCGACGACGTCGGCCGGCACGAGGCGACCCTGGCCGGCCAGGCGCTGCGTGACCTGGCGCCGACCCGCGTGGTCAGCTCCGACCTGGTGCGCGCCGCCGAGACCGCCCGCGCCCTGGGCGCCGTCGTCGGCCTGGAGCCCGAGCTGGACCCGCGCCTGCGCGAGGTCGCGGCAGGGCAGTGGGAGGGCCTGACCCGCACCGAGATCGAGGACCGCTGGCCGGAGGACCTGGCCGCGTGGAAGTCCGGTGAGGACGTCCCGATCGGTGGCGGCGAGCGGATCAGCGAGGCCGGCGCGCGGTTCGCCGGCGCCCTGCGCGAGCACGCCGCCGGCACCCACGGCGTGCTGGTGCTGGTGGGCCACGGCGGCGCCATCGGCAGCGCCGTCCGCCAGCTCGTGGGGCTGCCCGAGCAGGGCCGCCCGCTCGGCCGGCTGCGCAACGCGCACTGGGCCGTGCTGGTCCCGCCGGCCGACGTCGCGGCGGCCTCGGGCTGGACGCTGGACACCTGGAACGCGGGTCCCGACGGCTTGTGACACCGGCACGGATCGGGCACGGATCGGGCACGGATCGGGCGCCGGACGGCCACCCTCGCAGCCCCGCACCCGATTTCGGCCGGGGCAGCCACGTGCTCTATGCTCTCGGAGTCCCTTCGCGGGACGCGGGGCTGTGGCGCAGCTGGTAGCGCACCTCCATGGCATGGAGGGGGTCAGGGGTTCGAGTCCCCTCAGCTCCACCGAGAACCCAGGAAGGGCCCGGCGTCAGCCGGGCCCTTCCTGCGTTCTCGGCGCTCTGGTCCCGGGTCCGCGGCCTTGCCTCCGGCACCCGGGTCCGGGTTCACCGTCGAGGCGGCGACGAGCTGATGACGACCGACGACGTCACGATGTCGATCTCGGTGCCACCGGAGCACCGTGACGTCCTCGACGCGCTGGCGGAGCGGGCCCGGGAGCTGTCCGCACGAGCCTGAGCGCGAGCCAGGTGGCCGGCGCCGCGGGGGAGCAGCGAGACGCTGCGCTACGACGAGCGGCGCGGTCTCCTGGCCGCTCCGGACCGCAGTCCGGGCCCGAGGGTGCCGCGGAGGATCCGACCCCGGGGTCCGGGACGCAGGTCGTCGTCCGGCCGGAGGATGCGCCACACTGGCGCACGATCCTCCGGACGGCCGTGCGGAGGCGGACGCCGCACGCAGGGGGACCTCGCCGTGACCAACCCGACCGACCCGCAGGACCCGCGCCCGCCGCAGGCGCCCAGCTGGCCCCCGGCCGGCGGCCAGCAGCCGAGCGGCCCGTTCGACGGCGAACCCACCCAGCAGCTCCCGTCCTCGGACCCGAACGCCACCCAGCCGCTGCCTGGGGCGGGTCAGGGCACGGGTCAGGGCACGGGCCAGGGCGGCTACGGGGCCGCCGCGAGCTCCGGCAGCGGGTACGGCACCCCTCAGGAGGGGTACGGCGCGGCCCCGCAGGGCGGATACGGCGCCCCCCCGCAGGGCGGGTACGGCACCCCGCAGGGCGGGTACGGCGGACCGCCCACCGGCGGCTACGGCACGCCCCCCGGCGGTCCGGGGCAGCAGGGCACCAACGGCCTGGCGGTCGCGGCGCTGATCAGCGGCATCCTCGGCTTCCTCTGCATCACGGCCATCGCCGCGATCGTCCTCGGCATCGTCGCCCTCGGGCAGATCCGCAAGACCGGCAAGAAGGGCAAGGGGCTGGCGATCGCCGGCATCGTCCTGGGTGCGATCTGGCTGCTCGTCGGCGCCTTGTCGGTTCCGGCGGCGCTCGACCGGATCAACGACGAGGCGAGCGTCACCACCTCGAGCTCCGCGCCGGACACCGCAACGGCAGCGCCGAGCACGAGCGAGACCACCCCGAGCGACACCGGGTCGTCGACCACGACGACCACCGAGCCGGTGCTCGAGGACGCGGTCATCGAGCTGGGCGACTGCGTCGACGACCCCGCGATCCTCGACGGCAGCGACGTCGAGCAGAGCTCGGTCGTGGAGTGCTCGGTGCCGCACTACGCCGAGGCGTACGCGCAGTTCGACCTGCCCGAGGGCGCCTACCCGGGCGAGGACGCGGTCACCTCCGCGGCCGAGGAGGGCTGCGACGCCGAGTTCACCGGGTTCGTCGGGATGGACTACCAGGAGTCGGTGCTCGAGGTCTTCTACTACTACCCGACCGAGGACACCTGGGACGTCGACCGGGGCGTCGTCTGCATCATCATCGACCCCTCGGGCGAGCCGGTGACGGGCAGCCTGGAGGGCGCCAACCGCTGATCCGCCGCGGTGGGGCGGTCGGTCGGCACCCTCAGTAGGGGGTGCGCAGGTCGGTGACGTCCCCACCGAGCGGGGCCCCGAGCTCGTCGCGCCCGGTCGGGCCGTCGAGGCTGAGGGTCCCGCCGGCGTAGCGGGCGAGCACGGCGGTCATCTCCTCGCGCGCCACCGGCCGCGACCAGAGGTAGCCCTGGCCGAGCGTGCAGCCCGCGGCGCGCAGCCACCGGGCCTGGTCGGCCTGCTCCACGCCCTCGGCCACCGTGGTGAGCCCGAGCGAGTTGCTCATGTCGAGCACGGCCTGGGCCACCGAGGCGCCCTGGGCGTCGGTGAGCACCCGGTCGACGAACGCCTTGTCGATCTTCAGCACGTCCAGCGGCAACCGTGACAGGTACGTCAGCGAGCTGTACCCGGTGCCGAAGTCGTCCACCGCCACCCGCACCCCGAGGGTGCGCAGCGCAGCCAGGCGCGGGATGACCCGGTCGATGTCGGTGAGCACCGCGCTCTCGGTGATCTCCAGCAGCAGCCGGTCCGGCGCGAGGCCGGACTGGTCGAGCGCCGCCAGCAGCTCCACGACGAAGTCGGGCTGGCTGAGCTGCACCGGCGAGATGTTGACGGCCATCGTCGGGGCCGAGTCCGGGCCCTGCAGCTCGGCGCCCACGCGGCACGCCTGCAGCAGCACCCAGGCACCGAGGGCGCCGATCATCCCGGAGTCCTCGGCCATCGGGATGAAGTCCGAGGGCGGGATCGTGCCGCGCAGCGGGTGGTGCCAGCGGCTCAGCGCCTCGAACCCGGTGACCCGGCCGGTGGCCAGGTCGATGGTGGGCTGGAAGACCAGGCGCAGCTCACCGGTGCGGATGGCGCGCTGCAGGTCCGAGCGCAGCATCATCCGGTCGATCGCCTGCTCGTGCTCGACGGGGTCGTAGACGGCCACGGTGGACTTGCCGCGGTCCTTGGCCCAGTACATCGCGACGTCGGCGTTGCGGAGCATCTCCTCCGCGCTGGTGCGGCCGGGCCGGCCCTGCGCGACCCCCACGCTGGCGCGGCCGGCGACCGTGGTGGACGACAGCCGGATCGGCTGCGACAGCGCTCGGACGATCCGGTGCGCGACCTCGACGGCCTGCTCGGCGGTGCGGCTCTCCAGCAGCACGGCGAACTCGTCCCCCCCGAGCCGGGCGGCGGTGTCGCCGGGAGCGAGGGTGGCGGAGATGGTCTGGCCGACCAGCCCCAGCAGCTCGTCGCCGGTGGCGTGGCCGTGCCGGTCGTTGACGGTCTTGAAGTCGTCGAGGTCGCAGATCAGCACCACGAGGCTGTCCTCGTGGCCGTGCCGCGAGGTCAGCGCCTGCACCAGCCGCTCGGTGAACAGCCGGCGGTTGGCCAGCCCGGTCACCGGGTCGTGCAGCACGTGCAGCGCGATCTCCGCGGCGTGCTCCTGCTCGGCGGTGACGTCGCGGACGGTGACCACGTAGCCCTCGACGGCCGGGTCCTCGAGCCGGTTCACCACGGTCGCCACGGTGCGCACGGGCGTGCCGTCCGCGCGCTCGAGGACGACCTCGACGCGACGGGTCTCCTCGGGCGGCACGGTGCGCAGCGTCTCCAGCAGCGGGATCCCGCGCTCCGGGCTGGTCAGCAGGCTCACCAGCCTGCCGTGCACCCGCTTCGCCGGACGTCCGAGCACCGCCTCGCAGGCGGCGCTGACGAACTCGACGCGCGAGTCGACGTCCAGGACCATCACGACGTCGGCGGTGTGCTCGGTCAGGGCGGCCAGCCGGCGACCGTTGAGCACGGCGGCCTCGGCGACCCGGCGGTCGGCGCGGTGCGCGGCGGCCGCGACCGCGCGCGCGGCCTGACGGCTCAGCCAGCCGCGGGTGACCAGGACGGCGAGGACGACCAGGGCCAGGACCAGGACGGCCAGGCCGAGCGTCGTCGGGGTGACCGGTGACGTACCGCCGGTCACCGTCAGACCCCCCACCGGATCCACCGCAGGGCCCACCTCTCGCTCGTCGTACGTCTGTGTCGGCGCACGAGGGGCCGGGGTTGAGCCGATCGGCGCAGCGGCACCGTGCCCCGGTGGGCGCTCGGGGGTCCGACGGTGACGCCGCGCCATCGTGGCAGCGCACCGACGGCGGAGGGCCCTGCACCTCGGGCGTGTCGCGCGGCCCTCCCTCGTTCGGACGTACGCCGCCCGCCGCCTCGCGGAGGTCCCGCTCGGGCTGGTGAGCGTGGGCGCGTG
>CAWGTL010000019.1:0-42853 GCA_963825505.1 uncultured Actinomycetota bacterium | reverse complement strand
CTCGGGCCCGACCCGGGCCAGCACGCCGGACCCGGTGCTGCTGGTGCGCACCGGGACGCCGGCGAGGGCGCGCCCGATCTCCTCGGCGGTGCGCCGGACGCCGACCCGCACCGAGCGCAGCCGCGCCGACCCGCACTCGGGGCAGCGCCAGTCGACCGCCGAGCGGGCGCACCAGCCGCAGCGGGCGGCCGAGGTCGACCCGGTGAGCTGCAGCGGGCCGTGGCACACCCGGCAGCGGGCCGGCGTCCGGCAGTCCTGGCAGGCCAGGGCCCGGGACGTAGCCGGCCCGGGGCACCTGCACCAGCACCGGCCCCCGCTCGAGCCCCGAGCGGGCCGTCCGCCAGGCCACGACGGCAGCCGGGCCGAGTGGGCGGCCGGGTCGCGGGCCGGCTGGTCCTCACCGGCGACCAGCACCGTGGGTGCGTGTGCTTGCGGACCGTCGCCCGCTCACCACCGACGGATCGGGCCCAGCCCCCCCCCACGATCCGCTGGACCTCGGCTGTCCGGGTGAGCCCGCCTACCTACAGGGCCGCTGACCCTGCGTTCTCGGCCCGCAACTGGCCAGCACCTCCCGGACGTGCCAGTACGGCGCGTGCGGCTCGGCGTGCAGGTCGTCGCCGTCGTCCCAGCAGGCCACCAGGCCCAGGTCCCTGCACCGGTGCCAGGGCCGCCGCGCGCGTCCCGACCACCACCCTCACCTGCCCGCGCAGGACCTTGAGCCACGCGGCGTACCGCGCCTGTGGGCCCTGGTCGGCGGCCAGCCGCACGAACTAACTGGCTGGCCCGGCCCAGGCAGGCTGCGCCAGCGCCTGGTCCACGCGGTCGACGTCCCGGTGGTCGGGAAGCACCGCCAGCGCCCCCCGCCCCGTCGACGCGGTCGTGCGCCCGCCAGGGCGCGGGCCAGGTCCTGTGCCCAGTCGGTGCCCGGTAGGGCGGTCCAGGCCGCCCGGGGGGCCGGCCCACGCACGAGGCGGTCCAGGAACGCCGGCCCGCCGGCGTAGTCGGCCCACGGCCCGGCCACCGGACGCACGGGCGGGTCCCCGGCGGGAGGTGACGGCCTCTTCTCGGTGGCGCGGCCGGGCCGGGACGGCCAGGCGCAGCACGTCGGCCAGCGTCCCGGCGCTCTCGTCGGCCACGGCGCGCGCGGCCGCCAGCACCTGCGGGGTGAGGACCCGCTCGGCCGACGGCACCCGCAGCAGCGGCTGCAGGCGTCCCTGGTGCTCGCCGGGGCGCTGCGCGCCACGACGAAGCCCTCCACCTGCTGACCGGCCAGCCGCACCACGCACCGCGCGCCGGGCACCGCGCGCTCGGCGAGGTCCTGCGGCACCGAGAAGTCGAACGGGTGGTCCAGGTGCGCCAGCGGCACCTGCAGCACCACCCGCGCGACCGGGTCGACCTCGGCCAGGGGCGCCGGCGGCTTCGGCTTCTTCCCCCGGACGGTGGAGCGGAGCAGCTCGAGCTGCTCGCCCGCGCCCGCACCGTCCGTCACGGCGTCATCGAAGCAGAGGGCGCCGACGCCCCGCCGGGTGGCGGTCAGGCGCCGACGGCGGCCTTCAGCGCGTCGGCCCGGTCGGTCCGCTCCCAGCGGAAGTCCGGCAGCTCGCGGCCGAAGTGGCCGTAGGCGGCGGTCGCCTTGTAGATCGGCCGCTTCAGGTCCAGGTCGGCCACGATCGCGGCGGGACGCAGGTCGAAGACGTCCCTGATCGCGCGGGTGATCCGTGCGGGTCGGCGTTCTCGGTGCCGAAGGTCTCGACGTACAGGCCGACGGGGTGCGCCTTGCCGATGGCGTACGCCACCTGCACCTCGCACCGCTCGGCCAGGCCGGCCGCCACGACGTTCTTGGCCACCCAGCGCATCGCGTACGCCGCGGAGCGGTCCACCTTGGACGGGTCCTTGCCCGAGAACGCGCCGCCGCCGTGGCGGGCCATGCCGCCGTAGGTGTCGACGATGATCTTGCGACCGGTGAGGCCGGCGTCGCCCATCGGGCCGCCGATGACGAAGTTGCCGGTGGGGTTGATGAAGGCGCGCACCCGGAGCTGTCCAGGTCGACGGTGGCCAGCACCGGGTCGATGACGTGCTCACGGATGTCCGGGGCGAGCAGGGTCTCCAGGTTGACGTGCGCCGCGTGCTGGGTCGACAGCACCACGGTGTCGATGCTGACCGCGCGGTCGCCGTCGTAGCCGATCGTCACCTGGGTCTTGCCGTCCGGGCGCAGGTAGGGCACCAGGCCCTCCTTGCGGACGGCGGTGAGCCGCTCGGACAGCCGGTGCGCCAGCCAGATCGGCAGCGGCATCAGCTCGGCGGTGTCGGTGCAGGCGTAGCCGAACATCAGGCCCTGGTCGCCGGCGCCCTGCGCGTCGTAGTCGTCGGTTCCGCCCTCGACCCGGTTCTCGTACGCCTTGTCGACGCCCTGGGCGATGTCGGAGGACTGCGCGCCGATCGAGACCTCGACGCCGCAGGAGTTGCCGTCGAAGCCCTTGTCGGAGGAGTCGTAGCCGATCGCGAGCACGGTCTCGCGGACCAGCGTGGGGATGTCGGCGTAGGCCTTGGTGTCCACCTCGCCCGCGACGTGGACCAGGCCCGTGGTCACCATCGTCTCGACGGCGACCCGGCTCTCCGGGTCCTGCCGCAGCAGGTCGTCCAGGATCGCGTCCGAGATCTGGTCGCAGATCTTGTCGGGGTGCCCCTCGGTGACGGACTCCGAGGTGAACAGGCGCAGGTCGGACGTGCTCACGGTGCTCCTCGCTGGTGCTCGGCCGCACGCACGGGTCGTGCGGCGGCGGTCGGCCGGGCGGCGTCAGGCGGCTGCCTCCGGCGCGCGGCGGTCACTCTAGCCGCAGGGCCACGGCGTCCCAGACGACGTCCGCCACCTGGTCCTTCGTCGCCGGGCCGGCGGTGGTGGCGGTGCCCTCGGGCGTGAGCACCGTCACGGTGTTGTCGTCGGCGCCGAACGCCTTGCCGGCGCCCACCTCGTTGACCACGAGCAGGTCGCAGCCCTTGCGGGCGAGCTTGGCGCGCGCCAGCGTCAGGACGTCGCCGGTCTCGTCGCCGGTCTCGGCGGCGAACCCGACGACCACCTGGCCGGGACGACGCCGGTGCTGCGCGAGGTCGGCGAGGATGTCGGGGTTGCGCACCAGCTCGATCACCGGGGCGTCCTGCGCGCCGTCCTCGTGCGACTTCTTGATCTTGTGCTCGGCGACCTCGGCCGGACGGAAGTCGGCCACCGCGGCGGCCATCACGACGACGTCGGCCTCGCCGGCGAGCGTGGTGACGGCCTGCTGCAGCTCGAGCGCCGACCCGACCCGCACCACCTCGACACCCGCGGGGTCGTCGAGGGAGGTGTTGGCGGCCACGAGGGTGACCCGCGCGCCGCGGGCGGCGGCGGTGCGGGCGAGGGCGTAACCCTGCTTGCCCGAGGAGTGGTTGCCCAGGAAGCGGACCGGGTCGAGCGGCTCGCGGGTGCCGCCGGCGCTGACGACCACGCGCCGGCCGGAGAGGTCCTGGGCGCGCGCGGTGGTCGGCGCGCTCACTGCACGGGTCCCGGCGTCGTCGAGCAGCCGCAGGCACTCGGCCAGGATCTCCTCCGGCTCGGGCAGGCGACCGGGTCCGGTGTCGGCCCCGGTGAGGCGGCCGGACGCCGGGTCGAGCACGTGCACCCCGCGCGAGCGGAGGGTCTCGACGTTCGCGACGGTGGCCGGGTGCAGCCACATCTCGGTGTGCATCGCCGGCACGAGCAGCACCGGGCAGCGCGCTGTGAGCAGGGTGTTGGTGAGCAGGTCGTCGGCCTGGCCGGTGGCGGCCTTGGCCAGCAGGTCGGCGGTGGCCGGGGCCACGACGACGAGGTCGGCGCCCTTGCCGATCCGCACGTGCGGCACCTCGTGGACGTCGTCCCAGACCTCGGTGCTCACCGGCTTGCCGGACAGGGCCGCCCAGGTGGGGGCCCCGACGAACTGCAGCGCCGAGCGGGTGGGGACGACGCGGACGTCGTGCCCGCTCTCGGTGAGCAGCCGCAGCAGCGAGGCCGCCTTGTACGCGGCGATGCCGCCCGCCACGCCGAGCACGACGCGAGGGGCGGCATCCGACGAGGAGGTCACTCCTCGGTGGGCTCGCAGGTCAGCAGGCCGGCGTCGATCTCGCGCAGCGCCACCGACAGGGGCTTCTCCTGCACGTGGGTCTCGACGAGCGGGCCGACGTACTCGAGCAGCCCCTCGGACAGCTGGGAGTAGTACGCGTTGATCTGCCGGGCGCGCTTGGCGCCGTAGATGACCAGCGCGTACTTGGAGTCGGCGGCCTTGAGCAGGTCGTCGATCGGCGGGTTGGTGATGCCCTCGGGGGTCGCCTTGGTACCGGACACGCGGGGTGCTCTCCGAACGGTCGTCGGGTGGGTCGTGCTGCGGGCCGGGGCGACGACGTGCGTCAGCGCGCCGGGTGCAGGCCCATCAAGTGTACGAGATCGTCGGTCGCTTTCCGAACTTCGCCGTTCACGATGGTCACGTCGAACTCCGGCTCGGCCGCCAGCTCGACCCGCGCGGTGCTCAGCCGGCGCTCCCGCTCCTCCTCGGACTCGGTGCCACGACCGACCAGTCGGTTCACCAGCTCGTCCCACGACGGCGGCGCCAGGAAGACGAACAGCGCGTCCGGCATGGACGCCCGCACCTGCCGGGCGCCCTGCAGGTCGATCTCCAGCAGGGCCGGCACGCCGGCGGCGAGCCGCTCGTCGACCGGGCCGCGGGGGGTGCCGTAACGGTGCCGTCCGTGCACGACGGCCCACTCCAGCAGCTCGTCGTCGTCGACCATCCGGTCGAACTCGGCGTCGTCGACGAAGTGGTAGTGCACGCCCTCCTGCTCGCCCGGCCGCGGCGGGCGGGTGGTGGCGCTCACCGACAGCCAGACCTGCGGGTAGCGGTCGCGGACGTCGGCCGAGACCGTCCCCTTGCCGACGGCGGTCGGGCCGGCCAGGACGGTGAGGCGGCTGGGCGTGATCATCCGGGAACGGGCTCTCGGGACGGGGACGGACGCGGGGTCAGGGCGGTGCGGATCAGGAGACGGTGCTGATCACGAGTCGAAGCGCTCGACCAGCGCCCGCACCTGGCGGGGGCCGAGGCCGCGCACGCGGCGCGACTCGGAGATGCCGATCTCGTCCATGACCTGCTTCGCGCGGACCTTGCCGACACCGGGCAGCGACTCCAGCAGCGCGCTGACCTTCATCTTGCCGATCGACTCGACCTCGGTGGCCTCCGCGATCGCCTCGGCCAGCGAGCCCTGCGCGTACTTGAGCCGGTTCTTGACCTCAGCGCGCTCCCGGCGGGCGATCGCGGCCTTCTCCAGGGCGGCGGACCGCTGCTCGGGAGTCAGGGGCGGCAGGGCCACGGGTGGTCACCTCTGGTCGAAGGGTCGGGAGAGGCGCGCCCTCCCCCGGTCGGACGGTCCCGCGAAACCTAGCGACTCGGGACGGCGGCGGGCAACGCCGGGGTCGCCGCCACCGGGCCGCAGGTGGAGCAGGAGCCGGTCAGGCCAGGGCCGCCGCGCACTCCCCGGCGGTGCGGCGTGCGGCGGCGCGCAGGGCGGCGACGTCGGGTCCGGCGGCCAGCACCTCCCGCGACGACGCCGGCAGCACCTGCCCGCGCGCCTCGCCGAACACCTCGGCCAGGCCGGCCGCGGTGCCGCCCTGGGCGCCGATGCCCGGTGCGAGCAGGGGCCCGCCGCAGGAGGCGAGGTCGATGCCGAGCCGCTCGGCCACCGGGCCGACGGTGGCGCCGACGACCAGTCCGACCGAGCCGAGATCGCCTCCGGTGCGGGCGTTCTCGTCGCGCACGTGCTCGACCATCACCGACGCGAGCGGGCGACCGTCGGAGGTCGCGTGCTGCACCTCGGCGCCCTCCGGGTTGGAGGTCAGCCCCAGGACGAAGACGCCACGGCCGGTGAGGTGCGCGAGGTCGAGGAGCGGGCGCAACGACCCGAAGCCGAGGTACGGCGACACCGTGACGGCGTCGCCGGCGAGCGTGGATCCCTCCCCCGCGTACGCGTCGGCGTAGGCGGCCATGGTCGAGCCGATGTCACCGCGCTTGGCGTCCACGATCGTCAGCGTCCCGGCGGTGCGCAGGTGGCCCACCACCTGCTCGAGCACCGCGACGCCGCGGGAGCCGTGCCGCTCGAAGAACGCCGACTGCGGCTTCACCACGGCCACGGACCCGGCCAGTGCCTCGACGCAGGTCATGGCGAACCGCTCGAGACCGTCGGCGTCGTCGTCCAGGCCCCAGGCGTGCAGGAGACCGGGGTGCGGGTCGATCCCGACGCAGAGCGGGCCGTGCTCGTCGGTCGCGGCGCGCAGCCGGGTGCCGAACGGGACGGGCGAGCCGACGGGCCCGGTGGTCGCGGCGGTCCCGGTCACGGGGTGCTCCTCGGGGTGTGGGCGACGCCGACGACGTCGGTGACCCGCTCGATGCCACGGGCCGCCAGGGCGTCGCCGAGCTCGCGGACGATGCGCGCGCAGGCGGACGGGTCGTTGAACACGGCGGTGCCGACCTGCACGGCGCACGCGCCGGCGGCGAGGAACTGCAGGGCGTCGAGCCCGGTGCGCACGCCGCCGATGCCGATCACCGGGACGGTGCGGATGGCTCCGGCGCGCATGGCGGCGACGAGCTGCCACACCACCCGGACGGCGACCGCGCGGATCGCCGGTCCGGACAGGCCGCCCGTCGTGCCGGCCAGCTGAGGCCGCAGCGTGTCGGTGTCGACGACGAGGCCGAGCAGGGTGTTGATCGCGCTCAGGCCGTGCGCCCCGCCCTCCAGGCAGGCGGCGGCCACCGCCACGACGTCGGTGACGTCGGGCGAGAGCTTGGCCAGCACCGGCACCCCGGCCGGGGTGCGCTCGACCACCGCGGCGACCACCTCGCGGGAGGCTCCCGGGTCGCAGGCGAACACGAGGCCGCGGTTGGCCACGTTCGGGCAGGAGATGTTCACCTCCAGGGCGGCCACGCCGGGCTCACCGGCCAGCCGGGTGGCCAGCTCGGCGTACTCCTCGACCGAGCCTCCGGCGATGGAGACCACGGCGGTGGCGCCGTTCTCGCCCAACCACGGCAGGTCCTCGGCGAGGAAGCTCTCGATACCGGGCCCCTGCAGACCGATGGAGTTGAGCATCCCCGAGGGCGTCTCGGCCATCCGCGGCGTCGGGCGGCCCGAGCGGGGTCGCAGCATCACCGACTTGGTGACCACCGCGCCGAGCGCCGCGACGTCGAGGAACGGCGCGAGCTCGCGGCCGGCCGCCGCGCAGCCGGACGCGGTCATCACCGGGTTCGACAGGTCCAGCCCGCCGACCGAGGTGGTCAGGTCGGGAGCCGTGCCCGCCGGGGTCGTGGGGCTCGTGCTGGTCGCGGTCACCGCGCACCTCCCGCGGCCACGACGGGGGCGCCCAGCGCGTCGTCCGGGACGGCCGAGCCGCCGGCGGAGATCGCGTCCCAGCGCAGCCGGTCGCCGTCGAACACGGGTCCCTCGACGCAGGAGCGGGTCATCCGGGTGCTGCCGTCCTCCCAGCGCACCGGCAGCACGCAGGTCATGCACACCCCGATGCCGCAGGCCATCGACTCCTCGACCGCGAGCTGGCTCCTCGCCCCGGCCGTGACGGCCACCTCGTGCACCGCGCGCAGCATGCCCATCGGGCCGCAGGCGTAGGCCACCGCGGTGCCGTGCTCCGCCATCAGCGCGGGCATGACGTCGGTGACCAGGCCCGTCGTCCCGGCGGACCCGTCGACGGTGGTGACGGTGACGGAGTCGGCGACCTGGCGGGCACCCTGCTCGCCGAACAGGCGTCCGGCGTCGGCGGCGCCGATGACGACGTCGACGCGTGACCCGTTCTCGCGCAGCGCCTCCGCCAGCCACGTGAGCGGCGCCGAGCCGTAGCCGCCACCGACGAGCACGGTGGCTGCCGCGGTGTCGGGCAGGGTGAACGGCTGCCCGAGCGGGCCGACGACGTCGAGGTGGTCTCCGGCGCGCAGGGCGGCGATCACGCGGGTGCCGGGGCCGTGCGCGGCCACCACCACCTCGACCGTGCCGGCACCGGCATCGGCCCGGTGGAGCGAGAACGCGCGCCGCAGCAGCAAGGCCGACTCGGTGCCCCCGACCGCGCAGGCGACGAAGTGGCCCGGGCGGGCGTCACGCGCCACCTCGGGGGCGCGCAGCACCAGGTGGCGGTACGCACCGGCCGGCGCGTTCGACAGCACCTCCGCCTGCACCTGCGCGGCGGTCATCGCGTCTCCCCCTCACCGGCCGCGGCGAAGCCCCACACGGCGTGCAGCGCACGGGCGTGGTCCTGCAACGAGGTCACCGAGGGCAGCCCCTCCCTCGAGGTGGCCTCGATGCCCTGCACCGCGGCGGCGAGCTGCTGGACGGTGGTGATGATCGGCCGGTCCATCGCGGTGGTCGCCGCCCGGATCTCGTAGCCGTCGGCGCGGGCCGAGCGCCCCGACGGGGTGTTGACCACGACGTCGACCTCGCCGTCGAGGATCCGCTGCACGATCGTCGGCTCGCCGTCCGCGCCGGGGCCGGCCGAGTGCTTGCGCACGACGGTGGACGGGATCCCGTTGCGCCGCAACGTGTGGGCGGTGCCCTCGGTGGCCAGCACCTCGAACCCGAGGTCGACCAGGCGCTTCACCGGGAAGATCATCGCCCGCTTGTCGCGGTCGGAGACCGAGACGAAGACCGATCCCGAGCTCGGCAGCCCGCCGTAGGCCCCCTTCTGCGCCTTGGCGAACGCGCGCGGGAAGTCGACGTCGATGCCCATCACCTCACCGGTGGAGCGCATCTCGGGGCCGAGCACGGAGTCGACCACCTGGCCGGCGGGGGTGAGGAACCGCTTGAACGGCAGCACCGCCTCCTTGACCGAGACCGGCGCCTCGGGCGGGAGCGTGCCGCCGTCGCCGGTGGCGGGCAGCATCCCCTCCGCCCGCAGGTCGGCGACCGTGGCGCCGAGCATGATCCGCGCGCACGCCTTGGCCAGCGGCACCCCGGTGGCCTTGGAGACGAACGGCACCGTGCGCGAGGCCCGCGGGTTCGCCTCCAGCACGTAGAGGACGCCTGCCGCCAGGGCGAACTGGATGTTGAGCAGCCCGCGCACGCCGACGCCGCGGGCGATCGCCTCGGTCTGCTCGCGCACCCGCCGGACCTCGGCCGCCCCGAGGGTGGCCGGCGGCAGCGCGCAGCCCGAGTCGCCGGAGTGGATCCCGGCCTCCTCGATGTGCTCCATCACGCCGCCGAGGTAGAGCTCGTGGCCGTCGAACAGCGCGTCGACGTCGATCTCGATCGCGTCGTCGAGGAACCGGTCGACGAGCACCGGGTTCTCGGGCGTGATCCGGACGCCGGAACCGGTGGCCCGACCGAGGTAGGACGCCAGCGACTCCTCGTCGTACACGATCTCCATGCCGCGGCCGCCGAGCACGTAGCTCGGCCGCACCAGCACCGGGTAGCCGATCGCGTCGGCCACCGCCTTGGCCTCGACGAAGCTCGACGCGGTTCCGTGCTTCGGCGAGATCAGGCCGGCCTCGGCGAGCACCCTGCCGAACGCGCCGCGCTCCTCGGCCAGGTGGATCGCTGCCGGGCTGGTGCCCACGATCGGGACGCCGGCCGCCTCGAGCCGGGCGGCGAGGCCGAGCGGGGTCTGGCCGCCCAGCTGGACGATGACGCCGACGACGTCACCGGAGCGCTGCTCGGCGTGCACGACCTCCAGGACGTCCTCGAGGGTGAGCGGCTCGAAGTAGAGCCGGTCGGAGGTGTCGTAGTCGGTGGAGACCGTCTCGGGGTTGCAGTTCACCATGACGGTCTCGTAGCCGGCGTCACGCAGGGCGAAAGCGGCGTGGACGCAGGAGTAGTCGAACTCCACGCCCTGCCCGATCCGGTTCGGGCCGGAGCCCAGGATGATCACCTTGCGGCGGTCGCTCGGCGTGACCTCGTCCTCGGTGTCGTAGGAGGAGTAGTGGTACGGCGTGCTGGCGGCGAACTCGGCTGCGCAGGTGTCGACGGTCTTGAAGACGGGGCGCACGCCGAGCGCGTGCCGCACGCCGCGGACGACGTCCTCGGGCATCTTCCGCAGCGCGCCCACCTGGGCGTCGGAGAACCCGTGGCGCTTGGCCCGGCGCAGCACCGCCGCGGTGAGCTCGGGTGCCTCGCGGACCTCGGCCGCGACCTCCTCGATGAGGACGAGCTGGTCGACGAACCAGGGATCGATGCCGGTGGCCGTGTGCACCTGGTCGACCGTCGCGCCGGCTCGCAGCGCCTGCTGGACGGTGACGAGCCGTCCGTCCGTGGGGGTCTCGGCCGTCTTCAGCAGCGTGGCGGCATCGAGCCGGGACGGGTCGCCGTCCCAGTGCAGCAGGTTCTTCGGCTGCTCGAGCGACCGCAGCGCCTTCTGCAGCGCCTCGGTGAAGCTGCGCCCGACGGCCATCGCCTCGCCCACCGACTTCATGGTGGTGGTGAGGGTGGCGTCCGCGGCAGGGAACTTCTCGAACGCGAACCGCGGCACCTTGACGACGACGTAGTCGAGGGTGGGCTCGAACGAGGCCGGCGTCTGCTGCGTGATGTCGTTGGGGATCTCGTCGAGGGTGTAGCCCACGGCGAGCCGCGCGGCGATCTTCGCGATCGGGAAGCCGGTGGCCTTCGACGCCAGCGCCGACGAGCGGGACACGCGCGGGTTCATCTCGATCACGATGATCCGGCCGTCGACCGGGTTCACCGCGAACTGGATGTTGCAGCCGCCGGTGTCGACGCCGACCTCGCGGATCACCGCGATGCCGATGTCACGCAGCCGCTGGAACTCCCTGTCGGTCAGCGTCATCGAGGGTGCGACGGTGATCGAGTCACCGGTGTGGACGCCCATCGGGTCGAGGTTCTCGATCGAGCAGACCACCACGACGTTGTCGTTGCGGTCGCGCATCAGCTCGAGCTCGTACTCCTTCCACCCGATGATCGACTCCTCGAGCAGCACCTCGGTGGTGGGGCTGGCGTGCAGGCCGGCGCCGGCCATCCGGCGCAGCTCGCCCTCGTCGTGGGCGAAGCCCGAGCCGAGGCCGCCCATCGTGAACGACGGACGCACCACCACCGGGAAGCCGAGATCGCCTGCAGCGGCGAGCACCTCGTCCATCGTGTGGCAGATCGCGGACCGGGCCGACTCGGCACCGCACCGCTCCACGACGCCCTTGAACGCGTGCCGGTCCTCGCCGAGCTGGATCGCCTCGACGTTGGCGCCGATCAGCTCGACGCCGTAGCGCTCGAGCACCCCCGACTCGTGCAGCGCGATCGCGGTGTTGAGCGCCGTCTGCCCGCCCAGCGTGGGCAGCAGCGCGTCGGGGCGCTCCTTGGCGATGATCGCCTCGACGACGTCCGGCGTGATCGGCTCGACGTAGGTGGCGTCGGCGAACTCGGGGTCGGTCATGATCGTCGCAGGGTTCGAGTTCACCAGGACGACCCGCAGGCCCTCCTCGCGCAGCACCCGGCAGGCCTGGGTCCCGGAGTAGTCGAACTCGCAGGCCTGGCCGATGACGATCGGCCCCGACCCGATGACCAGGACGCTGGACAGGTCCTCGCGCCGCGGCATCAGCGCGCCTCCTTCGTCGTGCTCATCAGGTCGACGAAGCGGTCGAACAGGTAGGCGGCGTCGTGCGGGCCGGCGGCGGCCTCGGGGTGGTACTGCACCGAGAAGGCCGGGACGTCGAGGCACTCCAGGCCCTCCACGACGCCGTCGTTGAGGCACACGTGCGAGACCCGGGCCCGGCCGTACGGGGTGTCGAACGGCGCCCCGTCGTCGGAGCCCTCCGGCGCCCGCACCGCGAACCCGTGGTTGTGCGCGGTGACCTCGACCTTGCCGGTGGTGCGGTCGAGCACCGGCTGGTTGATGCCGCGGTGGCCGTAGGTGAGCTTGTAGGTGCCGAGGCCGAGCGCGCGACCGAGCAGCTGGTTGCCGAAGCAGATGCCGAAGAACGGCACCCGCCGCTCCAGCACCGCGCCGGCGAGGGCGACGACGTCGGTGGTGGCGCCGGGGTCGCCGGGGCCGTTGGACAGGAACACCCCGTCCGGCGCGACGGCCAGCACGTCCTCGATCGTCGACGTGGCCGGCAGCACGTGGACCTCGATGCCCGCGCTCGGCCATGAGCGCCGGGGTCATGCCCTTGATGCCGAGGTCGATCGCGGCGACCGTGAAGCGCTTGTCCCTCACCGCCGGGACGACGTACGGCTCGGGCGTGGTGACCTCGCCCGCGAGGTCGGCGCCCGCCATCGAGGGAGACTCCCGCACCACGGCGAGCATCTCGGCGTCGGTGGTCACGGCGTCGCCGGAGAAGATGCCGGCCCGCATCGCGCCGCGCTCGCGCAGGTGCCGCGTGAGGGCCCGGGTGTCGACGTCGCTGATGCCGACCACGCCCTGGGCCACCAGCTCGTCGGCGAGGTCGCGCGCGGACCGCCAGCTCGACGAGCGGCGGGCGGGGTCGCGGACGACGTACCCGGCGACCCAGATCCGGGACGACTCGTCGTCCTCGTCGTTCCACCCGGTGTTGCCGATGTGCGGCGCCGTCATCACCACCACCTGGCGGTGGTACGACGGGTCGGTGAGCGTCTCCTGGTAGCCGGTCATGGCGGTGCAGAAGACCGCCTCCCCGACCGTGGAGCCGGTGGCCCCGTAGGCCGACCCCAGGAAGGTCCGGCCGTCCTCCAGCACGAGCACGGCGTCAGCCACGTGCGTCCTCCTCGTCGTGGGTGCGGGTCAGAGCGAGGACCGCGCCCTCGAGGGCGTCGCGGTCGCGGTCGAAGCGGGTGCGCAGGGCGGTGTCGAGCCCGACGTCCCCGGTGGTCCAGGAGACGACCACGAGGCCGTCCTCCCCCACGAACTTGCCGGCGGCGCCGCGCTCGCGGCGGACGTCGTCGACGGCGCCGGCGGGCACCCACAGGTCCGGGGCGCCGGCGCGCGCGACGAGGAGGCCCTCGCGGTGCACCGACACCTGCGCGGCGGTCCGCAGGCCGAGACCGTGCGCGACCACGCGGTCGAGCCAGTCACCGACCCGGGTGGTGGAGACGTACACGGCTTCGATCGGTCCGAACGTGCTGGGCGGCAACGGGTCCGGTGTCACGGCCGGGGCCGGGACGTCGGCCTGACGGCGTCCGCGCCGGCGCCAGCCCCACCACATCAGGCCCCACAGCACCGGGACGACGAGCAGGAGGAGCAGCCCGAGCTGGAGCTGGGTCACGCGGTGGCCCCGACCGACCGCAGGGCGTCGAGGTCCGCCTCGGCGAGGGGTTCGCCGAGCCGGCCGTCGAGAACCGTGGGGTGCCCGTGCCAGAACGTGGCGACCACCTGGCCCGGCAGCTCGCGGCCGGCGTACGGGCTGTTGCGGCCGCGGGTGGCGTGCGTCCGGGGGTCGACCGTGCGGGTGGCGGACGGGTCGACCAGCACCAGGTGGGCCGGCGCCCCGACCTGCAGCGGACGGTCGTAGCCGTCCAGGCGACCGATCGCCGCCGGCGTCGTGGACATCACCCGCGCGACGCCGGCCCAGTCGAGCAGGCCGGTGTCGACCATCGCGTGCTGGACGACCGACAACGCGGTCTCGAGCCCGGTCATCCCCATGGCGGCGGCGGACCACTCGCAGTCCTTGTCCTCCACCGGGTGCGGGGCGTGGTCGGTGGCGACGACGTCGATCGTGCCGTCGGCCAGCGCGGCCCGCAGCGCCTCGACGTCGGCCTGCGTGCGCAGCGGCGGGTTGACCTTGAACACGGGGTCGTAGCCGCGGACGAGGTCGTGGGTCAGCAGCAGGTGGTGCGGGGTGACCTCGGCGGTGACGTCGACCCCGCGCGACTTCGCCCACCGGATGATCTCGACCGACCCCGCGGTGGACACGTGGCAGACGTGCAGCCGCGCACCCACGTGGTCGGCCAGCAGCACGTCGCGGGCGATGACGGCCTCCTCGGCCACCGCCGGCCACCCGGCCAGGCCGAGCACGCCGCTCAGGGTGCCCTCGTGCATCTGGGCGCCGGCCGTGAGCCGCGGCTCCTGCGCGTGCTGGGCCACCACGCCGTCGATCGCCTTGACGTACTCCAGCGCGCGGCGCATCAGCACGGCGTCGTCGACGCAGTGGCCGTCGTCGCTGAAGACCCGGACGCCGGCGGCGGAGTCGGCCATCGCGCCCAGCTCGGCCAGGCGCTCACCGGCCAGCCCCGCGGAGACCGCGCCGACCGGCCGCACGTCGCAGCGGCCGGCCCGGCGGCCGAGCCGCCAGACCTGCTCGACCACGCCGGCGGTGTCGGCCACCGGATCGGTGTTGGCCATGGCGAACACCGCGGTGAAGCCGCCGAGGGCCGCTGCCGCCGTGCCGGTCTCGACGGTCTCGGCGTCCTCGCGGCCGGGCTCGCGCAGGTGCGTGTGCAGGTCGACCAGGCCGGGGAGCGCGACGAGCCCGGTCGCGTCGACGACCTCGGCGCCGTCGGCCTCGAGCCCCGTGCCGACCTCGGCCACCAGTCCGTCGCGCAGGAGCAGGTCGGTCGGGTCGCCGCCGAGCAGGCGGGCGCCCTTCACCAGGTACGTGCTCGGGGCGCTCACAGGCCGGCCTCCTCGGTGACGGCGTCCGGCTGAGAGCCGGACAGCAGCAGGTACAGGGCGGCCATCCGCACGGCGACGCCGTTGGAGACCTGCTCGACGATGGTCGACCGGACGCCGTCGGCGGCCTCGGCCGTGATCTCCAGGCCGCGGTTCATCGGGCCGGGGTGCATGACGATGGCGTGCTCCGGCATCAGGTCCATCCGCCGGGTGTCGAGCCCGTAGCGGCGCGAGTACTCCCGCGCCGACGGGAAGAACCCGCCGCCCTGTGCGGTCATCCGCTCGCGCTGGACCCGCAGCATCATCACGGCGTCGACGCCGTCACCGTCGGTGAGCGCGGCGTCGAGGTCGTAGGACGTGCGGCACGGCCAGGTCTCGATCCCCACCGGCAGCAGCGTCGGCGGCGCGACCACGGTGACCTCGGCGCCGAGGGTGTCGAGCAGCAGCACGTTCGATCGCGCCACCCGGCTGTGCAGCACGTCGCCGACGATGGCCACCCGCAGGCCCTTGAGGTCGGCGCCCTTCGGGTCGGCCACCAGGCGGCGGCGCATCGTGAACGCGTCCAGCAGGGCCTGGGTGGGGTGCTCGTGGGTTCCGTCGCCCGCGTTGAGGACGCTGCCGCGGATCCAGCCCGAGTGCGCGAGCCGGTGCGGAGCGCCGGACGAGGGGTGCCGCACGACGACGGCGTCGGCGCCCATCGCCTCCAGGGTCAGCGCGGTGTCCTTGAGGCTCTCGCCCTTGGAGACCGACGAGCCCTTCGCGGAGAAGTTGATGACGTCGGCGGACAGCCGCTTCGCCGCCGCCTCGAACGAGATGCGGGTGCGGGTGGAGTCCTCGAAGAAGAGGTTGACCACCGTGAGGCCGCGCAGCGTGGGCAGCTTCTTGATCGAGCGCTGCTGGGTGGCGGCCATCTGCTCCGCGACGTCGAGCAGCTCGACGGCCCGGTCGCGGGTGAGGTCGGCGGCCGACAGCAGGTGCCTCATGCCGCACCTCCCCCGGTGGAGGCGTCCGCAGACGTCGCGACGGCCTCGGGGGCGCGGTCCTCGATCACCACGGAGTCCTCGCCGTCGATCTCGGCGAGCTTGACCGTGACCCGCTCGCTGGTGGAGGTGGGCAGGTTCTTGCCGACGTGGTCGGCCCGGATCGGCAGCTCGCGGTGGCCGCGGTCGACCAGCACGGCGAGCCGCACCGCTCGGGGGCGACCGAGGTCGGAGAGGGCGTCGAGGGCGGCGCGGATGGTGCGGCCGGAGTACAGGACGTCGTCGACCAGGACGACGACCTTGCCGTCGATGCCCCCGGCCGGCAGGTCGGTGGCCTCGAGGGTGCGGGTGGGGTGCTGCCGCAGGTCGTCGCGGTGCATCGTGACGTCGAGGGCGCCGGCCTGCAGGCCGTTGCCGGGCTCGACCTGCTCGACCACGGCGGCCAGGCGGCGGGCCAGGGGGACGCCCCGGGTGCGGATTCCCAGCAGGACGAGGTCGTCGGCACCCTTGTTGCGCTCGAGGATCTCGTGCGCGATGCGGGTGAGGACCCGGGAGATGTCGTCGGGTCCGAGGACCGGACGAGGACGTGCAGACGCCATCGGGCGACTCCTTCCCCGCCTCTCAGGACGGAGGTTGAAGGACTCGGTGCTCACCTGTGGGCTCACTGGTGGGGCTGCCGCGACACTACCCCAGCCGCCTGCTCCGGCCGGACGTCGGTCCGTGATCCGGAACGGCATGGCGCGCTTGACCTGGATGGTTACACTGCGTGATGTTGGTGACGGCGCGTGCACGGGTACGCGCGTCCGAGAGCAGGGGTGGGTACACGGCATGAGCGAGCGCAGCGAGCGAATCAATCAGCACAGCGCGCACGCCATCGCGAGGAACGAGCGATGAGCGAGTACGCCAAGGCGCTGGGAGCGCAGCTGCGATCGGTGCGCAGCACCGCCGGGCTGTCGCTGCAGGGGGTCGAGCAGCGCTCGTCCGGGCGGTGGAAGGCGGTCGTGGTCGGCTCCTACGAGCGCGGGGACCGGGCCATCACCGTGCAGCGGCTCGCCGAGCTGGCCGAGTTCTACGAGGTGCCGGTGGCCTCGCTCCTGCCCGACACCTCGCCGAGCGAGGCGGCCGCCGCGCCGCCGCGGCTGGTGCTCGACCTCGACCGGCTCGCGCAGGTGTCCGGTGACACCGGACAGCCGCTGGAGCGCTACGCGCAGACGATCCAGGAGCAGCGCGGCGAGCACGGAGCGTCATCGTTGTCGATCCGCGCCGAGGACCTGCGCACCCTCGCGGTGATCTACGACCTCGCGCCCGAGGCGCTGGTGGAGCAGCTGATCGGCTGGGGCGTGCTCAACGCCGACGCCCGTCGCGCCATCATCGCCGACTGACGGCGCGGTCCCTTTTCGTTTTTTGGCGTCCGTCCTCGTTGGCCTACTGGACGTGGCGATCAGCACGTTCACTAGGCGTGCGAGCCTCGTGAAGTCGCCGCCCGCCTCGCCAGGAGCCTGATCGGGCTCAGACCAGGAGGGTCGGCTTCATCCGGACCAGCCGGCCGAGCAGTCCGTTGACGAACGCCGGCGAGTCGTCGGTGCTGAGCGACTTGGCCAGCTCGACCGCCTCGTCGACGGCGACGGCGTCCGGCACGTCCTCGCACCAGAGCAGCTCGAACACCCCGATCCGCAGCACCTGGCGGTCCACCGCCGGCATCCGGTCGATCGTCCAGCCCTGCGAGTAGGTGCTGAGCAGCTCGTCGATCCGCTCGCGGTGCGCCTGGACGCCCTCCACGATCGTGACGGCGTGCTCGGGGATCGGCGGGTCGGCCGCGGGCAGCCGCTCGCGCAGCACCGCGACCGCGTCGGTGCCGCGCTGGTCGGCCTCGAACAGCACGTCCAGCGCCCTCTTGCGCGCCTTGGACCTCGCGCCCACTAGTTGACGCGCCCCAGGTAGTCGCCGGTGCGGGTGTCGACCTTGACCCGGGTGCCGGCCTCGATGAAGAGCGGGACGGCGATCTGGTGGCCCGTCTGCAGCGTGGCGGGCTTGGTGCCGCCGGTGGAGCGGTCACCCTGCAGGCCGGGCTCGGTGTAGGTGATCTCCAGGACGACGGAGGTCGGCAGCTCGACGTACAGCGGCGTGCCCTCGTGCATCGCGACGACCGCGGTCTGGTTCTCCAGCATGAAGTTCGCGGCGTCGCCCACCACGGCGGCGCTGATGTGCTGGAAGTCGTAGGTGGACGAGTCCATGAAGACGAAGTCGTCGCCCTCCTTGTAGGAGAACGTCATGTCGCGCTTGTCGACGTTGGCGGTCTCGACCTTCGTACCGGCGTTGAAGGTCTTGTCGACGACCTTGCCGGACAGCACCGCCTTGAGCTTGGTCCGCACGAACGCCGGGCCCTTGCCGGGCTTGACGTGCTGGAACTCCACGACCGACCAGAGCTGGTTGTCGAGGTTGAGGACCATGCCGTTCTTGAGGTCGTTCGTCGAGGCCACCGGTTCTGCTCTCTCTCGCGTGGGCACGCCCGTGCCCGGGGAAGTCGTCAGGGATCGCGTCGATGGTAGCCGCCCGGATCACTGCAGATGAATCCGTCGGCGTCCCGAGCACGGCACGGCATGACAAGACGGAGCCAACTTGTTATCAGATCTATCGCATCCGGATAACATGAGCCGTCCACGTCCAACGATAGGAGGTCTCCGGTGAGTCAGTGGCCGGTCGTGACGACGGAGGAGGTCGACTGGGTGCCCGGCGAGGCGTACGAGGTCGTCTCGCAGGCACAGCGCCGCCGCCATCGGGGTCCGTACTCGGCCGCAGTTGTCCCCCGCATCGCGGACCAAAGCCTGACATTGACCGGGTCGACGCTCGCTTCGGTCGAGGAGGCCGCCACCGAGGTCGCGCGGTTCGACGAGCAGATGGGTGGGGAGATCGCGCCGTTCGCCGCGCTGCTACTGCGATCGGAAGCAGCCGCCAGCTCGCAGATCGAGAACCTGACGGCCTCCGCGCGCGCCATCGCCGAGGCCGAGGCGGGAGTGAGGGAGCGCGCCAACGCTGCACTGGTGGTGGCGAACACGCGGGCCATGACGGCTGCGCTCGAGCTCGCCGAGGACATCTCGACCCAGTCACTGCTCGCCATGCACGACGCGCTCCTGCACACGTCTGCACCGGCGATCGCCGGTCGGTTCCGCGAGGAAGCGGTGTGGATCGGCGGCACCTCGATCGGCCCGCACCTCGCCGACTACGTCGCACCTGCGCACGCCGCGCGTTCCCGACGCGATCCAGGACCTCGTGTCCTTCATCCACCGCGACGACCTGCCGGTCCTCCCGCAGGTGGCCATCGCACACGCGCACTTCGAGACCATCCACCCGTTCGCGGACGGCAACGGGCGGACGGGGCGCGCGCTCATCCACTCGATGCTGCGACACAAGGGACTGACGACCAACGTCACCGTCCCGGTCTCCGCAGGCCTGCTCGCCGATACCCGCGCCTACTTCCACGCCCTGGACGCCTACCGGGACGGCGACGTCGAGACGATCGTCCGACGGGTGGCTGAGGCCACGCTCGAGTCGCTGACCAACGGCAGGGCGCTGGTCCGGGAGCTCCGCGAGATCCGGCGATCATGGCGAGAGACCCTTGGCGTGCGCGACGCGTCGCAGCGTTGGGCCGTGGCAGAGCTCGTGCTGCGACAGCCGGTGGTCACCGGCCAGCTGGTAGCCGAGTCACTGGCCGTGGCTCCCAGCAACGTGTACCGGCACCTCGACGCGCTCACTGCCGCGGGGGTCCTGGTCGAGAGCACCGACCAGCGGCGCAACCGCGTGTGGCGCTCGACCGAGGTGTTGGGCGCTCTCGACGCGTTCGCAGCCCGCGTCGGCCGTCGTTACCGCGAGACCTCGCCGTAGGCGGCCTGCAGCAGCGCCGGGTCGGGACCCTCGAGGCGCGAGGGACGAGCCAGGTCGTCGAGCACGACGAACCGGAGCAGGTCGCCGCGGGTCTTCTTGTCGCGGCGCATGCCGTCGAGCAGCTGGGGCCAGCGGTCCCCGCGGTAGGTCAGCGGCAGGCCGAGCGAGCCGAGGACGCTGCGGTGCCGGTCGGCGACGGCCTCGGGCAGGCGGCCGGCCAGCCGGGAGAGCTCGGCCGCGAACACCATGCCGACGCTGACCGCGGCACCGTGCCGCCACTGGTACCGCTCCACCAGCTCGATCGCGTGGCCGAGGGTGTGGCCGTAGTTGAGCACCTCGCGCAGGCCGGTCTCGGTGAGGTCCTGCGCCACGACGTCGGCCTTCACCCGCACCGAGCGCTCGACCAGCTCGCGCACGACCGCCGACGCGGGGTCGGTGACCGCCTCGGGAGCGGCCTCGACCAGCATCGAGGATGCGGGGGTCGGCGACGAAGCCGCACTTGACCACCTCGGCCATGCCGGCGAGCAGGTCGTTGCGCGGCAGCGTCTGCAGCGTGGCCAGATCGCACAGCACGCCGGCCGGCGGGTGGAACGCCCCCACCAGGTTCTTGCCCTCGGCGGTGTTGATCCCGGTCTTGCCGCCGACGGCGGCGTCGACCATGCCGAGCAGGGTGGTGGGGACGTGGACCACGCGCACCCCGCGCAGCCACGTGGCGGCGACGAAACCGGCGAGGTCGGTGACCGCTCCCCCGCCGACCGCGACGACGGCGTCGGACCGGGTGAAGCCGGCCTGCCCGAGCACCTGCCACAGGAACGACGCGACGGTGGCGTGCTTGGCCTCCTCGGCGTCCGGCACCTCGGCGACGAACGACTGGAAGCCGTTGGCGGCCAGGTCTTCTCGCACCGCCTCGCCGGTGGTGGCCAGCGCGCGGGGGTGCACGACGAGCACGCGCTGGACGCCCTCGCCGAGCAGGGCCGGCAGCTCGTCGAGCAGACCCTCTCCGACGACGACGTCGTACGGGACGTCACCCGCGACGGTGATCCGGGTCGGCGCGGTCACGGCTCGGACCCCGCACCCTCGCCGGGTCGCGCGGCCAGCACCAGCTCCGCGACCTCCTCGGGCGAGAGCCCGTCGGTGAGCACCGTCGCCGCCGCCAGGCGCTCGTACACCGGGCGCCGCTTGCCCATGATCGCGATCCACTGGGCGCGCGGGTTGCCCATCAGCAGAGGGCGACTCGCGTTCAGCCCGACCCGTCGGGCGGCGTCGGCGATGCCGACGTCGAGGAAGACCACGAGCACCGAGCGGGGGTCGAGCCCGGCGAGGAGCTGCTGCGTCGCGTCGTCGAGCACCGCGCCGCCGCCCAGGGACAGCACCGCTGCGCCGTCCGCCAGCGCCACGATCTCGGCGGCCACGGCGTCGCGCTCGAGCTCGCGGAAGGCGGCCTCGCCGTCGTCGACGAACACGTCGGAGACGGACTTGCCTGCCACCTGCTCGACCCTGGCGTCGGTGTCGCGGAACGGCAGCCCGCGAGCGGCAGCCACCAGCCGTCCGACGGTGGTCTTGCCCGCCCCCATCGGACCGACGAGCACCACGGAGTGCTGCGAGAACCCCTCTGGCACAGTGCTCACCGCATGGTCTCCGGGATCGACGCGAGGTAGCCGTCGAGGTTGCGGCGCACCTCGGCGACGCTGTCGCCGCCGAGCTTCTCGACCACGGCGTCGGCGAGGACGAGGGCGACCATCGCCTCGGCCACCACGCCCGCCGCGGGCACCGCGCAGACGTCGGAACGCTGGTTGATGGCCACCGCCTTCTCGCCGGTCGCGACGTCGACGGTGTCGAGCGCGCGCGGGACGGTGGAGATCGGCTTCATCGCGGCCCGCACGCGCAGCACGCCGCCGGTGGTCATGCCGCCCTCGACCCCGCCCGCGCGACCGGTGCGACGGCGCAGGCCGTCCGGGCCGCCCTCGATCTCGTCGTGCGCCTGCGAGCCGCGCCGAGCGGCGGTCAGGAACCCGTCGCCGACCTCCACGCCCTTGATCGCCTGGATGCCCATCAGCGCACCGGCGAGGCGGCTGTCGAGGCGGCGGTCCCAGTGCACGTGCGAGCCCAGGCCCGGGGGCAGCCCGTAGGCGACCACCTCGACGACCCCGCCGAGGGTGTCACCCTCCTTCCGCGCGGCGTCGACCTCGGCCACCATCGCGGCCGAGGTGGCGGCGTCGTGGCAGCGCATCGGGTCGGCGTCGAGCGCGTCGACGTCGTCGGGGTGCGGCAGCCCGGTGCCCTCGGGCACCATCACCGGCCCGATCCCGACGGTGTGGCTGACCAGGCGGACGCCCGCGGACTGCTCGAGGAAGCGCGCGGCGACCTCGCCGAGGGCGACCCGCGCCGCGGTCTCGCGGGCGCTGGAGCGCTCGAGCACCGGTCGGGCGTCGGTGAAGCCGTACTTCTGCATCCCGGCGAGGTCGGCGTGGCCGGGACGGGGTCGGGTCAGCGGTGCGTTGCGGGCCTGCTCGGCCAGCACCTCGGGGTCGACCGGGTCGGCCGACATCACCGTCTCCCACTTGGGCCACTCGGTGTTCGCTACCTGCACGGCGACCGGTCCGCCCTGGGTGCGGCCGTGCCGCACACCGCCGAGCAGGCTGACCTCGTCGGCCTCGAACTTCATCCGGGCACCTCGCCCGTACCCGAGCCGGCGACGCGCCAGGGCCGCGGCGACGTCGGAGGTGGTCACCTCGACGCCCGCCGGAAGCCCTTCCAGCACACCGATGAGGGCGGGACCGTGGGACTCTCCCGCCGTGAGCCAACGCAGCATGGCGCGATCCTCCCACGGGGCCCTGGAACGCCGACGGGGACGCCCAGGTGCTGGGCGTCCCCATCGGTGCGGGGGGCGGGCGCATGGCCCGGCGCGGTCACTCGTAGACGAAGCCCAGGAGCGTGTCGGCCACGTGCGCGGTGTAGTCGACGCCGTCCACCGTCACGGTGACGAAGTCGATCTGGCCGTCGGCGTCGAGGTCGGTGCCCACTGCCTTGTAGAGCACCTTGCCGGCGACGGAGTCGGCGCCGAACGGCGACCCGACCGTGAGGTCGATCGAGGTGGTCTCCCCCGACGAGGTCCGCACGACGGCGTCGACGGTGTTGTCGGACTCGTCGACGTCGACGAGCTGGATCGTGATGAACATCGGCGTCAGGCCGTCGGCGCCGTTCGCACCGTTCTTGCCGTCCTTGCCGTTGCGGCCGTCCTGGCCGTCCTGGCCGTCGGCACCTGCGGACGCCGGAGCCGAGCCGCCGGAGGAGGAACCACCGGAGGAGGAGCCGGACGAGCCGGACGATGGCCCGCCGGAGGCCTCCGGCGCCGTGGCCGTCGCCCCGGCACCGCCGGGCAGCACGAGCGCTGCGAACGGGTTGCGCGAGGACTGGGTCACCAGGACCGGCTCGTCGGGGACGACCGGTTCGGGCTCGGCGCCCGACCCGGTGCCACGGGCGACCGGCGGGGTCGCGACCGGCTCGTCGGAGTCGCCGGGCGCCAGGAGGAAGAACGCGCCGGCACCGACGGCGGCCACGGCGACGACGCCACCGAGCACGTAGAGCAGGGGCTTGCGGGACGAACCTGCCGGCGGCGCGGGCGCCGGCGCGGGTCCGGCAGGTGCCGGGGCCGCGGTGCCGAACTGGTTCGGCGCGCCGAAGGGGCTGGTGGTCATGGCGGGTCTCCTGCCTGGCTCAGTTGTCGCTCGTGCCGGCGACGCCGGCGGTGGCGGTGCCGGTCGTGGCGTCCTCGGACAGGACGAACACGCGGCCGGTGAGGGTCATGGTCACGTCGCCGTTGACGACCGCGGGCTTGCCGGCGTCGGCGTCGGCGGGCTCCTCCGCGACGACGTTCAGGGTGTCGATGAGGTAGTCGCGATCCAGCTGCTCCTGGACCTTCTGCAGGAACAGGTTGGACTTGTCGAACGAGCCCACGACCGAGATGGTCACCGGGACCTGGGACAGCCCCGGGGGCAGCGTCGCGACGGGCGCCGCGGCGGTCGTGTCGGTGCCGGCGGCGGTCGCGTCGGCGCCCTCGGCGGCATCGGTGCCCTCGGCCGGCGCCGGCTCCACGGGGGTGGCGACGACGGCGCCGGAGGCCACGAGCGTGGTCAGCTCGCCCGGCGCGATCGTCATCAGGGTCACGCCGGACTCCGCTGCCAGGCGCTGCAGGTCGCGCGTGAGCGTGGCCAGCTCGGCGTCCTGCGGCATCGCGGTACGGACCGCGGCCAGCTCGGCCTTGCGCTGGGGCAGCTCGGCGAACTGCGCCTTGAGCTCGGCGATGCGCGCCTCGAGCTGGAGGTTGCGGCCCTGCGCCGTGACGGTCTCACCGCGCAGCTCGGCCGCCTCGGCCCGCTTGGGGCTGATCAGGAGGAACCAGCCGGCGGCCACGAGGACCAGGCTGAGGACGACGGTGCCCGCAATCCAGGTGCGGGTGCTGGACATGCTCATCACGAGGCCTTGATCTCGTAGCGGTTGGACAGGGCGTCAGGGGTCAGGTCCGCCTCGGACGTCCAGTCGACGACGATGGTGCCGTCGACGTCGGTCCGGGTGGCCTCGGTGAACATCGGGTTGGCGAGGCCGGGGGTCGTCTCGACGACGTCCATCCAGTCGGCGACACCCGTGTGGACCTTGCTGGTCCCGTTCACCACCAGGGTCCCGATGCCGGGCGTCGAGACACCTGCTGCGACCGCGGTCGCGTCGGCAGGGGCGATGGTCGCCGTCAGGTCGCGCATCCACACGTCCTGCGGGTACGACGCCGACAGGTGGGACAGGTACTCGTACCAGAGCACGTCGGTGGTCATCGCCGTCGCGCGGGCGTTCTGCGCCGCCGCGACCTGGCCGAGCACCAGAGGCACCTCGGCGTACTCGGACTGCTCGTCGGTCAGCACCTTGGTCCGGGCCTGCTCCGCGGCGAGCTCGTCCTCGGCTGTCGCGGCCGACGAGGCCGCGAGGACGAAGCCGGCGGCGACCGCCCCGACCACCCCGAGGACGACTGCTCCGAGCCCGAGCTGGGTGCGGCGCAGCCGCCGCTCCGCCAGGATCTCGGTGGGCAGCAGGTTCACCCGCGCCACGGGATACCCCGCCAGCGGACCCGTCGCGGGAAAGGTCTGTGTCTTCTGCATGTCGACCGACATCACACGGCTCCAAGTGCGAGGCCGACCGGGACGGCGGCCAGGGGCTGGACGAAGGAGAGCTGCTCCGGGGACAGGCCGGTGGAGCCGATCCGCAGGTTGGCCATCGGGTCACCGGCCACCACCTCGAAGCGGGTGGTCGTGCCGAGCCGCTCGGCCAGGCCGCGCAGGCAGGAGCCACCCCCGGAGACGACCACGCGGTCGATCGGGAAGGACAGGTTGGAGGCCGCGTAGTAGTCGAGCGACCCGCGCACCTCGTCGAGGAAGACCTGGGTCACCGACTCGACGGCTCGGGACGCGCGCTCGTACTCGCCACCCGCGCCCACCAGCCCGAGGGTCTGCTTGATGCCCTCGGCCTCGGCGAGCGGGACACCCAGCTTCTCCGCGACCGAGTCGGTGATGTCCTGGCCGCCCATCAGCAGGATCCGGACGAAGCGCGGGACGCCGTCGGCGTGGACGATGATGTTCGTGACCTTGGCGCCGATGTCGACGATCGCCTCGGTCTCGACGTCGGGGTCGTTCGTGACGCCGACCGCGCGCAGCACGGCGAACGAGGTGAGGTCGACCATCGAGACCTGCAGCCCGGCTGCCTGGGCGGCGCGGACGTTCGCCATCACGGTCTCACGGGACGCCGCGACCAGCAGACCGCGCAGCATCGGGCCGCTGTCGGACTCGATCTGCTCCACGGCGTGGAAGTCGAGCACGGCGTCCTCGACCGGCATCGGCAGGTAGTCCTGGACCTGGAAGGGCAGCGCCTTCTTCAGGTCGGCAGGAGCCATCGCCGGCAGGTCGACCTGGCGGACCACGACCCGCTGGTTGGCCACGCCGAGAACCACCTTCTTGTGGCTCAGCTTGGTGGCCGACCAGAGCTGGCGCAGCGCGGCAGTGACCGCTGACGGGTCGAGCACCTCGCCGTCGCGCACAGCTCCATCGGGTAGTGCCACCTGGCCGAACCTCTCGAGGGTCATGCCCCCCTTGCTGACAGACAGCTCGGCGGCACGGACCCCGGAGGTGCCGATGTCGAGACCGATGGCGGTTGCAGCCACGTCACGTCCCCTTCTCTCGCGGCCCCGATCGGACCGTCCTGTCCCTCATCGGGGCGAGAAGGCACCGCCTTGAGCGCTCGGGCGGCACGAGTTCGGTGCAACCGCGCTGCGCCGGACGGGTCAGTCGATCCCGGCGAGTCGCAGGTACCCGTCGGCGATCGCACCGCCGACGAAGACGGCGAGCCACGCGCCCACGAGCATGTAGGGGCCGTAAGGGATCCGGGACTTGCGCCCGGCCCTGCGGGACAGCAGCAGCAGCGCTCCACCGAGGCCGCCGACCAGGAAACCACCGAATCCACCGACGACCAGCTCAGCCCACCCGAGGTAGCCGAGGTACATGCCGAGGACCCCTGCGAGCTTGACGTCGCCGAAGCCCATGCCCGCGGGGTAGATGAACGCGAGCAGGAAGTAGAGCGCGTACAGCGCGGCCCCCGCGGCCGCCACCCGCACCAGCACGCCGATCTCGCCGTCGAGGATCGCCGCAGCGCCGAGCAGCGCGCCGGCGACCAGGTAGCTGGGGAGGACGATCGAGTTCGGCAGGCGGTGCACGTCGACGTCGATCAGCGCCAGCGCGACCGAGATCGCCGCGAGGTACAGGAACGCCGGCAGCTCCCACGACAGCCCGAACCGCCAGGCCACCAGGGCGAACAGCGACCGCGGTGCCGAGCTCGACGAGCGGGTAGCGCGGGCTGATCCGCTCGTGGCAGTGCCGGCACTGACCGGCCAGCAGCAGCCAGCTCAGCACCGGCACGTTGTCGCGCGCGGAGATCGGGTGGCCGCAGGACGGGCACGCGCTCGGCGGGCTGACCACCGACTCCCCCCGCGGCACGCGCCAGATGACGACGTTGAGGAAGGAGCCGATAGCCAGGCCGAGCAGCGCGCTTAACCCGACGAAGAGGGCGGTCACGGTGGATCAGGCTAGTGCGAGGAGAGGTTCACCTGGTGACGCCACCCGTGGTGAACGCGGGTTCGACCTCGACCCAGACGCTCACGCCGTAGGTGGTGGAGACCGGCGACAGGAACTTCGGCGGACCGGTGTAGCGGAAGCGCTGGTCGTACTGGTAGTTCTTCGCGTACCCGGTGGAGACCGAGCCGCCGCTGCCCGTGCCGACGGTGCCGCGGAACTTCTGGGCGATGGCGCCGTTGACGTTCAGCGTCCCCCGGTTGCCGCCCAGGTTGTAGTTCTGCACCTGGAAGGTGCGGGCCACCGACAGGATCGCCGCGTCGATGCGGCGGCCGCTGTTCGTGATCAGGTCGTTGCCGCTGCCCGAGAAGGTGTAGCGCGTGCAGTTCCAGTTGCTGCCGCTCGACCTCGGCACGCAGCCCCAGCCCTGGCTGACCAAGGTGTTCTTGGTCGAGGTGTTGACGTTGTTCTGGGTCTCGGACGTCGAGCTCTGCCGCTCCGGCTTGTAGACGAAGACCGCGTTCTGGCCGATGAGGCCGAGCATGTCGTCCTCGGAGTCCTCGTACCGCACGTCGTTCGTGACGTAGATGTAGTTCTCCGAGGCGAACGTCATCCGTCCGTCGACGGTGCCCTCGACGAAGAGGTCGCCGTTCTTGCAGCCGTACTCGCTGCTGGTGTTGGCGAACTCGTCCGCAGCGGGGAATCCCACCGGGTTGCCGTCCACGCTGCGACCACCGGAGGTGGTCCGGTCCTGAGCGAGGCAGACCGGGGTACCGGCAGCGCCGGTGGCCCAGTAGTTGGGATCGGCCGGGGACGTCGGCACGTTCTGCACGAAGACGACGTTGTTGCTCGGCTGGTTGATCACCTGGCCGTTGACGCCGCCCAGGCCGGAAGTCCCTGGGGTCCCGCAGCCGCTGATGTTGCTGGCGGCGTTGCCCGCGGTGTACTTCGTCCACGGCGACTTCACCCGCATGGTGCCGTTGTCGTACAGGTCGATCTTGGTCGGCCCCGTGAACATGCAGCCGGGGCTGGGGACATCGGCGTCACCGACGTGGGTCTCCTTGCGCAGCTCGGCGCTCGTCTCCGGCATGGCGAGCACCGGCTGGTACACCGGGTTCCCCGGGTGCAGGGCGAAGTTCGGGGCGTTGGTGCAGCCGCCACCCACCGCGTACCGCTGGCCCGTGGTCGTGAAGGACGAGCTGGTCATGCCGAGGAACTGCGGCGACCCGCACACCTGCATGGTGTCGTTGGTGTGCAGCGGACCGTTGATGGTGTCGGCGCTGATGAAGTTGATGCCGGCGCAGCTGCCTGCGCGACCGGCGTACCGGTACATCTCGCAGGAGGCAGGCGCACCGCTGACCAGCGGATCCATGATCTCGTAGTTGGTGAAGTACAAGAACTCGATGAAGCCCTTCTGCCGCAGGTCGGCCACGATGCTGCGGGTCTCGCCGCCCGCGCGGCCGGTGGCCCGGATCCGCAGGGTGCCGTCGCCGTAGTACCCGGAGTTGTCGACCTCGTAGCGGAAGTGCGCCGCGCCGTCGCTGCCGGGCACCTCGGCCCAGTCGCCGCTCGCGCCCAGCCCGAAAGCGGGGTTCTGCGCGGCGGCCCCGACCGGCATGATCACGTTGCTGCCGTCTCGACCGAGTACGGGGCCGCCGGGTTGCCGAGCGGAAGTACGACGTGTCGTTGGCCAGCCGCGACTGGTACTCCTCGACCCCGGCGTAGGCCGCGGCCAGGGCGGCGTTCCAGTCCTGGCTGTACCGACCATGGCGCTGGTTGTTGATCGCCGTCGCGACGGCGGCGCTGACCAGCAGGATGAGCACCGAGCGTGATGCCGAGCACCATGACCAGGGCCAGGCCCTGCTCACCGCCCGCGCGGACCTCCCGGAACCTGCGGATCATGCTCCTGCTCCTACTCGATCGATCCCGAGGTTGGGGATCCCGACCTCGTTCGTATGACCACGGCAGCGCGCGGCTCGTCACGTCGGACTGCACGCTGGACGGTGACGGACGACGCGCGCGACCGGCGCGGGTCGGCCGTCGGTGATCAGACCCGTCGGGGTCGTCGGCGCCACCGCCGTCGGCGCCTTCACGTACCCGAACAGCCACGGCTGGCTGTCCCGTGCGCGTGGAGACGTGGCGGGAGACCAGCCGGTGCGGAGGTCGCATCGGCGGAAGGTCCAGTTCGGCCCCGGCCGCGTCCGCCGGGCAGCGCTGTCTCCGCAGCTCGCGGTTGCCGTCCGGCGCGGGAGTTACGTGAACCGCACCCTCACCGGGCGCGGTGTCGCGGACTCGGTGTCGATGTACGCGTGCAGCATCATCCCTCGTTCCCGGCGACGGTGAACACCGGCGGTTGGGGGCGTTCCCGGCCACCCGGATCTCGGTGCCCGCTCGGATGACGCGGGTCAGCTCGTCTGCCGGCGCGAGGCGGTTCGGCTGTTGTCTCCGCCCGGCTCCTCGGTGTAGTCCGCGAGCAATGTTGACGAACAGGACACCAGGACGGTCATCACGACGAGATCAGCAACATGCTCTACCAGCAGCTCGGCCAGCGTGAGCCCGGCGTCGCCGCGCCGGTCGCCGGCGACGCAGGACCTCGCGCAGCCGGCGCCTCACGGCGTCACCCTCGGGTCCATGGCGACCATGCCCGTGAGGTCCTTGCTGGCCGTGCCGGGCACGTCGTGACCGCGTCAGCTGCGTCGCCGAAGATCACGGTCGCGCTGGGTCGAGGAACCCGCGTTCCCGTAGTACAGCCGCCAGCTGCCGTAGGGCAGTGCGATCGTCGCCTTGCCGCTGACTAGGCGTCGCCGAACATGAGCGTCTGCCCGGCTGCGCAGCCGGGGTCACCGACGAACACGTTCTGCGCGGACACCGCCTTGAGCGAGCGGGTCGTGCTGCCCACGTTGATCTTGACGACCCCCATCGGGACGGGCGCGTCGACGTGCCGCCCGGTTCCGCGGCGACGGCCGGCTGACGAACACCCGACCCACGCGGCGGGGTCGCTCGACCGGGCCACTCTGCGCCGGGTCGGTCTGCCTTGCACGCGCCGGCGAAGACCGTAGCCGGACGAGAACGGGTGCAGGTGAACACCCGGTTGGTCGTCCGCTGACGGCCCCGTCGGCGACGTGCCGTGCCCGTAGTGTGGTGACGAAGGATCGTCTCAGGTCTGGTGGCGCGCTTGACGTTCGGCTCCGGGTGTTGGTCTGGTACCTGGCCGTGAAGTCGCCGAGCGGTCGTACTGGAACGCCGCCGAAGCCGAGCCGCTCCCTCTGCACCCCGACGGTCAGCGTCGACGTCGCGTTCTGCAGCGGTGTTGATGTGCCGGCCTTGTTCATCTTCACTTCGTAGTCACCGCTGACCCCGACCGCACCTTGAGGATGTAGGCGCAGCCCTGGGCGTCGGTGGACACCGACGGCAGCGGGCCACCCGCCGGGTGTTAGCGGCGTCGAGCGCCTGGGCGGTCACGGTCATGCCGGGCCGGCCCGCACCCTGGGCGTCGAGCACCTCGACCAGGAGGGTGCCCTTGCAGGGGTCGTTGATCCGCTCCTTCGGGTCGAGCACCGTGTCGGACCTGACCGGGCTCGGTACCCGGACGCATGCCGTCCCAGGTGACCTCGACCGTGACCTGCTTGTAGCGCAGCGTGCCGCCGGCACCGCCGCCGCAGTCGAAGTCCGAGCAGGGATCGCTCACCCACCCGGTCGGCGGCGTGACGTGGTAGCCATCCTCGTTGCCGTCGACGCGCTTGTCCGTGCCGTTGGCGCCGACCTGGATGTCCTGGGACTCGTCCAGGATCTGGAACACGTCGGGCACCTCGCGCACCAGGTCGATCTCGGAGGCGGCGAGGTTGGCGGCGACGATCCGGGCGCGCGAGTCGCGGGTGGGCCAGCCACATCGAGGAGATCAGGGTGTGCAGCAGGCCCAGCGAGACCAGCGAGAAGACGAACATCGCGACCAGCACCTCGACCAGGCACATGCCGGCTCGGGGTCCGCCGGCGCCGGCCACGCGTCGGCCGGACCAGCGCGACGGCGTGCGCATTCATCCGGTGTCTCCTCGGGTCGTCGGGCGGTGCCCGGGCCGGGCACTTACCGTGTTCATCGACCGCCGGCGGCGGACTTGAGTCAGCTGGCGCGCGTCCGTTCGGGTGGTCCCGGACGGCCGAGAGGGGCGGCACCGGTGTGGGTGCCGCCCCTCTCAGGGTCGTTCAGGCTCAGGGAGCCTCAGCTCACGGTCCTGGCGATCCGCCGTTGCTCGCTGTTGTACGTGTAACGTCTGCACCGCCTCAGCCGAGCGTGGGTCGCCACGAGGGTGAAGGGTCGCGGTGGCGCCGTTCAGGACGACAGTCACGTCAGTCGTCGGCCGGTAGCCCTGGGCAGTCAGCTCAGCGTCGTCGAGGAGGCGTACGAGCCGTTGTTGTCAACGGCGTGCGACTCGGCGGCGGTGGTGGCGTTCTTCACGGCCGACTCGACCTGGCCCTGCCAGCCCTTCTGGCGCTGGTTCAGGAAGGTCGGGATGGCGATCGCGGCGAGGATGCCGATGATGATGATCACGACGAGGAGCTCGATCAGGGTGAAGCCCTGGTCCTTCTCCTCCATGGACTTGCGGATGCGAGCGAGCATTTCTGCGCTCCCCTTCGGTTCTGTGTGAGAGCCGCCCGCTGGGTGGGTGTCCGGCTCGTTGACAAGGTGAATATCGGTGCGGGGGAACCCACCTTGAGCCCCGAGTTCGAGAAAGTTCCGGCATCCCCCGTTCGGGCGCCCGGGGCGCCCGGGTGGCCCGGGACGGCGACGAGCCCGGCTCCACGCCGTCGCGTGGGAGCCGGGCTCGTCGAGGTGGCGGGCGGTGGGGTCAGCCGTCCGGGTCGCTGCAGGCGGCGCCGGCCAGGATGATCCCGGGCTGGGCGGCGCTGGCCTTCCAGACCGCCCCGGAGGCCGACCGCACCGAGACGCAATAAGCCTCAGGCCGGCCGAAGTAGACAGCGGCGTCGGTGCTCTCGGACTTGGAGTACGCCGGCGTCGACCCGGTGGCCGGATAGCGGTCGTCGTCCGCGTAGGCGGTCTCGACCACCAGCTGGAGCGCCTTGACGTCGTACTGGGCCTGGGTGTCGAAGGACTTCTCCTTCTGCGCCAGGTAGGTCGGGACCGCCACCGCGGCCAGGATGCCGATGATTGTGACGACGACGAGGAGCTCCACCAGGGTGAAGCCGTCGTCGGGCTCGCTCCGTGCCATCAGCCGACGAGGTCGAAGACCTTGAAGATGGGCATGTACAGGGCGATGATCATCGCCCCGATGAGGCTGCCCAGCACGGCGATCATGAGCGGCTCGATCAGGCTGGTGAGCGCGTCGGTGGTGGCCTCCACCTCCTGGTCGTAGAAGTCGGACAGCTTGTGCAGCATGGTGTCCATCGCGCCGGTGTCCTCGCCGACGGCCAGCATCTGCACCATCATCGGCGGGAAGATCTTGTGGTCGGCCAGGGGGCCGGCGAGCGACTCGCCCTTGCGCACGCTCTCCTGCACGTCGCGGCGTGGCGTCGCGGATCACCACGTTGCCGGAGGTCTCGCCGACGATCTCGAGCGACTGCAGGATCGGGACGCCGGAGCGCAGCATGGTGCCCGAGGTTCCGCGCGAACCGGCTCAGGGCCACCTTCTGGAACAGGCTCCCGAACACCGGCAGCTTCAACATGGTGGGGTCCATCACCTTGCGCACCCGGTCGTCGTGCTTGAAGCGGCCCCACAGCACCGCGATCGACGATCGCGGCGACGATGCCGATGGGCGCGATGAACTTCATCGCCTCGGAGAGCACCACCAGCACCTTGGTCGGGGCGGGCAGCTCGCCGCCGAGGCCGTCGAACATCGCGGCGAAGACCGGGACGATGAACAGCAGCATGCCGATGACGGCGATGATGGCGAAGCAGAAGACGACCACGGGGTAGGTCATCGCCGACTTGATCTTGCTGCGGAGCTTGACCTCGGCCTCGTAGTTCTCGGCGACCTGGAGCAGCACGGCGTCGAGGAAGCCGCCGACCTCACCGGCCCGGCACATGTTGATCATCAGCGGCGGGAAGACCCGCTCGTGCTTGGCCAGCGCGTAGGACAGCGACTGACCGGTCTCGACGTCGTTGCGCACGTCCCGTCAGTGCGGCCTTGAGCCCCTTGCTCTCGGTCTGCTCCGCCAGGATCGTCAGCGCCCGCAGCAGCGACAGGCCGGAGTTGATCATCGTGGCGAACTGCCGCGACATGATCGCCAGGTCCTTGAGCTTGACCCGGTTCGAGCCCGGGAAGGTTGATCTCGGCGTTCAGGCCGCCGGACCTCTTCTCCGATGACCGCGAGCGGGGCGTAGCCCATCTCCTTGAGCTTGACCACCAGGGCGGCCTGGTTGGGCGCGTCGAGCTTGCCGGTGACGACCTTGCCGCCCCGGTCGCGGACCTGGTACTCGAACGTCTTCGTCGCTGCAGACATCTGTCGCTGCCCTCTCAGATCCGGCCGGTGAGGCGCTTGAAGTCCTCGACGTGGTGGCACTTCTCCAGACCCTGCTCGTACGTGATCTTGTTGGTGCGCACGAGCTCGGCGAGGTGCTGGTCCATGGTGTGCATGCCGTGCTGGGCGCCGGCCTGCATGGCCGAGTAGATCTGGTGGGTCTTGCCCTCGCGGATCAGGTTCCGGATCGCCGGCGTGGCCATCAGCACCTCGGTGGCGACGACGCGGCCGCGGCCGTCGGCGGTCTTGCACAGGGTCTGGCAGACCACGCCCTGGATCGAGCCGGAGAGCATCACGCGCACCTGCTGCTGCTGCTCGGGCGGGAACACGTCGATGACGCGGTCGATCGTCTGGGCGGCGTCCTGGGTGTGCAGGGTGGCGAACACCAGGTGACCGGTCTCGGCGGCGGTCAGCGCCACCGAGATCGTCTCCAGGTCGCGCATCTCGCCCACCAGGATGATGTCGGGGTCCTGGCGCAGCACGTGCTTGAGGGCGTTGGCGAAGGAGTGCGTGTCCTCCCCCACCTCGCGCTGGTTGATCAGCGACCTCTTGTGGCGGTGCAGGAACTCGATCGGGTCCTCGACGGTCATGATGTGGCCGCGCGCGGGTGCGGTTGGCCAGGTCGATGAGCGAGGCCAGCGTGGTCGACTTGCCGGAGCCGGTCGGGCCGGTCACCAGGACCATGCCGCGCGGCAGGCCGGAGAAGTTCGCGACCGCCGGCGGGACGCCCAGGTCCTCCAGCGCCTTGATCTCGTAGGGGATCACACGGAAGGCGGCACCGACGGCCTCGCGCTGCTTGTAGACGTTGACGCGGAACCGCGACCGGCCCGGGAGCGCGTACGCCAGGTCGAGCTCGAGCTCGGCCTCGAACTTGTCGCGCTGCTTCTGGGTGAGGATCGCGTAGATCATCAGCTGCAGCTGCTCGCGCTCGAGCTTGGGGAACTGCTCGAGCGGCTCCAGCTCGCCCTTGAGCCGCACCGTCGGGTGCGCGCCGGCGGCCAGGTGCAGGTCGGAGGCGCCCAGGTCGAGCATCTCCGCGAGCATGTCGGTGAGGTGCGCCGGCTGCGACGAGATGTCGACGGTGCCGGCGGCCGCACGGGGCTGGTTCGGGACCTTCGGCGACACCTCGGGCTTGGCGAAGGCGCCGGCGGGCGCACCGACGGCCGGGTTCTTCATCGTCGGGGCCGAGGGGCCGGGCGCCGCGTGGGCGCCGGCCAGCGAGGCCGGGCCGGACGGCCCCTGGTTGCCCAGCTGCTCGCCGAAGACGAAGGCCTCCGGCTGGTAGCCGTTGCTCTGGTTCTGCGGGCCGTTGCTCACGGCGCTCCCCTCACGTCTGCACGGGTCGATCACGCTGGCTGGCGACCCACCCGGGTCGCTCGTTCGGTTGCTCATCGGCGTCCGCGGGGCGGGGCTTGAGCCGTTCGTGGGGGTCGGGTCGTCAGGCGACGACGCGGAGGATCTCCTCGATCGAGGTGACGCCCTGGACGACCTTGGCCCAGCCGTCGTCACGCAGCGAGATCATCCCCTGGCCGTAGGCGACCTTCTCGATCTCGGCCGAGGACGCCCTCGACACCGCGAGGCGCTCGACCTCCTCGGTCACCGTCATCACCTCGTGCAGCGCGAGCCGGCCCTTGTAGCCGGTGCGGGCGCACGACGAGCAGCCGACCGGGCGGAACAGGGTCGGCGCCGGCTCGGACGGCAGCCACGGGAACCGCGCGCCGAGGAGCTCCTGCTCTGTGGGCTGGTACTCCTCCTTGCACTTCGAGCACAGCCGGCGGGCGAGCCGCTGGGCCAGCACCGAGTCCAGCGCCGAACCCACCAGGAACGGCTCGATGCCCATCTCGGTGAGCCGGGTGATGGCCGACGGCGCGTCGTTGGTGTGCAGGGTGGAGAGCACGAGGTGACCGGTGAGGGCGGCCTCGACCGCGATCTGCGCCGTCTCGTGGTCGCGGATCTCACCGATGAGGACGACGTCGGGGTCCGAGCGCAGGATCGAGCGCAGGGCCGCGGCGAACGTCAGGCCGGCCTTGTTGTTGACCTGCACCTGGTTGATGCCGGGCAGCCGGTACTCGACCGGGTCCTCGACCGTGATGACGTTGATCTCCGGCTTGGAGACGATGTTCAGGGTCGAGTAGAGGGTGGTCGACTTGCCCGAACCGGTGGGGCCGGTCACCAGGATCATCCCGTACGGCTTGACGTAGGACTCCCGGTACCGGGTGAAGTTCGAGTCCGAGAAGCCGAGGTCCTGCAGGTCCAGCCGCGCGGTGGAGTTGTCCAGGACGCGCATGACGACCTTCTCGCCCCACACGGTCGGCAGGGTCGCCACGCGCAGGTCGATCTTCTTGCCCTGGTGGGCCACCGAGAGCCGCCCGTCCTGCGGGATGCGCCGTTCGGCGATGTCGATGTCGGCCATGATCTTCAGCCGCGAGGTGACGCCGCCGGCGATCTGCTTGGGCGACTTCATCACCTCGTGCAGCACGCCGTCGATCCGGTACCGGATCCGCAGCTCGTGCTCGGCGGGCTCGATGTGGATGTCGGACGCACGGTCCTGGATCGCCTGGGTGATCAGCAGGTTCACGTACTTGACGATCGGGGCGTCCTCGACCACCTCGGTGAGGCGACCGAGCTCCTCGTCGTCGCGCTCGTCGTCCGACATCGTGGCGCTCAGCTCGTCGAGCTCGCCGTCGGCGCGGCAGAACCGGTTGATCGCGGACAGCAGGTCCTCGCGGGTGGCGACGACGGGCTGCGGCTCCATCCGGGTCAGCTGGCGGATGTCGTCCAGGGCGAAGACGTTGCCGGGGTCGGCCATCGCGACGACGAGCTTGCCGTCCTCGAAGCCGATCGGCAGCACCGTGTAGCGCTGGCAGATGGCGGCGGGCACCTTGGCGACCGCGGTGGCGTCGACAGAGGCCTCCGCCAGGTCGACGAAGCCGAGGCCGATCTGCTCGGCGAGCGCGGCCACCAGCTGGCCCTCGGTGAGCAGGCCCTGGTCCACGAGCACGCGGCCGAGCGGGCGACCCTCCTGCTCGTGCACGTCGAACGCGGCGACGAGCTGCTCCTCGGTGACGAGGCCGTCCTCGAGCAGGATGTCGACGAACTGACGAACCGGTGCGCTCACGAGGAGGACCCGGTCATCGGCATGGCAGTCCCTGGCATGGTCACCTCATCGGCCGATCGGCGTCGCGGCTTGAACGCGGCGTGACGTCCGGTTCGGACGATCCGCCGGACGGGCGGGCGGGACGGGTCAGCCCGTGCTGGCGGGACCCCGTCCGGGCGCGGGCAGCGCCGTCCGCATCGCGTCGGGATCGGGGCGCAGGCCCGTCATCAGCGCCACCTGCTGCACGGCCTGGTGCAGCAGCATCTCCACCCCGGGCACCACCACTCCCCCGGCCCGCTCCCACCGGGCGGCGAGCACCGTCGGCCAGGGGTCGTAGACGACGTCGAGGAGCACCGCGCCCGGGCGGACCCGGTCGGGGACGGTCAGCAGGTCGGCGGCGCCTGCCGGGAGCGCGCTGACGACGACAGCGGCGTCGGCGAGCCAGGCACCGGCGGCGTGCAGCGCCACCGTCTCGACCCCGATCCCGAGCCGGGCACCGAGGGCAGCCGTCTGGGCGGCCCGCTCGGCCGACCGCGCGCACACCCGCGCGGACGGGAAGCCGAGCTCGACGCCGGCCGCGAGCGCGGAGGCGGCCGTCGCGCCCGCACCGATCACGACCAGGCCGCCGTGGGGGCGCTCGGCCCCCAGCACCGGACGCACCGCCTCGGTGATCCCGGCGACGTCGGTGTTGTCGCCCCGCCGCGTGCGCACGCGCGGGTCGCTCCAGCGCGGGTCGGCACCGTCCGGGACGCCGAAGGTGACGGTGTTGACCACGCCGAGGGCGCCCGCGAGCGGGGTGATCTGGTCGAGCAGCGGCACCACGGCCTGCTTGAGCGGCATCGTCAGCGACAGCCCCGCCCAGGTGTGGTCGAGCCCGTCGAGGAACGCAGGGAGCTCGTCGGGGCCGAGGTCGACCGCGGTGTACTCCCAGCCGGTCAGCCCGAGCGACCGGTACGCCGCGGTGTGCAGGGCCGGTGACAGCGAGTGCGCGACCGGCCGCCCGAGCACGGCCGCCCTGTTCACGGCCGCCCTGGTCACCCGTTGTCCGCCAGCCACTCCTGGAACTGCGCCTTCGCGGCCAGGAACTCGTCGTAGTCGGCGGTGAACACGGTCTCGCCGGTGTCGCCGTCGACGGTGACGAAGTACAGCCAGTCACCCTCGGCCGGCGCCAGCGCCGCGGCGATGGCCGCCTCGCCCGGGTTGTTGATCGGGCCGGGCGGCAGGCCGGCGTTGAGCCGGGTGTTGTAGGGCGAGTCGGTCTCCAGGTCGCTCTGGGTGAGGTCCAGCGCCCGCTTCTGCACCACGTAGCCGACCGTGGAGTCCATCCCGAGGGTGTCGCCGGCGTCGATCCGGTTCTGGATCACCCGCGCGACCTTGGCGAGGTCCTCCTCGCGGCTGGCCTCGCCCTGCACGATGGACGCGCGGATCAGCACGTCGCGGCGCTGGTCGGCCGGCACGCCGAGGTCGTCCATGGCCTGGGTGTACCGCGCCACCATGGCGGCCAGGATCTCCACCGGCGTGACGTCGGGCTCGAAGTCGTAGGTGGCCGGGAACAAGAAGCCCTCGGGCTCGCCCTGCGCCTCCGGTGGCAGCCCCACGGCCGGGTCGGCGAGCGCGGTCTGCAGCTCCTCCACGGTGAAGCCGGTGTCGGCGCTGATCTCGGGCAGCACCTCAGTGACCCACAGGCCCTCGCGGATGCCGACCCGCAGCGACTGGCGCGAGGCGGGATCGAGCAGCAGGGCGAGCGCGTCGGACGCCTTCATCTCCTTGCGCAGCCGGTAGGTGCCGGGCTGGAGCGTGGCGGCCTCGGGCGTGACCGTGAACTGGGCGACGAACGCGGCCCGCGACGCCACGACGCCTGCCTCGACGAGCGTGTCGCCGATCGCTCCCCCCGTGTCTCCCGGCGCGACGACGACGTCGACCTCCCCGGTCCCAGGCCCCGGGTAGTCCTCGGCCGGTGGGTCGCCGGCGGTGAGGCGCTCGACGATCGGGCTGAGGAAGGACCACCCGGCGTAGACGGCGCCGCCGAGCAGGGCCAGGCAGACCACCAGCACGACGACGGTGCGCCCGCGACGGCGGCCTCCGCCACCACCCGTGCGGCCGCGGCCGGCGGGGACGTACTCCGCGTGCTCGACCTCGTGGACGCCCTCGAGCTCCTCGTCGTCGTCCTCGAGGTACTCCTCCTCGACGACCTCGTCGGCCGCGTACGGCTCGGCCTCCGCGTACGGGTCGGCCTCGAGGACGTGCTCGGGCTCGACGTACTCGGGCTCGACGTACTCGGGCTCGACGTACCGTCTCGGGCTCGACGTACTCGGGCTCGACGTGCGGCTCGGCGGCAGGCGGCTCGGCCGGGCTCCGCCTCGACGTCGAAGACGTCGTCGCGGTCGTAGCTCACCGGCCGCGGGGCGACCAGGTCGTCGAAGGCCGGCTCCACCGGCTCGGGGGCGGTCGGCTCGGGGGCGATCGGTCCGTCGGGCCGGGCGTCGGGGACGGCGCCGGGTCGGACCGCCGCCCGCGGCGCGGCCGGGGGTGCTCCCGCCGGCCCGCCCGTGCAGGTCGCTCATCCGAGCCTCGATCCGGAGCGACTCCGGCGCGTCAGCCCGTCGGGCCGGGCGTCGGGGACGGAGCCGGGTCGGACCCGCCGCCCGCGGCGCGGACCGGGCGTGCTCCCGCCGGTCTGCCCGTGCAGGTCGCTCATCCGAGCCTCGATCCGGAGCGGTTCCGGCGCGTCAGCCTGCTGTTCGTCCAGCGCGTCATCCCGGGTCGGCCTCCTGCGCCGGCGGGTGCGGACGGTCCGTCCCCGCGCCGGGTTCCACCAGCGAACCCGGTGCACGACCCGACGCCCTCTCGGCGTCGAGCGCGTCCTGCAGCAGCACCACCGCCGCGACCTGGTCGATCACCGCACGGTGCCTGCGTCCGCGCACCCCGGATCCGTGGAGCTGCCGGTGGGCAGCCACGGTGCTCAGACGCTCGTCCACCAGCCGCACCGGGACCGGCGCCAGCAGGCGGGCGAGGGCCACAGCGTAGCCACGTGCCGCCTCCGCGGCGGGACCCTCGCGCCCGGACAGGTGCACCGGCAGGCCCACCAGCACCTCCACGGCCCCTCGTTCGGCCGCCTCGGCGGCGATCGAGCGGTGGTCGTCGGCGCCGTCCGCGTCGCGCGCGAGGGTGGCGACCGCCGAGGCCAGCAGGCCGGAGGGGTCGCTCGCAGCCAGACCGACGCGGACGGTGCCGACGTCGACGCCGAGGCGCACGCCCCACCTCATCGGCTCATCACCGGCCGGCGGTCACCGTCTCGCCGACGGCGTGCTCGACCGCCCGCAGCGCGGCGGGAACGGCCGCCGGGTCCGTGCCGCCCCCCTGCGCCAGGTCGTCCTTGCCGCCGCCGCCCCCGCCGAGCGTCTGCGCCGCCACGCGCACGAGCGCACCGGCCTTGATCCCCCACTCACGAGCGGTGGGGTTGGTCGCGACCACCACGACCGGGCGGTCCTTGGCCACGCCGGACACCGCCACCACGGACGGTCGGGCGTCGCCCAGCCGGCCCCGCACGTCGAGCGCGAGGGCACGGACGTCGTCGGCGGACGAGACCGCACCGGCGTCGTGGCCGACGAAGGCCACGCCGAACACGTCGGTGGGCGACTGCGCGAGCGAGCCCGCCACGGCCAGCACCTGCTGGGCCGCCTGTCCGGACAGCCGCTTCTCGGCGGCCTTGAGCTGTGACAGCAGCGCGGCGATGCGGTCGGGCAGCTCCTCGGGACGGGTCTTGAGCGCGTCGGCCGCGGCCGCGAGCAGCGCGCGCTCGGCGGCCAGCGACCGGAACGCCTCGATGCCCACCAGCGACTCGACACGGCGCACGCCGGCACCCACCGACGACTCGCCGGTGAGCGCGAGCAGCCCGACCTGGGAGGAGCGGGCGACGTGGGTGCCGCCGCACAGCTCCCGGCTCCACTCCCCGCCCATCTCGACCACGCGGACCTGCTCGTCGTAGGTCTCGCCGAACAGCGCCAGGGCACCGAGCTCGCGCGCCTGCGGCAGGGTCATGAAGGTGGCGCTCACCGGGAGGTCGCGGCGGAGGGCGAGGTTCGCCACCTCCTCGACCTCGCTGCGGGTGGCCGGCGACAGCGCGTTCGGCCAGGCGAAGTCGAGCCGCAGGTAGCCGGGCTTGTTGTACGAGCCGGACTGCAGGGCCGTGGGGCCGAGCACCTCGCGCAGCGACGCGTGCACCACGTGGGTGCCGGAGTGCGCCTGGCACGCGCCGAGGCGCCACTGCTCGTCGACCTGGGCCAGCACCTCCTGGCCCGCGCGCACCTCGCCGGCGCCGACCTCGACCCGGTGCACGACCAGGCCCTTGACCGGGCGCTGGACGTCGAGCACGTCCAGGCGCAGGCCGTCGTGGCCGGTGATGGTGCCTGCGTCGGAGTCCTGGCCGCCGGACTCGGCGTAGAAGGGGGTCTCCTCCAGCACGACCTCGACGACCTGGCCCTGCTCGGCGGCCTCGACCGGTTCGCCGTCCAGGAGGATCCCGCGGACGGTGGTGCCGGTGCTGAGGCCGGTGTACCCCGTGAACGTCGTGGCACCGGCGTCGCGCAGCGCCCGGTACGCCGTGGTGTCGGCCCGGCCGCCCTTCTTGGCGCGCGCATCGGCCTTGGCCCGCTCGCGCTGGGCCGTCATCAGCCGGGTGAAGCCCTCGCGGTCGACCGTGACGCCCTGTTCGGCCGCCATCTCCAGCGTCAGGTCGATCGGGAAGCCGTAGGTGTCGTGCAGCTGGAAGGCCTGCTCCCCCTGCAGCGTGGCCGCACCGCCCTCGCCCGCCGCGGACCGCACCTGCTTCACCGCGGTGTCGAGCATGACCGTGCCGGACGCGAGGGTGCGCCGGAACGCCTCCTCCTCCGCGTACGCCACCGCCGAGATCCGGCCGAAGTCGGCCTCCAGCTCGGGGTAGGACTGCGTCATCCGCTCCAGGCTCACCGGCAGCAGCTCGGGCAGGGTGGCGGCGTCGACGCCGAGCAGCTTCATCGCCCGCACGCTGCGGCGCAGCAGGCGGCGCAGGACGTAGCCGCGGCCCTCGTTGCCGGGGGTGATGCCGTCACCGATGAGCATCAGGCCCGAGCGCAGGTGGTCGGCGACCACGCGCATCCGCACGTCGTCGTCGTGGTCGGCGCCGTAGCGGCGGCCGGACAGCTCGGCCGCCTTCTCGATGACGGGGTAGACCTCGTCGATCTCGTAGAGGTTGTCGACGCCCTGCAGCAGGTACGCCACGCGCTCCAGGCCCATGCCGGTGTCGATGTTCTTGCTCGGCAGCGGGCCGACGACCTCGAACTCCTCCTTGCTGCGGACGTCGGTGACCTCCTCCTGCATGAAGACGAGGTTCCAGATCTCGAGGAAGCGGTCCTCGTCGACGACCGGGCCGCCGTCGGGCCCGTACTCGGCGCCGCGGTCGACGTAGATCTCGCTGCAGGGGCCGCCGGGGCCGGCGACGCCGGTGTGCCAGTAGTTGTCCTTGCGGCCGCGGCGCTGGATGCGCTCGGCCGGCAGGCCGGCGACCTTGCGCCACAGCAGCTCGGCCTCGTCGTCGCCCTCCAGCACGGTGACCCAGATCTTGTCCGGGTCGAAGCCGTAGCCGCCGTCGTGCTGCTCGTTGGTGATCAGCTCCCAGGCGTACTCGATCGCGCCTTCCTTGAAGTAGTCGCCGAACGAGAAGTTGCCGTTCATCTGGAAGAACGTGCCGTGCCGCGTGGTCTTGCCGACCTCCTCGATGTCGAGGGTGCGCACGCACTTCTGGACGCTGGTGGCGCGCTGCCACGGCGGGGTCTGCTGCCCGGTGAGGTACGGGATGAACGGCACCATGCCCGCCACGGTGAACAGCAGGGTCGGGTCGTCGCTGATGAGCGAGGAGCTCGGGACGACGGCGTGGCCGCGCTCGGAGAAGTACGACAGCCAGCGTCGGCGGATCTCGGCGGTCTCCATGGGTGGTCCTCGTCAGGTCGGTTCGGGGTAGGACGACGGTCGGCGCGGACCGGCTGTCCTGGCCGGCGGGCAGGGCCCGTCAGGCGCGGTCGTCGACCTCGCTGGCCGGGTGGTCGAGCAGGTCGGCGACACCGCGTCCGTCGAGGTCTCCCGTCACGGCGGCGCGCAGCACCTCCTCGCGCTCGGCCGCGGACTCCCGCACCGCGTCGGCGAACTCCCGCAGGCCGTCGCCCAGGCTGGACAGGCCCTCGCCCAGGTTCCCGGCGATCCCCTGCGGGGTGTACTGCTGGGCCACCTGGCCGGCCTTGCGGACGACCAGCACCCCGACGGCCGCGCCGAGCGCGATCCAGAACACCCGGCGGATCACGACTTCCTCCGGCGCCCGCGGGTGGCCCCGACCTTGCGGCCGCTCATCGCCTGGCGGACCCCGTAGCTGAACGCCGCGACCTTGATCACCGGCGACCCGAGGGTGGCGGCGAACAGCGCGGTGAGCGCCGAGACGTTGGTGGCCACCTGGACGCCGTTGTCGCTGATGACCCCGACCTTGGTCGTGATCGTGTCGACCTTCTCCAGCTGGTGGTTGGTGTGCCCCACCGTGGTGGTCACCCCGCCGATCAGCGGCACCGTCTCGTCCGAGAGGTTCTTGATGGTGCGGCGCGTCTCGTCCAGCACCCGGCCGAGCTTGACCAGCGGCACGGCCAGGAACCCGACGAGCAGGACCAGGGCCAGGGCAGCGATGAGGCCCGCGATCTCTCCCAAGGACATGGTCGCGACCCT
>CAWGTL010000018.1:0-451060 GCA_963825505.1 uncultured Actinomycetota bacterium | reverse complement strand
GGCAGGTGGCCGAGCTCGGGGCGGGGGAGATCCTGCTCAACTCGATGGACGCCGACGGCACCCGCGACGGCTTCGACCTCGAGCTGATCCGCCTGGTGCGGGCCGAGGTGGGGGTCCCGGTGGTCGCCAGCGGAGGGGCGGGCGAGCTGGCCCACTTCGCCCCGGCGGTCGAGGCGGGCGCCGACGCCGTGCTGGCGGCGAGCGTCTTCCACTTCGGCGACCTCGTGATCGGGGAGGTCAAGGACGCGCTGCGCTCGGCGGGGCACCCCGTCCGCTGAGACGCGGCCGACGCGAGGTCAGCGGTCGAGCCACTCCTCGAACGCGCGGACGGCGTCGTCGGGGCCGGACACCTCGACCTGGGCGTGCTCGCGGCGGCCGGTCACGTAGACCACCAGCTCGGACGCCTTCCCGGTGACCACCACCGACGGCGCGCCGCGACGCACCTTCGAGCGCGGGCCGTCCGGGACGACGAGGACGACGCCGACGGGGCAGCGCAGGTACGAGCGGCGGGCCATGAACTGGGTCGGGCCCCACAGGGCCTTCTCGTCCTCGACGGGCAGCTCGCGCGGCTGCCACCCCGGCACGGCCCGGCGGACGTCCTCGTGGTGCACGTAGTGCTCGGCGGTGTTGACGACGGCGTCGAGACCGGGCAGCCCGAGCGGCGGCCCGGAGCGGAACTGCTGGACCACGTCCTCGAAGGCCCGGGGCGGGGCGTCGGTGCCGGGCAGGCGTCCGCGCAGAGCCGGGACCTTGGCGGCCGCGAAGCGCGCCACGGCCTCCGGGTTGCCCTCGCGCAGCACCAGGTGCCGGGCCAGGTCGCGGGTCGTCCAGCCCTCGCACAGGGTGTCGGCGTCGGGGCCGACCTCGAGCAGCGCGTCGGCCAGGGCCGCCCGCTCGCGCTCGGCCAGGGAGGTCGTGCGTCGGGTCTTCTCGGTCGGCTCGTCCACGGGACCATCCTGGGGCAGGCCCCGGGCGGGTCGTCGGCCGCCCCTGCCGGAGGCGGGGTCGAACCGATTCGCTGGCTGTCGCAGCCGCGTGAGAGGGTTTGCAGACGCCCTGGAACCACACCGCTTCGCCTGGAGGACACCCGTGCCCGGACCCGTCACACCGACGGTGCGGCAGGGCACCATGCGACGCGGGTTCGGGGTGCTGTGGCGCGGCATCCGCGAGCAGCCGAGGTGGTTCGCCGTCGCCGTCCTCGGGGCCGCGGTCTACGGCGTGGGCACCGCCGGCAGCGGGTACGTCCTCGGCCGCGTCACCGACCAGGTGCTGGCACCCGCCTTCGCGTCCGGCCAGGTCGACCCCGGCTCGCTGTGGGCGGCGACGGGCGTGCTGGCCGCCGTCGCCACGGTCACCGCCATCGCGGTCGCCGTCCGCCGGATCTTCGCGGGGCTCACCTCGATCAACCTGCAGGCCAGCTACCGCCGGCAGGTCTCGTCGCAGTACCTGCGGCTGCCGCTGTCGTGGCACCACCGCCACCCCACCGGTCAGCTGCTGTCCAACGCCAGCAGCGACATCGAGGCCTCGTTCATGGTCTTCAACCCGCTGCCGTTCTCCATCGGCGTGCTCTTCATGCTCGTCGTCGCCGGCGTCGCGATGGTGCTGGCGGACCCCGTGCTCGCCGCCGTCGGGCTCACCGTGCTGCCTGCCGTCGCGATCTCGAACGTCGTCTACCAGCGCTACATCTCGCCCAAGGTCGTGCGATCGCAGCAGCTGCGCGCGGGCGTGGCCTCGATCGCGCACGAGAGCTTCGACGGCGCCCTCGTCGTCAAGGCGCTGGGTCGGGAGGCCGACGAGACGGCCCGCTTCGCCGAGGCGGCCGACACCCTGCGCGCCGCCAACGTGGCGGTCGGACGCACCCGGGGGATCTTCGACCCCCTCATCGAGATGCTGCCCACGCTGGGCACCCTCGCGGTCCTCGGCCTCGGCACCTGGCGGGTCCGCACCGGCGACGCCCAGGCCGGCGACGTCGTCCAGGTCGCGTACCTGCTGGCGCTGCTGGCGTTCCCCGTCCGCGCGATCGGGTGGGTGCTCGGCGACCTGCCGCGCGCCGCGGTCGGGTTCGGCCGGGTCGACTCGGTGCTCACCGCGACCGGCGAGATGGAGTTCGGCACCGACGGCCTCCCCGCGAGCGGAGCGGCCGCCCTCGAGCTGAGCGAGGTCCGGTACGCCTACCGGGGCGCGGGCGACTCCGACCTGTCCGACAACGACCTCGTCCTGGCCGACGTGGTCGAGGACGCGCCGATCGAGGTGCTGCACGGCGTCGACCTCGCGGTCCGGCCCGGCACGACGGTCGCGGTCGTCGGGCCCACCGGCTCCGGCAAGTCGACGCTGGCCAGCCTGCTGGTGCGCCTCGTCGACCCCGCCTCGGGCGAGGTCCTGCTCGACGGCGTCGACGCGCGCTCGGTCGACCGCGGGGGCATCGCGCGCGCCGCGGCCCTGGTTCCGCAGTCGACCTTCGTCTTCGACGACACCGTGCGCGGCAACGTCACCCTCGGCGCGACCGACGCCGACGGCGTCGAGCTCGACGACGACGCCGTCTGGGAGGCGCTGCGGCTCGCGCAGGGCGACCGGTTCGTCGCCGCGCTGCCGTCCGGCCTCGACACCCGCGTCGGCGAGCGGGGCACCAGCCTCTCCGGCGGTCAGCGCCAGCGGATCGCCCTGGCCCGGGCCGTGGTGCGGTCGCCGCGGCTGCTCGTCCTCGACGACGCGACCTCGGCGGTCGACCCCCGGGTCGAGCAGGCGATCCTCAACGGGCTCCGCGACGGCACCGACGGCCTCACCGTCGTCGTCGTCGCCTACCGCAAGGCCACCATCGCCGTGGCCGACGAGGTGGTCTTCGTCGAGCGCGGCCGGGTGGTCGACCGCGGCACCCACACCGAGCTGCTCGAGCGGCAGCCGCGGTACCGCCACCTGGTGAACGCCTACGAGGAGGAGGCGGCCGCGCGATGAGCCCGGACGAGAAGAAGGACGACGAGCAGCACGGCCTGGACGAGCTGCTCGCCGCCACCCGCGACGAGAAGGGCACCGGCTCGGCGATCGAGGCGTCTGCCCGCACCACCGTCTGGAGCACCCTGAAGCGCGGCCTCGAGCTGTCGCCGCAGATCCGCCAGGGACTCGGCCTCACCCTCGCGCTCGCGGTCGTGGCCACGCTCGGCCGGGTGGTCGTGCCGGTCACCGTCCAGCAGACCATCGACTCCGGGATCAACGCCGACGGCGGCCCCGACACCCACGCCGTCACGCTGCTGGTCGGCGGCGCCGCCCTCGTGGTGCTGCTCACCGGCTTCTGCTCGTACGTGGTGAACCTGCGCCTGTTCACCGCCACCGAGGCCGGGCTCGCGCAGCTGCGCACCACCGCCTTCCGCCGCGTGCACGACCTGTCGGTGCTGACGCAGAACACCGAGCGCCGCGGGGCACTGGTCAGCCGGGTCACCAGCGACGTCGACACCATCTCCCAGTTCATGCAGTTCGGCGGGCTGATGCTCATCCTGTCGTTCGGCCAGCTCGTGCTCGCGACGATCCTGATGGCGTTCTACTCCTGGCCGCTGACGCTGCTGGTGGTGGCGATGTTCGTGCCGCTGGTGCTGTTCGGGCGGTGGATGCAGCGGTTCGTCTCGGCCGCCTACGGGCGGGTGCGCGAGCGCGTGGGCGACGTGCTCGGCGCGATCTCCGAGACCGTCGTCGGCGCCGACACGATCCGCGCCTACGCGATCGAGGAGCGCACCGGCCGCAGGGTCGAGGAGAGCATCGAGCGCCACCGGCTCGCTGCCCGCCGCGCGCAGAACCTGGTCTCGTTCAGCTTCTCCTCCGGCGTCCTGGTGTCGGGTCTCGTCGTCGCGGCCGTCGTCCTGGCCGGCACCTGGTGGGGCGTGGGCGGCGACATCACCCTCGGCGAGCTGCTGGCGTTCCTGTTCCTGGTGCAGATCTTCACCGGCCCGGTCATGTCGATCACCGAGATCCTCAACGAGCTGCAGAACGCGGTGGCGGGCTGGCGCCGGGTGATCGCGGTGCTCGACACCCCGGCCGACGTCGCCGACCCGGGGGAGGCCGGCACCACGCTGCCGCGCGGCCCGATCACGGTCGAGTTCGACGACGTCACCTTCGCCTACCCGGGCGGCGAGCCGGTGCTGCGCGAGGTCTCCCTCATGATCGCGCCGCGCACGAAGGTGGCCGTCGTGGGCGAGACGGGGTCCGGCAAGACGACCCTGGCCAAGCTGCTCACCCGGCTGCAGGACCCCGGCTCCGGACGCGTGCTGCTCGACGGCGTCGACCTGCGCGACCTGCGGTTCTCCAGCCTGCGCGAGCGGGTGGTGATGGTGCCCCAGGAGGGGTTCCTCTTCGACGACACCCTCCTGCACAACATCCGGTACGGACGCCCGACCGCCTCGGACGCCGACGTCGAGCTGGCCATCACCGAGCTGGGGCTGGACGACTGGGTGGCCGGACTGCCGAAGGGGCTGCTTGTCGCGCGTCGGGCAGCGCGGCGAGTCGCTGTCGGCGGGGGAGCGGCAGCTGGTCGCCCTCGCCCGCGCGTACCTGGCCGACCCCGACCTGCTGGTGCTCGACGAGGCGACGAGCGCGGTCGACCCCGCCACCGAGGTGCGGCTGCAGCGCGCCCTCAACGGCGTCACCACCGGACGCACGGCCGTCACGATCGCGCACCGGATGTCGACCGCCGAGGTGGCCGACAAGGTCGTGGTCGTCGACGCCGGGCGGGTGGTCGAGGTCGGCCGGCACGAGGACCTCGTCGACGCCGGCGGCGTGTACTCGCGCCTGCACGAGTCCTGGGCGGCCCAGCTCCGCTCGGTCTGACCCGCGCCGCCGCCCGCTGACCCGCGTCCGCGCCGCGGCGGCACGCTCTGGGAGGATCGTCCGGTGCCCCAGCCCCCTCGCTCCGACCTCGATCCCGCCGTGGCCGCGCGGCTCAAGCGCGACGCCGACGGGCTGGTCGCCGCCGTGGTGCAGCAGCACGACGACGACCGGGTGCTGATGGTCGGCTGGATGGACGACGAGGCGCTGCACCGCACCCTGACCAGCGGCCGGGTGACGTTCTGGAGCCGCAGCCGCCAGGAGTACTGGCGCAAGGGCGACACCAGCGGCCACGTGCAGCACGTGCGGTCGGTGGCGCTGGACTGCGACGGCGACGCGCTGCTGGTCCGGGTCGACCAGGTCGGCCCCGCCTGCCACACGGGCAGCCGGTCGTGCTTCGACGAGCGCGACCTGGGCGCCGTGGCCGGCGCCACGGGTGCCACGGGTGCCACGGGTGCCGACGGGGACGGCCGGTGACCGCCACCGCCGCCGGCCCGGGACGCGAGCTCGGCCAGGTCTGGCCCTCGCTCGAGGCCTTCCGCGAGCTGGCCCGCGACCGCCGGGTGATCCCGGTCGTCCGCCGGCTGCTCGCCGACGCCGAGACGCCGATCGGGCTGTACCGCAAGCTCGCCCACGACCGGCCGGGCACGTTCCTGCTGGAGTCGGCCGAGCACGGCGGGGTGTGGTCGCGGTACTCGATCGTGGGAGCCGCGTCGCGCGCGACCCTCACCGAGGTCGACGGGCAGGCGCACTGGCTGGGCGAGCCGCCGGTGGGCGTGCCCACGGGCGGACCGGCTCTCGAGGCGCTGGCGGGCACCCTGGACGCACTGCACACGCCGCGGCTCGAGGGGCTGCCGCCGCTCACCGGCGGGATGGTCGGGGTGGTCGGGTACGACGCCGTGCGGCACTGGGAACGCCTTCCCGAGCACGCCACCGACGAGCTCGGCGTGCCGGCGCTGATGATGTCGATCGCCGGCGACGTCGCGGTGCTCGACCACTCCGACGGCACCTTGCTGCTGGTGGCCAACGCGATCAACTACGACGCCACCGACGAGCGGGTCGACGAGGCGTGGGCCGACGCCGTCGCCCGCCTCGACCGGATGACCGCCGAGGTCGCCGCACCGGCACCGTCCACCGTCGCGGTCACCGACGTCCCGGGCGAGGTGCGGCCGCGCGAGCGGACGCCTCGGGCCGAGTACCTGGCCGCCGTCCGCACCGGCCTGGAGGCGATCCGCGACGGCGAGGTCTTCCAGGTCGTGCTCTCGCAGCGCTTCGACCTGGACTGCCCGGCCGACGCGCTCGACGTCTACCGCTGCCTGCGCGCCTCGAACCCGAGCCCGTACATGTACCTGTTCCGTTGCGAGACACCGGACGGCACCGGCCTCGACGTCGTCGGGTCCAGTCCCGAGGCGCTGGTGAAGGTGCAGGGGGGCAGGGTGCTGTCGCACCCGATCGCCGGCACCCGGCCGCGGGGGGACAAGCCCGAGGAGGACGTCTTCCTCGGTGAGGACCTGCTGGCCGACGTCAAGGAGCGCAGCGAGCACCTCATGCTGGTCGACCTCGCGCGCAACGACCTCGCCCGCGTCAGCGAGCCGGGCAGCGTCGAGGTCGTCGACTTCATGAGCCTGGAGCGCTACAGCCACGTCATGCACCTGGTGTCCACCGTCACCGGGGAGCAGCGCGCGGGGACGACGGCGATGCAGGTGCTGCAGGCCGCCTTCCCGGCGGGGACGCTGTCGGGCGCGCCGAAGCCGCGCGCGATGGAGCTCATCGACGAGCTCGAGCCGGTGCGCCGCGGGGTGTACGGGGGAGCGGTGGGCTACCTCGACTTCGCCGGTGACCTCGACATGGCGATCGCGATCCGCACGGCCGTGCTGCGCGACGGCGTGGCGCACGTGCAGGCCGGTGCCGGGATCGTCGCCGAGTCGGTGCCGGAGAGCGAGGACGCCGAGTGCCGGCAGAAGGCGGCCGCCGTGCTGCGGGCGGTGGCCACGGCCATCACGCTGCGTCCGGCGGGTGGGGCGTGAGCCGGCTGGGCAAGGGCCCGGTGGTGGTCGGACTGCTGGTGCTCGGGCTGCTGGTCGTCGCCGTGGCGACGCGGCCCTGGGTGCTCGCGGAGACGGGCCTGGACGGCGGCGCGGGCCCGGTGCGGACCATCGGCCGGCAGGAGGTCGTGGCCACCGGAGCCCAGCTCGGCCCGGCCAGCGCGCTCGGCCTCGTCGTGATGGCGGCGGCCGGAGCCATGCTGCTGGCCCGGCGGGTGGTCGCTGTGGTCCTGGGGGTCGTGGCGCTGCTCGCGGCCGGCGCAGCGGGCTGGACCGCCCTGCGGGTGCTGCTCGACCCGGTCACCTCCGTGCTCCCGGTGGCGGCGCAGGGCAGCGCGCTCACCGCCGAGTCGCTCGACCCGGCGCAGGTGGAGGCGTCCGTGACCGGGTGGACGGTGGCCGGTCTCGTGCTCGCCGTGCTGGCGGTGCTCGTCGCGCTCGTCGCGGCGGTGACCGGGCGGGGGTGGGGTGCAAGCCGCCGGTACGAGCGGGAGGCCGCGGCCGCCCCGGAACCCGCGGACGGGACGCAGGCGCGTGATGCCGTCGCCGACGACTGGGACGCGCTCAGCCGGGGCGAGGACCCCACCGCGCGACCCTGACCCGGCGGGTCCGGGGTGGGCGGGCCGGTCCGGTGGACGGGCCCCGGTGCTGGCATGATGTCCGCAGATCCCGACCCCCCGGAGGACACACGCATGTCGGACCAGCAGACGGCAGAACGGCCCGCCGCCCACGCGGTCGGCCACGGCAACAGCGTCGCGGCCTGGACCGCGGTCGGCATCATCACCCTCGGCGCCCTGATCGGCTGCCTGGCCTTCCCGTTCGCCCAGCCGTGGCTGTTCTGGGTCGGCCTGGCCGTCATCGTCGTCGGCGCGATCACCGGCAAGGTGCTCACCGCCATGGGCTTCGGCGAGCAGCCGCACCACTGACCGCGGCCTCCGCACGCCGATGACCTCGCACACGCTGCACCGGCAGGGCCTGGTCCAGCGCGCCTGGGGGCCTGCAGCGGTCGGTCTGGTCGGCGTGGCCCTCGCGGGGGCGCTGGCGGTGCGCGACCCGCACGTCCCCGGTGCCTGGGGATCGTGCGTCCTGCTCGACACCACGGGCCTGTGGTGCCCCGGCTGCGGCGGGCTGCGGGCGGTCAACGACCTCACCCACCTCGACGTCGCGGGCGCGCTCTCGTCGAACGCCGTCGCGGTCGTCATCGTCGGCCTGCTGGCCGCGTGGTGGGCGGCGTGGGCGTGGTCCGCCGCGACCCGGCGCACGCTGCCCTGGGACCGGTGGGTCACCCCGGCGCGGGTCTACGCGGGCCTCGCCGTCGTGCTCGCCTTCGCGGTGCTGCGCAACGTCCCCGGCCTCGAGTCGCTCGGTCCCTGACCGCCGGTCTGCCGGGTGCGGCGACGACGGAGGGCGCCACCCCGACGGGGTGACGCCCTCCGCGGCTCTCGAGCGGTCTCAGCCGTTGAGCTGGTCCTCGAGGCAGGTCTGGATCTCCTCCTGCGACAGCGACGGGTCGTTGCAGTCGGTCGAGTTGAGGAAGCTGATCCCGACGGCGACGAGGATGAGGATCACGATGCCGACGACGATGCCGACGATGCCGGTGATCAGGCCCGCCTTGGCGAGACCGCCCTGTCCGGCCTGTCCGGCCTTGGCCTTGCGCCCCGCCATGACGCCGAGGACGATCGCCGCGATCCCGAGGATGATCCCGAAGCCGTAGAAGCACGACGCGGGGATCGACAGGATCCCGAGGATCAGCGCGACGACGGCCATCGGGTTGCTGCCCGAGCCCGCCGCCGGTGCCGACCCGTACGACGGGGCGCCGCCGTAGCCGCCGGAGTTGGGGTCGTTCGGAGTGGTGCTCACGTCTGTTCTCTCCCCTGTTCTGTCGGACCCGGTGGTCCTGGTGACGCACAAACATAGAGGAACCGCCCGCCCCGCGACGGTCAGCCGGTGGACGAACGGTCCTCGTGTCCTGCGTCCGGGCTCGTCGGGGCGAGGAACCGCAGGTCAGTAGGTCGAGCCGAAGTCGGCGTTGCCGGTGGCGATGGCCGCGACGGTCAGCACGATCGAGATGAGGCCGCCGATGCCGCCGCAGATGATCCCGGCGAGCGCCAGGCCGCGGCCCCCGCCGGTGCCCTGCTTGACCTTGTTCATCGCCACGATCCCGAGCACCACCGCGGCGATGCCCAGCGGGATCGCCAGCAGGCCGCACAGGAAGGTGAGGATCGCCAGCACCCCGCAGACCAGCGACCCGATCGCGAGCCCCTGGGACGGCGTGCCGCCCTGGGCGGGGTACCCGCCGTAGGCGCCCGCGCCGTACGGCTGGGCCTGCTGGCCGTAGCCCTGCTGCTGGCCGTAGGGGTCGGTCTGCGCGGGCTGGCCGGACGCGGCCTGCTGGCCGTAGGGCTGCTGCTGGCCGTAGGGGTCGGCCTGCGCGGGCTGGCCGTACGGGTCGGACTGGGCCGGCTGGCCGTAGGGGTCCGGCTGCTGCTGGCCGTAGGGCTGCTGGCCGTACGGGTCGGCCTGCGCGGGCTGGCCGTAGGGGTCCGGCTGGGCCGGCTGCTCGCCGTCGGTCGGCTGCTCGCCGTACGCCGGTGCGGCGGCCTCGGTCGAGCCGGTCGCGGGCTCGGCGGGCTTGGTGAGGTCGAACGGCCGGGTCTCCGGGGCCTGCTCGGCGGCCGGCTGGGGCTCCTGCGGATCGGTGGAGCCGGTCGGGTCGTTCGGGGTGGTGGTCACGGTGTCTCCCAGCAGCCGGCGACGTCCGGGCGGCCGGCCCGTCGTCGCGATCGTGTGTCGGGGTCCACCGTAGCCAGGTCGGTCCTCGCGGGCGCGGGCCGCTCCGTGATCGAGCGGCCTCGCCATGATCCAGCAGCATCGCCCGATGACGGGGACGTCGCCCCCGGCGGTTAGCATCGAGGAGCCGGGGAGTCCGGCGCCGACCCTCTGCGGAGGGATCGCGCCGGCGACCATCGTCCACCAGCAGGGGGTTGCGAGCCGTGAGCGAGCAGAGCCAACCGTGAGCGTCCTCGACGACATCGTCGCCGGGGTCCGCGAGGACCTCGTCGCCCGGCAGGAGTCGGTCCCGCTCGAGCGGCTGCAGGAGCTCGCGGCCCGCCGTCCGCCCGCGCTCGACGCCGTCCCGTCCCTGCGGGGCCCGGTGTCCCAGCCCGGTCGCGGCGTCCAGGTGATCGCCGAGGTGAAGCGGTCCAGCCCCAGCAAGGGCGCCCTCGCGGCCATCGCCGACCCGGCCGGTCTCGCGGTCGACTACCAGGCCGGGGGCGCGGCCGTGATCAGCGTGCTCACCGAGCAGCGGCGGTTCGGCGGCAGCCTCGACGACCTCGCCGCGGTGCGGGCGGCGGTCGACGTCCCCGTCCTGCGCAAGGACTTCGTGGTCACGCCGTACCAGGTGTGGGAGGCCCGGGCCCACGGCGCCGACCTCGTGCTGCTGATCGTGGCGGCGCTCGACCAGCCCACCCTCACCGGCCTCACCGAGCGGATCCACTCCCTCGGCATGACCGCGCTCGTGGAGGTGCACGACGCCGAGGAGGTCGCCCGCGCGGCTGACGCCGGCGCCCGGGTCATCGGCGTCAACGCCCGCGACCTCACCACCTTGCAGGTCGACCGCGGCACGTTCGCCAAGGTCGCCCCGAGCATCCCCCACGGCGTGGTCCGGATCGCCGAGTCCGGGGTCCGCGGTCCGCACGACGTCCTGGACTACGCCCGCGCCGGCGCCGACGCCGTGCTGGTGGGCGAGGCCCTGGTCACCGGCGGCGACCCGCGCGGCGCCGTCTCCGACCTGGTCACGGCGGGGGTCCACCCCGCGGTCCGGCTGGCGCCGCGGTGAACGACGCCCTCCCCTCGCCGGAGGCCACCGGCGCGCCCGGCCTGTCCGGTCCCTGGTTCGGTGACTTCGGCGGCCGGTACGTGCCCGAGGCGCTCGTCGCGGTCGTCGACGAGGTCGCCGACGCCTGGGCCAAGGCCCGGCTCGACCCGACCTTCGATCGCGAGCTGCAGCACCTGCACCGCACCTACTCGGGCCGGCCGAGCATCATCACCGAGGTGCCCCGGTTCGCCCGCGAGGGCGGCGACGCGCGGATCGTGCTCAAGCGCGAGGACCTCAACCACACCGGCTCGCACAAGATCAACAACGTCCTCGGACAGGCGCTGCTCGCGAAGCGGATGGGCAAGACCCGGGTGATCGCCGAGACCGGCGCCGGCCAGCACGGCGTCGCCAGCGCGACCGCCGCGGCGCTGATGGGCATGAGCTGCACGGTCTACATGGGCGAGCAGGACACCCGCCGGCAGGCGCTCAACGTCGCCCGGATGCGGCTGCTCGGCGCCGAGGTCGTCCCCGTCACCGCCGGCTCCCGCACCCTCAAGGACGCCATCAACGAGGCGTTCCGCGACTGGGTGGCCCACGTCGACGACACCTTCTACCTGTTCGGCACCGCCGCCGGGCCGCACCCGTTCCCGGCGATGGTGCGCGACCTGCAGCGCGTCATCGGCGTCGAGGCCCGCGCCCAGGTGCTCGAGCTCACCGGACGCCTGCCCGACGTCGTGGCGGCCTGCGTGGGTGGCGGCTCCAACGCGATCGGCATCTTCCACGCCTTCTACGACGACGCCGCGGTCGAGCTGCTCGGCCTGGAGGCCGCCGGCGACGGCATCCACACGGGGCGCACGGCGGCCTCGATCAGCGCCGGAGACCCCGGGGTGCTGCACGGCGCCCGCACCTTCGTCCTGCAGGACGAGGACGGCCAGACGGTGGAGTCGCACTCGATCTCGGCCGGCCTCGACTACCCGGGCGTCGGGCCGGAGCACGCCTGGCTGCACGCCACCGGCCGGGCCCGGTACGAGGGCGTGACCGACACCGACGCGATGGACGCGATGGCCCTGCTCGCCCGCACCGAGGGGATCATCCCCGCGATCGAGAGCGCCCACGCGCTCGCCGGCGCCCTGCGCGAGGGCCGCCGGCTCGGCCCGGACGGCCTGGTGCTGGTGAACCTGTCCGGCCGCGGTGACAAGGACGTCGACACCGCCGCCCGCTGGTTCGGCCTGCTCGACGACGACGCCGTGGTGGACCCCGACGACGTCGCCGCGCACCCGCTCCCGGAGCCGTCGACGCGGAGCCACGCGTGACGCTCTCGGCGCAGGTCCTCGCCCGCTCGCGCGCCGCCGGCCGCTCGGCCCTGATCGGCTACCTCCCGGCGGGATTCCCCGACGTGCCCGGGGCGGTCGACGCCGCGAAGGTGCTGCTGGACAACGGGGTCGACCTGGTCGAGCTCGGCCTGCCGTACTCCGACCCCTCGCTCGACGGCCCGGTCATCCAGCAGGCCTGCACGCAGGCGCTGGCGCAGGGCACCCGCACCCGCGACGTCCTCGCCAGCGTCGAGCAGGTCGCGGCCCACCGGCCCGAGGCCGCGGTGGTCGTGATGACGTACTGGAACCCGGTGCTGCGCTACGGGCCGGACGCGTTCGCGCGCGACCTGGCCGCCGCGGGCGGAGCGGGGCTCATCACGCCCGACCTCACCCCGGACAGCGGGCAGGAGTGGGTCGACGCCGCCGACGCGCACCATCTCGACAAGGTCTTCCTGGTGGCGCCGTCGTCCACCGAGCAGCGCCTCGCCGACACCGTCGCCGCCTGCCGCGGCTTCGTCTACGCCGCCTCGCTGATGGGCGTGACGGGGGAGCGCACCAGCGTCGGCAGCCAGGCCCGGGGCCTGGTCACCCGCACCCGGCAGGCCGCGGCCGACGCCGGCGCCGAGCGGGCGGTCTGCGTCGGGCTCGGCGTCTCCACCCCCGACCAGGCGGCCGAGGTCGCCACCTACGCCGACGGCGTCATCGTCGGCTCGGCGCTGGTGCGCTGCCTGCTCGAGGCCGACGACCCGGCCGACGGCCGACGGCGACTGGCCGCGCTCACCGGTGCGCTGGCCGAGGCCGTCCACGCGGTCACGCCCGTCCTCGACGTGGCGGCACCCGCGTGACCGGCCTGCTCCAGGTGATCCCGAGCCCGTCGCAGGGCGTGTGGCACCTCGGTCCGTTCCCGATCCGGGCGTACGCGCTGTTCATCCTCCTCGGGATCGTGCTCGCGATCTGGCTCGGCGACAGGCGGCTGGTGGCCCGGGGCGGTCCGCGCGGCGCCGTCGCCGACGTCGCGATCTGGGCGGTCCCGTTCGGCATCGTCGGGGCGCGCGTCTACCACGTCATCTCCTCGCCGGACGCCTACTTCGGCCCCGACGGCGACCCGGCCCGCGCGCTGCGGATCTGGGAGGGCGGTCTCGGGATCTGGGGCGCCGTCGCGTTCGGGGCCGTCGGCGCCGCGATCGGTTGCCGGCGCAACGGGCTGCGGCTGGGCTCGTTCGGGGACGCCGTCATGCCCGGGGTGCTGCTCGCGCAGGCGGTGGGCCGGCTCGGCAACTGGTTCAACCAGGAGCTCTTCGGCGGACCCACCGACCTGCCCTGGGCGCTGGCGATCGACCCGCAGTTCCGGCCCGACGGGTACGAGCGGTTCGCGACGTTCCACCCGACGTTCCTGTACGAGCTGCTCTGGAACGTCGGGGCGGCCGCGCTCCTGCTCTGGCTCGACCGCCGGTACCGGCTCGGCCACGGGCAGGTGGTGTGGGCCTACATCGGGCTGTACACGCTCGGCCGGGTCTGGATCGAGGCGGTCCGGATCGACGACGCCGAGCGCGTGCTCGGGCTGCGGCTGAACATCTGGACCTCGCTGGTGCTCCTGGTCCTCGCCGTCGCGTTCCTGGTCCGCAGCAGGCGGCGGCACACCGTCCGCGAGGAGTCGGCCTGGCTGCCGGGCCACGGCCCCGAACCGGCCGGCGGTGCCGGCGCGGCCCTGGACGCCTCAGCCGGGGCGGACCCCTCAACCAGGACCGGCGTGGCCGAACAGCCCGGGGACCTGCAGGACGAGCAGGAAGCGCGCGAACCGACCCACCACCGCGGTGAGCGCGAAGACCCACCAGCGCATCCGTAGCGTCCCCGCCAGCACCGACGTGGCCGCGATGGGCGGCAGCCCCACCACCGCGCTGAACGCCACCACGGTGAACGCCCGGGTGGGGTGCTCGTGGCACCACTCCGCCAGCCGTCGCATCCACTCCACGAACCGCCCCTTGGTGACGGCCTTGCGCTGCAGCCAGGCGTTGCGCACCGCACCGAGCCCGAGCAGGTAGAACAGCATCTTCCCGGTGACCTGGCCGCCGGCCGCCGCGAGCGCGAGCAGCACGACGGGGGTGTCCATCGTCGTGGCCGCCACGAGCAGGTAGGCCTCGGCGTTCATCACCCAGACGACGGCGCTCGCGAGGCAGTACGCGAAGGTGCCGAGCAGCTCCACGTCCCACCCCCTTCGTGACCGCCTCGTCGTCCGTCGTCGGGCCCTCGCCGTCCGGCCGGCCCGGCGTCGCGCCACAGCATGGCGGACGCCGGGGCGCGCGTGGTGGCACCGCGTCTGAAAGGACGACGTCACGTCGCGCTGCGTCCCACGGGTCAGGACATGTCTTCTCAGATCGCGAGACGAATCGCGGATCCGTGCTCGGATCCGGACGTTTCCGTCGTGTATCTTCGCTTCCAGTCGAGGGGCCAGCGACGATCCCTCCGACGTCCGGGGGCCACCCCGTGCGTCACCCCGGCCCCGGCCGGTGGAACCCGCCCCGACTGCCTCGCGCGCAGCGGCCTACTCCCGAGGACGGTGCCCCTTTGCAGTCGCCCTTCACGCGCTCGTCGACCCGCCCGGCTGCCCAGGGCCTGTACACCGGCACGCACGAGCACGACGCGTGCGGCGTGGCGTTCGTCGCGACGATGAGGGGGACCGCCGGGCACGACATCGTCGAGCACGCGCTGACGGCGCTGCGCAACCTGGACCACCGCGGCGCGGTGGGCGCCGAGGTCGACTCCGGCGACGGCGCCGGCATCCTCACCCAGGTCCCGGACGCCTTCCTCCGCGAGGTGGTCGGCTTCGCCCTCCCGGCTGCCGGTGCCTACGCCGTGGGCACCGCGTTCCTCCCCCCGACGACGCCGAGGCGGCCGAGGCCGTCGCCGAGGTCGAACGGATCTGCACCGAGGAGGGCCTCGACGTCCTCGGCTGGCGCGACGTCCCGGTCACCGCCTCGCTCGTCGGCTCCATCGCCCGCGGCTGCATGCCGCGGTTCCGCCAGCTGTTCGTCGCCGCGACCTCGCTGCCGCTGCGCAGCCTGGCCCTGGACCGGCTCGCCTTCTGCGCCCGCAAGCGGGTCGAGCGCGAGGCGGGGGTCTACCTGGCGTCGCTGTCGAGCCGGACGATCGTCTACAAGGGCATGCTCACCACGGGGCAGCTCGAGCCGTTCTTCCCCGACCTGTCCGACCGCCGCTTCGCCACCACGCTCGCCGTCGTGCACTCGCGGTTCTCCACCAACACCTTCCCGTCCTGGCCGCTGGCGCACCCGTACCGGTACATCGCCCACAACGGCGAGATCAACACCGTGCGCGGCAACCGGAACTGGATGAACGCGCGCGAGAGCCAGCTGGTCAGCGACGTCATCCCCGGCGACCTGGCCCGGCTGTCGCCCCTCTGCGACCCCGAGGGTTCGGACTCGGCGTCCTTCGACGAGGTGCTGGAGCTGGTGCACCTCGGCGGCCGCAGCCTGCCCCACGCGGTGCTGATGATGATCCCGGAGGCGTGGGAGAACCACGACACGATGGACCCGGCCCGCAAGGCGTTCTACGAGTTCCACTCGCTGGTGATGGAGCCGTGGGACGGTCCGGCCGACCTGGTGTTCACCGACGGCTCGCTGATCGGGGCGGTGCTCGACCGCAACGGCCTGCGCCCGTCGCGCTACTGGGTCACCGACGACGACCTCGTGGTGCTGGCCAGCGAGGCCGGCGTTCTCGACCTCGACCCCGCGTCCGTGGTGCGCAAGGGCCGGCTGCAGCCAGGGCGGATGTTCCTGGTCGACACCGAGGCCGGACGCCTCGTCGACGACGACGAGGTCAAGTCCGAGCTGGCAGCCCAGCACCCGTACGACGAGTGGCTGCACGCCGGGCTGGTGCGCCTGGCCGACCTGCCCGAGCGCGAGCACATCGTGCACACGCACTCCTCGGTCACCCGGCGCCAGCAGACCTTCGGCTACACCGAGGAGGAGCTGCGGCTGCTGGTGGCGCCGATGGCGCGGGCCGGCGCCGAGCCGATCGGCTCGATGGGCACCGACACCCCGGTGGCCGTGCTGTCCAGCCGTCCGCGGCTGCTGTTCGACTACTTCACCCAGCTGTTCGCCCAGGTCACCAACCCGCCGCTCGACGCCATCCGCGAGGAGCTCGTCACCTCGCTCGCGACGGCGATGGGACCCGAGGGGAACCTGCTGTCGGCCACGCCGGCGCACGCGCGGCAGGTGGTGCTCGACTTCCCGGTGATCGACAACGACGAGCTCGCCAAGGTGCTGCACCTCAACCGCGACGGCGACCTGCCGGGCTTCGCCACCGTGAAGATCAAGGGGCTCTACCGCGTGGACGGCGGCGGGACCGCCCTGGCCGAGCGGCTCTGGGACATCTGCGAGGAGGTGTCGCAGGCGATCGACGGCGGCGCCCGGTTCGTCGTGCTGTCCGACCGCGACTCCGACGCCGACCACGCGCCCATCCCGTCGCTGCTGCTCACCAGCGCGGTGCACCACCACCTGATCCGCGAGAAGACCCGCACCCAGGTGGGTCTGGTGGTCGAGGCGGGCGACGTGCGCGAGGTGCACCACGTGGCGCTGCTGATCGGGTACGGCGCGGCCGTGGTGAACCCCTACCTCGCGATGGAGTCGGTCGAGGACCTGTGCCGCAGCGGGCAGATCCAGGGCGTCGAGCCGGCCGCCGCGGTCCGCCAGCTCATCTACGCGCTCGGCAAGGGCGTGCTCAAGGTGATGAGCAAGATGGGCATCTCGACGGTCGCCTCGTACCGCGGGGCGCAGGTGTTCGAGGCGATCGGCCTCGCGCAGGACCTCGTCGACGCGTACTTCACCGGCACCACGAGCCAGCTCGGCGGCATCGGCATCGACGTCATCGCGCAGGAGGTGGCCGCCCGGCACGCCACGGCGTACCCGCCGAGCGGGCTGCGCCCCGCGCACCGCCGGCTCACCATCGGCGGCGAGTACCAGTGGCGCCGCGAGGGCGAGCCGCACCTGTTCGACCCGCAGACCGTGTTCCGGCTGCAGCACGCCACCCGCAGCGGCCGGTACGACGTGTTCAAGCAGTACACCTCCCGGGTCGACGAGCAGTCCGAGCGGCTGATGACGCTGCGCGGGCTGTTCACGCTGCGCGAGGGCACCCGCCCGCCGGTGCCGCTCGACGAGGTCGAGCCGGTGAGCGAGATCGTCAAGCGGTTCTCCACCGGGGCGATGAGCTACGGCTCGATCTCCATGGAGGCCCACGAGACGCTGGCGATCGCGATGAACCGGCTCGGGGCCAAGTCGAACACGGGGGAGGGCGGCGAGGACGCCGAGCGCCTCCTGGACCCCGAACGGCGGTCTGCCATCAAGCAGGTGGCGTCCGGGCGCTTCGGCGTGACGAGCATGTACCTCACCCACGCCGACGACATCCAGATCAAGATGGCGCAGGGGGCCAAGCCGGGGGAGGGCGGCCAGCTGCCCGGAGCGAAGGTCTACCCGTGGGTGGCGCGCACCCGGCACTCCACGCCGGGCGTCGGCCTCATCTCGCCGCCGCCGCACCACGACATCTACTCGATCGAGGACCTCGCCCAGCTCATCCACGACCTGAAGAACGCCAACCCGTCGGCCCGGATCCACGTGAAGCTGGTCAGCGAGGTCGGTGTCGGCACCGTGGCGGCCGGTGTGAGCAAGGCCCACGCCGACGTCGTGCTGATCTCGGGGCACGACGGCGGCACCGGCGCGAGCCCGCTCACCTCGCTCAAGCACGCGGGCGCGCCGTGGGAGCTCGGGCTCGCCGAGACCCAGCAGACGCTGCTGCTCAACGGGTTGCGCGACCGGATCGTCGTGCAGGCGGACGGCCAGCTGAAGACCGGCCGCGACGTCGTGATCGCCGCGCTGCTCGGCGCGGAGGAGTTCGGCTTCGCCACGGCACCGCTCGTGGTCTCCGGCTGCATCATGATGCGGGTCTGCCACCTCGACACCTGTCCGGTCGGCGTCGCGACCCAGAACCCCGATCTGCGGCAACGGTTCTCCGGCAAGCCCGAGTTCGTCGTCAACTTCTTCGAGTTCATCGCCGAGGAGGTGCGCGAGCACCTCGCGGGGCTCGGCTTCCGCTCGCTGGAGGAGGCCATCGGCCACGCCGAGGTGCTCGACACCCGCGCGGCCGTCGAGCACTGGAAGGCCTCCGGCCTCGACCTCACGCCGATCCTGCACGTCCCGGACCTGCCCGAGGGCGCCTCGCGCCACCGCACCACCGAGCAGGACCACGGCCTGGCCAAGGCGCTCGACCACGACCTGATCACCATGTCGGCCGACGCCCTGGAGAACGGCGAGCTGGTCCGCGGCAGCGTGGCCGTGCGCAACGTCAACCGCACCGTCGGGACCATGCTCGGCCACGAGGTCACCCGGCACCACGGAGCCGACGGCCTGGCCCCCGGGACGATCGACATCACCCTCACCGGCTCCGGCGGCCAGTCGTTCGGTGCGTTCGTCCCGCGCGGCGTCACGCTGCGCCTCGTGGGCGACGCCAACGACTACGTCGGCAAGGGACTGTGCGGCGGCACCCTCGTGGTGGCGCCCGATCCGGCCTCGCCGTTCGCCGCGGAGGAGAACGTGGTGGCGGGCAACGTGATCGGCTACGGCGCGACGTCGGGCGAGCTGTACCTGCGCGGACTGGTGGGCGAGCGGTTCTGCGTCCGCAACTCCGGTGCCACCGCGGTGGTGGAGGGTGTGGGCGACCACGGCTGCGAGTACATGACCGGCGGCACCGTCGTCGTGCTCGGGCCCACCGGGCGCAACTTCGGAGCCGGCATGTCCGGCGGCACGGCGTACGTCCTCGACCTCGACGAGGGCCTGCTCAACCCGCAGGCGCTGGCATCGGGCGAGCTCGCGCCGGCCGCGCTCGACGCCGACGACGTCGCGAGGGTCACCGACCTGCTCCGCCGGCACGTCGAGCACACCGGGTCGACGGTGGCGCAGGCGCTGCTCGACCACCCGGCCTCGATCGGTGAGCGGTTCAGCCGGCTGGTGCCGCGCGAGTACGCCCGCGTGCTCGAGGTGCGCAGCACGGCCGAGGACGAAGGACTCGACCCCGACGGCGACGTCGTGTGGTCCCGGATCATGGAGGGCACCCGTGGCTGACCCGAAGGGCTTCCTGGCCCACCGCGAGCGCGAGCTGCCGACCCGGCGCCCCGTGCCCGTGCGGATCATGGACTGGCGCGAGGTCTACGAGTCGCAGGACCCGGCCCAGCTGCGGCGCCAGGCCGGCCGCTGCATGGACTGCGGCATCCCGTTCTGCCACGACGGCTGCCCCCTCGGGAACCTGATCCCGGAGTGGAACGACCTGGTGTGGCGCGACGACTGGGACGAGGCGGTCGAGCGGCTGCACGCCACCAACAACTTCCCCGAGTTCACCGGACGGCTGTGCCCCGCGCCGTGCGAGGCGTCCTGCGTGCTCGGCATCAACCAGCCGGCGGTGACGATCAAGCAGGTCGAGGTCTCGATCGCCGACAAGGCGTTCGAGGGCGGCACGGTGCGCCCGCAGCCGCCGGACCGGCTGTCGGGCCACACGGTCGCGGTCGTCGGCTCCGGGCCCGCGGGCCTGGCCGCGGCGCAGCAGCTCACCCGGGCCGGGCACACCGTCGCGGTGTTCGAGCGTGCCGACAAGGTCGGCGGGCTGCTGCGGTACGGCATCCCCGAGTTCAAGATGGAGAAGTCGGTGCTCGACCGGCGGCTGGAGCAGATGGCGGCCGAGGGCACGCGGTTCCGTCCGGGGACCGACGTCGGCGGCACGGGCGAGGGCGCGCTGTCGGGCCAGCAGCTCATCGACCGCTACGACGCCGTCGTGCTGGCCATCGGGTCGACCGTGGCGCGCGACCTGCCCGTCCCCGGCCGCGAGCTGTCCGGCGTCCTGCAGGCGATGGAGTACCTGCCGCCGGCCAACCGCGTCGCGCTGGGGGAGCAGCCGCTGCCCGGTCAGCCGCTGGTGAGCGCCGAGGGCCTCGACGTCGTCATCATCGGCGGCGGCGACACCGGTGCCGACTGCCTCGGCACGGCCACGCGGCAGGGCGCCCGCTCGGTGACCCAGCTCGAGATCATGCCGCGGCCCTCCGAGGAGCGGCCGCAGAGCCAGCCGTGGCCGACCTACCCGATGACCTACCGCGTCTCGAGCGCGCACGAGGAGAACGGCGAGCGGGTCTACGCCGTCAGCACCACCGGGCTGGTCGACGACGGCAGCGGGGGCGTCGCCGCCCTGCGGCTCGAGGAGGTCGAGATGGTCGACGGCCGGTTCCAGCCGGTCGAGGGCTCGCAGCGCGAGATCCCCGCCCAGCTGGTGCTCCTCGCCATGGGCTTCACCGGCCCGCAGCAGACCGGCCTGGTCGACCAGCTCGGCGTCGAGCTCGACGACCGCGGCAACGTCAGCCGCGACGGCTCGTACATGTCCTCGCGCCCCGGCGTCTTCGTCGCCGGCGACGCGGGCCGCGGTCAGTCGCTCATCGTCTGGGCCATCGCCGAGGGCCGGGCCTGCGCCGCGGGGGTGGACGCGTACCTCACCGGGTCGACCAGCCTCCCCGCTCCGATCCCGCCCACGGCCCGACCCCTCGCCGTGTGACCCGCACCACCCCCTGACCCCCGCCACAACTAGGTTGGAGCCATGCGCCGAGCCAAGATCGTCTGCACCCTGGGACCCGCCGTCGCGCGGTACGAGGACGTCCTGGAGCTGGTCCGTTCCGGCATGGACGTCGCGCGGCTGAACCTCAGCCACGGCGCCCACGAGGACCACCGCGCCGCCTACGACAACGTCCGCCGTGCGAGCGACGAGACCGGGCGCGCCGTCTGCATCTTCGGCGACCTGCAGGGCCCGAAGATCCGGCTCGGCCGGTTCGCCGACGGCCCCGTGGAGCTGGAGAAGGGCGCCCGGTTCACCATCACCACCGACGAGGTCCTCGGCACCGTCGAGCGCTCGTCCACCACGTACAAGGGCCTGCCCGGCGACGTCGCGCAGGGCGACACGATCCTGGTCGACGACGGCAAGGTGAGCCTTCGGGTGCTCTCGGTCGAGGGCGCCGACGTGCACACCGAGGTGGTCGTCCCGGGCCCGGTGAGCAACAACAAGGGCCTGAACCTGCCCGGTGTCGCCGTCAGCGTCCCCGCGCTGTCCGAGAAGGACGCCGACGACCTGCGGTGGGCGCTGCGCACCGGCGTCGACATGGTCGCCCTGTCGTTCGTCCGCAGCGCCGCGGACGTCGAGGACGTCCGCGTGATCATGCGCGAGGAGGGCCACACCGTCCCGGTGATCGCGAAGATCGAGAAGCCGCAGGCCGTCGACAACCTCGACGAGATCGTGCAGGCCTTCGACGCGATCATGGTCGCCCGCGGCGACCTCGGCGTCGAGCTGCCGCTCGAGCAGGTGCCGCTCGTCCAGAAGCGCGCGGTCGAGGTCGCCCGCCGCAACGCCAAGCCCGTCATCGTCGCCACCCAGGTGCTGGAGTCGATGATCACCGCCGCCCGCCCGACCCGCGCCGAGGCGTCCGACGCCGCCAACGCCGTCCTCGACGGCGCCGACGCCCTGATGCTCTCCGGCGAGACCAGCGTGGGCGCGTACCCGTTCGAGGCCGTGCGGACGATGGCCCGGATCATCGAGAACACCGAGGACCACGGCCTGGACCGGGTGCGGCCCCTCGGCACCCAGCCGAGCACCAAGGGCGGTGCGATCACCTGGGCGGCGTCCCAGGTCGGAGAGCTGCTCGGGGTGAAGTACCTGGTGACCTTCAGCCAGTCCGGCGACTCCGCCCGGCGGATGTCGCGGCTGCGCTCGCGCATCCCCGTGCTGGCGTTCACCCCCGAGGCCCGGGTGCGGTCCCAGCTCGCGCTGTCGTGGGGGATCGAGACCTTCCTCGCGCCCTACGTCAAGCACACCGACGAGATGGTGGAGCAGGTCGACCACGCGCTGCTCGACATCGGCCGGCTGGAGCGCGGCGACACCGTGATGATCGTCGCCGGCTCTCCTCCCGGGATCCCCGGCAGCACCAACGCGATGCGCGTGCACACGATGGGCGACGCCGTCGACGGCAAGGCCCCCGCGTACCGCAGCTCGGCCTCGTAGCCGCCCGAGACGCCGAGCCCGCGCATCAGGACCTGGGTCCGACGTGCCGGTCGAGGACTGCGACCGCCTCCCGTCGTGCGACCGAGATCTGGACGGCGCTCGGACGCGTCCACCTGACACCCAGCAGGTCGAGGGCCCACGTGCAGAGGCCGATGATGTCGTCCGACCGGTTCGCGCTGCCACGGCTCGAGGACGATCGGACGTTCGTGCTCGCGCCCGGCGCCGTGCTGGGGAACACGCAGGGCCAGTGCTTCCACCACGACTGGACGTAGGTGCACCCTTCGCTCGCAACCCGTTGCACCGCACCCGGGCGGACCGCGACGACCGACGCCTCGCACTCGGGCACCCTGTCTCGGCGCGGGTCGGCTCCCCGCTGCGCACCCAGTCGCTGATGGTCCGACGGTTCACCCCTGTGCGGGAGGCCACCTCGGCGACGGTCTCACCCGCGGCGATTCGCGCCAGGACGTGAGTCACGGTCTTGTGAGGATGCACGACCAGATCCTCGCGATCACCACCGACAGTGCCCCGAGTGGGATTCGAACCCACACTCGATGGATTTTGAATCCATTGCCTCTGCCGTTGGGCTATCGGGGCCTTACGTGCGCGAAACACGTCCGGAATAGGCTAGCCGACGTGACGAACACCGAGCTGCCGACGCCTGACGAGACCGCGCCCGCCGAGGCGACCAGCACCCGCCGGCGCGTGGTGGTGGCCGAGGACGAGGCGATCATCCGGCTCGACGTCGTCGAGACCCTGCGGGAGAACGGCTTCGACGTCGTGGGGGAGGCCGGTGACGGTGAGGCCGCCGTCCGGCTCGCGGAGGAGACCCGTCCCGACGTCGTCGTCATGGACGTGAAGATGCCGGTGATGGACGGCATCACCGCCGCCGAGCGGATCGGCAGGGCACGGCTCGCGCCGGTCGTCCTGCTCACCGCCTTCTCCCAGACCGAGCTGGTCGAGCGCGCCCGCGACGCGGGGGCGATGGCGTACGTCGTCAAGCCGTTCAGCTCCTCCCAGCTGCTGCCCGCGGTGGAGATCGCGATCAGCCGGCACCGCGAGATCCTGGCGCTGGAGAAGGAGGTCTCCGACGTCACCGAGCGGTTCGAGACCCGCAAGCAGGTGGAGCGGGCCAAGGGCCTGCTGATGCAGTCGATGGGGCTGTCCGAGCCCGAGGCGTTCCGCTGGATCCAGAAGACGTCGATGGACCGCCGGCTCAGCATGCGCGAGGTGGCGGACGTCGTGGTCGCCCAGGCGTCGAAGCCGGCCGAGAAGGGCCGCGGACGCCCCACCCGGGGCTGACCTGCCCCTCCGTGCGCCAACTGCCCGGAATGGGAGTTTGGGACGCGTTGGGGCGGCAGGTCACGAGTCCACAACGGAAGCGTCGCTCCGGCGCGATGTGCCTGACCGGGGGGTCCCCGGAAGGTACGTTCTCCGCACCAGAGGTGCTGGGTCACCCAACCCAGCCGGCAGAAGGAGACAGTTCATGATCCGAACCTCGCGCGCGTGGCGCACGACGGCGGTGCTCGGAATCGCAGCCATGGCCTTGGCGGCCTGCGGTGGCGAGGACGACCCCGGTACGACCACGTCGTCGTCCACGTCCGGTGGCGAGGCCAAGGGTGACGGCGAGCTCGTCATCGGCACCCTGCTGCCCCAGACCGGCAGCCTCGCCTTCCTCGGCCCCCCGGAGTTCGCGGGTGTCCAGCTGGCGATCGACGACATCAACGCGGCGGGCGGTGTGCTCGGCAAGGACGTCGTGAAGAAGGACTCCGACTCCGGCGACACCTCCACCGACATCGCGTCCCAGTCGGTCGACCGGCTCCTGAGCGAGAACGTCGACGCCGTCGTCGGCGCCGCCTCCTCCGGGGTCTCCTTCACGGTCATCGACAAGATCACCGGTGCGGGCGTCGTCCACTTCTCCCCGGCCAACACCTCGCCGGACTTCACCGACTACGACGACAACGGGCTGTACTTCCGCACCGCGCCGTCCGACGTCCTGCAGGGCCGCGTGATGGGTGACCTCCTGCTCAACGACGGCTACCTGAACGTCGGCGTGCTGGCCCTGGACGACCCGTACGGCACCGGCCTGGCCGAGAACATCAAGGTCTCGCTCGAGGGCGGCGGCGGCACCATCGCCGGCGGCGACGCGATCATCTACGACCCGAAGGCCGCGAGCTTCTCGGCCGAGGTGACCCAGCTCAAGGGCGCCAACCCCGAGGCGATCGTCCTGGTCGGCTTCGAGGAGACCAAGAAGATCGTCCCCGAGCTGCAGGCACAGGGCATCGGCCCGAGCGCCGTGCCGCTCTACTTCGTGGACGGCAACCTGTCGGACTACAGCGCCGACTTCCAGCCGGGCACGCTGGCCAACGTCAAGGGCACCCTCCCGGGCGCCGAGGCGCCGCAGGAGTTCAAGGACGCCCTGCTCGCCGTCGACCCCGAGCTCAAGGACTACAGCTACGCGCCGGAGTCCTACGACGCCACCGTGATGATCGCGCTCGCCGCGATCGCCGCCGGTGACGACTCGGGCGAGGCGATCGCCTCCAAGCTGGTGGAGATCAGCAAGGAGGGCGAGAAGTGCTCGGACTTCAAGACCTGCGCCGACCTGCTGGCCGACGGCACGGACATCGACTACGACGGCAAGTCCGGTCCGGTCGAGTTCAGCGACAAGGGTGACCCGACCGAGGCCACCATCGGCGTCTACCAGTACGGCGAGGACAACAAGTACACCAACCTGGAGTACGTGAGCGGCAAGCTCTGATCCTCACCCCGCGGTAGCACCGCACAGCTCCACGCGAAGGGCCCGGCCACCACGGCCGGGCCCTTCGTCGTCCTCCGGCCTTCGCCCGTCCCTCAGGGACGGTCAGGACACCGGACGTGCGAGAGCCCCGCCGGACGGTGCCCGGCGGGGCTCTGCGTTCGAGCGGTAGGTCAGGCCTTGGCGAGGGTGCCCAGGTAGAGCTCGATCACCTTGGGGTCGTTCGCCAGGGACTTGCCGGTGCCGGTGTAGGCGTTGCGGCCCTGGTCGAGCACGTAGCCGCGGTCGACGATCTGCAGGCAGCGGCGCGCGTTCTGCTCGACCATGATCACCGAGACCCCGGCCCGGTTGATCTGGCGGGTGCGGATGAAGACCTCGTCCTGCAGCGCGGGGGACAGGCCGGCGGACGGCTCGTCGAGCAGCAGCACGGACGGCTCCATCATCAGCGCGCGGCCCATGGCGACCATCTGACGCTCTCCGCCGGACAGCGAGCCGCAGCGCTGGCTGCGCCGGTCGGCCAGCGCGGGGAACAGGCCGGCGACGAACTCGAACTGCTTCTTGAACGACTTCGGGCGCTGGTACACGCCCATCTGCAGGTTCTCCTCGATCGTGAGCGAGGGGAACACGTTGTTCGTCTGCGGGACGAAGCCGACGCCGCGGGCCACCAGCTGGTTGGCCTTGAGCCCGGTGATGTCCTGGCCGCGCAGCGTGACCTTCCCGCTGCGGACCGTGACCAGGCCGAAGAGCGCCTTGAGGAGGGTCGACTTGCCGGCGCCGTTGGGGCCGATGATGCCGACCAGCTCGCCCTCGCCGACGTAGAGGTCGGAGCCGTTGAGGATGTTGACGCCCGGCAGGTAGCCGGCGACCAGCTCGTCGGCGCGCAGCAGCGCCTTGTCGGCGCCCTTCTCGTGCGCGCGCCGGTCGATCTTCGCCGCGCCCTTGTCCATGCTGCCCGCCATCACAGACCCTCCGCCTTGGCGCGCTCGGCCTCGAGCGCCCGCTCCGCCTCGGCGAGCTGCTCCTTCTCGTCCGCCTCGGTGAGGGGGGCGTCGTGGTGCCCGCCCAGGTAGGCGTCGATGACGGCCGGGTTGGCCATCACCGCGTCGGGCGGGCCCTCGGCCACCACCGTGCCCTGGGCCATCACGATCACCCAGTCGGAGATGTCGCGGACCATGTCCATGTCGTGCTCGACGAACAGCACCGTCATGCCCTGCTCGCGCAGGTCCTTGACGTGGCCGAGCAGCGACTGCGTCAGCGCCGGGTTCACCCCGGCCATCGGCTCGTCGAGCATGACCATCTCGGGCTCGCTCATCAGCGCCCGGGCCATCTCGAGCAGCTTGCGCTGGCCGCCGGACAGCGAGCCGGCGAAGTCGCCGGCCTTCGCATCGAGCTTGAACCGCGCGAGCAGGTCCATCGCGCGGGCGGTGATCTCCTTCTCCTTGGCACTCCAGATCGGCCGGAGGAGGGCCCTGGACAGGCTCTCTCCGCCCTGTCCGGTGGCACCCAGGCGCATGTTCTCCAGCACGGTCATGCGCGACAGCGCCTTGGTGAGCTGGAAGGTGCGCACCATGCCGCCGCGCGCGACCTTGTGCGCCGGGACGCCGGCCAGCTTGCGGCCGTTGAAGGTCCAGTCGCCCTGCTGCGGACGGTCGAAGCCGGTGAGCAGGTTGAAGAACGTGGTCTTCCCGGCACCGTTCGGGCCGATCAGACCCGTGATGGCGCCGCGCTGGATCTCGACGTGCTCGACGTCGACGGCCTTGAGGCCGCCGAACGTCCGCTGCACGCCGTCGGCGACGAGGATCGGGTCGGGCTTGGGCGACCCCGGCTCGGCGGTGACGCCCGAGAAGGCGGCCGTGGCGACGTCCTTGCGGGTGCCGGTGCGCGTCGGCGCGGCGCCGCTCTTGGTGATGTCAGCGGGCATTGATCGCGATCTCCCTCTTGTCGCCGAAGATCCCCTGAGGTCGGAAGACCATGAGGAGCATCAGGGCCAGGCCGACCAGGACGAAGCGGACGGGGCCGGGGTCGTTCGTGGTGAGGAACGGCAGGTAGCCCTGCCCGATCGCCTGCCGCAGCACGGTGTCGGTCAGCGAGAGCACCGACCAGAAGATCATCGCACCGACCACCGGACCGAGCACCCGCGCGGCACCACCGAGCAGCAGGACGGTGTAGGCGTAGAAGGTGAACTCGGTCGAGTAGTTGTCCGGCTGCACCGAGCTCTTGCCGAGAGCCGAGATGAAACCGGCCAGGGTGCCGATGACACCACCGATGACCAGGGCCTGCATCTTGAAGGCGTAGACGTTCTTGCCGAGGCTGCGCACGGCGTCCTCGTCCTCGCGGATGCCCTTGAGGACCCGGCCCCAGGGCGACCGCATGAGCAGGAAGACCACGAGGCAGGCGAGGGCCACGACGATCCAGCCGACCGTGAGGATCCACATGCCGCGGTGGCTGAACTGCCACGGTCCGAAGCCGTACGTGCCGTCGGAGTACGGGTTGGCGGCGTAGAAGCCGTCGCTGAACCCGTTCCGGCCGTTGGAGCCGCCGGTGTACTCCCGCAACGTGGAGGAGCGAGCCAGGAGCCGGACGATCTCGGCCGCCGCGATGGTCGCGATGGCGAGGTAGTCGGCTCGCAGCCGCAGCGTCGGGATACCGAGCAGCAGGGCCAGCACGACCGATCCGACCAGGCCGACGGCTACGCCGATCCAGATCGACAGGCCGAAGGTCTGCACCATGATGCCGATGCCGTAGGCGCCGATGGCCACGAAGGCCGCCTGGCCGAAGTTGAGCAGGCCCGCGTAGCCGAAGTGGACGTTCAGGCCGATGGCGGCCAGCGCGAACACGATCGTGTCGATGTTGACCAGCGACTGCGCCGCGTTCGTGAGGATGTTGCCCCAGTCCATGGCTACCCCTTCAGCCGATCCGCTCGCGCCGGCCCAGGATGCCCTGGGGCCGCACGAGCAGGACGAGGATGAGGACGAGCAACGCCCCCACGTTCTTCAGCTCGGTGGGCAGCACCAGGGTGCTGACCTCGATGAAGATGCCGACCACGATCGAGCCGATCAGCGCCCCGAACGCGGTGCCGAGACCGCCGAGGGTGACCGCCGCGAACACGAGCAGCAGGATCTGCAGGCCGAGCTGGTAGTTCATGCCCTGCCCCATGGCGAGCAGGATGCCGGACAGCGCGGCGAGCGCGCCGCCGACCACCCACACGACGCGGATGACGGCGTCGACGTTGATGCCGGACGCGGCGGCCAGCGCCGGGTTGTCGGCCACCGCGCGGGTGGCCTTGCCGATCCGGGTCCTCAGCAGCGCGATGCTCACCGCCACCAGGACCACCGTGGCGAGCACCATCGCGAACAGGTCGATGGGGCGCAGGAGGAAGGCGCCGAAGTCGATGCCGCGCTGCCCCTGGTACTTGTCGAAGAACAGCGACCGGGTGCCGAACACCTTGGTGAGGCTGAACGTGTACCGCAGGGCGAGGCCGAGACCGATCGACACGATCATCATGGCGATCAGCCCGGTCCCGCGGCGGCGCAGGGGTTGCCAGACGAGACGGTCCTGCAGGAACCCGAACACCCCGCCGAGGGCGACGGCGAGGACCGCCGCGATCTCGAACGGGAGCCCGATCCTGACGTTGATCAGGTACCCGATCAGCGCGCCGAAGGTGATCATCTCGCCGTGGGCGAAGTTGGTGAGCCCCGTGGTCCCGAAGATCACCGACAGCCCGATCGCCGCCAGCGCCAGGATGAGCCCGAACCGCAGGCCGCTGGCGAGCAGCTGGGGCAGGTCGTCGAAGCCGATCGCCGTGCTGCTGCCGCCGGCGTCGGGCGCCGGGGCGTCACCGGTGACGATCTGGAACGCGACGGGCTTGCGCTGCAACGGGTTCACCGTGGTGGTCGCCGGGTTGCGGTCCGGGTTGATCAGGCTCGTGCCGTCCGGCAGCGAGTCGACGTCGACGGCGACCGCGTAGTCGCCCGGGCCGGGGACGGGCACCTCGGCCTGGCCGGCGTCGTCGGTCGCGCCGGTGGCGATCTCGGTCTCGCCCTGGGTGACGGTGAACTCGATGCCCTCGACCGGCTCGCCGGCGTTGCGTACCAGCACCCGGATCGACTCGGTCGACGCGGTCGAGGCCGACGGGTCCGGCGTGGCCGGCGTCGTGGTCGTGGCGCTCGCCGCGACGGAGGGGACCAGGACGGCCAGGGCAGCGACGACGAGGCCGAGGACGACGGCCCCGGTGCGCTGCCGCGCGTGGGCCACGAACCCTGGTCGTGGACCTGCGGCGGGCCGGACGGCTGCGCCTGAGGGCACGGGGCACCTCCATGGTGATCGGGCGTGCGGTGGGACGGGCATGGCCGGCTCTCGGTCGTGGCTCGCGCCTGAGGGGGCTTCGGTCGAGCGCGCGTGACTATAGCCCGGGCAGTCTTGCGCACCTGGACGCCACTCGGGGTCCCTCCCGGCGAATTGGGCCCGCACGCCGACGCGCGGCGCCCGGCGGCCGGTCGGGGAGCGCGGTGGCAGCGCGTGCGCGGGACCGGCCGCCGGTGCCGCCGGACGCGGTGGCACCATTCACCCGACCGGTCGAAGGCTGTTCCCACGGGGGCCCGCGTCTGCCATCGTCGGCCAGCAGATCACGACCCGGTCACGACCAGATCACGACCCGTTCTCGGCGGCGGGAGGGAGCCAGTGTGGGACGCACACCTGTCACCGTCCGCGGCGCCGAGCCCGCCGACCTCACCTCGCTCCTGGTACTGGTCTCGCAGGCCCGCCAGGAGGACCCGTCCCGCCAGGGGCCGCGGTACGGGGCGGTGCCGGACGAGCGGGCCCGGCTCGAGTCGCTGCTGCGCCGCCCCGACGTCCAGGTGATGCTCGCGCACGACCGCGCCGGCGCCGAGCCGGTCGGCGTCCTGGTGCTGCGGCGCGGCGAGCTGCTCCCGCTGACCGGCCACCAGGCCGTGCACGTCGAGCAGCTGTGGGTGCACCCCGAGCACCGCAACCGCGGCGTGGCCCGCGCGCTGCTGCGCCAGGCCGCCGCCGTCGCCGAGCAGTCGGGCATGGACGAGGTCGTCTGCACCGTCGCGCCGTCGTGGCGCGAGGCCCACCGCTTCCTGGCCCGGCTCGGCTTCGCACCGCTCACCGCCCAGCGTGCGGTCCCGGTGCACGCGCTGCTGCGCCGTCTGGGCACCGACGGCGTCCACCGCCGCAGCACGCTCGACCAGGTGCTCGCCCGGCGGCGTCGCGAGCTGCGCGCCGACCGGCGTCCCGGCGCCCTCGTCTGAGGCGTCCGGTCCGACCGGACGGACCGTCGGACCGGCGTCCTAGGGTGGTCCGGTGACGGATTCCCGCCGGTCCCGCCTGCTGCTCGTCGACGGCCACTCGATGGCCTACCGCGCGTTCTTCGCGCTCCCCGTCGAGAACTTCAGCACCCGCACCGGGCAGCCCACCAACGCGGTCTTCGGGTTCACCTCGATGCTCATCAACGCCCTGCGCGACGAGACGCCCACGCACGTGGCGGTGGCGTTCGACGTCTCGCGCCAGACCTTCCGCAGCGAGCAGTACCCCGAGTACAAGGCCGGGCGCGCCACCACGCGCGAGGAGTTCCGCGGGCAGGTCGACCTGGTCAAGGAGGTGCTGGCGGCGCTGCGCATCGTCACGGTCGAGCGCGAGGGGTACGAGGCCGACGACGTCATCGCCACCCTCACCCGCCAGGGCAGCGAGCAGGGGCTCGAGGTCCTGATCTCCAGCGGCGACCGCGACGCCTTCCAGCTGGTGTCACCCACCACGACGATCCTGTACCCGATCCGCGGGGTCTCCGAGCTGACCCGGATGACGCCGGAGGCGGTCGAGGCCAAGTACGGCGTCCCCCCGCGGCTGTACCCCGACCTCGCCGCCCTGGTGGGGGAGACCAGCGACAACCTGCCGGGCGTCCCGGGAGTCGGGCCCAAGACCGCGGCGAAGTGGATCCTGCAGTACGACGACCTCGACGGCATCGTCGCCAACGTCGACCAGATCGGCGGCAAGGCGGGCGAGAACCTGCGCGCCCACCTCGACCAGGTGATCCGCAACCGGCGCCTCAACGGCCTGGTCGACGACGTCGAGCTGCCGGTCACGGTCGACGACCTCAAGGCGCAGTCGTGGGACCGCGAGGAGGTGCACCGGGTCTTCGACGGCCTGGAGTTCCGGGTCCTGCGCGACCGGCTGTTCGAGTACCTCAGCACTCCCGAGCCCGAGGCCGAGGGCGGGTTCGAGCTCGAGGTCGAGCGGCCCACGGGTGACGCGGTGGCCACGTGGTTGCGCGGCCCGGGCGCCGACGGCGGGGCGCTGGCCGTGTCCGGCGTCCTCGGCATCGGCGGTGAGGCCACCGGCGTGGCGGTGCGCACCCCCGCCGGCACCAGCGCGTGGTTCGACCTGGGCGACCCCGACCGCGGCGGTCTCGGCCCGGCCGAGCGCGACGTGCTCGGCGAGTGGCTCGCCGACCCCGAGGTGCCCAAGCACCTGCACGACGCCAAGCCGACGCTGCACGCCCTGATCGGCGCCGGCCTGCCGCTCGACGGCCTGGTGGGCGACACCGCCCTCGCGGCGTACCTGTCCCGCCCCGACCAGCGCACGTACGACCTCGCCGACCTCACCGTGCGGCACCTGCACCGCGAGCTGCGGCTCGACGCCGCGCAGGACGCCGCGGTCGAGCCCGCCGACGACCCCGACCAGCTCACCCTCGACGCCGAGCTGTCCTCCGGCGACGACACGACCCCGACGTCTCCGAGGCCTCGGTCGTCCGGGCGGCCGCCGTGATGGAGCTGTCCGAGGTGCTGCACGCCGAGCTGGAGACCCGCGGGGGCGACCGGCTGATGCGCGAGCTCGAGCTGCCGCTGGTCGAGGTGCTGCGCGAGATGGAGGCCACGGGCATCGCGGTGTCGCGCGAGCTGCTCGACGAGCTGGCGCACGGCTTCGACCAGGGCGTGACGCAGTCGGCGCAGGAGGCGTACGCGGCGATCGGCCGGGAGGTGAACCTCGGCTCGCCCAAGCAGCTGCAGGAGGTGCTGTTCGACCAGCTGCAGATGCCGAAGACCAAGCGGATCAAGTCGGGTTACAGCACCGACGCCGACTCGCTGGCCGAGCTGTTCGTCAAGACCGAGCACCCGTTCCTGCAGCACCTGCTCGCGCACCGCGACGTGATCCGGCTGCGGCAGACCGTGGAGGGGCTGATCCGCTCGATCGCGCCCGACGGGCGGATCCACACCACGTACACGCAGATCATCGCGGCCACCGGGCGGTTGTCGTCCACCGACCCGAACCTGCAGAACATCCCGATCCGCACCGACGCCGGACGCCGGATCCGGGAGGTGTTCGTCGTCGGCGAGGGCTACGAGTCGCTGATGACGGCCGACTACAGCCAGATCGAGATGCGGATCATGGCCCACCTGTCCGGCGACGAGGGCCTGATCGAGGCGTTCCGCTCCGGCGAGGACCTGCACCGGTTCGTCGGGTCGCGGGTGTTCGGCGTCCCGCCGGCCGAGGTCACCGCCTCGATGCGCTCGAAGATCAAGGCGATGTCGTACGGACTGGCGTACGGGCTGTCGGCGTTCGGGCTGTCCAAGCAGCTGTCGATCAGCACCGGCGAGGCCAAGGAGCTGATGGACGAGTACTTCGAGCGGTTCGGCGGCGTGCGCGACTACCTGCGCGGGCTGGTCGACCAGGCCCGGCGCGACGAGTACACGGCGACGATCCTCGGGCCGGCGGCGCTACCTGCCCGACCTCACCAGCGACAACCGGCAGCGCCGCGAGGGCGCCGAGCGGATGGCGCTCAACGCCCCGATCCAGGGCTCGGCCGCCGACGTCATCAAGGTCGCGATGCTCGGCGTCGACCGCGCCCTGCGCGACGACGGGATGCGGTCGCGGATGCTGCTGCAGGTGCACGACGAGCTCGTCCTGGAGGTGGCACCGGGGGAGCGCGACCGGCTCGAGCAGCTGGTCCGCGAGCAGATGGGCGCCGCCGCCGACCTCGCCGTCCCGCTCGAGGTCTCGGTCGGCGCCGGGCACAGCTGGGACGACGCCGCGCACTGAGGGGCACCCTCTACGCTCCGGCGGGTGAGCCTGGTTCGCACCGCCCGCAACGTCGCCGGACGCCTCGTCCCGTTCATGCGGCGCCGAGGGGTGCTGCCGGTGCTGGTCTCGTGCGCCCGGTGGGGCGTGGCGTGGGTCGCCGGGCGCGTCACCGTCCGCCGCACGCCGCCCACCTTCGACGTCGACGGCGAGGCGCTGCGCTACGTCCACCACCCGTACAACAACACCTGGCTGAACGAGCGCGCGGTCGAGGTATCGCTGGCGCGCCGCCTGGTCGAGCGGCGTGGTGCGGCCGGGCTGCTCGAGGTGGGCAACGTGCTGGGGCACTACGGAGCCGTCGAGCACCGGGTCGTGGACAAGTACGAGGCGGCCGCGGGGGTAGAGAACGTCGACGTGCTGGACCTCGTGGACGGGACGTCCTACGCGACCGTGGTGAGCGTCTCGACGCTCGAGCACGTCGGTCTCGACGAGGTGGAGCAGGACCCCACGAAGCCGGATCGCGCCATCGCGACGCTGAAGTCGCTGCTGGCACCGGGAGGGCTGCTGTGGGTCACCGTGCCGGTCGGGTACAACACCGCGCTCGACGAGTCCCTGCGCGAGGGCCGGCACGGCTTCACCCGGCTGACCGCGCTGCGGCGCGAGGCCCGCCGCAACGCCTGGAGCCAGGTGCCGGTCGAGCACGTGTGGGACGCGCCGTACGACCGGCTCCTCTACACCGCACACGGCCTGCTTGTGGCCGAGTACGAGGCGCCGGGACGGCCGAGGCTACCCGTCGGTAACGATCTGGGCGCGTGGCTCCGCGCGCGCCGCCGGCCGTGCCAGACTCCGCCCATGCGCAGCGTTGCCACCGGGGTACCCGTCCGCCTGCTCGCCGCCGGTGCGGCGTCGGCCCTCCTGCTCGTCGCCGGTGCGGTGACGACGGCGGGGGCGAGGACCGCGCGACCCGGGAGCGCAGCCAGGCCACCGACGTCGCGTTCACCTCGTGCGACGAGGCCGAGTGCGAGGGCGAGATCGACGGCGCGAAGTTCGCGATCCTGATGCCGCGAGTCGTGGAACGGCACGCTGCTGCTGTACTCCCACGGCTACCGCCAGGCCGAGGCCGCGCCGCCGGACTTCGAGGAGCCGAGCACCGACCCCGACCCGGCCCCCGGGTACTCCACCGGCGACACCCAGCGCCGCCGACGCGCTGCTCGACCAGGGTTTCGCCCTGGCCGGTTCGGCCTACGCCAGCAACGGCTGGGCCGTCGCAGGACGGCGTCGCCGCCGGCGAGGCGCTGCACGACTACTTCGTCGAGAACATCGCCGACCCGGACCGCACCTACGTGTGGGGCGACAGCCTCGGCGGCCTGATCACCCAGCTGCTCGCCGAGCGGAACCCGGACTGGGTCACCGCCGCCGCGCCGCTGTGCGGCGTGCTCGCCGGGCCGACGGCGAACCTCGACATGGCGCTCGACGTCTCGTACGCGACCAAGACCCTGCTCGCGCCCGAGATGGAGCTGACCGGCTACGACAGCTTCGACGACGCCGTCGCCAGCTGGCAGCTCGGCTACGACGCCGTGATCGCGGCCGGCGGCGACATCGCCACCGGGGTGCCGAAGATCCTCATGGTCGCCTCGCTCGTCGACGCGCCCACCAGGACCGCCACCTACGACGGCCACGACGTCGAGTCGCAGGTGCGCGCACGCGCCGAGAGCGCCCTGACCGCGCTGGGCTACTCCACCTACGGCCGATACGACATCGAGCAGCGGTTCGGTGGCAACCCCTCGACCAACGCCGACGTCGACTACGCGGACACGGATCTCCGAGGCTGAGCGCTCGCTCATCGACACCGTCGGCGGCGAGGGCGCCACCGACGCCCTGCTCGCCCAGCTCAAGTCCGGCGAGCGGCTGACGGCCGACGAGGCCTCCCGCACCGCGTTCGCGGAGTCGGGCACGCCGACCGGCGCGATCAAGGACCCCACCCTCACGCTGCACACGACCGCCGATCCGCTGGTGCTGGTGCAGAACGAGACCGTGTTCGACCAGCGGGCGTCGCCGAACCCGGACCGCACGGCGGACCTGGTGCAGCTGTACTCGGCAGCGCCCGCGACGTACGACCCCGAGGAGGGCGCGCCGTACGGCGCCGGGCACTGCAACTTCAGCGCCGACGAGCGGATCGGTGTGATCACGCTGCTCGACCAGTGGGCGCGCGGAGGGCTGTATCCGGCGAGCGCCGCGGTCGACGCGGCGATGGAGGGCGACTCCGGCGTCGTCGCCGACTTCGCGCCCGGCCCGTGGCCGGCCGACCTCGGCGAGGGATGAGCGGGGCCACAGCAGGTCAGTACGGGTCGGCGGTGCCCTCGTGACCGAGGACCCGCGCGACCGGACGCAGCCGCAGCCGCAGCAGCACCTTGATCACGACGTTGCGCGCGAACCACGGCAGCTGCGCGGCCAGTCGCAGCCGGTCGCGCGTCGTCGGTCGTCGGGTGTCGAGCAGCGCGAGCGAGGTCGAGCGGGCCAGATAGCGCAGCCTGCCCCTGAGGCCGACGTGCACCAGCAGCGAGCTGGTCACCCCGATCGAGGAGAACGAGTCGTGCACGAGGACCTGGCCGCCGGGCGGCAGGTGCGACGCCCAGCGCAGGTCGTCGCTGCAGGTCCAGTAGTCGTGCTTGCCGTCGACGTAGAGCAGGTCGATCGGCCGGGACCAGACCGGCCGCTGGCGGGTGGAGTAGTCGGCCACCAACTCGACGACGTCCGCCAGGTCGGCGCGGCGGACGTTGGCCTCGAACAGGTCTCGGGTGCGCGCCCCGCCGAACAGCCGGCCCTCGACGAACGGGTCGACCGCCACCACGGTGGCGCCGACGTCACGAGCCGCGCTGCCGAGGACCACGGTGGAACGGCCCTGGTGGCTGCCGATCTCGACCACGAGCGCGCCGCGAGGCAGGCGGCGGACGGCGTCCCAGAGCATCCGACCCTGCTCGCGGGTCATCCAGCCGCCGACGGGTTCCGCCAGCGCCCACGCGTCGTCGAAGGCCGCCTCCTGCGTCATCACCGCCGCAGCGTATCCGGGGCCGCGGCGTGAGCCCGGACGCGGCACTCAGGGTCGGGGCGCGGGTGCGGTCGGCCGTGCTGTCCGCGGCCCGTTCGGCCACGGCCCGCACCGACCTGGCAACCGTCCTCGTGCTGGCGCTGCTGGTCAGCGTCCCGCGTCCCGGCCGGGTGGCCTTCGACACCAAACTCGACCTGCTGGTCGACCCGGGCGGGTTCCTGGCTCGCTCGCTGAGCGTGTGGAACCCCTCGTCCGGCCTGGGCGAGCTGCAGAACCAGGCCTTCGGCTACCTGTTCCCGATGGGCCCGTTCTTCCTCGCGGGCGAGGCGGCCGGGTTGGCGCCGGTGGTCGTGCAGCGCGCCTGGCAGTCGCTGGTGCTGGTGCTCGCCTACCTCGGCGCCCGCCGGGTGATGAGCCGGCTGGGCCTGCGGCTGGGGCCCGCCTGGTTCGGTGCGGTCGTCTACGCGCTGTGCCCGCGGATGCTCACCACGCTGGGAGGGCTGTCGGCCGAGGCGCTGGCCGTCACCGCGCTGCCGTGGATCCTGCTGCCGCTGCTGGCGTGGGACCGGCTCGGCCCGCGCCGGGCGGCCGCGCTGTCGGCGTGCGGCGTGCTCGGGCTGGGCGGGGTGAACGGGACCGTCACGCTCGCCGTCCTGGTGGTGCCGGTGCTGTGGCTGCTCACCCGCGCGCCCGAGCCGGGACGGGTGCGGCTGGCGGCGTGGTGGACGGCCTGCACGGCGGCCGCCTGCGCGTGGTGGTTCCTGCCGCTGGTGGTCCTCGGCCGGTACAGCCCCGACTTCCTGGACCTGATCGAGACGGCCGACAACACCAGCAGCAGCATCACGGCCTTCGACGCACTGCGCGGCACGACGCACTGGGTGGCGAGCTTCACCCGGCCGACCGGTCCCTGGTGGCCGGCCGGGTTCGACCTGCTCACCGAACCGGTCCTCGTACTGGCGACGACCGTGGTCGCGGCCCTCGGCGTCGCGGGACTGTGCCTGCGCTCGCTCCCGGACCGGCGGTTCTGGGTGCTGACGGCGCTGGCCGGCCTGGTGCTGCTGGCGCTGGGGTCCCGCGCGGCCGGGGCCACACCGCTCGCGGAGGGATGGCGGTGGCTGCTGGACGGCCCGCTGGTGCCGTTCCGCAACATCCACAAGTTCGACCCCGTGCTGCGGCTGCCGCTCGCCGTCGGGGCCGCGGTGGCCGTCCAGGCGCTCGCGCAGAGCCAGCGCAGGTGGACCGCGCAGGGGCGGTGGCGGGCCCTGCTGCCGGCGGTCGCGGCGCTGACCGCCGTGATCGCCGTCGTCGCGTGCTGCGTGCCGGTCGCGGCTGGACGGCTGAGGGCGCAGCCGGACTGGTCCGAGGTCCCGCCGTACTGGTCCGAGGTCGCCTCCTACCTCGACCGCACGGCGCAGTCGTCCGCGCCGGAGCCGAGCGCTCTGCTGGTGCCGTCGTCCGGGTTCGGCGAGTACACCTGGGGCCGCACGATCGACGAGCCGTTCCAGCCGCTCGCCGACTCGCCGTGGGTGGTGCGCAAGCAGTTCTCGCTGGGCGCCGTGGGGATGCCCCGGGTCCTCGATGCGGTGGAGCAGGCGCTGGCGGCGGGACGGCCGGCGCCGGGTCTGCCCGAGGTGCTCGCCCGCAGCGGCATCGACCGGCTCGTGGTCCGCAACGACCTGGACTGGGCGGCGACCGGCTCGCCGCGGCCCGCGGTCGTGCACGCGGCGCTCGACGGGACCGAGGGGCTGCGCCGCACCGCGCAGTTCGGGCCGCTCGTGCAGCCGTACGCCGACCTGCCCGGGGTGGTCGGGTACGAGCTGGACCGGCCGTACCCGGCGGTCGAGGTCTACGAAGTGGTGCCGCAGGTGCTGGGCGTGCGCGCCGTCGAGCTCGCCGACGTGCCGGTGCTCACGGGCGGGCCCGAGTCGCTGATGCCCGCCGTGGCGGCAGGTGCCCTGGCGGCGGACGAGCCCGTGGTGCTCGCGGGCGACGACCCCGTCAGCGGCGTAGGCCGCTGGATCCTCACTGACGGGCTGCGCCGCCGTGAGCGCAACATCGGTCGGATCCAGGGCAACCTGTCGGTGACGATGGCGCCCGACGCCGCGCAGCGCGTGCAGCGTCGGGCCGTCGACCTGCTCCCGTTCGACCCGGCCGGGCACCAGACCGTGGCCCGGCCGCGGGGGGTGGCGGCAGTGTCCGCCACGACGTCGGCGGCGTTCGCGGACGCCCTGGACCCCGTGCGCACCGAGTACGCGCCCGCCGCCGCGCTCGACGGGAACCTGTACACCACCTGGCGGTCCAGCCAGGCCGGGTCGCCGGTGGGCCAGTCCCTCAGCATCGAGCTGGTCCGGCCCACGGACCTGGACGGCACCACCGTCGTGGTGGAGAACAACATCCTGCTCGGCCCGCGGGTCACCCGGCTGGAGGCCGTCACGGACACCGGCCGTGCCGTGACGCAGGTCCCGGCGTCCGGGTCGGTGGAGATCGACGTGCCTGACGGACCCAGCCGGACGCTGACCCTGCGGGTCGACGGCGTCGAGCCCGGTGCCGGCCGGGTCGGAATCGCGGAGGTCGCCATCCCCGGGGTGACGGCGTCCGCCGCCAGCCTCCAGCTGCCCGCCGACGTCCCCCCGAGCCTGCCCCGGTCCGACTCCGGGACGGCTTCGGTCGTGCTCGCGGACGACCAGCCTCCGCGCCGGGCCTGCGTGCCGACGGGGGAGCGGCCCGGCCTGGTGCGGTGCGATCCCGGGCTGTCCCGCGGTGGTGAGGACCAGGCAGGCCTGGACCGCGTCCTGGACCTCGACCGGGGCGACCGCTACACGCTGTCCGGGACGGCCGTGGCGGGCTCCGGCACCGCGCTGGCCGGGTACTTCGGCTCGCTCGGACCGGCGCTGGTGGCCACCGCCAGCAGCGTGCTCGACGACCAGGTCGTCGTGCGGGCGGGGGCCGCGGTCGACGGCGACCGTGGGACGGCGTGGGTGGCGGCCCCGAGCGACATCGTCCCGACGATCGAGCTGGGCTGGCCGCAGGAGCGGACCGTCTCGACCCTGACCGTGGTGGCGGCCGAGGAGCCGCTGGCTGCGCGACCGCAGCGGCTCGAGCTCAGCACGCCGTCCCGGACCTGGCAGGTCGACCTCGCCGCCGGGCCGACGACGACCTTCGCACCGGTCGAGACCGACCGGCTCACCGTGCGGGTGCTCGCGTGGGAGCGGTCGAGGTCGTTCAATCCGGTCACCGGCCTGACCTCCGACGTCCCGCCCGGGATCGCCGAGCTCGAGCTCGACGGCGGCGTGTCCTCGTTCCGCTACCCGCCCGACCCAACGACGCGGATCGGCCAGCTGTGCGGGACCGGGCCGACGGTGCGCGTCGACGGCCGCCGCGTGCCCACCACCGTGGACGCCTCGTTGGCGGACCTGCAGGACGGTCGCGAGATCGCCTGGTCGGCCTGCGAGGTGGACGACCTCGCCCTGGCCTCGGGCCGGCACCACGTCCAGGTCGAGGCCGCGCCGCAGTGGGACGTCTCGCGGGTCGTGCTGGAGCGGTCGGGCGCCGGGCGGTCGAGGACGGGTCCGGCAGAGCGGGGGGTCGAGGTGCGGACCTGGGCGACGTCCGAGCGCCGGGTCGTCGTCGCGTCGGGAGCCGAGGCCCTGCTGGTGGTGCCGGAGGGAGCCAACCCGGGGTGGCGGGCGCGGCTCGACGGCGCGACCCTGCGTCCGCAGACGGTCGACGGGTGGCAGCAGGGGTGGGTCCTGCCCGCCGGAGCGGGCGGCGAGGTGGTGCTCGAGTACGTGCCGCAGCGCGACCACGTGCGCGGGCTGGCCATCGGCGCGGTCCTCGCGCTGCTCGTGCTCGGGCTGGCGGTCGCGCCGGGCCGCCGGGGGACGCGGGCCCTCGACGGGACCCGTCGGGCAGCTGCCGCCCGAGCCCACCGGGCCCGCGCGGGACGCGCGTTCGGCGCCGCCGGGAGCGGCTGGTGGCAGCGGCTCGCGTGGGGGATCGGCGGGTTCGTGCCGGTGCTGCTCGCCGGACCGTGGGGGGTGCTCGCGGTCGCGATCGGGTGGGGCGTCTCGCGGGTGCCCCGGGTGCGGGCCGTCGGGGTGGCGCTCATGTGCGTCGCGGCCGGGGTCGCCGTGGCGTGGTCCCAGCAGGGTTCCGGCGGCGCCCCCGACACCTCACCGGTCGTGCAGGTGCTCGTGCTCACCGCCTTCGCCACCACCTGGTGGACGGCCGCGCGTGTCGACCCGCCTCGGGAACGGACCGCCACGTGAGCGCCGGGTCCCGGCCGGTCCTGGTCGCGGCCTGGGTCACCTCGCTCGTCGCGGCGGTCCTGGTGCTGTGGACGGCTCTGGCCCCGGGTCTCGTCCTCGGCTACGACATGGTCTTCACCCCCGACCAGCCGCTCACGCCGCGCTCGGTCGGGATCGACGCCCAGCTGCCCCGGGCGGTCCCCGTCGACGCGGTCGTCGCGGCCCTCGACGAGGTCGTCCCCGCGAGCCTGCTCCAGAAAGCCGTCCTGCTGGGAGCCCTGACGTGCGCCGGCGGCGGCTGCGGTCTGCTCGCCGGAAGATTGGCCGCGCGCTCGAGCCGATCGGGCGCCGTGGCGGCGGTCGTGGCGGCCGCCGCGGCCGTGGTCAACCCCTACGTCGTCCAGCGGCTCACGATCGGGCACTGGAGCCTGCTGGTCGGCTACGCCGTCCTGCCGTGGCTGGTCCACACCGCCCTGCGGCTCGACGGGGCGGGTCGGGCACCGGTGCGCGCGGGAGCGGTGCCGCTCGTCGTGCTGCTCCTTGCGCTCGCCGCCCTCACCCCGACCGGTGGCCTGTTGGCCCTGCTGGTGGGCGGAGCGTCGCTGGTCGCGGTGCGTGCGCCTCGACGCGCGTGGGCCGTCATCGGGGGCGCCGCGGTGATCCTCAACGCGCCGTGGTGGGTCCCCGCTCTGCTGCACCCCGCGGCGGCCGCGAGCGGCGCCGGTGCCGGTGTGGCGCAGTTCGCCGTCCGCTCCGAGACCGTGCTGGGGCCGTTCGTCTCGGCGGCCGGGCTGGGCGGCATCTGGAACGGCGAGGTGGTGACGCCGTCCCGGGGGCTGGTCGCCGTCCAGCTGGTCTCCCTGGTGGTGCTCGGCGTCGCGCTGCTCGGGGCCGCGCAGGTCCGCAGCCCGCGAGCGGTGCGGCTCGGCCTGGTGCTCACCTCGGTCGGCGTCCTGCTCGCGCTGGCCTCGTCGGTCCCCGGCGTCGGCGTGCCCGCCGTCACCGCGGTGGTCGAGACCGTGCCCGGTGGCGGGCTGCTGCGCGACGCCCACAAGTGGCTGGCGCTGGTCGCGCCGGTGCTCGCCGTCGCGACCGGGCTGGGCGTCGCGCACCTGGCGGGGCTCAGCGCGGGGGCGGCCCGGCGCGCGGGTCGCGAACCGGTGCGCGCGGGTCGGCCTCGGTCGCTGCTTCCCGCCTTCGTGGCGGGCGTCGGCGTCCTGCTCGTGGTCGGCACCATCCCGGACGGGCTCCTGGGCGTCGGCGGCCGGCTGCGACCGGTGACGTACCCCGCGGACTGGCGGGCGGTCGCGGACGCGCTGGCCGACGAGCCCGCGCAGGACACCGTGCTCGCCCTGCCGTTCCAGCCGTTCCGCCGGTTCGCGTGGACGGGGGACCGCACCGTCCTGGACCCGGCGCCGCGGTGGTTCGCCCAGCAGGTCGTCACCGAGGACCGCCTCACCGTGGGCACGACGACGCTGCCCGGGGAGAGCTCGTGGGCCGACCGGGTCCGTTCGGTCCTGGAGCGCGACGGGTCCGCGCAGGACCTGGCGGCGACCGGGGTCGAGTGGGTGCTGGTGGAGAAGGGGACCCCCGGGACGGTGCCGGGCACGTGGCGGGAGGTAGCGGACCCGGTGGTTGACGGTGACGACCTCGCCCTGTACCGGCTGCCGCAGGACCCCTCGGCACCTGCGCCCGCCGACCCGCCCCGCCCGCCGGCCGGACCGGTGCTGCTGGCCGACGGCGCGGCGCTGGCGGTCGTCCTCGCCGCTGCGGCGGCATGGTTCGTGCGGCGTCGGCGTGTACCTGCCTCCGAGGCGGATCGCGCGATGTTACTCTCGAGTCACCGCGACCGGTCCGGTCGCCACTGAAGCACCTGTCGGCCGCGCAGGGTCCGGCCGTCGCACCAGAGGAGCGTCATGCAAGCCACCGTCGCAGTCGTCGTCGCAGCTCTGGCCGGCGCAGTCCTCGGTACCACGTCCGTCGTCGGTCTGGTCCAGACCCGCACGACGACGCCGGACCCGGTGGCCGAGCCCCTGGTGGTGTACGGCACCCGCTGAGCGCCGGGCGCGCTCGAGCTCGATCCCCATCAGGCGCCCTGTCTCCTCCCACCGGAAGCCCTCGGCGTACCGGCGCGCCGCCTCGCCGGTCCGTAACCGCAGCTCGTCGTCGCGCAGCAGCAGGCCCACCCGGGCGACGAGGTCGTCGAGGTCGTTGGCCAGCAGGCCTGTCGTGCCGTCCAGGACGGACTCGGTGACGCCGCCGGCGTCGCGGTACGCGACGGTGGGCACGCCGTGGCTGCCGGCCTCGACCACGACCAGCCCCCACCCCTCCTTGAGCGAGGGGCACACGTGCACCCACGACGACGACATCAGCCGGTGCTTGGCCAGCTCGTCGAGGTAGCCGTGCAGGTGGATCCGGTCGTCGAGCCCGGCGGCGTGCGCGAGCCGGCGCAGCTCGTCGGCCCACAGCCCGTCGCCGACGACGTGCAGCTGGAGGTCGAACTCCGCGGCCAGCCGCCGCACCGCCTCGATCGCATGCTCGACGCGCTTGTGCGGGACCAGCCGGCCCACGACGCACAGCGTCGGCCGGTCGTCGCGGGGCCACTGACCGAGCGGGTCGTCCCGCCCGTTGTGGACGACCGCGACGTCCTCGCGACGCACCCCCAGACTGGCCAGCTCCCGCGCGGTGTCGTAGGAGACGGCGACGTAGGGGCACCCCCGCAACAGCCGCGGCGCCACCCGGGACTCGACGAACCAGCCGATCTTGGCCGCGAACGGGCGCAGGGCCACGGGCCACTGCTCGCGGTGGACGTGGTGCACCAGGACGACGACCGGCGCGCGGGTGACCAGCCGGGCGGCGAACGGGATGCCGTTCTGGACATCGAGGACGACGTCGGCCCGGGCGAAGGGCAGGTGTGCCGCGGCCCGCGCGAAGACGGACAGGCGCCCTCCGCGGCGCCGGTAGCGGACGCCGTCGGCGACCTCGTCGCGCGGCGCGCCGCCGTGGTCGGAGGTGAGCACCACGACGTCGTCGCCCTGCGACGCGAGGTACCGGGCGACCTGCCCGACGTAGCGCTCCGACCCGCCCGCCTCGGGGTGGGTCTCGTCGCGCCAGGAGCAGATCACCACCCGACGGCGCCGCGCGGCACCGGTGCCGTTCCTTCTCAACCACGTCTCCCTCGCCACCCTCGGCCACGCCGGCCCGGCAATGATGCTACTCACTGGTAGGTCCGGTCCGGGCGAGGTTGGCGTCGTGCGTCGGGCCCCGGTGGTGCAGGAGGTAGCGTCCTGCTTCGTGCCACCCCCTTCCCGAACCGGTCTGGCGCGCTCGATTCGGCTGTGGAGGGCGTTCCGGGTCGAGCAGTCCGACCCGGACCGGTTCTACCGGACCCTGGCCGACGACACGGTGCGGATGCTGGGCGGCCACGTCGAGCTGGACGGCGCGACGGTGCTCGACGTCGGGGGAGGCCCGGGTTACTTCGACGACGCCTTCTCCCGCGCCGGCGCCCGCTACGCCGGCCTCGACGCCGACGCCGGCGAGATGTCCGCGCTGGACCAGCCGCCCGGCCGCACGGTGCTCGGGAGCGGGATGCGGCTGCCGTTCGCCGACGGCGCCGTCGACGTGTGCCTCAGCTCCAACGTCCTCGAGCACGTGAGCGAGCCCTGGGTGATGGCGCAGGAGATGCTGCGCGTGACCCGTCCGGGCGGGACGACCGTCATCTCGTTCACGGTGTGGCACGGGCCCTGGGGCGGGCACGAGACCTCGCCGTGGCACTACCTCGGCGGGCTCCGCGCGCGGCGGCGGTACGTCCGCAGGCACGGGCACGAGCCCAAGAACCGCTACGGCGAGAGCCTGTTCGCGGTGGGTGCCGGCGAGGCGCTGCGCTGGGCCGGCGCCCGCCCGGACGCGCACCTGGCCGCCGCCTTCCCCCGGTACCACCCGCGCTGGTCCTGGTGGATCCTGCGCGTCCCCGCGCTGCGTGAGCTGCTCACCTGGAACCTGGTCCTGGTGCTGCGGCCCGTGGGCGACCCGTGACGGTCCGCGACCTCGCCGGCCGGGCGGGCGCCGGGGCCCGGGCTGACCCGGTGCTCTGGACGGCGGTCGCCGTCCTCGTCCTGGCCCAGGCGGCGATGCGGTGGTGGGCGCTGTCGCAGTCGTTCTTCTTCCAGGACGACTTCGTGTACACCAACCTCGCCCGCACCCTGCCGACGACCGACTTCCTGGCGCTGGACTACCAGGGGCACCTGCAGCCGGTGCAGTTCGCGCTGGTCGCCGTCCTCGCGCGGCTAGCCCCGCTGGACTGGACGCCGCACGCCGCCGTGCTGCTCGGGCTGCAGCTCGTCTTCGACGTCGTGTTCACCTGGCTGCTCGTGCGGATGTTCGGCCCGCGTCCGGCGATCCTGGTCCCGCTGGCCGTCGTCCTGTTCTGCCCGCTGTCGCTGCCACCCCTGCTGTGGTTCGCCGCCGCGCTCCAGTGGCTGCCGCTCGCGATCTCGTCGGTGACGATCCTGCTCTGCCACGTGCACCTGGTGTCGGCGACCGGGCGGTCCCGGCGGCGCTGGCAGGTGGCGGCCGGGCTCGCGTTCCTCGTGGCGCTGGCGTCGTGGGAGCGGTCGCTGTCCCTGGTCGGGGTGATCTACCTGACCCAGGCGACCTGGCTCTCGACCGAGCACGGACGGGCGCGCCTGACTGCCCCGTTCCGCCGCCTCCCCCTCCTGTGGGCGTGGTACCTGCTGCTGTCGGTGGGCTACCTCGTCCTCTACGCGACCATCAGCGCCGGGACCCCGACGGCGTCGCCGACCTGGTCGGACGCGCTCGCCCTGCTCCGCGAGACGGTCGGGACCCTCGTCCCGGGACTGCTGGGTGGGCCGTGGGCCGTCGAGGACGGCGCCGAGACCCTGATGCGCCCGCCGGAGCACCCCGGCCCGTGGCTGGTCGCGCAGGCCGCGGTGCTCGTGTTGGCGCTGCTGCTCACCGCGGGACCGCGGCGGCTGGCGCGGGCCTGGACGGTGCCGCTCGCCCTGCTCGGCCTGGACTTCCTCGTCGTGCTGCTGACGCGGGTGGACTTTATCGGCGCCTTGATCGGCCGCGACCCGCGCTACATCGTCGACGTCGTGCCCTTGGCCGGCATCGCGCTGGCGGTGACCTTCCTCCCGGTCGTCGGCGTCGAACCGGCCCGCGCCGGACCGGGGGCGCCGCGATGGTCCGGGTGGCCGCGACCCGTGCGCCGGCTCGCCCTGGTCGCCACCGTGGGCTTCGTGGTCAACAGCAGCTGGATCACCACGACGGCGATCGCCGTCGGCCACCGCGACGACCCCGGCCGCCCGTGGTTCGAGCAGATCCAGCGGGAGGCCGCCGCCCTGCCGCCCGGCGTCGGCGTCCGCGACGCCCCGACCCCGCCGACCGTGGTGTCCGCACTGTTCGGGGACCGGGCGCGCCTCAGCCAGGTGCTGGGCTCGTTGCCCGAGTGGGAGGGCCGGATCGGGACGACGACCAACGACCTGCGGGACGCCACAGCGACCGGCGAGCTGACCGGCGTGCTGGTCGAACCGCCCGTGTCGTCGCCGCCGGGGCCGGCGGACGACTGCGGATACCGCGTGGCCGGCAGGCCCGTGACGATCCGCCTCGAGGAACCGACCGGCCCCGGCTGGTTCGTCCGGCTGGAGTACCTCGCGGCCCGGACCTCCCCGGCGCGGGTCGACGCGGGTGGTGAGTCGTTCGAGGTGCAGCTCGCCGATGGTCTGGGCGTGGTGTACCTGTTCCCCGCCGGCCCGGTGGACCACGTCCGCATCTCGGGAGTCGACGAAGACCTGCCGGTGTGCGTGGTCCGAGTGGCGGCGGCGCCGCCGCTTGAGCCCTGACCGCCCGTCCGTGACGGTCGCCACCGATACGCGACGAGCGGTGCACCGGTTGTGGCCCGCGCGCCCGTCCCGATGCCCTAGCATCCACGACGACACCGAAGTTACCCGTCAGTCACCTGGCGGACCGCACCCGGGGAGAGCGCATGCGTCGCGTCATCGGTCTGATCCTCATCGGACTGGGGGTTGCGGCCCTCGTCGCGGCGCCGCTGCTGAAGTGGTACGCCGCACCGCGGCTCCTCCAGGCGCCGCTCGACCAGTTCAGCGAGACGGTGTCCGAGGCGAGCGGTGCCACGTACCTCGACGTCGGCGCGCTGGAGGTCAAGACCGGCCGCGACTTCGTCGCCACTCGGACCGTCCGCGGCGACGTCGCCGCCGGCGACGACGAGCGGGCCGTCTACGACGTGTTCGTCAAGATCATCGACCCGGACAAGCCCGGCGAGGGCGAGGAGCAGCTGGTCTCCGCCAACACCGACCGGGTCGCGTTCGACCGGTCCACCTCCGAGGCGATCAACTGCTGCGACGAGAACCTGAACGGCGAGCCCACCCAGCACGAGGGCATCGAGTACAAGTTCCCGTTCAACACCGAGCAGAAGACCTACCAGTACTTCGACACCTCGATCGCCGAGGCCACGGACATGAACTTCGTCCAGGAGTCCGAGCTCGAGGGCCTGACGGTCTTCGAGTTCGAGCAGGTCATCGAGCCGACCAAGATCGCCGAGCTCGACGTGCCCGGCGACCTGATCGGCAGCGACGAGGCCTCGGTGCAGGTCGACCGGTTCTACTCCAACGTCCGCCACGTCTGGGTCGAGCCGCTCAGCGGCGTGATCGTTCGGGGCACCGAGAACCAGCTGTCCACCCTGCGCGACGGCGGCGAGGACGTGCTGACCATCACCGAGGTCGACCTCGCCTTCAGCGACGCCACCGTCAAGGCGCAGGCGGAGACGGCCGAGGAGGTCCGCAGCTCGGCCGCGGTCGTCACCACCGTCGGCCCGATCGGCGCCGCGGTGCTCGGCCTCGTCCTGCTCGCGCTCGGGATCTTCCTCGCCCGCGTGCCGCGCGACGACGTCCCGCGCACCCGCGGCCGCCGCGCCGCCGCCCCTGGCGAGGCGCCCGTGGCGCTCAGCAAGGGCTGACGCCCGCACCCCGTTCGACCTGGACAGGACCCGGCACCCCCGTGGGTGCCGGGTCCTGCGCCGTCCGGCGTCAGCGCGCTCGGGTGGCGACGAGGACGACGGTCCCCGGCAGCAGCCGGCCGCGCAACGGGCTCCAGCCACCCCACACCTGGTCGTGACCCTCGGGCCACTCCGGCTCGACCAGATCGTCCAGCACGAACCCGGCGGCGACCAGGTCGCGCACCCGGTCGCCCAGGGTGCGGTGGTGCTCGGCGTAGGTGACCGTGCCGTCCTCGTCGGTCTCGCGGTAGGGCGTGCGGTCGAAGTACGACCGCGTGGCGGTCAGGCCCGGCTCGCCCGGGTCGTCCGGGAAGGCCCACCGCACCGGGTGGGTCAGCGAGAACACCCACCGCCCGCCGGGACGCAGGACCCGCGCCACCTCCCGCATCACCCGCGCGGGGTCGTCGACGAACGGGACGGCGCCGTAGGCCGAGCAGGCCAGGTCGAACGAGGCGGCGGCGAAGGGGAGCCGGGTGGCGTCGGCCTGCACGAGCGGGACCGGTCGCCCACCACCGGCGCGCAGCATCCCCACCGACAGGTCGAAGCCCACGACGCGGGCACCCCGGGAGGCGAGCCAGCGGGTGGACTGGGCGCCGCCGCAGCCGACGTCGAGCACGTGCCGGCCGTGCACGTCGCCCAGCAGCCCCGCCTCGGACTCGCGCAGGCCCTCCGGACCCCACACCAGGTCGCCGTCAGGGCCACCGCCCAGGAAGTCGCCGTGCTCCAGCACGTACCGCACGGCGTCGTCGTCCCAGAACCGGCGGTTGGCGTCCACGGAGGTGCCTGGCGCGACCGGCAGGTACCCCGCGCGGGGCTCCTCGGGCGGCGGCACGTCGTCCATCTTTGACCCCCTCCTCGCACGGACGATAGGCTCGCCGTGCGCACAACGTGTGCGCGAGTTCAGACGTGTCCGCACGACGGTGCATCCCGATGGTGCATCGTCCAGACCACCTGCCCGCAAACGGAGCCCTTCCTACATGACCGCCAGTACCACCGCGTCGAGCACCACCCCGCAGGTCGCCATCAACGACATCGGCAGCGCCGAAGACTTCATGGCCGCCATCGACGAGACGATCAAGTACTTCAACGACGGAGACATCGTCTCCGGCACCATCGTCAAGGTCGACCGCGACGAGGTCCTGCTCGACATCGGGTACAAGACCGAGGGTGTCATCCCCTCCCGTGAGCTCTCCATCAAGCACGACGTCGACCCCTCAGAGGTCGTCGGCGTGGGCGATGAGATCGAGGCTCTCGTCCTCCAGAAGGAGGACAAGGAGGGTCGCCTCATCCTGTCCAAGAAGCGCGCCCAGTACGAGCGCGCCTGGGGCACGATCGAGAAGATCAAGGAGGAGGACGGCGTCGTCGAGGGCACCGTCATCGAGGTCGTCAAGGGCGGCCTGATCCTCGACATCGGCCTGCGCGGCTTCCTGCCGGCGTCGCTGGTCGAGATGCGCCGCGTGCGCGACCTGCAGCCCTACGTGGGCCAGAAGGTCGAGGCCAAGATCATCGAGCTCGACAAGAACCGCAACAACGTCGTCCTGTCGCGCCGTGCCTGGCTCGAGCAGACCCAGTCCGCGGTCCGGATCAACTTCCTGAACACCCTGCAGAAGGGTCAGGTCCGCTCCGGCGTCGTGTCCTCGATCGTCAACTTCGGTGCGTTCGTCGACCTCGGCGGCGTCGACGGCCTGGTGCACGTCTCCGAGCTGTCCTGGAAGCACATCGACCACCCGTCCGAGGTCGTCGAGGTGGGCCAGGAGGTCACCGTCGAGGTCCTCGACGTCGACATGGACCGCGAGCGGGTCTCCCTGTCGCTCAAGGCGACCCAGGAGGACCCCTGGCAGCAGTTCGCCCGGACCCACGCGATCGGTCAGGTCGTCCCGGGCAAGGTCACCAAGCTCGTCCCGTTCGGTGCGTTCGTGCGCGTCGAGGAGGGCATCGAGGGCCTGGTGCACATCTCCGAGCTCGCGGTGCGCCACGTCGAGATCCCCGAGCAGGTCGTCCAGGTCGGCTCCGAGATCTTCGTCAAGGTCATCGACATCGACCTCGAGCGTCGCCGCATCTCGCTGTCGCTCAAGCAGGCCAACGACGGCGTCGACGCCGACTCCGAGGACTTCGACCCGTCGCTGTACGGCATGGCGCAGGAGTACGACGAGGCCGGCAACTACAAGTACCCCGAGGGCTTCGACCCCGAGACCCAGGAGTGGCTCGAGGGCTTCGACACCCAGCGCGAGGAGTGGGAGCGGCAGTACGCCGAGGCCCACGCGCGCTGGGAGTCGCACAAGAAGCAGGTCACCGACGCCGCCAAGGCCGAGGCCGAGGCGCTCGAGTCCGGTGGCGAGTCCGCTGCCACCTCGTACTCGTCCGACTCCTCGTCGTCCTCGTCGTCGAGCTCGCCGTCGACGTCCTCGTCGTCGAGCAGCCCTGCGTCGCCCGCCGCGCCCGCGGCCCAGGACGAGGGCACGCTCGCCTCGGACGAGGCCCTGGCCGCGCTGCGCGAGAAGCTCACCGGCGGCGCCTGACCGCCAGGTCACCGCGCACCGCCAGCACCACCGACGAGCCCCGTCACCCTCCGGGTGGCGGGGCTCGGTCGTGCCCGGGCGGTGGTCGGCCCGCACCCCTGGCGTGGGCGAGGTGGAGTGGGTCGACGAGTTCGAGGGGCCGGCCGGGGCGGCGCCCCGACTCACCAGCGGACGAGCCGCCACACCTGCGGACGCGGCTCGTCCTCGGCGCCCACCTCGGCGAACACCGCGACCGCCGCCTTGAGGTGCCGCATCGCCTCCTCGTCCTCACCGCGGGCGTGCAGCAGGTCGGCGAGGTTGTTGTGCAGCGCGGCCTCCCGGTGCCGGTCGCCCTGGGTGGTGCACAGGTCGAGCGCGGCGCGGGTGAGCGCCGTGGCGGCGTCGAGGTCGCCCGCCGCCCGCTGCACGAGGGCCAGGTTGTTGAGCACGGCCACCCTCGCGCCGACGTCGTCGAGCCGGTCGGCCAGCTCGCGGCTGGTCTCCAGGTGCCGGCGTGCGTCGTCGAGCGCCGAGCGGGTCGTGGCCAGCATGCCGAGCAGGTTGTGCGCCTGGCCGCGGGCCGCGAGGTCGCCCGACCGCTCGGCCAGGGCCAGGGCGCCGGCGGCCAGCCCGGTGGCACCGTCCACGTCGCCGGTGGCGAGCCGGCTGACGCTCAGGTCGGCGGTGATCCGGGCCCGGTCGGCGGGCCGGTCGTCCGGCGTGGCGTGCAGGGCCGCCTCGAGGTGGACGGTCGCCAGCGCGTCGTCTCCGCGCCGGTGGTGCACCTGGCCGAGGCGGTGCTCGAGGTCGGCGAGCCGCTCCGGCCGGGCCGAGGCGGCGGCGGTCTCGTAGCTGGTGACCGCGGCCCGGTACCCGCCGTCGAGCACGTGCAGGTCACCGAGCGCGGCGTGCAGGGCGCTCGGTTCGGGCGGGTCCAGCGCGAGCGCGGCCCGTAGGTGCTCGGCCGCGGAGGCGTTGGCGTACACCGCGCGCGCCTGCTCGGCCGCCGCCACGTGCGCCGCGGCCGCCTCCGCCGTGCGCCCGGCGAGCTCGAGGTGCCGGGCGGCGGCCGCGGGCGTCGCGGCCAGGGCGTCGGCCGCCCGGCCGTGCAGCAGGCGGCGGCGCGCGGTGCCCGCGTCGTCGTAGGCCACCACCCGCACCTGGTCGTGGCCGAAGTCGTACGCCGCCCCCGACTCGCGCACCAGGCCGTGCGCCACCAGGGCGTCGACGGCGTCGGCGGTCTCCTCCTCGGACCGGCCGCTGACGGCCTGCACGACCGGCGGCTCGAACGACCGTCCGATCACCGCCGCGGCCGTCAGGACCTGGCGCGCGGTCTCGCTCACCCGGTCGAGCCGGCCGCGCACCAGCTCGCGGACGCCGGTGGGGACGTCCCACTCGTGGTCGCGCGGGTCGACCGAGCCGAGGTACTCCAGCAGCAGCAGGGGGACGCCCTGGGTGGTGCCGTGCAGCCTGGCGACGACGTCCGGGTCGCCGGCGTCCGGGCGCACCGAGCGGGTGATCCGGCCGACGGCGTCGAGGTCGAGAGGTTCGAGTTCGACCACGGCGCCGTGCCCGTCGCGGACGGCGGCGGCGAGGGTGCGCAGCAGCGGGTGGTCGTGCGGGCTGCGCCAGGTGAGCAGCACCAGCAGCGGGTGCCTGGCCGGCCGCCGGACGCCGAAGCCCAACAGGGCGAGCGTCGCCTCGTCGGCGAGGTGGGCGTCGTCGACCACCAGGACGCCCGGGCCGTCTCCCGCGGACGCGGCGAGCCGCAGCGCCTCCCACACCGAACCGAGGAAGCGGGTCTGCTCGCCGGGGCCGGGTTCGCCCGCGGGGACCTCACGCAGGGTGCCGAGCAGGCGGGCCACGTCGTCGCGCGCTGCCGGGGGCAGCGCGTCGAGCGCGGTGGGGTCCTGGTCGAGACGCGCCCGCACCAGGTCGAGCACCGGACCGTACGCCAGCGCGGACTCGTCCTCGTACCCGCGGCCCACGAGCGCTACGGTGCCGGCGGCGCGGGCCGCGGCCACCAGCTCCTCGACCAGCCGGGTCTTCCCGATGCCCGCCTCGCCGCGGACCAGCACCACCCGGCCGCCGTCGCGCGCCCGGGCGAGCTCGTCGCGCAGCCGTCTCAGCTCGGCGTCGCGACCGACGAACGGCACCGGTCGCGGGGTCGGCGCCGGGTCGGGCGGGCGGGACGACGCGGGCCCGGCGGCCGTCGAGGTGGTCCCGGCGCTCACCGCCTCGTACAGCGCGGTGGTCTCCTGCAGCGGGGGGACGCCGAGCTCGCGGGACAGGGTGCGGACGCACTCGCGGTACTGGTGCAGGGCGCCGGCGCGGTCGCCGGTGCCGGCCAGCAACCGGATCGTCGCCTGGTGCGCGGGCTCCTGCAGCGGCTCGAGCGCGAGCCACCGGCGGACGACGCGCAACGCGCCGGCGAGGTCGCCGGCGGCTTCCCGGTCCGCCGACAGCCGGGCCAGGACGGCCACGAGCTCCTGCCGGACGGCGTGCGCCTCGCCCTCCACCCAGGTCTCGAACCCCGGGGCGTCCCGCACCACGAAGCCCTCGAGCAGCTCGCCGCCGGCGGCCTCGGCAGCCTCCTCGAACCTGCTCTGCGCCGCCAGCCCGCGGAACCGCAGCACGTCGACGTCGAGCCCGGGCGCCAGCGCCACCTGGTCGCGGCCGGCCACGACGGCAGTCGGGGCCGAGGGCCGAGCGGATCGTGGACAGGGTGCGACGCAGTGCACCCCTCGCGTGGGCGAGGTCCTGGTCGGGCCAGAGCAGGTCGGCGACGGCGTCGCGCGGCCGGTGGCCCGCCGGCGAGCGCCAGACGGGCCAGCACGGCCACCGCCTTGCGGGTGTCGAACCGGACGGGCCCCCGTCTCGGCGCACCGCGGCGGGCCCAGCAGCCGGATCTCGATCACTGCCACGTCCCCGGGGGTCGCTCGTGCGCCGCCGGCCGGCGGTCGCGCTCCGTAACGATTCTGGCACGCGGGAACGGGACGGTGGGCCATCCTGGCTCCGGACGGGCGGACCGGGCGCAGGGACGCGAGCGAGGGACAGCCGTGACAGCAGCCAGCGGGCGGACGGACGAGGCGACCGGAGCAGGCGCGCGCGTGCCGCACGCGGCGTCCGCCGCCAGGCTCCGCAGGTCCGCGTGGGCCCTGTGGTGGGTGCAGATCGCGGCCGTGGCCCTCGCGGTGCCGGTCAGCCTGGCGACCTCGCCCAGCGAGTCGACCTGGGGCCTGGCCGTCGCCGACCAGCTGTGGGCGGCCCTCGTCCTGGCCTTCCCGCTCACCGGCCTGGTGATCCTGGTCCGGCAGCCGGCGAACCGGATCGGCTGGGTCCTGCACGGCGATCGGTGTCGCGTGGGCGGTCGACCTGCTGCTCAGCGTCTACACGACCGTGGGGCTCCAGCTGCGTCCCGGGTCGTTGCCCGGGGCGGGCGCCGTCGCGGCCCTGTACGAGGGCACCTGGGTGCTGATCATCCTGCCCATCGGCACTTTCGTCGTCCTGCTGTTCCCGGACGGGCGGCTGCCCTCGCCGCGCTGGCGGTTCGTCGCGTGGGCCTCGGCTGCGGTGATGGTGGTGGTCCCGGTGCTGATCGTGCTGACGCCCGGCACCCTCGAGGAGGCTCCCGCGGCCGGGATGGCGAACCCGCTGGGTGTCGAGGCGGCCGCCGGCGCGCTCACCGTCCTGATGGGCGTGTTCCTCCCGCTCGTCCCCGCTCTGCATCCTCGCCTCGGCCGTCTCGCTGCGTCGTCCGGTTCCGCCGCGCCCGCGGCGTCGTGCGCCAGCAGCTCAAGTGGCTCACCCTGGCCGTCGCGGTCGTGGCGGGCCTGTTCGGCGGTGACCATGGCTGGCGACGCTGCTGGCGTCCACCGGCGCCCCGGGAGCGGACCCGTTCGGCGTCCGTCTCCTGCAGACGCTGTCCCTGGCCTCCTTCATCCTGGTTCCCGCGGCGATCGGGATCGGCCGTGCTGCGGCACCGGCTCTTCGACATCGACGTCGTCATCAACCGGGCCGTCGTCTACGCGGCGCTCACCGCCGCCCTCGCCCTGGCCTACCTGGGCTCGGTGCTGCTCCTGCAGCTGCGTGCTCAGCCCGCTGACCGACTCGTCCGACCTGGCCGTGGCGGGGTCCACGCTGGCGGTGGCGGCGTCTGTTCCGACCGCTGCGGGCGCGCGTCCAGCGGACCGTCGACCGGCGGTTCTACCGGCGCCGCTACGACGCCGCGCGCATCCTCGAGGGCTTCGCGTCGCGGCTGCGGTCCGAGCTCGACCTGCAGGCGGTCGGCGACGACCTGCGGGCCGTCGTGGACGAGACGGTGCACCCGACGTCGATCCGCGTGTGGTTGCGGGGTGCGCCGTGAGCCGCCGGGGCGCCACAGCGCTGGCGTGGACCCTGTTCGGGCTCTTCGTGGCGATGAACGCCTACACCTACGTCGAGCTGTTCCTCGGTACGGCGATCCACGACGAGTGGTTCAACGTCCTGGCTATCGGTTTCGCGCTCGTCGGTGCCCTGATCGCCTCGCGGCACCCGACCAACGCCGTGGGGTGGCTGCTCCTGACGGTGTCGGTCGTCCTCTCCCTGTCCGGCGTCAGCGAGAGCTACGTCGCCCACCTCGACCGCCCGGGACGAGCCTGGGTCGGCTGGGTCTCGGCCTGGTCGTGGCACGTCTGGGTCGCGCTGATCGCCATCTACCTGCCGCTGCTGTTCCCGACCGGTCGGCCGCTGTCGCCGCGGTGGCGCCCGGTGGCCTGGATCGGGGGCCTCGCGCTGCTGCTCAACATCCTGGCGACCGCGATCCGCCCGGGTCTGCTCGCCGCCGAGTCCCGCGTGGTGAACCCGGTCGGGATCGAGGGCGCGGGGTCCTGGGTGGGGGTCATCGACATCGCCGGCAGCGTGACCAGCGCCGTCGCGTGCCTGCTCGCCGCGTGCTCGATGGTTCTGCGGCTCCGCCGGGCACAGGGGACCGAGCGCCAGCAGCTCAAGTGGTTCGCGCTCGTCGGCGTGGTCGTGGTCGGGGCGCTGTGCCTCGCGCTCGTCGACCTCCTGATCCCCGGCAGCACCACCGACGTGCTGGGAGCCGTCGGGTGGTTCACCTTCCTCGCCGCCGTGATCTTCGGGGTGCCCGGCGCCGTCGGCGTCGCCATCCTCCGGCACCGCCTCCTCGACATCGACGTGGTGCTCAACCGGACCCTCGTCTACGGCACCCTCACGCTCACCCTGCTCGCGTCGTACGTGACGTGCGTGCTGGTGCTCCAGCTGGGCCTCAACCCGCTGACCGGGGGCTCCGACCTCGCCGTGGCGGTGTCGACGCTCGCGGTGGCCGCGCTGTTCCGGCCGCTGCGCTCGCGGGTCCAGGGGGTGGTGGACCGGCGCTTCGACCGGCGTCGCTACGACGCCCGGCGGACCGTCGAGGACTTCGCTGTGCGGCTGCGGTCCGAGCTGGACCTGCAGGCCGTCGGCGACGACCTGCGCGTGGTCGTCGACCAGACCGTGCAGCCCTCCTCGGTGCGGCTCTGGTTGCGGAGCACCCCGTGACGTCGTGGGTCTCCTGGTCCGACGCCACGCTGCGACGGCTGGCAGTCACCGGCCTCGTCGTCCAGGTCGCGGTCGTGCTGGGCAGCATCCCGGTCGACCTGCTGGCCGACGAGAACGAAGGCACGCTGGGGGTCCAGCGGCGGGGCCGCCAGATCCTCCTCGACCTCGTGCCCCTGGTCTTCCCGGTGGTGGGCGTGCTGGTCCTGGTCCGCCAGCCGCGCGCCCTGATCGGCTGGGTGCTGGTGGCGGTGGGCGCGGCCTGGTCGCTGTGGGTTCGCGCTCGACAGCTACGCCGCCGTCGGCCTGGTCCTGGCTCCGGGGAGCCTGCCCGGTGCCGAATAGCCGCCGCCGTCAACGAGGGTACTCTGGGCGCTGTTCATCGTCCTGATGGGTGCCGTCCTGGTCCTGCTGTTCCCTGACGGCCACCTCCCGGGCCGCGCTGGCGACCCGTCGCCTGGGCGGCCGCGGCGGCCATGGTCGTCGTCCCGGTCCTCATCGCGCTGGCCCCGGTGAGCTGAACGAAGGCCCGGTCCCCGGGATGACGAACCCGATCGGGCTCGAGCCCGGAGCCCTGCTGTTCGTGCTGCTGCTGGTCTTCCTCCCGCTCGTACCGCTGTCGATCCTCGGGTCCGCCCTCGGTCTCGTCCGCGGTTCCGCCGGTCCTCGGGGGCTGAGCGCGCTGCAGCTGAAGTGGCTCACGTTCGCAGGCGCGCTCGTCGCGCTCCTCTACGGGGTGACCATGGTCGCCACCCTGGTCGGGGTCCTGCTCTCACCGGACCGGATCCCGCCGCGGTCACGGCGCTGCAGACCCTGTCGCTGGCGGCGTTCGTCCTCCTCCCGATCGCGATCGGCATCGCGATGCTGCGGCACCGGCTCTTCGACGTCGACGTCGTCATCAACCGCACCCTGGTCTACGGGTCGCTGACCCTCACCCTGGGCGCGTTCTACCTCGGGTCGGTGCTGCTGCTGGGTTCCTCGTCAGCCCCCTCACCGGCGACTCGGACCTCGCCGTTGCCGCGTCCACGCTCGCCGTGGCGGCCCTGTTCCGCCCGGTCGAGCGGATTCCAGGCGCTGGTGGACAAGCGGTTCTACCGCCGCCGTTACGACGCCCAGAACACCCTGGACGCCTTCGGCACCCGGCTGCGGCACGAGCTCGACCTCGACTCGGTCGGCCGCGACCTGCGGGCGGCCGTCGCACCAGACGGTGCAGCCGGCGCACGCTGTCGCTCTGGTTGCGCAGGAGCGAGGAGCAGGGATGAGGACGTGGCGGCACGTGGCGCCCCGGCCCGGATCGCCGGGTGCGCCGTGACGTGGAACCGGGCAGGCTGGTTGCTCGCGGCGTTCACGGGGATCGTCCTCGCTGCCGCCGCGTGGGCAGACCTGGCGGGCGGGGACGCCGCGTCGCGCACCGGCCGACCGGCGCCGCCGTCGCCCTGCTGCTGCTGCCGTTGTCGGCCACCGGGGCGGCGATCGTGCACCGGCGGCCGCGGCACCGGATCGGGTGGTTGTTCTGCGCGACGTCGGCGGCGCTCGCCGTGTCGGTGCTCGCCGAGCAGCTGGCGTCCTACCTGCTGGCCGACGCTGAGCGGGGCTCGGTCGTCGCGGCGACAGGCTGGATGGTCTGGGGCTCGCTCGCTGCGTTCAATGCCGGCCTGCTCCCGCTGGTGACCTTCTCGCTCCTGCTGTTCCCGGACGGCCGGCTGCCCTCGCGGAACTGGTGGCCGGCGGCTCTCCTCGCCGGACTGGCCACGGTCGCCGTCACCGCGGGCTTCGCGTTCTCTCCGGGCCGGTTCGACGGGTACCCGGGGGTGGGCAACCCGCTCGGCGTCGAGCTGCTGGACGGCGAGGTGGCCCGCGGCGTGCTCGTGGCCGGGTGGGTGCTGGTGCTCGCCGCGGTCCCGGCGTGCGCCGCCGCGCTCGTCGTCCGGTACCGCCGCGCGAGCGGGCACCTGCGGGTCCAGCTGCAGTGGGTGGCGGCGGCGTCCGGCCTCACCGGCGTGCTGCTGGTCGTGGTGGAGGCCTTGTGGCTCCTCGGGTCGCCGCTGGTGGAGGAGCCGGTGCTCCTCGTGGGCCTCGCCGTCCTGACGCCGCTGGCAGCGGGGTGGGCGATCCTGCGGCACCGGTTGTTCGACATCGACGTCGTCGTCCACCGCACCCTGGTGTACTCGGCACTCACGGTCCTGCTCGGGGCCGCCTACGCGGCCGGTGTGCTCGTGCTGCGGGTGCTCCTGTCCCCGCTCACGACCCAGAACGACCTCGCGGTCGCGGGGTCCACGCTGGTCGTGGCCGCCCTGTTCGGTCCGCTCCGGCGCCGCGTCCAGGACGCGGTCGACCGGCGCTTCTTCCGGCACCGCTACGACGCGCGCCGCACCGTGGACGACTTCGCCGCCGTGCTGCGGGCGCAGGTCGACATCGGCGCCGTCGACGGCGCGCTCCTGCGCGTGGTCGACGACACCCTGCAGCCGGTTCGACCGCGCTGTGGCTGCGGCCGCGAGCCGTAACGATGCCTGGACGCCGAGGCAGCACCCTGGGGGAGAACGAAGGATGGGACGACGAGCCGGACCACGAGCGGGACGCGAGGAGAGGACACCCGATGACGACGCTGACCGGTGCGCTCCGCCGCCGGTTCCACGTGCGGAGCCCCGCCGTGGTCAGGGGTGCGCGCCAGGAGCCCGTCGCCGCCCCCGTCGGGGACGGCGGTGCGCCGCCGGTCGACATCGCCGACAACGACCCGCTGCTGGCGTACCTGCAGAGCGCGAGCGGGGCGGTCGACGTCGAGACGCTCGAGCTGGACTCGCCGGCGCTGACGGAGCTGCGGACCGCGGGGGTCAAGCTCGCCGTGCCGCTGGTGAGCCAGGGCGAGCTGATCGGCGTCCTCTACCTCGGGCCGCGACGGTCCGAGCAGGAGTACTCCTCCGACGACCGCCGCCTCCTGGACAACCTCGCCGCCCAGGCGGCCCCCGCGCTGCGGGTGGGTCAGCTCGTGCGGCAGCAGAAGGCCGAGGCCGCCACCCGCGAGCGGTTCGAGGCCGAGCTCGAGGTGGCGCGGCTGATCCAGCAGAACTTCCTGCCCAAGCAGCTCCCCGAGCTCACCGGGTGGGAGGTCGCGGCGCACTACCGCCCCGCCCGCGAGGTGGGCGGCGACTTCTACGACGTCATCCCGCTCCCGGACGACCAGGTCGGCTTCGTCATCGGCGACGTCACCGACAAGGGCGTCCCCGCGGCGCTGGTGATGGCCGCGACGCGCAGCGTCCTGCGCGCCTCGGCGCAGCGCCTGGTGGAGCCGGCCGAGGTGCTGGAGCGGGTGAACGAGCACCTCTGCCCGGACATGCCGGCGAAGATGTTCGTCACCTGCCTCTACGGCGTGCTCGAGCCGGCGAGCGGACGGTTCCGGTTCGCCAACGCCGGCCACGACCTGCCCTACGTGAAGACCGCCGGGGGATCGGTGGAGCTGAGGGCGCGCGGCATGCCCCTCGGCCTGATGGTCGGGATGGCGTACGAGCAGAAGGAGACCGTCCTGGAGCCGGGGGACTCGCTGCTGCTGCACTCCGACGGCATCGTCGAGGCGCACGACCCGCAGGGCCGGATGTACGGGTTCCCGCGGCTCAAGGAGGTGGTGGGCACGCAGCCGGGTGGAGGGGAGCTCATCGACTTCGTCCTGCGCGACCTCGCCGAGCACATCGGACCGGGCGCCGAGCAGGAGGACGACATCACGATGGTCACCGTCCAGCGGGCGGCGTCGGCAGCGGTGTCCGCGGGGACGCTCGGGACGGTCGACGACGGCGAGCTGCTCGTCGAGATCGTCGTCCCCAGCGCCGAGGGCAACGAGCGGCTCGCGATGGAGGCGGTCGGCGACCTGGTCGCGGGTCTCGGGATGGCGCCGGCGCGGCTCGACCGGCTCCGGACCGCCGTCGCCGAGGCGACGATGAACGCGATGGAGCACGGCAGCCGCTACGACGTCGACCGCCCCGTCACCGTGCGGCTGCTGTCCGCCGAGGGCGGCGTCCGGGTGCAGGTCGTCGACCAGGGGCACGGGGCCCCGGCCGACCGCGCCGCCGAGGTGCCGGACATCGAGAAGAAGCTCGCCGGGCTGCAGCGGCCGCGGGGATGGGGTCTGTTCCTCATCACGAACATGGTGGACGAGGTGCACGAGTCGACCGACGGGCAGCGGCACGTCGTCGAGCTCGTGATGCACCTGGAGGGAGACGACGATGGTGACGCGTGAGGGGGTGGCCGAGGTCCGGCTGCGCGACGGGGTGGCGGTGATCGACCTGGTCGGTGACGTCAACGCCGCCGCCGAGACGGCCATCGACGCCGCCTGGCAGGAGGCGACCGCGCTGTCGCCGTCGGCCGTGGTGCTGGGCTTCGACGGAGCCGGCTACATCAACTCCACGGGCATCGCCCTGGTGGTCGGGCTGCTGGCCCGGGCCCGGGCGCGGGGGCTCCCGGTGCGGGCGTTCGGCCTGACACCGCACTACCGGGAGATCTTCGAGATCACCCGGCTCGCAGACTTCCTCGCCATCACGGCCGACGAGGACAGCGCCGTCACCGGCGCGGAAGGGAACTGAGATGACCGAGGCCACAGCCACTTTCGGCGTCAGGCGCCTCGGCGCCGCCGGCGTCGTCGACATCCGCGGCGACGTCACCGCGGGCTCGGAGGACGTGCTGATGAGCGCGTACGACGAGACCGGCGACGCACGCGCGATCGTCCTGAACTTCTCCGACCTGTCGTACATGAACAGCGGTGGCATCGGGCTGCTCGTGACCCTGCTGGTGCGGGCGAACCGCCGGTCCCAGCGGCTGATGGCCTACGGGCTGTCCGAGCACTACCGCCAGATCTTCGAGCTGACCCGCCTGGACGAGGCGGTCGGCATCCACGACTCCGAGCAGGCGGCACTCGCCGCCGCCGGGGTCTCCTGACCGGTCGCACGACCGACGACGAGGAGCGGACCATGGCTGACGTGGACCCCGGCGCGGCGCGCGACGCCGCGAGCTGGGCCAAGAACGTGTCGAGGCTGAACGTCTCGCAGGTGCCCGAGGGGGCGATCAACCTCAACGTCGAGGGCCGCCGCCTCGCCAGCCCGATCCAGGGCTTCGGGAAGATGTGGCAGAAGACCTACCAGACCAGCCTGCCCCTGGACGTGGTGACGCCCACCGAGCTGGTCGCCACCTGGAAGAAGCGGTTCCCCGAGTTCTGGCCGGAGGGCAACCGGTTCTACGCGCCGCTCACCGGCATCGAGCCGGGTGACGTCGCGCTGCTCAACCTGGCGATGCCCGGCCGTCTCACCCTGTCGACCGGTGTGATGGTGCTGTACTCCGACGAGGAGTCCTTCACCCTGATGACGCCGCAGGGCCACATGTTCGCCGGCTGGATCACGTTCAGCAGCATCGAGCGCGACGGCTGCACCGTCGCGCAGACGCAGGTGCTGATGCGGGCGTCCGATCCCGTGTTCGAGCTCGGGCTGACGCTCGGCGGCCACGCGCAGGAGGACCGCTTCTGGCAGCAGACGCTGCGCAACGTCGCGGCGAGCTACGAGGTGCACGACGCCGTCGTGGAGACCCGCGTGGTGTGCGTGGACCCCAAGCGGCAGTGGTCGCGCTGGACCAACGTGCGGCACTCCGCGGCGATCCGGTCGTCGGTGTGGATGCTGGGCGCGCCGGCGCGCGGCACCCGCCGGCTGCTGCGGCGGGGGCACGCGGTGCCCTGATCGGGTCGGCTCGGACCGGCTCGCGCCGGGTCAGGAAGGACCGGCCAGCCAGGGGTCGGTGAGGTCGTAGTACTCGGTCTCGCCCTCGGAGATCTCCTGCACCTGTTGCATCTGCTCCTGGAGCTCGGGCGGCATCTCCTTCGCCTCGCCCTCGCGCGCCGCCGCCTCGGAGGTGAAGTAGATGGCCATCGTCCAGTCGGGCCCGGCGTGGCCGACCATGAGGGTGCCGAGGATGTCCGGCCGCAGGGTCGCCCAGTCGACCCCGCCGTCGTCCTGCATCAGCTCCCAGCCGCGGTCCGGGTCGGTCGTGCGGCCGCGCATCACCTGGACGAAGCCCGCAGAACCCATGTCCCCGTAGGTGTCGACCGAGACGCGCTCGCTGTCGTGGAAGGTCGGCTCGCCGTCGAACAGCCGGGAGGTCTCCTCCCACCACGCGCCCTGCTCGGGCCGGTCGCTGTTGCGCCGGGCGGCCTCCTCGGACTCGAACCGCGCCAGGGCGACCAGCGTGCCGTCGGCCGTGACGCCGGTGGTGCTGCCGAGCCAGCCGTCGGCACCACCGCCGAGCTCGTCGACCCACCGGTCGAACGCCGCGCGTACCGCCCCGGGGTCCTTCACCGCGCCCTGGATGACCTGGACGAACATGGCCGCCTCCTCGTCCCGCCGACCGTGCGACCGGCCGCTCGACGCTACGCCTCGGCGCGGGCACGGGTGAATGGCCCGCACGGGCTGGTCACCTGGTGCAGCGGCGCTGGCTAGGCTCGGCGGCGTGCTGAGGACGGGGCTGACCGGCGGGACGGGCTCGGGCAAGTCGACGGTCGCGCACCGCCTCGGCGAGCGCGGCGCGTTCGTCGTCGACGCCGACGTCCTGGCGCGCGAGGTGGTGGCCCCCGGCTCCGAGGGCCTCGCGGCGGTGGTCCAGGAGTTCGGTCCGGAGGTGCTCGCCCCCGACGGCGCGCTCGACCGGACGGCCCTGGCCGCCGTCGTCTTCGGCGACGACGGCCGCCGCCGGGCGCTGGAGGCGATCACCCACCCGCTCATCGCGCACCGCACGGGCGAGCTGGTGGCGGCCGCGCCGGACGACGCGGTGCTCGTGCACGACGTGCCGCTCCTGGTCGAGAAGCGGATGGGTGCCGGCTACCACCTGGTCGTCGTCGTCGACGCGCCCGTCGAGGACCGCGTGCGGCGCCTCGTCGGGCGCGGGATGCCCGAGGACGACGCGCGGCGCCGGATCGCCAGCCAGGCCGACGACGAGCAGCGCCGCGCGGCCGCGGACGTCTGGCTCGAGAACGCCGGCACGCCGCAGCAGCTCGAGCGGGCCGTCGACCGGCTCTGGGACGAGCGGCTGGTGCCGTTCCGCGACCTGCTCGTGTCCGGTCGGCCCGCCGCGCGGCGGACGCGTGGCGGTGGGGCCCCAGGCGACCCCGCCGGCGACCGGCGGGTGCTCCAGCGCGTCCGGATGACGCTCGGCGACCGGGTGCAGCACGCCCGGACGACCGACGACGGCAGCGGGGACCTGGAGGTCGTGCTGAGCCGCGGGACGGGCCCGGCCGACCTGGACGCCGCCCTGCTGCGGGCCGGGTTCGCGCCCTCGACGGGCGGGGCGGGGGAGCGGCGCTACGGGTCGTGCGACCCCGGCCGACCGACCGTGCTGAGGGTGCGCTCCGCCGGCTGAGGCGGTGCATCGGCCGCGGGAGTCACGCGCGTCACTCGCACGAACGCTCAAGGAAGCACCCGGACGTGGCGACAACCACGGGGAGAGATCGTGCGCCCACCGGGTCGCGCGACCCCGACGAGCGCCCGAGGAGGAACGCGATGCGCGCAGCCGCGAGCACGTTCGTGTTCCTGTACCCCGTGGTGATGGCCTTCGTCTGGATGGTCGGCGGTCTCTACTTCTACCTGCGGCGCGAGCGGGGCCAGGCCTCGGTGGAGCAGCCGCCGGCTCTCGCCGAGTACCCGCTCGTCTCGCTCATCGTCCCGTGCCACGACGAGGGCCCGAACGTCCGCGAGACCGTGCAGTCGCTGCTGGAGCAGCGGTACCCGAACCTCGAGGTCATCGCCGTCGACGACGGCAGCACCGACGACACCGGCGCCGTCCTGGACGCGATGGCCGCGGCCGACCCGCGCCTGCGGGTGCTGCACCTGGCGACGAACCAGGGCAAGGCCGTGGGTCTGCGCACCGCCGCGCTCGCCGCCCGCAGCGAGTTCCTGGTCTGCATCGACGGCGACGCCATCCTGGACGAGTACGCCGCGCACTGGATGGTCTGGCACCTGACCTCAGGGTCGCGGGTCGGCGCCGTCACCGGCAACCCGCGCGTGCGCAACCGCGGCACCCTGCTCGGCCGGCTCCAGGCCGGCGAGTTCAGCTCGATCGTCGGCCTGATCAAGCGCTCGCAACGCACCTACGGCCGCGTGTTCACCGTCTCCGGCGTGATCGCGGGGTTCCGGCGCACCGCGCTGGACCGGATCGGCTACTGGAACGACGACATGCTGACCGAGGACATCGACATCTCCTGGCGGTTGCAGATGGACCACTGGGACGTGCGCTACGAGCCGCGCGCCCTCTGCTCGATCCTGGTGCCGGAGACCCTCGGTGGGCTGTGGAAGCAGCGGCTGCGCTGGGCCAAGGGCGGCGCGCAGGTGGTCAAGCGCTACACCCGCGACCTGTTCGTCTGGCGTCGTCGCCGGATGTGGCCCGTCGTGCTCGAGTCGTGGCTGTCGGCGACCTGGGCGGGCACGCTGCTCGTCCTGGTCGGCCTCGGCGCCGCGTCCGCCTTCGGGGCCACGCCGGAGTGGGCACGGGTCGACCTGTTCTCGCCGAGCTGGCAGACCGTGGTCCTCGCCGGCACCTGCATGCTCCAGTTCGCGGTCAGCCTCGTGATCGACCGCCGCTACGAGCCCGGGATCGGACGCTCCTACTTCTGGATGATCTGGTACCCGATCGCGTTCTGGGTGCTGGGCTTCCTCACCGTCGTCGCCGCCACGCCGGCGGTGCTCCTCGGGCGCGACCGCGGCCGCGCGGTGTGGGTCAGCCCGGACCGGGGGACCGCATGAGGGCCGTCGACAGCTTCCACCGCCGGCGCTCGACGCCCGCCGAGCGCGGCGTCAGCCGCCGCGTGTTCGGCACGATGACCGCCGCCGCCTGGACGCTCTACGGGTACCTCTGGCTGCCGGCGATCACGCTGGTCGCCTGGGTGCTCGGCGTCCGCACCGCGTGGGTCAGTGCGGTGCTCGAGCGGGCGAGCGTCGACGTCGGCGAGATGTGGCTGATGGTGGCGCTGATCGTGCTGCTGGGCTGCGCCCTGGTGCTGTGGGCCGAGCAGCAGCGCAAGCGCTTCAGCGGCGTGGAGCGGCGGCTGCGGGCCGCCGACGCCTCTCCGGAGCAGGTCTCGGTCTCGCTCGGTGCCTCCCCGCGGGTGCTGGCCGCCCTCCAGGTCGGCCAGGTCGTCACCGTGCACCACGACGCCGGGGGAGTCCCCGTGGGCGTGGAGCACGGCGCCCTCGCCGCGGTGGCGGCTCGGGTCCCCGCCCAGCGGCGGTCGGCCGACCAGGTGCAGACGGCCCGCTGACCCTCGCGGTGCGCCGTTGTCGGTGCGCCGTCCTACGGTGGTGGCATGCGTCCGACCACCGACCTGCAGCGCCGGGTCGCCCCGTTCGAGGTCATCTCGGACTTCACGCCCTCCGGCGACCAGCCCACGGCCATCGCCGACCTCGTGCGCCGCATCGGCGCCGACGAGCAGGACGTCGTCCTGCTCGGCGCCACCGGTACCGGGAAGTCGGCCACCACGGCCTGGATGATCGAGCAGCTCCAGCGGCCCACGCTGGTGATGGCCCCGAACAAGACCCTCGCCGCGCAGCTGGCCAACGAGTTCCGCGAGCTGCTGCCGAACAACGCCGTCGAGTACTTCGTCTCGTACTACGACTACTACCAGCCCGAGGCGTACATCGCGCAGACCGACACCTACATCGAGAAGGACTCCTCGATCAACGACGAGGTCGAGCGGCTGCGGCACTCGGCCACCAACTCCCTGCTCACCCGTCGCGACGTCGTGGTGGTGGCCTCGGTGTCGTGCATCTACGGCCTCGGCACGCCGCAGGAGTACGTCGACCGGATGGCGAAGCTGCGCGTCGGCCAGGTCGTCGAGCGCGACGAGCTGCTGCGCAAGTTCGTCGGCATGCAGTACACCCGCAACGACCTGTCCTTCACCCGGGGCACCTTCCGGGTGCGCGGCGACACCGTCGAGATCATCCCGGTGTACGAGGAGCTGGCACTGCGGATCGAGTTCTTCGGCGACGAGATCGACAAGCTCTACACGCTCAACCCGCTGACGGGCGAGGTGGTGCACGACGAGGAGGAGATGTACGTCTTCCCGGCCACCCACTACGTCGCCGGCCCGGAGCGGATGGAGCGGGCGATCGCCGGCATCGAGATCGAGCTGGGTGACCGGCTGCACGAGCTGGAGCAGCAGGGCAAGCTGCTCGAGGCGCAGCGGCTGCGCATGCGCACCACCTACGACATCGAGATGATGCGCCAGGTCGGGTCCTGCTCGGGCATCGAGAACTACTCGCGCCACATCGACGGACGCGCCCAGGGGTCCGCCCCGCACACCCTGATCGACTACTTCCCCGAGGACTTCCTGCTCGTCATCGACGAGTCGCACGTCACCGTGCCGCAGATCGGGGCGATGTTCGAGGGCGACATGAGCCGCAAGCGCGCGCTGGTCGACCACGGGTTCCGGCTGCCGAGCGCGATGGACAACCGGCCGCTGCGGTGGGAGGAGTTCCTCGACCGGGTGGGTCAGACGGTGTACCTGTCGGCGACCCCCGGGCCGTACGAGCTGGCCAAGGGCGACGGCGTGGTCGAGCAGATCATCCGGCCCACCGGCCTGATCGACCCCGAGGTCGTGGTGAAGCCCACCAAGGGCCAGATCGACGACCTGCTCGGCGAGATCCGCGCACGGGCCGAGCGCGACGAGCGCGTCCTGGTCACCACGCTGACCAAGAAGATGGCCGAGGACCTCACCGACTACCTGCTCGAGCAGGGGGTCCAGGTGCGGTACCTGCACTCCGAGGTCGACACCCTGCGCCGGGTCGAGCTGCTGCGCGAGCTGCGGCTGGGCGAGTTCGACGTGCTGGTCGGCATCAACCTGCTGCGCGAGGGCCTCGACCTGCCCGAGGTGTCGCTCGTCGCGATCCTCGACGCCGACAAGGAGGGCTTCCTGCGCTCGGGCACCTCGCTCATCCAGACCATCGGCCGAGCGGCCCGCAACGTCTCGGGCCAGGTGCACATGTACGCCGACAAGATCACCCCGTCGATGGCGCTGGCGATCGACGAGACCAACCGGCGCCGCGCCAAGCAGGTGGCGTACAACACGGCCAAGGGCGTCGACCCGATGCCGCTGCGCAAGAAGATCGCCGACATCACCGACCTGATCAACCGCGAGGACGCCGACACGGCGCAGCTGCTCGGCGGCGGCGGCCGGCAGCAGTCCCGCGGCAAGACCCCGGTTCCGGGCATGGCCTCTCGCCCCGGCGACGGCTCCCGGCCGAACCTGCAGCTGCTGCCGGGGCGCGACCTCGCCGACCTGATCCAGCAGCTGAGCGACCAGATGCACGCGGCGGCCAGCGAGCTGCAGTTCGAGCTCGCGGCCCGGCTGCGCGACGAGATCGGCGACCTGAAGAAGGAGCTGCGCGGCATGCAGAAGGCCGGGCACGCCTGAGCCGCAAGCGGTCTCGGGAAGCACTCTCGAGGGAGGCGCGCGTGGACCACGACGAGCTGAAGGCCTACTGCCTGGCCAAGCCGGGGGCCTGGGAGGACCAGCCCTGGGAGGGCGACGTCGTCGCGAAGGTCGGCGAGAAGATCTTCGCCTTCCTCGGCTCGGGCGAGAACGGGTCGTCGGTCGGGGTGAAGTGCGGCCGCGGTCGCGAGGAGGCCGACGAGTGGCGTCCGGCAGTACCCCGACCAGGCGTCGGTGATGGCGTACATCGGCCGCTACGGCTGGAACACGCTGCGGCTGAGCGGCGCCATCGGTGACGACGAGATCCGCGAGGCGGTCGACGCCTCGTACGCCGACGTCGTCGGGCGGCTGCCGAAGGCGCAGCGGCCGGGGACCGGGGGATGAGCGCACCCGACCGCGCGTCGGTGGCGGCCTGGATCGACGGCTACGAACGCGCCTGGCGCGAGAACGACGTGCAGGCGGTCGCCGACCTGTTCACCGACGACGCGCGGTACCGGCCGTCGCCGTACGAGCCGGACGAGGTCGGGCACGATGCGATCCGCGCCTTCTGGCCCGAGGAGGACGGCGTCACGTTCGAGCTGTCCGCCCGAGGTGGTGGCGGTCGACGGTCCGACCGCGGTCGCGAGGGTGCTGGTGCGCTACCTCGCACCGAAGGAGCAGGAGTACACCGACCTGTGGCTGCTGCGGTTCGCCGCGGACGGCCGGGTCGAGGACTTCGAGGAGTGGGCGTACTGGCCCGGCAAGCCGTACTCGGCCGGCGCGGGGGACTGAGCCGATCGCCCGCATCAGTCCCAGACGGGCCAGTTCTCGTTCGTGCCCCGGGTCCGGACCACGCGGTGCCAGCCCGAGCCGTCCGCACGCATCACGCAGAGGTCCTCCTGCTGCAGGGCCCGGACGTAGCACCCGAACAGGATGTGCCGGCCGTCCGGTGAGAAGTCCGGCTTGAACGCGATCAGGCGGTCGTCCTGGAAGAGGCGGTGGCGGTCGCGTCCGTCCGGGCGCACCAGGTAGATGCCGTTCACGGTGAGCGCCGGGTCCAGGCCCCGCTCGATGTCGTAGACGATCCAGCGTCCGTCCGGTGACCACCGCGGGTGCTCGACCCCCTCGGCGTACGGCGTCAGCTGCCGCACGTCGGTGCCGTCCGCGTCCGTGACGAACAGCGCCTCCTGCTCCGTGGAGGGGTCGATGCGTCCGAACACGATCCGCGTCCCGTCCGGTGAGTACTCCGGTTCGACGTCGAAGGTCGTCGAGTCCGGCCCGAAGAGCGGACGTGCTCGGCTCCCGTCGGACCGCATCACCCACAGGGAGGTGAAGAACTCGTCCTGGGCCGGGTCGTACCGGTCGAAGACGACGTGCCGGCCGTCCGGCGAGTAGTCGGCGCACTCGGAGACACCCGGCAGGTCTGTCAGCTGACGAAATCCCGTGCCGTCCGCGCGCACCGTGCCGATCTGCTCGTCGCCGTCCTCGTCCGGGAAGTCGAAGACGATCCGCGCGCGATCCTGCGACCAGTCGGGGAAGTACGCCTGGCCCCGCGTCAGGCGACGTTCGTGCGAGCCGTCCGCCCGCGCGCTCCATAACGCGAAGCCGCCGATCCGTGGGTCGTGGCGCGAGAAGGCGATCCGCGGCGCGGGATCGGCGTCCTGAGCAGTCGCGGTCGCCGGCCACGTGACGAGGGCGCCCAGGCTCAGCGAGGCGGCGAGCACCACGGCGGAGGTGGGGCGGTGACGGGTGTGCACGGTGGTCCTCCAGGTGGACGAGGTCGGAGAGGCGGTCTGCGTCAGCTCAGGGGGGCGGTACCGGTCGCGAGCAGCACCTCGGCGATCCGCACGTGGCCAGCGCCGGAGGGGTGCGTGTAGTCGTCGGCGAGCAGCGTCCCTGCGGCCTGGGAGCCGTCCGGGCCGTTGAACGCGTGGTAGGTGTCGGCGCAGACCGCATCGCGCGCGGCAGCGACCTCGCAGATCGTGCTGCTGAAGGCGTCGAGCACCTGCGTGCTCGGGACCGTGGCCTCCGGGGTCGCGTCCTCGTAGCCGATCCAGTCGTTGTAGAAGGTGATCACCCGGACCGCGGTGGGCGCGCCGTCCCGCAGCTCGGTGACCTCGACGAGCAGCTCGTCGAGCACGTCGCCGAAGGCCGCCGCGACCTCGGCCGCACACGCCTCGGTGTAGCGGCTCCAGTCCACGTCCTCGCCCGGCGCGCCGTCGCAGGTGTCGTCCCCCTCGACGATCCAGGGAGTGTCGTTGTGCCCCGTGGACACCACCACGACGTCCGCGCCGGCGATGCTCGCGCGCAGCTGCGGGTTCCCCTGCACTCGTTCGAGCAGCTGCGGGGTGTTGACGCCGTCGTGGGTCGAGAGGTTGGCGACCTCGACCGCACGCCCGGTCTCCTGGGCGAGCAGCGCGCCGTAGACGGCTCCGAAGGCGTCGCACCCACCGCAGTCCTCGCCGCCGTACGGCAGCGAGTCGCCGAGGACGACCACGGAGTACCTGGCCTCCTTCGAGGTGGGCTCCGAGGTCCCGGACGTCGACGACCCGGGCGACGACGGGCCGGCAGCCGCCTGGCAGCCGGCCAGGGCGAGTGCAACGACGGCGAGCGCTGCCGACGCCGGGCGGGTGGGTTCTCGTCGAGCCTGCACGGTGCCTCCTGCGGGGGTGAGACCTCGACGCTAGGGACGTCGGGACGCGTCCGGATCCGTGCTGGCCCGGAGCTCCGGCGGCTCGCCGTCGGGGCTGTCCGCAGGACGGACCCGCCTCCCCTCTGCCACCCTCGGCGGATGAGCCCGGCGGAGCTCGTCGACGACGGCACCGGGGAACCTCCTGCTGGTGCCGCCGGTGGGTCGTCGGACGGCCGACCCGGCGTCCGGCCGGCCACCCCGGTCGTGGCACCGGTCGTGATCCTGGCGGCGGTCCTGGCGGCGGTCGGGCTGGTGGTCGACCTGGCACTCCTGGAGGGCGTCTCGGCGTGGCTGCCGGACGTCGTCGTCGGGTGGGCCTTCCTGGTCTGCGCCGTCCTGCTGCACGGCGCAGGAGCCGGTCGGATGGCGCTGCTGCTGGTCCTGTGCGCGGTCTCCTGGTTCGCCGGAGGGCTGGACCCTGCGCTGGCCTTCGTGCACCGCGGACCGCTGGTGCACCTGCTGCTGGCCCACCCGACCGGACGCCTCACCGGCCCCGCCCGGATCGTCGTCCCCGGGGCGTACCTCGTGGGGGTGCTCCCCGGCGCCTGGGGCGACGAGGTCGTCACGTGCGTGCTCGCCGCGCTGCTCGTGCTCACCGCGGAGGTGCAGCGACGATCGGTCGGGGGGCCGATGCGCCGGGCCCGCGGGCAGGCCCTCGTCGTCGCCGTGGGTGCCGCGATCGTGCTGGTGGGCTCGGCTGCGGCCCGGCTGCTGCTGCCCGAGGGCGACGCCGACCGCTGGACGCTCTGGGTCTACGAGGCGGGGCTGGTCGGGGCTGCGGCTCTCACCACGAGGAGCGTGCTCCACCGCACCTGGCGGGTCCGACCGGTCACCGACCTCGTGGTCCTGGTCGGCCAGGACCGCTCGCGGACGGTGCGGGACGCGCTGGCCGCCGAGATCGGCGACCCGACGCTCGAGATCGGCTACCGGTCAGGGGACGGGTTCGTCGACGTCGCCGGACGGACCGTCGAGCTCCCCGCAGCGGGCACCGGACGTGCGTCCACGCCCGTCGTGCGGGCGGGCGGTCCGGTGGCGGTGCTGGTGCACGACCAGGTCGTGCTCGCCGACCCGGCGCTCGTCGAGGCCGTGGCGGCGACCGCCCGGCTGGCGCAGCACAACGCCGACCTGCGCCGTGCCGTCGAGGCGCAGCTGGTCGACCTCGAGGCCTCGCGGCGCCGGCTGGTCGAGGTCGGCGACGCCGAACGCGCCCGGCTCGCCCGGCTCCTGGACGAGGACACGGGGCGCCACCTCGACGAGCTGCGGCAGCGGCTCGCGCGGGCGGACGCGGCGGCAGGGGACGACGTCTCCGCCGAGGTCCGGCGGGCGCGACAGCAGCTGGACCGCACCCTGCAGGACCTCGCTGTGCTCGCTGCAGGTCTGGACCCGATGGGCGTGCAGACCGGCGGGCTCGAGACCGCGCTCCGGGACCTCGCCGACCGCTGCCCGCTCCCGGTCGCGGTGACGTGGACCGGTCCCCGGCCGACGGACGAGGTGGCGACCACGACCTGGTTCGTGTGCTCGGAAGCCGTGGCGAACGCGGTCAAGCACTCCGGCGGCACCCGGGTCGTCGTCCGGGTGGACGTCGGGCCGGCCACGGTGAGGGCGTCCGTCGAGGACGACGGCGCCGGTGGCGCGGACGCGTCGCGGGGCGCCGGCCTGCGCGGGATCGCGGACCGCGTCGAGGCGGTCTCAGGACGCCTCCGGGTGACCAGCCCGGCCGGTGGGGGGACCGTCGTCGAGGCGACGCTCCCGTCCGTCCCTCCCTCGCCGCGGCTCAGCCGAGCCGGCGCCAGGGGGTCCCCCACACCAGGGACGTGAACGGGTCCCGCGGCTCGATGTCGTCCAGCTGCAACCCGTCTGCCGTCGTGGCCCACCGCGCGCTGAACAGCAGGCCGCCACCGCACTGCGGTACCGCGTCGGCGGTGAAGAGGACCCGGCCGCCCACGACCTCGTAGGTGCCGCTGCACTCCGGGGGATCCGCCGGGCTCGTCGTCCGGTGCGTCCAGCGGCCGCCGCCGACGGTCATCGTCATCACCCCGCTGTTGAAGTACGCGGTCCCCCCGTCGACACCGGCGGCCACGAGCGCCTCCTCGGGCACCGTCCACCGGTAGACCCCGGCCGGGAACTCCGACGGGGTGGTCGCGGCGTCGACGCGGCGCCACGGGACGCCGTGCAGGAGCTCGCGCACGAGCTGGTCGGCGGGGTCGGCCGTCGCGCGGGAGCGGACCGCCGACCAGGTGACCTCGCCTGCGGTGGTGGCCGGCCTCGCCTGCCAGCTCCCGCCGCAGGCCGGCTCGTCGGTGAACACCACGGCGTCGCCGTCGGCCCGGTACGTCCCCGCGCAGGACCGGTCGCCCTCGGCCGAACGCCACTCCCACCGGTAGGACCCGCCGGACATCCGGACGGTCTGCACCCCGAGCTCGGCGGCGGCGCGCTGCGGCGGCAACCCTGCAGCGACGCCCGCGCCCACCGTCACCTCGAACCGCCAGACACCCTCCAGCGCCGAGAGGTCGGAGGTGCCGGTCGAGGGGGTGGCGTCGGGGTCGCAGGAAGCGACAGGCGGGCCCGGGCCGACGCGTTCGGCCACGGCGCTGACGCGCTCGAGCAGGGCACCGCTCGTAGGGTCCTCCGCGAGCCGGTCCCGCACCGGCTGCGTCACCTGCCGCCACCGGTCGAGCTGTGCCGGGTCGGCCAGGACGACCGGCAGCCCCGATGCGCACGCGGAGGCCACGGCCTCGACGTCCGAGCGACGGGTGCGGATGCTGTGCCCCCGCGTCCGAGCGGCAGCCTGGCGCAGGACGGCCTGCTGGTCGTCGGTGAGCCCGGCGAGGGTCCGGTGCGAGACGACGAGCACGTTGGCCTTGGCGTAGGGGGTGACGTTGGCCGTGAGCACCCCGGGTCGTGGCAGGGTCGGCGCGTACTCCGCGCTGGTCTCGTCGGCACGCAGACCGCGGACGGACCGCAGGTCGGCGTCCGACTCCGTCCCGAGGTCGACCGGGTCCGCCCCCAGCGCACGCAGGACCTCCCAGGTCAGCTCGGACCTCGGGGCCCGCACCGAGCCGCCGGCGAGGTCGGCGGGCTCGAGCACCGGTGCTCCGTACCCGACCGGGTGCCTCAACCCCTCGGGGAACAGCGCCAGGCCGGTGACGCCGACCCCGTCCAGCCCCGTCATGAGGTCCTCGGCCACGGGATCGGCCACGACCGCGTCCAGCGCCGCGTCGCTGGTGAGGACGAACGGGGCCTGGAGCGCGCGCAGCGAGTCGACCCCGAGGACGTCCCACGCGCGGGCCGGGACCAGCGCGAGGTCCTGGTCGCCGTCGATGACCGACCGGGCCGTGACCTGGTCCCACGAAGGGCCGCCCCGGCCGACGTCCCAGCTCACCTGCACCCGAAGGCGGCCGTGCGACAGAGTCCGCACCTGCTCGGCGAAGTGCTCGACGTCGCGGCTGGAGGGCCGGCCGGGGGAGTCGGGCGTCGCGAGGCCGAGCACCGTGATGCCCCCCGAGCCGCCGGCCTTGTCCACGGGCCCGGTCGCGCAACCGGCCAGACCGCCTACCAGCGCGGCGGCGCCCAGCACCGCACAGGTCGCTCGCAGTGCCGTCCAGGCGCGCACGCCCGTCCCGGTCCGTTCCGTCGCGGCCACCTCCCGTCACGCACACGGTCGCACGCGCGGGACCCGACCGTCCGCGACCGCGCCGCTGCGTCGGCACCGACACCCGCGTCCACCTCTGCCCGAGGTGCCACACTTCCGTCATGGCGGTGCCGGGCGCGCGTCTCGGACGGGTGGCGCTCACCCTCGTCGCGGTGGCGTACGCGGTGGCCGCCCTGACGCTCCTGCCGCCGACCCCGACGCAGCTCACCACCTACGGCGCGGTGTCGCCCTCGGTGCAGGCGCTCGACCACCTGGCCGGCCTGTCGCTGCTGGCTGCCGGCGTCGCGACCGCGTGGTGGGGGCCGTCGTGGCGGGCCGGCCTGCTCCTCGTGGGCGCCGGGGTCCTCTGGTACGCCCCGGACTGGTCCGGTTGGGAGGGTGGTCCTGCCGTCGTCCGCGGACTGGGCACGGTGGCCGCCCCGTCGCTGCCGGTGCTGCTCCTGCTCCTGCTCCTCCTGCTCGCGCCGGCTGGTCACCGCCGGGCCCGGGCCATCGGTGCCGCTGCCGGCACGCTGTCGCTGGCGCTCGCCGTGGCCCTGGTCACCGTCGACGACCCGCTGCTGGACCAGGACTGCTGGCCGACCTGCTCGTCCAGCGCGTTCCTGGTCGCCGCGGACCCGTCGTTGGCCGGCCTGCTCACCGCCGGCGCAGCAGTCACCTGGGCGGTGGTGTCGGGAGGCGCGGCGGTCGCCGCCGGCGTCCGCTGGTGGCGAGCCACGGTCGCCGCGCGTCGGTGGCAGGGCGGGCTGCTCGGTGCGGTCGTGCTGGCCGGGGCCGCTGAGCTGGCGTTCGCCGTCGCCACCCTGCTCGACGAGGAGTCGGCTGCGAGCCCCCTGTTCGTCACCCTGCACGTGGTCCGGGCGCTCGCCTGGACCGTCGTGGCGGTGACGTCGGGCCGGACGACGTGGCGCCACCTCACCCGCCGGCACGCCCTCGCGGTGCTGGTCCGGGACCTCGAGGTCGACGACCTCGGCCGTTCCCTCACCGCCGTGCTGAGGGACGGCTCCGGTGACCACGACGTGGAGGTGGTCTACCCGGTGGGCATCGACGGGCGTCACGTCACCGCGGACGGGCTGCCCGCGACGGCGGACGCCGGGCGCGGGCGGGTCGCGACCCGCCTGGTGCACGGGGACGAGGTGCTGGCCGTCGTCGTGCACGACCCGACCGTCCTCCCCGTGCCGGTGCTGGAGGCCTCGCTGGGTCCTGCGGCCCGGCTGGCCCTGGAGAACGACCGGTTGTCGGCCGAGAGGCTGGCCCGGGTGCACGACGTGCGGGACTCGCGCCGCCGGATCGTCGCGGCCGGTGACGAGGCGCGCCGGCGGCTCGAGCGCGACCTGCACGACGGGGCGCAGCAGAGCCTCCTGGCGCTCAGCTCGGCCGTCGCCGTGGCCCGCGCGACGGCGCGGCGCTCGGACGAGCGTGTCGCCGTGGCCGAGCTCGACCGTGGCGTCGACGAGGCGGGCGCGGCCCTCGCGGCGCTGCGGCGGCTGGCGGACGGCATCCACCCCGCGGTGCTGACGGCGTCCGGGCTCGGCCCGGCCCTGCGCTCCCTGGCCGACCGGGCGCCGATCCCGGTCGAGCTGGAGCTGCTCACCACCGACCGGTTCCCGCCGAGCCTCGAGCTCGCCGCCTACTCGCTCGTCGTCGGGGCCCTGGATGAGGCCCGGGACCAGGCGCACGACGGGACCGCGTCCCTGGTCGTGCGCGTCCTGAGAGCCAGCTCGCTGCTCGTGGTCGAGGTCGACGGCGCCGGTCGGCAGCTGCCTGCCTCCGTGCTCGACCGCGCCGGCGCGCTCGGGGGGCAGGTCGTGGCGACCGCTCGCGGCGTGCGGTTGGAGCTGCCGTGCGCGTCGTGATCGCCGAGGACACCATGCTGACTCGCGAGGGCGTCACGCACGTGCTCCGGACGGCGGGCCTCGAGGTCGTCGCGGCGGTCGGCGACCCGGAGTCGCTGCTGCGCGAGGTGGAGCGGCACCGGCCGGACGCCGCCGTCGTCGACATCCGGATGCCGCCGACCCACACGGACGAGGGGATCCGGGCGACGGCCACCCTGCGCGAGCGGCAGCCGGGTCTGGCCGTGCTGCTGCTCTCCAGCTACGTGGAGCCGGAGTACGCGATCGGTCTGCTCGAGGCCCACCCGGGCGGAGTCGGCTACCTGCTCAAGGACCGCGTGTCCGACGGCGCCCTCCTGGTCGACGCGCTCGGTCGGCTCCGCGACGGCGAGACGGTCGTCGACCCCACCATCGTCAAGCAGGTGGTCGACCGACGCCGACGCATCGACCCGCTGGCGGCCCTCACCGTCCGCGAGCGGGACGTGCTGTCCCTGCTGGCGGAGGGGCTGTCGAACCGCGAGCTCGCCAGACGGCTCGGCGTCGGCGAGCGCACCGTCGAGGCGCACATCACCTCCGTCTTCGCCAAGCTCGGGCTGGCCGAGGACGCGGCGGTGCACCGACGGGTCCTCGCCGTGCTCACGGCGTTGCGGGCCTGAGCGCCAGACCGCCCCGCGCGAGCCTCAGGGGCGGTACGTCTCCTGGTGCTCGAGGAAGCGGCGCATCGCCTTGCCGCGCTGCAGCCGCGGGAGCCGGTCGAGGTAGACCTTGCCGCGCAGGTGGTCGGCCTCGTGCTGCAGGCAGCGGCCGAGCAGGCCCGAGCCGCTGATCTCCAGCGGCTGCCCGTGCACGTCGACGCCCTCGACGGTGGCGCAGTCGTCGCGCGGGGTGTCCCAGCTGAAGCCGACGAGCGACAGGCAGCCCTCGGACCAGACCCGCTCCTCGCCCCAGCTGCGGGTCAGGGTCGGGTTCACGACGTAGCCGGCGCCGTGCTCGGGCGGCAGGTCGGGGTCGTTCTCGTCGTCCTCGTCGTGCGGGCAGTCGTAGACGAAGACGTCGTACTCCACGCCGATCTGGTTCGCCGCCAGGCCCACGCCGTCGGCGGCGTACATCGAGGCGAACATGTCGTCGACCAGCGCGCGCAGGTCGTCGTCGAACCGGGTCACCGGCGTGGCGGTGGAGCGGAGCACGGGGTCGCCGAGCTGGCGGACCGGCCGGACGGTCCCGCGGGCCTCGTCGGGGGTCCAGAGAGCCTGGCCGTCGGTCTGCCCGGACATCTGCTCAGACATCCGCGCCGTCCGTCCCTTCGGCCGTGGCGCTCACGTCCTCGTAGTGCTCCACGTGCGGTGCCTCGGCGAAGTGCGGGCCGATCGCCGCGCGCCAGCGGGGGAGACGGTCGGTCTGCCGGAAGTTCTCCTCGTGGGCGGCCACCGAGTCCCACTCGATGAGCAGCCGGAACACCGACGGCGACTCGACGCCGCGGGTGAGCCGGACCGAGCGGCACCCCTCGGTGCCGGCGAGGACGTCCCGCGCCTCGCGGTACGACGCGACGAACGCGTCCTCCGAGCCGGGCGTGACGGCGATGGTGGCGATCTCCAGGACCATCTGCCCATCCAACCACCGGCGGTGCCCGACCGACCTACCAGCCGCGCTCGCGCCACTCCGCGAGGTGGGGGCGCTCGGCGCCGAGGGTCGTGGTGGCGCCGTGGCCGGGGTGGACGACCGTGGCGTCGCCGTAGACCTCGAACAGCCGACGCTCGACGTCGTCGATCAGCGTGGCGAACCGCTCGGCATCCTGGTTCGTGTTGCCGACGCCCCCAGGGAAGAGGCTGTCACCGGTGAACAGGTGCGTGGTGCCGCCGCCGTCGCTCCAGGCCAGGGCCACCGACCCCGGCGTGTGGCCGCGCAGGTGGATCACGTCGAGCAGCAGGTCGCCCACGACGAGCCGGTCACCGTGCGCGAGCCGCTGGTCGGGTGCGCTCGGCAGGGCGTCGGCGTCGTCCTCGCCGGCCGCCGACCGGGCGCCGCTCGTCTCGAGCACCTGGGCGAGAGCGCGGTGGTGGTCCCAGTGCTGGTGCGTCGTCACGACCAGGTCGAGGCGCCCGTCGGCGGCTCCGTCCCGGACCATCGCGAGCAGCGTGCCGGCGGAGTCGGCGGCGTCGACGAGCAGCTGGGCGCCGGTGGCGCTGCTGGTGAGCAGGTACGCGATGTTGTCCTGCTCGGAGACCGACGCCGTCCGCAGGGTCGCGCCGGGCAGCTCGGTGACCTCGACCTCGGGGTAGGTGGCCACCGCCGTCACCCCCACGCCGGCAGGTCGGGGAGGTCGCCGGTGAGCCCGTCACCGCGGGAGCGCCCGGTCGTCCAGGCCAGCAGGTCGGCCGCGCTGCCGGAGACCTCGGCGCCGCCGCCGCTGACCTCGTAGGTGGCGCCCCCGTCGGTCCGCAGCGTCATCGCGGGCGCGTGCCGCCCGGTCAGCCGGCGCACCGCCTCGCGGAGCACCCGGTCGACGAGCGCGGGGTCGGTGCGGTCCAGCCGGTAGCCGGTCGCGAGGTCCAGGTGGTGCAGCACGACCTCGTACGCGCGGATGAGCGGCAGGTCGTGGGAGGGGAGGGGGAAGTCGCCGCGGAGCCGGACCGTGACGCCGGTGCCGCCCGGAGTCATCGTCATGAGCGCGTCCAGGAGCCGCTCGGCGCTGGACTCGACATCGGCCTCGAGGTCGGCGACCGAGCGACCGGCCCCGGCCTCGATGTCGGCGTCCCTCGCCTCGGGCGAGGCGTACATCGGCGTCTCCGTGCCCGTCGTCGCCCAGTGCACCAGCCGGCCGACCGCGTCGGCGTTGCGGGCGAGGTGGCTCAGCACGTGCGCCCGGGTCCAGCCGTCGCACAGCGAGTCACCGCGGACGGCCTCCTGGTCGAGCGTGTGCACGGTGTCCATCAGCCGGTCGGTCTCGTCGGCGAGGACCCGGACGACGTGCAGGTACTGACCGGGCTCGGACAGGTCGTCGAGCCGGGTGCTCTCGGGCAGGGCCGCGGGATCGGTCGGTGACGTGCTCACGTCCGCGACCCTAGCCCCGCGGGCCGCGCCTCGCCCCCCACCGTCCGGGTCCGCAGGAGGGACGCCGCGGAGCCGTTGTCGGACCCGGCACCTACAGTTGACGTCGTGCCATCCGCCACCCGTCGCCCCTCTTCACGCACGCCCTCGAACGGCGCCTCGGCGCACCAGCTGGTGGTGCGCGGCGCCCGCGAGCACAACCTCAAGGACATCGACCTCGACCTGCCGCGCGACGCCCTCGTGGTGTTCACCGGTCTGTCCGGCTCGGGCAAGTCCTCGCTCGCGTTCGACACGATCTTCGCCGAGGGCCAGCGCCGCTACGTCGAGTCGCTGAGCGCCTACGCGCGCCAGTTCCTCGGGCAGATGGACAAGCCCGACGTCGACTTCATCGAGGGCCTGTCGCCCGCGGTCTCGATCGACCAGAAGTCCACCAGCCGCAACCCGCGGTCCACGGTCGGCACCATCACCGAGGTCTACGACTACCTCCGCCTGCTGTGGGCCCGCGCCGGCGTCCCGCACTGCCCGGTCTGCGACGAGCCGATCGGCCGCCAGACCCCGCAGCAGATCGTCGACCGGCTGATGGCGATGCCCGAGGGCACCCGGTTCCAGGTGCTCGCGCCGGTCGTGCGCGGCCGCAAGGGCGAGTACGCCGACCTGTTCGCCGAGCTGCAGAGCAAGGGCTTCGCCCGCGCCCGGGTCGACGGCGAGGTGGTCTCGCTCACGAGCCCGCCCACGCTGGAGAAGAAGCTCAAGCACTCGATCGACGTCGTGGTCGACCGCCTGGCCGTGAAGGCGAGCGCCAAGCGGCGGCTCACCGACTCGGTCGAGACCGCGCTCGGGCTGTCCGGCGGCCTGCTCACCGCCGAGCTGGTCGACCTCGAGGCCGACGACCCGGGCCGCGAGCGGCGCTTCAGCGAGAAGATGGCCTGCCCGAACGACCACCCGCTCCAGCTCGACGAGATCGAGCCGCGCACGTTCTCGTTCAACGCGCCCTACGGCGCGTGCGAGACCTGCTCGGGTATCGGCATCCGGCTCGAGGTCGACGACGAGCTCGTCGTGCCCGACGAGGACCTCACGCTCAGCGAGGGCGCGATCGCGCCGTGGGGCAACGCCCAGGGCAGCAACGAGTACTACCACCGGCTCATGACCGGCCTGGCCGACCAGCTCGGCTTCTCGATGGACGCGCCCTGGCGGGCGCTGCCCTCGCGGGCCAAGGACGCCCTCCTGCGCGGCGAGAACTACCAGGTGCACGTGCGGTACCGGAACCGGTTCGGCCGCGAGCGGTCGTACACCAGCGGGTTCGAGGGCGTCATCCCGTTCATCAAGCGCCGCCACTCCGAGACGGACTCGGACTGGTCCCGCGAGCGGTACGAGGGCTACATGCGCGAGGTGCCCTGCCCGGCCTGCGGCGGCGCCCGGCTCAAGCCCGAGGTGCTGGCGGTGCGGATCGGCGACAAGTCGATCGCCCAGGTCTGCGCGCTGCCGGTGGGGGAGTGCGCCGAGTTCCTGGGCCAGCTGACCCTCGACGCGCGCCAGGCCCAGATCGCCGCCGCGGTGCTCAAGGAGATCAACGCCCGCCTCGGCTTCCTGCTCGACGTCGGCCTCGACTACCTCTCCCTCGACCGCCCTGCGGGCACGCTGTCCGGCGGCGAGGCGCAGCGGATCCGGCTCGCCACCCAGATCGGGTCCGGGCTGGTCGGGGTGCTCTACGTGCTCGACGAGCCGAGCATCGGCCTGCACCAGCGCGACAACCGGCGGCTGATCTCCACGCTGACCCGGCTGCGCGACCTCGGCAACACCCTGATCGTGGTCGAGCACGACGAGGACACCATCGCCACGGCCGACTGGGTCGTCGACATCGGCCCGGGTGCCGGCGAGCACGGCGGCCACGTCGTGCACTCGGGGTCGGTCGAGGGGCTGATGAAGCACAAGACCTCGCTCACCGGCCGGTTCCTGTCCGGGCGCGAGTCGATCGCCGTCCCGGAGCACCGGCGCCTGCCCGACCCCGACCGCGAGGTCACCGTCGTCGGGGCGCGCGAGCACAACCTGCGCGGAATCGACGTCTCGTTCCCGCTCGGGTGCATGGTCGCGGTCACCGGGGTCTCCGGCTCGGGCAAGTCCACGCTGGTGAACGCGATCCTCTACACGGTGCTGGCCAACAAGCTCAACGGCGCCCGCCAGGTGCCCGGCCGGCACAAGACCGTGACCGGGCTCGAGCACCTCGACAAGGTCGTGCACGTCGACCAGTCGCCGATCGGCCGCACGCCGCGGTCCAACCCGGCCACCTACACCGGTGTCTGGGACCACGTCCGCAAGCTGTTCGCCACCACCACCGAGGCGAAGGTGCGCGGCTACCAGCCCGGCCGGTTCTCCTTCAACGTCAAGGGCGGTCGCTGCGAGAACTGCCAGGGTGACGGCACGATCAAGATCGAGATGAACTTCCTGCCGGACGTCTACGTCCCGTGCGAGGTCTGCCACGGCGCCCGGTACAACCGGGAGACGCTCGAGGTGCACTTCAAGGGCAAGACCGTCGCCGACGTGCTCGACATGCCGATCGAGGAGGCCGCCGAGTTCTTCGCCGCGGTGCCCGCGATCGCCCGGCACCTCACCACCCTGGTCGAGGTGGGCCTCGGGTACGTGCGGCTCGGACAGCCGGCGCCGACCCTGTCCGGCGGTGAGGCGCAGCGCGTCAAGCTGGCGAGCGAGCTGCAGAAGCGGTCCACGGGCCGCACGGTCTACGTGCTCGACGAGCCCACCACGGGGCTGCACTTCGAGGACATCCGCAAGCTCCTCGGCGTGCTGCAGGGCCTGGTCGAGAAGGGCAACACGGTGATCGTCATCGAGCACAACCTCGACGTCATCAAGTCCTCCGACTGGGTCGTCGACATGGGGCCCGAGGGCGGGTCCGGCGGCGGCACCGTGCTGGCGGAGGGCACCCCGGAGCAGGTGGCCCGGGTCGAGGCCAGCTACACCGGGCAGTTCCTCGCCCGCGTGCTCCCGGAGGGCGACCGCGGCGTGCGGCCGACCACCACGGTGGCGGCCGCCGTGTCGCCGCGGACGCGGGCGACCGCGACGGCGACCAGCGCGCGGGGTGCTGCGACGGCGAGCCCGACGAAGCGGACCGCGACGAAGAAGGCGGCCACGAAGAAGGCGGCCACGAAGAAGGCGGCCACGAAGAAGGCCGCCACGAAGAAGGCCGCCACGAAGAAGGCCGGTGCGAGGAAGGCGTCGGCGCCGGCACGCCGGGCCGGCTGACCGTCGCGCCCGGCGACGTCGTGGCGGCGATCCCAGCAGAGTCACAGGGTGTCCTTGAGGTTCCCTTGACGGCGCGGCGGTCATCCTGGGACCACGCAGCACGAGCGCGGCCCAGCCGACCCGGCCACCGGCCGGCACCAGGAGGAACCACGTGAGCACCCAGCCCGCCGCCGACGCCCACCGGACGCCGACCCGCGACCTGGACGACTGGTGCCCCTCGCGGCGCACCGTGATGCGCAGCCTGGTGGCCATCGGCGGGGTCACGCTGGTGCCCGGCCTCCTCACCGCCTGCGCCTCCGGCGACGACGGCTCGTCGGGCGGGGGCTCGGAGCCGGACGGCGGCTCGTCCGCGGGTTCCGGTGGCGTCACCGTGCCCGCGGCCGACGTCGCGGTCGGCACTGCCGTCGTGGTCGCGGACGGCGACGACCACTACGTCGTCGCCCAGCCGGCCGAGGGCGAGTTCGTCGCGTACGACGCCCGGTGCACCCACCAGGGCACCGCGGTCGAGGCCGGCGACGGGCTGACCCTGACGTGTCCCAACCACGGCAGCCAGTTCGACGCCTCCGACGGGGCCGTGCTGCGGGATCCCGCGACCCAGCCGCTCGTCTCGGTGCCGGTCGCCCTCGAGGGCGACCAGCTGGTCCTCGCGGTCTGACCGGCGGCGAACGGGTCAGCCGATCCCGGCGGCTCGCCCGTCGCGCCCCTCGCCGCTGGACCGGCGCCGGCTGGCCGGCGTCCCCGCCGCCTGACCGCGGACGCACGACGCCCCCGGGGCGCTGGGGGGAGCGCGACCCGAGGGCGTCGAGCGCCGCGGCCGTCAAGGGGGGTGCGGCCGGGGTGCACCGGTGGGCTGAGACCACCGGGGACGACCATCGAACCAGCGGCGTCGGCGACCGTGCCAGGTACGGACGTGCGGTCCTTGCGTGGTGCGCATGCACCACCGCGACCAGCGCGGCGATCGATCAGTGGGGCGGTGCCGCGCGCTCGAGCAGGTGGTCGAGCACGGCCGCGGGGCCGACGCCCACCAGGACGACGTCGCCGTGGTGGCAGCGCACGACGCAGCGTCCGAGGTCGACGTCGACGCCGTACTTGCTCACGATGCACCGGCTGCCCGCCTGCACGATCTCCAGGCAGGTGGCCGGGTCGTCCCGGGCGGTCACCACCACGACTCCCGGCGGCGGCGTCATCGCCCGCAGGTACCGGATCAGGTCCGTCCCACCACCGGGCATCCCGAGGTCGGTGACCACGACGTCGACCGGTTCGCGCGCGACGACCTCGCGCAGGTGGTCGCCGTCGGGGACCTCGGCGACGAGGTGGATGTCGGGGTTCTGCCGCAGCGCGTCCCCGGCGGCCGCGAGCACGCGAGGGTCGTCGTCCGCGAGCACGACCCGGATCGCGCGGGGGTCGGGCGGCGTCGGGGGCACGCGTCCATCGTCGGTGGCCCCTCTGCGTGGCGGGAGGTCCGGGTGCACCGGTGGGCACTGGTGCGAAAGCACCAGGACGAACCGCCGAAGTCCGGCACGCCGGCGGCCGGAGCACTACGGTGGGCCCGTCGCCGGTGCTTCTCGGGTACGTGTGGCCGACAGGGGTGGGGATGAGCCAGGTGGAGGAGCCGGACGGCGCCGTCAGGGTATTGCTGGTCGACGACCACGTGATGTTCGCGAGCAGCGTCGCTGCAGCGCTCGAGGTCGAGCCCGACCTGGTGGTCGTGGGGACCGCGCCCGACCTGGCCACGGCCCGCGAGCGGGTGACGGACGGCCGCGTCGACGTCGTCCTGCTCGACCAGCGCCTGCCCGACGGCAGCGGCGTCGCAGCCATCCCCGACCTCAAGCGGCTCTCGCCGACCACGAAGGTGGTCATGCTCACGGCGTCGACCGACGACGACACGCTGCTCGAGGCGATGGAGAACGGCTGCTCGGGGTTCGTGGAGAAGGTGCGGACGGTCGACGAGCTGGTCGAGGCGGTCCGGGGTGCCGCGGCGGGTGAGGCGGTGCTCAGCCCGGCGCTGCTCGCACGCCTGATGAGCCGGGTGCACCGCCGGGCCGAGCCGAGGCTCGGCGCGAACCTCACCGGCCGCGAGCTCGAGGTGCTCGGCCTGCTGGCCGAGGGGCTGAGCAACGCCGCGATCGCCCAGCGCCTGTGGCTCAGCGTCAACACGGTGCGCAACCACGTGGCGAACCTGCTCGGCAAGCTCGGCGTGCACTCCAAGCTGGAGGCGCTGGCGGTGGCCACGAGGGAGGGGCTGCTGGAGGAGTCCGCGTCGTGACGGGGCGGCTGGGCCGGGACGAGGCCGCCGTGCTGCTCGAGCTGCTGGTGACCCGCTGCCCGGTGGTCGTGTACGTCCTCGACGCCGACGGCGTCTGCACCTACTCCGCGGGAACGCCCCTGGCCCGGGTCGGGCTGGAGCCCGGCGAGCTGGTCGGCCAGGACGTCGTGGCGCGCAACGCCCACGACCCGGTGGCGAGGGACAACCTCGCTCGCGCCCTGGGCGGCGAGACGTGCAGCTACACCTGGACCGGACCGGACAGCACGCGCTTCGAGGCGTGGCTGCAGCCGGTTCTCAGCGACGACGGCCGCGTGCGCGCGGTGATCGGCATCTCGGTCGACGTCAGCGACGCCTGGCGGGCGGAGGCGTCCGAGCACGCGCGGGTGCTGGAGCAGCAGGACGTGCTGCACCAGCTCCTCGCCGTGCAGGACGCCGAGCGCGAACGGATCTCCGGCGGGCTGCACGACGACACGGTGCAGGTCCTCGCCGCGCTGGCGCTGCGGGTCTCCACGCTTCGGCGGCGCCTGCCCGGCGCCGACCCGTCCGTGTCGGCGGAGCTGTCGGCCATGAGCCGCGACCTGGCCGAGGCCGGCGCGCGCCTGCGCGACGTGGTCGCGGGTCTGCAGCCGGAGGTGCTGGTGCGCGCCGGGCTGGGCCACGCCCTGCAGGCGCTGCTGGCCCGGCTGTGCGGTCCCAGAGGTCCGGCGGCACGGCTCGACCTCGACGCCGGCGACGAGCCCTCGGAGGCGGCCCGGCGGGTGGTCTACGAGGTGGCGGTCGAGGCGATCGGCAACGTGGTCAAGCACGCCGCGGCCACCGAGGTCGCGGTGTCCGTGCGTCGCGAGGGCGGCGACTGGGTGCTTGAGGTCGTCGACGACGGCGCGGGTACGGAGGCCGACGAGCGCACCTCCGCCGGCTTCGGGCTGCGGGCGATGCGCCAGCGCGCGGTGGCCGCGGGCGGTGTGCTGGAGCTCGACTCGGTGCCGGGCCGGGGGACCACGGTCCGGCTCCGCGTGCCGGAGGTCGCGGCCTTCCCCGCCCCCGGCCTCGCGCCGGTCGCCGATGTCCGCGGCCCCCTGGAGCACGTCCTCCAGAACGTCAGCGACGCCTTCGTCGCCCTCGACACCTCCTGGCGGTACGTCTACGTGAACCGCCGGGCGGCCGACCTGTTCGGCACCACGCCGGACCGGCTGATGGGCCAGGACATCTGGACGCTGTACCCCGAAGGCGCGGAGAGCGACTTCCACCGCGCGTACGTGCAGGCGGTCGAGGAGCAGCGCACGGTCGAGATCGAGGAGTGGTTCGAGCCGGCCGGGCGCTGGTACCGCAACCGGATCCTGCCCTCGCCGGGCGGGCTGACGATCTTCATCGAGGACGTCACCGAGCGCCGCCGCCTCGCCACGCTGCAGGACGACACCGACGTCGGCTCCCTGGTGGCCCACACCTGGTTCGTCGCCCTGGCCGGCGACCCCGACCCGGCGCAGGCGGTCCGGAGGGGCGCCGAGGCGCTCGTGGCCAAGCGCGCCGTGAGCGGGCTGCGGGTCAGCGGCCCCGGCATCGACGTCGCCGTCGGCGAGCACGACGACGGTGCCGACGTCCTGCCGGCCAGCGTGGGCGCGGACGTCGTCGCGGAGCTCGCCGTCAGCTGGCCCGGCGGGAGCACACCGTGGACCGGTGAGCTCACCGTCATGCTCGCCCAGGCGCTGGCCGCGCGGCTCGCACCCGGCCCGCCCGCGGCCACCGGCAGGGACGGTGAGCGGTCGTCGTAGCCGGTTCCTAGGCTGGGGGCGTGGCCGACCCGTCGACGTACCGACCCCGACCGGGGGAGATCCCGGAGTCCCCGGGCGTCTACCGGTTCCGCGACTCCCACGGCCGCGTGGTCTACGTCGGCAAGGCCAAGAGCCTGCGGCAGCGGCTCACCTCGTACTTCGCCGACCCGTCCACGCTGCACCCGCGCACCTTCACCATGGTCACCACGGCGGCGTCGGTGGAGTGGACCACCGTCAGCACCGAGGTCGAGGCCCTGCAGCTCGAGTACGCCTGGATCAAGGAGTTCGACCCGCGGTTCAACGTCAAGTACCGCGACGACAAGTCCTACCCGTTCCTCGCCGTCACGATGGGCGAGGAGTTCCCACGCGTGCAGGTCATGCGCGGCTCCAAGCGCAAGGGCACCCGCTACTTCGGGCCCTACGCCCACGCCTGGGCGATCCGCGAGACCGTCGACCTGATGCTCCGGGTCTTCCCCGTCCGCACCTGCTCGGCGGGTGTGTTCCGCAGCGCCAGGCAGTCCGGCCGTCCCTGCCTGCTCGGCTACATCGACAAGTGCTCGGCGCCGTGCGTCGGGCGGGTCACGCCGCAGGAGCACCGCGAGCTCGCCGAGGAGTTCTGCGACTTCATGGCCGGTGCCACCGGCAGGCACGTGCGACGGCTCGAGCAGTCGATGCGCTCGGCCGCGGCCGAGCTCGACTTCGAGCGGGCGGCCCGACTGCGCGACGACGTCAAGGCGCTGGAGCGGGCCCTGGAGAAGACGGCCGTCGTGCTGCCGGACGCCACCGACGCCGACGTGTTCGCTCTGGCCGAGGACGAGCTGGAGGCTGCGGTCCAGGTCTTCCACGTCCGCGGCGGTCGGGTGCGCGGCCAGCGCGGGTGGGTGGTCGAGAAGGTCGAGGAGATCGACACGCCGGGTCTGGTCGAGCACCTCCTGCAGCAGGTCTACGGCGAGGCCGACGAGGGAGCCGTGCCGCGCGAGGTGCTGGTGCCGGTGCGTCCCGCCGGCGCCGACGACCTCGTGACGTGGCTCAGCGAGGTGCGCGGCTCGGCCGTCGACATCCGGGTGCCGCAGCGCGGCGACAAGAAGAACCTGATGCAGACCGTGGCGCGCAACGCCGGCCAGGCGCTGGTGCTGCACAAGACCCGCCGGGCCGGCGACCTCACCACCCGGAGCCAGGCGCTGAACGAGATCCAGGAGGCGCTCGGGCTGAGCGAGGCCCCGCTGCGGATCGAGTGCTACGACGTGTCCAACCTCCAGGGCACCGAGGTGGTGGCGTCGATGGTCGTCTTCGAGGACGGCCTGCCCCGCAAGAGCGAGTACCGGCGGTTCGCGATCAAGGGCGTCGAGGGCCAGGACGACACCGCCTCCGTCCACGAGGTCATCACCCGCCGGTTCACCCGGTACCTGGCCGACCGTCGGCGCGACGAGGAGGCCGAGGACGACGTCACCGACGCCTCGGCCGACCAGCCGGTCGTCGAGCAGCGCAAGAGGTTCGCCTACCCGCCCCAGCTCGTGGTGGTCGACGGCGGCCCACCCCAGGTGGCCGCGGCGGCGCGGGCGCTGGCCGAGCTGGGCGTGGTCGACGTCGCCCTGTGCGGCCTCGCCAAGCGGCTCGAGGAGGTCTGGTTGCCGGGGGAGGAGTACCCGACGGTCCTGCCGCGCACGAGCGAGGGTCTCTACCTGCTGCAGCGGGTGCGCGACGAGGCGCACCGGTTCGCGATCACGTTCCACCGCCAGCGCCGGTCCAAGGCGATGACCTCGAGCGTCCTCGACGACGTCCCGGGTCTGGGCCCGGCCCGGCGCAAGGCGCTGCTCAAGCACTTCGGCTCGGTGAAGCGGCTGCGGGGGGCCGACGTCGAGGAGGTGGCGCAGGTGCCGGGCCTCGGTCGCGCCACGGCGGCCCTGGTGGTGGAGCACCTCGCCCGCGACACCGCCCAGCGCACCCCGGCCGTCAACACCGCCACCGGCGAGGTCGTCGACGACGAGCCGGCTGCACCTACCGCTCCCCGCGCCGACTCCGTGGCTGGGAGACTGGAGCCGTGACCGCCTCGGATCCTGAGCCCGCGTCCCCCGAGACCGACCTGTCCGACGAGGCGTCGGTGCCCCCGGGCGCCGCTCTCGTCGTCCCCGAGGTGCTGGTCGTCACCGGCATGTCCGGTGCCGGCCGGTCCACCACGGCCGACGTCCTGGAGGACCTCGGCTGGTACGTCGTCGACAACCTGCCGCCGACCATGCTCGCGCCGCTGGCCACCCTCGCCTCGCACGCCGCCAACGCGCTGCCCAAGCTGGCGGTCGTGGTCGACGTCCGCGGCGGGTCGTTCTTCACCGACCTGCGCGACGCCCTCAACGGCCTCAGCGACAGCGGCGTGCGCACCCGGGTGCTGTACCTCGACGCCTCCGACGCCTCGCTGGTGCGCCGGTTCGAGTCGGTGCGCCGGCCCCACCCGCTCCAGGGCCAGGACCGCATCCTCGACGGCATCGAGCGCGAGCGGGCCCTGGTCGGCGACCTGCGCGGCTCCGCCGACCTGGTGATCGACTCCAGCGACCTCAACGTGCACCAGCTCGGCGCGAAGATCATCGAGCTGTTCTCCGAGGACGGCCCGGCGACGCTGCGGCTGACGGTGATGTCGTTCGGCTTCAAGTACGGACTGCCGGTCGACTCCGACCACGTGGTCGACGTGCGGTTCCTGCCCAACCCGTACTGGGTGCCGGAGCTGCGGGCCAGCACCGGCCGCGACGAGGAGGTGCGCGACTACGTGCTCGGCCAGCCCGGCGCCACCGACTTCGTGGAGCGCTACGTCAGCGCCCTGGAGCCGGTGATCGAGGGGTACCGGCGCGAGAACCGTCCGTTCGTCACCATCGCGATCGGCTGCACGGGCGGCAAGCACCGGTCGGTGGCGATGACCGAGGAGCTCGCGAAGCGCCTGCGCGACACCGGTGTCCGGGCGAGCGCGGTGCACCGCGACCTCGGACGTGAGTAGGCCCACCGAGGTGGCCGGGCTCGGGCACGGCGGGGCCAGGGGGCGCGGCGTCGTCGCGCTCGGCGGAGGCCACGGCCTGTACTCGTCGCTCTCGGCGCTGCGGCACCTCACCGACCGGCTCACCGCCGTCGTCACCGTGGCCGACGACGGCGGCTCCAGCGGCCGGCTGCGGCGCGAGCTCGGGGTGCTGCCGCCGGGCGACCTGCGGATGGCGCTGGCGGCGCTCTGCGACGACGGCGAGTGGGGCCGCACCTGGCGCGACGTCATGCAGCACCGGTTCACCGGCGACGGCGAGCTCGCCGGGCACGCCGTCGGCAACCTGCTCATCGCCTCCCTGTGGCAGCTGATCGACGAGCCGGTCACCGGGCTCGACTGGGTCGGGCGGCTGCTCCAGGCCCGCGGACGGGTGCTGCCGATGTCGACCCTCCCGCTCGAGATCGAGGCCGACGTCGTCGGTGCCGACGGGCAGGTCGAGGTCGTGCGCGGCCAGTCGAACGTGGCCCGGGCGTCCGGGCGCATCACCGGAGTGCGGCTCACCCCGGAGCAGCCGACGGCGTGCCCCGAGGCCGTGGCCGCCGTGCGCGAGGCGGACTGGGTCGTCCTCGGACCGGGGTCCTGGTACACCAGCGTGCTGCCGCACCTGCTGGTGCCGGACCTCGCCGAGGCGCTGGTGCGCACCACGGCGCGGCGCTGCCTGGTCTACAACCTGGTGGCCTCCGGCGGCGAGACGGCCGGGATGAGCGCGTCGGACCACCTCGCGGTGCTGTCCGACCACGTGCCCGGCCTCCGGTTCGACGCCGTGGTCGCCGACCCGGGGTCGATCGAGGACGTCGACGCCACCGCCGATGCCGCCGCCGCCCTCGGTGCGCGCCTGGTGCTGCGTCAGGTCGGCACCGCCCCCGGCAGCGCCCGGCACGACCCGCTCCGCCTGGCCGCCGCGCTGCGCGACGTCCTCGAGCACAGCTGGGGCGACCTCTGACCCAGGCGGCCCCACGACCGTCCGGCGCACGACCGCCCCGCGCCCGGCACGTCCGTGACAGGGTGGTCCGCGAGGCAGGACACGCCGCAGGACACGCCGGGGGGCAGCACGGCGGCGCGGTCGGCTCGCACCGGACCACAGGCCCGGTGGACCGCACGGCGGGAGGGCAGGAGGCGGTGGCAGGATGGCGGGCATGGCGCTGACGGCACAGGTGAAGGACGAGCTCAGTCGCCACAAGGTCACCAAGTCCTGCTGCCGCAAGGCCGAGGTCTCCTCGATGCTGCGGTTCGCCGGCGGGCTGCACATCATCTCGGGCCGGATCGTCATCGAGGCAGAGCTCGACACCGCGATCGCCGCCCGGCGGCTGCGCACCGACATCGCCGAGATGTTCGGGCACGCGAGCGAGATCCTCGTCATCTCGCCCGGCGGCCTGCGCCGTGGCACGCGGTACGTCGTGCGGGTGGTCAAGGACGGTGAGTCGCTCGCCCGCCAGACCGGTCTGCTCGACGGCCGTGGGCGCCCGGTGCGGGGGCTGCCGCCGCAGGTGGTCTCCGGTGCGGTGTGCGACGCCGAGGCCGCCTGGCGCGGCGCCTTCCTCGCCCACGGCTCGCTCACCGAGCCGGGTCGCTCGTCGTCGCTCGAGATCACCTGCCCGGGTCCCGAGGCCGCGCTGGCGCTCGTGGGGGCGGCTCGACGGCTGGGCATCTCGGCGAAGGCGCGCGAGGTGCGTGGCGTCGACCGCGTGGTGATCAAGGAGGGTGACGCGATCAGCGCGATGCTCACCCGGCTCGGCGCGCACGACGCCGTCCTGGTGTGGGAGGAGCGCCGCGTCCGTCGCGAGGTGCGCGCCACCGCCAACCGGCTGGCGAACTTCGACGACGCCAACCTGCGCCGTTCCGCGCGCGCGGCGGTCGCGGCGGGCTCGCGCGTGGAGCGGGCGCTGGAGATCCTCGGCGACGAGGTGCCCGAGCACCTCGAGGTCGCCGGACGGCTCCGGCTGGAGCACAAGCAGGCGTCGCTGGAGGAGCTCGGCCAGCTGGCGGAGCCGCCGATGACCAAGGACGCCGTGGCCGGCCGCATCCGTCGGCTGCTGGCGATGGCCGACCGGCGGGCGGGCGAGCTCGGCATCGAGGGCACCGACGCCAACCTCACGCCGGACATGCTCGACGCCTGAGCGCGTCCGGTCCGCCCCGACGCCGTCCCGGATGGCGGGATCGTCGTCTCATGATCCGGCCGGGTGACCGGCGTCACCCACGGGTCGACTAGGGTTCAGGCGACCAGAGGAACCCGCCGTGGCGCAGCCCGGCCCCACCCCTGAGGAGCACCCCGTGACCGTTCGCGTGGGCATCAACGGATTCGGCCGCATCGGCCGCAACTTCTTCCGCGCCGCCAGGGCCGCCGGCGCCGACATCGAGATCGTGGGGGTCAACGACCTCACCGACAACAAGACGCTGGCGCACCTGCTCAAGTACGACTCGATCCTGGGTCGCCTCGACGGCGAGGTCACCCACGGCGAGGACTCCATCAGCGTCGACGGCAAGAGCTTCAAGGCCCTGGCCGAGCGCGACCCGAAGGCTCTGCCGTGGGGCGACCTCGGCGCCGACGTCGTCATCGAGTCCACCGGCATCTTCGTCTCGGCCGAGCAGGCGCAGTGGCACATCGACGGCGGCGCCAAGAAGGTCATCATCTCCGCGCCGGCGAAGAACGAGGACATCACCATCGTCCTGGGCGTCAACGAGGGCGACTACGACCCCGCCACGCACCACATCATCTCCAACGCCTCGTGCACCACGAACTGCCTCGCGCCGATGGCCAAGGCCATCCACGACGAGTTCACGATCGAGCGCGGCCTGATGACGACGATCCACGCGTACACCCAGGACCAGAACCTGCAGGACGGCCCGCACAAGGACCTGCGTCGCGCCCGTGCCGCCGCCCTCAACATCGTCCCGACCTCGACCGGTGCGGCCAAGGCGATCTCGCTGGTGCTGCCCGACCTCAAGGGCAAGCTCGACGGGTACGCCCTGCGGGTGCCGATCCCCACCGGCTCGGCCACCGACCTCACCGTCACCGTCGGTCGCGAGACCACGGCCGAGGAGGTCAACGCCGCGGTGAAGGCCGCCGCCGAGGGTGCGCTGAAGGGCTACCTCAAGTACACCGAGGACGAGATCGTCTCCTCCGACATCGTCACCGACCCGTCGTCGTGCATCTTCGACGCCGGCCTCACCAAGGTGCTCGGCAACCAGGTCAAGGTCGTCGGCTGGTACGACAACGAGTGGGGCTACTCCAACCGCCTCGTCGACCTCGTCCAGCTGGTCGGCAAGGACCTGTGACCCTGGCTCGGATCGACTCGCTGGGAGACCTCGCGGGCCGCAAGGTCCTGGTCCGCAGCGACCTCAACGTGCCGCTCGACGGCACCACCATCACCGACGACGGCCGGATCCGGGCGTCGCTGCCCACGTGGCAGCGGCTCCTGGACGCCGGCGCGCGGGTCGTGGTGTGCGCCCACCTCGGACGGCCCAAGGGCACGCCCGAGGAGAAGTACTCGCTCGCCCCCGTGGCCGAGCGGGTCCGCCAGCTGCTGCCCGGCGTCGAGGTCGCGTTCGCGACCGACACCGTCGGGGAGTCGGCCCGGCAGGCTGTCGGGGCGGTGCAGGACGGCGGGCTCGTCCTGCTCGAGAACCTGCGCTTCAACGCGGGCGAGACGTCCAAGGACGACGCCGAGCGCGGTGCGTTCGCCGACGAGCTCGCTGCGCTGGTGGGCGAGGACGGTGCGTACGTCTCCGACGGGTTCGGTGCGGTGCACCGCAAGCACGCGTCCGTGGTCGACGTCGCCGAGCGGCTGCCGCACGCCGCCGGCGGGCTGGTCACGTCCGAGGTCGAGGTGCTGAGGAAGCTCACCGACGACGTCGCGCGTCCCTACGCGGTGGTGCTCGGCGGGTCGAAGGTGTCCGACAAGCTCGGCGTCATCGACTCGCTGCTGGGCAAGGCGGACCGGATCCTGATCGGCGGCGGGATGGTCTTCACCTTCCTGGCCGCGCAGGGCCACGAGGTCGGCAAGAGCCTGCTCGAGCAGGACCAGCTCGACACCGTCCGCGAGTACCTGGACCGGGCGGTCGACGACGGCGTCGACATCGTCCTGCCGGTCGACGTCGTGGCGGCGACCGCGTTCGCGGCCGATGCCGAGCACGACGTCGTCACGTCCGACCACATCCCGGCCGACCGGATCGGCCTCGACATCGGACCGGCGTCGGCCCACCTGTTCGCCGCCAAGCTGGCCGACGCCGCCACGGTGTTCTGGAACGGCCCGATGGGCGTGTTCGAGATGGAGCCGTTCAGCCACGGCACCCGCGCGGTGGCGCAGGCGCTGGTGGAGTCGGGGGGCTTCACCGTCGTGGGTGGCGGCGACTCCGCCGCCGCTGTGCGGCAGCTCGGCTTCGCCGAGGAGGCTTTCGGCCACATCAGCACCGGCGGCGGCGCCAGCCTGGAGTACCTCGAGGGCAAGACCCTGCCCGGCCTGACCGCACTGGAGGACTGACCCCGTGGCCACCCGCAAGGACGCCCGCAGCGGGCGCACGCCGCTGATGGCGGGCAACTGGAAGATGAACCTGGACCACCTCCAGGCGACGCACCTGGTGCAGAAGCTGGTCTGGACGCTGTCCGACGCCAAGCACGACCACGACGCCGTCGAGGTGGCCGTGCTGCCGCCGTTCACCGACCTGCGCTCGGTGCAGACGCTCGTCGACGGCGACCGGCTCCCGCTGCGCTACGGCGCCCAGGACGTGTCGGCGCACGAGAGCGGCGCCTACACCGGAGAGGTCTCCGGGGCGATGCTCGCCAAGCTCGGCTGCACCTACGTGGCGGTCGGGCACAGCGAGCGTCGTCAGCTGCACGCCGAGGACGACGCCACGGTGGCGGCCAAGGCCGTCGCCGCGTTCGCCAACGGCATCGTCCCGATCGTCTGCGTCGGCGAGGGGCTCGAGGTGCGGCAGGCGGGTGACCACGTGCGGTACACCGTCGAGCAGCTCGACGGCTCGCTCGCCGGCCTCACCGCCGAGCAGCTGGCCACCGTCGTGGTCGCGTACGAGCCCGTCTGGGCTATCGGCACCGGCGAGGTCGCCACCCCCGCCGACGCGCAGGAGGTCTGCGCGGCGATCCGCGGCCGGCTCCGCGAGGTGCACGGCGAGGGCGTGGCGGATGCCGTCCGCGTGCTGTACGGCGGGTCGGTGAAGTCCGGCAACGTGGCCGCGATCATGGCCGAGGCCGACGTCGACGGCGCCCTGGTGGGCGGCGCGAGCCTCGACCCGGGCGAGTTCGCCGCGATCTGCCGTTACCAGCACCACCAGGTGGGCCTGTAACCTGGACCGTCGAGCCCCGCGAGGGGCCGCCGTCCGGACCGACCCGACCGACAGGATCCCCGAGAACGTGACTGCTCTGCGCATCACCCTGCAGGCGCTGCTGGCCCTCACCAGCCTGTTCCTGACCCTGCTGATCCTGCTCCACAAGGGCAAGGGCGGCGGACTGTCGGACATGTTCGGCGGTGGAATGAGCTCCGGTGCCGGTAGCTCCGGCGTCGCCGAGCGGAACCTCAACCGGATCACCGTCGCGGTCGCGGTGCTGTGGTCGACGGTGATCGTGCTGCTCGGCGTGCTCGAGCGGTTCGTCGGCGACTGAGCGCCGACGGCACGCAGCACGAGCCCGACCGGTCGACCGGCGGGTCCACGATCGAGAAGGAGCATCAGCGGTGGCAGGTGGCAACGCGATCCGGGGCAGCCGGGTCGGTGCGGGTCCGATGGGCGAGGCCGAGCGAGGCGAGGCCGCACCGCGGGTCGTCATCTCCTACTGGTGCCTGAACAAGCACGAGACGCAGCGGTCCTTCGCCGAGGACCCGCAGTCGCAGCCGCCGGAGATGTGGGACTGCCCGCGCTGCGGCTTCCCGGCCGGTCTCGACAAGGAGAACCCGCCGACCCCGGTGCGCAACGAGCCGTACAAGACGCACCTGGCGTACGTGAAGGAGCGTCGCAGCGACAGCGACGGCGAGGCCATCCTCGAGGAGGCCCTGCAGGCGCTGCGCGCCAAGCGCGGCGGCCGCTGAGGCCCCGCCCCCGGTGATCGAGGCCAGCACCGAGGCGATCGTCCGGCTCGCCTGGTCGCGCGTCCTCGGCCTCCCGGACGACGCGCTGTCCGGCACCGACCCCAGGGTCGAGCACGTGCCGGCGGCGCCCACCAGCCTGATGACCGTCCGGCTCGGCCCGACCACCGTGGTGGTCGGGCCGTCCTGGTTCGTGCGGGCCTCCCGCGACGTCGACCCCGACGAGCTGGCCACCGTGGCCGGGCTCGGACGGCTGGCGGCGCCGCACGGTGGCTGCGACCCGCTCGGCGTCGGGATCCTGCTGTTCGCCGACGAGCACGTCGACCTGCCCGGGCTCGCCGACGCCGAGCTCGGCGACGACGCGGCTCTGGTCGCGCGGCTGCGCGAGGCGTGCCCACCCGCGGACGTCGAGGAGTCGGACCTGCTCTCGCTCGACCCGGCGTTCGTGCTGGTCGAGGACGACGTCCCGGTGGCCGCGGCGGGCTACACCGAGTGGGTCGGCCTGCTCGCGCACGTCGGCGTCGTCACCGCTCCCGACCACCGCCGGCGCGGACGCGGACTGCTGGCGGCCGCGGCCGCCACGAACGACGCCCTCGCGTCCGGGCTGGTGCCGCAGTGGCGGGTCCGCTGGGACAACGCCGCCTCGCTCGCGACCGGTCGCCGCCTCGGCTACACCCGGCTCGGCACCCAGACCACGGTCTACCTGCGCGAGGTCTGAGCGCGGGCCGTCAGATCAAGGCCAGCACCGGGACGACCAGGAGCAGGGGCAACCCGAAGTAGACGGCCCGGTAGACCACGACCGCCGTGCGGTCCTCGGGGTCCGGCCGAGCGACGTCCATCCCGGCCTGGGCGAGGAGCACCAGAGCGAACGCGCTGAGGAACCACGTGTCGCGCAACGCCGCACCACCCGCGAGGTCGACCACGACGGGCGCCAGCACCAGGATGATCGTCGCGGCGATCGACAGCAACGTCGAACGACGACTCGGTAGCGGGCGTCGGTCCGGCCACCAGGACGTGGACTCGCCCGACATCGGGCGGCCGTTCAGCAGCGGCGGGTGCCAGCCGGGCGCCGGCGGTGCCGACTCGTACCTGTTCCCCGTCATGGCGTCAGGATGCACCTCGCCCCCGCCACGGGGAAGCATCGACGCCTCCTGCCGAGAAGTCGTTCCTTCGATGGAGGTGAAGGACCGACTACTCCGAACGGAGCTGCGAGGCGGCGGACTCGTCGAGGAGCCAGCGGGTGACGGCACGACCGCGGGGTGCTGAGGCGGGGACGTCGCTCGGGTCGGCGTCGGCCTGCATGGCGCGGGCGACGGCCTCGGCCTTGTCCGACCCGCAGGCGACGAACCAGATCTCGGTGGCCGAGTCGAGCGCGGGCAGGGTCAGCGAGACCCGCTCGGGCGGTGGTTTGGGGGAGCCCTCGACACCGACCACCGTCGTCCCGGTCTCGCGGACGCCGGGCAGGCCGGGGAACAACGAGGCCACGTGGGCGTCGGGCCCGATGCCGAGCAGCAGGACGTCGAACATCGGCACGCCCTGCTCGGCCGAGGCGCCGGCGTGGTCGGCCAGCTCCTGCCGGTAGAGATCGGCCGCCACGTGCACGTCGTGGCCACAGGCGCCGCCCACCGGGGGCATGGCGTGCACCTTCGACGGGTCGAGCGGCACGTGGTCGAGCAGCGCCTCCCGGGCCTGGGTCTCGTTCCGCTCCGGGTCGCCGTCGGGCAGGAACCGCTCGTCGCCGAACCAGACGTGGACGCGCGACCAGTCGAGCGCGTCGCGGGCCGGGCTGTCTCGGACGGCCGCCAGCACCGCGATCCCGACGGTGCCGCCGGTGAGGACGACGTGCGCCTCGCCCCGCACCGAGCACGCGTCGACCAGGGCGGTCACCAGCCGGGCGCCGATGGCGGCGGACGTGGCGTCGCGGCCGCCCTCGTGGACGACGACCTGCACCTGGCTCACGACGTCCCCTTCCTCGCGGTGGTCTTCCTGGCCGGCTTGCCGGTCGCCGCAGCCCGCTTCGACGGTCCGGACTTCTTGGCCAGCGTCTTGGCGCTCACCGCCCTGCGCGTCGGCGCCGCCTCCTTGGTGGCGGTGGTCGCCTTCTTCACGGTGGTGCGCCCGCCCGGCGTCAGCATCGCCAGGCCCTTGGTGAGGACGTCGCCGAGCACGTCGTCGGGGTCGAGCCGGCGCAGCTCCTCGGCCAGGCAGTCGTCGGTGGCGCGTCGCGCCAGCGAGACCCGTCGGGCCGGCTGGCCGGGCTGGGTGAGCGTGGCGACCTGGCCCTCGGGGCGCACCAGCTCGACCGCACCGGAGGCGCGTTCGAGCCGGACGCCGATCATCCCGCCACCGGCCGGGGTGCGCCTGCGCTGCACGGGGCAGCGCAGCGCCCAGGCGAGCCAGGCCGCGAGCAGGTCGGTGCTGGGGGAGTCGGTGGCGCCGGTGACGACGGCCTTGGTCACGGACTCGTACGGCGGCTGGTCCAACGCGGCGGCCAGCAGCGTGCGCCAGCGGGTGATCCGGGTCCAGGCCAGGTCGGTGTCGCCGTCGTTGTGGCACGCCGCGAGCCGCTTCAGCGCGGCAGAGGGCTGCTTGGCCTGCGCGGCGTCGGTGATGCGCCGCTGCGCCATCGCGCCCACCCGGTCGAGCGAGGGGTCCGCGGGCGGGTCGCCGGGCCACCACGCCACGATCGGGGTGTCGGGCAGCAGCAGCGGCGTCAGGATCGTGTCCGGGTGGGCGGCCAGCTCGCCGTACATCCGCAGCACCACGACCTCGCTGGCGCCGGCGTCGCCGCCGACCCGGATCTGCGCGTCGAGGCGCGAGGTGCCACGGCGCGACCCGGCAGCCAGGACGAGCACCCGGCACGGGTGCTCCCGGCTCGCGTGGTTGGCGGCGTCGACGGCCTCCTCGACGTCGCCGTCGTCGGTGAGGACCACCAGGGTGAGCACGCGGCCGAGGGCGACCGCGCCGCCGCTCTCGCGCAGCTCGACCATCCGGCGGTTGATCGCCGCGGTCGTGGTGCCGGGCAGGTCGATGATCACGGACGCCTCCAGCTGCGGCCGGTACGGGCCATCATCGCATCGGCCGAGGGTGGTCCCCAGCTGCCGGCGGGGTAGGGCTCCGGCCGGCCCTTCGACGCCCAGTGCGACAGCACGGGGTCGAGGATCTTCCAGGACAGCTCGACCTCCTCGTGCCGCGGGAACAGCGGCGGGTCGCCGAGCAGGACGTCCAGGATCAGCCGCTCGTAGGCCTCGGGGGAGGACTCGGTGAAGGCGTGCGTGTAGCCGAAGTCCATCGTCACGTCGCGCACCTCCATCGTCGGGCCCGGCACCTTGGACCCGAACCGGATGGTGACGCCCTCGTCCGGCTGCACCCGCACCACGAGCGCGTTCTGGCCGAGCTCCTCGGTCGCGGTGGACTCGAACGGCAGGTGCGGTGCCCGCTTGAACACCACGGCGATCTCGGTGACGCGGCGGCCGAGCCGCTTGCCGGTGCGCAGGTAGAACGGCACACCGGCCCAGCGGCGCGTGTCGATCTCGAGCTGGACCGCGGCGAAGGTCTCGGTGGTCGACCGCTGCGGGATGCCGTCCTCGTCGAGGTAGCCGACGACCTTCTGGCCGCCCTGCCAGCCGGCGTCGTAGCGTCCGCGCGCCGTGCTCGCCGACAGGTCCTTCGGCAGCCGGACGGCGGACAGCACCTTCTCCTTCTCGGCCCGCAGCTCGCGGGCGTCGAAGGAGACCGGCTCCTCCATCGCGGTCAGCGCCAGCAGCTGCAGCAGGTGGTTCTGGATCACGTCGCGGGCGGCGCCGATGCCGTCGTAGTACCCGGCCCTGCCGCCGATGCCGATGTCCTCGGCCATCGTGATCTGCACGTGGTCCACGTAGTTGGCGTTCCAGACCGGCTCCCACAGCTGGTTGGCGAACCGGAGCGCCAGGATGTTCTGGACGGTCTCCTTGCCGAGGTAGTGGTCGATCCGGAAGACCGAGTCCGGCGGGAAGACCTCCTCGACCACCTTGTTCAGCGCCTGGGCGCTCTCCAGGTCGTGGCCGAACGGCTTCTCGATCACCACCCGGCGCCACGGGTCGCCCTCGGCGGCCACCGGGCCCGAGAGCCCGTGCTCCGCGAGCTGCTGGCAGACGTCCGGGAACGAGCCGGGCGGGATGGACAGGTAGAACGCGGTGTTGCCACCGGTGCCGCGCGTCTCGGACAGCTCGCCGACGGTGCGGGCCAGCTGGTCGAAGGCGACGTCGTCGGAGAAGTCACCGGGGACGAACCGGAAGCCTTCGGCGAGGGTGTTCCAGACCGACTCCCGGAAGGGTGTGCGGGCGTGCTCGCGCACCGAGTCGTGGACGACCTGGGCGAAGTCCTGGTCCGCCCAGTCGCGCCGGGCGAACCCGACGAGCGAGAAACCCGGCGGCAGCAGGCCGCGGTTGGCGAGGTCGTAGATCGCCGGCATCAGCTTCTTGCGCGACAGGTCGCCGGTGACGCCGAACAGCACGAGGCAGCACGGACCGGCGATCTTCGGCAGCCGCTTGTCGCGCGGGTCGCGCAACGGGTTGCGGTCGGACGTGACGCGGGCGGGACTCACTGGCCGCCCGCCGCGGCCGACAGCACCCGGACGAGCCGTGGGAGCTGGGCGGCGCGGTCGGTGAGGTGCAGGCGCAGCACCGGCCGTCCGTGCTCGGCCAGCACCTGGGCGTCCCCGGCCGCCTGCGCGGCGATGAGCGTGCCGAAGGAGAACGGCTGACCGTCGATCTCCAGGTCGGAACCGGCTGGGGCGGAGGTGATCTGGAGGAAGACTCCCTGCGGCGGGCCGCCCTTGTGGTACTGACCGGTCGAGTGCAGGAAGCGCGGTCCCCAGCCGAAGGTGACCGGGCGCTCGGTGCGCAGGGCGAGCGGCCGGCGCACGGTCGCCAGGTCGGCGTCGGCCTCGCGGTCGAGGTAGGCCATCACCGCGAGGTAGCCGTCGGCGTCGAGCCGTGCGAGCAGCGCGTCGACCGCGCCCTCGAGCGTGTCCGGTCCGCCCAGGAGGCCGTCGGTGCCCCTCACCTCGATCCCGTCGTCGACGAACGCGGGGTCCTGCGCCTCGGGCTGGGCGTCGAGCAGCCCCCGGGCGGCCTTCTTCGCGCTCTCGACGTCCGGCTGGTCGAACGGGTTGATGCCGAGCAGGCGACCGGCCACCGCGGTGGCGTACTCCCACAGCACGAGCTGCGCGCCGAGGGACCCGGACACGGCGACCCGCGGGCCGTCGGCGGGGTCCTCGGCCCGGCTGCCCACGAGGTGGGCGACGAGCACGTCGGACGCCGGCCAGGTGGCCTCGGGGGCCCCGACCTCGACCACGACGGGCAGCACGCCCGTGCCGTCCTTGCCGGTGGACTCGGCGATCAGCTGCTCGGCCCAGTCGCCGAGACCGACCAGACCGGAACCGTCGTCGACGATCGCGAGCTTGTCGCGGCGGGTGCCGGAGTCGTTCTGCGACGCACCGAGCGCGGCGCCGAGGACGAGACCGGGGTTGCCGGCGCCGCCGTCGGCGAGCGCCTCCAGCGCCTCCTCGGCGTCGTCGAGCAGGGCGCCCACGTCGGCACCGGCGAGCCCCGAGGGCACCAGGCCGAAGGCGGTGAGCGCGGAGTAGCGACCGCCGACGTCGGGGTCGGCGGTGAACACCTTCCGGTACCCGGCGGCGGTCGACGCCTCGAACAGCGGCGACCCCGGGTCGGTCACGACGACGACGCGGCGCGTGGGGTCGATGCCGGCGGCCTCGAACGCTGCGACGAAGGCCCTTCGCTGCGAGTCGGTCTCGACGGTGGAGCCCGACTTGCTCGACACCACGACGACAGTGCGGTCGAGGTCGGTGCCGACGGCTCGGGCCACCTGGCCGGGGTCGGTGCCGTCGAGCACGACGAGCGGGACGCCGGCGGTCGCGCAGATCACCTCGGGCGCGAGCGACGACCCGCCCATCCCGCACAGCACCACGCGGTCGACGCCCTCGGCGTGCAGCTCGTCGCGCAGCGCCTCGATCTCGGACACGAGCGGACGCGACACCGTCGGCGCCACCAGCCAGCCCAGCCGCTTCGACGACTCGTCCTCGGCGGCCTGCCCCCACAGCGTGTGGTCGCGGGCGGCCAGCCGCTGCGCGACGTCGGACGCGTCGAGAGTGGCCAGCTCACGCTCGACCGCCGCGCGCGCGTCGCCGCCGGTGCGCACCGCGAGCGTCACTGCTGGGCCTGCGCGGAGGAGTCGGCGGTGGCGAACCGGGCCAGCTCGTCGGAGACCGTGGCCTGCAGCTCGGCCCAGGACGCGTCGAACTTGTCCACCCCCTCCTTCTCGAGCTGCTCGGTGACCTCGGCGTACGAGACGCCGAGGCGCTCCAGGCTGTCGAGCAGGGCGTCCGACTCGGTCTCGGTACCCGTCACGGTGTCGGTGGCGATCCCGCCGTCGAACCGGGCCTCCTTCTCGGTGGCCTCGAGGGTCTTGCCCGGCATCGTGTTCACCACGCCCGGCGCGACCAGCTGGTCGACGTACAGGGTCGAGGGGTAGTCGGGGTTCTTCACGCCCGTGGACGCCCAGAGCGGGCGCTGCGGGTGGGCGCCGGCACCGGCCAGGACCTCCCAGCGCGGGGTCGAGAACACCTCGGTCCACGCGTGGTAGGCGAGGCGGGCGTTGGCGACGCCGGCCTGGCCCTTGAGCGCGGCCGCCTCCGGGGTGCCGTTGGCGTCGAGCCGCTCGTCGATCTCGGCGTCGACGCGCGAGACGAAGAAGCTGGCCACCGACTCGATCGTGGACAGGTCGAGCCCGGCCTCGCGGGCCTGCTCGAGCCCGACCAGGAACGCCTGCATCACCGCGCGGTAGCGGTCGAGGCTGAAGATCAGCGTCACGTTGACGCTGATGCCCTTGGCCAGCACCTGGCTGATCGCGGGGAGGCCCTCGATCGTCGCGGGGATCTTGATGAACAGGTTCGGCCGGTCGACCGCGTCCCAGAGCCGCTGCGCCATCTCGACGGTGGCGCCGGTGTCGCGGGCCAGCCCGGGGTCGACCTCGATCGAGACCCGGCCGTCGACCCCGTCGGTGGCGTCGTACACCGGCCGCAGGACGTCGCACCCGCGCCGGACGTCCTCGGTGGTGATCTCGAAGATCGCCTCGTCGACGCTCGCGCCCCGCTCGGCGAGCTCGGTGACCTGGTCGGAGTACCTCTCGCCGTCCGACAGCGCGCTGGCGAAGATCGTCGGGTTCGTGGTGACGCCGACGACGTACTTGTCCTGCACGAGCCGCTCGAGGTCGCCGGACTCGATCAGCTCGCGCGACAGGTCGTCGAGCCAGATCGAGACGCCCGCGGCGCTGAGCGCCGCCAGCCGGTCGGTGGAGTGGTCGTCCTCGGCCACCTGCTGCGTGGTGCTCTCGCTCATGTCGTCTCCTCGTTCGCTGGGTGCTGCTGCGGGACGGTGCCGGTGACGTCGGAGCCGTCAGTGCTGGTCGCCGGTGCCGCCCTCGGTGGGCAGCCGCACGCCGGGGGCGGGGTCGCCCTGGGCAGAGGCGATCGAGGCGCGGGCCGCGGCGGCCACCGCCTCGGGGGTGAAGCCGAACTCGCGGAACAGGGTGGCGGCGTCGGCCGACGCCCCGAAGTGCTCGATCGCGATGCTGCGGCCGGCGTCGCCGACCAGCTCGCGCCACCCCATGGCGACCCCGGCCTCGACGGACACGCGGGCGCGCACCGCCGGCGGGAGGACGGCGTCGCGGTAGGTGTCGTCCTGGGCGTCGAACCACTCACGGCAGGGCATCGACACCACGCGGGTGGCGACGCCGTCGGCCTGGAGCTGCTCGCGTGCCGCCATCGCCACCTGCACCTCCGAGCCGGTGGCGACCAGGAGCACCTCCGGCTCGCCGCCGGTCGCCTCGGCCAGGACGTAGCCGCCGCGCGCCACCCCCGCAGCGGAGCCGAGGGTGTCGCCGGACGCGTCGCCGTCGCCGCGCGCGGGGTTGGGCAGGTTCTGCCGGCTCAGGCAGATGCCGGCCGGACGGTCGGTGTGCTCCAGGACCGTGCGCCACGCCCAGGCGGTCTCGGCGGCGTCGGCCGGGCGGACGACGTCGAGGCCCGGGATCGCGCGCAGCGCAGCGAGGTGCTCGATCGGCTGGTGGGTGGGGCCGTCCTCGCCGAGGCCGATCGAGTCGTGCGTCCAGACGAAGATCGACGGCAGCTCCATCAGCGCGGCGAGCCGCACCGCGGGCCGCATGTAGTCGCTGAAGATCAGGAAGGTGCCGCCGTACGCCCGGGTGCCGCCGTGCAGCGTGATCCCGTTGAGGATCGAGCCCATGGCGTGCTCGCGGATGCCGAAGTGCAGCGTGCGGCCGTAGGGGTTGCCCGGGAAGAGCTTGGTGGCCCACTCCTGCGGGACGAAGGACGGCTCGCCCTCCATCGTGGTGTTGTTGCTCTCCGCCAGGTCGGCCGAGCCGCCCCACAGCTCGGGCAGCACCGGCGCGAGCGCGGCCAGCACCTCGCCGGACGCCTTGCGGGTGGCGACCTCCTTGCCCGGCTCGAAGTCGGGCAGCGCGTCGGTCCAGCCGTCCGGCAGGGTGCGGGTGCTCATCCGGTCGAGCAACGCGGCGCCGTCGGGGTTGCCCTCGCGCCAGGCCTGGTACGAGGCGTCCCAGTCGCGCCGCAGCGCGGCACCCCGCTCGGCCACCTCGCGGGCGTGGGCCAGGACGTCGTCGGCGACCTCGAAGGTCTGCTCCGGGTCGAACCCCATCTCGGTCTTCAGCGCGGCGACCTCCTCCTCGCCCAGCGCGGAGCCGTGGATCTTGCCGGTGTTCTGCTTGGTCGGCGCGGGCCAGCCGATGATCGTCCGCAGCGCGATGATCGAGGGCTTGCCGGTCTCGTCCTGGGCGGCGCGGATCGCGGCGTCGAGACCCTCGACGTCCTCGGAGTAGGTGCCGCCCTGGGTCCAGTCGACGCGCTGGGTGTGCCAGCCGTAGGCCGCGTAGCGGGCCAGGACGTCCTCGGAGAAGGCGATGTCGGTGTCGTCCTCGATCGAGATGTGGTTCTGGTCGTAGAGGACGACGAGGTTGCCGAGCTTCTGGTGACCGGCGATCGAGGACGCCTCGGAGGTGACGCCCTCCTGCAGGTCGCCGTCCGACGCGAACACGTAGATCGTGTGGTCGAACGGGCTGTCGCCGGGCGCGGCGTCGGGGTCGAGCAGGCCCCGCTCGCGGCGCGCCGCCATCGCCATGCCCACGGCGGACGCCAGGCCCTGACCGAGCGGGCCGGTGGTCATCTCGACACCGGGGGTGTGGTGGTACTCCGGGTGACCCGGGGTCTGGGAACCCCACGTGCGCAACGACTTCAGGTCGTCGAGCGACATCGGGTAGCCCGACAGGTACAGCTGGAGGTACAGCGTCAGGCTGCTGTGGCCGCACGACAGCACGAACCGGTCGCGGCCCACCCACTGCGGGTCGGCGGGGTCGTGGCGCAGGTGCCGCTGGAACAGCAGGTACGCGGCGGGCGCCAGGCTCATCGCGGTGCCGGGGTGGCCGTTGCCGACCTTCTGCACGGCGTCGGCGGCCAGGACCCGCACCGTGTCGACGGCCCGGCGGTCCAGATCGGACCAGGTGAGCGGCTGGGAGGAGGACGAGGGGCTGCTCGCGGCGTTCACGGCACAGACCCTAGCCCCGCTGCGGCGGCGTCGCCGTGCGGGCGGGTGCCGTCCCGGAGAGCGGGACCCGACGCCGTAGGATGTGCCCGTCCCGGGGGCTCCGCCCCGCTCGTCCCGAGCCCCGGACGCGCGACGCAGAGCACGAGCAACCCCAGCGGAAGAGGCCGTGTGACCACGCTCGACCCCTCGCACGCCCCCGGTGCCGACCGGACGGTGTCCGGCGGCGCCACGGGCGGTCGGCCGCGACGGTCGAGGGTCGCCGCGTACGTGGCCCTCACCAAGCCGCGCGTGGTCGAGCTGCTGCTGGTGACGACGGTTCCCACGATGCTGCTCGCCCAGGGCGGGTTCCCGTCGCTGTGGCTGGTGCTGGCCACCCTGGTGGGCGGCAGCCTGGCGGCTGGTAGCGCCAACGCGATCAACATGTACCTCGACCAGGACATCGACCGCGTGATGAAGCGGACGCAGGGTCGTCCGCTGGTCACCGGCGAGCTCACCGGACGGCAGGCGATCACCTTCGGCGCGGCGCTGGGCGTGGTCGCCACGCTCTGGCTCGGCCTGCTGGTCAACTGGCTCTCGGCCGCCCTGGCGCTGGCCGCGATCCTGTTCTACGTCTTCGTCTACACCCTCGGACTCAAGCGCCGGACGCCGCAGAACATCGTCTGGGGCGGGGCCGCCGGCTGCATGCCGGTGCTGATCGGCTGGTCGGCGGTGACGAACTCGGTGTCGTGGGCGGCGGTCGTGCTGTTCGGCGTGATCTTCCTGTGGACCCCACCGCACTACTGGCCGCTGTCGATGCGCTTCGGCGACGACTACGCCGCCGTCGACGTCCCGATGCTGGGGGCCGTCGAGCGCCCGGCCGTGGTGGCGCGCCGGATCATCGGCTACTCGTGGGCGATGGTGGCCTGCTCGCTGCTCCTGGTGCCGGTGGCACCCACCGGTCCGCTGTACGCCGTGGCGGCGGTCGCGCTCGGCGCCTGGTTCCTGGTGGAGTCGCACCTGCTCTCGCGCCGGTCGCAGGGCACGGAGCGGGGCCGCGACGTGGGCGCGATGCGCGTCTTCCACGTCTCGATCACCTACCTGACGCTGCTGTTCGTCGCGGTGGGTGTGGACCCGTTCGTCCGGTTCTGACACATCTCGGGCATCCTGTGCCCGTGAGCACCGACTGGGACACCCCGGACACCTCGGACACCCGACCCGGCCGTCAGGACGGCCGCGTCACCGCCCTGACCTTCCTCGCGCCGGCCGCGTTCGGGCTGCACTCGCTGCTGGTGCCCTGGGTCGCGGTCGACGACGACGGCGCCGACGAGGTCTACGACTGGTGGCAGACCCCGTTCATGAGCTCGTTCGAGGACTCGTCGTACCCGCTGTGGTTCTGGAGCACTGCGCTGCTCGGGATCGTCGCCGTGGGCATCGCCCTCACCCGCGCGAGCTCTGTGGACGCCCCGGGGTCGCGCTGGCAGGCCGCCGTCGCCGGGCTCCTCGCGCTGGCGCTGCTGCTGCTGCCGTTCGTCCTGGACGCGGCCGAGCAGGACGACGACGTCCGCGCGTTGTGGGGCGGCCCGCTCACGGCGGCCGCGGCCGCCGTGTGGCTCGCGGGCGCGTGCCTGACCGGACCGCCGCGGGAACGCGCTGGGCGGGACCGGCCCCGCGGGTGGTGGCGCGAGCGCGGGCTCTGACCCGGGTCAGCCCGCAGGTGCCCGATCGTGCAGGGCGGCGACGGTCAGGGTGAGCGCCACGACGAGCAGGCTGGCGCCGAGCATGTGCGCGAGCACCAGGGCCTCGGGCAGGTCGGTCGCGTACTGCACGTAGCCGACCAGGCCCTGAGCCAGCGTGATCCCGAGCAGCCACGCGGCCCGGTGCCGGGTCCGCCGCGGAGCGTCGAGGACGCGCAGGACCACCACCAGCCCCACGGCCAGGCCGACGAACAGCAGCACGGTGTCGGCGTGCAGCCAGGAGATGGTGCGCGGGTCGAGGCCGAAGCGCGCGGGGGTGTCCGCGTCGCCGGAGTGCGGGCCGGACCCGGTGACGACGGTCCCGAGCACCAGCACCACCGCGCCCACGAGCACCAGCAGGGTCCCGAGGCCGAGCACCTCGCGCCGCACCACGGGCACGGCCCGCCCGTCCGGCCGGCCGAGCCGGTCCAGCAGCAGCACCGACACGGCGATGAGCGCCATCGACACCAGGAAGTGCGCCGCGACGGTGACCGGGTGCAGCTGCGTCAGGACCGTGATGCCGCCGAGGACGGCCTGGACGACGGTGAGGACGAGCGGCGCAGCACCCAGCACCAGCAGGCGGCGTGGCCGCCCACGCCGCACCAGCAGCACGGTGACGACCAGGGCACCGAGCGCGGCGAGCCCGACGACCCCGGTCAGCGTGCGGTTGCCGAACTCGATGTACTTGTGGAAGCCCTCGGCCTGCTCGACCACGGGCACGTACGACCCGGGGACGCACTCGGGCCAGGTGGGGCAGCCCAGCCCCGATCCGGTGAGTCGCACCAGGCCGCCGGTGACGACGATGAGCACCTGCACCACCACGTTGGCCAGCAGCACGCGCCGCATCCAGGTGGAGGGGGGAGCGGGGGCGGGGGCGAGCACCTCCCCAGGCTAGACGGCGTCGCCGCCGCGACCCCGTGCCGGGCTGGGACGCAGCGGATCTGCGGGTGCCGTCGCGACGAGGTCGGCCCACTCGGTCTCCGTCACGCCCTCGGCACGGACCTCCACCTCCCCGGCCACGGTCCCGGGCGGCCACCAGAGGCGGTACCGGCCGGCGTCGAGCCCGTCGTAGACGGCGGCGTGCACGGCGGCGTGGCCGGGCACCGGTCGGGTGTGGACGGCGACGTGCCGACGCACGTCGTCGTTGCCGACCGGCGTGATGTCGATCTCCGCACCGACCATGTCGGCCGAGGTCCGCAGGACGAGCGCCCCCGCGCCCGCCCCGACGTCGATCATGACCGGACCCTGGCCGGCCTCGTGCCGATGCGGGTGGGGGTGCTGGTGGTCGTGCGGGTGCTCCCCGCTCACACGCTCACCTCGCCCGGCCTCGAGGTGTAGCCGCTGTAGGGGTGCCCCAGGTACGGGAACGAGTCCAGGTACTCCACCGGGGCCACGCCCTGCTCGACGAGCGAGGCCGCGCCGTCCGGGGTGTAGGACGGGTCGACGAGCGGGATGGTCGCGCCGGCGACCGCCTTGAGCTCGATCGAGGTGACGTCGTCGGCAGGACGACGTCCGTTGGGGAAGCCGGCGAGGTCGCCGCCGAGGATCCCGAGGTTGCTCGGGCTCGTCGCGGGCGGTACGGCGGTGTTGAGCCGCAGCATGTCGGCGTAGGTGGGCCCCGTGAAGTTCTGGAACCCCGGGACCACACCGGTGGGGATGCCGGTGAGCAGGATCGCGACCAGGTCGGCGCGGTCCTTGCCGTAGGCGGCCAGGTTCGGGAAGACGCCCGGGTAGAGGACCGGGAGCAAGGCACCGACCTCGGGCCGTTGCACGTACTTGAGGTAGTCGGCGTCCTCGGCCGGCTCCTCGGCGTTCCACTCGTCCTTGCGCCCCATCGGGACGATGACCTCGTTGAACAACGGGTTGCCGAGCCGTGAGACCTGCACCCACTTGCCCGACCCGCGGTAGACACCGTCGTCCTGGTCGAAGATCCGTGCGCGCTGGCGCTGGGCGGAGGTCCACACGCCGATGACCGCGTCCGGGTCGTCGACCGACTTCGGCCGGCGGCCGTGCCTGGTCAGGTCCGTGATCGGTACCTGGAGCACGATGCTGTGGACGTTCACGTCGGCGAACGCGTTGACGCCCGCGGAGGCCGACCGTGCGATGAGGTGCAGGTTCTCGAACGGACGCAGCGCGAGCAGGTCGAAGATCGCCCCTGTGTCGACGTAGAAGGGGTCGGCCCGCTGGCCGGCGAACACCGTCCTGCCCTCGCCGATCCGGTGGTAGGCGTCCTCGGCGAGCGCCGGGTAGTTCGGGGTGGACCGCACGCCGATGTTGCACGGGGGACTGGGCAGGTCCTCTGCGAGCACGCGGCTGCGCCGCCCGGCCGTGCGCGTCACCGAGTAGAACTGCCGGCGGTTGAACGTCTTGTCGCTCAGGGCGCTGATCGGACCGGTGTTGTAGAGGAACGTCTTGGGGTTCCGGACCCGGGTGGTGAACCGGAACGTGTAGGTGATGTCGGGCTTGCCGCTACCCGAGTTCGAGATGTGCAGGTGGTACGCGACGTCGTCGCCGAACTCGTAGAAGTTGGGCCCGGCGGCCGGGTCCTCGAGCGGGATGTAGTTGGCGATGATCGTGACGGTGTCGGGCTTGTCCGGCGAGACGAAGGCGTACACGTCGGTGGAGTCGGCCACCGGGTCCTTGGAGATCTCCGGGGCTTCACGGTGCGAGGACATCGCGCGTCACCCGACCAGGCGGGCGAGAGCCCGCGCGAGCTGGTGGTCGACGACGACGACCTCGGTGTCGCCGCGCATCACGGCGATCTCGCCGGCGGCGAGGTCCTTGACGTAGGCCACCAGGGCTCCGGTCGCAGCGGCTCCCTCGTCCAGGACGTCCCCGGCCGGGGCGAAGGAGCCCACCGTCCCGGAGGCCTGCACGGTGGCGAGCGCGGCGGCACCCGCGGTGAGGCCGGCCACGCCGACCATGAAGGTGCGCCGGGAGCCTCCCCCGGCGTCGTGGAAGGTCTCTGCCATCAGCTCGGTCATGGTCGGCCGCCACCTCTCGCCGGCACGGCCGGCGTCGTCGCCTGGCTGCGTCCGGGACGGTCGTCCCGGCGCTCCCTGACGTCGCCGTCCGGGTGAGGACAACGTGCGCCCGGTCGGTGGACGCCGCAAGCCCCATCAGGACACCGGGTGACCGATTGCTCCGTCCGGGTGAGGCCAGGATGCCTCTCGCCTGCTGCCGCACAACCGCGGCGTGCCGCGTCGGCCCCGCACCGGTGCGCGTCAGTCCCAGCGGAACCAGCGCCGGGCGGCGAGGACCGCCACCCCCGTCCACACCGCGAGGACGGCGAGCCCGGCGACCGGGACGGTCCCGGTGCCGAGCGCGGCCCTCAGCCCCTCACCGAGCGCACCGGACGGGAGCAGCACCACGAAGGGGGCGAGCGGTCCGGCCGCCTCAGCCGGCAGCAGCACCCCGCCGCCGGCGACGAGCAGGACCCACACGAGGTTCGCCACCGCCAGCACGCCCTCCGCCCGGACGGTTCCGCCGAGCAGGAGGCCGAGCGCGGTGAGCGCCGCCGTGCCGAGCAGCAGGACGGCGAGGGCGGCCGGCACGCCGGTGAGGTCGGGCCGCCAGCCGAGCACCAGGCCGGTGCCGCCGAGCATCACCAGCTGCAGGACCACCACGACCAGCACCGCGGCCGCCCGCGCCGCGACGAGGCCGCCGCGGCCGAGCGGGGTGGTGCCGAGCAGCCGCAGCACGCCGTAGCGGCGGTCGAAGGCGACGGCGATGGCCTGGCTGGTGAAGGCGGTCGAGAGCACCGCCACGGCGAGCACCCCGGGGACGACGACGTCGACGCGCTGCAGCCCGGCCGGGACGTCGACCGGGAGCCACGTGGTGCGGGCCAGTGCCACGAGGGCCAGGAGCGGCAGGACGAGGGTGAGCAGCAGCTGCTCGCCGTTGGTCAGCACGGCAGCCACCTCGCGGCGCGCCTGGGCGGTCACCCGGGCGCGAGCCGGCGCAGCAGCCGGAGCGGCGGCGCTCACCGGACCGACCGTCCCGTGAGCTCGAGGTACAGCTCCTCGAGGCCGCCGGCGCCGACCCGCAGGCCGTCCGGCATCACGCCCTGGTTGGCGCACCACGCGGTGAGGGTGGCCAGCACCGAGGCGTCGACCTCGCCGCGCACGACCCAGCCGCCCGCCCCGGCGGGTTCCAGGACCACCGACTCCGGCAGCGCGCGGCGCAGCGCCGCGACGTCGATGCCGGCGGGTGCGCTGAACCGCGCGGTCTGACCACGTCCGGCGAGCAGCTCGGCGGGGGAGCCGTCGGCGAGGACCTTCCCGTGGTCGACGATGACGACGTGCTCGGCGGTGCGGGCCGCCTCGTCCAGGTCGTGGGTGGTGAGCACCACCGCGACGCCGTCGCGGCGCAGCTCGTCGACGACGTCGCGCACCACCAGGCGGGACTGGGCGTCCAGGCCCGCGGCCGGTTCGTCCAGGAAGACCACGCGCGGGCGACCGACCAGCGCGGCGGCGAGCGCCAGGCGCCGGCGCTGCCCGCCGGACAGCCGGCGCACGGTCGTGGCGGACGTCGTGACGCCCAGCCGCTCGGCGAGGTCGCCGACGTCGAGCGGGTCGCGGTGGAACGCGGCGAGCTGGCGCAGCACGGTCAGCGGGCGCGCACCGGCCGGCAGGCCGCCGTCCTGCAGCATCACCCCGACGGCGGCACGGTGGTCGGCCGTCGCGGTCGAGGGATCGGTGCCGAGCACCCGGATCCGCCCGGCGTCGAGCCGCCGCAGCCCGACCGCCGACTCGACCAGCGTGGTCTTGCCGGCGCCGTTCGGGCCGAGCAGGGCGGTGACCTCACCCGCCCGCGCGACGAGCGACACGCCGTCCAGCGCGGTCGTGGAGCGGTAGCGCTTGACCGCCCCCACCACCTCGACGGCCGCCTCCACGGTCGGCAGCCTAGGTCGGGCCCGCGGCGCGCCCGACGCCGGGCCGTTGCGGGTTAGGTCACCCTTCGTGGCGGGCTGCGGTGAATAAGTGCACGATGGTGTTGTGGAAATCGACCGGACGCGCGCGCGGGTCGCCCGCGTGGTGGGGCAGGAAGGCCCCATCACGGTGGCGTGCCTCGCCGAGCGCCTGGGCCTGACCACGGCCGCCGTGCGCCGGCACCTCGACGTCATGCTGGCCGACGGCGTGGTCGAGCCCCGCGAGGTCGGCGTCCGCCGTCGCGGCCGCGGGCGCCCCGCCCGGGCGTTCGTGCTCACCGACACCGGCCACTCGGCGATGACCACCTCCTACGACGTCGTGGCCGTCCAGGCCCTGGAGTACCTGCGCGTCGAGCACGGCCAGCAGGCCGTCGAGCACTTCGCCCGCCGCCGGTTCGAGGACCTCGAGCGACGTCTGGCCCCCGTGCTCGACGAGGCCGGCGACGGTCCCGCAGAGCGTGCCGAGGCGCTGGCCGCCGCGCTGACGGGGGAGGGCTACGCCGCGAGCAGCCGCCCGGTGGGCGTCACGGCCGGCCCTGACGCACCGGCGCCGGGAACACACCAGCTCGCCGTGCAGCTGTGCCAGGGGCACTGCCCGGTGCAGCACGTCGCCGAACGCTTCCCCGAGCTGTGCGAGGCCGAGACCGCCGTGTTCTCGCGCCTCCTCGGCGTGCACGTCCGGCGGCTGGCCACGCTGGCCCAGGGCGACCACGTCTGCACCACGCACATCCCGCTGACCACCCGGCCCGCGGCCGGCGCCACGAGCACGACCCGCACCACCCGAGAGCACGTCACCGCAACCCCGTCCGGGAGGACCGCCTGATGAGCACCCCCACCCAGCCGATGACCGACGTCGAGACCCCCAACGACATCGAGTCGCGCAACCCGGGGCTCGCCGGCCTCGGCACGTACGAGTACGGCTGGGCCGACTCCGACACCGCCGGCTCCACCGCTCGTCGCGGCCTGAACGAGGACGTCGTCCGCGACATCTCGGCGCGCAAGGACGAGCCCGAGTGGATGCTGAAGACCCGGCTGAAGTCGCTGCGGCTGTTCGGCAAGAAGCCGATGCCCACCTGGGGCAGCGACCTGTCCGGCATCGACTTCGACAACATCAAGTACTTCGTGAAGTCCACCGAGAAGCAGGCCACCTCGTGGGAGGACCTGCCCGAGGACATCAAGAACACCTACGACCGCCTGGGCATCCCCGAGGCCGAGAAGCAGCGCCTGGTCGCCGGCGTCGCGGCACAGTACGAGTCCGAGGTCGTCTACCACCAGATCCGGGAGGACCTGGAGGAGCAGGGTGTCATCTTCGTCGACACCGACACCGGCCTGCGCGAGTACCCCGAGCTGTTCCAGGAGTACTTCGGCACCGTGATCCCGCCCGGCGACAACAAGTTCGCCTCGCTCAACACGGCGGTGTGGTCCGGCGGTTCGTTCATCTACGTGCCCAAGGGCGTCAAGGTCGACATCCCGCTGCAGGCCTACTTCCGGATCAACACCGAGAACATGGGCCAGTTCGAGCGCACCCTCATCATCGCCGACGAGGACTCGTACGTGCACTACGTCGAGGGCTGCACCGCGCCGATCTACAAGTCCGACTCGCTCCACTCCGCGGTCGTCGAGATCGTCGTCAAGAAGAACGCCCGCGTCCGGTACACGACCATCCAGAACTGGTCGAACAACGTGTACAACCTCGTCACCAAGCGCGCCACGGCCGAGGCCGGCGCCACGATGGAGTGGGTCGACGGCAACATCGGCTCCAAGGTGACGATGAAGTACCCGGCGATCTACCTGATGGGCGAGCACGCCAAGGGCGAGACGCTGTCGATCGCCTTCTCCGGCGAGGGCCAGCACCAGGACGCCGGCGCCAAGATGGTGCACGCCGCGCCGTACACGTCGTCGTCGATCATCTCCAAGTCCGTGGCGCGCGGCGGTGGCCGTACGTCGTACCGCGGCCTGGTGCAGGTGCTCGAGGGCGCCCACCACTCGGCCTCCACGGTGCGCTGCGACGCGCTGCTGGTCGACACCATCTCCCGCTCGGACACCTACCCCTACGTCGACGTCCGCGAGGACGACGTCTCGATGGGCCACGAGGCCACGGTCTCCAAGGTCAGCGAGGACCAGCTCTTCTACCTGATGTCGCGGGGGATGAGCGAGGACGAGGCGATGGCGATGATCGTGCGCGGCTTCATCGAGCCGATCGCGCGCGAGCTGCCGATGGAGTACGCCCTCGAGCTGAACCGCCTGATCGAGCTGCAGATGGAGGGTGCGGTCGGCTGACCGCACCGTCCACCCCGTCCTTCCCGGCCACGATCCGTGGCCGCCCAGAACGCTTGCAGGAGAAGATCATTTCCACGCAGACAGTCCAGCCGGCAGCGTCCGGCGAGCCCGCCCAGCACGGTCTGACCGAGCACTCGCACGGGCCCGGTTCGCCGGTGCCCCAGCAGTCGCGGGCCGAGCGCCCGAAGTCGTTCGACCTCGCCGACTTCCCGATGCCCACCGGCCGCGAGGAGGAGTGGCGCTTCACCCCCATGGACGTCGTCGCCGGGGCCCTGACCGACCAGGCGACCGAGGACGGCGAGGGCGACGACCACGCCGCGTCCTACGAGCTCGAGCTCCCGGAGGGCGTGGAGTCCTCGACGCTGCAGGCGGGCGAGGGCCCGCGCGGCTCGGTGCTCGTGCCGGCCGACCGGGCCGCGGTCGTGGCCCACCTCGGGACCCGCGACGCCCTGTACGTGCGGATCCCCGCCGACGCGGAGTACGCCGAGCCGCTGCGCGAGATCGTCACGGGCACGCCGGGTCGTCGACAGAACGCCCACTACGTGATCGAGGCCGGCGCGCACTCCAAGGCCGTGTACGTGCTCGACCACCGAGGCGGCGGCGTCCACACCGGCAACCTCGAGGTGATCGTCGGCGACGGCGCCGACCTCACGGTCGTGAGCATCCAGCAGTGGGACGACGACGCCGTGCACCTCGGCCAGCACGACGCCAGGGTCGGTCGCGACGCCCGCTACAAGCACGTCGCGGTCACCCTGGGCGGAAGTGCGGTCCGACTCAACGTGAACGCCACCTACGACGGGCCGGGTGGGTCCGCCACGCTGCTCGGCCTGTACTTCGCCGACGCCGGCCAGCACCTCGAGCACCGCTCGTTCGTCGACCACGGCGCGCCCCACTGCACCAGCCAGGTCACCTACAAGGGCGCGCTGCAGGGCGACACCGCCCACACGGTCTGGGTGGGTGACGTCCTCATCCGCGCCAGCGCCGAGGGCACCGACACCTACGAGCTGAACCGCAACCTGGTGCTCACCGACGGCGCCCGCGCCGACTCGGTGCCCAACCTGGAGATCGAGACCGGCGAGATCGTCGGCGCGGGGCACGCCTCGGCCACCGGCCGGTTCGACGACGAGCAGCTGTTCTACCTGCAGGCCCGGGGCATCCCCGAGGACCAGGCGCGCCGGCTCGTCGTGCGCGGCTTCTTCGCCGACATCGTCCAGCAGATCGGTGTCGCCGACCTGCAGGAGCGCCTGATGCGGGCCATCGACGACGAGCTCGCGCTGTCGATGGGCGCTCCCGGCGACCCCACCTCCCAGGCCGTCGACGCGGTGGTCACCGAGTCCACCGAGGCCACGGCGTGACCATGGTGCGAGCCTGCTCGGTCGCCGACCTCGAGGCCACCGGCGTGCACGGCACCGAGATCGACAACGTGCCGGTCGCCGTGGTCCGCGACGAACAGGGCGACCTGCACGCGATCAACAACGTGTGCTCGCACCAGTACGTGCTGCTGAGCGAGGGCGAGGTCGACGGCTGCACGATCGAGTGCTGGCTGCACGGCTCGCGCTTCGACCTTCGCACCGGGGCACCGTCCGGCCTGCCGGCCACCCAGCCCATCGAGATCTACCCCCTGACCCTGGAGGGCGACGACGTCCTCGTCGACGTCACGTCCCCCCTCGCACCACCACAGGAGAGCTGAGAAGACATGTCCACCCTGGAGATCAAGGACCTGCACGTGAAGGTCGCCGGTGACGGCGGCAAGGAGATCCTGCGCGGCGTCGACCTCACCGTCCGCGCCGGCGAGACCCACGCGATCATGGGCCCCAACGGGTCCGGCAAGTCGACCCTCGCGTACTCGGTCGCGGGCCACCCGAAGTACGAGATCACGCAGGGCTCGGTGACGCTCGACGGCGAGGACGTCCTCGCGATGAGCGTCGACGAGCGCGCCCGCGCCGGCCTGTTCCTGGCGATGCAGTACCCCGTCGAGGTCCCCGGCGTCACGGTGTCGAACTTCCTGCGCACCGCCAAGACCGCGATCGACGGCGAGGCGCCGAACCTGCGGCACTGGATCAAGGACGTCAAGACCGCGATGACCGACCTGAAGATGGACCCGGTCTTCGCGGAGCGCAACGTCAACGAGGGCTTCTCCGGCGGCGAGAAGAAGCGGCACGAGATCCTCCAGCTCGAGCTGCTGCAGCCGCGGATCGCGATCCTCGACGAGACCGACTCCGGCCTCGACGTCGACGCGCTCAAGGTCGTGTCCGAGGGCGTCAACCGGGTGCGGTCCGGCTCCGACGTCGGAGTCCTGCTGATCACGCACTACACCCGGATCCTGCGCTACATCACGCCGGACTTCGTGCACGTCTTCGTCGACGGCCGGATCGCCGAGCAGGGCGGGCCGGAGCTGGCCGACGAGCTCGAGGCGAACGGCTACGACCGCTTCCTCGCTCCGGCAGCGCAGGCCTGATCGACGACGTGGTGCCCATGACCGCAGGCGGTTTCGACGTCGAGCTGGTGCGCAAGGACTTCCCGATCCTCTCGCGCCGGCTGGCTGACGACCGCCCGCTGGTCTACCTCGACAGCGCCAACACCTCGCAGAAGCCGCAGGTCGTGGTCGACACGATCGCCGACCACCTGGAGAACCACAACGCCAACGTCGCCCGGGCCGTGCACCAGCTCGGCGCCGAGGCGACGGCGGCGTTCGAGGACGCCAGGGCCGACGTCGCGCGGTTCATCGGCGCCGCTCGTCCCGAGGAGGTCGTGTTCACCAAGAACGCGACCGAGGCGCTGAACCTGGTCGCCCGCGTCCTCGGCGACAGCCGCGGGCCGCACGGTGTCGGCCCGGGCGACGAAGTGGTGGTCACCGAGCTGGAGCACCACTCGAACCTGGTGCCCTGGCAGCAGCTGTGCGAGCGCACCGGTGCCCGGCTGCGCTGGTTCGGGCTCACCGACGAGGGCCGCCTCGACCTGTCGCAGGTCGACGAGCTGATCACCGAGCGCACCCGGGTGGTGTCCCTGGCCTGGGTGTCGAACTCGCTCGGCACCATCACGCCGGTGGCCGAGATCGCCCGTCGGGCGCACGAGGTCGGCGCGCTCGTCGTCGTCGACGCCTCGCAGGCCGTGCCGCACCTGCCGGTCGACGTGCAGACGCTCGGCGCCGACCTGGTGGCGTTCACCGGCCACAAGATGCTGGGGCCGACGGGGATCGGCGTCCTCTGGGGCCGTTACGACCTGCTCGCCGAGCTGCCGCCGTTCCTCGGCGGCGGCGAGATGATCGAGACCGTGACGATGGCCGGTGCCACCTACGCCGCGCCGCCGCACCGGTTCGAGGCCGGGACGCCTCCGATCGCCGAGGCGGTGGGGCTCGGTTCCGCCGCGCGCTACCTCGGCGACCTCGGCATGGCCGCCGTGGCGGCGCACGAGCAGGCCGTCACCGCGTACGCCCTCGCCGGTCTGACCACCGTCCCGGGCCTGACCGTGATGGGTCCCACCGAGGTCCGCGACGGCGTCCCGGTCGACCGCGGCGGCGCGATCTCGTTCGAGCTGGCCGGGGTGCACCCGCACGACGTCGCCCAGGTGCTCGACTCGCTCGGCGTCGCCGTCCGCGCGGGGCACCACTGCGCCAAGCCGGTGCACCAGCGCTTCGGGGTGCAGTCGAGCACCCGGATGTCGTCGTACCTGTACACGACCACCGCCGAGATCGACGCCCTCGTCGACGGCCTGGGCCAGGTCCGCTCGTTCTTCGGGGTGCGCTGATGGACGTCCAGCAGCTCTACCAGCAGGTGATCCTCGACCACGCGAAGGCGCCCCACGGTGCCGGGCTGCGCGAGCCGTTCCAGACCGAGGTCACGCACGTCAACCCCACCTGCGGCGACGAGATCGTCCTGCGCGCCCAGGTCGACGACGGCGTCGTCACGGACGTGTCGTACGCGCCGCTCGGCTGCTCGATCTCGGTCGCGTCCGCCTCGGTGATGGCCGACACCGTCACCGGCCACTCGGTCGAGGAGGCGCTGCAGGCGTACGACCGGGTGCTCGCGCTGTTGCAGAGCAGGGGACAGGGCGACCCCGACCCCGAGATGCTGGGGGACGCCGTCGCTTTCGCCGGCGTCGCGAAGTTCCCCGCCCGCGTCAAGTGCGCGCTGCTCGGTTGGGCCGCGATGCGCGACGCCGTCCTCACCGCCGGCGCCACCACGAACGACTCCACCGCCACCACCACGGAGGTCCCACGATGAGCACCACCACCGAGAGCTCGCCCGCCCAGCCGACGCCGGCCACCGCTGCCGACGTCGAGGAGGCGCTGCGCGACGTCGTCGACCCCGAGCTCGGGATCAACGTCGTCGACCTGGGGCTGGTCTACGGCGTCACCGTCGACCAGCACAACCACGCGGTCATCGACCTGACGCTCACCTCGGCGGCGTGCCCGCTCACCGACGTGATCGAGGACCAGGTCACCACCTCGCTCGACGGCCTGGTCGTCGGCCACCGGATCAACTGGGTCTGGATGCCGCCGTGGGGCCCGGACAAGATCACCGAGGACGGCAAGGAGATGCTGCGCGCCCTCGGCTTCAACGTCTGAGCGATGGAGGACCCGGGGGCCCACGACGGATGCGCCACCTGCCGCAGCGAGAGCGACCTGCTGCCGCCGGTGCGTGAGCGGATCCTCGTCACCGACCACTGGCGGGTGGCGCACGCCACCGGCACGGCGCTGCCCGGCTGGCTGGTCCTGGTCCCGCGTACGCACGTCCGCTCGGTCACCGAGCTCGCCGCGGAGGCGGTCGCCGAGCTGGGCCCGTTGCTGCACGTGGTGAGCGCAGCGCTCCAGGAGGTCACCGGCTGCGTGCGCACGTACCTGGCCTCGTTCGGCGAGGCGCCGGGGTGCTCCCACCTGCACGTGCACGTGGTGCCTCGGCTGGAGGACCACCCACCGCAGTGGCTCGGCCCCGGCGTCTTCGACGCCCTTGACCGGCCGGAGCACCTCCGGCTCGACGACGCCGCGATGGACCTCGTCGCCGCGCAGCTGGTCCGCGTCCTGGGGCGCCCCGCGTGAGCGGACGGTCAGCGCCGTGAACCACCGGTTGCTGGAGGTCGACGCCTCACGCCTGCCGCGGTGGGTGGCCGGCTTCGGCGAGCGTCACGGCGAGGTCGTGGTCGAGGTGAGCGACGGGGTGCTCCGGCTCTCGGCCGCCGACGGCGCCGTCGCGGTCCTCGAGCCGCTGTTCCCGGGTGAGGTCGGCACGGCCGACCCCGTCGCCGACGTCGCCCGCCTGGCCGGTGAGGACCGCCGGGCGGCGCTGCTGCTGGTGCGACGCGGCGGCTGGGCGGTGGGCGTCGCCGAGGGGGCCGAGCTGACCCGGCACAAGGTCGGCACGAAGTACGTGCAGAGCCGCACCGCCGCCGGCGGCTGGTCCCAGCAGCGGTTCGCGCGGCGCCGGGCGGGCCAGGCGGCCGGGCTGGTCGGTGCGGCCGCCGAGGCGGCGCACCACCTCTGGGCGGGGGAGCGGCCCCGGGTCCTGGTCGTCGGCGGCGACCGCCAGCTCGTGGAGGACGTGCTGTCCGATCCCCGCCTGGCCCGGGTCGGCAGCCTGCCACGCAGCCCGCTGCTCGACGTGCGCGACCCCCGCCTCGACGTGCTGCGCGAGACCGTCCGCCGCTCGCGATCGGTGCGGGTCCGGCTCGACGAGCCGGCCTGACCCCACCCGGATCGACCCTCAGGCGACCTGGGACCAGCCGGAGGGCCGGGGAGCCGGCGCAGGTCCGCGTTCGCGAGCAGCATCGCCGCGGCGGCCAGGCAGACGCCGGCGCAGATCGTGAGCGTCCCACCGAGGCCCAGCAGCGAGAGCCCGAAGCCGGCCACCACCGGCGACAGCGACAGCGCCGCCGTCGCCGGATCGGTGTGAGACCGCCCACGCGTGGTGCGTCCGCACCCTCCGCAGTGGTGCGCGCGGATGTGGGCACCTGGCTGCCGGTGTGGTTGACTCGTCCGAGCCCCTGGGCCGACGCGGCCCGGACCCCGACTTTGCAAGGTGTGGTTCTGCATGACCAGTGCGCGGCACAGACGTCCCGCGCCCCCGCGCTCCCGGCGTGACCCCCGGCGCCTCGGCGCGCTCGCGGTGGTCGCCGGCGTGGCGGGCCTCGGCGCGGTCGCGGGGCCTGTCGCCGGAGCCGCGCAGGGGCCGGGCCAGCACGCCCCCCTCGCCAGCCTCGCGGCCTCGGCCGAGGTGACGATGAGCGCCTTCGCCGGCGCCACGCAGGCCCGCGACACGGCGTCCACCCGGGCGTCGCGCGACCACGACCGCCAGCCCGCCGTGAGCGCCGCCGCCGACGTGAGCACCGCCGACGTCGTCTCGCCGCTGGCGGTGCCCGGTTCCACCCCCGCCTTCGCGCAGGAGGACACCCCGGTGCTCGCCGAGCCGCGCTCCGGCGCCCAGGTGCTGGCCGACCTCGAGCGCGGCGCCACCGTCGCGCTCACCGGGAACGAGACGAGCGGGTTCGCCGAGCTGGTCGTGAACGGTGCGCTGGCCTGGGTCCGCGCCGCCGACGTCGACGACACCGCACCGCCCAAGGAGGTCGTGACGGCCGCCGGCCCGGTGTCGGCCGAGGTCTCCGGTGCGCCGTGCCCGAGCGGCGGTGGCGTCGAGAGCGGTCTGCGGGCCAGCACCATCGAGGTGCACCGCGCCGTGTGCGCCGAGTTCCCCGGCCTGGTCTACGGCGGCGTGCGCCCCGGCGACCCCGGCGAGCACGGCTCGGGGCAGGCACTCGACATCATGGTCTCCGGCTCCAAGGGCGACCAGGTGGCCGCCTACCTGCAGGTGCACGCGACCGAGCTCGGCATCGACAACCTGATCTGGAAGCAGCGGATCTGGTTCGTCGGGAAGCCGTTCAGCTCGTGGCAGGGCATGGAGGACCGCGGGGGCGCCACGGCCAACCACTACGACCACGTCCACGTCGGCACGAGGTAGCAGGTGCGCTAGCTCTCGGCGATCGTCCTGATCCGCTCGAGGCCGGTGGTCATGCCGGCGAGCAGCTCGACGTCGTGCTCGGCGCGGCCGCCGAGGAAGGTCCGGGCGAACCAGGCCGCCAGGGCGCTGGCTCCGGCCGCGTCACGGCGCTGCACCAGCCGCGTGCCCGAGCCGTCGGGCTCCACCAGGTACGACCAACGGGTCGCGCTCTCCCTCACGGTCCACGCGATCTCCCGGCCGGGCGCGTAGGTGTCCACCCGCGACGTCGTGGCCCACACGACCGTGCGACGCCGGTTCACACCCACCAGCACCCTCCCGGCGCGCAGCGGTCCGCGACCGAGGACGACGACCCGTCGGCACTCCGGCGACCACTCGCCGGTGCGACGCGGGTCGCCGACGACCGCCCACACGGCGGCGGGCGACGCGTCGACGTGCACGGACGCCGCCAACGGCGCAGAGGGCGCGACGCGGGACGCGTGACGGCGCCGCATCAGTCGTCGAACCCCCGCGCGGCCAGCGCCTCGCCGGTGCGCTCGGCGTGCCGCACGGCGCGCACCACCAGCGGGACCGCGAGCGCGCGGACGCTGCGCTCCAGCCCCCGGGCACGCCGGGCGTCGCCCACCTCGCGCGCAGCCGCACCGATCACCGGCACCGAGCGCACCGCGAGCGCCAGGGCGAGCCCGGCGCGCTCGGGGTCGAAGCCCGCGAGCCGCAGGGGGGTGAGCAGCCGCACCAGGGTGTCGAGCAGGTCGCTCACCCGGGTGGTGAGCGTGACCAGGCAGGCGGCCGCGACCGCCACGACGAGCGTCCCCACCACCACGAGGGCCGCCTCCCAGCCCGCCGTCCACACCTGGAACGGGACGAGGAGCACGAGCAGCCAGCGCAGGGGCCGCACCTGGCCGAGGGCGACGAGCGGGGACCACCCGGCCGCGGCGTAGCCGAGCAGGCAGACGACCGCGGCGGCGCCCACCGCGACGGGGGAGCGCAGGAGCACCAGCGCGGTGGTGAGCGCTGCGAGCAGCGCGAGCGCGGCGCCGGCCGGCAGGCGGTGGACCACCGACGACCCCGGCCGGTACAGCCCGGTCACGACACCACCTCGCGGTAGCGCGCCACCGTCGGGGCCGGAGCGCCGTCGGCCACGATCCGGCCGTCGTCGACCACGACGACCCGGTCCCAGCCGTCGACGAGGTCGAGGTCGTGCGTCACCAGCACCACCTGCTGGTCGAGCCCGAGCAGCAGGTCGCCGACCATCCGGGTGTTGCGCAGGTCGAGCAGCGTGGTCGGCTCGTCGCAGACCAGCACCTGCGGCCCGGTCACCAGCACCGACGCCAGGGCGAGCAGCTGCTTCTGCCCGCCGGACAGCAGGTGCGCCGGGTGGTCGGCGTGCCCGGCCAGGCCGAAGCGGTCGAGCACCTCGCGCACGCGCGCGTCGGTCTCGTCCCGTCCGACCCGCAACCGCCGCAGCGAGAACGCGACGTCCTCGGCGACGGTCGGCATCACGATCTGCGCGTCCGGGTCGGTGAAGACGAAGCCGACCCGTCGGCGCAGCTGCGCGCCGGACCGCACCGGGTCGAGGCCGTCGACCTCCACCTCGCCCTCGGTGGCCAGCACCAGGCCGTTGAGCAGGCGCGCCAGGGTCGACTTGCCGGAGCCGTTCGCGCCGAGCACGACGACCTTCTGCTCGGCCAGCTCGAGGTCGACGCCGCGCAGCGCCCACCGCTCGCCGTACCGCACCCCCGCGCCGCGCAACCGGATCATCCGACCCGCTCCACCAGCAGCGCCAGGCCCTGGCCGCCGCCGACCGCGCAGGTGGCGAGGCCGAGGGTGCCCGGCGCGACGTCGGTGCGCACCATGCGCGCGAACAGCCGCACCACCAGGAGCGCGCCGGACGCTCCCCACGGGTGCCCGAGCGCGATCGCACCGCCCTGGGTGTTGACCCGGTGGTCGTCGGCGCCGAGCGGGTCCAGCCCGAGGGCGTCGGTGCACGCCAGCACCTGGGCGGCGAACGCCTCGGTCACCTCGACGACGTCGACGTCGGCCAGCCGGGTGGCGGTCCGCTCGAGCAGCGTCCGCACGGCGGGCACGGGCCCGAGCCCGGGCAGCCGGGGGTCGACGCCGCACGCCACCCAGCCGCGCATCGCCAGGCCGGGGAGCCCGGCGGACGCCCGGACGCGCTCGGGGACCACCGCCACGGCCGCGGCGCCGTCGCTGACACCGCACGCGTTGCCGGCGGTGACGGTGCCGCCCGGCCCGAAGACGGCGGGCAGCCGCGCGAGCAGGTCGGCCGTCATCCGCGGGCGAGGGCGCTCGTCGCGGGTGGTGCCGCCGATCGCCACGGACTCGGCGTCGAACGCACCGTCCGCGGCAGCGGCGACGGCGAGCCGGTGCGAGCGCAGGGCGAGGGCGTCCTGGCGCTGCCGGGTGACGCCGCAGCTTGCCGCGAGGTCGTCGGCCGCCGGACCCATGTCGGGGTCGCCGAGGTCGGTCGGGGCGAACGGCGCGCGGTCGTAGGGCTGCCCGGACGGCCAGCTGCGGGTGGGCGCGGTGCTGGCGCTCTCGACGCCGCCGGCGAGGACGAGCCCCGCCCCGGCGAGGACGGCGGCCGCGCCCTGGTGCACGGCCTCCTGTCCGCTGCCGCACTGCCGGTCGACGCTCACGCCGGGCACCTGCTCGCCCAGGCGGGCGGCGAGGGCGGCGACCCGGGCGGGGTTGCCGCCCGGGCCCATCACGTTGCCGAGCACCACGTCGTCGACGGGACGGTCCACGCCGGCCGCGCGCAGGTCGTCGACCAGCGCGGACAGCACCGGCGCCGCCAGCCCCACGACGTCGACCTCGCGCAACGAGTGCCCGGCCGTCCCCACCGGCGTGCGGCGGGCCGCGACGACCACGGGTGTGCGGTCCGCGTGGCGGGTGGGAGGCGCGGCGGGGGGCATGGCGCCGCCAGCGTAGGTGCTGGGCGGCGGGCCGTTGCAGGCGCTCGTCAGCGCAGGGGGCCGGGCACCAGCTTCCCGTCGGCCAGGTCGGTGCGGAGACGCCCCCGGTCCGGCTTGCCCGCCGACGTGCGGGGCAGGGTCCCGACCCGCACCCAGCGCCGCGGGCGGGCCGCGGGGGCGAGCCGGTCCAGCGCGGCCCGCAGTGCGGGCGCGGTGGCCGGGCCCTGCACCACCGCGGTGACGACCTCGCCGAGGCGCTCGTCCGGCGTGCCGACCACGACGACACCCTCCACCCCGTCGACCGCGGCGAGGACGCCCTCGACGTGCTCGGCGACGACGGTGTGCCCGCCGGTGCTGATGGCGCTGCTGCCGCGCCCGGTGACGGCGAACCCGCCGTGCAGGGCGGTGGCGTGGTCGCCCACGGTCGCCCACCCGTCGGCGTCGGTGCGCAGCGCCCCGGGCCGTCCGTCGAGGTACCCGAGCGCCAGGTAGGGCGAGCGCACCCAGACCTCCCCGGACCGCACGCCCACCTCCGCGCCCGGGAACGGCCGCCACGGCAGCCCGTCGGCCGACCAGCCGACGAAGGACAGCTCGGCCGCCCCGTAGTACTCATGCACCTGCCAGCCGCGCGCCTCGCAGGCGGTGCGGTGCCGAGCCGCCACCGGCTCGCCGGCGAGGACCACGGCCCGCAGGCGGGGGAGGTCCTCCCGCAGCACCCGCCCCAGGGCGCTGGGGACGCAGTGCACGACCGTGGCGCCCGACGGGTCCTCGTCGGCGAGCACCGTCCGGGCGCCCGCGACGGACGCGTGCCAGGCGGCGTGCAGCGACAGCGACGACCACAGCGGGCCGGGCGTCCACACGACGTCGCGATCGGGCTCGAGGCCGGTGAGGTCGGTGAGGGCGGCGATGCTCGCCCGCCACGAGCCGTGGGTGCGCACGACGCCCGTCGGCGTCCCGGCGCTGCCGGAGGTGAACAGGGCCATCCGCCCGCCGTCGAGCAGTCCGGACGACGTGGCGTGGCGGAGTGCGGTCGTGGCCGCGTCCCGCAGGGGCTGGGTCCAGCCGGGGTCGGTGACGACCACCGGACGGTCCTCGTCCAGCGCCCGGATGAAGCGGGCGAGCAGCTGGCGCTGGTCGCTGGTGGCGAGCACCTCCACCACGGTCAGCCCGTCGTCACCCGGTCCCGCGCGCCGCGTCTCGCCGGCGCGAGGTCGGGGACGGCGCGGTGCACGGCCGCCGCGACGGCGGTGGCGACGACGGCCTTGAGCAGGTCGCCGGGCAGGAAGGCGATCGCTGCGATCGCGGTGGCCACCACGCCGTCGGTGCCGAGCACGAGGGCCTGCACCGGGATCCCGAGCAGGTAGACGACCACGATGCCGCCGACGACGTTGGCCAGGCCGCCCCACCACAGCGGGTAGGCGGGAAGGCGCCGCTGCACGAGCCACCCGATGACGAACGCGCCGCCGACGAAGCCGATGAGGTACCCGGCGCTCGGACCGACGAACACGGCCAGGCCGCCGCGGCCGCCGGACAGCAGCGGGAGCCCCGCTGCCACCAGGGCGAGGAAGGTGAGGACGGCGAGGGCGCCGCGCCGCGCTCCGAGCACCGAGCCGGCCAGCATCACGCCCATCGTCTGCAGCGTGATGGGCACGGCGTTGCCGGGCAGCTGGATGGCGCCGGGGAGGCCGAGGACCGCGATGAGCGCCGCGAAGGTCGCGACGAGCGCGATGTCCCGGGACGTCGACCGGGGCCGGGTCGTCGCCATGCGCCGAACCCTAGTGGCGGCTCACAGGTCGGTCGCCTCGAGGGTGTTGCAGCTCTCCAGGTCGCCGGACCGGTAGCCCGTCGTGAACCACCTCTGCCGCTGCTCGGCGGAGCCGTGCGTCCACGCCTCGGGGTTGACCTGGCCCTGGGTCTTCTCCTGGATCCGGTCGTCGCCGACCGCGCCGGCCGCCGACAGGGCGTCGGCGATGTCCTGCTCGGTGAGCGGCTCGAGGAAGGTGACGCCCGTGTCCGGGTCGACGGTCTGCGCGGCGTTGCTGGCCCACACGCCGGCGAGGCAGTCGGCCATCAGCTCCACGCGCACCGCGCCGGAGTCCTCTCCCTGCGGGTCCTGCTGGGAGGCACCCAGCACGCCGAGCAGGTTCTGCAGGTGGTGGCCGAACTCGTGCGCCACCACGTACTGCTGCGCGAGCGGGCCGGAGCTGGAGCCGAACTGCTCGGTGAGGATGCCGAAGAAGCTCGCGTCGAAGTACATCGTGGTGTCGGGCGGGCAGTAGAACGGGCCGACGGCCGAGGTGGCCGCGCCGCAGCCGGTGTCGGTCTGGCCCTGGAACACGACGGTCTGGGGGCGCTGGTACCCGGCCTGGGTCAGCGCGGTCGACCAGAACGCGTCGAGGCTGTTCTCGGTGGCGATGATCCGGCACTCGGCGTCGGTGTTCGCGTCCTCGGCGTCCTGGCACTGCGCGGCGAGGTCGTCGCCCGCCGGCGGCTGCTGTCCCGTGCCGCCGCCGGTGAGCGAGCCCGGGTCGACCCCGAGGAACAGGGCGATCAGGACGATCACCAGGCCGCCGACGCCGCCACCCACGGCGATCCCGCCACCGCGGCCGCCCCGCCCCCGCGAGGCGTGGCTGGTGTCGACGCTCACGCCCTCGTTGAAGCTCATGACCCCTCCTGTCCCGGGCGTCCCCGGCCGGGAACGCGGTCGGCCGCCCCCGCCGCCAGCCGTAGACTAGAGGGGTAGGTCCCGCTGGGCGCGCCCACGAGCACACGGATCCGGGGGACACCGGAGCGCAGTCGGGCGAGCAGCGGAGGAGGAGCACGTGATCACGGCACAGGGTGTTGAGCTGCGCGCCGGCGCCCGCATCCTCATGGAGGACGTCACCTTCCGGGTCGCCGCGGGAGACCGGGTCGGCCTGGTCGGCCGCAACGGCGCCGGCAAGACCACCCTCACCCGCGTCCTCGCCGGCGAGGGCCAGCCGCACGCCGGGAGCGTCCGCGCCACCGGCGACGTCGGCTACCTGCCGCAGGACCCCCGCACGGGCGACCTCGAGGAGCTGGCGCTCGCCCGGATCCTGTCGGCCCGCGGCCTCGACCGCGTCATCACGCGGATGCGCGAGACCGAGGGCGCGATGGCGTCGGTCGTCGACGAGACCCGCGACGCCGCGATGGCCCGCTACTCCCGGCTCGAGGCGGAGTTCACCAGCAAGGGCGGCTACGCGGCCGAGGCGGAGGCCGGGCGGATCGCCGGCAACCTCGGCCTGCCCGAGCGGGTGCTCGGCCAGCCGCTGCGCACCCTCTCCGGCGGTCAGCGCCGCCGGGTCGAGCTCGCCCGGATCCTGTTCTCCGGCGCCCAGACCCTCCTCCTGGACGAGCCGACCAACCACCTCGACGCCGACTCGGTGCACTGGCTGCGCGACTACCTCAAGGGCTACGCCGGCGGCCTCGTGGTGATCTCCCACGACACCGACCTGATCGAGACCGTCGTCAACAAGGTCTTCTACCTCGACGCCAACCGGGCCACCCTCGACGTCTACAACGTCGGCTGGAAGACCTACCTGCAGCAGCGCGAGACCGACGAGCGGCGCCGGCACCGCGAGCGGCAGAACGCCGAGAAGAAGGCCGCGGCGCTGATGCTGCAGGCCGACAAGATGCGGGCGAAGGCGTCCAAGGCCACGGCCGCGCAGAACATGGCCAAGCGGGCCGAGCGGCTGCTCGGCGGGCTCGAGGACGTGCGGGTCAGCGACAAGGTCGCGAAGCTGCGGTTCCCCGACCCCGCGCCCTGCGGCAAGACCCCGCTGCGGGCGTCGGCGTTGTCGCGGTCCTACGGCTCGCTCGAGGTGTTCACCGACGTCGACCTGGCCATCGACCGCGGCTCCAAGGTCGTCATCCTCGGGCTCAACGGCGCCGGGAAGACCACCCTGCTGCGGATGCTCGCGGGCGTCGACGACCCCGACACCGGCGAGGTCGAGCCCGGCCACGGGCTCAAGCTCGGCTACTACGCCCAGGAGCACGACACCCTCGACACCTCCCGCACCGTGCTCGAGAACATGAAGAGCGCCGCGCCGCAGCTCGGCGAGACCGAGGTTCGCAAGGTGCTCGGCTCGTTCCTGTTCAGCGGTGATGACGTGCTGAAGCCGGCCGGCGTGCTCTCCGGCGGCGAGAAGACCCGCCTGGCGCTGGCCACGCTCGTGGTGAGCGCGGCGAACGTCCTGCTGCTCGACGAGCCCACGAACAACCTCGACCCGGCGAGCCGCGCCGAGATCCTGGGCGCGCTCAACCGGTACAGCGGGGCTGTCGTGCTCGTCACCCACGACGAGGGGGCGGTGCACGCGCTCGAGCCCGAGCGGGTGCTGCTGCTCCCGGACGGCGTCGAGGACCTCTGGGGTCCGGACTACGCCGACCTGGTCGAGCTGGCCTGACCGCCCGTCGGAGCCGGGTGCCAGGATCACCGGCATGGACCTCGAACAGCAGTGCGCGGACGTCGGGCTGCGGTTGAACCGCGGCGAGCACCGCTGGGACGTCGTGCTGGCGGCGCCGGAGCGGCGCAACGCCCAGCTCCCGGCCACCTGGCGGGCCCTCGCCTCGGTCGGGCAGGCCGTGCGCGACGCGGCGCCGCGCGTGGTCGTGCTGTCGGCGCAGGGGCCGTCGTTCTCGGCGGGCCTCGACCGGGCGATGTTCACCGGGCAGGTCCCGGACGAGCCGGGTCTGCCCCAGCTGGCGGCCCTCGACGACGACGCGCTGGACGCCGAGATCGCGGCGTTCCAGGACGCCTTCACCTGGTGGCGCGAGGTCGACGCGATCACGGTCGCGGCCGTGCAGGGTCATGCCGTGGGAGCCGGCTTCCAGCTGGCGCTGGGCTGCGACCTGCGGGTGGTGGCCGACGACGTCGCGTTCGCCATGAAGGAGACCTCCCTCGGGCTGGTCCCGGATCTCGCCGGCACCTGGCCGCTCGTCGAGGCGCTCGGGTACGCCCGCGCGCTGGAGGTCTGCGTCTCGGGTCGCTCGGTGGGCGCGGTCGAGGCCGTCGCGACCGGTCTGGCCGTGTCCGCCGTTCCGGTCGAGGGGCTTGGTGCGGCCGTCGACGCGCTGGTGGCGGCCCTCCTCGCGGCACCGGCCGCCGCGGTCACGGCGACCAAGCACCTGCTGGCCGGGGCGCGGTCGCGGACCCCGCAGGAGCAGCGTGCTGCGGAGCGCCTGGCCCAGCGCGACCGGTTGCGCGACCTGGCCCGCGCGTTGCGCTCTGCGCGGACGTGACCGAGCTCGCGGAACAACCCGACCCGGCGCGGACGCTGTAGCGCCCGATGAGCATGCACTCGCCCGGTCAGATGCGGCAGTGGGGATCCCTGTCCTCGCTGCGCAAGGACCCGTCCGTCGCCGACCAGAAGGTCAGCCGCGAGACCGTCCGCCGGATCCTCGGTTTCGCCCGCCCGTACCGTCGCCAGATCGCCGTGTTCCTCGTCCTGGTGGTCGGGGGGTCCGCGCTGGTGGTCGTGACGCCCCTGCTGCTGCAGCGGTTGGTCGACGACGGCGTGGTGCCGGGGGACCGCCGGGTGATCGTGACCCTCGCCCTCGTCGTCGCGGGCCTCGCGTTCGTCGAGGCCGTCGTCGGGCTCGCGCAGCGGTACCTGTCCTCGCGCATCGGTGAGGGGCTGATCTACGACCTGCGCACGCAGGTGTTCTCGCACGTCCAGCGGCAGCCGGTGGCGTTCTTCACCCGCGCGCAGACCGGGGCGCTGGTCACCCGGATCAACACCGACGTGATCGGCGCCCAGCAGGCCTTCACCTCGACCCTGAGCGGCGTGGTCTCGAACGTGGTCTCGCTCGTCCTGGTGGCGGGCGCGATGCTCACGCTCTCGTGGCCGATCACCCTCGCCGCGCTCGTGCTGCTCCCGGTGTTCCTGCTGCCCGCGCGGTACGTCGGACGGCGGCTGAGCGGGCTGACCCGGCGGTCGATGACCCTCAACGCCGACCTCGCCACCCGGTCCACCGAGCGATTCAACGTCGCCGGTGCGCTGCTGGTGACGCTGTTCGGGCGGCGCCGCGAGGAGGACGAGCAGTTCGCCGACCGCGCCGCCCAGGTGCGCGACGTGGGCGTCCAGATCGCGATGATCGGACGGGTCTTCTTCACGGCCCTCACGCTCGTGGCCGCGCTGGCCACGGCGCTCGTCTACGGCGTCGGCGGCCTGCTGGCGGCGTCCGGCACCCTGACGATCGGGACCCTGCTCGCCCTCGCCGCCCTGCTCGGCCGGCTCTACGGGCCGATCACCGCTCTGGCGAACGTCCGGGTCGACGTGATGAGCGCCCTGGTCAGCTTCGAGCGGGTGTTCGAGATCCTCGACCTGCCGGCGCTGGTCAGGGACCCCGAGGTCCCGCGCCCGGTGCCGTCCGGTCCGCTGGCGGTCGAGCTGCGTGACGTCACCTTCCGCTACCCCTCCGCCGACGAGGTCTCGCTGGCCTCGCTCGAGACCGTCAGCGGGGGAGACCGCGACGGCAGCGGACCGGTGCTGCACGACGTCTCGCTGCGCGCCGAGGCCGGCGAGCTCGTCGCCCTGGTGGGGCCCAGCGGCGCCGGCAAGACCTCGATCACCGCGCTGGTCGCGCGGCTGTACGACCCGTCGGCGGGGACGGTGACGGTCGGGGACGTCGACGTCCGCGAGGTGTCGCTGGAGGACCTGCACTCGCGCGTCGGGGTGGTGACGCAGGAGGCGCACATGTTCCACGACACCGTGCGCGCCAACCTGCTCTACGCCCGCCCGGACGCCAGCGACGCCCAGCTCGAGGACGCCCTGCGCGACGCCCAGGTGCTCGACCTGGTCCGCTCCCTGCCGCACGGGCTCGACACCGTCGTCGGCGATCGCGGCCACCGGCTGTCCGGCGGCGAGAAGCAGCGGCTGGCCCTGGCCCGGCTGCTGCTCAAGGCGCCGTCCGTCGTCGTCCTGGACGAGGCGACCGCCCACCTGGACTCCGAGTCCGAGGCCGCCGTCCAGCGGGCCCTGGACACCGCGCTGGAGGGCCGCACCGCCCTGGTGATCGCCCACCGGCTCTCGACCGTGCGCGGCGCCGACCAGATCGTCGTGGTCGACCGTGGCCGGATCGTCGACCGCGGGAAGCACGCCGAGCTGCTCGCCCGCGGCGGCCTGTACGCCGAGCTCTACCGGACCCAGTTCAGCGACCAGGAGCCCCTGAGCGCTCCGGTGTGACGTCCTGACGCCGAAGGCCGGAAGATCCGTGTCGTCCTGACCGCACGGGTGTTCCGGCCTCCGGTGTGTCGGGGCTCAGATGGAGCGGAGCATGCCGCCGTCGATGGGCAGCGCGGTGCCGGTGACGTAGCTGGCCGCGGGGGAGAGCAGGAAGACCGCGGTGCGGGCGAACTCCTCCGGGTAGCCGTAGCGGCCCAGGGGGATGTTCGCCTCGGACTGCCGGCGGACCTCGGCCGGGTCGCCGCCGCGGGACGCGTCGAGCTCGCGGACGCGGTCGGTGTCGATCCTCCCGGGGAGCACGGCGTTGACGCGGATCGCACGGGGGCCGAGCTCGTCCGACAGCGTCTTGGCGACCATCGCCAGGCCGGGACGCAGCCCGTTGGAGATGGCCAGGCCGCTGACCGGCGAGCGGACCGAGGACGAGAGCACGAACAGGATCGAGCCGCCCTCGGTGCCGACGCCGCGGGAGACCGCCTTGGCGGTGCGGATGGCCCCGAGGAAGACGCTGTCGAAGGCGGAGCGCCAGTCGTCGTCGCTCGCCTCCAGCACCGAGCCGGGTGGCGGGCCGCCGACGCTGATCAGCGCGCCGTCGAGCCGGCCGAAACGGCCGACGGCCGCGGCGACGCACTGCTCCGGCGCCTGGGGGTCGGCGAGGTCGACCGCCAGGGCCAGCACGCGGTCCGACGAGCCGAGCTTGTCGGCGGCTGCGGTGATCGACTCGCGGTCGCGCGAGGCCACCACCAGGCGGGCACCCTCGTCGGCGAGCAGCTGGGCGCACGCCTGGCCGAGGCCACGCGAGGCGCCGGTGACGATGTACACGCGGTCGTCGAGGCCGAGATCCATGAGGTCATCGTGCCGTATCCCCTGTCGCCGTGTGGTGCGAGTGGGGGACACTCGGCGTTCCGTTACACCCGATCGGGCGGACGGGGCCCCTCGACGCGGTCCGCGGACCGCCTCTCGGCGGCGTCGAGCAGCGCGTCCTCCTCCTCCTCGGCCGAGGGCCGCCGCGTGCGCGCACGAGCACGGGGGCGCCCCTGCGGGGGGCTCGGCGGGCCGGCCGGACCGCTGCCATCGGCAGGTGACGCTGCGTACGCGCCGGCCCGGGCCCGGTCGTCGGCGTCGTCGGCGTCGTCGAAGGCCGTGCGGCGGGCCAGGACCACGAAGCCGACGAGTGCGCCGACGGCGAACACGACCCACTGCAGCGCGTAGGACAGGTGCGGCCCCTCGTCGAGGGCGGGCCGCGGCTCCCGCAGCGGTGCCGTCGCGGGGGCGGGGTCCTCCGCCGCCAGGTCGCCGTACGCCCCCGTCACGACGTCCTCGGACGCGAACCGGCCGCCCGAGGCGCCGGCCATGGCAGCCGACAGCGCAGCGGGGCTGATCCGCTGCGCCTGCCCGGCGGGCGCGCCCCGGCCGTCGGCGGGCTCGGGCTCGCGCAGCCGGGCCACCACCGCCACCTCGCCCTCCGGCGGCGCGGGGACCTGGTCCGGACGCTCGCCGGTCTCGCCGATGGGCACGAACCCGCGGTCGACGACGAGGACGGCGCCGTCGTCGGACCGCAGCGGCACGAGCACCTGGTAGCCGGGTCGCCCGTCACGGGTGCGGTTGCGCACCAGGACGGTCGCGTCGGGGACGTACTCGCCCTCGAGGAGCACGGGGGTCCAGGTGCCCCCGGGCGGGAACCGGGTGGGGTCCGGCAACGCGTCCTCGAGGCCCACGGGGTCGCGGTCGTAGTTCTCCACCACCTCGGCGTTGCGCGCGAGGCGGTCCTCCCGGCGGTGCCACTGCCAGCTCCCCAGCAGCACGCACGCGACGGCCACGACCAGCGCCAGCGCGAACAGCCCGAGCCAGCGCCCGGACAGCAGGAAGCGGTACACGTCCAGCACGGTAGACGCGTCGAGGACGGCTCCGGACGGCGGCTCTGCCGGCCGCGTGTCCGGGGTCCCGGACGCGTGACCCTCGCGGCGTCGGACGCGAGGGCGGTCAGACCGCGGTGCGACCCACCACGTCGTCCAGGGGCACGGTGTCCCTCAGGAAGCCGCGCAGCTGCAGGAACTCGGTGAGGTGCTCGCGGTGCTCCTCGCAGGCGACCCAGGTCTTGCGCCGCTCGGGGGTGTGCAGCCGGGGGTTGTTCCAGCGCAGCGCCCAGACGGCGTGCGCCCGGCACCGGCGTGCGCTGCAGACGGGGTCGCCGGGCGGCTCGTGCTGCTGGAGGTCGATCTGGTGCTCCCGCAGCTCGACGACTCCGGGGCGTCGCTGCGGGGCGGTGGGTCCGGTGGTGCCTGCATCCGGGTGGGTCATCGTTGGTGCCTCCCGTGCGCTGCGTCAGCGGTGCTGGCCCGGGTCGGCCACGAGGACCGACCATCGCCAGTGAACAGGGCGAACGTCCGGTGAACAAGCAGGGGCGGCGCGGCGTCCGCGTGTCGGGCGTGTCGCTCGCGTGTCGGACGGCGCCGGCCGGCGCAGGCCAGATGGGCAGAAGGACGCCGGGTGGCAACGGGGGGGTGCCACCCGGCGTCCGGGAGCGCTCGACGGGGGAGGCGAGCGCGCCCCGCGAGTATGACACGGATCGATGTCAATGTCAGCGGCCCGTCAGGGCGTCCTGCCTGGCCGGCGACCGGGTCGGGCCGCCGGGCGTCAGCGGTCCGCGCGCGGGTCGTCCGGGGGGAGGACGCGTCCGGGGCCGATCGCACCCACCGGGGGCGGCGGCGGGAGCACCGGGCCGGGGCCACCGGTCTCGCGACCGGCGTTGGCGAAGACCACGGCGACGTACGGCAGGAAGACGGCGCCGGCGATGAAGACCCATCGCATCGGGCCGTCGACGACGATCGCGAGGCCGAAGCAGACCGTGCGGATGACCATCGAGAGCAGGTAGCGCCGCTGGCGCGCCCGCTGGTCCTCGCTGTGCGGACGGCGCGCGGAGGTGAGCGACTGCACGTCGTCACCGGTGCTGCGTCCTCGGACCACGTCCCCACGGTAGGCCAGCCCTCGCGTGCGCGCGGCGCGAGGGCGGGTGAGCATCCCCACCCCGTCCCGAGGCATCCGGGCGCGAGGTCGGCGGCGAAGTACCTGGCCGACCCTCAGGTCCCCTGGCTGGAGCTCGACATGTTGAAGTCGGCGATCCGCATCGCGGGCACCGCGGTGCGGGAGAAGAACTCGTTCCACTCGCGGTTGAGCGCGATCCTGGTCTCGCCGACGGCGTCGACGCGGCGGAGCATGTCGACCGGCGACTCGTTGAACCGGAAGTTCGTCACCACGCCCTGCACCTCGCCACCCTCGACGAGGTAGACGCCGTCGCGGGTCAGCCCGGTGAGGAGCAGCGTCACGGGGTCGACCTCGCGGATGTACCAGAGCGAGGTCACCAGCAGGCCGCGCCCGGTGGACGCCACCAGGTCGTCCAGGCCGCCCTTGCCGTCCGGGGAGCTCACCACCAGGTTGTCGACCGCCGGGTGCAGGTCGATGCCCGTCATCGCGGACGTGAACCGGCTGGTGGGCAGCGCCTCCAGCACGCCGTCGCGCACCCAGGTGGTGGCCGGCGCGTCGATCCCGTTGTCGAACACCGACTCGTACGGGCTCGACGACCCGGTCGCCACGAACGGCTGGCACTCCAGGCCCGGGTACGCCGGGTCGCTGGCGATCGTGAGGGGAACGTCGGTGAGCCTCTCGCCCACGCGGGTCTGGCCGGCAGATCCCTTTGTGGAGAACACGGTCCGACCCTCGTACGCCGACCGTGCGTCGGAGACGAAGTACAGGTAGATGAGCAGGTCGGCCACCGAGCCGGCGGGCAGGACGGTGTCGTACCGACCGGGGGCGAGGTCGACCCGACGCCCCTGCCACTCGAGCCGCTGGGTCAGGCCTGCGTCCATGGCCAGGACGTCGACGTCGGAGAAGTCGCGGGTGTACTGGCAGTCGTAGGTGGAGCGGGAGCGCTGGTGGGACTTGCCCGTCATCTCCAGCGTGCCCTTGGGCTGCACGTGCCGGCGCCGCGCCCCGGCCGAGGTGCCCAGCCAGGTGGTCCGCACCATGTGCTCGGCGAAGCCGAACAGCTCGCGGTCGGCGGAACGGGCCTGCTGCAGCGCCTCGCCCAGGCCGCCGGCGACGCCCTGCAGCACCTGCGGACCGGTGTGCTCGGCGGCGGTGGTGAAGTCGGCGTCCTCGCGTCCGGCGGGCAGCTCGGCGGCGTCCTCGGCGGCGGGGGCGGCGGCGGCGGCCCTGGCGGCCTCGGCCACCAGCGACTCGAGGTCGTCGGCACCGACGCCGTTGCGGCTCACCGTCCCGATGCTGACGCCCCGGCCGGTCGTGACGGCCGTGGCCACGGTGACGGTCTGGCCGGTGCTCATCCCGTTGGTGGTCAACGTGTTGCACGCCCAGCGCAGGTTCGCGGTGGAGTCCTCGTGGACGATGACGGACGTGCCCGCGTGGCCCGGCGTGCGGGCCGCGATCTCCAGGCCCTTCTCGACGAGCTCGTGGCTCGCTGCCCCCTGCGCGCTCACTGGCCGGCCTCCTGGACGGTGTTGAGGATGTTGACGTCGCGGAACAGCGCGACCGGGCACCCGTGGCTGACGGCGGCCACCTGACCCGGCTGGGCCTTGCCGCAGTTCATCGCGCCGCCGAGCACGTAGGTGGAGGGCCCGCCGACGGCCGACATGGATCGCCAGAAGTCGGTGGTGGTCGCCTGGTACGCCACGTCCTTGAGCTGACCGGCGAGGCGTCCGTCCTCGATCTTGTAGAACCGCTGGCCGGTGAACTGGAAGTTGTAGCGCTGCATGTCGATCGACCAGGACTTGTCGCCGATGACGTAGATGCCGCGCTCCACCTGACCGAGCAGACCCTCGAGGTCGGGGCCGTCGGCCGCCGGCTGGAGGCTCACGTTGGCCATCCGCTGCATCGGGATGTGCGAGGCGGAGTCCGCGAAGGCGCAGCCGTTGGACCGGCCGGGCGGGTCGCCGAGCATGTTCTGCCGGGCCATCCGCCGGTCGAGCTGGTAGCCGACCAGGGTGCCGTCGCGGACGAGGTCCCAGGACTGGGTCTGCACGCCCTCGTCGTCGTAGCCGATGGTCGCCAGCCCGTGCTCGACGGTGCGGTCGCCGGTGACGTGCATGAGCGGGCTGCCGTAGTGCAGCGAGCCGAGCTGGTCGAGCGTCGCGAACGACGTCCCGGCGTACGCGGCCTCGTAGCCGAGCGCGCGGTCGAGCTCGGTGGCGTGGCCGATCGACTCGTGGATCGTGAGCCACAGGTTCGAGGGGTCGACGACCAGGTCGTAGCGGCCGGCCTCCACCGACGGCGCGGCCAGCTTCTCGCGCACCAGGTCAGGCAGCTGGGACAGCTCGGCGTCCCAGTCCCACCCGCCGTCGGCGGGGGAGCCGGTCATGTACTCCCAGCCGCGCCCGACGGGCGGGTTCACCGTCCGCATCGACTCCATGCCGTCCTCGCCGACGAGGACCACCTCGAGCCAGGGGTGGACGCGCACCCGCTGCTGGGTGCTGGAGGTGCCGGCGGAGTCGGCGTAGTACTTCTGCTCCTTGTAGGCCTGGAACACGGCCTCGGCGTGGGTGACCCCGCCGTCGAGCAGACGCTGCGACCACTGCGCCAGCAGCTCGGCCTGGTCGGCCGCGCTGACCTCGAACGGGTCGGTCGCGTAGCTCGAGACCCACTGCACGTCGGCGTGCACGGGCTCGTCGGCGAGCTCGACCCGCTCGGTGCTGAGCGGGCGCGAGACCTTCGCGATCTCGACCGCCTGCTCCGCCGCCCGCGCCGCCGCCTCGGGCGTGAGGTCGGCCGCGGCCGCGAAGCCCCAGGTGCCGTCGACCACGACCCGCACCGACAGGCCGGAGTCGGTGTCGTCGGACGACGACGACAGCCGGGCGTCGCGCAGCACCACCCCGGACCCGCGGTTGCGCTCGAGCCGGAAGGCCGCGTGCTCGGCACCGAGCTCGTCCGCGCGCGCGAGGGCGGCGTCGGCAAGGGGGCGCAGGGGCAGGGCGGTGAAGTCGTCGTCCACGGATCTCACGACCCGGACCCTAACGCGGCGGCCCGACGGGGACGCACGCGGTTTGTCCTGGACCCGCGGCGCACGCCGCGACCGGCTCAGCGGCGGACGTCGAGGACGAGCTTGCCGCGGGTGGCCCGCGAGCGGATGTCGCGGTGCGCCTGCGCGGCCTCGGCGAGCGGGTAGGTGCCGCCCTCCACGGGTTCGAGCAGGCCGGCCTTCACCAGGGAGAGCAGCTCTTCCATCGCGGGGTGCAGGCCGCCGGGTCGACGCAGCGTGTGCACCAGCCAGAAGCCGATGAGCGCCCGCGAGGTGGACATCAGCGCGCCGGGGTGCACCGCCTTCGGCGCCGCACGGGACGCCATCCCGTACGCGACGACCCGGCCGAACGGCGCCAGGGCCTCGAGCGACCCGTCGAGCACGTGCCCGCCGGTCATCTCCAGCACGACGTCGACCCCGCGTCCGTCGTTGGCGTCGCGCAGCAGCGCGGCCACGCCGGCCGCGTCCTGGCAGGCGGAGGTGTCGACGGCGACGTCGGCGCCGAGGTCGAGCGCGAGGTGGCGCTTGTCCTCGCTCGACGCGGTGGCGATGACGCGGCCGGCGCCCCACTGGTGCGCCAGCTGCACGGCGATGCTGCCGACGCCGCCCGCGGCGCTGTGCACGACGACGGTCTCGCCCGCGGCCAGGTGGGCGCTGGTTCGCAGCAGGTGCCACGCCGTGGTGCCCTGCAGCACCAGCGCGAGGGCGGCGGAGTCGGAGACCTCGTCCGGCAGCTCGAAGGTGACGGCGTCCGGCGCGGCCGCGACCTCGGCGTACCCCCCGCCGCCGGCGAGCAGCGCCACCACGCGCCTGCCGTCCGAGCGTCGGGTGCCGACCACCTCGGCACCGGGGACGAGCGGCAGCGTCTGCGGGGCCAGGTAGGAGTCCTCGGCCTGGTGGGTGTCGGCGAAGTTGATGCCGGCGGAGGTGACGTCGACGAGGGTGCTGCCCTCGCCGGCGACGGGCTCCGGCAGGTCGGTGAGGGTCAGGACCTCGGGGCCGCCGAACTCGGTGATCTGGATCGCGCGCACGACCCAGGAACCTACTCCTGCGTCCGGCGACGGCGGACGTGACCCGGGCTCGCACCGACCCGGTAGCGTCACGGCCATGGCAGTCGACACGAGCGCCGCGACCCCTCCCGCGGTGGAGCCGCGCAGCGTCCTGGTCACCGGAGGCAACCGCGGCATCGGTCGCGCCATCGCCGAGCGCTTCCTCGCGCAGGGCGACAAGGTCGCCGTGACGTCGCGCAGCGGGGACGCGCCGGAGGGCGCTCTCGCGGTCGCCTGCGACATCACCGACTCCGCGTCCGTCGACGCCGCGTTCGACCAGGTCGAGGCAGCGCACGGACCGGTGGAGGTGCTGGTCGCCAACGCCGGCATCACCAAGGACACCCTGCTGATGCGGATGAGCGACGAGGACTTCTCGTCGGTCGTCGACACCAACCTCACGGGCACCTTCCGCTGCGTGCGGCGGGCGACGAAGGGGATGATGCGGCTGCGCCGCGGGCGGATCGTGCTCATCTCCTCGGTGGTCGGGCTCTACGGCTCACCGGGCCAGGTGAACTACGCGGCGTCGAAGGCGGGACTGGTGGGCATCGCCCGCTCCGTGACCCGCGAGCTCGGCGGACGCGGCATCACCGCGAACGTGGTGGCGCCCGGCTTCGTCGACACCGACATGACGGCGTCGCTGCCCGAGGACACCCGGAAGACCTACCTCGCGGCCATCCCCGCCAAGCGGTTCGGCACGGTGCACGACGTCGCCGAGACCGTGGCGTTCCTCGCGAGCCCCGGCGCCGGCTACGTCAGCGGTGCCGTCGTCCCCGTCGACGGCGGCCTCGGTATGGGCCACTGACCGGCATCCGTCGCCCCACCACCTCCTGACCCCGGCCAACTCGCGAAAGGGACTGCGACATGGGACTTCTGGACGGCAAGCGCCTGCTGGTGACCGGCGTGCTGACCGACACCTCGATCGCGTTCCACGTGGCGCGCATCGCGCAGCAGGAGGGCGCGGAGGTCGTCCTCACCTCGTTCGGGCGGACGATGAAGATCACCCAGGTGATCTCGCGCCGGCTCCCGAAGGCGGCCCCCGTGGTCGAGCTCGACGTCTCCGACCAGGGGCACCTCGACGCCCTGGCCGACAACGTCCGCGAGCACGTCGACGGGCTCGACGGCGTGCTGCACTCGATCGGCTTCGCCCCGCAGGGCGCCTTCGACTTCATGAACGCGAGCTGGGAGGACGTCTCCACAGCGCTGCACGTGTCGGCGTTCTCGCTGAAGTCGCTGGCGGTGGCGGCCAAGCCGCTGATGGGTCGCGGCGGCTCGGTCGTCGGCCTCACCTTCGACGCCTCGTTCGCCTGGCCCGTCTACGACTGGATGGGTGTCGCGAAAGCCGCGTTCGAGTCCACCTCGCGCTACCTCGCCCGCGACCTCGGCCCGGAGGGCATCCGCTGCAACCTGGTGGCGGCCGGGCCGATCCGCACCACCGCGGCCAAGTCGATCCCCGCCTTCGAGGTCTTCGAGAACACCTGGGACGACCGCGCCCCTCTGGGGTGGGACGTCAAGGACGCCGAGCCGACCGCGCGGGCCTGCGCGATGCTGCTGTCGGACTGGTTCCCGGCGACCACCGGCGAGATCGTGCACGTCGACGGCGGCGTGCACGCCATGGGCTCCTGACCGGCCCCCGACGTGAGCACCACCACGGACGCGGGAGCCGCGACGCTGGTCGAGCTGCGGCTCCTCGAGGGCCCGAACCTCTACTTCCCGCGCGCCGCCTGCAAGGTGACCCTCGACCTGTCGGCGTGGGGCGGCCTGTCGTCCTCGGAGCTGAGGGCTGTCGCCACCGAGGTCGGTCTGGGACGGGCACGACCCGGTGACCCGGGAACCGCCCAGCGGCAGGCGTTCTCGCTCCGACTGGTGAAGGCGGTCGCCCGGCAGGTCTCCCAGCAGGCCGGCGTCGCGCGGCTCGCCCTGCGCACCCGCGCGGGCGCCGTCCCCGAGCAGGTCGTGCTGGCCTTCCCGTGGCGTCACGCCGGCCGGGCGGAGGCGCTCGGCCGCGCCGTGGCGCACGTGCTGGAGCAGACCGTGGACGCAGGCGGTGAGGTCGCCGGTCTGGTCGCCGCTGCGGCGGAGCAGGTGCGCTCGTCCGACGCCGGGCGTCGTCCGCAGGCGGTCCGCCCGCGGATCCCGGTGGCGTCGATCACCGGCACCAACGGCAAGACCACGACGACCCGGCTCCTCGCGCACCTGTGCATGACGGCCGGGTACCGCACCGGGTGGAGCTCCACCGACGGCGTGGTCGTCCAGGGCGAGGTGGTCGAGGAGGGTGACTACTCCGGGCCGGCCGGCGGACGTGCGGTGCTGGCGGCGCCGGGAGTGCAGATGGCGATCCTCGAGACCGCTCGCGGAGGCATGCTGCTCAAGGGGATGGGCGTGCTGGCCAACGACGTCTCGGTCGTCACCAACGTCAGCGCCGACCACCTCGGTCAGCAGGGCATCGACACCGTCGACCAGCTCGCCGAGGTCAAGGCGATCGTCACCCACGTGACCAAGCCGTCGGGCTGGACCGTCCTCAACGGAGACGACCCCCGCGTGATGGCGATGCGTGCCGGCTCGTCCGGCCGTCCGTTCGTGTTCAGCCTCGACCCGGAGTCGCCCGCGCTGCGCGAGGCGCTCAACCACCACGGCCGTGCGATCACCGTCATGGACGGCGCGCTCACGGTCCTGCAGGAAGGCGCCGACCCGGTGCGGCTCGTGGCCGTGCTGGACGTGCCGGTCACCCTCTTCGGGCTCAGCCAGCACAACCTGGCCAACGCGATGGCCGCTGCCGCAGCAGGTCTCGGCCTGGGGCTCGCCGTCGAGGACGTCGTGGCAGGGCTGCGGACGTTCACCCCCGACGCGGAGCAGAACCCTGGTCGGATGAACACCTTCACGGTGCCGCTGCCGCTGGGTGCGCAGGAGCCGACCGGCGCCTGCACCGTGGTCGTCGACCTCGCGCACAACGAGGCGGGCCTCGAGGCGCTGCTCGGCGTGGCCCGGGGGATGGTCGCGCCGGGGTCGCGGCTGCTGCTCGGCCTGGGTGGCGTCGGCGACCGCACCGACGAGCTGCTCCACGGCCTGGGCGAGATGGCGGGTATCGGTGCCGACCGGGTCGCGGTGGTGCACAAGCAGAAGTACCTGCGCGGCAAGACGTCCGACGAGCTCGAGACCATCCTGCGCAGCGGTGCCGCCGCCGTGGGCGTCCACGACGTGCCGTCGTTCCCCACCGAGGTCGACGGCCTGCGCGGGCTGCTGGCGGAGGCCGGCGACGGCGACGTCGTCGCGCTGATGTCGCACGCCGAGCGCGACGGCGTGTACGCGGTGCTCGACGAGGTCGGCGCCGTGCCGGACGGCCCTCGCGAGGTCCGGGCCAAGGTGGTGGCGGCCCGCGGGCTGCACACCGAGGAGGACCGGATCGCCGCGGCGAGGGCGCTCGATCTCGAGGACGGTCTCGCGGCCTTCCGCGAGCTGCACACGACGCTGCCGGGCGACGCCCGTCTCGCCTACGAGTACGCCTGCGCCCACGACCGTCTCGGCCTCGAGGCGGAGGCCATCCCGCTGTACCGCGAGGCGCTGGCCCACGGTCTGCTCGAGCCGCACCGCACCGGCGCGCGGATCGGGCTCGCGTCGTCGTTGCGCGTGGTCGGCGACCCCGCCGCCGCCCTCGAGGTGCTCGACGAGCTGGCCGCCGAGCGGCCGGAGTCCACGGCCGGTCCCGCCTTCCGGGCGCTCGTGCTGCACGACCTCGGGCGGCACGGCGAGGCCGTGGCCGTCGCGGTCGAGGAGCTCGCGCGCCACCTGGCCGGCTCGGACGCCGAGGGCTACGACCCGGCCCTGCGGTACTACGCGCGCGAGCTGCGCGGCGCCCCCAGCGACTGAGTTGCGAGCACAGGCGACGGAACCGCCGCCCCAGGCGCTCGTCGGTGGGCCGATCCCGGGCTCGGTTCCGTCAGTCCGGCCCGGTCGGCGCTACCGCAGCGCGCGCGCGATCGAGGTGAGGCGCTCCACGTCGGCGGCGGTGTCGAGGTCGGCGAGGGCGACGAAGACGGTGCGGACGCCGTGGTCGGCCAGACGCAGGTAGCGGTCAGCCTGGTCCCTCGGGGTGCCGGCGTGGTGCTGCTCGGCGAACCTCGCGGCGGTGGCGCGGCCCCGGAGCCGCTCGACCCGGCGGGCGACGTCGTCGCGGTCGGTACCGATCACCGGGGTGTCCAGGACCGTCAGCTCGACGTCCTCACCGAGCGTGCGGCCGACCTCGGCGCAGTGCGCGCGCAGCACCGGGAGCGCCTGGTCGAGCACCTCGGTGCGGACGTTCGAGGCGTCGCCGAGCTCGGCGGCGACGCGCAGGGTGCGCCTGCCGGCACCACCGACGACCACGGGCACCGGTCCGACCGGGCGCGGGTACGACGTCGTCTCGGGCAGCGAGACCCGTTCTCCCTGGTAGGCCTTGGTGCCGGTCGACCACAGCGCACGCATCGTCTCGATCCCGGCCGCGAGCCGGTCGACCCGCTCTCCCGGGCCGGGGAAGGGGACACCGAAGCCGAGGTGCTCCCGCTCCCACCACCCCGCCCCGACGCCGCAGAACGCCCGCCCGCCGGTGAGCACGTCGAGCGTCGCCACCGACTTCGCGACCACCCCCGGCGAGCGGAAGGTCATCGGCGACACCAGCGTCCCGAGGTGCAGGGACGTCGAGCGCCCGGCCAGCAGCCCGAGCGTCACGTACGGCTCGGGGATCGGGTCCCACGCGCGCGCGACCTGCGGGATCTGGACCAGGTGGTCCATCAGCGCGATCCCGTGCAGTCCGGCCGCCTCGGCCGCGGTCGCCACCTCGACCAGCCAGCCCGCCGGGTCCTCGCCCCACGGGAACCGGGACAGCTGGAGCACGAGCCGCGGCCCGTCCGCTGTGCGCTCCGCGGTCCGGACGGGTGCCGGGTCGGGAGCGCTGACGGCGGCGTCCTCGACCACGTGCACGACGTCCCAGCCCTCGGCGGCGACCTCGGCCACCGCCTCGCGCACCCGTGCGAGCTGCCGGGCCAGGGCCGCAGCGGGCACCGGGCGGTCGCGGCGGGCGTTGCGCTCCCGGCACACCGCGGCCGGGGTGTCGAGCAGGACCAGGACCGTCGGCACCGCGTGGGCGCGGGCGAGGTCGAGCAGCCCGCGCCGGCGCGTCGCGTCGAGGCCGAGGGTGTCGACCACCGTGGTCAGGCGTCGTCCCACCCGGGCGGCCACCACCTGGTCGAGCACCGCGAAGGCGTCGTCGGAGGCGTCCAGGTCGGCCGGGCCGCTGCCCACGACCCCGCGCAACGCGTCGGACGAGACGACCTCGACCGACCGGTACCTCGCAGCGGCCCAGGACGACTTGCCGGAGCCCGCGGCGCCCACCAGGACGACGAGCGCCGGGTCGGGAAGGCCGTCCGGTCCGTGCACGCGCTCATCCTGCCGCGCCACGGCCCCGACCCCTGGCTAGGGTCGCGGCGTGAGCTGCCTGTTCTGCCGCATCGTCGCGGACGAGGTGCCGTCGACCCGGGTGCTGGACGAGCCGGAGGTGGTCGGGTTCCTCGACACCCGGCCGGTGTTCAAGGGCCACACCCTGCTGGTGCCGCGCACGCACGTCGACACCCTGCTCGACCTGCCCGACGGGCTCAAGCACCCGCTGCTCGACGCCACCCAGCGGGTCGCCCGCGCCGTGGTGGACGGGCTGGGCGCACAGGGGACGTTCGTGGCGATGAACAACGTGGTGAGCCAGTCGGTGCCGCACCTGCACGTGCACGTCGTGCCGCGCACCAAGGGCGACGGGCTGCGCGGGTTCTTCTGGCCGCGCACCACCTACGCCGACGACGCCGACGCGAGCGACCACGCCGGGCGGATCGCGGCGGCGCTCGCGCCGGCGGGGAGCTGAGGTGCCCGAGGGGCACACGCTGCACCGGCTGGCGCGCGAGCACCGGCGCCTGCTGGTGGGCCGCACGCTGCGCGCGTCGAGCCCGCAGGGCCGGTTCGCCGAGGGCGCGGCGCTCATCGACGGCAGCGTGCTGCGCCGTGCGGACGCCTACGGCAAGCACCTGTTCCACGACTACGGCGCAGGACGGCACCTGCACGTCCACCTCGGGCTGTACGGGAAGTTCGTCAGCCACCCCGTGCCGGCCCCGGAGCCGTGGGGTGCGCTCCGGCTGCGGCTCGAGGCGCCCGAGACCTACGCCGACCTGCGGGGGGCGACCGCCTGCGAGCTGCTCACCAGGGCCGAGGTGCGGGCGATCCTCGACCGGCTCGGACCCGACCCGCTGCGGCGCGGTGCCGACCCGGAGCAGGCGTGGCGCCGGATCTCGCGGTCGCGGGCACCGCTGGCCGGGCTGCTGATGGACCAGTCCGTCGTGGCCGGGATCGGGAACGTCTACCGGGCCGAGCTGCTGTTCCGGCACCGGGTCGACCCGTACCTGGCGGGGCGCGACCTCCCGCAGGAGACCTGGCGCGCGATGTGGACCGACCTCGTGGCGCTGATGCGGGCGGGCGTCCGGTCCGGACGGATCGTCACCACCGACCCCGCCGACCGGCCGGGCGGGCGCGTGACGAGCGACGAGGCGCACTACGTGTACCGCCGCGCGGGCCTGCCGTGCCGGATCTGCGGGACGTCGGTGTTGACGGCCGCGCTCCAGGCTCGCAACCTCTTCTGGTGCGCGCGATGCCAGCAGTGACGCGCGACGCGAGCGGGCACGCGGCCCTCGGGCTGGCGACCAGGCTGCTCCAGGACTCTCGCCGGGCCGACCCGGAGGCGGCCTGGTCGACCGGGAGACGCGCCGATCCGACGGCCCTGTAGCGCCCGGTGGGCCGGCCGCCGTCAGGCCCGGGCGGGCTGGTCGTCCCTGCCAGCCAGCTCGGTGAGCTCGGCCGGGTCGAGGTCGGGGTCGGAGACGGCGTCCTCCGAGGACCGGGCCCCGGCCTGCGCGTGGTGGCTCCAGGTCTCGAGCTCGGCGACCACCTCGCTGTGCTGGTCGACGCAGAGCACCACGAGGTCACCCGGGTTCGCCCGCGTCATGCAGTGCCGCACCGCGTCGGTCTCGTCCAGGACGACCTCCACCTGCTTGCACCTCGCACGGCCCTGCGCCATCCGCGCCTTCACGCCGTCGGCGATCAGCTGGGCCGTCTGTCCCGCCGGCCGCCGACGCAGGTTGCGGTCCTCCCGGACCACGACGACGTCGAAGTGCTCGGCGCCGACCTCGCCGAGCTCGTGCATGTCCTCGTCCCGCCGGTCCCCGGCGGTGGAGATCATCCCGATCCGCGACGGCTTGGCCAGGTCGCCCGCGCGCTGCTCGGTGTAGCGCTCGACGAACTCGCCGAGCTCGCGCAGCCCGGGGACGTTGTGGCAGTAGTCGACCACCACGTCGATCAGGCCGTTGGGCGAACCGACCTGGATGAGGTTCATCCGGCCGGGCGACAGGTAGTAGCTGGTGCTGAAGGTGCGCAGGCCCTGCCGGATGTCGTGCAGCGGGGCGCCCGCGGCGAACGCCGCGCCGGCCGCGGCCAGCGCGTTCGCGACGTTGAACCTCGCCGCCCCGCCGAAGGTGGCAGGCAGGAGGTGGGTCCACGCCAGCTGCATCGCGCGACGACCGTGGCGGATCACGATCATCTCGCCGCGCTCGGAGTTGTCGATGACCAGGGCCTTGCCGCCGCGCCGGCAGTGCCGGTCGATCAGCTCTCGGCCCTCCGAACCCGGGGCGCCGAGCGAGAACCAGATGATCTCGCCGGAGCAGTGGCGCCGCATCTCGCGGACGAGCGGGTCGTCGGCGTTCAGGACGGCGGCGCCGTTGCGGGGCACCGCCTCGACCACCACGCGCTTGACGGTCGCGAGCTGCTCGACCGTGTCGATGCCGCGCGTCCCCAGGTGGTCGGCGGCCACGTTGGTGACGACCGCGACGTCGTTGCGGTCGTACCCGAGGCCCTCGCGCAGGATGCCGCCGCGCGCCACCTCGAACACCGCCATGTCGACCCGGGGGTTCTGCAGCACCATCCGCGCGCTCTTGGGTCCGGAGGCGTCGGCCTTGATCACCAGCCGCTCGTCGATGACGACGCCGTCGGTGGAGGTCATGCCGACCTTGCGGCCGAGGCCCTTGAAGATGTGGGCGATCATCCGGGAGGTGGTCGTCTTCCCGTTGGTGCCGGTGACCGCGATGATCGGCACCCGGCTCGGCGCGCCGGGCGGGAACAGCGAGTCGACCACCGGCTTGGCGATGAACTGCGGGTCGCCGACGGTCGGGTGCGTGTGCATCCGGAAGCCGGGCGCCGCGTTGACCTCGCAGATCGCGCCGCCGGTCTCGCGCACCGGCTCGGTGATGTCGGGGCAGATGAAGTCGATGCCGGCGACGTCGAGTCCGATGAGACGCGCTGCCTCCTCGGCGATCTCGACGTTGTCGGGGTGTGCGTCGAGCGTGCGGTCGATCGAGATGCCGCCGGTGGACATGTTGCCCGTCTCGGCCAGCTTCACCATCTGCTCGGCCGGCGGAACGTCGTCCATGCCGAAGCCCTGTTCCTGCACCAGCGCGACGGCGCCCTCGTCGACCTTGATCCGGGTCAGCACCTTCTCGTGCCCGACACCTCGCCGGGGGTCCTCGTTCGTGATCTCCACCAGCTCGGCGACGGTGTGGGTGCCGTCACCGACGACGTGCGCGGGCACACGCTCGGCGATGGCCTGCATCCGACCGCCGATGATCAGGCAGCGGTAGTCCTTGCCGGTGATGAACGACTCCACCACGACGGTTCCCCGCTTGGACTCGCCGCGCGCGATCTCGAACGAGGCGCGCACCTCGTCGTCGTCCCTGAGATCCAGGCAGACGCCGCGACCGTGGTTGCCGTCCAACGGCTTCACCACGACCGGGTACCCGATCCGGCGCGCCACCGACACCGCCTGGTCGGCGGTGCGGACGGCGTCGGCCTTGGGCACGGGCAGGCCGGCGGACCCGAGCAGCTTGGTGGTGAGCTCCTTGTCGCCGGCGATGTCGACGGCGAGGGCGGAGGTGTTCGACGTCATCGTGGCCCGGATGCGCTGGGCGTGGACGCCCTGCCCGAGCTGCACGAGCGAGTACTGGTTGAGCCGCTGCCACGGGATGTCGCGCGACACCGCCTCCTCCAGGATCGCCTGGGTGCTCGGACCGAAGCCCATCCGCTGGGCGTTCCGCAGGAACGCTTCGACCGCCTCGCGCGGCTCGAAGCCCTCCTCGGCGCCGACGAGGTGGTTGACGAGCCGCACCGCGAGCTGGCCCGCCGCGAGGGCGATCCGCTCGTCGGTGAACGCGTACACGACGTTGTAGACGCCCTTGCGGCCGCGGACCTGACGGGTCTTGCCGCGGGTGAGGTCGTGCCCGGCCTCCTGCTGCAGCTGCAGGGCGATGTGCTCGGTCACGTGCCCGAGCCAGGTGCCTTCGCGCAGCCGCTCGATGAAGCCGCCGCGATGGCCGCGGGAGCAGGAGTGCCGCTCCAGCCCCGGCAGCAGCTCGAGCAGCGGGTCGGTGAAGCCCTCGGGCCGGGCGTCGAGCAGGTCCGTGGGGTGCTCCTCGAGGATCCCGAGGTCGACCACGAGGTGGATCGCGGGCTCGTAGGACCACACGTTCGGGCCGCGGTAGACGCGGGTCTCGAGGACGGCGAGCTCGGGTGCGGCGGGGCCGCTGGGCACGGGGCGCTCCTGCGTCATGCTCGCGTGGTCCTCTCGGTCGGGCGGACCACGCGGGTCCGCCGGGGTCGGGCCACGGCGCGGGGAGCGCCGCCGCGGGCACGGTCAGGCTCAGGAATCCTCTTGCCGGTGGACGGTCGCGCGCAAGCGGCCGGCGAGCATCCGCGCCTCGTCACGGTCGGCGTGGTGCACCTGGGTGGAGTGGTCGGGGTGCTTCTCGACGAACGAGACCAAGGTGCGGCGCTCGAGGTCGAACCGCGAGCCGGCCGGCAGCGTGTGGACCACGGCGCCCGACAGCATCAGCGGCGCGCCGCCGCGGGCCTCGTGCGCGTCGGACGTGGCGTGCCGGGCGTCGAGGACGAAGACCGCACCCGCGCCGACCACCTCCATCCACCGCTTCTCGGTGATGACCGCAGCGGTGTTCTCGTCGATGCCGATGCCGAGCAGGTTGGGCGAGGTGGCCACCAGCGACATCAGCCGGCCGTACCTGCTGCGCTGGTCGAAGTGCTGGTCGACCACCACGCCGTCGATGAGGCCGAGGCCGGCGGAGAGCTGGCTGCTGCGGTGCCGCGGCGTGACGCCCTCCTCACCCAGGGAGATCATGTGCGAGCTCATCATCGACGCCCCCGCTGAGGTGCCGCCGATGACGGCGCCGCGGCTGTGCGCGGCGTGGATCGCGTCGCCGAGGGCCGTGCCGGTGAGGATCTGCGAGAGCTTGAGCTGGTTGCCTCCGGTCATGAAGATGCCTGTGGCCGTGGCGGTCTCGGCAGCGAGCTCCGGGGAGTCCGCTGTCGCGCGACTGACCGGGCGGACGGCCCTGACCTCCGTGGCGCCGAGCCGGGTGAACAGGTCGGTGTAGACCGCGACCATCTCGGGCTCGACCGACGAGGCGGTGGGGACGACGACGATGCGGGCGTTGCCCCGGCCACCGGCCAGGCGGACGAAGCGGCGCAGGACGACCGAGCGCCCGACCTTGTCCTCCGCGCCGCCGATCACCACGAGCGGACCAGGACCCTTGGTCGTCACCGGTGCTCGCCGCGCGGCAGCGGACGTACCGGCGGCCGGATCCATCCGGTCACCGTACTGGTGCCGCGCGCGCGGCCCGCGCAAGGGGCCGCACCTGGTAGCCCGCTGGTGGCCCGCGCACAGGTGCGGAAGGATCGCCCGATGACCAGCACCCCGGTCCGCCTCGTCCTGATGCGGCACGCCAAGGCCGCCAACCCCGAGGACGTCGACGACCACGAGCGTCCGCTCGCCGAGCGGGGCGAGCGCGACGCGCCGGCGACGGGCCGCTGGCTGGCCCAGCAGGACTGGGCGCCCGACTGGGTGGTCTGCTCCGACGCGCTGCGCACCCGGCAGACCGCGCAGCTGGTGCTGGCCGGCCTGGTCGACGGCGGCCGGCACGTCCCCGACGCCGAGCCGCTGCCCGACCTCTACGACACCTCCCCGCAGCAGGTGCTGCACCTGCTCGCCTCGACACCCGAGGGGGTCACCACCCTCCTCGTCGTCGGCCACGAGCCCACGATGTCGGAGGTGGTCGGCGTCCTGACCGGTCACCGCCCCCAGCTGCCCACCAGCGCCATCGCCCTGCTCGAGCTCGACGGCGGCTGGCCCTCCGTGGCCGACGGCGCCGCCCGCCTGATCGACGTCCGCACCCCCAAGGACTGAGCCCGCTCGCCGCCCGAGCAACCCCTAGGCCGGAGAGTCGGCGTCCTCGACCTCCTCCCGGCTGATCCCCAGCAGGTAGAGCACGGTGTCGAGGTACGGCACGTTCACGCTCGTCTTCGCCTGGGCCCGCACCACCGGCTTGGCGTTGAACGCGACGCCCAGCCCCGCCAGCGCCAGCATGTCGAGGTCGTTCGCGCCGTCGCCGATCGCGACCGTCCGCGCCAGGGAGAGCCCCTCCGCCGCCGCGAACTCGCGCAGCGCGTCCGCCTTGCCCTGACGGTCGACCACCGGTCCGTCGATCCGGCCGGTCAGGCGGCCGTCGACCACCTCGAGCCGGTTGGCGCGCACGTACTGGCAGTCGAGCTCGCGCCCCAGCGGCTCGACCACCTCGGCGAATCCGCCGGACACCAGGCCGAGGGTGAAGCCGAGCCGGCGCAGCGTCCGGCAGAGCGTGCGGGCGCCGGGCGTGAGGCGCACCTCGTCGCGCACCAGCGCGAGCACACCGACGTCGAGGCCGGCGAGGGCCGCCACCCGCTTGTGCAGGCTCTCGGCGAAGTCGAGCTCGCCGGCCATGGCGGCGGCGGTCACGGCGGCGACCTCGGCCTCCCGCCCGGCGTGGCGCGCGAGCAGCTCGATCACCTCGTCCTTGATCAGGGTCGAGTCGACGTCCATGACCACCAGACGCCGGCCGCGGCGCGCGAGCCCGGAAGGGGAGACCGCGACGTCGACGCCGCGCACGGCCGCCTCGCGCACGAGGTCGCGGCGCAGCCCGTCCGCGTCGGCGCCGGAGACCTCGAGCTCCACGGTGGTCACCGGGTCGCGCGAGAGACGCCGGATGCGGTCGATGTTGGCGTCGTGGCGGGCGATCGTCGCCGAGATCTCCGACACCGTCACGGGCGTCAGGGGCGCGCCCATCAGGGTGACCGCGAGCCGGCCGCGCTTGCGGGGGCGGTTGTCGCCGGTGCCGGTCGTGCAGCGGACCTTCATGCCGAGGTCCTTGCCGGCGCGGGTGGCGGCCGCGATGAGCGGACCGGGGTCCTGCGGGCAGGTGACGAGCACGGCGAGGGTGAGGTTGCCCCGCACGACGACCTGCTCCACGTCGAGCACCCGCACGTCCGGCGCCGACAGCGCCTCGAACAGGCGCGTGGTCACCCCGGGCCGGTCGGGCCCGCGGACGGTGACGAGCAGGGTGGGTGCGTCGGCAGCAACCGCGAGCTGCTCGGACCGCTGAGCCGGCATGGGGTCAGGGTAGATCGGACGGTCAGTCCGTCCGCCGGCCGTCCCGCCGGTCGGACCAGCCGGTACGGAAGTACGACAGGAGGGCCACGCCGACACCGCCGACGAACCCCCAGAGCGGGTGCGGCATCTCCTCGCCGAGCATCGCCCCCAGCGCCCAGAACGCCCCCGCCGTCACCAGTCCGCAGACCAGCACGGCAGCCACCACGAGCAGCAGCCGGGCGGTCACGACCCGGCCGTCACAGGCTGACCTTCTGGCCCTTGCCGATCACCGTGATCCCGGACTCGGTGACGTCGAAGCCCCGGGCGCGGTCGTGGTCGTGGTCCATGCCGATCTGCGCACCCTCGGGCACCACCACGTTCTTGTCGATGATCGCCCGGCGGATGGTCGCGTGCCGGCCCACCTCGACGTTCTCCATCAGCACGCTGTCGGTGACCGAGGCCCACGAGTGCACGCTGACCTCGGGGCCGAGCACCGAGTTCTCCACCGTGGCGCCCGAGACGACGACGCCGGCCGACACGATCGAGTTGACCGCGTGCCCGATCCGGCCGTGCCAGCCGTGGACGAACTTCGCCGGCGGCAGGGGAGGGGACTGGGTGTAGATCGGCCACTCGTAGTTGTAGAGGTTGAACACCGGGTGCACCGAGATGAGGTCCATGTGCGCGTCGTAGTAGGAGTCCATCGTCCCGACGTCGCGCCAGTAGCCGCGGTCGCGGTCGGTCGTCCCGGGCACGACGTTGTCCTTGAAGTCGTAGACGACCGCGTCGTTCTTGTTCACGAAGAACGGGACGATGTCGCCGCCCATGTCGTGGGCGGACGACTCGTCGGCGGCGTCCTGGGTGACGGCGTCGACGAGCGCGTCGGCGGTGAAGACGTAGTTGCCCATCGAGGCGAGCACCTCGTCCGGCGAGTCCGGCAGCCCGACGGGGTCCTTCGGCTTCTCCAGGAAGTCGCGGATCCGGCTCGGGTCGGCCGGGTCGACGTCGATGACGCCGAACTGGTCCGCCAGCGAGATGGGCTGGCGGATCGCCGCCACCGAGCAGGACGCGCCGGACGCGATGTGCGCGTCGACCATCTGCGAGAAGTCCATCCGGTACACGTGGTCGGCGCCCACGACGACGACGATGTCGGGATCCTCGTCGACCATCAGGTTGAGGCTCTGGAAGATCGCGTCGGCCGAGCCGAGGTACCAGTGCTTGCCGACCCGCTGCTGCGCCGGCACCGGGGTCACGTAGTTGCCGAGCATGGTCGACATCCGCCACGTCATCGTCACGTGCCGGTCGAGGCTGTGGGACTTGTACTGCGTCAGCACCACGATCTTGAGGTACCCCGAGTTGACGATGTTCGTCGAGCGCGAAGTCGATCAGTCGGTAGGCGCCGCCGAACGGCACGGCGGGCTTGGCGCGGTCGGCGGTGAGGGGCATCAGCCGCTTGCCCTCACCACCCGCGAGGACGATGGCCAGCACCTTGGGTCCGGGCATGCTCACACCCTAGGGTCCAGCGCCTCCCGCCACTACCGTTGGCGACGTGGCCAGAGTCGACGTCCTCACCAAGGAGTACCCGCCCGCGATCTACGGCGGCGCGGGCGTGCACGTGACCGAGCTCGCGAGGGTGCTGCGCGAGCACGTCGACGTGGCCGTGCGCTGCTTCGGCGACCCGCGTGACGAGGCGGGCGTCGTCGGCTACCCCGAGGACGCGGGACTGGCCCGCGCCAACGCGACGCTGTCGACCCTCGGCGTCGACCTGCGGATGGCCGCCGACTCGGCCGGCGCCGCGGTGCTGCACTCCCACACCTGGTACGCGAACATGGCCGGCCACCTCGGCGGGCTGCTGCACGGCGTGCCGCACGTGGTCACCGCCCACAGCCTGGAGCCGTTGCGGCCGTGGAAGGCGGAGCAGCTCGGCGGTGGCTACGCGGTGTCGTCGTTCTGCGAGCGGACGGCGTTCCTCGGGGCGCAGGCCGTCATCGCCGTGAGCGCCGGGATGCGCGTCGACATCCTGCGGTCGTATCCCGACATCGACCCGGACCGCGTCCACGTGGTGCACAACGGGATCGACACCTCGGGCTGGGTCCGCGACACCTCGCCGGACGCGGCCGACGCGGTGCGGGCGCTGGGCGTCGACCCCGACCGTCCGCTCGTCGTCTTCGTCGGGCGGATCACCCGGCAGAAGGGCCTGCCCTACCTGCTGCGGGCGGTCGAGCTGCTCCCGTCCAGCACCCAGGTGGTTCTCTGCGCAGGTGCCCCGGACACCCCCGAGATCATGGCCGAGGTCTCGGACGGCGTCCGCCGGCTCCAGACCCGCCGCGAGGGGATCGTCTGGATCGACCGGGTGCTGCCGCGCGCCGAGCTCTGCCGGCTGCTGTCGCACGCCACGGCCTTCGTCTGCCCGTCGGTGTACGAGCCGCTGGGCATCGTCAACCTGGAGGCGATGGCGTGCGGCGCAGCGGTGGTCGGCACCGCGACGGGCGGGATCCCCGAGGTCGTCGTCCCCGGCGAGACCGGGTGGCTGGTGCCGATCGACCAGGTGGACGACGGGACGGGGACGCCGGTCGACCCCGAGCGGTACGTGCGGGACCTCGCCGCGGCCCTGACCGACGCGGTCTCGGACCCCGACCGAGCGCGCCGGTACGGCGAGGCCGGGCTGGTGCGCGCCCGAGAGCACTTCTCCTGGGAGCAGATCGCCGCCCAGACGCTCGCGGTGTACCGCTCAGCCGGCGCCGACCTGGGGTGAGGCGGCCGCCGCCAGCGCCCGGCGCGCGGTGGTGTCGACCTCGCGGAGCAGGTCCGCCCGGCGCGAGGCCTCCCAACCGGTGACCGAGCCGCCGTCGTCGAGCGCCGCGACCTCCACGATCCCGCGGACGCGTGCGGCCGTGCCGATCACGCGCACCGCTCGCTGGTCGGTGCCCGGTGGGAGCAGCCGGTGGTCGACGCCGCCGTCGCGCAGCCGCTCGATCCGGTCTGCGACGTCCTCGCGCCACCGGGCGACGTCGAGGGCGTGCAGCGCCTCGGTCGCCCGGACCAGTGCGGCGCGCAGCGCGCGCTCCGCCTCGGAGAGGTCGCCGAAGGCCGGGGCGGGGAGCCGGACGCCGGCCGGGTGCACCCAGCCCTGCCAGCCGACCAGGAACCCCTCGTCGTCCTCGGGGCCGAACGGCTCGACGAGCGGCACGTAGGTCCAGCCCGGCGCCTGCCCGCGTGCGGGGACGACCACCACCGCCTCGCCCGCGACGACGGCCGCCGCCACCGCGGCCGGCACCGGCGGCAGCCCGAGGGCGTCGCCCGGAGCCGGCAGCAGCGCCCGCAGCGCGGTCGCCCGGCCGTCGAGGTGGTCGAGCAGGTCGTGCAGACCGGGTCCGCCCGGCGCCGCGCTGACCGGCTGGTCCTCGCCCCCGACGGTGTGCGGCTCGTCCACGCCCGTGACGACGCGGACCGCGACCTCGGCCGGTGCTCTGCCCTCGAGCACCGCTGTGCCCCACAGGGCCAGCAGCACCGAGCGCGGCAGGGTCAGCACCGCACCAGGGTAGGTGGGCGGCGCGGCACCCGATCGCCCCATAGGCTCACCGTCATGAGCGAGCGGAGCGAGCGAGTCGTCGAGCACCGTGCGCACGCCGTGGCGAGGCCCGGGTCGTGAGCGACGTCCTCGAGCTGGCGGGGGTCACCGTCGTGCGCGACGGGGCCGCTCTCGTCGAGGGCATCGACTGGGAGGTCGAGGAAGGCGATCGGTGGGTCGTGCTCGGGCCCAACGGCGCCGGCAAGACCACCCTCCTGCAGGTGGCGGCCGGCCGCATCCACCCCACGCTCGGCGTCGTCGGGATCCTGGGCGAGGTGCTCGGCACGGTCGACGTGTTCGAGCTGCGCCCGCGGATCGGGCTGTCCAGCGCCGCCCTGGCCGAGCGGCTGCCTCCGGACGAGCGGGTGCGCGACGTCGTCGTCACCGCCTCGTACGGGGTCACCGGCCGCTGGCGCGAGGACTACGACCAGCTCGACCACGCCCGCGCCGTCGAGCTGCTCGGCGCGCTCGGTGTGGCCGACCTGGCCGACCGGCGGTTCGGGACGCTCTCGGAGGGGGAGCGCAAGCGGGTGCAGATCGCCCGCGCCCTGATGACCGACCCCGAGCTGATGCTGCTCGACGAGCCGGCAGCGGGCCTCGACCTCGGCGGGCGCGAGGACCTCGTCTCGCGGCTGGCCGCGCTCGCACAGGACCTCGAGGCGCCGGCGATGGTGCTGGTCACCCACCACGTGGAGGAGATCCCCCCGGGGTTCACCCACGTGCTGATGCTGCGTGGCGGGCGCGTCGTGGCGCAGGGCCCGCTCGTGCACACCCTCACCGCCGAGAACCTCTCGGAGACGTTCGGTCTGCCGCTGGTCGTCGAGCAGCACGGGGAGCGGTGGAGCGCGCGTGCCTTTGGCTGAGGCCCTCCTCATCCTGCTCGCAGGAATCGCCGCCGGCACGATCAACACGGTCGTCGGGTCCGGCACGCTCATCACGTTCCCGACCCTGCTGGCGTTCGGCTACCCACCGGTCGTCGCGAACATCTCGAACAACATCGGGCTGGTGCCGGGCGGCGTCAGCGGCACGTGGGGCTACCGGGCCGAGCTGAAGGGCCAGGGCCGGCGGGTCGGCCTGCTCGCACCGATGTCGCTCCTCGGCGCGGCGAGCGGTGCCGTCCTGCTGCTCGTGCTGCCCGAGGAGGCGTTCTCCGCGATCGTGCCTGCGCTGCTGGCGATCTCGCTGGTCCTGGTGATCACCCAGCCCCGGCTCCAGGCCGCGCTCGCCCGCCGGCGTGAGGCCCGGGGTCTGGACGCCGACCACACCAGCCCGGGGCGCACGGCGCTCACGATGGGCGGTACCTACCTCGCGGGCGTCTACGGCGGCTACTTCGGCGCGGCGCAGGGGGTGCTGCTGGTGGGGCTGCTGGGCGCCCTGCTCCCGGAGAGCCTGCAGCGGGTCAACGCGCTGAAGAACGTGCTGTCCCTGATCGTCAACACCGTCGCCGCCATCACCTTCTGCCTGGTGGCGTTCGACCAGATCGACTGGGCCGTGGTCGGTGTCATCGCCGTCGGCTCGCTGATCGGCGGCTTCGTCGGGTCCAAGGTCGGGCGGCGCCTGCCCCCGGCGGCCCTGCGTGCCGTGATCGTCGTCGTGGGCGTCGTGGCCATCGTTCGCATCCTGGCGGGGTGAGCGTGGTCGACAGGGTGCTCGTAACCGATCCGGACGACCCGCGGGTCGCCGAGTTCACCCGCCTCACCGACGTCGCCCTCCGACGCGTCAAGGACCCCGCCGAGGGCCTGTACATGGCCGAGTCGCGCAAGGTCATCACGCGCTCCCTGGCTGCGGGGCACCGTCCGCGCGCGTTCCTGATGGGGCACCGGTGGTTCGCCGAGTCGCAGGACCTGCTGTCCCACCCGGCAGCCGCGTCCGTCACGGTCTACGTGGCCGACGACCCCGTGCTGGAACGGATCACGGGATTCAAGCTGCACCGGGGGATCCTCGCGTCGATGCACCGCCCGCCGCTGCCGGCGCTGGAGGAGGTGCTCGCGGGGGCACGCCGCGTCGCCGTGCTCGAGGACGTCGTCGACCACACCAACGTCGGCGCGATGTTCCGCTCGGCCGCCGGGCTCGGCGTCGACGCCGTGCTCATCACCCCCCGCTGCGCGGACCCGTTCTACCGGCGCTCGGTGCGGGTCTCGATGGGCACCGTGTTCCAGGTGCCGTGGACCCGCATCGACCCGTGGCCCGAAGGCGTCGGGCTGCTGCGGGAGAGCGGCTTCACGGTGGCGGCCGCGGCCCTGGCCCCGGACGCCGTCACGCTCGACCACCTCGCCGCGGACCTGCCCGAGCGGCTCGCCCTCGTGCTCGGCACCGAGGGGGAGGGTCTCGACGACCGCACGGTGCGGGCGGTCGACGTGACGGTGCGGATCCCGATGGCAGGCGGCGTCGACTCGCTCAACGTCGCCGCCGCCAGCGCGGTCCTGTTCTGGGCGACGCGGGCGCAGCCTCGCGACGCCCGCTGACGCGGCGTCAGGGCACCGCGCAGCGCCCGGTCCCGAGCGCCTCGAGCCCCGCGAGATCGCCCGCCTGGTACGTGGTCACCTCGGGTGAGGAGTACTCGTGCATGATCTGGCTCGTGTCGTCGACGTGGTCGAGCCCGAGCAGGTGGCCGATCTCGTGCAGCACCACCGACCGCACCTCGGCCCGACCGCCTCGCCGCTCCAGCTCGGGCGTGAGGTCCTCGGTGTCGAGCACGACCTGGCCGGTGCGGGACGCCAGCCCGCCGTGCAACGACGGCGCCAGGTCGCTGTTCGCCCAGCCCACCACCGTCTCGGCCAGGTCGGGCGACTCGGCCTGCGTCGACCACGCCACCAGCACCGCCTCGGACTGCTCGGCGAACAGGGCGGGTCGGCCCTCGATCGGTCCCGTGGTCGTGTAGCCGTCGAGCACGAAGGTGAAGCCGGTGACCCGCGACGCCTCGGCGAACGCCTCGGCGACGATCGCGTCGCCCTCGGGCGGCGAGCCGTCGGGACGGATCACGTAGTGGATCTCGGTCTCGCACGGGTCGAAGCCCACGGGCTCGCCGCTGCCGGGGTCGGTGGCGAGGAAGGCGTACGAGACCGGCGAGCCGCCAGGCGCGGCGGCTGCCGGAGCCTGTCCGGGACGGGCGGCAGCCCAGCCGGCCAGGAGCACCGCCGTGCACAGCCCGCCGATCAGCATCCAGGAGCTGGGTCGCAGTCCACGGCGCGGCGGCGGCCACGGGCCACCCGCAGGCGGGCCGAAAGCAGGTGGTGCGAACGCAGGTGGTGCGAACGCAGGTGGTGCGAGGGGCCGGATCGGCGGTGCCGTCCAGGCGGGCGGAGGCTGCGGCCGGCTCGCGGCTGCCGGAGCACCGACGTCCCACGGCTGCGAGGGCAGGATGTCGCGCCCGTGCACGCCCGCCCCCGTCTCGTGGTCCGTCTCGTGGTCCGTCTCCTGGTCCCACGTCGGTACCGGGTCCGGACCGACCTGTAGGTGTCGGCGCCACGCCGGCCGGACTTGACCGCCGCGACCCTGCGCGCTCAAGGACCTGTGCACAACGGTCGATGCTCCTGTGAGCGGAGGTGGACGTGCGCGAGCGCGGGACGAGACTGGTCGGCTGGGTGCGCCGGCACGACCTGCTGCGCGTCCAGCACCCCGACGAGGACGTCCGCCGCCGCGGCCGGGTGCTGCTCGTGCTCGCCGCCGGCTTCACCGCTCTCGGCGTCGTGGCTGCCCCGCTGGCGCTGCTGCTGCCCGGTGGCGGCCTGTACACCACCGCCTTCACCCTTCTCTGCGTCGTGTACGTCGTCGTCGCGCTGCTCGCCCGGCACGGGCGGGTCGACCTCGCCGTCGCGGTGACGATGCTCGGCTACGCGGCGGCGCTCGTTCTGGGCGTGCTGGCCAAGGGCGCCGTCACCACCGCCCCGATCTTCGCCCTCTGCCTGGTGACCCTGGCGGGAACGCTGCTCCGCCCGCGGCACGTGCTGCTCGCGTACGCCGGGGCGGCGGCGCTCGTCGTCGCCCTGCCGGCGCTCGTCGGCTTCCGGACGCTGCCGGTGAGCTGGGCCGAGCAGGTGTTCGTCGTCGCGGTGGCGTCGGTGGTCACGACCATCGCCGCGGCCACCAGCTCGTCCGCGATCTCCCGCTCGCTCACCAGCGCCCGCGAGCAGCGCGACCGTGCCGAGGTGCTGGCCGACGAGCTGCGCCGCGCGAACGAGCGGCTCGAGAGCCGGGTGGCCGAGCGCACCGCCCAGCTGAGCGAGATGGCCGTGCGCGACCCCCTCACCGGGGTGCACAACCGCCGGCACGTCGACACCGAGCTGCCGCGGCTCGTGCAGGGTGTCGCCGTGCACCGCCCGCTGGCCGTGCTCGCCGTCGACGTCGACGACTTCAAGTCGGTGAACGACAGGTTCGGGCACGCGGGCGGCGACGCCGTCCTGGTCGGGTTGGCCGGCGTGCTGCGTTCGGTCCTGCGGCCTGACGACGTCCTCGGCCGGGTCGGCGGCGAGGAGTTCGTGATCCTTCTCCCGGACACCGGGCTCGGCGACGCCGTGGGCATCGCCGACCGCGTGCGGCGGCTGGTGTCCCAGGTGGACTGGTCGCCCGACCTCGACGGCCTGCGCCTGACGGTGAGCGTGGGCGTCGCCGCCACGACTGCCCCGACCGCGGCGGACGGGGTCTGGCGTCTCGCCGACGACCGGCTGTTCACCGCCAAGCGGGAGGGCAAGGACCGGGTCGTGGCCCGCGACCCGTGGCCGGCTCCGCGGCGCGCCGCCACCGGTGCTCCTGCCGCCGCCGGCGCCTGACCTCAGGACGAGCGAGCCAGCACCGACACCCCGGCGCAGGCCAGCGCCCACAGCACGCTGGTGAAGGTGCCGATGATGAACCGCTCCGACGTTCCCGGCTCGCGCAGCTCGGGGTAGCGCCCGAGGCCCTTGACGGCCAGCACCACCGCGATGCCCTCCGCCGACCCGAGCATCGCGGCGACGCAGATCGCCGCACGCTCCAGGACCCCGATCGTCGCTCCGCCGCGCAGCACGCTGGCCGCGGTGGCGGCGCCCGACGGTGCGCGTTCCGGCACGAGCCTCAGCACCGCCGAGGTGGCCGGCCCCCCGCCCACCACGGCGGCCACGACCGCGAGGACGAGGCCGAGCGGCGCCAGGGTCGGTGCCGGGTCGACCACCACGGCGAGCAGGGCGGCCAGCCCGAGGGCCACCGGGAGCGCCCCGACGAGCGCCACCCGCACGGGGCGCGCCCGCGGAGGCGGGGACGTGGAGGCACCGGGCTCGGGCAGCGGCACCACCCAGGCGAGCACCCCCACCACCACGGTGGCGGTCAGCGCGAGCAGGACGGGGACGTTCACCGCGACACCGCGCCGACGTGGTGTCCTGCGTCGTGGGGCGGGTGCGGGGGAGCGGTCACCGGTCCATCGTGCCGTCGGCAGCCGACAGCAGGTCGGCCGCGACACGCCGGGCCCGCTCCTCCTGCGGCCACATCCCGACCAGGAGGCGCTGGCTCAGCGCCTGCCGGCTGATCCCCAGCTTGCTCGCCGCCTCGGTCCGTGACAGCCCCGACGTCAGCAGGTCGACCGCCTCCCACCCCGCCGGTGTCCGGCGCTGCACGACGGCGGCGAGGAGACCGAGCACGGCCTGCGCCGAGCCGGCGGCGCGGTCGTCCGAGGCCACGACCGACACCCGGTCGGGGGAGGACTTGGCCTTCTCGACGGCCGTCCTGGCGTGCTCGTAGGCGGGCCCCGCACCGGCGCGTGCCGACGCTGGCAGCGGGGTGCGCACGGTGCCGGCGCCGATGCCCACGCTCCAGCGGTCGTCGCGCACGAGCAGGAGGGCGACCTCCACGACGAGACCCGGGTCGTCGGTGACGCCCTGCACCTCGTCACCCGCCGTCCGCTCGCACGCGCGCACCCACCGGTCGGCGTAGGCGGGGCCGCCGAGCACCGCGAGCACGTCGTCGACCAGGTCGGGTCCGGTCCTGCTACCGCGTTGGTCGGCCGTCACCACGAGCACGTCGATCGCCTCCTGACTGTCAAGGCCTGCACACTGTTGGATCTAGATCAAGGCTGACGCCTTGCGGCGAGCCTGTCAAGCACCACGGCTTGCGGTGGTGACGCGCGGCCGTCGGCCATCCTCGCCGCCCGATGGTCCGAACCACGCTCACCATGTCAGCGGACCCCGCAGCACCCCGTCCGGCCGTGCGGCCTGCAGCGGGTCGCACCCGAGCCGTCCTCCTCGTCCTGCACGGCGGCAGGGCGGACGGCTTCCAGCCGTCCCGGTGCTGGCACCTGTCCGCGCTCCGGCTCCGGCCGTTCGCGCGGTCGCTGCACCTCGAGCTCGGGCAGCAGGGCGTGGCCGTCTGGTCCGTCCGCTACCGGTACCGCGGCTGGAACGGGTCGGCGGCGAGTCCGGTCGCCGACGCCCGGGCGGCGCTGGACGCGGTCCGGCGCGCGCACGGCGAGGTCCCCGTCGTGCTGCTCGGTCACTCGATGGGAGCGCGGACGGCCCTGCGGGTGGCCGACGACCCCCTCGTGCGCGGGGTCACCGCACTCGCACCCTGGCTCCCGGACGGCGAGCCCGTCCGCGTGCACGACGTCGTCGTGCGGCTGGTGCACGGACGCAGCGACCGCTGGACCGACCCAGGGGCGACCGTCCGGTGGGCGGTGCGCGCCCGTCCCGTCGCCGCCGACCTGTCGCTCACCCTCCCGGAGCAAGCCGGCCACTTCATGCTGCGCCGGCCCGGGCTGTGGAGCAGCCTGGCCCGCGAGGGGGTGATCGCGGGTCTGGTCCACGCACTGGACGGGACCGGACCTGCAACCGGCCCGGCCCATCCGGGCCGCTTGTCGCACCGAACCCCCGCTGACGGTCGAGACGACGAGTGAGCGTGGGAGAGGAAGCAGTGGCCGACCCCACCACGGGCACCACCTCGCCGAGGCGCGTCGCCGTCATCGGCAGCGGGGTCGCGGGCCTCGTGGCCGGTTGGGCCCTGCGGGACACCGCAGCCGTCACCGTGTTCGAGGCCGACGACCGGCTCGGCGGCCACGCGCACACCCACGACGTGGAGGACCCCAGCGGTCGCGCGGTGTCGGTCGACACCGGCTTCATCGTCCACAACAGGCGCACCTACCCGGTGCTGCTGCGGCTGTTCGAGGAGCTCGGGGTCGCGACCCAGGACTCCGAGATGAGCATGTCGGTCAGCTGCGAGGGCTGCGGGCTGGAGTACGCCGGTGCCCTGAAGCTGGCCGGCCTGTTCCCGCGGGTGCGCAACCTGACCCGGCCGCGCTACCTGTGGATGCTCACCGAGGTGGTCCGGTTCCACCGCCGCGCCCGCGCCCTGCTGGCCGCCGAGGTGGACGAGGGCGCGGCCGAGCAGACGCTCGCGCAGTTCGTCCGCGCGGGCCGCTTCTCGCGTTACTTCGTCGACCACTTCATGACCCCCGTGGTCGCCTGCGTGTGGTCCACGTCGCCGCGGACCGCGCTGGAGTACCCGGCCCGCTACCTGTTCGAGTTCCTCTCCCACCACGGCATGCTCGGCGTCGCCGGCTCCCCGCGCTGGCGCACCGTCAGCGGTGGGTCGCGCAGCTACGTCGACCGGGTGGCCAAGGAGCTGTCCGAGGTGCTCCTCAACACCCCGGTCGCCGCCGTGCGCCGCACCGCCGCCGGCGTCGAGGTCGAGGACGCCGACGGCACGGTCAGGGCCTTCGACGCCGTCGTCGTCGCCACCCACCCGCACCAGGCGCTGTCGCTGCTGGCCGACCCGACCGACGCCGAGCGCGAGGTGCTGGGGGCCATCCCGTACTCGGTCAACCGCACGCTCCTGCACCGCGACACGTCGTTGCTGCCGTCGGCGCCGCGGGCGGTGGCGTCGTGGAACTACCGGATGGACGCGTGCCGCACCGGCGCCGACGACGTCCTGGTCACCTACGACATGAACCGGCTGCAGCGGCTCGACGCCGCGGGTCGCTACCTCGTCACCCTGGGGGGTGACGCGCGGGTGGACCGGCACGAGATCATCGCCGCGATGGTCTACGAGCACCCCGTGTACACGCCGGCGTCGGTCGCCGCGCAGGCGCGCCTGCCCGAGCTGGACGACGACCGCGTGGTCTTCGCCGGCGCCTACCACGGCTGGGGCTTCCACGAGGACGGCGCGCGGTCGGGTCGCGCCGCCGCGCACCGGCTCGGGAGCACCTGGTGACGTCCGTCCGCGACGCCGCGGCAGGCACCCGGATCTACCGCACCGAGGTGACGCACGTGCGACGGACGCCGCTGCGCAACGAGTTCCGTTACCGCTCGCGGTGGTGGCTCGTCGACGTCGACCACCTCCCGCGGGTGCCGCGACCGCTGCGCGCCCTCGTCCGGTTCGAGGCAGGGGACCACCTGGGCGACCCCGCCTCGACCCTGCGCGAGAACGTCGAGCGGCACCTCGTGGCCGAGGGCGTCGACATCGACGGCGGACCGATCACGCTGCTCACCGTCCCGCGCGCGCTCGGGCACGTCTTCAACCCGCTGTCGGTGTTCTGGTGCCACCGCCCCGACGGCACCCTGGCCGCCACGCTGGCCGAGGTGCACAACACCTACGGCGGCCGGCACGTGTACACGGTGCGCACCGACGAGCGCGGCACCGGCCGCACCGACAAGGCCTTCTACGTCTCCCCGTTCTACCCGGTCGACGGCTCGTACACGATGAGCCTGCCCGAGCCCGGAGACGAGCTCCGGCTCTCGATCACGTTGCACCGCACCGAGGGTCGGCCGTTCGTCGCCTCGGTCCGCGGCACCGGCCGTCCCGCCACCACCGCCGAGGTGGTCCGCGCCGTCCTCACCTCGCCGGTCGAGTCGCTGCGCACCGTGGCGCTGATCCGCTGGCAGGGTGTGCGGCTGTGGCTGCGCGGGCTGCCCGTGCGGCCCCGCCCCGCGGCGGACGAGACCCCCCACGACGCGTCCCGTCCGCACGACGCGGCCACCCCCGGCCCCGGCACCCTCCAGAGGAGCTCCAGATGACCGACACCCGCGCCCACGAGGCGGGGACGGGCCGACGCGGCCCGTCCGTCCTGATGGACCCGGCCCGCTGGCCGGACGTCGCCACCGTGCCCTCGTCCGGGCTGCGGGCGGCGATCGCCGACCGCCTGTTCGAGGACGTCCTGCGCCGGATCGACGTGCGGGTGGAGCTGCCCGAGGGGCGCACCTCCGGGTCGGGCGGCCCCGGGGCGCCGGTGCTGGTGCTGCACCGGCCGCACGACTTCGCGCGGCGCGTCGGCGCGTCCGGGCTGATCGGCTTCGGCGAGTCGTACATGGCCGGCGACTGGGACGCCGCCGACCTCGCGGGGGTGCTCGCCGTGTTCGCCGGGCAGATGGCCTCGCTCGTCCCGGCGCGCCTCCAGGCCTTCCGCCGCCTCGCCGTCAAGGCGCTGCCGAGCGCGCACCTCGGGAGCCAGGCCAACACCCGCCGAAACATCTCCGCCCACTACGACCTCTCGAACGAGATGTTCGAGCTCTTCCTCGATCCGTCGATGTCGTACTCCTCGGCCCTGTTCGACCCCACCACCGACCCGCAGGACGACGCCGGGGCGCTGGCCGCGGGCCAGGTGCGCAAGATCGAGCGGCTGCTCGACGTCGCCGGCGTGCGGGCCGGCTCGTCCGTGCTCGAGATCGGCACGGGCTGGGGCGAGCTGGCGCTCCGGGCCGCGCGCCGCGGCGCGCGGGTGCACACCATCACCCTGTCGGTGGAGCAGGCGCAGCTCGCCCGTGACCGGGTGGCGGCGGCAGGGCTCTCCGACCTGGTGCAGGTGGAGGTGTGCGACTACCGCGACACCGCAGGGCAGTTCGACGCCGTGGTGTCGGTCGAGATGATCGAGGCCGTCGGGCACGCCTACTGGACCGACTACTTCCGCACCGTCTCCGAGCGCACGGCTCCGCACGGCCGCGCGGTGATCCAGGCGATCACGATGCCGCACGACCGGATGCTCGCGACCCGCGACACGTTCACCTGGATCCAGAAGTACATCTTCCCCGGCGGTTTCCTGCCGTCCACCGAGTCGATCACCGCGGACGCCCGCCGGGCGGGCCTGGTCGTCCAGGAGCGGCTGGCGTTCGGTCAGCACTACGCGCGGACGCTGCAGATCTGGCGCAACCGCTTCGAGCAGCACGCCGACCAGGTCGCGGCCGCCGGCTTCGACGAGGTGTTCCGCCGGATGTGGTCGCTGTACCTGGCCTACTCCGAGGCCGGCTTCGCGTCGGCGTACCTCGACGTGCAGCAGATCGTCCTCGCCCACCCCACCCACCCGTCGGCCCGCACCGCCGCCGCAGGAGGCTCCCGTTGACCGCCACGCTCGCCGCCACCCACCAGGGACCCGCGCCGGCCGACGGCGGTGTCGCCGGACGGCTCGCCGAGGTCGTCCAGCCGTTGTTCCGGGGCCCGCTGCCAGTGCGCCTGCGGGCGTGGGACGGCAGCGAGGCCGGCCCTGCCGACGCCCCCGTCGTCGTGCTGCGGACGCCGGACGCCCTGCGCCGCATCGTCTTCCGCCCCGGTGAGCTCGGCCTCGCGCAGGCGTACGTCACCGGCGAGCTCGAGGTCGAGGGCGACCTGCTCGACGGCTTCCGGCGGGTGTGGGCACGCGTCCGTGAGGCAGGGACGACCGGGCGGATCACGCCGTCGGTGCTGGCCAGGGGCCTGCGCACCGCGCGCGACCTCGGCGTGATCGGACGGCCGCCGGCGCCGCCCGCGTCGGAGGCGCGGCTGCGCGGCCGGCTGCACACCAAGCTGCGTGACCGGCAGGCGATCTCGCACCACTACGACCTGTCGAACGACTTCTACGCCCTGATCCTCGACCCGCAGATGGCCTACTCCTGCGGGTACTGGACCAGCGACGACCCGTCGTACACCGTGCAGGACGCCCAGCGCGACAAGCTCGACCTGGTCTGCCGCAAGCTGGGGCTCACCGAGGGCCAGCGGTTCCTCGACGTCGGGTGCGGCTGGGGGTCGCTGTCGCTGCACGCCGCGGAGCACTACGGCGTCCACGTCACCGGCGTCACGCTCTCCAAGGAGCAGCGGGCCTTCGTGCTGGAGCGCGTGCGCGAACGCGGACTCGGCGACCGCGTCGAGATCCGGCTGCAGGACTACCGCGACGTCTCCGACCCGCCGTTCGACGCCGTCGCGTCGCTGGAGATGGGGGAGCACGTCGGCGACGGCAACTACCCGACGTACGCCGCCACGCTGCACCGGCTCGTCAAGCCGCACGGACGCGTGCTGGTGCAGCAGATGTCGCGCCGGACCCGTCCGGGCGGCGGCCCGTTCATCGAGTCGTACATCGCGCCGGACATGTCGATGCGACCGGTCGGCCGCACCGTCGAGCTGATCGAGGACGCCGGGCTCGAGGTGCGCGACGTCCACGCCCTGCGCGAGCACTACGTTCGCACCGTGCAGGCCTGGTACCGCACGTTCGACGTCAACTGGGAGACCGTCGTCGACATGGTCGGCGAGGAGGTCGCCCGGGTCTGGCGGCTCTACCTGGTCGGTGGTGCTCTCGCTTTCGAGGAGGGCCGGATGGGGGTCGACCAGATCCTGGCCGTGCGTCCGGCGGACGACGGCACGTCGCTGATGCCGCCCGTGCGCTCCTGGTGAGCCGTCCGTGACCGACTACCCCTGGGGTGACCTGCTCGCCTCGCTGCCCTGGACCGCGCTCGGAGTGGCTGCGGCCCTGGCCGTCACCTACGTCGTCGCGCTGCGGCAGGACCGGCACGCCGTCGTCGACGTGACCTGGGGTCTCGGGTTCGCCGTGGTGGCGGCGGTCTCGTTCCTCGCCAGCGCGGGCGCCGGGGACGACCTGCGCCGGCTCCTGCTCGTCGGCATGACCGTGCTGTGGGGCGTCCGCCTCGGCGTCCACATCGGCCGCCGGTCGCGCGGCAAGGGCGAGGACCCGCGCTACGCCGCGATGTTCGAGCGCAGTCGAGGGAACAAGAACCTCGTCGCGCTGCGCAAGATCTACCTGCTGCAGGGCCTGCTGCTGCTGTTCATCTCCCTGCCCGTGCAGGTCGCGATGTTCGCCCCGGCACCCACCGGCTGGCTCACCTGGGTCGGCGTCGCGGTCTGGGCGCTCGGGCTGTTCTTCGAGACCGTCGGCGACGCGCAGCTGCAAGCGTTCCGTGACGACCCCGGCAGCAGGGGCCAGGTGCTCGACACCGGCCTGTGGCGCTACACCCGCCACCCGAACTACTTCGGCGACGCCTGCGTCTGGTGGGGGATCTTCCTCGTCAGCGCCCAGGCGTGGCCCGGCGTGCTCACGGTGCTCTCGCCGCTGGTGATGACGTACCTGCTCGCCAACGGCAGCGGGAAACCGCTGCTGGAGAAGGGGATGAGCTCTCGTCGCCCCGGTTACGACGAGTACGTCCGACGCACGAGCGGCTTCGTCCCGTGGCCGCCGAAGAAGACCACCACCGCCAGGGAGAGCTGACTGTGCTGAGCACCGGAGACACCGTCCCCGACTTCGAGCTGCCCGACGAGACCGGCACCGTTCGCCGGCTCGGTGCGCTGCTCCAGGACGGGCCCGTCGCCCTGTTCTGGTACCCCGTCGCCAGCAGCGGCGGCTGCACCGCTGAGGCGTGCCACTTCCGCGACCTGGCGGGGGAGTTCGCCGAGCTGGACGCCCAGCGCGTCGGCATCAGCACCGACCCGGTGGCGGTGCAGGCCGAGTTCGTCCGCGGTTCGGGACTGGACTACCCGTTGCTGTCCGACGCCGACGGTGCGGTCGCCGAGCAGTTCGGGGTGCGGCGCCGGTGGCTCAAGGCCGCGCCGGTGAAGCGGGCGACCTTCGTGATCGGCCAGGACCGCTCCGTGCTGGCGGCGCTGAAGAACGAGCGCAGCATGACCGCGCACGCGGACGAGGCCCTGGCCGCCCTGAGGAGCGCCAGGGCCTCGTGACCCGCGTGCGACCGGCTCAGCCGCCGGTCGAGGAGTTGTACTGCTCGATCTGGTCGGCAAGGCCGTCGGCCGCCTCGGTCATCGAGGTCTGCGCGTCGGCACCGAGGACCGCCTTCTCCAGACCGTCCTCGCTGGCCTTGCGCGACTGGGGCATCACGCCGAGCAGGCAGCCCTGCGTCGCCTTGCTGAGCTCGGTGCCCTCGAGCTGCTGCACCGCGACGTCGAACTGCGGGTACTGCTCGCGCCACTCGACGTCCTCGGGCAGCTCGAGCGCGGCCTGGGAGATCGGGAAGTACCCGGTGCCGGTGTGCCAGGTGGCCTGGCTCTGCGGCTCGGCCAGGAACTGCACGAACCGCCAGGCGGCCTCCTTCTGGGCGTCGTCGTGGCCCTCGCCGCTGATCCAGAGCGACGCGCCGCCGATGATCGGACCGGACTCGTTCTCGCCGGCCTTGGGGTAGTAGCCGACGCCGAGCTCGAATCCGCCCTCGGTCGCCGCCGTGGTGAAGCCGGTCACCTGGCCGGTCGACTCGAGCGTCATCGCGACCTGGCCCGCCTTGAAGGCGTTCTGCGCCGCCTTGGTGTCGCGTCCGGTGTTGGAGGCCAAGCCGTCCGACACCATCTTCTGCCACCACTCGACCATCTCGACGGCCTCGGGGCCGTCGAAGAGCACCTCGGTGGCCTTGGCGTCGCGCCCGTTCCCCTCGTTGCAGTACTCGGCGCCGTTCGCGGCGACGTACTGCTCGATCAGCCAGCCGTAGATCGCTGCGCCGAAACCGAACTCGACCGGACCGCCGTTCGCGGCCGACAGCTTCTCGGCGGCGGCGCGGATCTCCTCGAGCGACGTGGGGGCCTTCTCCGGGTCGAGCCCGGCCGCCTCGAACATCGTCTTGTTGTAGTAGAGAACCGGCATCGAGGTGTTGAAGGGCATCGACCACAGGCTGTCGTCGACGCTGTAGTACCCCGCGATGTTCGGCTGCAGGTCGGAGACGTCGTAGTCGTCGCGGTCGATGAACTCCTGCATGGGGACGACCTGCTCGGAGTCGATCATGAAGCGGGTGCCGATGTCGTAGATCTGCACCAGGTCGGGGGTCGAGCCGGACTGCACCGACGCCTTGTACTTGGTGATGGTGTCGTCGTAGCCGCCCTGGAACACCGCCTCGACGGCGATCTCGCCCTCGTGGTCGGCGTTGAACTGGTCGACCAGGCCCTGCAGCGCCTCGCCGTTGCTGCCGTCCATGCTGTGCCAGAACGTCACGTCGGTGACGCCCTCGACGTCGTCGAGCGCGTTCGACGCCGGTGCCGGGGCGGCGCCGCCGCCGCCGTCACCGCCGCACGCGGCCAGGGCCATGGTCAGGGCGGTGGCCCCGAGCAGGGCGGTCAGACGGGTGGTGCGTCTCATCGGTGCTCCCTCGTGGGTGTTCTGGTGCTGTCCTGGTCTGGTCACGTCACTTCACGGCCCCCGCGGTGAGACCGCGGACGATGAACCTCTGGCCGAACAGCACCAGCAGGAGGGTGGGCAGCAGGGCGAGGACCACGCCGGCCAGGACCATGCCGGGGTCGTTGGCGTCCACGCTCTGCAGCTGGGTGATGCCGATCTGGATCGTCTGGCTCTGCGGCCGGCGGGTGACCAGCAGCGGCCAGAAGTACATGTTCCAGGCGGACAGGAACGAGTAGATCGCCAGCGCCGCGAGCGTCGGTCGGCTCAGCGGCACGAGGATGCTCAGCAGGAAGCGCAGGTGCCCGGCGCCGTCGACGCGTGCGGCGTCGCGCAGCTCGGTGGGGAACGCCAGGAACGCCTGCCGCAGGAGGAAGACGCCGAAACCCGTTGCCAGGAAAGGGAGTGCGAGAGCGGCGACGGTGTCGGTGAGTCGCAGCTCGGAGATCAGCAGGAAGTTCGGGATGATGATCGCCTCCCAGGGGATCATCATCGTCGAGAGGAAGACGGCGAACCAGAAGGCCCGGAACCGCAACGGCAGGAAGACGAACGCGTACGCGGCCAGGACGCTCGTGACCAGCTGCCCCAGCGTGATGAGCCCGGCCGCCGCGACGCTGTTGCCGTACTGGCGCACCAGAGGGATCACGTCCAGCGCGTTGGCGTAGTTCTCCGGGTGGAGCCCCGACGTGGGTACCAGCGACGGCGGGAAGCTGTTGATGTCGCGGGGACCCATCAGGCTGCCCACCGCGGCGTAGTAGACCGGGAAGAGGAGCACGAGGAACAGCACCGTGAGGACGACGTAGGTGACCACCCGTCCGGCGCGGCCGCCGCTCACCGGTAGAACACCCGCCGCTCGAGCACCCCGAACTGGATCGCGGTGATCACCAGGACGATCACGAGCAGCACGATCGCCTGGGCGGAGGCGAACCCGAAGTTCGAGTTGTTGTTGGCGAACGCCTGGTCGTAGATCGAGTACACCAAGGTGGTCGTCGCGCTGTCCGGCCCGCCGCGGGTGAGGATGTGGATCTGGCCGAAGCTCTGCAGCGACGTGATCGTCCCGGTGACCAGCAGGAAGAACAGCTGCGGGGTGAGCAGCGGCACGATGATCGAGCGCTGCAGCCGCAGGCCGCCGGCGCCGTCGATCCTGGCCGCCTCGACGACGTCGTCCGGGACCGCGCCGAGGCCGGCCGACAGGACCAGCAGGTTGTAGCCGAGCTGCATCCACACCGTCGCGAGGCTCACCGAGAGCAGGGCGTTCGAGGGGTCGGTGAGCCACGCGACGCGGTCGGCGCCGAGCTGCACCAGCAGGCCGTTGAGCACCCCGACGGCCGGGTTGTACAGGACGCTGAACACCACCGACGCCGTGGCCACCGAGAACGCGAACGGGAGCGCGAACGCGGTGCGGAAGAACCGGACCGCCCGGATCCGCTGGTGCAGCAGGAGGGCCAGCAGCAGCGCCAGCACCATGCTCGGGAGCACCGTCAGGACCGTGAAGCCGGCGGTGACCGCGAGCACCCGACCGAACGAGTCGTCGGTGAAGAGCCGCTCGAAGTTGTCCAGGCCGACGAAACCCGAGGCGCGGCCGAAGATGTCGCTGCCCTGCACCGACAGGAGCACCGAACGCCCGAGCGGCCAGAACATGAAGACCGCGAAGACGACGAGCGCCGGCAGCAGGTACAGGTACGCCAGCCCTGCACCCGAGCGCGAGGGGCGCGTGCGACCCGGGGTGGGGTCGTGCACGGTGTCGGACGTCGTGCCGACGTCGGTCGCAGCCACGTCGCGGAGGATATGCCCACACCGGACCAACCGCGCACCTCAGACGCTTCCGGGCGCGTCAGCCGGCGGTGGAGAAGGGTCAGGAGTGGGCGGGGACCCGGGGCGGGTGCGCCCGCGAGAGGTGCGCAGCCAGGGTGCGGACGAGCGCGAGGTCGGCCTCGTCCCACGAGCGCGACTGCTTGGTGTAGAGCTCCAGCAGGCTCGCCTGCCCGCCGTCGCGGCCGGCCACGGGGACGAGCAGCAGCGTCGAGTACCCGCACTCGAGCAGCAGCCGGACCTCCTGCTGGTCGGCCTGCGGGTCGTCCACGTCGACGACCGTGGTCGACCCGCTGCCCAGCACGGTGGCGGTGGCCGGGTAGTCGGAGATCCGGAACGTGCCGGAGGGGATCCCGTCCACGTCGTGCGTGGACACCAGGAGGTCGCCCTGCACCACCGACCACGCGATGCCGTCCACGTCGAGGGGCACCAGCGCCTCGTCGAGCGCGTGGCCGATCTCGTACCGGCCGACCGCCTCCTCGAGCATCCGCAGGGTGGGTCCGAGGTCGCCACGGACGCTGCGCGACCCCCGGCACGTGATCACGAACCCGGGCAGCGGCGGCGACGGGACAGGTGCAGGGCGACCTGCGAACCACCCCTGGCAGTGCTCGACCTGCAGCTCCTGCAGGGAGCGCACCTCCTCGGCCGTCTCGACCCCCTCGGCGCACAGGTCCGCCCCGGTGCGTCGGCAGAACGCCACCAGCGCCTCGACCAGCGCCGCCTTGTCGGGGTGGCGGTGCACCTCGCTCACCAGGGCGCGGTCGAGCTTGACCACGTCAGGGTGCAGCTGCACCAGCCGACGCAGGCCGGCGAAGCCCTCGCCGGTGTCGTCCATCGCGATCCTGGCGCCGCGGTCGCGCAGCCACCCGGTCGCCGCGCCGAGCTCCTCGGTGCCGAGGTCGGACTCCTCGGTGACCTCCACGACCACGTGCGACAGGTCGCGGTCGAGCAGCGTCCGGACGGCCTCGGCGAGCAGGGCGCGGGGGCTGAGGTTGACGGCCAGGTAGGCGGCGTGGGGGAGCGGGCGGGCCAGGGCCAGGCCCACCGAGCGGGCCTCCAGCGCGTCCCCGAGGCCGACCTGGCGCGCCACGGCGAACCAGTCCTGCACGGCGCGGTGCTCGCGTCCGGGGAAGCGGGACAACGCCTCGTAGCCGACGACGCGGCCGGTGCGCAGCTCGCAGATCGGCTGGTAGACGACGGTGACGCCGTCCGGGTCGGCGAGCAGCTGCTCCACCTCGTCGCGCAGGACGTGCGGGTCGTCGCGGCGCAGGTCGTCGGTGAACCCGACCACGCGGCCGCGGCCGGTGTTCTTGGCGCGGTACATGGCCAGGTCGGCCTGGTGGAGCAGCCGCTCGGCGTCCGGAGCGGTCGCGGGGCACTGCCTCGACCAGCCGGCGCTGGCGCCGACGCGGGCCGGTCCGCCGAGCACGGCCACCGGCAAGGTCAGCCGCTCGACGGCGCGCACGCACAGCGCGTCGGCGCCGTCCGCGTGCTCGTACGGCAGGACGATGCCGAACTCGTCCCCGCCCAGCCGCGCGACGGTGGCACCGGCGGGCACGAGCGCGGTGAGGCGCTCGGCGACGGACTGCAGGACCCGGTCGCCCGCGCGGTGGCCGAGGGCGTCGTTGACGAACTTGAACCCGTCGAGGTCGAGCAGGCAGACGGCCGGCCCGGCCGGCCCGGCGGCCTCGAGCGCGACCTGCAGGTCGTGCATGAAGCGGGTGCGGTTGGCCAGCCCGGTGAGGGGGTCGGTGTACGCCTGCCGCTCGAGGTCGGCACGCAGCCGGCGCTCCGCGGTGACGTCGCGGAACCGCCAGACCCGCCCGACGACGCGGTCACCGGTGCGCTGGGGCGCCGAGTAGCGTTCGAGGACGCGCCCGTCGAGCAGGTGGAGCTCGTCCTGGGTCGTCTCTGTCGGTCGCGCGTACAGCTCGCCCACCCGCGCCAGGAACCTCTCGGGCTCGGTCAGCTGGGACATCGCGTGCTGCAGGAGCGCGCCGTCGTCGTCGGTGCCGGCCAGGTGGGGCGGGGTGTGCCAGAGGGCGTCGAAGGCGCTGTTGCGTCCGACGACGGTCCCCTGCAGATCGACCACGAGGATGCCGTCGGTGGTCGACTCGAGCGTCGCGGCCAGCAGCGACCGCGAGGCGGCCAGCGGGTCGAGCGCCGGGGGCTGCTGGGCGCGCTGAGGTCCCACCAGGCGCAGGGCGCGCCGGCCCGCGACCCGGTTCGGGCCGTCGGGTGCCGTGGTGCGCTGCTGCCGCACCGGTCACCTCCTCGGGGCCGGCCGTGTGACGTGGACACCTTGTCTGTCGGTCTCCCGCGCCCTGTCCTTGAGGTCGCGACGGCCACGGTGCGGACAGTTGTCCAACGTCCGGCGGGGTGTTCGGTGACGCCGGCCCTGCGACGACGGGCGCCCGGGCACCGAGCCCGACGCAGAAGGCCCCGGGCGCGAGCCCGGGGCCTGTCGTCTGCTGGTGTCCGGAGGGGGACTTGAACCCCCACGCCCGTTAAGGGCACTAGCACCTCAAGCTAGCGCGTCTGCCATTCCGCCACCCGGACAGGTGGCCCGGCGAGCGACCCTCGAGGGGTCGCTGCGAGCCCGGAAAGGCTAGCACGCACCGTGTCCGGGTCCGGACCGGGTTCGACCCGGCGGACCCGCCGGCGCGTGGGTAGCGTGCAGGTCATGAGCGACACCAGCACCGCCCAGGACGAGGTCGTCGAGCTCTGCCGCGAGCTGCTGATGATCGACACCTCCAACTACGGCGACGGGTCCGGGCCGGGGGAGCGCAAGGCCGCCGAGCACGTCGTGGCCCGGCTGGAGGAGGTGGGCCTGCAGGCCGAGCTGATCGAGTCCGAGCCCGGCCGTGCCAGCGTCGTGCTGCGGATCGAGGGGGAGGACCCCGCCCGCGACGCCCTGCTCCTGCACGGCCACCTCGACGTCGTCCCGGCGCAGGCCGACGACTGGCAGGTCGACCCCTTCGGCGGCGAGGTCCGCGACGGCTGCCTCTGGGGCCGTGGCGCGGTCGACATGAAGGGCATGGACGCCATGCTGCTGGCCACCGTGCGCCAGCTGGCGCGCGAGGGGCGCAAGCCTCCCCGCGACCTGGTGGTGGCGTTCTTCGCCGACGAGGAGGCCGGCGGCGGCAAGGGCGCCTCCTGGCTGGTCGACCACCGGCCCGAGCTGTTCGAGGGCGTCACCGAGGCCGTGAGCGAGGTCGGCGGCTTCTCCATCGACGTCGACGGGCAGCGCTGCTACCTGCTGCAGACCGCCGAGAAGGGCATCGCGTGGCTGCGGCTGGTGGCGCACGGTCGGGCCGGCCACGGGAGCCAGGTCAACACCGACAACGCCGTGACGCGCCTGGCGGCCGCCGTCACCCGGGTCGGGGAGCACGACTGGCCGATCGAGTGGACGCCGACGGTGCGCGAGTTCCTCGAGGGCGTCAGCGAGATCACCGGCGTCGAGCTCGATCCGTCCGACCCGCAGGAGCTCCTGGACCGGCTGGGCACGACGGCGCGCTGGGTGGGCGCCACCCTGCGGAACACGACCAACCCGACCGTCCTGGACGCCGGCTACAAGCACAACGTGATCCCCGGGACGGCGTCCGCGCTGCTCGACTGCCGTCCGCTGGCCGGGCACGAGGACGAGCTGTTGACGACGGTGCGCGAGCTGGCGGGGGAGGGGGTGGACGTCGAGGTCGTGCACAGCGACACCTCGCTGCAGACCGGCTTCGAGGGCCCGCTCAAGGACGCCATGGTCGACGCCCTGATGGCCGAGGACCCCTCGGCCCGGGTGCTGCCGTACTGCCTGTCCGGCGGCACCGACAACAAGTCGATGAGTCGGCTCGGCATCACCGGGTACGGCTTCGCCCCGCTGAGACTGCCTGCGGGACTGGACTTCTCGGGCATGTTCCACGGAGTCGACGAGCGGGTGCCGCTCGACGCCCTGCAGTTCGGCGTGCGCGTGCTCGACCGGTTCGTGCGAACGAGCTGATCGGCGCCGGCCGGTCAGAGGGAGCGCTGGACCCGCAGGATCCGTCGGCGCAGCGTGACCTTGCGCGCCCCGCCGAAGTACAGGACGACCCGGGCCAGCTCCCAGCGGCCGTGCTCGGCCTGCTCGGTGAGCAGGGCCTTGGCGTCGGCGCGGGACGTGGAGCGCGGCAGCGTGAGCACGCGGTACTCGTACTGCCGCGGCGCGGTCGTGGTCGTCCCCTTCATCCGTGCCATTGTGCCTGTCCGGCGCTAACGTCGTGGCATGACCACGGACCCGCGTGCCGCCCTCGACCGGCTGGTGGAGGCACTGGAGGCGCACCTGGCTGCGTCAGCAGCCCGTCGCGGGCCCTCCGACGCGGGCGTGGCGCACGCCTACGACGTGCTCGCCGACGCCTTCGAGACCTACGACGAGGCGCTGTACGCCGCGTACGAGGAGACCACGCCCTTCGACCTGTACGACGAGGACGAGGACGAGGAGCCGGACGACGACGAGGACGAGGAGCTGGGCGACGAGCTCGGTGACGTCGTGGACGTCGACGAGGACGACCTCGTGGTCACCGACGACTTCGACGACCACGTCGACGACGAGCTCGAGGAACGCCTCGGCTCGTCCTGAGCGCCGGCCGCCGGTCAGGCGGGGGCGGAGACGTCGTCCAGCGCCTGCCGGATCGCCGCCGGCAGCACCAGGTCGTCGGCGGCCAGCGACGCCCGCAGCTGGGCGGCGGACCGCGCACCCACCACCACCGACGCGACGCCGTCGTGGTCGCGCGCCCACGCCAGCGCCACCTCCAGCGGGGTGGCGTCCAGGCCGTCGGCCGCGGTGCACACCGCCTCCACCACCCGGGCCTGCTCGGCCCCGAGGTACGGCCGGACGTAGCCCGCGAAGTGCTCCGAGGCGGCCCGGGAGTCGGCCGGCGTCCCGTGGCGGTACTTGCCCGTCAGCACCCCGCGCCCCAGCGGCGACCACCCGATGACGCCCGCCCCGACCGCCGCGGCCGCGGGCAGGACGTCCTGCTCGGCCGAGCGGGCGAGCAGCGACAGCTCGACCTGGTCGACGACCAGCGGCGCACCGGTGGGCGCGAGGCTCGCGGCCCGGGCGAGCTGCCACCCGTTGTGGTTCGAGACGCCCACGTAGCGAGCGCGTCCGGAGGACTGGACCCGCTCGAGGGCGTCGAGGGTCTCCTCCAGCGGCACGTCCGGGTCGAACGCGTGCACGAGGAACAGGTCGACGTGATCGGTGCGGAGCCGGGCCAGCGAGGTGTCGAGCGCACCGAGGAGGCTGCGGCGGGAGGCGTCGACGACCCGCTGGTCGTCCTCGCGGCGCAGCCCGGCCTTGGTGCACAGCACCACCGCGGACCGGTCGACGACGTCGCCGAGGAGGGAGCCGAGCAGCTCCTCGCTCGCGCCGCCCCCGTAGGTGCCCGCGGTGTCGACCAGGGTGCCGCCGGCCTCCACGAAGTCGGCGAGCTGCTCGCGCGCCTCGTGCTCGTCGGTGTCGCGACCCCACATCATCGTGCCGAGCCCGAGCCGGGAGACGCGGAGGCCGCTGCGGCCCACCCGACGCTGCTCCATGGGCGCCAGCGTAGGGCCGGACCTGCGTCGTTACAGTGCACGCCATGCGACTGGGACTGAACCTGGGCTACTGGGGCGCGGGCAACGACGCCGACAACCTGGCCCTGGCCAAGGCGGCCGACGAGCTCGGCTACGACTCCTGCTGGGCCGCCGAGGCCTACGGGTCCGACGCCGCCACGGTGCTCACCTGGGTCGCCGCCCAGACCAGCCAGATCCACGTCGGGTCGGCGGTCTTCCAGATCCCCGCCCGCTCGGCGGCGATGACCGCGATGACTGCGGCGACCCTGGACACGTTGTCGGGCGGACGTTTCCGGCTCGGGCTCGGGGTCAGCGGTCCACAGGTCTCCGAAGGCTGGCACGGCGTGCGGTTCGACAAGCCGCTCGGCCGCACCCGCGAGTACGTCGCGGTCGTCCGGATGGCGCTGGCTCGCCAGAAGGTCGCGTTCGAGGGCGACCACATCGTTCTCCCGCTGCCCGACGGGCCGGGGAAGGCGTTGCGGCTCACCGTCCACCCGGTCCGCGAGCACATCCCGCTCTACCTGGCCGCAGTGGGCCCGAAGAACCTCGAGCTGTGCGGACGGATCGCCGACGGCTGGCAGGGAATCTTCTTCAGCCCCGAGCACAGCGGCGCGACCCTCGAGGCCCTGCGCTCAGGGCGCCGCCTCGCCGGTCACGACGGCGACGAGCCGCTGGACGGCTTCGACGTGATGACCTCGACCCCGGTCGTCGTCGGCGACGACCCCGAGGTGTGCGCCGACCTGCTGCGCGGCTACTACGCGCTCTACATCGGCGGGATGGGCAGCAGGGACAAGAACTTCTACCACCAGCTCGCGACCCGGATGGGCTTCGGCGAGGAGGCCGACCGCGTCCAGGACCACTTCCTGGCCAAGGAGCACCGGGAGGCGATGGCCGCCGTCCCGTTCGAGATGATCGACGCCAGCTCCCTGCTCGGCACGCCGGAGCGGATCGCCTCGCGCATCGCCAGCTACGCGGAGGCGGGCATCACGACCCTGTCCGTGGTGACGATGGCCCCCGAGCTCGACGAGCGGCTGCGCACGTTGTCGGTCGCGCAGGACGCCGCCCGCGCCGCCGGCGTGCTGACCACCCGGGCCGACGGCTGATGGGTTGGTTCGAGGCGCTGGTCCTCGGGCTGGTCCAGGGCCTCACCGAGTTCCTGCCGATCTCGTCGTCGGCCCACATCTCGATCGTCGGCCAGTTCTTCGGGGGCGCCGACCCCGGTGCGGCCTTCACGGCGATCACCCAGCTCGGCACGGAGACAGCGGTTCTCATCTACTTCCGCCGCGACATCGCACGGATCGTGCGGGCCTGGTGCCTGGCCCTGGTCGGCAAGGTGCCGCGTGACGACCCCGACGCCCGGATGGGGTGGCTGGTCATCATCGGCTCGGTGCCGATCGTGGTGCTGGGCCTGCTGCTGCAGGACTCGATCGAGTCGACCTTCCGCAACCTCTGGCTGACGGTGGCGATGCTCGCCGGCTTCGCGCTCGTGATCGGGTTCGTCGACCTGCGGGCACGCACCGAGCGCGAGCTCGACCAGCTCACGTGGAAGCACGGCGTCCTGTACGGGCTGGCGCAGTGCCTCGCGCTGGTGCCCGGCGTCTCGCGGTCGGGCGGCACGATCGCCGCGGGCCTGGCGATGGGGTACACCCGCGAGGCCGCGGCGAGGTACTCGTTCCTGCTCGCGATCCCGGCCGTGCTCGGGTCCGGCCTGTACCAGCTCACCAAGATCTCCGACGACGCCGTGACCCCGGCGTGGGGCCCCATCGCGCTGGCCACCGTGGTGGCGTTCGTCGTCGGCTACGTCGTGATCGCCTGGCTGCTGCGCTACATCAGCACCCACGACTTCCGGCCGTTCGTGATCTACCGCCTGGTGCTCGCCGCAGTGGTCGCCGTCCTGCTGCTCACCGGGGTGCTGGAGGCCGTGCCGACCGGCTCGGCCTGAGCTGCACGCCGGGTTGAGGAGCGCCGTCTGCGGCGAAACCCGTTGTCAGTGCTGGCATCTAGAGTTCTGGCATGGGAACGGACGGGCGGGTGGCGTTCTACGTCCGCGGTCTGCGGACCCGCACGTTGCTGCGGTGCAGGAACGACGCGAACGACCTGCGGCTGGTCCACGTGACCGCCCGGGAGGTCCGCCGGCAGCACGAGCACCTGCTCGGGTCCGGGACCTGGAAGTCGGTGCTGGGGTCCACCACGTTCACCGAGGCCGACCTGGACGACGCCGCCGTCCGCGAGATCGCCGGGGTGACCGGGCTGTCGCTGCACCAGGCCGGCGTGCGGATCGGCACCGCGGACCGGTTGTGCGGGTCGATGCCCCGGATCGTGCAGGCCCTGGCCGCCGGCCGGTTGGACCTGGCGAGGGCCACCACCGTCGCGGACGAGTGCGCCAGGCTGACCGACGCCCAAGCACTCGTGGTGGAGCGGACGGTGCTGGAGGCACTGCCGGCGCCGGTGCTGGACGGCACCGCACCGGTCGGGCCGTGGGACGTGATGGCACCCAGGGCGTTCACCGCCATGGTCAAGAAGGCCGTCGCCGGGGTCCGCACCGACACCGACGAGGCGATCGCCGCCGAGGTCCGGGAACGCACCGGCACCTGGCTCGAGATCGACCGCGCCAACCCGGCGCTGGCCACGTGGACGATCACCGGACCCACCGAGCAGCTGGTCGCCGCCGAAGAGGCGTGCGCAGCGACCGTCCGCGGGATGAGCCGAGAGGAGCTGGGCGGACGCACCCACGGCCGAGCGAAGGTCGACCTCATCACCGACGCCCTGCTCACCGGAGGCGGAGGGTCGGTGCAGGTGGTGCGGCGCGAGGTCGGCATCGTGATCAACCTCGACACCCTCACCGGCGAGGGTCCCGCAGCGCAGGCGGCCGGCGAAGTCCGAGGTACCGGGCATCCCGTCCCGGTCACCGCCGCGGCCGCCCGCGTCCTGGCCGACCAGGCGACCACCCGCGGCGCGGCCACCTGCGCTCTGCTCGCCGACGCCGCCGGCCACCTCACCCGCCTCCTACGGGTCGGGAAGGCGCCCGAGAACGGCTGGACCCGAGCGGGTCTGATCGAAGCGGCGCGGGCCGCGCTGCGGCGGCAGCCGCAGCCGAGGCACCACACCGACAGCTACGCACCCACGGTCGAGATCGCCGACACCGTGAACGCCCGCGACCCGGTCTGCACCTTCCCCGGCTGCGGCGTCCCCGCCGGGCGGTGCGACCTCGACCACGTCGTCCCGCACCCGCGCGGACCCACCGCCGTGCACAACCTCAGCCCGAGATCCCGCAGGTGCCACCGCCTCAAGACCGCGGCTCTGTGGCGCTGCCGCACGCGCACCAACACCTCAGGCGCCGTCACCGCCCACGAGTGGACCAGCCCCCTCGGCCACCGCCAGGTCGTCGAGGTCGCCACCCTGCCCGGCTGCTGAGGTCAGATCCAGCGCGAGCGGCGGAACAGGCCGTAGAGGGTGCCGGAGGCCGCGACCATGACGCCGAGCGCGGCCGGGTAGCCCCACACCTGCGGCAGCTCGGGCATGTGCTCGAAGTTCATCCCCCACACACCGGCCAGCATCGTCGGCACGGCCGCGATGGCCACCCACGCCGAGATCTTGCGCATGTCGGTGTTCTGCTGCACCGAGACCTGGGCCAGGTGGGCCGCGAGCACGTCGGTGAGCAGCCGGTCGTAGGACTCGACGTGGTCGACCACCCGCGCCACGTGGTCGAGGATGTCGGCGAAGAACGGACGAGCGGTCGGCGCGACGAAGGGCACGTCGTCGCGGGCCAGGCGCCGCGCCGGCTCGAGCAGAGGCTGCGCCGCGCGGCGGAACTCCATCACCTCGCGCTTGAGCCGGTAGATGGTGGCGGCGTCCGTCCGCCGGTCGCCGGCGAACACGTCCGCCTCGATCCGGTCCAGGTCGTCCTGCAGCTCGCCCTCGATCGCGGTGTACCCGTCGACCACCGCGTCCATCACGGCGTACAGCACCACCCCCGGCCCGTGCGAGAGCTGTTCCGGGCTCTCCTCGATGTCGCGGCGCACGTTCGACAGGGGCACGCCCTCGCCGCGTCGCACCGTGACGACGAACCGGTCCCCGAGGAAGACCATGATCTCGCCGGTCTCGACGTCGGACGTCGCCTCGATGTACCGGAGCGTCTTGAGCACCAGGAAGGCGGAGCGCTTGTAGACGTCGAGCTTGGGTCGCTGGTGCCCCGTCACCGCGTCCTCGACGGCCAGCGCGTGCAGGCCCAGCTCGTCCGCGACCCGCTCGAACTCCTCGTAGGTCGGTTCCTTCATCCCGATCCAGATGAAGCCCTCGCTCTCGGCCCGGCGCGCCTCGAGCGCCGCGGAGAAGTCCGCGCAGGGGCGGCGCACGCCCTGGCTGTAGGAGGCGACGTCGACGATCACCTCGCCAGTCTGACCCCGCCCGGCCCTCCGCGCCGGGAGGCGACCTCCTCGCGCGCGAGGAGGTCGCGCCGCGCACCTATCGTGGTCGCGTGCCCACACTCCTGCTCGTGCGCCACGGCCGCACGGCGGCCAACTCGGGAGGCGTCCTCGCCGGGCGCAGCCCCGGCGTCGACCTCGACGACCACGGCCGCGCGCAGGCCGTCGCCCTGGCCGAGCGCCTCGACCCGCTGCCGCTCGTGCGGGTCGTGTCGAGCCCGCTGGAGCGGACCCTGGCCACGGCTGCGGCCCTGGTCGCCCGCGGCGGCACCCGCGCGGCGCCCCGGCCCGAGGTGCGGCAGGACGAGCGGCTGACCGAGTGCGACTACGGCGACTGGACCGGCCGCGCGCTGAAGACCCTGGTCAAGGAGGACCTCTGGCGCACGGTGCAGAGCCGGCCGAGTGCGGCGGTCTTCCCCGGCGGGGAGGGCCTCGCCGACGTGCAGCACCGTGCCGTGCAGGCGGTGCGCGAGCACGACGCCGCCGTCGAGGCCGAGCACGGACCGGACGCGCTCTGGGTCGCCGTGAGCCACGGTGACGTCATCAAGGCCGTCCTGGCCGACGCCCTCGGGCTGCACCTCGACGGCTTCCAGCGCATCGTCGTCGACCCCTGCTCGGTGTCGGTCGTGCGGTACACCCCGCTGCGCCCGTTCGTCCTGGCGAGCAACGGCGACGGCGCAGGCCTGGGCTCGCTGGTGGTCCCGGCGCGCAAGCGGCGGCGCAAGGTGTCGTCCGACGCCGCGGTCGGTGGCGGCGTCGGTGGCGGCTCCGTGGCAGCCGGTTAGGGTCGGAGCATGCCTGGCCAGGTCTTCGACTACGACCCGCCGGACCGGTTCGTCGCCGGGACGGTCGGACCGCCGGGAGGTCGCACCTTCTTCCTCCAGGCGCGCAGCGGCGCGCGGCTGCTCACCAGCGTCGCGCTCGAGAAGGCGCAGGTGGCGGCGCTGGCCGAGCGCGTCGAGGAGCTGCTCGACGAGGTGCTCCGGCGCAGCGGCGGCAGCGCCCCCGTGCCGGCCCTGGCTCCCGCCGACACCGAGGACCTCGGCCCGCTCGACACCCCGATCGAGGAGGAGTTCCGGGTCGGGACGATGAGCCTGGTCTGGGACGGCGACCGCGAGCGGGTGGTCATCGAGTGCTTCGAGGAGGGCGAGGACCCCGAGGAGGAGGACGTCGACACCGACGCCCCCGACGGCACGCGTGGAGACCGGCAGGTGCTGCGTGTCTCGCTGACCGGGTCCACGGCACGGGCTTTCGCCAAGCGCGCGCTGGCGGTCGTCGCCGCCGGCCGCCCGCCGTGCCCCTTCTGCGCCGAGCCTCTCGACCCCACCGGCCACGTCTGTCCGCGGGCGAACGGGTACCGGCGCTGAGCGTCCCCGGCGAGGCCGTGCCCCCAACCGCCTCCCTCCACGAGGGCGACCTCGAGGTCGTGGGCCGGCTCACCGACGCCTCCAACGCCACCCTCTACGCGCTGCTCGGGCCCGAGCGGGTGCCGGTGGTCTACAAGCCGATGGCGGGGGAGCGGCCGCTGTGGGACTTCGAGCGCGGCACCCTGCACCGCCGCGAGGTCGCCACGTACCTGCTCGACCAGGCGCTCGGCTTCGACCTGGTGCCCGAGACGGTGCTGCGCGACGGGCCTTTCGGCACCGGGAGCGTCCAGCGCTGGGTGGGTCCGGCCCCGGGCGAGGAGGTCGACCCCGGTGCCGGCGTCGTCGACGTGCTGCGCACGGGCTCGGTGCCACCCGGCTGGAAGGTCGTCGTCGAGGCGTACGACCAGGTCGGGCGCGAGGTCGTGCTCTGCCACGCCGACGACGAGCGGCTCGCCGCGATGGCCGTCCTCGACGCCCTGGCCAACAACGCCGACCGCAAGGGCGGCCACGTGCTCGACGCCGGCGGCGGCCGGATCGCAGGCGTCGACCACGGGCTGACCTTCCACGTCGAGCGCAAGCTGCGCACCGTGCTGTGGGGATGGGCGGGCGATCCCGTCCTGCCCGCGCTGCTCGAGGCGGTGGAGCGCGTCGACGCCGCGCTGGGGGGCGATCTCGGGGACCGTCTCGCCGAGCTGCTCGACCGCGACGAGACCCGCGCCCTGCGCCGCCGGGTGCGCGCGACGCTCACCTCCGGCCTGTACCCCGCCCGCCGCGGGGACGGCCCGACCATCCCCTGGCCGGCCTTCTGACCTCACTTGCCGAACTGGAAAGCAGCGTGTAGCTTTCCACCATGGAAAGCAACGCGGTGCAGCCGGACCCCGACGACGCACGCGCGGCGCTGGCCGTCGCCGACCAGGCCCGCCAGCCGCCTGACGACCGGGCTGCGGCTGCCCACGGGGACCCTGCCGCTGGTCGGCGCTGCCGTCGCGGTGCAGGTCGGCACCGCGGCCGCCGGGATCGCCGCGCAGACCCGCGCCGGGCTCGGGGTGGTGCTGGCGGGGCTGGCCGTCTTCCTGGGCGTGGCGGCGCTGGTCCTGCGCCGGTTCCGCCGGGTCAACGGCGTGCGGGTTGACGGCCTCGCGAGCCAGGTCGTCCTCGCCGCCGGGGCGACGGCGTCGACCCTCTACCTCGGCGCCCTGGCGGCCGGGATCTGGGCCGCGTTCGCGTCGCAGTGGTGGCTCGTCGCGCTGGCCGCCGCCGTCGCGGGCGCCGGGTGCGCGCTCGGGCTGCGCCACTGGTGGGGCACCTACCGCAACGACCCCGCCGCCCACGCCGGCGGGGCCTCGCCGCGCGTGCTCGCCGCACTGGCCGTCGTCGCCCTCCTCGGCTTCGCAGCGCTCGTGGTGCTCGGCTGATGGTCGCGATCGACCCGCAGATCCACGCGCCCACGCGGCTGCAGCTCGTCACCACGCTGTCCGCGGTGTCGGAGGCGGAGTTCGCCCCGTTGCGCGACGCCCTCGAGGTCAGCGACTCCGTGCTGTCGAAGCACGTGTCCGCGCTGGTCGACGTCGGCTACGTGCGCAGCCGCAAGAGCTCGAGCGCCGGACGGCGGACGACGTGGATCGCGCTCACCGACGTCGGGCGGCGCGCCCTGCGTGACCACGTCGCGGCGCTGCGGCTCCTGATCGACGCGGTGGAGTGAGCCCGACCGCGTGAGGGGGAGCGTCCAGGTGAAGAGGGCCCGGACGACCTCGATTAGGCTCGCCCGGTGATCTCCTGGCCGATGCCCGAGGTGCCCGCGGTCCCCGGCCAGGGGCTCCCGGTGCGCCTGCACGACACCGCCACCGGCGGGACCCGCCCGACGTCGCCCGGACCGGTCGCTTCGCTCTACGTCTGCGGGATCACGCCCTACGACGCCACCCACCTCGGCCACGCGGCCACCTACGTCGCGTTCGACCTGCTCAACCGCGCCTGGCGCGACGCCGGGCACCAGGTGCGCTACGTGCAGAACGTCACCGACGTCGACGACCCGCTGCTGGAGCGCGCGACCGCCACCGGCGTCGACTGGCGCGACCTGGCCGCCCGCGAGATCGCCCTGTTCCGTGAGGACATGACGGCCCTGGGCGTGATCCCGCCGGACGAGTACCTGGGCGTCGTCGAGACCGTCCCGCTGGTCGTCTCGGCCGTCGCCGAGCTCGCGAAGGCCGACGCGGCGTACCCGGTGGAGGGTGACGGGCACGGCCCGGACTGGTACTTCGCCGTGGCGAGCGACCCGCGCTTCGGTGCGGTGGCGAACCTGGACCGCGAGCAGATGCTGGCGCTGTTCGCCGAGCGGGGCGGCGACCCCGACGTCGACGGCAAGCGCGACCCGCTCGACCCGCTGCTGTGGCGCGGAGCGCGCGACGGCGAGCCGTCCTGGGACGGCGGCCCCCTCGGCGAGGGCAGGCCCGGCTGGCACATCGAGTGCGTCGCCATCGCGCTGGAGCACCTCGACCAGCCCCTCGACGTCAACGGCGGCGGGTCCGACCTCGCGTTCCCGCACCACGAGATGGGCGCCTCGCACGCCCACGTGCTCACCGGCAGCTGGCCGTTCGCGCGGTGCTACAGCCACGCCGGGATGGTCGGGCTCGACGGCGAGAAGATGAGCAAGTCCAAGGGCAACCTGGTGCTGGTCTCGCGGCTGCGGACCGACGGCGTGCACCCGGTGGTCGTGCGGCTGGCGCTGCTGGCGCACCACTACCGGTCGGACTGGACGTTCGACACCGACCCCGCCGACGGCGACATCGCCCGGGCGCAGGCCCGGATGGACCGCTGGCACGCCGCGTTCTCCGGCAACGGCGGCCCGGCCGCCGAGCGGACGGTGCAGGAGGTGCGCGAGGCCCTGGCGGACGATCTCGACGCGCCGGCGGCGCTGGCCGCGATCGACCGGTGGGTGCACGAGGCGCTCACCCGCGGCGGCGACGACGAGGCCGGGCCCGGCATCGTGTCGCGCGCGGCGAACGCCCTGCTCGGCATCCGCTTCTGAGACCTCCACCGTCACCGTTCACCTACTGAAGTAGGTGGACGCCGACTCCACGAGGCCCGCACACCTACCGAACGTGGTGGACGCCTACTTCACTAGGCCAACGAGCCGGGCGAACGAGACGGGCCAACGAGACGGGGCGGTGGGCTACTTCTCGTCGCCGCGGCGACGCAGGTAGCGCTCGAACTCGCGGGCGATCGCCTCGCCGGTGGCCTCGGGGAGGTCGGCGGTGTCCTTGGCCTCCTCGAGCTGGCGGACGTACTCCGCGATCTCCTCGTCCTCGCCGGCGAGCTCGTCGACGCCGTGCTCCCACGCCTGCGACTCCTCGACCAGGTCGCCGAGCGGCAGGGTGATCTGCACCAGCTCCTCGACCCGCGACAGCAGCGCGAGGACGGCCTTGGGCGACGGCGGCTGGCCGACGTAGTGCGGCACCGCCGCCCACAGCGACAGCGCCGGCAGCCCGCGACGGGTGGCGACGTCCTGCAGCACGCCGACGATGCCGGTGGGGCCCTCGTACAGGGACTTCTGCAGCGCCAGCCGCTCCAGCAGCTCCGGGTCCTCGGAGGTGGTGGTGACGGGGATCGGCCGGGTGTGCGGCACGTCGGCCAGCAGGGCGCCGAGGGTGATGACGGTGGACACCTGGTGCTGGGTGAGGTGGCCGAGCAGCTCGTCGGTGAAACGGCGCCAGCGCATCGAGGGCTCGATGCCGCGCACGAGGATGACGTCGCGGTCCGAACCGGGTGGGCGGGCCCAGCTGAGCCGGGTCGCGGGCCAGGTGATCCGGCGCCGACCGTCGGGCTCGAGGCTCACCTGCGGCCGGGTGACCTGGAAGTCGTGGTACTCCTCGGGGTCCATCGCCACCAGCGGCTGGGCGTCCCAGACCTCGTGCAGGTGGGCGAGCGCGCCGCTGGCGGCCTCGGCGGCGTCGTTCCAGCCCTCGAAGGCGGCCAGCACGACGGGCCTGCGCAGCTCGGGGGCGCTCACCGGGGGCTCCGGCGGTGGTGGTCGGCGTTCACCCGCACCACCCTACGGGCGGCCGGAGCCGCCTGCGGGGGCGCCACGGGTACGTCGGTGCCGGGCCCGGTCAGTAGCCGAGGTTGGGGGAGAGCCAGCGCTCCGCCTCCTCGACCGTCCACCCCTTGCGGGCGGCGTAGTCCTCCACCTGGTCGCGCCCGATCCGACCCACCACGAAGTACTGCGACTGCGGGTGCGAGAAGTACCAGCCGCTCACCGCCGCCCCCGGCCACATCGCCATGCTCTCGGTGAGCGTGATGCCGGTGTTCGCCTCCACGTCGAGCAGCCGCCACAGGGTCTGCTTCTCGGTGTGGTCGGGGCAGGCGGGGTAGCCCGGAGCCGGCCGGATGCCGTTGTAGCTCTCCTTGATGAGCGCGACGTTGTCCATCCGCTCGTCCGGGTCGTAGCCCCAGTGCTGGCGGCGGACCCGCTCGTGCAGCCGCTCGGCGAAGGCCTCGGCCAACCGGTCGGCCAGGGACTCCAGCAGGATCGCCGAGTAGTCGTCGAGGTCGGCCTTGAACGCGGCGACCCGGTCGGACGTGCCGAGTCCGGCGGTGACGGCGAAGCCGCCCACCCAGTCGGCCACGCCGGTCTCCCGCGGGGCGACGTAGTCGGACAGGCTCCGGTGGGGCACGCCCTCGCGGTGACGTCCCTGCTGGCGCAGGTGGTGCAGCACCGCGACCGGATCGCCGCGGCGCTCGTCCCCGAAGACGTGGACGTCGTCGCCGACGGCGTTGGCGGGGAAGAACCCGATCACGCCGGTGGGCCCGAGCCACCGCTCGCGCACGATGGTGTCGAGCATCCGCTGCGCGTCGTCCCACAGCCGCCGGGCGGTCTCGCCCGAGGCCGGGTTGTTGAGGATGTCGGGGAAGCGGCCCTTCATCTCCCACGCGTTGAAGAACGGCTGCCAGTCGACGTACCGGCGCAGCTCCTCGACCGGGTAGTCGCGGAACACCCGCACCGGGTGCATCAGCGCCGTGTGCCGCTGGGTGTACGACTTGTCCTGGTGCACGTCGTGGTCCTGCTGCACGAGCATCCGGGGACGCAGGGGACGGTGCCCGGTCCAGTCGACGGGGCTCCGGTTGCCCCGCGCCTCCTCGATGCTCACGATGGCGCGCTGGCCCTGCTTGGCCGCGTGCCGCTCGCGCAGGGCGTCGTAGTCGGCGGTCACGTCGGCGATCAGACCGGGTCGCTGGGTGTCCGAGAGCAGCGCCGCCGCGACCGGGACCGAGCGCGAGGCGTCCTTCACCCAGATGACGGGGCCGTGGTACTGCGGCACCACCTTCACCGCCGTGTGCGCCTTCGACGTCGTGGCTCCGCCGATGAGCAGCGGGATGTCGAACCCCTGCCGCTCCATCTCGGCGGCGAGGCCGACCATCTCGTCGAGGGAGGGGGTGATGAGCCCGGACAGGCCGATGATGTCGGCACCCTCGGCCTTGGCGGTGTCGAGGATCTTCTGCGCCGGGACCATCACCCCGAGGTCGACGACCTCGTAGTTGTTGCACTGCAGCACGACGCCGACGATGTTCTTGCCGATGTCGTGGACGTCGCCCCTGACCGTGGCCATCACGATCTTGCCGTGCGAGCGCACCTCGGCCTCCGGGTCCTTCTCGGCCTCGATGAACGGGATCAGGTGCGCCACGGCCTTCTTCATCACCCTGGCCGACTTCACCACCTGCGGGAGGAACATCTTGCCCGCGCCGAACAGGTCGCCGACCACGTTCATGCCGGCCATGAGCGGGCCCTCGATGACCTCGATCGGCCGGCCGCCGCGCTCGGCGATGACGAGCCGCAGCTCCTCGGTGTCGGACTCGACGAACTCGTCCAGACCCTTCACCAGCGCGTGCGTGATCCGCTCCTCGACCGGCATCGACCGCCACTCCTGGGCGACGGCCTCCTGCTGCTCGCCGGTACCCGCGAAGTCGCCGGCGATCTCGACCAGGCGCTCGGTGGCGTCGGGTCGCCGGTTGAGGACGACGTCCTCGATCCGCTCGCGCAGCCCCGCGTCGATCTCGTCGTACACGACGAGAGCACCCGCGTTGACGATGCCCATGTCCATGCCCGCCCGGACGGCGTGGAACAGGAACACCGAGTGGATCGCCTCGCGGACGGGGTTGTTGCCCCGGAACGAGAACGAGACGTTCGAGACTCCACCGGACACGAGCGCGCCCGGCAGGTTGTCCTTGATCCACCGGGTGGCCTCGATGAAGTCGACCCCGTAGTTGGCGTGCTCCTCGATGCCTGTGGCCACGGCGAAGACGTTGGGGTCGAAGATGATGTCCTCTGCCGGGAACCCGATCTCCTCGGTGAGGATCCGGTAGGCGCGGGCGCAGATCTCCTTGCGGCGCTGCAGGTCGTCGGCCTGGCCGTCCTCGTCGAACGCCATCACCACGACCGCCGCGCCGTACTTGCGGCACAGCGTCGCCTGCGCGCGGAACGCCTCCTCGCCCTCCTTCATGGAGATCGAGTTCACGACCGGCTTGCCCTGCACGCACTTGAGCCCGGCCTCGATCACCTCCCACTTGGAGGAGTCGACCATGATCGGGACGCGGCAGATGTCGGGCTCGCTCGCGACCAGCTTGACGAAGCGGTCCATCGCGGCGACGCCGTCGATCATCCCCTCGTCCATGTTGACGTCGATGACCTGCGCACCGGACTCCACCTGCTGGCGGGCGACGTCGAGCGCCGTCCCGTAGTCCTCGGCCTTGATCAGGTTGCGGAACCGGGCGCTGCCGGTGATGTTCGTCCGCTCACCGACGTTGACGAACAACGACGACGGGTCGATGGTCAGCGGCTCGAGCCCCGAGAGGCGGCAGGCCGGCGGGACCTCGGGCGGCACGCGTGGCGCGAGACCCTCGGCGGCCGAGGCGATCGCGGTGATGTGCTCGGGTGTGGTGCCGCAGCAGCCGCCCACCACGTTCGTGAGACCCGACCCCACGAACTCCCGCAGGTACGCGGCGGTCTGGTCGGGCGTCTCGTCGTACTCGCCGAACGCGTTGGGCAGCCCCGCGTTCGGGTGGCTCGAGACGAAGCAGTCGGCGATCCGGGAGAGCTCGGCCAGGTACGGGCGCAGCTCGGCGGCGCCGAGCGCGCAGTTGAGACCGATCGTCAGCGGACGGGCGTGGCGCACCGAGTTCCAGAACGCCTCGGTGACCTGGCCGGAGAGCGTGCGCCCCGAGGCGTCGGTGATGGTGCCCGAGATCATCACCGGCCAGCGCCGGCCACGCTGCTCGAACAGCGTCTCCAGGGCGAACACGGCCGCCTTGGCGTTGAGGGTGTCGAAGACGGTCTCGACCATCAGCACGTCCGACCCGCCGTCGACCAGCCCGTCGGCCTGCTCGAGGTAGGCCGCCACGAGCTCGTCGAAGGTCACGTTGCGCGCAGCAGGGTCGTTGACGTCGGGGGAGATCGACGCCGTGCGGTTGCACGGCCCCAGGGTGCCGACGACGTACCGCGGTCGGTCGGGCGTCCTGGCCGTCATCTCGTCGCACGCCTCGCGCGCCAGCCGCGCCGCCGCGACGTTGAGCTCGCGCGCCAGGTCCTGCAGGTCGTAGTCGGCCAGCGAGATCGCCTGCGCGTTGAAGGTGTTCGTCTCGACCAGGTCGGCGCCGGCCTCGAGGTACTCGCGGTGGATGCCGCCGATGATGTCCGGCCGGGTGAGGGTGAGGAGCTCGTTGTTGCCGCGCAGGTCGCTCGGCCAGTCGCGGAACCGCTCGCCCCGGTAGTCCGCCTCGCTGGGTGCGTGCCGCTGGATCATGGTGCCCATCGCCCCGTCGATCACCAGGACGCGCTCGCGCATCGCCGCGGCGAGCAGCTCGGTGGCGTCGGGTCGCAGGTCGGGCGTCACGGGCACGGGGGGCGTCCTCCGGGGCGGGACCGCCCGGACGATGGCCGCGGACGGTCCCTCCAGTATGGCTGGCGGTGCGCCGTGACCCGCCCGCCGCCCATCCTTCGGAACGTGCGAGGCGGCGCAGCGGCGCGCCGCGTAGGTTTGGCGACATGCCCGGCCCGGACAGCGACCCGCTGCCGTCCGCCGTCCTGTGGGACATGGACGGCACCCTCGTGGACACCGAGCCGTACTGGATCGAGGCCGAGTACGCCCTGGTCGCCGAGCACGGCGGCAGCTGGAGCGACGCGCAGGCGCACTCGCTCGTGGGCAACCCGCTGCTGGTCTCCGCCGAGGTGATCCGCGACGAGGGGGGCGTGCGGCTCGGGCTCGAGGCCATCGTCGACCGGCTGATGTCGCACGTCGTCGCGCAGGTGCGCTCGGCTCCGCCGTGGCGACCGGGGGTGGTGCGGCTGCTCGACGAGCTCGCGGACCTCGGCGTGCCGCAGGCGATGGTGACGATGTCCTGGGTGCCCCTCGCCGACGCGCTCCTCGCGCACCTCCCGGACGGGCTGTTCGCCGCCGTGGTGACGGGCGACCAGGTCGAGCACGGCAAGCCCCACCCCGAGCCGTACCTCACCGCGATGGCGCGCCTGTCGCTGCTCGGTGTCGAGCCCTCCAGGGCGGTGGCGATCGAGGACTCGCCGACCGGGCTCGCCTCGGCCGAGGCGGCCGGTCTCGCCACCATCGGCGTCCCCCACGTGGTGCCGGTGGGTACCGCCCCCGGGCGACGCGTCCTCGCCTCGCTCGACGGCCTCAGCGCGTCCGACCTCGCGCCACCGAGCACCTGATCCGCGCTGCCGCAGCCCGTCCGGGCCTGCTGCGGACGGGTGCCGGCGCGACCACGCGCTGTGACCGAACCGTGACACCGATGTGACTCGCCCCCGGTTCGCAGCGCTGCCGTCTCAGACTATGGTCAGGTCCGCCGCCCGCACCGGGCGTGCGACGTCCGGCGGGCCGCACCACGGCCCGCCCCGCCTGATGGAGTGAAGGATGCGACTTCGCAGCACCGGAGCCCGGGGCCGTACGGCCCGGGCACTCGCCGTCGTGGGGGTGGCCGCGCTCGCGCTGTCGGCCTGCGCCGACAGCGAGCGCAGCGGCGGTGAAGAGTCCACCGGGGGTGAGGAGCAGGCCGCCGGCGGAACGTTCGTCTTCGCCGCCTCGTCCGACCCCGGGATGCTCGACCCCGCGTTCGCGAGCGACGGCGAGACGTTCCGCGTCGCCCGTCAGATGTTCGAGGGCCTGGTCGGCACCGAGCCCGGCACCGCCGACCCCGCACCGCTGCTCGCGAAGAGCTGGGAGCAGAGCGAGGACGGCCTGAGCTACACGTTCGCGCTGGAGGAGGGCGTCAAGTTCCACGACGGCACCGACTTCAACGCCGACGCCGTCTGCGCGAACTTCGACCGCTGGTACAACTGGACGGGTCTGCTGCAGTCGCAGAACCTCTCGTACTACTACCAGTCGCTGTTCAAGGGCTTCAAGGAGTCCGAGGACGCCGCGCTGCAGGGCGGCATCTACGGCGGCTGCGAGGCGGGCTCGGACACCGAGGCCACCGTCACGCTGACCAAGCCGTTCGCCGCGTTCGTGCAGGCGCTGTCGCTGCCGGCGTTCTCGATGCAGAGCCCCTCCGCCATGGAGGAGTTCGACGCCGACAACGTCGAGGGCACCGAGGACGACCCGCGCTTCTCCGCCTACGCCACCGAGCACCCGACGGGCACCGGTCCGTTCGTGTTCGACTCGTGGGACCGCGGCCAGAAGGTCACCCTGAAGCGCAACGACGACTACTGGGGCACCAAGGCCCAGCTCGACGAGGTCATCATCCAGACCATCTCCGACGCCCAGGCGCGCGTGCAGGCGCTCAAGGCGGGCGAGATCGACGGCTACGACCTGGTCGCCCCCGGTGACGTCCAGGGCCTCGAGGCCGACGGCTTCCAGATCGTCAACCGACCGGCGTTCAACATCCTGTACCTCGGGATGAACCAGAAGGCCGCGCCGCTCAACGACGTCAAGGTCCGCCAGGCGATCGCGCACGCGATCGACAAGGAGGCCGTGATCTCCCAGTCGCTGCCCGAGGGCACCACGCCTGCGACGCAGTTCATCCCGGAGACCGTCAACGGCTTCAACCCTGACGTGACCACCTACGACTACGACCCGGAGAAGGCCAAGCAGCTGCTGGCCGAGGCCGGCGCCGAGGGCGCGACGATCGAGTTCAACTACCCGACCGGCGTCTCGCGTCCGTACATGCCGAGCCCCGAGGACACCTACGTGGCCATCAAGGCCCAGCTCGAGGCCGTCGGCCTGGTCGTCACCCCGACCGCCGACAAGTGGAACCCGGAGTACCTGGACAAGATCCAGGGCAGCGAGGCCCACGGCATCCACCTGCTCGGCTGGACCGGCGACTACAACGACACCGACAACTTCCTCGGTGTGTTCTTCGGCAAGGCCAGCAACGAGTGGGGCTTCGACAACCCGGAGCTGTTCTCGGCGCTCGACGAGGCCCGCGGCCTCCCGACGCTCGACGAGCAGACCCCGAAGTACGAGGCCATCAACGAGCAGGTGATGGAGTTCCTGCCGGGGATCCCGATCGCCAGCCCGGTCCCGTCGCTGGCGTTCGCCGCCGGCGTCGAGGGCTACTCGGCGAGCCCGGTGCAGGACGAGGTCTGGAACGAGGTCACGGTCAGCGACGGCTGACCTCCTCGTCGCGACTTCTGTCGAGTCCTGCCCATCAGGTGACGACGGGGTGCCCCGGCTGCGGCCGGGGCACCCCGCACCCCTGACCGGCCCCTCCGCCTGCCTCCGGCGGAGCCCGGCCCCGAGAGGGAGCTGACCCGTGCTGAGATTCATCCTGCGCCGGCTGCTGCTGCTGGTGCCCGTGCTGCTCGGCCTCACGGTCCTGCTGCTGCTGTGGGTGCACGCCCTGCCGGGCGAGCCCGGCCCGCGCGCTGCTGGGGGAGCGCGCCACCGACCAGTCGATCGCGACGGTCAACAGGCTGTACGGCTTCGACCAGCCGCTGCACGAGCAGTACCTCAAGTACGTCGTCGTCCCTGCTGCAGGGCGACCTGGGCAGCTCCTCGCGCACCGGCCAGCCGGTGCTGGAGACCTTCCTCGAGCGGTTCCCCGCCACGATCGAGCTCTCCATCGCCGCGCTGCTGTTCGCCATCGTGCTCGGGGTCCCGCTCGGGTACTTCGCCGCCAAGCGGCACGGCGGCGCCCTCGACTCGCTCACCGTCAGCGGCTCGCTGCTCGGCGTCGTCGTCCCGGTGTTCTTCCTGGCGTACCTGCTCAAGCTCGTGTTCGCCGTCGGGCTCGACGTGCCGCTCGGGGCGTTCAACCTCGCCGACCTGGCGGTGCTGCCCACCGCCGGCAGGCAGAACGCGCGGATCGACGCCACCCACATCACGAACTTCTACGTCCTCGACGGGTTGCTCACCCGGGAGTGGGACGCCGCGTGGGACGCGCTCCTGCACCTGGTGCTCCCGGCGATCGCCCTCGGGACGATCCCGCTCGCCATCATCGGTCAGGATCACCCGCGCCTCGGTGCTCGAGGTGCTCGGCGAGGACTACGTGCGCACGGCGCGGGCCAAGGGCCTCGCGCGCGGCCTGATCTCGCGCCGGCACGTCCTGCGCAACGCGCTCCTCCCGGTCGTCACCACGATCGGCCTGCAGACGGGGCTGCTGCTGTCCGGCGCCGTGCTCACCGAGTCGGTGTTCGCCTTCAACGGCATCGGCGACTACCTGTTCCAGGCGATCAGCTCGCTCGACTTCGCCGTCCTGCAGGGCTTCATCCTCTTCATCGCGCTGGTGTTCGCCGTGGTGAACCTGCTGGTCGACATCAGCTACGGCATCATCGACCCGAGGATCCGTGTCTCATGAGCATGCTCCCCTCCACGGGAGGTCGCGGACGCAGGCGGGCACCGCGCTGGGCGAGCTGCCCGCCGCCGGCGGCGAGGACGAGCGCGGCACCAGCCTGCTCCGCGGCGCGATGCAGCGGCTCGTGCGGAACCCGGTGGCGATCGTCGGGGCCCTCATCGTGCTCGCGTTCGTCCTGGTGGCGGTCTTCGCCGACGCGATCGCGCCCTACGAGCCCGCCGGGGCGCAGTGGGGCAACCAGGTCACCCCGAGCAGCGTCCCCGGCCCGTCCGACGAGCACCTGCTCGGCCTGGACTCGTTCGGGTCCGACCTGTTCACCCAGCTGGTCCACGGCGCACGGCAGAGCCTCATCATCGGCATCGTCTCGACGTCCATCGGTCTGTTCTTCGGCACCCTGCTCGGGCTCGCCTCCGGGGCGTTCGGCCGGTGGGTCGACACGCTGCTGATGCGCGGCGTCGACATCCTGCTGTCGATCCCGTCGCTGCTGATGGCGGTCAGCGTCGCGGCGCTGATGAGCCCGCACATGAGCCGGCTGGAGCCGCGGTTCGGCACCTGGGTGCTCGGCCTGCCGCTGATGATCGCGATCGCGGTCGTGCAGGTGCCGATCTTCGCGCGGCTGCTGCGCGGGTCGCTGCTGGCGCAGCGCAACGCCGACTACGTGCTGGCGTCGATCTCCCTGGGGCTGCGCCGCCGCACCGTGGTGATGAGCCACATGCTGCCCAACTCGCTCGGCCCGGTGATCGTCCAAGCGACCCTGGTGCTCGCCACCGCGATCATCGAGGTCGCGGCGCTGTCCTACCTCGGGCTCGGCGCGCCCGACCCGACCGTCGCGGAGTGGGGCCGGATGCTGGTCAAGGCGCAGAGCCGGCTCGAGACCGATCCGCAGCTGGCCCTGTGGCCCGGCGCCTGCATCGCCGTCACCGCACTCGGCTTCACCCTGCTGGGTGAGGCGCTGCGCGAGGCCCTCGACCCCAAGTTCCGGAGGTGAGCGGCGTGAGCACCGCGAGCACCGACGCCACCGAGCTCGACACCGGCCGCGACGGCGCGGGTCGTGACGGCTCGGGCCGCGGCGGCGGCCCCCTGCTGGAGGTCGACGACCTCTCGGTCCGGTTCACCCGGCGCGGACGCCGCGACGTGCGCGCCGTCGACGGCGTCTCGTTCACGGTCTCGCCAGGTCAGGTCGTGGGCCTGGTGGGGGAGTCCGGCAGCGGCAAGTCCGTGACCTCGCTGGCCGTGATGGGGCTGCTGCCCAAGCGGGGCGTGGCCGTCGACGGCCAGGTGCGGTTCGGCGGGCGCGACCTGCTGAAGGCGGGCGACCGCGAGCTCGCGCGCATGCGCGGGCGCGAGATGGCGATGGTGTTCCAGGACCCGATGACCTCGCTCAACCCGGTGGTCCCGGTGGGCCTGCAGGTCACCGAGGTGCTGCGCGCGCACACCGACCTCGACCGGGGCGCCGCCCGCGACGAGGCCGAGGACCTGCTGCGCCGGGTCGGCATCCCCGATCCCCGACGCCGTCTCGGCGAGTACCCGCACCAGCTCTCCGGCGGCATGCGCCAGCGCGCGATGATCGCGATCGCGCTGGCGTGCAAGCCCCGGCTGCTGATCGCCGACGAGCCCACCACGGCGCTCGACGTGACGATCCAGGCGCAGGTGCTCGAGCTGCTGAAGCAGCTGGTCACCGAGACCGGGACGGCGATGATCATGATCACCCACGACCTCGGCGTCGTGGCCGGACTGTGCGACCAGGTCAACGTCATGTACTCGGGCCGTATCGTCGAGACCGCCTCGCGCACAGAGCTGTTCGGCGTGCCACGGCACCGTTACACGGAGGGCCTGCTGGCCTCGATCCCGCGGTTGGACTCGCCGCGCGGCGAGAAGCTGCGTCCGATCCCGGGCACGCCGCGCGACACCGTGGAGTGGTCGGTCAAGTGCGCCTTCGCGCCCCGCTGCCCGCACGAGGTGGCCGCCTGCAGCTCGCCCGACCTCGCGCTGCTGCCCGACCCCGAGCGCCCGCAGCACCACGTGCGCTGCGCGAACCCCGCCCCGGTGGGCGGCGGGACGACCGTCGACGGTGACGCCACGACGACCGAGGAGCCGCGGTGAACGCGTCGCTGGACAAGCCACCGACCGCCGAGAACGACCCGGAGACGGACGTGACGGGGGACAACCGCCCCGAGCGCGAGGGTTCTCGTGCCGACGTGCTGCTCGACGTCCGCGACCTCCAGGTGCACTTCCCGATCCGCAGGGGTCTGGTGTTCGACCGCACGGTCGGCCACGTGCGCGCCGTCGACGGCGTCTCGCTGCAGGTGCGGCGAGGGGAGACCTACGGCCTGGTCGGCGAGTCCGGCTGCGGCAAGTCGACGCTCGGGCGCGGCATCCTGCGGCTGGAGCAGCCCACGGGCGGTCAGGTGCTGCTCGACGGCACCGACCTCGCCTCGCTCAAGGGGGAGGGCCTGCGTCGCGCCCGGCGTCAGATGCAGATGGTCTTCCAGGACCCGATGGCCAGCCTCGACCCGCGCCAGAGCGTGGAGAGCCTGCTCACCGAGCCGCTGCGGGCGCACTCCGACGCGGAGGACGCCGTGCCGAAGGCGCGGTGGCGCGAGCGGGTGCTGGAGATGCTCGAGGTCGTGGGGCTGCCGGCCTCGGCCGCTGCGAAGTACCCGCACGAGTTCTCCGGCGGCCAGCGCCAGCGCATCGGCATCGCGCGGGCGATGGTCCTCAACCCGCGGCTGGTGATCGCCGACGAGCCGGTCAGCGCCCTCGACGTCTCGGTGCAGGCGCAGGTGATCAACCTGCTCGAGGAGCTGCAGGACACCCTCGACCTCACCTACCTGGTGATCGCCCACGACCTCGCGGTCGTCCGGCACATCAGCGACACGATCGGCGTGATGTACCTCGGCCTGCTGGTGGAGGAGGCGCCGAGCGACGACCTCTACGACCACCCGCTGCACCCGTACACGATCTCGCTGATGTCGGCGATCCCGGTCCCCGACCCGGAGGTCGAGGACCGACGGGAGCGGATCCTGCTGGCGGGCGACCTGCCCAGCCCCGCGAACCCGCCGAGCGGGTGCCGGTTCCACACCCGGTGCCCGTTCCGCCAGGAGACCCGGTGCCACGACGAGGTCCCGCAGCTGCGCGAGCTGACTCCCGGCCACACCGTGGCCTGCCACTTCGCCGAGGACGTCCGCGACGGCAGGATCCGGCCAGCGGCCGCCTCGTTCGATCCCACGACGACCGGCGCGCTCGTCGACCAGACGGGCCGCTGACGAGGCAGCAGCGGCGGCGTCCGTAGGCTGGCCCGGACGACGGAGGTGCTGATGGCCGCCCAGACGGCGCCCGGGTGGAAGGTCGGCCAGGTGGCCGGCGTGCCGGTCCTGGTCTCCCAGAGCTGGCTGCTCATCGCCGCCCTGGTGACGGTGCTCTTCGGCCAGCAGCTCGCCCCCGTGCTCGGCGCGGTCGGCTTCCTCGTCGCCCTCGGCTACGCGGGAGCGCTGTTCCTCGCGGTCCTGGTGCACGAGGCGGCGCACGCGGTCGCCGCCAGGGCGGTGGGGCTGCCGCCCACCCACATCGTCATCACCTTCTGGGGCGGTCACACCCAGTTCGAGTCCGAGGCGGCGTCGGCGGGCCGCTCGGTGCTCGTCGCGGTCGTCGGGCCGCTGGCCAACGGCGTGCTCGCCGCGCTCGCGTGGGTGCTCGCCGGCGCCGTCGACGGCGGGGCGGTCACAGGTCGCCTCCTGCTGGCGTTCACCATCACCAACCTGTTCCTCGCCGTCTTCAACCTCCTCCCCGGCCTGCCGCTGGACGGCGGGCGGGTGCTCGAGGCGCTGGTCTGGCGGATCACCGGCAGCCGCAGCACCGGGACGCTCGTCGCGGGCTGGGCGGGGCGGGTGGTCGCGTCCGCCGCGGTCGCCTACGCGCTGCTGCCGCTGCTCGACGGCCGTCCGCCCCGGGTGTTCACCGTGGTCTGGGCCGCCCTGATCGGCGCCATGCTCTGGTCGGCCGCCGGCCAGGCCATCCGGGGCGCCCGGATCAGGTCGCGCGCCGAGCGGCTCCACGTCGGGGCCCTGATGCGTCCGGCCGTCTCCGTGCCGCACGGCACGTCCCTGGCCGCCCTCGCCGACGTGCTGCGCCCCCAGCAGGGCCGCCCGCTCGCCGTGGTGCTGGTCGACGAGCAGGGCGCCGTGCAGGGGGTGCTCGACCCGCAGGCCGTCCAGGCCGTGCCGGTCGAGCGACGGCACGAGGTGCGGGTGGAGCAGGTCGCGCGCCGGCACGAGCCGGGCGCCGTCCTCGACGCCGGGCTCTCCGGCGACGCCCTCATCGCCGCGCTCCAGCGTGCCGACGACGGCGACGCCGTGGTGGTCGACGGCGGGCGCGTCGTCGGGCTCGTCCCCGTGGGCGAGGTGGTCGCGCACCTGCTCGGCGCCGGCACGCGCCCGGTGCGCAGCGCGAAGCCCGGATCCGCGTAGTCTCCCCGCCGTGCCGACCGACCCCACCGAGCCCGACCGCGACGCGCAGGCCGGACGGCCACCGGCGCGCAGGCCGGACCCACCGGCGCGGCCACGCGGCGCGGCCCGCTGCGGGTGGGGGAACGGGTGCAGCTCACCGACCCCAAGGGGCGTCTGCACACGATCACGCTGACCCCGGGTGCCGAGTTCCACACCCACCGGGGGATGTTCGCGCACGACGAGCTCATCGGCGGGCCCGAGGGCAGCGTCGTCACCAACAGCGGCGGCATCGAGTACCTCGTCCTGCGTCCGCTGCTGAGCGACTACGTGCTGTCGATGCCGCGCGGCGCCGCCGTCGTGTACCCCAAGGACGCCGGCCAGGTGATCGCGATGGCCGACGTGTTCCCCGGTGCGCGCGTCGTCGAGGCCGGAGTCGGGTCCGGCGCGCTGTCGATGTCGTTGCTGCGCGCCGTGGGCGACTCGGGGTACCTGCACTCGGTGGAGCGGCGGGAGGACTTCGCCGACATCGCGCGGGGCAACGTCGAGACCTTCTTCGGCGGCCCGCACCCGGCCTGGCGCGTCACCGTCGGCGACCTCGCCGAGGTGCTGCCCGGCGCCGAGGAGCCCGGCAGCGTCGACCGCGTCGTGCTCGACATGCTGGCGCCGTGGGAGTGCCTCGACGCCGTCGCCGGCGCGCTCGTCCCCGGCGGCGTCCTGATCGGCTACGTGGCCACGGCCACCCAGCTGTCCAGGCTGGCCGAGGAGATCCGGACCCACGGCGGCTGGACCGAGCCGTCGGCGTGGGAGTCGATGGTCCGTGGGTGGCACCTGGAGGGCCTGGCCGTCCGTCCGCAGCACCGGATGGTGGGCCACACCGGTTTCCTGCTCACGACCCGGAGGATGGCCGGCGACCTCACCGCGCCGGCACGCCGGCGACGTCCGGCCAAGGGCAGCGAGCTGCCCGACGACCACTGGGGCTCTCAGGAGTGGTCGGCCGAGGACCTCGGCGAGCGGGCCGTCTCGGACAAGAAGGTCCGGCGGGTCCGCCGCGACGTGGGCCGTCCGGGTACCGGATCGGACACGACCGGGCGGGTCCACCCGGCCGGCCAGGAGCCGCCGGGTTAGGTTGGGCCGACCACCGATCCCGGGGAGGTCGCCATGGGCGAGCACGGAGCAGAACGGCCTGGCCAGGACCGTGACGCGGCCACGCACCGCGAGATCGAGCTGCTGCGCTCGGAGATCGCCTCCCTGCGCCGTCGGGTCACCGAGCAGCCCGGACGCGTCCGGGCACTCGAGGACCGGGTCGCCCTCCTGCAGCGGCAGGCCGACGACCTGCTGAACCGCAACGAGCGGCTGCAGCGCACCCTCGGCGACGCCCGCGAGCAGCTGGTCACCCTGCGCAGCGAGGTCGACCGCCTGGCGCAGCCGCCGAACGGGTACGCGACGTTCATCGAGGCGCACGCCGACGGCACCGTCGACGTCGTGCAGTCCGGCCGCAAGCTGCGGGTGGCGATGAGCCCGACGATCGACCGCGAGCAGCTCGGCGCCGGCCAGGAGGTCATGCTCAACGAGGCGCTCAACGTCGTCACCGCGGTGGGCTACGAGCGCACCGGCGAGCTCGTGACGGTCAAGGAGCTCCTCGGCGACGACCGCGCGCTGGTGCTGGCGCGGGCCGACGAGGAGCGCGTGGTCAAGCTCGCGGGGTCGCTGCGCGACCAGAAGCTGCGGGTGGGCGACGCCCTCACGCTGGAGCCGCGGTCCGGCTACGTGTACGAGAAGATCCCGAAGGCCGAGGTCGAGGAGCTCGTCCTCGAAGAGGTGCCGGACATCGACTACGCCGACATCGGCGGCCTGGCCAGCCAGATCGAGCAGATCCGCGACGCCGTCGAGCTGCCGTTCGCGCACCCCGACCTCTACCGCGAGCACGGCCTCAAGGCGCCGAAGGGGATCCTGCTGTACGGCCCGCCCGGCTGCGGCAAGACGCTGATCGCCAAGGCCGTCGCGCACTCGCTGGCCGTCCAGTCCGCAGAGAAGACGGGCTCGGACGAGGTGCGCTCGTACTTCCTCAACATCAAGGGCCCCGAGCTGCTCAACAAGTACGTCGGTGAGACCGAGAGGCACATCCGGCTGATCTTCGCCCGCGCCCGCGAGAAGGCGGGGGAGGGCACCCCGGTGGTGGTGTTCTTCGACGAGATGGAGTCGCTGTTCCGCACCCGCGGCTCCGGCGTGTCCTCCGACGTCGAGACCACGATCGTGCCGCAGCTGCTGGCCGAGATCGACGGCGTGGAGCGGCTCGACAACGTCATCGTCATCGGCGCCTCGAACCGCGAGGACATGATCGACCCGGCGATCCTGCGTCCGGGCCGGCTCGACGTGAAGGTGAAGATCCACCGTCCCGACGCCGAGGCCGCCCGCGACATCTTCACCAAGTACCTGGTCCCGCACCTGCCGCTGCACGCCGACGACGTCGCGGAGAACGGTGGTTCGGCCGAGGCGACGGTCGAGGCGATGATCCAGGCCACGGTCGAGCGGATGTACGCCGAGACCGAGGAGAACCAGTTCCTGGAGGTCACCTACGCCGGCGGCGACAAGGAGATCCTGTTCTTCAAGGACTTCAACTCCGGCGCGATGATCCAGAACATCGTCGACCGCGCGAAGAAGATGGCGATCAAGGACTGGCTCACCCAGCAGCAGAGGGGGATCCGGGTCGACCACCTGCTCGCCGCCTGCGTCGACGAGTTCAAGGAGAACGAGGACCTGCCCAACACCACCAACCCCGACGACTGGGCGCGGATCTCGGGCAAGAAGGGCGAGCGGATCGTCTACATCCGCACGATCATCCAGGGCAAGAAGGGCACCGAGCCCGGTCGCACCATCGACACCGTCTCGAACACCGGTCAGTACCTCTGAGGGAGGCTGTGGACGGCGTGGCGGTCCGACGTCCCGCGCCGCCCTAGGGTGTGCGGCACAGGGGATCCGAACGAGGGGGGACGACGTGGGAGCACGTCTGCGCACGTCCGTGCTGGCGCTGGTGGGAGTGCTCGCGCTGGCCGGCTGCGGCGAGGAGCAGGTCACCCCGCCGCCGCCGCCGCCGCCACCGCAGGAGCAGGTGGCCGACGCCGCCGAGCTGATGTTCACCGCCACCGACCCGCAGGGGTGCACCACCGTCTACACCGAGGCTGCGCTGGCGCAGCTGGTCGGCACCGCCGACCCGCTCGCCGCCTGCCGCGAGCAGCTGCCCGCCACCGAGCCCGCGTCCTCGGTGCTGGTCGAGCAGGTCGAGGTCGCCGACCAGCGGGCGAAGGCGCTGGCCACCCCCGACGGCGGCGACTACGACGGTCTGGCGGTCGATCTCGTTCTGGTGCAGGCAGACGGCAGCTGGCGGGTCGACGGCATCAGCGACCTCGAGCTGCTCGACCGCGACGTCGTGCTCTCCCCGATCCACGACGGGGTCCAGCAGTTCGTCGGGGACTCGCTGAGGCCCGAGGACTCCGACTGCATCGACGCGCTGATCGACCGGATCGACGACGAGGAGGTCGAGCGCCTCATCCTGGAGCGCCAGATGGGCCAGCGCGGCGTCGACGCCATGCGCCAGTGCCTCGGCGCCGGCCAGGACCTGCTGACGATGTTCGCGCTCCTCAACAACCAGCTCCTGAACGCAGGCGCCTCGGAGTCCTCGGCGGCGTGCGTCGCGGGGTACATGACCGGGTTCTTCCAGGACTGGACGATCGAGGAGGCGATGACCGACCCGTCCTACGGGAAGAAGCGGGATGCCGAGATCCTGCGGGTCGTCGACGAGTACTGCACGAACTGACCGGCGTGGCGGCCTGAGGTCCTGCGCCGCCCTAGGGTGTGCGGCGGCACAGGGGATCCGAACGAGGGGATCCGAACGAGGGGGGACGACGTGGGAGCACGTCCGTGCACGTCCGTGCTGGCGCTGGCGGGAGCGCTCGCGCTGGCCGCCTGCACCGGACCCGGCGGAGGCGGGCAGGCCGCTCCGGAACCGGCGACGTCGACCGCGGCGACGCCGGAGGAGGAGGTGATCGCCGTCCTCACCGAGCTCGGCACCTCCTCCGACCCCGACCAGTGCACGGAGACCTACACCCGGCGTGGGCTCGAGGTGGCGGTCGGGAGCACCGACGTCGAGGACTGCCGCGACGCCGTCATCGCCTCCGAGCCCGCGGACGAGGTGGTCGTCGACCAGGTCGTGGTCGAGTCCAGCACGGCGACCGCGCGCGTGACGTCGATCGGTGGCGCCAGCGCCGGACTCGCCCAGTCGCTCGAGCTCGTCCTGCAGGACGACCGGTGGATGGTCGACGGCGTCGCCGGCCTCGCGATCGCTGATCGCGCCGCGGTCGACGAGCGCGTCGCGCGCGGTCTCGCGGAGTGGGGGCCGGAGGTGATCCCGCCCGAGCACCTCGACTGCATCGGCGAGCAGCTGCGTGCCGTGACCGACGCCGAGATCGTCGCCGCCTTCGAGCAGGGGCGCTCCCACGAGAGCGCGGTCGACGCGATCTCCTGGTGCATGGCGGTCGGCGTCGACTCGGTCGCGCTGTACCAGATCGTCCTGTACCAGCTGGAGGCCAAGGGCCTGAGCGAGGAGCAGGCCGACTGCGTCGCGGTGGAGGCGCTGGAGACCTTCCTCGACCTGACCCTGGAGCAGCTCGTCACGTCCGAGGCGGCGCGCCAGCACCTGGGCGACGGGCTCGTGCGCGCGTCGGAGACCCAGGTGTGCCGGGACCTGGGAGCGGCTCCCTAGTCTCGTCCCATGACCGTCCGCCGGGTGATGGGGATCGAGACCGAGTACGGCGTCTCGGCCGCGGGTGATCCCGCCGCCAACCCGATGCTGCTGTCGGGCCAGGTCGTCAACGCCTACGCCGCGCCGCTGGGGGCGCGGGTGGGCCGCGCGCGCTGGGACTACGAGGACGAGCAGCCGCTGCGCGACGCGCGCGGGTGGGAGCTGGGCCGCCAGCAGGCGCACCCGAGCCAGCTCACCGACACCCCCGGTGGCGAGCTCGCCGACGAGCTCGACGACCCGACGCTGGCGAACGTCGTGCTCACCAACGGCGCGCGCCTCTACGTCGACCACGCCCATCCCGAGTACTCCAGCCCCGAGGTGACCAACCCGCTCGACGCCGTGCGGTGGGACAAGGCCGGCGAGCTGGTGATGCTCACCGCCGTCCGCCGGCTCGCGGAGGTGCCGGGGCAACCGCCGGTCAACCTCTACAAGAACACCACCGACAACAAGGGTGCCTCGTACGGGACGCACGAGAACTACCTGATGGACCGGGCCACGCCGTTCCCGGAGATCGTCCGCGGGCTCATCCCGTTCTTCGTGAGCCGCCAGGTCGTCACCGGTGCGGGCCGGGTGGGTCTCGGGCAGTCGGGCGACGTCGCCGGCTTCCAGGTGTCCCAGCGCGCCGACTTCTTCGAGGTCGAGGTCGGGTTGGAGACCACCCTCAAGCGCCCGATCATCAACACCCGCGACGAGCCGCACGCCAGCGCCGACAAGCACCGGCGGCTGCACGTGATCATCGGCGACGCGAACCTGTGCGAGGTGGCGGGGTACCTGAAGATGGGCACCACGGCGCTGGTGCTGGACATGATCGAGGCACGGACCCTGCCCGACCTCACCGTGCAGCAGCCGGTGAGCACGCTGCACGCCGTGAGCCACGACCCCACCCTCAGGACGCTGGTGACCCTGCGCGACGGCACCCGGCTCACCGCGGTGGAGCTGCAGCAGCGGTTCCACGCGGCGGCCACCGCGTTCGTCGACGACCGGTACGGCGACGACGCCGACGCCCAGACCCGCGACGTCCTGCACCGGTGGGGCGACGTGCTCGACCGGCTCGCGCGCGACCCGATGCTCTGCGCCCGCGAGCTGGACTGGGTGGCGAAGCTCCGTCTGCTGGAAGGCTTCCGGGACCGGGAGGGAACCGGCTGGGACCACCACCGGATCGAGGCGATCGACCTCCAGTACGGCGACGTGCGACCCGAGCGCGGGCTGTACCACCGGCTGCTGGAGCGCGGGTCGGTCGAGCGGCTCGTCGACCCCGAGCTCGTGCGCGTCGCGGTCACCGACCCGCCCGAGGACACGCGTGCGTACTTCCGTGGCCGGTGCCTGGCCCGGTTCGGCTCCGAGGTCACCGCCGCGAGCTGGGACTCGTTGATCTTCGACGTGCCGGGTCAGCCGTCGCTGCAGCGGGTCCCGATGCTGGAGCCTCTGCGCGGCACCAAGGAGCACGTCGGACCGCTGCTCGACCGCTGCGAGAGCGCCGCGGAGCTCGTGCAGGCGCTCACGCGCCGCTGACGAGGATCCGGCGCTGACGAGGATCCGGCGCTGGCTAGGATCAGTGCACGACACCACCGGGAGGTCCGATGTCCGGCCAGGAGCAGCAACGACCGCAGCGGCGTGACGGCGACGCGCCCGACGAGGCGCCCGAGCCGCCTCCCACCGCGCCCGCGTCCCAGGTCAACACCGACGACATCGACTCCCTGCTCGACGAGATCGACGACGTGCTCGAGACCAACTCGGAGTCGTTCGTGCGCGGCTTCGTGCAGAAGGGTGGCCAGTGACGGACCGCGAGAACCGTTCGGGGCACCTGCCGTGGGCGTACACGGCCACCGGCTCGTCCTCGTTCACCGAGTTCCTGCGCGCGCACGATCCCGACCTGCTGCCGGGGCACCGTCCCCTGCCCGTCGGTGAGGTGCCGCTGGCCCCGCACGCCACGACGATCGTCGCGATGACCTTCCCCGGCGGGGTGGTGATGGCGGGCGACCGCCGCGCCACGATGGGCAACCTGATCGCGAACCGCGAGATCGAGAAGGTCTTCCCCGCCGACGAGTACTCCTGCGTCGGCATCGCCGGCGCCGCCGGCCTGGCGATCGAGATGGTGCACCTGTTCCAGGTCGAGCTCGAGCACTACGAGAAGATCGAGGGCGTCCTGCTCAGCCTGGACGGCAAGGCGAACCGGTTGGCGACGATGGTCCGCGGCAACCTCGGTCTGGCCATGCAGGGTCTGGCGGTGGTGCCGCTGTTCGCCGGGTACGACCTCGACGCCGGTCGCGGCCGGATCTTCTCCTACGACGTCACCGGCGGACGCTACGAGGAGCACGGCCACCACTCGGTGGGCTCCGGCTCGTTGTTCGCCCGCGGCTCGCTGAAGAAGCTGTACCGCCCCACGCACGACGCCGGCGAGGCCGTCCGGGTGGCGGTGGAGGCGCTCTACGACGCGGCCGACGACGACTCGGCCACCGGGGGGCCCGACCTCACCCGGCGGATCTGGCCGGTGGTCGCCACGGTGACGGTCGACGGCTACCGGCGGGTGCCGGAGGACGAGCTGGCCGGCGTGGTCGAGGCGGTGGTCGCCGGCCGGGTCGGTGACCCCGGTGGCTCGGGCGCGAGGGAGGGGGACCAGCCGTGAACATGCCGTTCTACGTCTCGCCCGAGCAGGTGATGAAGGACCGGGCTGACTACGCGCGCAAGGGGATCGCGCGCGGGCGACCCGTCGTGGTGCTCCCGTACGACCACGGCATCGCGTTCGTCGCGGAGAACCCGTCCCGCGCCCTGCACAAGATCAGCGAGATCTACGACCGGATCGCATTCGCGGCGGTGGGCAAGTACAACGAGTACGAGAACCTGCGGGTGGCGGGCGTCCGCTACGCCGACCTGCGCGGGTACTCCTACGACCGCACCGACGTCACCGGGCGCGGCCTCGCGAACGCCTACGCGCAGACCCTCGGCGCGGTGTTCACCACCGAGAACAAGCCGCTCGAGGTCGAGCTCGTGGTGGCCCAGGTCGCCACCGAGTCCGACGCAGACCAGCTGTACCGCATCACCTACGACGGGTCGGTCAACGAGGAGACCGGGTTCGTCGTGATGGGCGGCGCCTCGGACACGGTCGCCGGGGCCATCGGCGACGCCTGGCAGCCGGGGATGCGGCTGGCCGACGTGCTCGGGCTCGCGGTGCGGGCCCTCGGTACCGACCCCGCCGGCGGCGAGCCCCGGCGCCTCACCGCCCCGGACCTCGAGGTCGCCGTGCTCGACCGGCAGCGGCCCCGGCGGGCCTTCCGGCGGGTGGCGGGCGCACTGCTCGAGCGGCTGCTGCGGGAGGACGACCCCACCGACGACGTCCCCAGCACCGACGACCCCCGGCCGGGCACGCACGAGACGCTGACGGGCGACCGGCCGTCGCCGGACCACGGCACGGCCACGCAGGCGCAGGACACCCCGCCCGGGCAGGGCACCAGCCCGGTGCAGGACTGATCGTGGCCGTCTCGGTGCAGGTGCGGATCCGGCCGGCCCGGCCGGCCGACGCCGGCGAGGTGTTCACCCTCCAGCGGGCCGCGTACGTGAGCGAGGCCCAGCGCCGGCGCGACGCGTTCGTGGCGCCGCTCGGTGAGGAGCTCGAGGACGTCGTCGCCGTGATCGCCGACCCCGGCTCGACCCTGCTGGTGGCGACCACCACCGAGGACGGCGAGCACGGTCGCCGCGGCCGGCTGGTGGGCTCGGTGCGGCTCGCCGTCCGCGGTACCGTCGCGCGGCTCGACCGCGTGGTCGTCGCCCCGGACCTGCGCGGCCGCGGGCTGGGCTCGGCCCTGCTCGAGGCGGTGCACGCCGAGGCCGAGCGCACCCCCGGCGTCGACGTGCTCGAGCTGGCCGCCGGGACGGCCTCCTCGGCCGACCTCGCGCTGTACCGACGGCACGGGTACGTCCCGGCCGGCATCCGGACGATGCGGCGGCCCCTGGCCCGGGGGTGACCGGTCGAACCGTCAGGACGGCGCGAGCACCAGGCAGCCCACGACGACGGGGGTCCAGACCAGCGCGTAGGCGGTGACCTGGACCGCCAGCCGCCGACGCTCGCGGGCGCGTCCGGCCGCGCCCTCCTCGCCACCGGCCGCGCGCAGCAGCTCGTCGGAGCCGGTCCGACCGCGCTGGACCTCGATCGGCGACCGGCGGTCGAACCAGAGCCCGGCGAACACCGCGAGCACCGACGACACCAGGACGGCGAGCAGGGCGAACACGGCCGTGGTCGTGAGCACCTCTCCCGCTCCCGGGGTGGCGACGACCGCGTCGAGAGCGCGCGCGACCTTCCCGGAGTCGCCGCGCCCGGGCGCCAGGGCGAACACCGACAGGCCCACGACGACGACCGGCACGAGCAGCCCCCACGCGACCCGGTGCCGGCGGCCCAGGTGCGCGACCGCCGCACCGGCGGGCAGCAGGAGGGCGGCCAGCACGGCCACGAGCACGGCGGCGACCCGGTGGTCGCCTCCGGCCACGGCGTACACCGCGGGCGCGCTCACCTCGCGCAGCAGGCGGGGCACGAACCCCAGGACCAGGACGGCGGTCACGACCCCACCAGCTGCGAGGAGGACGCTCACGAGCGGCGGGCGACATCCCGCGGGCTTGACGTCGTCCGGCGTCGGCTCGGCCGCGGCGGACTCCTGTGGCGGCCGCCACGACCCGCCGGCCCCGTGGGTGGTCACTCGCCCGACCCTATCCACCGTGCGGGACGTAGGCTGGGCCGACGCGACGAGGGAGCCCCATGGACCGGCGGATCTACGGCATCGAGACCGAGTTCGGCGTGACCTGCGTGGCCGACGGCCAGCGCAAGCTGTCGGCCGACGAGGTCGCCCGCTACCTGTTCCGCAAGGTCGTGTCCTGGGGCCGCTCCTCGAACGTGTTCCTGCGCAACGGCGCCCGGCTCTACCTCGACGTCGGGTCGCACCCGGAGTACGCGACGCCGGAGTGCGACGACGTCCGCGAGCTGGTCGTCCACGACCGCGCCGGGGAGCGGATCCTCGAGGGCCTGGTGGTCGACGCCGAACGCCGGCTGCGCGAGGAGGGCGTCGAGGGCGAGGTGTTCCTGTTCAAGAACAACACCGACTCGGCCGGCAACTCCTACGGCTGCCACGAGAACTACCTCGTGGGCCGCGGCGGGGAGTTCTCCCGGCTGTCCGACGTGCTGATCCCCTACCTGGTCACCCGGCAGGTGCTGGTGGGGGCGGGGAAGGTGCTGTCGACGCCGCGCGGCCCGCTGTACACGTTCTCCCAGCGGGCGGACCACATCTGGGAGGGCGTGTCGAGCGCCACCACGCGGTCGCGACCCATCATCAACACCCGCGACGAGCCGCACGCCGACGCCGAGCGCTACCGGCGGCTGCACGTGATCGTCGGCGACTCGAACATGTCCGAGACCACGACGATGCTCAAGGTCGGCGGGGTCGACCTCGTGCTGCGGATGATCGAGGCCGGCCTCCCGGTCCGCGACCTCACGCTGGAGAACCCGATCCGGGCGATCCGCGAGATCAGCCACGACCTCACCGGCCGCGTCACGGTGCGGCTGGCCAACGGCCGCCAGGCGAGCGCGCTCGACGTCCAGCGCGAGTACCTGGAGCGGGCCGCCGCGTTCGTCGACGACCGGGGCCTGCACACGCCCACCACCAAGCGCGTGCTCGACCTGTGGGAGCGCGGGCTGCGCGCGGTGGCCGAGCAGGACCACTCGCTGGTCGACCGCGAGCTGGACTGGGCGATCAAGCACAGGATGATCGAGCGCTACCGGGCCAAGCACGACCTGCCGTTGTCGAGCCCGCGGATCGCCCGGCTCGACCTGGCGTACCACGACATCTCGCGCAAACGCGGCCTGTACAACCTGATGGCGGCCCGCGGGCTGGTGGAGCGGGTGACCACCGACATCGAGGTGTTCGCGGCCACCAGCACACCGCCGCAGACCACCCGCGCCAAGCTGCGCGGCGACTTCGTCCGCCGGGCGCAGGAGCAGCGCCGCGACTTCACCGTCGACTGGGTGCACCTCAAGCTCAACGACCAGGCCCAGCGCACCGTCCTGTGCAAGGACCCCTTCCGCAGCGTCGACGAGCGGGTGGAACGGCTCATCGCCGGGATGTGACCCGACCCGCTCGTCCCATCGGGGTCGGGTCGATCAGGGGCTCCCAGGTCCGGAGGCTAGGGTCTCCTGGTGCCTCGCCCCCTCCTCGGACGCCTCGTCCCGCGCCGTCTGCTGCTCGCGCTCGTGCTCCCGGCGGTGCTGCTGGGTGCGTGCGCGGACCCCGAGGACCCCGAGCCGTCGCCGTCGGCGGTCGTCACCAGCGACGTCGCGGACGTCGAGGTGACCGGCGAGGTGGGGGAGAAGCCGACGGTCGCCTACGACGGCGAGTTCCGCGCCTCGACGACCGAGCGGCGGGTCCTGGTCGAGGGCACGGGTGCCCCGGTCGAGCTCGGCCAGAAGGTGATCCTCAACTACCTCGGGGTCAACGGACGCGACGGCATGGAGTTCGACACCTCCTTCGACACCCCGGACCAGCCGGCCAGCTTCGTGCTCGAGGAGGGTCAGCTGATCGACGGGTTCATCTCCGGGCTGGAGGGCGTCACGATCGGGTCGCGCGTGCTCGTGGGCATCACCCCGGACGACGGCTACGGCCCGGCCGGCGGCCAGCCCGACGCGGGCATCGAGGAGGACGACAGCCTGCTGTTCGTCATCGACGTGCTCGACGCCGTCGACGTGCTGAAGCGCGCGGCCGGCACCGCGGTCCCGCCGGTCGCAGGGCTGCCCACGGTGACCCTGGGCGAGGACGGCGCCCCCACGATCACGGTGCCCGCCGGCCCGCCCCCCACCGAGCTGCTCGTCACCGACCTCGTCATCGGCGCCGGCGCGCCGGTGGCCGAGAACCAGACGCTCACGGTCCAGTACACGCTGGTGAAGTGGGCCACGGGCGAGGTGATCGAGTCCTCGTGGGCCAACGGCGCCGCGGTCCCCCTCCCGCTCATCCAGGGCCAGGTGATGCCGGCCATCATCGCCGGCCTGGAGACCAAGACGGTCGGCTCGCAGGTGATGCTCACCGTCCCTCCGGAGGTCGCCAGCGAGGGCGCGTCCGAGCCGGTCACCGACACCCTGGTCTTCGTCTTCGACATCCTCGACGCGCAGTAGCGCGCCGCCACCCCCCACCCAGGAGGAAACGCACGTGAGCCAGCCGACCCGTCCCGAGATCGAGTTCCCCGGCGGCGAGCCGCCGGCCGACCTGGTCGTCGAGGACGTCTCCGTCGGGGACGGCCCCGAGGCCACCCGCGGCAGCACCGTCTCGTGCCACTACGTCGGCGTCGCGTTCTCGACCGGCGAGGAGTTCGACGCGTCGTGGAACCGCGGCCAGGCCCTCGACTTCCGCCTCGGCGTCGGCCAGGTGATCGCCGGCTGGGACCAGGGCATCGAGGGCATGAAGGTCGGCGGCCGTCGCAAGCTGACGATCCCGGCGCACCTCGCCTACGGCGAGCGCGGCGCCGGCGGCGCGATCAAGCCGAACGAGACGCTGATCTTCGTCGTCGACCTCGTCGGCGTCCGCTGACCCGGCGGCTCGTCCAGCCCGTCGGTCAGGTGCCGAGCAGGGCGGTGGCGTGGCGGCCCGCGGCGGCGGCGGCGAGGAACGGCGAGGCGTCGTCGTCGAGGCCGCGTCCCATCGTCGACAGGCCCACCGGGCAACCGCGCAGGGCCTCGAGCAGGCCGTCGCACCCCACCGGCACCAGCCGGTGCCGGCCCTGCGGCGCGCCGAGCGGGAGCACCTCCTGCTGCACCTGCGCGGCCAGCCCGTCCTCCACGTGCCCCTCGAGGTCGGGCACCACGACGTCGGCCGGGGCCAGCGCCACCCGCCCGTAGGCGGTGAGGCTGTGGTGCGAGACACCGGCGTGCCGCCCGCGCGGGTCGGCACCGGAGACGCGCAGGCTCGCCACCGGCCGACCTCCCAGCACCGCGGCCGCGTTGACCGCGTCGCCCGCCGCGACGCCCGAGAACCCCCAGCGGGTGCCCGTGCCCAGGTTGCCCGGCCCCTGGGCGACCACGACGAGGTCGGCACCGAGCACGTGCCGCGCGGCGAGCAGACCCGTGTGCAGGGTGACCGCCTCGAGGTCGCCGCCGAACGCCTGACCGACGCTCACGGTGGCCGCGAGCCAGCCCTGCTCGCGCAGCGTCGCGGCCGAGCGGGAGAACCACGCCGGCAGGGCGCCGCCGTCGGTCATCACGTACACCGCCCGGGGCGCCGCCCCGTCCGCCCGCGCGCCGGCCAGCACCGCCGGCAGCGCGGAGTGGAGGTCGGCCACCACGACGGGCATCGCGCCGAGGTCGTCGGCCTCGCGCAGCTGCTCGTGCTGGTCGGACTCCTGCTCGTCGACGCCGAGCACCATCGCCTGCAGAGGGGTGTAGCGGGCCTTGACCAGGTGGCCGGGGCCGTCCGGCGGATCGTCCGGGAGCCGGTCCGGTACCGCCACCACGAGCGCGTAGCCGCCCGTGCCGAGGGAGCGGTCGAGCGCGGAGGTGTTGAGCAGGACGGCGTCCCCGGCCCGGGGGAGCCCCACCAGGGCCGGGTAGGCCAGCGCACGGGCGGGACGCTGCGAGCCGTCGGGGTCGGTGACCACGACGTCGAGCTCGCAGGCACCGGGCCACGTCCGCCGGACGCCGGTGACGGTGCCGCGCCGCCAGCGCACGACGCCGGCGGGGTCGGCGACAGGGCCCTCGGCGTCAGGACCGGGAGTCGTCGGGTGCACGTCGCGACGCTACTGGAGGGGCGGGTCGGTAGAGGTCGGCGGCGACGTCCTGCACGTACCGGAGGGGCGGGCCGTATAGGTTTGGCGCACGATGTCAGCCCGCCGCACCGAGCGTCTGCTCAACCTCGTCATCGCCCTGCTGGCCACGCGGCAGTGGCTGACCAAGGACCAGATCCGCGCCGCCGTCCCCCAGTACGGTGAGGCCGCGACCGACGCCGCCTTCGACCGGATGTTCGAGCGCGACAAGGACGATCTGCGTGAGCTGGGCGTCCCCGTGATCACCGGCGGCGGGTCCGCCTGGTTCGAGGACGAGCACGGGTACCGGATCGACCGCGACGCCTACGTGATGCCGGAGATCTCGTTCACCCCGGCCGAGCTGGCCGTCCTCGGCCTGGCCTCGCGGGTCTGGCAGCAGGCGACGCTCGCCGGCGCCGCCTCCCGGGCGATGGTCAAGCTCAAGGCCCTGGGCGTCGCGACGGACACCTCGATCGTCGGCGTCGAGCCGCGGGTGCAGACCACCGAGCCGGCCTTCGCCCGGTTGTACGAGGCCACCCGCGACCGCGCGCCCGTGCGGTTCGCCTACCGCACCGGCGGACGCGGGGAGCCGGCCCAGCGCACGGTCGAACCGTGGCGGATCACGTCGTGGCACGGCCGCTGGTACCTCGTCGGCCACGACCGCGACCGCGACGCGCCGCGGGTGTTCCGGCTGTCGAGGATCGAGGGGCAGCCCACGGTGGTGGGCCCGGCCGGCTCGGTGCTGCCGCCGCCCGACGTCGACGCCCGCGCGATGGTCGAGAACGCCGACCCGCGCAGCGCCACGCGCACCGCCACCGTCCGCCTCGCCGAGGGGGCGGGCCTGGGCCTGCGCCGGCGCACGGGCGCGAGCACCGACCTGACGGTCCTGGAGATCCCCTTCGTCGACGTCGACGACCTCGCCGAGGAGGTCGCCGCGCTGGGCGCCGCCGCGGTCGTCGAGGGGCCCGACGACCTGCGCGAGGCCGTCGTCGCGCGGCTGCGCGGCACGGCCACCGCGCACGGCGGGACGGGGGAGACGCCGTGACCCAGCCCGCCCGGCGCGCCGCCAGCCAGCAGAGCGCCACGGACCGCCTGTCACGGCTGCTGTCGATGGTCCCGTACCTGGTCGAGCGCCAGGGCGTGCCCGTCCAGGAGGCGGCCGAGCACTTCGGTCTCACCGAGGACGAGCTGGTCGCCGACCTCCAGCTGCTGTTCCTCTGCGGTCTGCCCGGCGGGCTCCCGGGCGACCTGATCGAGGCCGAGTGGGAGGGCGGCGAGGTCTTCGTCAGCAACGCCGACACCATCGCCCGGCCGCTGCGCCTCGCGCTCGACGAGGCGGTCGCCCTCCTGGTGGGGCTGCGCACCCTCGCCGAGACGCCGGGAGCGGGCGACCGCGTGGCCCTCGACGGCGCGCTGGCGAAGCTCTCGGCCGCCACCGGCGACGCCGGCGAGGCAGCCGGCGTGGTGAGCGTCGCCCTCGACGACGACCTCGACCCCGCCCTGCTGGCCCGCGTGCGCGACGCCGTGGACCGGAGCCGGCGCCTGCACCTGAGGTACCACGTGCCCGGGCCGCGACGAGGCCACCGAGCGCGACGTCGACCCCATGCGGCTGCTCAGCCTCGAGGGCCACATCTACCTCGAGGGCTGGTGCCACCGCGCCGACGCCGTCCGGCTGTTCCGGCTCGGCCGGGTGCTCGACGCCCGGGTGCTCGACGTCGACGGGACGCCTCCGCCGCAGGCGGTCAGCCGCGACCTCGACGACTCGCTGTTCCAGCCCTCGCCGTCGGACCTGCTGGTGACCCTCGACCTGGCCCCGGGCTACCGCTGGGTGGTCGACGCCTATCCCTACGAGGACGTCGACGACCTGCCGGGCGGCGGCGCACGGCTGCGGCTGCGGGTCAGCGACACCGGGTGGGTCCGCCAGCTCGTGCTGCGCTCGGGAGGCGGTGTCGTCGTGGCCGAGCCGGCCGAGCTCGCCGCGCTGGTGGCCGGCACCGCGTCGGCCGCCCTCGCGGCCTACGCCGACCCCGCCTGAGACCCGGGGCCGCGCAACACCTCCCACGTCCACGCCGGAGCCCGTCGTCGTGCCCAGGATTGACCCGTCCGGGCGCTCAAGCCCCCTGCCCGGTGAGCCGAAGTCTTCTGCACAGCAGGAAGGCGGACGGCAGACGCCGGACCGACCAGGGAGGCCCGCAGGGGCCGGCACCAGGAGGGGAGGCACGACATGACCACGATCAAGGCGTCGTGCCCGTGCTGCGGAGACATCGACCTGACGCCGCCGCAGGTGCGGCTCGTCGTCTGCTCGGTGCCCGTCTGGTCGTACTACACCTTCGTGTGCACCACGTGCCGCGACGAGGTGCGCAAGCCCGCCGCCCCGGAGATCGTCAAGCTGCTCCGCACCGGCGGCGTCGTCGCCGAGAACTGGGAGGTGCCTGCCGAGGCCCTCGAGGAGCACGCCGGCCCGACCATCTCCTACGACGACGTGCTCGACTTCGCCCTCTGGCTCGACAACGCCGACCTGGTCGCCGCCGCCGCGAGCGTGACCCTGCACGGCAACACCCCGCGCGCCGGACAGGGCGAGCGCACCCGCAGCTGACCGCGGACCCGCACCGACCGCGTCCGCGGTGGTGCGTGACCTCGGTGAGCCCGTCCCCTGGGACGGGGTCCCCGCCGGGCCGCCGGGGGGCCCGGCGGTTACCCTCCCCGGGTGACGTGGTGGATGTGGGTCTCGCTCGTCCTGGTGTCCCTGTTCGTGCTGGGGCTGCTCGGCTGGCGGCTGTACCGGCAGTTCCGGGCCCTCCTGCGCGAGGTGTCGGCCACCTCCCGACGCGTCGCCGACACCCAGGCGCAGGCCCAGTCGGCCTTCGACGCCTGGCTCGCCACGCGGCTGGCCGAGGACGCCGAGTACCTCGCTGCCCGCGAGCAGGACGTACGATGAACGCGGCGGGTCCCGACCGGAGATCCCGACCGACGAAGGGGCACTGACTGTGTTCAAGAACCTGGCCGACAACCCGTGGCTGCTCCTGGTCCTCGTGGTGATCATCGTGCTGGTCTTCGGGGCCAACAAGCTGCCCGGCGCCGCGCGGAGCCTGGGTCGGTCGATGCGCATCTTCAAGAGCGAGGTCAAGGAGATGCGCGAGGACGAACCGCGTCGTCGCGACGACACCGGCGCCGAGCCGCCGCTGCACGGCCGCGTGGTCGACGACAGCCCGAACCACACCAACCACGACTCGCGCACCGACCGCTGACCCGGTCGGCCGCGGTCCCGCCCAGCGTTCACCACCCCTCCCGACGATGGTCGCCATCCCCGCGCGCCGCAAGAACCCCGAGGGCCGGATGGCCCTGCGCGAGCACCTGCGGGAACTGCGCAACCGGCTCCTCAAGGCCTCGATCGGGCTGCTGCTCGGCGCCGTCGTCGGCTGGTTCCTCTACGAACCGGTGCTCGAGGCGCTGAGCGCCCCCATCCGCGAGATCGCCGAGGACCGTGAGGCGTCGGTGAACTTCGCCGGCGTGGCGTCGGCGTTCGACATGAAGATCAAGATCTCGGTCTTCATCGGCGTCATCGTCTCCAGCCCGGTCTGGATCTACCAGCTGTGGGCGTTCGTCACGCCCGGTCTCACCACCAAGGAGCGCCGCTACGCGCTGGCGTTCATCGGGATCTCGATCCCGCTGTTCTGCGCCGGCGCGTACATGGCGTACAGCGCGATCCCCAACTTCATCCGTTTCCTGGTCTCGTTCAGCCCCGAGGGCTTCTCCAACATCATCGACGCGCAGGTGTACCTCGGCTTCATCATGCGGCTGATCCTCACGTTCGGGCTGTCCTTCCTCGTACCCGTGGTGCTGGTCGGTCTCAACGCCCTCGGTCTGGTCTCCGGCCGGGGCATCCTCAAGGCCTGGCGCTGGGTGGTCGTCGCCTCGTTCACCTTCGCCGCGCTGGCCACGCCGACGCCCGACGTGCTGTCGATGTTCCTGCTGGCCCTGCCGCTGCTGCTGCTGTTCGCGGTCGCCATCGGGGTGTGCCTGCTCAACGACCGCCGGCGCCGGCGCAGCGGGGTCGAGGCCTTCTACGAGGACCTCGACGACGACGAGGCCAGCCCGCTGTGAGGATCGCGGTCCTGGCCAACCCGACCAGCGGCAAGGGGTACGGCCGGGTGGCCACGGCCCTCGCGCTGCACCGGCTCACCCACTCGGGCGCCACCGTCCTCGACCTCAGCGCCCCCACGGTGGAGGCCGCCCGCGAGGAGGCCGCGAACGCCGTCGCCGGCGGCGTCGACGCCCTGGTCGTCATCGGTGGCGACGGCATGGTGCACCTCGGTGCCAACGCGGTCGCCGGCACCGGGGTGCCGCTCGGCATCGTCCCGGCCGGCACCGGCAACGACATCGCTCGCGAGCTCGGGCTCAGCGTGCGCGAGCCGGTGCGGTCGGCCGACCGCGTGCTCGAGCTGCTGGACCAGGGACGGGTGCGCACCGTCGACGCCGGCCGGGTGCACGCGGCCGACGGCACCGACCGCTGGTTCCTCGGCGTCCTCGCCGCCGGTTTCGACGCGCTGGTCAACGAGCGCGCGAACGGCTGGCGCTGGCCGAAGGGCAAGATCCGCTACGACCTGGCGATCGCCCGCGAGCTGCCGCTCTTCCGTCCGATGCGGTACCGGATCGAGCTCGACGGCGAGGTCGAGGAGCTGCGAGGGATGCTGGTGTCGGTGGCCAACGGCTCCTCCTTCGGCGGCGGCATGAAGGTCGCGCCCGACGCCGAGATGGACGACGGCCTGCTCGACGTCGTGGTGCTCGGGCCGGTGTCGACGCTCGAGTTCGTCCGGGTCTTCCCGCGCGTGTACACCGGCGAGCACGTCACGCACCCGGCCGTCACGGTGCGCCGGGCCCGTCGGGTGCGGATCGAGGTCCCCGACCGGGTGCTCGCGGCCTACGCCGACGGCGAGCGGGTGGGCCCGGTGCCGCTGGACGTCGAGGTCGTCCCGGGCGCGGTGCGCGTGCTGGCCTGAGCGGGTCGGGCGTCCATCGGCCGCGCGACGCTGGCCTATGTTCGGAGCATGTCCAGCCCGGTCGACCGCCGTCCCGGGCCCGGCGGGACGGTCCGAGCTCGCGCGGTTCACCGACGTCCTCGGCTTCGAGCTCGACCCGTTCCAGGTCGAGGCCTGCGAGGCGCTGGAGCAGGGGCACGGGGTGCTGGTGGCGGCGCCGACGGGCGCCGGCAAGACGGTGGTGGGCGAGTTCGCCGTGCACCTCGCCCTGACGAGCGGGCGCAAGGCGTTCTACACCACGCCGATCAAGGCCCTCAGCAACCAGAAGTACAACGACCTGGTCGCGCGGCACGGGGCCGCGTCGGTGGGGCTGCTCACCGGTGACACCTCGCTCAACGGCGAGGCCCCCGTGGTCGTGATGACCACCGAGGTGCTGCGCAACATGCTCTACGCCGGCTCCTCCACCCTGTCCGGCCTGGCCTTCGTCGTCATGGACGAGGTGCACTACCTCGCCGACCGGTTCCGGGGACCGGTGTGGGAGGAGGTGATCATCCACCTGCCCGAGCACGTCCAGCTCGCCTCGCTGTCGGCCACCGTCTCCAACGCCGAGGAGTTCGGCGCCTGGCTCGACACCGTCCGCGGCGACACCCGCGTCGTGGTCTCCGAGCACCGTCCGGTGCCGCTGTGGCAGCACGTCGTCACCGGCAACGAGGGCGCGGGCGGCGCCCGGCTGCTCGACCTGTTCGTCGAGGACGAGTCGGGCCGTGCGGTGGTCAACCCCGAGCTGCGCCGGCTGCAGCGGGAGGTCGTCCCGTTCCGCGGCCGCGACCAGCGGCACCGGGGGCGTCCCCACGGCCGCGGGTGGCGACCGGGGCGGCATGCCCGGCCGCGACCGCAGCGGCGACCGCGCCGGTGACCGTGGCGGCGACCGTGGCTTCCGGCACCACCGCGGCTTCCGGGGCCCCTCGCGCGCGCAGATCATCGAGCGGCTGGACTCCCAGGGCCTGCTGCCGGCGATCACGTTCATCTTCAGCCGGGCCGGGTGCGACGCCGCCGTCCGGCAGTGCCTGGTGTCCGGCGTCCGGCTGACCACGCGCGAGGAGCGGGCCACGATCCGCACCGTCGTCGAGCGCGGGGTCGCGCAGATCCCCGACCGCGACCTGGCCACCCTCGGCTACCAGGAGTGGGCCGAGGGGCTGCAGCGCGGGCTGGCGGCGCACCACGCCGGCATGCTGCCCGCCTTCAAGGAGGTGGTCGAGGAGCTGTTCGTCCGTGGCCTGGTGAAGGCGGTCTTCGCCACCGAGACCCTGGCGCTGGGCATCAACATGCCGGCCCGCACGGTCGTGCTGGAGAAGCTGGTGAAGTTCAACGGCGAGGCGCACGTGCCGGTGACCCCGGGGGAGTACACCCAGCTCACCGGCCGCGCCGGGCGTCGCGGCATCGACATCGAGGGCCACGCGGTGGTCGTGTGGGACGCCGCGCTCGACGCCGAGCAGGTCGGCGGCCTCGCCTCCACCCGCACCTACCCGCTGCGGTCGAGCTTCCGTCCCACCTACAACATGGCGGTGAACCTGGTGGCGCAGGTCGGCCGCGACGCCGCCCGGGAGATCCTGGAGACCTCGTTCGCCCAGTTCCAGGCCGACCGCGGCGTCGTCGGGCTCGCCCGGCAGGTGCGCGAGCAGGACGAGGCCCTGGCCGGGTACCGCGAGCAGGTGGTGTGCCACCTCGGCGACATCGACGAGTACATGACGTTGCGCCGGCGGATCTCGGCGCTGGAGAAGGACACCTCGCGCGAGTCGGCCCGCCGGCAGCGGGAGCGCGCGCTGGCCTCGCTCGAGACGCTGAGGACCGGCGACGTCATCCTCGTGCCGTCCGGGCGGCGCTCCGGGTACGCCGTCGTGATCGACCCCGGTACCGCGGGCGGGCTCGACGGCCCGCGGCCGAGCGTGGTCGGCCTCGACCGGCAGGTGCGGCGGCTCGCCCTGCACGACGTCCCGGACGAGGTCCGGCCCGTCACCACCGTGCGGGTGCCGCGCAACTTCAACGTCCGCAACCCCGCGGCCCGGCGCGACCTCGCGTCGTCGCTGCGCAACGCGCTGACCGAGGGGCGCCTGGCCGACAGCCCGCCGCGGCCCGAGCGGGTGCGCGACGACGCCGTCACCGACGCCGCCGCCGAGGCCGCGGCCCTGCGCCGGCAGATGAAGGCGCACCCGTGCCACGGCTGCCCGCACCGCGAGGACCACGCCCGCTGGGCCCAGCGGTACGAGAAGCTGCGCGGGGAGCGCGCCGGGCTCGCGCGCAGGATCCAGGGGCGCACCGGCACCATCGCGCGCACCTTCGACCGGGTGTGCGACCTGCTGCTCGACCTCGGCTACCTCGAGCGCGGCGGCACCCGGCCGGGCGGCCTGCGCCTCACCGACGCGGGGGAGCGGCTGCGCCGGGTCTACAGCGAGAAGGACCTGCTGGTGGCGCAGTGCCTCCGCGAGGGCGTGTGGGCCGGCCTCGACGGGCCGGGGATGGCCGCGGTGGCGTGCGCGGTGGTCTACGAGGCCCGGCGCGAGGAGACCGGGCTCGGGCCGCCCGTCCCGCCCGGTGCGACGGGCGCGGCCCTGGACCGCACTGTGCAGGTGTGGTCGCGGTTGCAGGACGTGGAGGCCGCGCACCGGCTCGACCTCACCGGTGCTCCGGACCTCGGCATGACCGTCCCGATCCACCGCTGGGCGCGTGGTCACGACCTGGACGAGGTGCTCGAGGACGGCGACCTCACCCCGGGCGACTTCGTCCGCTGGACCCGGCAGGCGATCGACCTGCTCGGCCAGATCACCCAGGCGTCCGAGGCCAGGGGAGCGGGGCCGCGGGACGCCGAGGTGGCCGCGGCGGCCCGGGCGGCGCTCGACGCCCTCGACCGGGGCGTGATGGCGTGGAGCGGCCTGCGCTGAGCAACCGTAGGGTGCGACAGTAGGTCCGTGGGTGACGGACGTGAGTGACGTGCAGCGGCGGCCGACCGTGCTGGAGTGCGGGGCCGACAACGACCCCGCCGACACCTCGGTGTTCCAGCGGCTGCCCGGCCGAGAGGTGCAGCTCACCACCCGACTGGCCCCGACCCCGGCGCAGCCCCGTCAGGGGGTCACGGTGCAGCGCTACCTGCCCACCAAGGGACGTCGGATGGTCGGGGCCTGGTGCTTCCTGGACCACTTCGGGCCCGACGACGTCACCGACGGCGAGGGCATGCTGGTCGGCCCGCACCCGCACACGGGGCTGCAGACGGTGACCTGGCTGCTCGACGGCGAGGTGCTGCACGTCGACTCGCTCGGCACCCGGCAGACGATCGTGCCCGGCCAGCTCAACCTGATGACGGCGGGCCAGGGCATCAGCCACGCCGAGGAGTCGCCCCCGGACCGGCCACCCCGCCTGCACGGACTGCAGCTGTGGGTGGCGCTGCCGGACGGCGCGCGGAACCAGCAGCCCGCGTTCGAGCACCACGAGCAGCTGCCGCTGTTGCGGCTGCCCGGCATCACCGCCCAGGTGCTGATGGGGAACCTGGCCGGCGTCACCTCGCCGGCCACGACCCACACCCCGCTGGTGGGTGCTCTGCTCGACGTCCACGAGGGCGCGGGCGCCGACGCCACCGCCTGGCTGCCGATGAAGCGTCCGTTCGAGTACGCCGTGCTGCTCCTGGACGGCGAGGTGACCCTCGACGACGAGCCCCTGGCGCGCGACGAGCTGGTGTACCTCGGCCACGGCCGCGAGGGGCTGGAGGTCCGCTCCGGGACGGGCGCGCGGTTGCTGCTCCTCGGCGGCCTGCCGTTCGACGAGGAGATCGTCATCTGGTGGAACCTCATCGGCCGCGACCACGACGAGGTCGTGTCGGCGCGGGCCCTGTGGAACGCGCACGCCCCGCGCTTCGGTCGCGTGGACGGCGCCACCGGCGGCCGGATCGAGGCGCCGCCGATGCCGTCCGGCCGGCTCCGGTCGCGGGGACGGACGTGATCGCGTGACGCACCGCAGCCGGGTCGGGGTCGTCCTCATCGACGTGCCGGACCGCACCCACGACGACGCCCTGGCCTTCTGGGCCGGTGCCACCGGCAGGCAGCCGGGCGACACCGGCGAGCCGGAGTACACCGAGCTGGGCATGCACGGCGGCATCTCGCTCGCGGTGCAGCGGTTGGCCGGCGCCGACGACGCACCGCGCGTGCACCTCGACGTCGAGACCGACGACGTCGAGGCGGAGGCCGCCCGACTGGTCGCCCTCGGCGCGCGCGTCGTGGCCTCGCCGGGCGGATACCACGTGATGGCCGACCCCGCGGGTGTGCTGTTCTGCGTGGTCGGCGTGCAGACCGGCGAGGCGTTCGACCAGCACGCGACCACCTGGCCCTGACCGCGGCCGCCTGACCTGGCTGACCGGCCGGCGGCTCAGCGCTCCAGACCGGCGTCGCGCACGGCCTCCTGCAGCGCCACCTCGAAGTCGGCCAGCACCACGCGGAGCACGGCCACCTTGCGCAGGGCGTTGGTGGCCTCCGCCCGGGTGGAGGCGTCGAAGTCGAGGGTGATGCACCGGTTGCAGTCGGCCAGGTGCACGTCGGCGGAGACGTACGCCGCCTGGTCGGGCCAGCGCTCGACCTGGACGTCGGCGATGACGTGGGCACCCTGGTGGTGGCGGGGACGGTTGAGGAAGCGGCGGCGGTAGAAGCGACGGAACCCGCGGCGGCTCGACGAGCCGGACGTGGTCGGTGCGGCCATGGTGATCTCCTGAGTGGCTGCCCTTCAGCCTTGCTCGATCAGCACGGCCACTCCCTCCTCGCCTGCGGACGGCCCGACGGACGTCCGGCCGCCCTCAGGGTGGGGCGCCAGAGGCGTTGGCGTCCACCGCTTTCGGGTCAGCGGGCGCGGGCCGCCAGCGCCTCGCGGACGCGGTCGATGCTCGACCCGATGCCCCAGCGGTCGGCGAGCGAGTCGAGCACCTCGGGTGCCTTGGGTGCGGACGGCAGGGTGTCGTCGTGGTCCGGCACGTCGGCGTCGCGGAGCACCTTGACGACGACGGGTGCGACGTCGAGGTAGTCGGAGGCGGCTTCGATCTTCGCCCGCTGCGACCGGGTCAGGTCGGACCGCGGGTCGGCCGCGGCGGCACGGATGCCGTCCAGGGAGCCGAACTTCGCCAGCAGGGTGGCGGCGCCCTTCTCGCCGATGCCCGGGACGCCGGGGATGCCGTCGCTGGTGTCGCCCCGCATCGTCGCCAGGTCGGCGTACTGCGCCCCGGTGGCGACCCCGTACCGCTCCTGCAGGTCGCCCTGGTCGATGAGCTGCATGTTGCGGATCCCCTTGGCGATGTAGAGCACCCGCACCCTGCGCTCGTCCTCGACGAGCTGGAACAGGTCGCGGTCGCCGGTGACGACGTCGACCTCGGTGCCCTTGGGCGCCCGGGTCGTGAGCGTGCCGATGATGTCGTCGGCCTCGCACCGGGGTGCGCCCACCCGGGCGATGCCGAACGCGGCCAGCGCCTCGGCGATCACCGGCACCTGCGGGGTGAGCGCGTCCGGCGACTCCTCGGCCACGACCGCGTCGAGCGGGTTCGCACCACCCGCACCCGGGACGGGCTCTCCCGCCACCCGGTGGGTCTTGTAGGACGGCATCAGGTCGACGCGCCAGGCCGGGCGCCAGTCGTCGTCCCAGCAGGCGACCAGTCGGGTCGGCTCGTAGGTGTCGACGAGGGTCGCGACCATGTCGAGGAAGCCGCGGATCGCGTTCACCGGCTCGCCGCGAGGCGACGTCATCGTGTCGGGGACCCCGTAGAACGCCCGGAAGTACATCGAGGCGGAGTCCAGCAGCATCAGGCGGTCGTACGCGGCAGGCATGGCGCCAGCCTGTCAGAACCCGGGTGGCTAGGGTTCCGGCATGGAGGACACCGACCGGGCGATCGTCCGGCTGCTGAGCACGGACGGCCGGATGAGCTACACCGACCTGGCCAAGGCCACCGGGCTGTCGACCTCCGCCGTGCACCAGCGGGTCCGACGGCTGGAGGAGCGGGGGGTCATCACCGGGTACGCGGCCGTGGTCGACCACGACCAGCTCGGCCTGTCGCTCACCGCGTTCATCTCGGTCATCCCGTTCGACCGTGCGGCGCCGGACGACGTGCCCCAGCGGCTCGAGGCCGTCACCGAGATCGAGGCCTGCTACTCCGTGGCGGGCGAGGAGTCGTACATCCTCAAGGTGCGGGTCGCGAGCCCGGCCGCGCTCGAGGACCTGCTCGGCCGGCTGCGCTCGGTCGCCAACGTCTCGACCCGGACGACCGTCGTCCTCTCCACCCCCTACGAGGGACGTCCCGCCGGCATCTGAGTGCGGGACGTCCCTGGATCGACGAGCAGCCGTCAGGCGTGGACGGCGTGGCTCTCGGCGGCGACCTGCTCGGCCGCGAGCTGGCGGCTGGCCGCCGCCCGGGAGACCGCCTCGGCCAGTGAGGCCTCGGTGTCGCCGTGCTCGCGCCACCACTGCTGCCCGGCCTCGGGCAGGGTGTAGATCGGGTCGTAGTAGACGTACTCGCGGTTGAGCGCCTCGGCGTCCTCGGCCTCGATCGACGTCCGGTAGTTCTTCGTCCAGTACGAGATGCCGTGCTCGGTGTCGTAGCTGTGCACCTGGTGCACCCAGCGCTTGCCGACGAACGGCACGTCGCAGACGATCCGCGGGGTCGCGAAGCCGGGCAGGTAGCCCATCATCGAGTGCTGCAGGTGCTGGGCCTCGGCCAGCGACATCCGCCAGTGCTCGCTGAACGGGATCATGTCGCACATGTAGAAGTAGTACGGCGTGATCGAGGCCTCGTCCTGCAGCGCGAAGCACAGGTCGAGCAGCTGCTCGGGGGTGTCGTTGACGCCCCGCATCAGGACGCCCTGGTTGCGCACGTCGCGGACGCCGGCGTCGAGCATCGCCCGGGTGGCCTGCGCGACGGCGGGAGTCACCGACTGCGCGTTGTTGACGTGGGTGTGGATGGCGAGGTTGACGCCCCGCTCGCGGGCGGTGCGCGCGACCCGGGTCATGCCCTCGACGACGTCGGGCGCCGACCAGTGCTGCGGCAGGCCCATCAGCGCCTTGGTGGCCAGCCGGATGTCGCGGATGTTGTCGATCTCCAGCAGCCGGCCGAGGAACGCCTCGAGGTTCTTCCACGGCATGTTGGCGACGTCGCCGCCGGACACCACGACGTCGCGCACCGACGGGGTGCGCTGCAGGTAGTCGAGCATCGCGGCGTAGCGGTCGACCGGCTTGAGCTCGAACTTCAGCTTCGGCACCTGCGGCGTGGAGTTGCCGACCAGGTCCATCCGGGTGCAGTGGCCGCAGTACTGCGGGCAGGTCGACAGCAGCTCGGCGAGCACCTTGGTGGGGTAGCGGTGGGTGAGGCCCTCGGCCACCCACATGTCGTGCTCGTGCAGGCTGTCGCGGGTCGCGAACGGGTGGCTCGGCCAGTCGGTGCGGCGGTCGCTGAACACCGGGAGCATGTAGTGCCGCACCGGGTCGGCGCGGAAGGCCGCGGTGAACTCCTCGCCGGCGGACGGCATCGGGCCGTCGGTGGCCGGGACCATCGTGTTGAGCATCTGCGGCGGGACCAGCATCGACATCGTCGCCCGCTCGGTCTGGTCGCGCTCGACGTCGGCGTAGAAGTCCTCGGTGAGCAGGTCGCCGAACAGCTCGCGCAGCTGCTTGACGTTCTTCACGCAGTGCACGCGCTGCCACTGGGCGCTGGCCCAGTTCTCGGCGGTGACGTCCTTCCACCCCGGGAAGCGGGTCCAGTCGGGCTCGACCAGCTCGCGGCGCGAGTAGGAGTACGGCTGCGGGAGGTGGTTGTCCTGCGTCATGCGCGCCAGGGTACGGGAGAACTTCCCGATCGTCGGCATCGACGCCGCAAGTCTTCCTCAGTCGTTGCCGTCCTGAGGGCGGGCGTCCCGTCCAGAGGGGGTCAGGGCGTGGACGGCGGCGCCGCGTCGACGGGCAGCCCGACCTGCCTCCAGGCGTCCGCCACCGCGGTGACCTCGCGCCCGCCCTCGCCGAACCGGGCCGCGGCCGCCCGCACCGTGGCGGCGGCGAACCCGGCGAAGTCGGTGTCGCGCGGCAGGCCGGAGGAGGTCAGGACGTCGTACCAGACCAGGCCGGCGCCCTCCCACGACCTCCCGCCGATGCCGGTGGCCGCGAGGTAGAAGGCGTGGTTCGGGATCCCGGAGTTCACGTGCACCCCGCCGTTGTCGTTCTCGGCGTCGTGCGGCAGCTGGACGTAGCCGTCCATCGTCGCGGGCTGCGGGTCCTTGCCGAGCCGGTCGTCGTCGTAGGCGGTGCCCGGCGCCTTCAGCGACCGCAGCGCGGCGCCCTCGACCTGCTCGGTGAACAGCTCGGCGCCCACGAGCCAGTCGGCGTCGGCGGCGTCCTGCCCGAGGCGGTGCTGCTTCACCAGTGACCCGAGCACGTCGCACACCGACTCGTTGAGCGCGCCCGCCTGGCCGAGGTACACCAGCCCGAGCGTGTGCTGGACGACCCCGTGCCCGAGCTCGTGGCCGATCACGTCGACGCTGTCGGTGAACGAGCGGAAGATCTCGCCGTCGCCGTCGCCGAAGACCATCTGCTGGCCGTCCCAGAACGCGTTGTCGAACCGGCGGCCGTAGTGCACCGAGGCCACCAGCGGCAGTCCGGCGCCGTCGAGCGAGGCCCGGCCGAACGCCTCGTGCAGCAGGGTCCAGGTGGCGCCGAGGCCGTCGTACGCCTCGTCGACCGACTCGTCCGCGCCGGCCTCGCCTCCCTCGGCCCGCACCAGCCGGCCCGGGAGGGCGGTGCCGTTCTCGGCGTCGTGCACCCGCCGGTCGGGGGCGTCGGTCGCTCCTGCCGGCGGGGCCGCGGCCTCAGGCCGGTTCACGCGTCCGGGCGGGAGCAGGGAGTGTCCCGACGGCGCGGCCTCGTCCGGCGGTGCGGCGCCCACGCCTCCCGTGACGCCGCCGCGTCCGGAGCCGCTCTGCCGCACGTCGCGCACCTGCCGGACCACCTGGTCCAGCGCGAGCGTGGCCCGCGCCGACTCGGCCACCGCCTCCGGCGCGTTCGCGGCCAGGTGGCGCAGCAGGTACGGCGGGACGATCGAGCACAGGTGCGTCATGCCCCTACCGTGCCCGACCACGCTGACACCCGCATCGACTTGTCACCACCACACCACGCCCGGGCCTGGTGTGGTGGTGACACGTGGATCGGGTCAGCGGCCGCCCTCGAGCTTGCGGCCGCGCTGGGCGACACCGGCTGCGCCGTAGGGGTAGTCGTCGACCCGCGGGGCGCTGGCGTCGGTGAGCCGCTGCTGGTGCGCGTCGTCGAGAACGAGGTCGGCGGCGGCGAGGTTGTCCTGCAGCTGCTCGACGGTGCGCGCGCCGAGGATCACCGAGGTGACCGCGGGACGGGCGGCCAGCCAGGCCAGCGCCACCTGGGACGCGGAGACTCCGACCTCCTCGGCCACCGCGCGGACGGCGTCGACGACCTGCCAGGTGCGGTCGTCGGCGTTGCGCGCCTCCCAGGCCTCCATCCCGCGCGCCGGGTCCTCGCCGAGCCGGGTGGCGCCGGTGGGGGAGACGTCGCGCTCGTACTTGCCGCTGAGCCATCCCCCTGCCAGGGGCGACCACGGGAGCAGCCCGAGCCCGGCGTCGAGCGAGGCCGGCACGATCTCGTGCTCGATGTCGCGGACGAGCAGGTTGTACTGCGGCTGCAGCGTCACCGGCGGGCTCCAACCGTGGGCCGCGGCGACGTGGACGGCCTTGGTGAGCTGCCAGCCGGTGAAGTTCGAGAAGCCGTAGTACGAGATCTTGCCCGCGGTGACGGCGTCGTCGAGGAAGCGCAGCGTCTCGTCCAGCGGCGTGTGCTCGTCCGAGGCGTGCAGCTGGTACAGGTCGACGTGGTCGCTGCCGAGGCGCCGCAGCGAGTCCTCCAGCGCGGTGCGCAGGTGCCGTCGCGACAGGCCGTGGTCGTTGGGCCCGTCGCCCATCGGGAACCGGCCCTTGGTCGCCACCACGAGCTGCGCGGCCTCGGTGGGGTGGGAGCGCAGCCAGCGGCCGAGGATCTCCTCGGACACCCCGGCGCTGTAGACGTCGGCGGTGTCGACGAACGTCCCGCCCGCCGCCGTGAACGCCGTGAGGATGTCGCCGGAGGCGGTCTCGTCCGCCTCGGCGCCGAAGGTCATGGTGCCGAGGCAGTGGGTGGAGACCACGGCCCCGCTGCGGCCGAGGGTGCGGTACTGCACGGAGGTCCTCCCGGGTCGTCGGGCCGGACTGGTCCTCAGCCGGCCGAGGGCACCACGACCACCGGGACGGGGGAGTGGCGGACGATCTTGGTGGCGCTCGAGCCGAGGAAGACCCGGGTCAGCGCCGATCCGGTCGACGATCCCACGACGAGGACGTCGTCGCGCTCCCAGGGCAGGTCGTCGAGCGCCTGCGACCAGTCGCGGCCCACGGCCAGGACCGCCTCGACGTCGGACGGGTGCACGGGGCCGCCGTCCAGCGCCGCCAGCGCGGCGGTCTGGGCGGAGGCTGCCTGCTCCGTCCAGGCCGCCAGCACGTCGTCCTCGGTGCGGGGGGCCACCTCGGGCGGGTACATGGTGCGTCCGCGGACCCCGAAGGTCGCCACCCGCAACCGGGCCCCGACCTGCGCGGTGATCCGGGCGGTCCGCTGCAGCACGTCGACCGACCCGGGGTCGTCGCGGTACGCGCACGTGACGCGTCCGACCCTCGCACCGGCGGCCGCGCGGAAGCCGCGGGGTGCGAGGGCCACCGGGACGGGGGAGGAGTGCAGCAGCCGGCCGGCCGTCGAGCCCGTGACCACCCGGCCGTGGTGGCCGTCGGTGGAGGACCCCAGCACCACCAGGTCGGCCGAGCGCTGCGTCGCGGCCGCCTCGAGACCCGCGGCGGCCGAGCGTGCCGGCAGCCACGTGCACACGGCGTCGACGTCGGGCGCGTGCTGCGCCAGGTACGTCCGCGCCGCCTCCGCCGCGGCCTGCCCCCGCTCCGCCGCCCAGTCGGCGAACTCGCCGTCGACCCGCGCCGGGCTCGGGACCGGCCAGGCCGCAGGCACCACCGACACCACCTCGAGCCGCTCGCCGGCGGAGCGGGCCAGCACCGCCGCGAGGTCGGCCGCGGACTGGCCGGACGCGTCCGACGTCCAGCCGACGAGCAGGGTCACGGCTCGACCTCGTCGGCGACCTGCGCAGCCGGGTCGGTCGAGGGTGGCGTGGTGGCGTCCCCAGAGCAGGTAGAACCCGAGGACGAGCACCACCCAGACCAGGAAGATCAGCCAGGTGATCGGCGCGATCCCGTACGCCACGTAGGCGCAGGCGAGGACGGTGAGGACGGGGGTCACCGGGTAGCCGGGCACCTTGAAGGGCCGTTCCAGCTCGGGCTGGGTGCGTCGGAGCACGAGCACCCCGATCGCGACGACGGTGAAGGCGCACAGGGTGCCGATCGAGACGGTGTCCCACAGGTAGCCCGAGGGCACGAACCCGGCGATCAGCGAGACCACCACGCAGACCACGACGGTGTTGTACGTGGGGGTGAGGGTGCGCGGGTGGACCTCGGCGAACCGCTCGGGCAGCATGCCGTCGCGGCCCATCGCGAACAGGATCCGGGTCTGCGCCGTACAGGGTGACCAGGGTGACCGAGAAGATCGAGATGACGGCGCCGGCGGCGAGAACCGTTCCGGCCCAGGGCGAGCCGGTGATGTTCGTGAGGATCACCGAGAGTCCGGCGCTCTGCTGCTCCTCGCTGGAGAAGTCCTCCAGCGGCTGCGAGCCCACGCCCGCCACCGCGACGAGGACGTAGATCGCCACGACCACCACGAGGGCGGCCATGATCGCCCGCGGCAGGGTGCGCTGCGGGTCCTTGACCTCCTCGCCCGCGGTGGAGACGGCGTCCAGGCCGATGAAGGAGAAGAAGATCGTCGCGGCCGCGGCGCTGACCCCGGCGGCACCGGCTCCCCAGAACGCGTCGAACCGGTCGCCCTCGTAGGCGGAGAACGCGACGACCGCGAACAGCACGAGGACCGACAGCTTGATGACGACCATGATCGTGTTCACCAGCGCCGACTCGCTCGCCCCGCGGATCAGCAGCAGCGTGCAGAGCACCACCAGCACGACCGCCGGCAGGTTGATCAGCCCGGTCGGGTCCTGCTCGAACGGGATCGGCGAGAACGAGAGCGCCTGGGGGATCTCGGTGCCGATGGTGTTGGCGAGCAGCTCGTTGAAGTAGCCGCTCCACCCGACCGCGACCGCCGAGGCGGCGACCCCGTACTCGAGCAGGACGCAGGCCGCGACGAACATCGCGACCAGCTCGCCCATCGCGTGGTACGTGTACGAGTACGTGGACCCGGAGACGGGGATCGCCGAGGCGAGCTCGGCGTAGCAGACCGCCGACAGGCCGGCGGCGAGCCCGGCCACCAGGAACGACACCACGACCGCCGGCCCGGCGTCCGGCACCGCCTCCTGCAGGACGAAGAAGATCCCGGTGCCGACGGTGGCGCCGACGCCGAACATCGTCAGCTGGAAGACGCCGATCGTGCGGGCGAGCTCGGGCCCCGCGTGGCCGCCGGCCCTCGGCCGGCCGATCGGCTTGCGTCGCCAGAGCTGGCGACCGAGCGGCGGGGCCGTCGTGGGGCGTGACGTCGTGGCCATCGGTCCTCCGGTGCGCCCGGTGGACGAGGCGGCACCCCGTCCGCAGGAGCGTCACCCTAGGGCCGCCCCGCGAGGTCGGGAAGGGGGCTGCGGCACGGTCCAGAGGGCCGGACGCGGCGGCCCGGCGGCCGCCGTCGCGGCGTGCGCGACCGGTGTCGGGGCGTGGTGCAGCATGGGCGCATGCCGGTGCGGATGACCTTCGAGGAGCACGTCGACGCCGTCGAGGCAGCGGCGGCGCGGCTGGCCCGCCACGTGGAGGGGCTCGACCCCGCCACCGCGGTGCCCACCTGCCCCCGCTGGACCGTGGCCGACCTGCTGGCCCACCAGACGATGGTGCACCGCTGGGCCACGGCGCACGTGAGCGGCGGCGACCCGGAGGCGGTGCCGTCGAAGGGCGCCACCATCTCCGCCCGGCCGGACCTGCTCGGTCACTACCGCGACGGGGTGGCGCCGCTCGTCGAGGCGCTGCGCGCCGCCGGTCCCGACCGCGAGGCGATGACCTTCCTGCGCGACGCGCCGCCGCCCGGGCACTTCTGGGCGCGACGGCAGGCGCACGAGACCACGGTGCACGGCGTCGACGGGCTCGCCGCACGGCTCGGGCGCGTGCCCACCGCGCTCGAGGTCGGCGCGAGCGGCGTGGCCCCGGAGCTCGCGCTCGACGGCCTCGACGAGCTCCTCTGCGGCTTCGTCACGCGCGGCCGGTCGAAGGTCGTCGTCGACGAGCCGGTCACGGTGCACGTGCGGCCCACCGACGTCGACGAGCAGTGGTCGCTGCGGATCGACGAGCAGATCGTGACCGAGCACGGGCCCACGTCGGTCGACGACGGCGACGCGATCTTCTCCGGCACGGCGATCCAGCTCTACCTCGGCCTGTGGAACCGCGGCGAGGAGGTGGTCGCCCGCGGGCGCCGCCGCGACCTGCTCGAGGCGTGGCGGTCGTCGCAGCGGGTGCGCTGGTCCTGACCCCCGGTCCTCCGGCGGACGGGGGCCGGTGCTCAGTGGCCCGGCGACCCGTCGCCGGGCGGCGCGTCCAGCACCGTGGGGACGTACTCGAGCAGCTGCAGCCGGCCGTCGAAGGTGCGCTCCTCCACCAGCTCGAGGGTCACGTCGGGGTAGCCGTCGAAGATCCGCTCGCGGCCCGTGGCGCCGGTGATGACCGGGAACACCACCACCCGGTAGCGGTCCACCAGCCCGGCCAGCAGGAGCGACCTGCACAGCGCCACGCTGCCGATCGTGTGCAGCGGACGCTCGCCGTCCCGCTTCAGCGCCCGCACGGCCTCGACCGCGTCGCCACGGACCAGCTCGGTGTTGGCCCAGCCGGCCGCCTCGAGGGTGGAGGAGAAGACCACCTTGGGGGTCGCCGTCAGCTCGGCCATGCCCTCGTCGTCGGGCATCTGCTCGGCGAAGCCGGACATCAGCCGGTAGGTGGTGGCGCCCATCAGCGCCGTGTGCGGCTCCTGCTCACCGAGCCAGCCCAGGTACTCCGGGCCCTCCATGCCCCAGAAGCCCGGCCAGCCCTCGGCCGCGCCGTACCCGTCCAGGGAGATGATGAAGTCGACCATCAGCGTCTGCATCGCGCGTCCTTCCGTCGTCGGTCGGTGGTGTGGACCCGCCGACCCCGCCGAAGTCATCGTGTCTGCTCACGGCAGAACCCGCTGACGACGGCAGCGACGGCGCCGTAGCGTCGGGGGATGGGTGACCTCGTGAGCATCGACCGCCGTCCCCGCGCGCCCCGCCGCCCGGAGCCGCTCTGGCGCGCCGTCCTCGGTGCCCGGCTGCGCGACGAGCGCCACGACCGGGGCCTGACCCTGGTCGAGGCCGCCGACCGCGCCGGCATCAGCCCGCAGTACCTGTCCGAGATCGAGCGCGGCCGCAAGGACCCGTCGTCGGAGATCGTCGCGGCCGTCGCCGGCGCGCTCGGGTCGTCGGTGCTCGAGCTCGGCTCGCTCGCGCTGCAGGACCTGCGGGCGGCGTCGGCGCCGGCGATCGGGCGCCGGGCCGGTCGCGCAGCTGCGCGCAGCCTGACCCCTCTGCTTCCTACGCCGGCAGCGGCACGAGGTCGCGCCGCGACGGCATCACCACGTCCGCGAGCCCGTACGCGACCGCCTGCGCCGGGGTGAAGATCCGGTCGCGGTCTGTGTCGCGGCGCAGCGTGTCCAGGCTCTGCCCGGTGTGCAGCGCGAGCACCTGCTCGGCCTCCGCCCGCACCCGGATCACCTCCTCGGCCTGCAGGATCAGGTCGGGGATCGTGCCCTGCCCGCGGGCCGACGGCTGGTGCAGCAGCACCCGCGAGTGGGGGAGCACCGCCCGCCGTCCGGGCTCTCCGGCCGCGAGCAGGATCGCGGCGGTCGAGGCGGCCTGCCCGATGCACGTGGTGGCCACGGGTGCCCGGACGAACTGCATCGTGTCGTAGACGGCGAAGACCGCGGTCATCAGCCCGCCGGGGGAGTTGATGTACAGGTTGATCTCCGCCTCGGCGTTCTGGGACTCCAGGTGCAGGATCTGCGCGATCAGGGCGTTGGCCACGCCGTCGTCGACCTCGGTGCCGAGGTACACGATCCGCTCGGAGAGCAGCTGGCTGTAGACGTCCATGACCCGGTCTCCCCGCGGGTGGGAGACCACCACGCTCGGGATCGTGTAGGTGCTCATCGGTTGCCTCCCACCCCGAGGCCGACGGGCTGGCGTGCGACCGGGCGCACGCGGTCGAGCGAGTCGAGCACGGCGTCGACGAAGCCGTAGGCCAGCGACTCCTCGGCGGTGAACCAGCGGTCGCGCTGGGAGTCCTCGACCACGCGTTCCAGGGGCTGGCCGGTGTGCTCGGCGACGAGCCCGAGGACGGTGTCGCGGGTGTACCGCAGGTCCTCGGCCTGCAGCTCGATGTCGACGGCGCTGCCGCCGATCCCCGACGAGCCCTGGTGCATGAGGATCCGGCTGTGCCGCAACGCGAACCGCTTGCCCGGGGTACCCGCGGACAGCAGGAACTGCCCGGCGCTGGCGGCCATCCCGAGCGCCAGCGTCGAGACGTCGTTCGGGATCAGCCGCATCGTGTCCATGATCGCGAGCATCGCCGGCACCGAGCCGCCCGGTGAGCTGATCCACAGCGTGATGTCGGCCCGCTGGTCCTCGGCGGACAGCAGGAACAGCTGCCCGATCAGGCGGGTGCCGTTGGTGTCGTCCAGGGCCTCGTCGAGGACGACGATGCGCTGGCGCAGGAGCCCGTCCTTGACGGGGTCGGCCAGCAGACCGGTGCGGGGGTCGGGTGCGCTCATGCCCTGATCGTGCGCCGGGTCGGGGGCCTGGCGGGTCCGTCGCTGCTTCTGGCAGATCTGCCCCTGGCAGAAGCGGGTCCGGCGCTGGACGATCGGAGCATGAGCCAGGACGCGATCACCCCCGACACCAAGGACTGGACCTGGGTGCTGGAGCGGCCGTGCCCGGACTGCGGCTTCGTGGCCTCCGACGTGGCGGCCGCCGACGTCGGTCCGTCGGTGCTGGCGTTCACCGCGCCGTGGCCGCAGGTGCTGGCACGCGCGGACGCGGCGCAGCGGCCGGCGCCGGACCGGTGGTCGCCGCTGGAGTACGCCTGCCACGTCCGCGACGTCTGCCGCGTCTTCGCCGGTCGCGTCCGGCTCGTGCTCGACCAGGACGACCCCGACTTCGCGAACTGGGACCAGGACGAGTCGGCGGTGCACGGCCGCTACGCGGAGCAGGACCCGTCGGCGGTCGCCGCGCAGCTGACCGAGGACGCGGCCGGGCTGGCCGCGGCCTTCGGGCACGTCGGTGACGACGACTGGGACCGCACCGGCAACCGCTCCGACGGGTCGCGCTTCACGGTGCTGACGCTCGGGCGGTACGGGCTGCACGACCTCGCGCACCACCTGTGGGACGTGGGGGCCGACCGGCCCGCCTAGGGACGGCCGAGCTCGTGCCGCAGGCCCCCGAGGGCCGTGCGGGAGTCCTGGTCGTCGGTGTGCTCGGCCGCGAAGTACGCCGAGTACTGGGCGATCTCGTCGAGCCGCCACTCCAGGTCGAACAGCTCCACCAGCTCGGGGTCGGGCCCGGTCGCCCCATCGGGCCACCGGTAGTCGTCCACCCACGGGTGCGCTCCGGCCAGCAGGGTGGACAGGTCGCGCTCGCGCGGCGCCAGCTTCAGCGACTCCCAGTCGACCAGGAGGTCGCCGTCCGGCGTCCGCAGCAGGTTGCGGGTGTGCGGTTCGCCGTGGGTCGGCACCCAGGTCGCGGGATCGGTCGCGCCGGCGAGGTGGTCGTACCGCGCGGTCCAGCCTGCCACCCGGACGAGCGCGTCGGTCACCGCCGCGCGGGCCGCCGCGCCGAACGGCCCGCCGTCCCAGCGCCGGACCGTCAGGGCGGCGAGGTCGGCACCCAGTGTCGGGGGGACGAGCGGCGCCCACCGCGGGACGCCCGGACCGACCGAGGCGGCGTGCAGGCGGGCGAGCCGCCGGGCCGACGCCGCGGCGTCCTGCGCGTCCGGGTGCGGGCCGTCGCCGCTGGTGCCGTCGTGCCAGCGCGTCGCGCTCAGGGCCCCCGGCCCGAACGGGACGGTGAGGCCGCCGCGGCGCGCGGCGACGCACGGCAGGACGAACTCCAGGCCCTGGGCGGCCAGCTCGACGGCTCCCGCGTACGCGCCCTCCAGCTCCTCGCGGGTGCGCCGCGGCGCGAGGGCGTCGAGGGTGACGAAGAGGCGCCGCTCGCCGGCGGCGGAGGCTGCCCAGTGGTGCGCGCCGAAGCCGACCGGCAGGTGCTCCACCGCGTCCGCGTCCGGCAGCCAGTGCTCGAGGACGGCCGCCAGCACCTCGTCGTCGCTCACGCCATCGGGCCGCTCGTGCACGGCGCGAGTCTGCCCGGCGGACGCGGACGGCGCCTTCCCCTTCCGGTAGCGTCCACCGGCAGGATCGGCGCATGGCGACGAGCGCCCCGTCCTGCAGCTGCGCCTCGTGGTCCACGCCGAGGACTACGACGAGGCGCTGCGGTTCTACCGCGACGTCCTGGGCATGCCGGAGGAGGAGTCGTACGCCGGCGACGGCGGGGCGCAGGTGACGATCCTCGGTGCCGGCCGAGCGACGCTGGAGCTGTCGAACACCGCACAGGTCGAGATGATCGACGAGGTCGAGGTCGGCCGGCGGGTCGCTCCGCACCTGCGGCTCGCGCTCGAGGTGCCGGACGCGGCGGCCGCGACCCGGCAGGCGTCCGACGCCGGCGCCACCGTGATCGCCCCACCGACCCGCACCCCGTGGGACTCGCTGAACTCCCGGCTCGAGGCGCCCGGCGGGATCCAGCTCACCCTGTTCGAGGAGCTGGCCGGTCGGACACCGGACGCCGGACCGCCTACCGTCGACGCGTGACCGACGCACGCGAACCCTCGACCGACACCGCGCCAGGGGAGGCCGACGACGCACCCGACCGCACCTTCGCGGACCTCGGGCTGGGCGAGCGGGTGCTGCGCGCCCTCGCCGACGTCGGCTACGAGACCCCGACCTCGGTGCAGGCGGCCACCATCCCGGTGCTGCTCGAGGGACGCGACCTGATCGGCAAGGCGCAGACCGGCACCGGCAAGACCGCCGCGTTCGCCCTACCGATCCTGGACCGGCTCGACCTGCGCCAGAAGACCCCGCAGGCGCTGGTGCTGGCGCCGACCCGTGAGCTCGCCCTCCAGGTCTGCGAGGCGTTCGAGCGGTATGCCTCGCGCACCAAGGGCGTGCACGTGCTGCCGGTGTACGGCGGCCAGGGGTACGGGGTGCAGCTCAGCGCGCTGCGCCGCGGCGTGCACGTCGTGGTCGGCACCCCGGGTCGGGTGATGGACCACCTCGACAAGGGGACCCTCGACCTGTCCGCGCTCAGGGTGCTGGTGCTCGACGAGGCCGACGAGATGCTGAGCATGGGGTTCGCCGAGGACGTCGAGACGATCCTGGCGGCCACCCCGGACGGCAAGCAGGTCGCGCTGTTCTCGGCGACGATGCCGACCCAGGTGCGCAGGCTGGCGCAGAAGTACCTGCGCGAGCCGGCGGAGATCCAGGTCGGCGGCTCGGCAGGCACCTCGTCGGCGATCACGCAGCGGTACCTGATGGTCGGCTACCCGCAGAAGGTCGACGTGCTCACCCGGCTGCTCGAGGTCGAGAACTTCGAGGGCCTCATCGTCTTCGTCCGCACCAAGCACGAGACCGAGACGCTCGCCGAGCGGCTGCGCGCCCGGGGGTACTCGGCGGCGGCGATCAACGGCGACGTGGTGCAGGCGCAGCGCGAGCGCACGGTGCAGCAGCTCAAGGACGCCAAGCTCGACATCCTGGTCGCGACCGACGTCGCCGCCCGGGGGCTCGACGTCGAGCGGGTGAGCCACGTCGTCAACTACGACATCCCCACCGACCCCGAGTCGTACGTGCACCGGATCGGCCGCACCGGCCGCGCGGGACGCACCGGTGACGCGATCAGCTTCGTCACCCCGCGCGAGCGGTACCTGCTGCGGCACATCGAGAAGGCCACCGGCCAGCCGCTCGTCGAGATGCGACCGCCGAGCGCCGACGAGGTCAACACCAGCCGGCTCGCCCGTTTCGACGACCGGATCACCGCGGCGCTCGGTTCGGAGCAGGTGGCCGTCCTGCGCGACGTGGTGGCCCACTACGTGCGCGAGCACGACGTGCCGGAGCTCGACGTCGCTGCCGCGCTGGCCGTGGCGCTGCAGGGCGACACCACCCTGCTGCTCGACCCGAACGAGGTCGTCGCTCCGCCGCCGGCCGCCCCGCCCGGGCGCTCGGGCGGCAGGGTCGGCCGGGACAACCCGCCGGGGGGTGGGCGCCGGGCGCCACGGGGCGACACCCCGCCACTGGCGACGTACCGGATCTCGGTCGGCAAGCGGCACAAGGTGGAGCCGCGCCAGGTGGTGGGCGCGCTGGCCAACGAGGGCGGCCTGCGTCGTTCCGACTTCGGCAAGATCCAGGTGCGGCCGGACCACACGCTGGTCGAGCTGCCGGTGGAGCTGTCGAAGGAGACGTGGAAGGCGCTGAGCCGCACCAGGATCAGCGGCCGCCTCATCGACCTGCGGCGAGAGGGCTGAGCCTCACGCCACCCGCGGGTGGCGTGCGAGCCACCACTGCGCCAGCACCAGGTTCGGCACCCAGCAGAGCCAGGCGATCGCGGGGTAGACGGCGTCGAAGTCCGCGCCGAGCGCCGTGGCGCCGCCCAGGTAGAGCCGCAGCGTGACCGCCGACAGGGTCAGCGCCACCGACCGCACCATCCACCGGCGGTGGCCCTCCACGTCGCCGCCGCGGACCCGCAGCAGCGCCTCGAGCGTGGTGCCGATCCACATCAGGCCGAGCAGCAGGAACCCCGCTCCGGCCACCGGGCCGGCGGTCGTCCCGATCGCTGCCACGGCACCGCTCACGCCCGCGGCCAGCACCCCGACGACGTACACCCGTCCGACCCAGCGGTGCAGCGCCGGAGCGCGACGGCGCAGGGCCCGGACCGTCTGCAGCGGCCACAGCAGGAGCGGCACGGCAGCGGTCGCGACGTGGACGCGCAGCGCGAGCGGGACGCCGTTGTCGGCCGGGCCGTCGGGGATCGCCGCGAACCCGGTCGAGACCAGGTACACGGCGTAGGCGCCCACCAGCCAGGACAGGACGGCGAGCGTGCCCCAGCCGAGGCGCCGCAGGGCCGGACGCCCGGCGCCCGGCGCGACCACCTCGGACGGGGGCTGCCGCGGCAGCACGTGGGGGACGGGGACGAGCGGCTTCGGCGGGGTCGTGTCGATCACGTGACCGAGCGTGGCCCGCGCGGACGCGGGTGGGGATCGGTGAGATCCCCACCCGCACCCTGAGCCGCCCCCGAGGTCGGCCCAGGAGACCGGACGATCAGAAGATCTCGTCCCACGCGTCGCCGAACGACTCCGTGGCCGCGGCCGCTTCGTTCCCCGCGGCGTCGTAGTGCTCGACCATGTCCTGACGGTCCTCCGCGTCGTACCCGAACGCGGCGTTCACGACGGCGGCGCCCGAGTGGTAGTACCCCTCGGCGACGTGACCGAGACCCTCGGTGACGTCGACGGCGGCGTCGTGCAGGTTCTCGGTCGCGTTCCACAGGTTGTCGAAGAAGCTGTCGTCGTCGCCCATGTCGGTGCTCCGCTCCGGTCGGTGTGCTGGTCCGGTGCTGAGCGCCGCATGACCGTCACCGATACGGGAGGGGGAGACCTCCGGCCGCGCCCTGCCCGAACGGGCGACGACGCGCCCGGCAGACTGTCCGCGTGAGCAGCGACCGCACCGTCCTGTACCGCGGCGGCAGCATCTACTCGGCCGCCGACCCGTTCGCGACGGCGATGGTCGTCGACGGCGCGACGGTCGGGTGGCTGGGCTCCGAGGAGGCCGCTGACGCGCAGATCGCCGGGGTGGACGAGGTCGTCGACCTCGAGGGCGCCCTGGTGACACCGGCCTTCGTCGACGCGCACGCGCACGCCACCGACACCGGCATCGCCCTCACCGGCGTGAAGCTCGCCGGCGCGCGCAGCCTCGGTGAGGCGCTGGCCCTGGTGGAGGCGGCGAGCCGCGCGTCGCGGGGCCGGCCCGTCCTCGGCCACGGCTGGGACGAGACCGCCTGGCCCGAGGGCCGGCCGCCCACCCGCGCCGAGCTCGACCGCGCCTCGCACGGTGGCGTCGTCTACCTGTCCCGGGTCGACGTCCACTCCGCGGTGGTGTCGAGCGCGCTGGCGTCCTCGCTGCGCCTGGCCGACCACGACGGCTGGGACGACACCGGCCGGGTCGAGCGCGAGGCCCACGCCCTGGTGCGCGACGCGACCCGCAACGAGCTCGACCCCGCCGTCCGCGACGGCTACCAGGAGGCGGCGCTGCGCCGGTTCGCCGCCTCCGGGGTGCTGACGGTGCACGAGATGAGCGCCCCCCACATCGCGCCGCGCGACGACCTCGCCGGGCTGGTCCGGCTCGCCACGCGTCCGGACCTGCCCGACGTGGTGCCCTACCGCGGCGAGCGGGCGCACGACGCGGACGAGGCGTCCCGGCTCGTGGCCGAGCTGGCCGCGCTCGGCATCGAGGTGCGTGGCCTGGGCGGGGACCTCAACGTCGACGGCTCGATCGGCTCGCGCACCGCCGCGTTCCGCGAACCGTACGCGGACGGCTCGCCGACGACCGCCGGCACCGGGCACGACTACTGCGGGTACCTGTTCCTCGAGCCCGAGCAGGTGGCCGACCACCTGGTCGCGTGCACCCTCGCCGGGGTGCAGGGTGGCTTCCACGTCATCGGCGACGCGGGCGTCGCGGCGGCGTGCGAGGGCCTGCGGCTGGCCGCGGCCCGGGTGGGCGTCGACGCCTTCCGCCGGGCGCGGCACCGGCTGGAGCACGTCGAGGGCGCGGACGGGGAGTCGGCTGCGGTGCTGGCCGGCCTCGCGGTGTCGGCCAGCATGCAGCCCGCCTTCGACGCGCTCTGGGGCGGCGGGTCGTCCCTGTACGCCCAGCGGCTCGGCCCCGAGCGCGGGCCGACCCTGAACCCGGTGGGCTCGATGGCGGCCGCCGGGGTGGTGCTGGCGTTCGGCTCGGACAGCCCGGTCACCGAGATCGACCCGTGGGGCGGGGTGCGCGCCGCGGTGTTCCACCAGGTCCCCGAGCAGCGGATCAGCGCCCGGGCCGCGTTCGCCGCCCACACCCGCGGCGCGCACCGCGCCGCCCTGCGCGACGAGGCCGGCGTGCTCGTCCCCGGCGCCGAGGCGACGTTCGCGGTCTGGGAGCCGACCGAGCTCGTGGTGCAGGCCGCCGACGCCCGGATCTCGGCGTGGAGCACCGACGAGCGCTCCGGCACCCCCGGCCTGCCCGACCTCACCCCCGGCGTCCCGCTGCCCACCTGCCGCACCGCCGTCCTGCGCGGCCACGTGGTGCACCAGAGCTGAGGCGAGTTGTCACCACCACAGCGACCTGGGGGTCGGTGTGGTGGTGACAGCTCACTCGGTGGGGGACTGGTGGTCGTTGTAGCGGCCGGCCGGCTCCTGGCCGCTCATCGCGGCGACCCGCTCCATCACCAGGTCGGTGAGGGCGCGGCGTTTCTGGCCGGCGCTGGCCAGGTGCGCGACGGCGTCGACGGGGACCGGCTCGCCGAACTCGACCACGATCTTGTGCGGGTGGACCAGCTTGGAGTCGACCGGTTGCACCCGGTCGGTGCCGTGGACGGCGACGGGCACGATCGGGGCGCCGGTCTGCAGCGCCAGCCAGGCCACGCCGGTGCGACCGCGGTACAGCCGGCCGTCGCGCGAGCGGGTGCCCTCGGGGTAGATGCCGAAGGCCTCGCCGCGGTCGAGCACCTCCTTGGCCAGGTTGAGCGCCGCCTGGGCGTCGGCGTGCGACCCGCGAGGCACCGGCACCGCGCCGACACCGCTGAAGAAGAAGCGGTTCCAGGCGCCGCCGAGCCCGCGTCCGGTGAAGTAGTCGCTCTTGGCGAGGAACCGCACGCGCCGCGACACGGCCACCGGGATGACGATGCTGTCGAGGAAGGACAGGTGGTTGCTCGCGACCAGGACCGGGCCCCGGGTCGGGACGTGCTCGACCCCGCGGATCGACATCCGGCACCACAGCTTCAGCGCCGCCAGGGTGAGCAGCCGCAGGGCCGTGTAGGTCACGACCGAACGCTACCCGGCGGGACGACGACCCCGCGGGCGGCAGGAGCGGCGGTCGCGAGGTCAGGACGTCTTCCCGTGCGGACGAAGGTCCACCGGACATCCTGCGCCTCCTGCTACCTTGAGCCGCACGTCCTCCGCACGCACCGGGTTCCGCCACGCCCGCGCCCGCACCGGCAGGACGGTCCCCGCGACGAAGGAGGCACCTGTGGCCGAACGGTTCCGCGTCACCTACGCCACGTTGTCCGCCGACAACGAGGAGCTGCAGGCCGCGTACGAGGAGGGGCTGACCACCGCCAGGTCCTGGTTCGGCGCCTCCCTCCCGGTGCTCGTGGGCGGTCAGCCCCGCACCGACGGCCCGACGATCGAGGTGCACAGCCCGAACGACACCTCCGTCCTGCTCTGCCGCGTGCACGAGGCCTCGGCGCAGGACGTCGACGACGCCGTGCGGGCGGCCGCCGAGGAAGCCCGCTCGTGGCGCAACGTGCCCTGGCAGGAGCGGGTCGCGGTGCTGCGGCGCGCGGCCGACCTCATCAGCGAGCGGTCGAACGAGCTCGCCGGGCTGATGAGCTCCGAGGTCGGGAAGAACCGGCTCGAGGCCCTCGGTGACGTGGAGGAGTCGGCGGACCTGATCCGCTACTACTGCACCCAGATGGAGCGCAACGACGGCTTCGCCGTGGACATGGACCAGCTGTCCGACAGCGAGCGGACCCGCAGCGTGCTGCGCCCGTTCGGGGTGTGGGGCGTCATCAGCCCGTTCAACTTCCCGATGGCGCTGGCCGCCGGCCCGGCCGGTGGCGCGCTCGTCGCGGGCAACACCGTCGTGCTCAAGCCGAGCCCGCAGGGCGCCTTCTCGGCGCACAAGCTGGCCGAGTGCCTGGCCGACGCGGGCCTGCCGGCGAACGCCTTCCACGTGATCCAGGGCGGTGACGAGCCGGGCCGCGCGCTGGTGGCGCACCCGGGCGTCGACGGCCTGACCTTCACCGGGTCGTACGACGTCGGCATGCAGGTCTACCGGGGCTTCGCCACGTCCTACCCGAAGCCGGTCGTGTGCGAGATGGGGGGCAAGAACCCCGCTGTCGTCTCGGCCAGGGCCGACCTCGCCACCGCCGTCGCGGGCGTCGCCCGCTCCGCCTTCGGCTTCTCCGGCCAGAAGTGCTCGGCCTGCTCGCGCGTCTACGTCCAGCGCGAGGTCTACGACGAGTTCCTGTCCGGTCTCGCCCAGCGTGCCGGCGAGCTCGTCGTCGACGACGCCACCGCGCGCGACACCTTCGTCGGCCCGGTCATCGACGCCGCCGCCGTCCGCCGGTTCGAGGACGCCGTGGCGCACGCCCGCGAGGTCGGGCGCGTGGTCGCGGGCGGGGAGGTCGTCGGCACCTCGCGGGGTGGCGCGTCCGGCCACTACGTGACCCCGACCGTGGTCACCGACCTGCCGGCGGGCGACCGCCTGCTCGAGGACGAGCTCTTCGTCCCGTTCGTGGCCGTGGTGCCCGTCGACTCCCTCGACGAGGCGCTCACCCTGGCCAACGACACCGACCTCGGCCTGACGGCGGGCTTCTTCTCCGCCGACGACGCCGAGGTGCAGACCTTCCTCGACCGGATCGAGGCAGGCGTGGTGTACGTCAACCGCGCCGCCGGCGCCACCACGGGCGCCTGGCCCGGCGTCCAGCCCTTCGGGGGCTGGAAGGGCTCCGGCACCTCCGGCAAGGCCGGTGGCGGCCTGTACTACGTCCAGCAGTTCCTTCGCGAGCAGTCCCAGACGGTGGTGACCCCATGACGACCCTGACCGACCAGACCCAGACCGCGTCGCTGGCGGAGACGATCTCCGCGAGCCAGGTGCCGAGCATCCGCACCGAGCTGCCCGGACCGGCGGCGCGCGAGATCCTCGCCCGCGACGGCGCGATCACCAGCCCGTCGCTGCCGCGCGCGTACCCGCTCGCCCCCGGGCGCGCCCTCGGCGCCGTGGTCGAGGACGTCGACGGCAACCTGTTCCTCGACCTCAACGCCGGCATCGCGGTGAACTCCACCGGTCACTGCCACCCGACCGTCGTGGCCGCGGTGAAGGCGCAGGCCGACACGCTGCTCCACTACTCGGCGAGCGACTTCTACCTGCCGATCTACTCCCAGATGTGCGAGGCCCTGGCGGCCACGCTGCCGATCTCGGGCGACAAGCGGGTCTTCCTCACCAACTCCGGCGCCGAGGCGGTGGAGGGCGCGATCAAGCTCGCCCGCTACGCCACCAAGCGCCCGTACGTCATCAGCTTCTACGGCGCCTTCCACGGCCGCACCTACGGCGCGGTGAGCCTGACCGCCTCCAAGTCGAAGTACCACGCGGGCTTCGGCCCGCTGCTGCCCGGCGTGCACCACGTGCCCTACGCGTACGACGTCGTCGACCCCGAGACCGGCGCCCGCAGCCACGACCCGGAGTCGACCTTCGACGCCCTGGAGAAGCTGTTCCGGTACGAGGTCCCGGCCACCGAGGTGGCGGCGATCTTCCTCGAGCCGGTGCAGGGCGAGGGCGGCTACATCGTGCCGCCGGCCGAGTGGGTGCAGCGGCTGCGTGCGCTGTGCGACGAGCACGGCATCCTGCTGGTGGCCGACGAGGTGCAGTCCGGCATGGGTCGCACCGGGAAGATGTGGGCGATCGAGCTCGCGGGCGTCGAGCCCGACATCCTGATCAGCGCCAAGGGCATCGCCTCCGGCCTGCCGCTGGGCGCGTTCGCGGCCAAGGCGGAGCTGATGGAGAAGTGGGGCGCAGGTGCCCACGGCTCCACCTACGGCGGAAGCCCGGTGGCCTGCGCGGCCGGCCTGGCCACGCTCCAGGTGATCCAGGAGGAGGGCCTGGTCGACAACGCGGTGCGCGTCGGCGAGGTGATGCTCGCCGGCCTGCGCGAGCTGCAGGAGCGCCACCCCGGCCTGATCAGCGACGTGCGCGGCACCGGGCTGATGATCGGCGTCGAGTTCGTCCGTCCCGACCAGGCCGAGTCGGTGCAGCAGGCGGCGTTCGAGCGCGGCCTGCTGGTGCTCGAGTGCGGCGAACGGACGATCCGGATGTCACCGCCGCTGGTCATCACCGAGGAGCAGGCCCGCACCGGCCTGCGCGTCCTCGGCGAGGCGATGGCCGCGGTCGCCGGCTGACGCCGGTGACCGGTCACGTCTTCAGCCGGGCCGCCGGCGACCGCCCCTACGTCTCGCACGGCCGCGGCGCCGAGCTGTTCGACACCGACGGGCGGCGCTACCTCGACGGCGCGGGCGGCGCCGTCGTCGTCGGCATCGGCCACGGAGTCGCGGAGGTGGGCGAGGCGATCGCCGCGCAGTCGGCGCAGGTCGCCTACGCCCACGGCACGGCGTTCCGCTCGGAGGTGCTCGAGGCGTACGCCGACGAGCTGGCTCCGCTGCTCCCGGTCGACGACGCGCGGGTCTACCCGGTCTCCGGCGGCAGCGAGGCGGTGGAGACCGCGCTGAAGATGGCGCGGGCGTACCACGCGGCCCGGGGCGAGGACCGGCACGTGGTGATCGGGCGGCAGGGGTCCTACCACGGCAACAGCCGCGGCGCGCTCGACGTCTCGGGCCGCGAGGGGCTGCGTCGTCCGTACCTGCCGTGGCTCGGCCACGCCCGGCACACCACCACGCCGTACGAGTACCGCTGCCCGTTCCCCGACACCCACCCCGACGGCTGCGGACGGCGGCACGCCGCCGAGCTCGAGGCGCTGCTCGAGCAGATCGGTCCGCAGCAGGTGGCGGCGTTCGTCGCCGAGCCGGTGGCCGGCGCGGCCCTCGGCGCCTGCGTGCCCCCGGACGACTACTGGCCGGCCGTGGCGGAGGTGTGCCGTCGGCACGGTGTCCTGGTCGTCGCCGACGAGGTGATGACCGGGTTCGGCCGCACCGGGCGCTGGTTCGCGTCCGAGTGGTTCGGGCTGCGTCCCGACGTGATGACCCTGGCGAAGGGCGCGGCCTCCGGCTACTGGCCGCTCGGACTGGCCGTCGCGTCCGGCGAGGTCGCCTCGACGATCGCAGCCGGCGGCTTCACCCACGGCTTCACCTACTCCCACCACGTGGTCGGCGCCGCCGCCGGGCGCACCGTGCTGCGCTACCTGCAGGACCACGCGCTGGTCGAGGCCGCGCAGGCGCGCGGTGACCAGCTCGGCGCGGCGCTGGCCGCCCGGCTGGGGGAGCACCCTCGCGTGGGCGACGTCCGCGGGCTCGGTCTGCTGAGGGGCGTCGAGCTCGTCGCCGACCGCGGCACGCGCGCTCCGTCCGCCCGCTCCGAGCGGGTCGTGGAGCAGGTCGTCGACGCCGCCCGGGGGCGTGGCGTCCTGCTCTACTCCTCGTCCGGCGGGGCCGACGGCACCGACGGCGACCTGCTCCTGCTGGGCCCGCCGCTGGTGATCACACCCGACCAGGTCGACGAGCTCGCGGCCGGTGTGGCCGACGCCGTGACGGACGTCCTGGGCTGAGTCGGCACGTCTCGGACACCCTCGCCAGAGCCCTTGCGGGACAACGAATCCGACACGCCGGACCGACACGCCGCACGCTCGTCCACCCAGGCGAATTCTCGGTGAACGGCACGTGTCGCTGACCTGCGGGTTCACCCCGAAGCCGCAGGTCAGACCAGGGTTGACACCCGGGGTCGACCGGCCGGTAGGTTCGGCACCCGGTCGTCATGACGCGACGTCCGACCAACGGGTCCCGAGCGCTCTGCACGCCCCTCCGGCAACGACCACGCCGAGGGTGGTGTTGACGGGTTCGAGGGACGAGGCAGCGGCCGCCGGCGAGGCGCCGGGGGAGCCACGGTCGGGCCCGCGCGCTCTATAGACAACGTGCCGCCGCCGCGGATCCACCGCGGCGCGGTTCGGCCCGAAGGGCGCGCGGGCCGACCGGTCCCCCTGGCCGCCGCGCCACCCTCCGGACACCCCGCCGGGCACCCCGCCGGTCACCCCGCTGGACACCTCGCCCGCCGCCGGGTCGCCGTCCGACCGCGCCCGTCGCTGCGGATACTGTCGTGCGGTGCCGTCCCTGCCCCCGCGCAGCGCGCTCGTCGTGCCCGCGGCCGCCGTGGGCGGCGTCCTCGCTCTCACCGCCTTCCCCGGGCGCTCCTGGTGGTGGGCGGCCCCGCTCGCCGTCGCGCTGCTCGCCGCCGCCGTCCGCGGTGCGCGGCCCGTCGCCGCCGCCGGTACCGGGCTGCTGTTCGGGCTCGCCCTGCTGGTGCCGCTGCTGAGCTGGACCGGGATGCAGGTGGGCGCCCTCCCGTGGCTGGTCCTGGCCGGGATGGAGTCGCTGTTCCTCGCGCTGCTCGGCGTCGGGCTCGCCCTCACCTCGTGCCTGCCGCGGGCAGCGGGGCGTGTGCTCCTCGGCGCCGCGACCCTCGTCGCGGTGGAGGCGCTGCAGGCACGGCAGCCGTTCGGTGGCTTCGGCTGGAGCCGGCTGGCGTTCACCCAGTCGGACGCCCCGACGCTCGGGCTGGCGGCCGTCGGCGGCGCGCCCCTGGTCTCGTTCGCGGTCGCCGTGGTGGGGCTCGCGCTGGTGGAGGTCGTCGTCCTGGTCCGAGACCGTCGCGCCGTCCCCGCGGTGCTGGCCGGCGCAGCCGCCGCCGCGGCCCTGCTGGTCGGCCTGGCCGTGCCCACCCCGACCACCGGCGAGGACGGCGAGCTGCAGGTGGCGGGGGTCCAGGGCGACGTCCCGCGGCTCGGGATGGACTTCAACGCCGAGCGTCGCGCCGTGCTCGACAACCACGCGCGCGGCACCCGCACGCTCGCCGACGACGTCGCGGCCGGCCTGTCGGTGCAGCCGGACCTGGTGGTGTGGCCCGAGAACGCCAGCGACATCGACCCGTTCCGCAACGCCGACGCGGCGCGCGTGATCGACGGTGCCGTCGGCGAGGTCGGTGCGCCGACGATGGTGGGGACGCTGGTGCGCGGAGACGACGACCGCACCCGCAACACCACCCTGCTGTGGCTGCCGGGCGAGGGGCCGGTCGGCGAGTACGTCAAGCGCCAGCCGGTGCCGTTCGCCGAGTACGTGCCGTACCGCGACCTGTTCCGCCGGATCACCCCGTTGATCGACCAGGCCGGCGACTTCGCGGCGGGGTCCGAGCCGGGTCTGCTCGACGTCCCGGTCGCCGGGCGCGACGACGTGCGGGTCGGCGACCTGATCTGCTTCGAGGTCGTCGACGACGACCTGGTCGAGGACGTCGTGGCCGGGGGAGCGCAGCTGGTCGTCGTGCAGACCAACAACGCGACCTTCGGGCTGTCGGACGAGAGCGTCCAGCAGCTGGCGATGTCGAGGCTGCGGGCCGTGCAGACCGGCCGCGCCGTCGTCCACGTCTCGACCGTCGGGGTGAGCGCGATGATCGCGCCCGACGGAACCCTGCTCGAGCGGTCGTCGTTGTCCAGCGCAGCGGTGCTCGAGGCGCGCCTGCCCCTCCGGTCGTCGCCGACCCTGGCGACCCGGTTGGGCACGGGCCCGGAGTGGGTGCTGGTGGCAGGTGGCATCCTGGGGTGCCTCGTCGGCGCGCGGGTGCGCCGTCGTCGCCGCGTCACGACGAGTGGCACGTCCGAGGGGAACGGGGAGGCACCGTGAGGGTCCTGGTCATCACGCCGACCTACCAGGAGCGCGACTCGCTCCCGGGCACCCTCGCACGCCTGCGCGCCGCCGTGCCGGACGCCGACGTCCTGGTGGTCGACGACAACAGCCCGGACGGCACCGGCGACCTCGCCGACGCGGCCGCGGCGCAGGACCCCGCCGTGCACGTGCTGCACCGTCCCGGCAAGGGCGGCCTCGGCACCGCCTACCGTGCCGGCTTCGCGTGGGGGCTCGCCCAGGGCTACGACGTGCTGGTCGAGATGGACGCCGACGGGTCGCACCAGCCGGAGCAGCTCCCGCTGCTCCTCGACCGGCTGCGGGCGCCCGACGCACCCGACCTGGTGATCGGGTCGCGCTGGGTGCGCGGCGGGTCGGTGCGGAACTGGCCGCTGCGGCGCCAGGCGCTCAGCCGCGGCGCGAACGTCTACACCCGCGCCGCCCTCGGCCTCGGCGTGCACGACGCCACCGCCGGCTTCCGCGCCTACCGGCGCGAGGTGCTGGAGAAGATCGGTCTGGACGAGGTGACCTCGCAGGGCTACTGCTTCCAGGTCGACCTGACGCTGCGCGCCGTCACCACCGGCTTCACCGTGGCCGAGGTGCCGATCGAGTTCGTCGAGCGCGAGCAGGGCGTCAGCAAGATGAGCGGCGAGATCGTCCGCGAGGCGTTGGTGCAGATCGTCGTGTGGGGTGCACGTCGCCGCACCGACCAGGCTCGCCAGGAGGTCGCCCGGCGGCGCGAGGGCAGGTGGCACCGGTGAGCGGCGCCCCGCCCGCCCGACCGCGGCGGCGCTGGCCTCGCTGGCTGCTCGCCGGCCTGCTGGTGCTGCCCGTCGTCGAGATCGTGCTGCTGGTGCTCGTCGGCCGCGAGATCGGCGTGCTCTGGACCGTGCTGCTCCTGCTCGTCAGCACCGTCGTCGGCGTCGTGCTCCTGGTCCGCGAGGTGCCGCGCAGCTGGCGCGGGCTGCGCGAGGCGCTGGGGATGGGTCCGGCCGTGGTCGTCGACGGCACCCGCGTCACCAGCGCCCGGGGCCGTCCCGCCGGCGTCCCCGCCGTCAGCCGCCAGATCGTCGACGGCGGCCTGGTGCTGGTCGGTGCCCTGCTCATCCTGGTGCCCGGGCTGCTCACCGACGTCGCGGGCATCCTGTGCCTGCTGCCGGTCACCCGGGCCGTGCCGCGGCGGCTGCTCGGCGCCCTGATCGAGCGCCGCACCGCCCGGTTCGTCGGAGCAGTCCGTCCGCCCGGCTCGTCCGGCCCGCCCACCCCGGGCCCGCGCGAGGTGCTGCGGGGCGAGGTGGTCGACCCCCCGCCGGCCGACCGCCTGCGCAAGGACTGACCGGACGCGACAGACCCCCGGGCGGGGAACAGGGGGGATCCCGCCCGAGGGTCTGGGTGGACGCGCGCGCGGCGCATCCGGTCGAGGGTCGCGCCGGCCTCAGCCGGCGGCGACGGTCAGGTGGAGAGGGTCAGGCACTGCGCTTGTGGCGCCGGCCGCTGCGCAGGAGGGCCAGCCGCTCGGCCAGCAGCTCCTCGAGCTCGGCCTCGGTGCGGCGCTCCATCAGCATGTCCCAGTGGGTGCGGACCGGCTTGACCGGACCGACCTCGGGACGGTCCGCGTCGCGCAGCAGCGCCTCCAGGCCGCAGCGGCACTCCCACAGCGCGGGGACGTCCGCCTCGGCGGAGAACGGCAGCGTGGTCACGTGGCCGGACGGGCACACGTACTCGGCGACCTGTCGCGGCGCCGCGGCGACCCCGGCCTCGGACTCCAGGCTCGACGACCCCAGTCCGCTCCCTCTCAAGCTCCGCTCAGCCATCGCACGACCTCCCTGGCTCCCCGTGATGGTCCACCCCGGGCGAGATGCCCGCACCTTGGAGAACGCCCGGCCGGGGGGTGCTGTTCCGTCCTCCCGCGTGAAGGTCGTGTGAAAGGTGGTGGCGAAGAGCACACGCGTGCGGTGCGTCCGTCAGACCACCTTCGGCGGAATGTTCCCTGCCTCCTCGATGCCCTTGCGCACGTCGACCCGGCTCAGCAGCGCACCGCCGACCACGAAGAACACCATCAGCGAGATGATCGCGGGCCGGTAGGAGTCGGTGACCTGGTAGACCACGCCGAACAGCACGGCGCCGAACCAGCTCGTCCCGCGCTCGGCCGCCTGGTAGAGGCTGAAGTACTCCGCCTCGCGTCCCACCGGGACCAGCTGGCTGTAGAGCGAGCGCGACAGCGCCTGCGTGCCGCCCATCACCACGCCGATCAGGACGGCGAGGCCGAGGAAGAGCATGAACTGACCGGCGGGCATGACGAACCCGACGACGACCACGAGCAGCCACAGCGAGATGCCGACGAGCACGCACCGCTTGGCGCCGTACCGGACGGCCGCACGACCGAACAGCAGCGCCCCGAAGACGGCCACCAGCTGCACCAGCAGGATGGTCTGGATCAGCTGGGCCTGGTCGAAGCCGAGCTCCTCCGACCCGTAGAGGCTCGAGCTGCTGATCACGGTCTGGATGCCGTCGTTGAAGAACAGGTAGGCCAGCAGGAACATCCAGGTGTGGCGGTAGCCCCGCAGGTCGCGCAGGGTCACCGCGAGCTGCACGAACGAACCCTTCACCGCCTCCAGCGCCGTCTCGTCCCGGACGTCGACCCCTTCGACCTCGACGAGGTGGATCGGCTCGCGGTTGCGCAACCCGATCACCGGGATCACGGTGAACAGCCCCCACCACAGCCCGGCGGTGGCCAGGCTCAGCCGCACCGCCTCGCCCTCGGTGAGCCCGAGGGCGTCGTGGCCCTGCACGACGGCCAGGTTCACGGCCAGCAGCAGGAAGCCGCCGAGGTAGCCCAGGGCCCACCCGCGGCTGGACGCACGGTCGCGCTCGTCGGGCGTGGCCACCTGGCAGAGCAACGCGTCGTAGACCACCAGCGAGCACACCAGGTTGATGTTGGCGACCACCAGCAGCAGGACGCCGAGCTGCCAGTTGCCGCCGGCCACCAGGCCCAGGCACGCGGCCGCCGCGGCACCCACCCAGGCGAAGCCGGCCAGCATCTGCTTCTGGTGCGAGGACCGGTCGGCGATCGCTCCCACCACCGGCAGCATCAGGGCGGCGAGGATCGTCGAGAACGCCACCGTGTAGGCCACGAGGGAGCCCGGGGCCACCGGGATGCCCAGGACCGACAGGTCGGCGCGGCAGACCTCGCCGGCGACCAGGTCCGGGCAGGCGTCGGCCCGCGCGACGGCGGTGAGGTACGGCCCGATGAGCACCGTGCTGGTGGTGGTGACGTACGCGGAGTTGGCCCAGTCGTAGAAGTACCAGGCCCGCCGCTGCCGGCGTCGGGACGCGGGATCGGGCTCGACGCCCTCGGGCACGGGAGCGGCGCGGGTGCCCTGCTCAGACGTCATGCGCCGAGTGTGGACCCTCGACCCCGCTCGCGGACGACATCCAGGGCGGTGTCGGCGCGGTCGGAGATCAGCCCGTCGACGCCGAGGTCGAGCAGGCGGTGCATGTCGTCCGGTTCGTCCACCGTCCACACGTGCACCTGCAGCCCGGCGGCGTGCGCGGCGCGGACGAACCGGCGGTCGACCACCCGCACCCGCCCGTGCCGCTCGGGCACCTGGAGGCAGACGACGTCGGCCGTGAGCCGGCGCAGGGCGGAGACGGCGTACGGCCCCCGCGTGGCGACCCAGAACACGGCGACGGTGCTCTGGCCGGGGGAGGACGCCACCCCGGCGGGCAGGCGGCGCAGCACCGCCCGGCGCCGGGCGTCGGAGAACGAGGCGATGCAGACCCGGTCCCAGGAGCGGGTGCGGTGGACGGCGTCGACGAGCGGGCCGACGGCGGCGGGTGCCTTGACGTCGATGTTGAGCCGGACGTCGGGCCAGGTGCCGAGGACGTCCTCGAGCAGGGGCACGGGCTCGGTGCCGCCGATCCGCGCCCGCCGGACCTGGTCCCACGGCAGCGTCGCGAGCGAGCCGCGCCCGTCGGTGACCCGGTCGAGGACGTCGTCGTGGAAGGCCACCAGCCGCGCGTCGGCGGTGGCGTGCACGTCGGTCTCGAGGTGGGTGACGCCCAGCTCGACGGCCGCCGCGAAGGCCGCCATCGAGTTCTCCAGGCCGTCGCGGCTGAACCCGCGGTGCGCCATCACCAGCGGGGTCGGGACGTCGAGGTAGCCACCCGGTGCGGTCACGGCGCCACCGTCCCGCCGCCCCGCAGGGCGCGGTCGACGCGGCGCACCTGGTGGCCGACCCACGCCGTGCTCGCCAGGCCCAGCCCTCCGGTGACCAGGCACGCCACCGCGAGCGGGGCCAGCGCCACGAGACCGGAGACCAGCAGCGGGCCGGCGGTGGCGCCGAGGTCGCCGTTCAGCCGCCACCCGCCCAGGAACTGCGATCGCCCCTCGACCGGCGCGGCGTCGGCACCCAGGGTCATCACGATGCCCGAACCTAGACCGTTGCCGACGGCCATGACGACGGCGGCGCCGAGCACGGTGACGAAGGTGGTGGCCAGCGGCAGCAGCAGCACGCCGGCCGAGATCAGGCCGACCACGGGCACCGCCACCCAGGTGCGGCCGTACCGGTCCATCACCACGCCGGCCGGGTAGAACAGCAGGACGTCGACGAGGTTGGCGGCGCCGAACACCAGCGAGGTCTGCGCCGGGTCGAGGCCGACGGACTCGGCCCACAGCGGCAGCAGGCTGGTGCGCAGCGAGCGGGTGACGCCGATGACCACCACCGCGCTGCCCAGGGTGGCGAGCACGTGCCGGTGGCGGCGCAGGACGTCGACGACGCGGAGCGGGCGGGCGGCCTCGGCCGTGGGCCGGTGCGGGGTGTCGGGCAGCAGCAGCGCGAGCAGGCCCGCCGCCGCCGACATCGCCGCGGCCAGCAGGAAGACCGCCGGCAGCCCGGACAGCGCGATCAGCCCGGACCCGACGAACGGGCCGACGAACAGCCCGATCCGGTGGCTGCCGCCGAGGGTCGACATCGCCCGGGCCCGTTCGCCGCCGGGGACGACGTCGATCATGTAGCCCTGCCGGGCGATGAGGAACACCGTCCAGGTGGCGCCGCTGACGACCACCGCCGCGCCGAGCGCGATCACCGAACCGGCGAGCGAGGCGCAGACCATCGCGACGGTGTCGACGGCCCCGGCCAGGAACAGCGCCCTGCGTTCACCGACCCTGGCCACCAGGGCGCCGGCCGGCAGCGAGGTGAGCACCTGGCCGATGCCGAGCAGGGCCACGACCAGGGCGGCGGTGCCGACGTCGGCACCCAGCTCACGGGCGCGCAGTGCCAGCACGGGCATGACCGCGCCGTGCCCGAGCGCGTTGACGACGGTGGGTCCGAAGGCGGTGAGCGCCACCGATCGCAGCCGGAACGGCGGCTCCGGGCGGGGGACGGTCACCGCGCCCAGTATGTCCCTCGCGGGATCAGCCGCCGTACTCCCAGTGCCACGGCTCCGGCTTGCTGCCGGTCTGCTGCGCCCACGACGGGAGGTACCAGCCGTACAGGGGGGCGTTCTGACGCATCCACACGTGCTGGGCGGAGCCGAAGGTCTGGATCCCGCCGCACAGGTCGACGGCGGTGCCCCAGCCGTGGTTGCTCGTGCCGGGCACGGCGGCCAGCGTCGGCTTGGCCGCGCGCACCGCGATCTGCTCCTGCAGCGTCCGGTAGGAGTCGGTGATGCAGATCGGGCTGCCGAACTCCGCGGCGTAGGCCTGGCTCAGCGTGCTGAACGAGAACGCGGCGTCGGCGCGCAGCCGGTGGCCGGGGGAGGCCCAGACCGGGCACAGGGCCTCGGCGGGGATGAGGCCGTTGCTGTAGGACTCGGTGGGCAGGCCCTCGCAGTCACCGACCGCGCCGGTGACCCGGTTGTCCTTCCACGCGCCGGCCAGCGCGGCGAGCCGCAGCTGCTCGGCCTCGGCCCGGACGCGGGCCATCTCCTCGGTCTTCGCGTCGGCCGCCTCGGCCTCGGTGCTCACCTTGCGCAGCAGCGCACCGAAGACGGCGACCTGGGCCTGCTGCGCCTGCAGCGCGGCGTCGGCCTCGCTGCGGGCCTGGACGGCCTGCGCGGCGGCGACCTCGGCGGCCTCGGCGGCGGCCGCGGACTTCTTCGTGGCGTCCTCCTGGACGGCCTCGGCCTCCTCGACGGTGTCGACCACCGAGCCGCGCCAGCGCCCGACCAGGTCGAGCATCTGCACCCGCTGGCCGAGGTCGTCGGTGCTCTCGGACTGCACCAGGGTCATGAAGCCCTCGATGTCGCCCAGCGAGCCGCCGTGCCGGTAGGTCTGCGACGCCCAGCGTCCGAGCTCGCCCTTGCGCGACTCGACCAGCGCCGTGGCAGCCTGCAGGCGCAGCTCCTGCGCCGCCCGCTCGCTCTCGGCGGCGGCCTGCGCGCGCTGCGCGACCCGCTCGGACTCCAGCGCCGCCTCGGCCTTCGCGGTGAGGTCGTCGACGGTCTTCCTGGCGGTCGCCAGCGCCTCCTCGGTGTTGTCCACCTCGCCGGCGAGACGCTCGGCCTCCGCCTGCTGCGCGGCGAGCTCCTCGGCGGTGGGGACGACCACACCGGTGGGGTCGACGGGTACGTTCTCGCCGCCGTCGGGCGCCGCCATCGCGGGGCTCGCCAGCAGCAGGGTGGCCGCCACGAAGGTGGCAGCCGCCGCGGCGGTGAGGGTCCGACGCCAGCGGGTGCTGCGTCCGGTGCTCGGGTGGGTCACGTCCTGGCCTTCGTCGTCTCGGTGCGCACGCGTCGTCGTGCATCTGTCTCGTCCTGGTGACGTCCGCGTCCATCGTGCGTCCGCCGGGCGTCGCGCGGGGCCGGATTGCGCCGGACGGGTCACCGGAGCCCGGTGATCACCCTCCTGCACGACCGACGCGCGTCCGCCGTCCCCGGTTCCATCGGCCGTCGGGCCGCCGCACCTGAGGTCGTAGGGTGCTGAGGTGACCCAGACCTCCTCGATACACACGTCCGGCCCAACTGCCCGTTTCGCCGATCCGGGGTACCGCCAGCTCGGTGCGAGCGGGCTGACGGTGTCGGTGGTGGGGCTCGGTTGCAACAACTTCGGGGGCAGGATCGACGCCGCCGCCACCGACGCCGTGGTGGGTACCGCGCTCGACGAGGGCATCACCTTGTTCGACACCGCGGACATCTACGGAGGCACGCCCGGGCAGAGCGAGGAGCTGCTCGGACGCGCCCTCGGCTCGCGCCGCGGCGAGGTCCTGGTCGCCACCAAGTTCGGCATGGACATGGACGGCGTCAACGGCCCGGACTGGGGTGTGCGCGGGTCGCGGCGCTACGTGCGGACCGCCGTCGAGGCCAGCCTGCGGCGCCTCGGCACGGACTGGATCGACCTGTACCAGATCCACCGTCCCGACCCGCTGACGCCGGTCGAGGAGACGCTGCAGGCGCTGCACGAGCTCGTCCTCGAGGGCAAGGTGCGCTACGTCGGCAGCTCGAACTTCACCGGCTGGCAGGTGGTCGACGCCGACTGGACGGCGCGCACCGCGGGCCTCACCCCGTTCGTCTCGGCGCAGAACGAGTACTCCCTGCTGAAGCGCGAGGTCGAGGCCGACCTCGTGCCCGCCTGCGAGCACGTCGGGGTCGGGCTGCTGCCGTTCTTCCCGCTGGCGTCCGGGCTGCTCACCGGCAAGTACCGCCGCGGCGACGCCGCCCCCGAGGGCACCCGGCTCGCCTCCCGTCCCGAACGCCTCGCCGCGGCCGACTTCGACCGGATCGAGGCGGTCGAGCGGTTCGCGCAGGAGCGCGGCGTGAGCATGCTGGACGTCGCGATCGGTGGTCTCGCCGCGCAGCCCGCGGTCGGCTCGGTGATCGCCGGCGCCACCGGTCCCGAGCAGGTGCGCGCGAACGTGGCCGCCGGGCGCTGGCAGCCCGGCCCGGACGACCTCGCCGACCTCGACGACGCCCTCGCGGGAGGGGACGCCGGCTCGTGACGGCGGCCGCCCGGCCGTTCGACCTCGACCTGCTGCGCGGGCGGCCCGAGCTGTCCGGGTGGGTCGACACCCTCGAGCGGGTCACGCCCGCCGACGACCTCGACCTGCCGGCGGGGCACGACCTGGTCGACGCCCTGCTCGACCTCGGCGTCCCCCACGTCGACGTCGCCGACGCCCTGGCCGCCCGTCCGGCGACGGGCAGCGACGCCGACACCCTCGTCCGCCGCACGGCGTCGGTGCTGCTCGCCGGTCTCGGCGACCTCGAGGCGCACCCGGTGCCGCCGGAGTACCCGCACCTGCACGACGACCTGCGCTGGCTGCCGCTGCTCGCGGTGGTCGCCGCCGCCCCTCGCACCCGCCGGTGGTGGGCGGGGCGGGGCGTGGGGGAGGACGTCGTGCGCGCGACGTTCGCCGACGTCGGGCGGCACGTGACCCACACCCGGCGCCGCCACGGGCACGGCGGCCTGTGCGTCAACACCGACTGGCTGGCGCTGCACACCCGCGGACGGATCGTCCAGCTCGGACGGCTGCAGCTCGAGCGCGCACGCCTCGGCACGACCACCGCGCAGGACGTCACGGCGGGTGGCCTGCAGGTGGCGGCGGGGGACCACTCGCTCGGCGTGCACATCCCCGACTACTGCGGACCGTTCACCCCGCAGGACTGCGACACCTCGATCGTGCGCGCCGTCCGGTTCTTCGCGACGCACCTGCCGGAGGAGGACGTGCGCGTGGCCACCTGCCACTCGTGGCTGCTCGACCCCGCGCTCGGCGACCTGGTGCGGCCGGAGTCCAACATCGCGGCGTTCCGGCGCCGGTTCCACCTGGTCGACCGCGCCACCAGCGACGACCAGGCCGTGGTCGAGTTCGTCTTCGGCCGCCGCGAGGACGACCTCGACGCGCTGCCGCGCCGTACCTCGCTGCAACGGGTGGTCGGCGACCACCTGCGCGCCGGACGGCACTGGACCGGTGGCGTCGGCTGGTTCCGCTGGCCCGCCGCCTGACCGGCGGTGGCAGGTCAGTGCCTCGGGTAGAGGGCCTCCACGTCGGCCGCGAAGTCGCGCATGATCACGGCCCGCTTCATCTTCAGGCTCGGGGTGAGGTGCCCGCTCTGCTCGGTCCAGTCGACCGGGAGCACCCGGATCTTCTTGATGCCCTCCGCCGACGACACACCCCGGTTGGCCTCGGTCACCGACTCCTTGATCGCGGCGAGCAGGTCGGGGTCCTCGGTCAGCCCGGCCACCGGCGTCGCGGGGCGGCCGTGCTGCTCGAGCCACGCGGCCACGCCGTCGGGGTCGAGGGTCACCAGCGCCGTGATCTGCGGCCGGTCGTCGCCGAGGACGAGAGCCTGGCTCACCAGCGGGTTGGAGCGCACGACGTCCTCCAGCGGTGCCGGTGAGACGTTCTTGCCGCCCGAGGTCACCAGGATCTCCTTCTTGCGCCCGGTGATCGTGAGGAACCCGTCGGCGTCGAGGGCGCCGAGGTCGCCGGTGCGGAACCAGCCGTCCTGCAGGACCTCGGCGGTGGCCTTCTCGTCGCCCCAGTACCGGCCGAACACGTGGCCCCCGCTGATGAGCACCTCGCCGTCCTCGGCCACCCGCACCTGGAACCGGGGCAGCGGACGCCCGACCGAGCCGACGCGTTGTGCCCCGCGGGTGTTCACGGTGCAGGCCGCGGTGGTCTCGGTGAGCCCGTAGCCCTCGAGCACCGTGACCCCGATGCCGCGGAAGAAGTGCCCGAGCCGCTCGCCGAGGGCGGCGCCACCCGACACCGCCCACCGGGCGCGACCTCCGAGGGCGTCGAGGATCTTGCCGTAGACCAGCCGGGAGAACAGGGCGTGCCTGGCCCGCAGCACCGGCCCGGGGCGGCCGCGGTCGAGCGCACGGCTCCAGTCGATCGCGGTCCGGGCGGCGGCGTCGAAGACCTTCTCGCGTCCGCTCGCCACGGCCTTGCGCCGGGCGCCGTCGAAGACGCGCTCGAACACCCGGGGGACGGCCAGGACGAAGGTGGGCGAGAAGGTGGCGAGGTCCTTGGTGACCCGGGCGATGTCGCTGTGGCCGGTGTGCACGCCCATCTGCACCACCGCGATCTGGATCATCCGTCCGAACACGTGGGCGAGCGGCAGGAACAGCAGCGTCGAGGCCTCGGGGTCCTCGAAGAGCTCGGGCAGGAACTCGATCGCCGACGACACCTCGTCGAGGAAGTTGCCGTGGGTCAGCTCGACACCCTTCGGCCGGCCCGTGGTGCCCGAGGTGTAGATCAGGGTCGCGAGGGTGTCGCGCGTCATCGCCTCCCGCCGCGTGGTGAGCTCGCCGGTGCCGACCTCGGACCCGCTCGCGCGCAACGCCTCCAGCGACAGCTCGGGGGTGCGTGCGTCGATCACCCAGTGGTGGGTGGGGCCACCGCCCGGCACCTGCCCGCGGGCCTCGGTGAGCAGCTCCTCGTGACCGTGGTGCTCCACGACGACCGCGACCGCACCGGAGTCCGCCAGGATCCAGCGCAGCTGCTCGGCCGACGAGCTCTCGTACACCGGCACGCTCACCGCGCCGGCCGCCCAGACGGCGAGGTCGACGACCGTCCACTCGTACCGCGTCTTGGCCATCAGGGCGACGCGGTCGCCCGGCTGCACGCCGGCCGCGACCAGGCCGCGCGCGACCTCCTCGACCTCGAGGAGCAGCTCGCGGGCCGTCACCGCGACCCAGGACGCGCCGTCGCGGCGCGACAGCATCCGCAGGTCGGGGTCGGTCGCCGCGTGGTGCGGCACGAGGTCCGCGAGGTTGCGCGGGGCGTCGGGACCGCGCCACCAGGCGTCGGCTCCGGTGGGACGGGCGATCGCCGAGGTGGTCGCTGCGCTCATGCGCTCAACCCTAGAGGCGCAGCCCCACTGCCCTCGTCACGGCGACAGCGCCTGCCGGAAGCGGTCGGTGAGCTCGCGCCAGGCGACGCCGGTGCGGTCGCGGCGAGCAGGCCCGGCGGCGCCCAGGCCCTCCCACCCGGACTGCTCGAGGCGCACCACGGTGCCGCCGTCGACAGCGCGGAACGTCACCTCGACGTCCGTGGCCTCCCGGGGGTCGAAGAACAGGTGCCAGCGGTAGCGCAGCAGGCCCGGTGGCGCCCACGTGGTCACCTCGCCCCACAGGTGCTCTGCGCCGTCCGGCCCGCGCTCCACGATGCGGCCCCCCGCCGCGGGCTCGAACTCGATCGTCGCCGGGTCCCCGCTCACGGTGTGCGAGGCGGGCCACCAGGTCGAGCACCGACGCGTCCACACCTCGAACGCGTGGGCGGGCTCGGCGGCGACGACGAGCTCCACCACGAGCGGCTCGACCTCGTCGGCGGTCACCCGTCGTCCCGCGGGGTGAGGTTCTCGGCGGCGATCCGGAAGCGGGGCGCCGCGTCCCCCCAGACGCTCGCGAAGTAGCGCCGCACCTGCTCGACACCCTCGGCCTCGAGCCGGTAGACCCGCCGCGTGCCGTCCGGCTCGTCGGCGACCAGCCCCGCCGCCTTCAGCAGCCGCAGGTGCTTCGACACCGCCGGCCGGCTCACCGGCAGGTGGTCGGCGATCTCCTGGACGCCGGACGGCGCACGTCCCAGGATCTCCAGGATCGCCCGGCGGGTGGGGTCGCCGAGGGCGTCCAGCACCACCGCGGGCGAGGCGTCCACGTCAGGCCGACCCGGCCGGCCCCGCGGGCCCGGCGGAGGCGGCCTCGGTGGCGGACGCGAGGCCGTCGGCCCACTGCCGGAACGACTCGGTCAGGTCGGGGACGACCTTGGAGATCAGCGGCGCGAGGGGGCCGGTGAAGCTCTCCTCCATCGTGAACGTGCACGCCGCCGCGCCCTCGGGCTCCACGGTGAAGGTGCGGGTGCCGCGGAACAGCCCGAGCGGCATACCGTCGGTCCACACCATCCGGCGCGGCGGCTCCACCTGGTCCACCGTGAGCCGGAAGGTGCGTCCGGGCGCCACGGTCGAGACCAGAGCGATCTTCCTGCCCGGGACGAGCTCCCCCTGCACGGACACGACGGCGCGGTTCCACGCGTCGTAGCCCTCGACGTCGGTGAGGACCGCCCAGACGCGGGCGGGGGGTGCGTCGATGCGGCGCTGGACGCGGTACGAGCGGGGCATGGCCGACCTCCGGGCGAGCGGTAACTGGGTGGTTACCGTAACTCCTCGCTCACCGTCATGTCACGTCGTGACGACGCGGTCCGGACCGTGCTGGGGCGGGATCCGCCCGAGCCGTCCGGCCTGGAAGTCCTCGAACGCCTGCACCAGCTCGGCCTTGGTGTTCATCACGAACGGGCCGTACGCGGCGACGGGCTCGCGGATCGGCCGGCCGCCGAGGAACAGCACCTCGAGGTCCGGCTCCGAGCCGGACTGGCTGCGGTCGGCGTCGACGGTGACCGCCTCACCCGCACCCATCACCGCGAGCTGGCCCTTGCGCACCGGACGACGCTCGGCGCCGACGGTGCCGCGTCCGGCCAGGACGTAGACGAGCGAGTTGAAGTCGGCGCGCCAGGGCATCGACAGCGCGGCGCCGGGGGAGACCGTGGCGTGGGCGACGGTGATGGGCGTCAGGGTGCTGCCCGGGCCCTCGTGGCCGTCGACCTCGCCGGCGATCACCCGCACGAGCGAGCCGCCGTCGGCGCTGGTGAGCAGCGCCTGCTGCTTCGCCCGCAGGTCCTGGTAGCGCGGCGGGTGCCACTTCTGCGCCTTCGGCAGGTTCACCCAGAGCTGGACGCCGTGGAAGAGACCGCCGCTCATGACCAGCGACTCCGGCGGCTTCTCGATGTGCAGCAGGCCGGAACCCGCTGTCATCCACTGGGTGTCGCCGTCGGTGATGACGCCACCGCCGCCCTCGGAGTCGGAGTGCTCGAACGTGCCGTCGATGATGTAGGTGACGGTCTCGAAGCCGCGGTGGGGGTGCCAGGGCGTGCCCTTCGGCTCGCCGGGCGCGTACTCCACCTCGCCCATCTGGTCCATGTGGATGAAGGGGTCGAGGTCGGTGAGGTCGACGCCGGCGAACGCGCGGCGGACGGGGAAGCCCTCGCCCTCGAAGCCGCTCGGTGCCGTGGTGACCTGGCGGACCTTGCGCTGCGGAGCGTCGGTCCCGGGGCGGGAGATGCGCGGCAGGACCGTGAGGTCAGGGACGGTGATCGCGGGCATGGCGTCCTCCTAGTGGTTCAGTATTCAACTACATGAACACGCCGGTGTCCAGACCTGTTCCCACCGGACCCGCACCCACGTCCGGACGACCGGGACGACCTTCAGTCACCGCCGAGGAGGTGGCGCAGGTACCGCTGCGGGTCGTCGAGGTAGCTGCGCCAGTGCGTGACCAGGTCGAGGTCGTCCCAGGTGGTGTGCCGCAGCCCGTGCGGCCCGAGCTCGACGACGTCGGCGCCCGGCAGGGCGGTCAGCAGCGGCGAGTGGGTGGCGACCACGACCTGCGACCCGGACGCGGCCAGCCGGTGCACCAGCCCGACCAGCCGCAGGCAGGACCGGAACGACAGCGCCGCCTCCGGCTCGTCCATCAGGTAGATGCCGGGGGAGCGGAACATGGCGTCGAACACCGTGAGGAAGCCCTCGCCGTGGCTCATCAGCGAGGTCTGCTCCTCCCAGTAGCCCAGGGTCCCCTCCACCGTGGACATCAGCCCCTCGGCGGTCTCGGCCCGCAGGAAGAACCCGTACCGCTTGAGCCGGGTGCGGCGGCGCCACCGGTGGCCCTCGGGGCCGAGCTCGACCGAGAGGACCTCGCCGAGCGCCGTTGACGGCCGGTCGTTGCCGTACTTGCGGTTCGCCCGGCCGCCGCGGGCGTCGAGGTCGAACTGCTCGGCCACCGCCTCCACGACGGTGGACTTCCCGGACCCGTTCTCACCCACCAGGAAGGTGACCGGAGCGCGGAAGGTCAGACCCTCCTCGGCCAGCTGCGCTACAGCCGGCACCGACATCGGCCACCGCCCTGCGGACGGCCGGCGGTGCGCCTCGACGTGGACGCGGTCGAGGATCACCCGCCGGCGCCTCGACGGCCCCGTGCCTCCTCGTCCGCCAGCGCCGCTGCCCCGACGATGCCGGCGGTGTTGAGCAGCGTGGCGGGCACCATCGGCGTGCGCACGTCGATCAGCGGCAGGAACTTGTCGGCCTTCTTGCTGACGCCGCCGCCGACCACCAGCAGGTCGGGGGAGAACAGCATCTCGACGGTCCGGTAGTAGCGGGTGAGTCGCTCGGCCCACTCCTGCCACGACAGCTCCTCGCGCTCGCGGGCGCTGGCGGCGGCGCGCGACTCCGCGTCGTGGCCGTCGATCTCGAGGTGGCCGAGCTCGGAGTTGGGCACGAGCCGGCCGTCGATGATGAGCGCGGAGCCGATGCCCGTGCCGAGCGTCGTGACGACCACCAGGCCGGGCACGCCCCGGGCGGCGCCGTACCGCACCTCCGCGATCCCGGCGGCGTCGGCGTCGTTGACGACGTGCACGTCGCGGCCCAGCACCCGGGTGAACAGCGAGTCGGCGTCGGTGCCCATCCACGAGGGGTCGATGTTGGCCGCGGACTGCACCACCCCGTGCCGGACGACCCCCGGGACCGTGATCCCGATCGGCGTCCCCGTGTGTTCGGGGAAGGCGGCGACGAGCTCCTGCACGACCTCGGCCACGGCCTCGGGCGTGGAGACCTCGGGGGTCGGGATCCGGACCCGCTCGGCCGCGAACGTGCCGCCGCCGAGGTCGACCGGCGCCCCCTTGATGCCGGAGCCGCCGAAGTCGATGCCGAGCGGGTGGGCGGCGACGTCGTCCATGGGCGACGACCCTAGTGGCGGCCCGAGACGTCGGCAGCCCGCACGCCCTTCCGCAGGTCGCCCGCGCTCGGCACACTTGGCGACCGGTCGTCCGCTGCCCGCCGGGACGGAGGTGGTCGTCGTGACCAGCTGGGCCGACGGCGAGCGCTACCAGCGCTACATGGGCCGTTGGAGCACGCTCGTGGCCGCCGAGCTGCTCGAGTGGCTCGCGCCGCCCGACCGTCTCGGGTGGGTCGACGTCGGGTGCGGCACCGGCGTGCTCGCCGGAGCGGTCGCGGCACGCTGCTCGCCCGCGTGGGTGGTCGGGGTCGACCCCTCCGCCGGGTTCCTGCGCTCCGCGCGGGAGGTCGCGCCGCCGGTGCGGGTCGCCCGGGCCGACGCGCAGCGGCTGCCGCTCGCTGACGACGTCGCCGACCGGGTGGTCAGCGGCCTGGTGCTGAACTTCGTCCCCGACCCGGCGCTGGCCGTCGCGGAGATGGTGCGGGTGCTGCGCCCCACCGGCGAGGTCGCCCTGTACGTGTGGGACTACGCCGAGGGCATGCAGATGATCCGGCAGTTCTGGGACGTCGCCGCCGCGATCGACCCGCAGGGTGTGGCAGGGCGCGACCAGGGCGAGCTGTTCGGTGTCTGCCACCCCGACGCGCTGCGGGCGCTGCTCGAGGAGGCCGGGCTCGTCGGCGTGCGGACCCGCGCGCTCGAGGTGCCCACGGTGTTCACCGACCTCGACGACCTCTGGACCCCGTTCCTCGGTGGCACCGGTCCGGCTCCGGGGTACGTGGCGTCCCTGGCGCCGGACCGGCGGGAGGCGCTGCAGAGCCGCGCTCGGCGAGCGCCTGCCTGCGCGGGCCGACGGCTCGATCCACCTGACCGCACGGGCGTGGGCGGTGCGGGGGAGCGGCCCCGGCTGAGCGGACGCGCGCTCAGGCGGCGTGCGCGGCGTGCGCGGCCGGCAGCCACGGCAGCGCGGGCGGCACGCAGGCGCAGGTGTCCGAGCAGGCCAGGAACTGGTGCGACTCGTGGCCGCAGCGCGTGCACGGCACGGCGTGCGAGAGGTGGAGGACGTCGGTCGCCTCGGCGGTGTCCCACATGGTCGGCCTCCCTGTCTGCGCGTGCTGTCTGCGACGTGCTGCCTGCGTGGTGCTCGGTCGGTGTGGTCTCGCTGGTCCTGCTGGTGAGTCCCGAGGTGGTGACCGTCGCGGTCCGGCCAGGTCATCGGTGAGCGGCTGCGCGGTACCTCCTCGACAGACAGAGCACCCACCGGCCGTCCTGATGCGGCCCGGGCGACTCCGAGCGCGCGCACCTCGCGGGGACGAGGCCGGACGGGTCCGCGAGAGCGGGGCGACCTTTCTCGATGGGGTGCCGCCAAGGGGGTGGATGCACTACAAAGGTCCACGGATCGGTCACGTCGGTGCGGACGGGGGAGCCGTCCGCGACCAGCAGAGGTGATCAGGGTGTCCACGGGAAGCAGCGGGCCGGCCTCGCACGCCCCGCGCTCGGTGACGTCGTGGGCGCGCCGGCGCGGCAGCGAGCTCGCCGTCCCGTTCCGGCACCGCGACATCAGGCTGCTGTGGGGCGCCAAGGTCTCCAGCGAGATCGGTGACTGGTCGGCCCGTCTCGCGCTGGCCTACCTCGTCCTCGACCGCACCGGGTCCGCCTTCGCCACCGCGGCGGTCACCGCCGTCTCGCTGGCGCCGTGGCTCGGCCTGGGCCAGGTGCTGTCCACCCTGGCCGACCGGTTCACGCACCGGCGGGTGATGGTGGTCAGCGACCTGGTCCGGGTCGTCGTCTTCCTCCTCGTGGCGTGGTTGCCGATGCCGGTGTGGACGCTGTTCGTCCTCGTCTTCGTGGCGGCCGCGTCGAGCCCGCCGTTCGAGGCGGCGCGGTCGGCCGCCCTGCCGGACCTCGCCGGTCCGGAGCACTACGGCCACGCCCTCATGCTGTTCAACGCCACCTACCAGGCGGGCCTGCTGATCGGCTACGCCGCCGGCGGCGGGCTCGTGGCCGTGGCCGGGCCGTCGTGGGCCCTGACCGTCAACGCCGCGACCTTCGCCCTCTCGGCCGTGCTCATCGCTCTGATCCGCACCACCACCCGGGCCTCCGACGAGCCCGCCGAGCGGCACTGGTCGGACCTGCGCGGCGTCGCCGAGCACGTCGGCGCCGCGGCGCGGGTGTACCGCGACGACCCGCTGCTGCTCACCGCGCTGGTGCTGCTCGTGCTGGCCAGCATGCCGATCATGGCCGCCGAGGGCCTGGTCGTGCTCTACGCCGAGGCCTACGCCGGCGGCGGTGCCGAACGGGCCGGCCTGCTGTCCGCGGTGATCGCGGCCGGTGCGCTCGGCGCCATGTTCGTGCTGCCGCACACCGGTTCGCACGCCCGGCTGCTGCGGATCTCCGCGACGGTCGTGATCGTCGACCTCGTGGTCGCGGGGCTGCTGCTCACGCTGGCGCCGTCCTTCCTCGCCGGCGTGGTGCCGCTCGTCCTGCTCGGGACGCTGGCCTCGCTGACCGTCTCGATCGGCACCATCCTCGGCTCGCGGCTGCCGCACGCGAGCCGGGCGACGGCGTTCTCCCTGGCCCAGGGTGCGCTGATGTCGGTGCAGGGCGGTGGTGCGCTGCTCGCCGGCGCCCTGGCCGAGACCACCACCGTGGCGGTCTCGGTCGCGCTCGTGTCGGTGCCCGGCGCGATCTGGGGCGTGTGGGCGCTGCTGCGGTCGCGCTCGCTCGACGACGGCGCCGGCACCCCCGACCCCGATCCGGTCGTCGAGCCCGTGCCCGGCGGCTCCGCCGACGAGCAGGTCGAGCCGGGGGCCGCACCGGCCGCACCCGCCGTACCCGCCGCACCGGTCGCACCGGCCGCACCGGCCGCCGGGGCCGGACCTCGGCACCTGGCGCCGGCCTTGGGAGCTGGAGAAGGACCCGCTCGAGATGGAATCGGGCGACAAGGAATCGGGCGAGAAGGAGTCGGGCGGGCGCCCGGCGCGCCGGCGGTGACGTCCACGTCGACGACGTGCCCGTCCGCGCCGCCACGTCCGAACGCGGTTGACCACGGGCGTGCGGCAGGCCACCGTTCGCGCGTGACGTCCTCCATCTCGCACACGACCGTCGACAGCCGCGACGCCTACGCCCAGTCGGTCTGGTGGGCAACCGTCCTGGGGTACGCCGAGGACCCCGACGACCCGAACCTGCCCGGCCACGACGAGTGCATGATCTTCTCCGCCGACGGCTCGCACCGCGTGCTGTTCATCGAGGTGCCCGAGGCCAAGGCCGGCAAGAACCGGATCCACTTCGACCTGGTGCCGGACGACGGCACCCGCGACGAGGAGCTGGCGCGCCTGCTCGCCCACGGTGCCACCGAGGTCCAGGACGCCCGGACGCCCGACGGCCGCGGCTGGGTGGTGCTCGCCGACCCCGAGGGCAACGAGTTCTGCATCCTGCGCGGAGACGTCGAGAGGGCGGCGACGCCCTGACCCACCTCACCCGCGCGCCCGACCTGGAGCCCGACTGCTCCCGCTGCTTCGCGCTCTGCTGCGTCGCGCTCCCGTTCACCCGGTCGGCCGACTTCGCGCGCACCAAGCCGGCGGGCCGGCCGTGCCGGAACCTGCTGGCCGACGACCGGTGCGGGATCCACGACAGCCTGGACGAGCGAGGGTGGAGCGGATGCACCGTCTACGACTGCTTCGGTGCGGGTCAGCAGGTCTCCCAGGTCACCTTCGCCGGGGTGTCGTGGCGGGACGACCCCTCCTCGGCGGCGGCGATGTTCGCCACGCTCCCGGTGATGCACCGCCTGCACGAGATGCTCACCCACCTGCGCGAGGCACAGCAGCGAACTAGTCAAGTCCCAGGGGTTGATACAGCCCTTGTCAGGGTTGTGGCCTTGACAGGCGCGCCCGCGAGCGAGCTGGTGTCGCTGGACCTGTCGGACGTCCGCAGCGAGGTGGGGCCGCTGCTGCGCGAGTGCAGCCGCCAGGTGCGCGCCGCCGCCCGACCCGAGGGGCGTCCGGACCGCGCGGGCGAGGACCTCGTCGGGGCGCGCCTGCGTGGGGCCGACCTGCGGGCGGCCGACCTGCGGGGCGCCCTGCTGGTGGCCGCCGACCTGCGCGAGGCCGACCTGCGCACGGCGGACCTGCTGGGTGCCGACCTGCGCGACGCCGACCTGCGCGGGAGCGACCTGGACGACGCGCTGTTCCTCACCCGGCCGCAGGTCGCCGCCGCCCGTGGGGACCGGCGCACACGCCTGCCGGCCGGGCTCGCGCGCCCGGCCGGCTGGCCCGTGAGGATCAGCCGCCGTTCACTCCTGCGCCGTGGCGGGGGCAGCGGCTGCAGGTCCGGCTCGCACACGGTGCCCTCGCCCGGCAGCTCCAGGTCGATCAGGTACCGGGCGGTGATCCGGTCGGCGCACTCGCTGCCGCCGACGACGCAGTGCCCGAACGCGTCGACGCCGAGCAGCCGGCGAAGCCGATCAGGTCGAACCGGTCCATCACCTCGGGCTCGAGGATCGCCCCTCCGACCGCTCCTCCGACCCGGAGAGGCACGAGTCGCACCAGCTCCTGGCCTGATCGGACACCTGCGCGTGAGGTCGAGGCCGACCTCGAGCTCGGTCCGATCAGCGATCGCGATGGGCCTCAGGTGGTGGTGCGGTCCGCCGCCCCGGCGATCGCCTCGGCGAGCTCGCGCGGTCGGGTCACCTGCGGCCAGTGGCCGGAGTCGAGGTCGACGTACTCGACGTCCGCCGTGGCCGAGAGCTCGGGCACGTCGCCGGAGGCGACCCATGCGCGCGCCTGGTCGGGGGTGAACTCGGGGCAGACCATCGTGACCGGCACCTGGTGCCGGCGGTCGTCGCGCAGGTGGAGCACGTCGGTGGTCAGCCGCGCGGGCGACGGTCGCATCCGGTCCTGCACCGCGGCCCGGGTGGCGTCGTCGAGGTCGCGCACGTCGGCCTCGTCCATGGCGTCCCAGCCGGGGAACGGCAGATCGGCGCCGTCGGTGCCGAAGCCCTTCGCGAGCGGGCTGCCGTCGTCGCCGGGAAAGCCGCCGACGAGCACCAGCCGCGCCACCTTCGCCGGACGGGCGTCGGCCGCCGCGTGCGCCACGCCGGCCCCCATCGAGTGGCCGACGACCACGGCGGGCTGGTCGGCCGCGTCGATCGCCGCGACCACGGCGTCGACGTGGTCCTGCAGCGTCACCGCTGAGCGGTCCGCGTCGCGGGATCCCATCCCGGGCAGGGTGAGGGCGGTGACGCGGTGGCCGGCCTGCTCGAGAGGCGGGACCACCGCGTCCCAGGTCGAGGAGTCCAGCCACAGGCCGGGGACGAGAACGATGTCGGTCACGGGACCTCCCGGGTCTCAGGGGGAGCAGGCTATGCTCCATCTTCTTCGATCGATCAACCTAGTGGAACGAACCAAAAATGTCGACCATTGCGCCGCGGCTGCCGGACTACGACCTCGAGGACCTGCGCGTCGTGACGGGCGCGGCCGAGGTGAAGGCCCTGTTCGACCCGCTGCGCAGCACCCTGCTCGAGCTCGTCCTCGAGCGCGCGGCGACGGTCGCCGAGCTCGCCGAGGCGGTCGGGCGCCCGCGGAGCAGCGTGGCGTACCACGTCAACGCGCTGGTCGAGGTCGACCTGCTGCGGGTGGTGCGGACCAGGCGGGTCCGCGCGGTCGAGGAGCGCTCCTACGGCCGCACGGCGCGCATCTTCTACGTCGGGCAGATCGAGCCCGAGCAGGTCCCCGACGTCACCAACTACCTGGCGGTCGCCGGCGCGGAGTCGGTGCCGGCGCACGAGGCCGACCGGCTCCGCGCGATCCTGCGGTACGCGCGGATCCCGCGGGAGGCGGCCACCGACTTCTGGGCGCGCGTGTTCGACCTGGTGAACGAGTTCTCGCAGCTCCCGCGCGGGGGGCAGCAGGTGTTCGGCTTCGTCGCCGGGCTGTACCCCACGGACCACCCGACCCTTCCCGACCGCGCCGGCCAGGCGGACGCCGACGCCGGCCCGGACCGCGCGCACGACGGGACGTGACGGGGCGCGGCCGGTCTCGGACGGCGTCGAGGACGACGCACAGGACCCGTCGGCGTTGTCTCGAGGTCGAGGCGCCCGCGCAGCCACGCGGCGGTGACCGGCGTGGTCGTCGTGGCGAGCGAGCTCATCCGGACCAGCATGCCGTCCGCGCCCGACGGCCGGTTCAGCGCCGCCCCAGCGCCGCCCGCAGCGCTGCCAGCCGTCCGGCGGCCCGGTCCGGACGCAGGTCCGTGGCGGTCACGCTGACGAGGTGCTGCACCACCTCGAGCGTTTGGGCGGTGTCGAGCAGCTCGGGCGCGGGGCGGCGGCTACCGAGCGGACCGGCCGGGACGTCGAGCTCCTCGTGGGCCAGGCCGGCCACGTCGGCGTCGCCGCGGTGCACCGCGAACAGCGTCGTCCCCGCGCGCCGGGCATCGGCGAGCCGCTCCAGCAGGTGCTCGTCGAGGTCGTCCGGCGCCACGACGAGCAGGGCCGCCGACCGGCCGGCGGCGCTGAGGCGGTCCAGCCCGACCGCGAGGTGCGGCGGCGCGCCGTCCGGCACGTGGTGCCGCACCAGGGTGGGGACGAGCTCCGAGACGCCGGCCCGTCGGGCGTCCTCGGACAGGTGCGCCGCCAGGTGCCAGGGCTCGTGCTGCTCGGTGCCGACCAGCAGCAGGCCCCCGTGCTGCCGGGTCGACGTGCGCAGGCCCGTGCCGAAGCCGGTCACGCGCTCCAGCAGGGCGCTGCCGGACAGCAGTCGGCGAAGGGTCGCGGCTCGTTGTCGGTCCACCCGTGCAGGGTGGCAGGACATGGCACGATCTCGCAGGTGACCAGCGCAGGCGCACGGACGGAGCGAGGATGACGAAGCGGGCGACGACCACCGGGGGCACGGCGAGGGCCGCTGGGTCGGGCTCGCACGTCGCCGACAGCCACGACCTGATCCGAGTGGTGGGCGCCCGGGAGAACAACCTCAAGGACGTCAGCGTCGAGATCCCGAAGCGCCGGCTGACCGTCTTCACCGGGGTGTCGGGCTCGGGGAAGAGCTCGCTGGTGTTCGGGACGATCGCCGCCGACTCGCAGCGGATGATCAACGAGACCTACAGCGCGTTCGTGCAGGGCTTCATGCCCTCGCTGCCGCGGCCCGACGTCGACGCCCTGGAGGGCCTGACGACGGCGATCATCGTCGACCAGGAGCGGATGGGGTCGAACCCGCGGTCCACGGTCGGCACCGCCACCGACGCCAACGCGATGCTGCGGATCCTGTTCAGCCGGCTCGGCGCGCCGTACGTCGGGCCGCCGACCGCGTTCTCGTTCAACGTCCCCACGCGTCGTGCGAGCGGTGTGATGAGCACCGAGAAGAGCGGCGGCCGGGTCGAGAAGGCTGTGGTCAGGGACGCGGTCTACCTCGGCGGGATGTGCCCACGGTGCGAGGGCATGGGCGCGGTGTCCGACTTCGACCTCACCGCGATCTACGACGAGACGAAGTCGCTGTCCGAGGGCGGCCTCACCGTGCCGGGGTACTCGATGGACGGCTGGTACGGCCGGATCTTCGCGGGTGCCGGGTTCGACATGGACAAGCCGATCGGCCGGTTCACGAAGAAGCAGCTCGACGACCTGCTCTACAAGGAGCCCACCAAGATCAAGGTCGAGGGCATCAACCTCACCTACGAGGGCGTCATCCCGCGGATCCAGAAGTCGATGCTCTCCAAGGACGTCGACGCCATGCAGCCGCACATCCGCGCCTTCGTGGACCGGGCGATCACCTTCCAGACCTGCCCCGAGTGCAAGGGCACCCGGCTGACGCCCGAGGCGCTGTCGTCGAGGATCGGCGGCAAGAACATCGCCGAGCTGTGCACGATGCAGATCAGCGACCTGGCCGAGTGGGTGCGCGGGCTCGACGACCCGTCGGTGGCACCTCTGCTGAAGGGGCTGCGCCACCTGCTCGAGTCGTTCACCGACATCGGCCTCGGCTACCTCTCCCTCGACCGCCCGGCCGGCACGCTGTCCGGGGGCGAGGCCCAACGCACCAAGATGATCCGGCACCTCGGGTCCTCGCTCACCGACGTCACCTACGTGTTCGACGAGCCGACGATCGGCCTGCACCCGCACGACATCCAGCGGATGAACAACCTGCTGCTCCAGCTGCGCGACAAGGGCAACACCGTGCTGGTGGTGGAGCACAAGCCGGAGACGATCGCGATCGCCGACCACGTCGTCGACCTCGGGCCGGGCGCCGGCAGCGGGGGAGGGACGGTCTGCTTCGAGGGCACCGTCGAGGAGCTGCGGGGGAGCGGCACCATCACCGGCAAGCACCTCGACGACCGCGCGCGGCTCAAGGACGCCGTGCGCCCGGCAACAGGCGCGATCGAGATCCGTGGCGCCTGCACCAACAACCTCCAGGACGTCGACGTCGACCTCCCGCTCGGGGTGCTCTGCGTGGTCACCGGCGTCGCGGGCTCGGGCAAGAGCTCGCTCATCCACGGCTCGGTCGCCGAGCGCGACGACGTCGTCGTGGTCGACCAGGGCGCCATCCGCGGCTCCCGCCGCAGCAACCCGGCCACCTACACCGGCCTGCTGGAGCCGATCCGCAAGGCGTTCGCCAAGGCGAACGGTGTGAAGCCCGCTCTGTTCAGCGCGAACTCCGAGGGGGGCTGCCCGTCCTGCAACGGTGCCGGCGTCATCTTCACCGAGCTCGGGGTGATGGCGACGGTCGAGTCCGTCTGCGAGGAGTGCGAGGGCCGCCGGTTCCAGGCCGCGGTGCTCGAGTACACGTTCGGCGGGAAGAACATCGCCGAGGTGCTGTCCATGTCGGTGACGGAGGCGGAGCGCTTCTTCGCCGAGGGCGACGCCGCCACACCGGCCGCCCACAAGGTCCTCGACCGGCTCGCCGACGTCGGCCTCGGCTACCTCAGCCTGGGCCAGCCCCTGACGACCCTGTCCGGGGGAGAGCGGCAGCGGCTCAAGCTGGCCACCCGGATGGGGGAGAAGGGCGGGGTCTACGTGCTCGACGAGCCCACGACGGGGCTCCACCTCGCCGACGTGGAGCAGCTGCTCGGCCTGCTCGACCGCCTGGTCGACTCCGGCAAGTCCGTGATCGTGATCGAGCACCACCAGGCGGTGATGGCGCACGGCGACTGGGTGATCGACCTGGGTCCGGGCGCCGGGCACGACGGCGGCACGGTGGTCTTCGAGGGCACGCCGGCCGACCTCGTGGCCGACCGGTCGACGCTGACCGGGGAGCACCTCGCGGAGTACGTCGGAGCCGGACGGTGACCGGCTGGCGCCCGCTCGACGGGCGCACGAGCGCGTGGTTTCCCACGTCGTCCCACGCCGCGGGCGCTGGACTGGTCCGCGGCATCGCCGACCTGCTGGGTCAGGAGGGGGCACTGCCCGACCTGGACGTGCGGAGGACCGGCGTGGGGGTCACCGTCGACGACCCGGCCGCGGCCGAGCTCGTGGCGGACGTCGCGCGAGAACTCGGCTTCGATGCTGATCCGGCCGCGCTGCAACGTCTCTCGCTCGTCGTCGAAGCTGAGGACCCGACCTCCGTCACGGAGTTCTGGCGGACCGTGACCGCGTACGACGCCGCCGACGACGGCCTGGTCGACCCGCTGCGCCGCGACCCCATGATCCGCGTGCTGCCCACCGTCGAGCACCGACCGCTGCGGGTCCGGCTCCACCTCGACGTCTCGCGGCCGCACGAGCTGGGCCGCGAGGCGGCACGGCAGGTCGCCCCCGACCGCGCCCCGGACGGCGACGAGTGGCCGTACTTCCTCAACGCCGCCGACCCCGAGGGCAACGAGGTCGACCTCGTCCCCGTCGTGCCGGACGACCGGTTCCCCGCCGACGCGGGAGCCGACGACTGGCGGCTCGTGTTCGGCGGCAAGGTCTTCTACACCGGCGGCCGCGACGCCGTGGTCGAGCTGGTCGAGCGCGCTGCTGCCCTCGCCGACGCCGCCGGGCTGCCGGTGATGATCGACGTCCGCACCGAGGGCGTCGCGGTCGACAGCGGCAAGGACCTCTGGGAGGCAGAGGGTTTCGCCGGTCTCGCCGGCGCGGTGCAGGAGGCTGCCCGCGGGCTCGGTCTGGTCGCCGAGCCGCACCGGCTCCGGTTCGTCCAGTTCGGCCTCGACGCCGTGGACGTTCGGGCGGTCCGCGAGTTCTGGCGCTCCGTGCTGGGGTACGAGCACGACGAGCGGGAGTTCCTCACCGACATCGTGCACCCCCGACTGCTCGACGTACCGCTGTTCTTCCAGCCGATGGAGGCCGACGACGAGGCGCGCCGCCGGCAGCGCGGGCGGATGCAGCTGCGCCTCGACGTGCCGCGGGACCAGGCGGCGCAGCGGGTCGAGAAGGCGCTGGCGGCAGGGGGAGCGGTGCTCCGCTCGGACGAGGGAGCGGGTGTGCACGTGCTCGCCGACCCCGAGGGCAACGAGCTGCACCTGCACCTGTCCTGACGGGCAGCGCCCGACCAGGTGCGCCGGGCGCTCGTGCGGCGACGGTCCTGATGGGCCTCGCGCATGTCGGTTGCCCTCCGCGTCGACGTGTGTGACCGTTCGCGTGACCGCCGTCGGCGGTCGTCGACCGGCAGGAGGTGAGACCCGTGCACGCAGCACCGGCACCGGGGGCGCCCCGAGGTCCGCGACCGCTCCACTGAGCAGGTCGCCACCGGGAGCGCCCGACAGGCAGCTCACGAGAGGCGACACCCATGGACACCACCTCCTCCACGCACCCGGTCGACGTCACGGGCGGGCGAGCGCTCGTCCTCGGCGGCGGCGGGTCGACCGGCAACGCCTGGCTGATCGGCGTGGTCGCCGGTCTGGCCGGCGCCGGGATCGACCTGACCGAGGCGGACGTGATCATCGGGACCTCGGCCGGCGCCACCGCCGCGGCCCAGCTCACGGGCACCGCCCCGGCGGACCTGCTCGCCGCCACCCTCGAGCCCCCGCCCGCACGAGCCGTCACCGGCGCGCCGCGCGGGCGACCGTCGTCCGGAGGGATCGTCGCGGACCACCTGGACCGGTTCCGCCGGATCATCGGCGCCTCCCAGGACGCGGCGGACATGCGCCGTCGGATGGGCGCCATCGGCATCGAGCTCGACGACGGGTCCGACGGCGCCGCGACGCGGCGGTGGCGCGCCGTCGTCGCCGCCCGCCTGCCGGACCCGCGCTGGCCGCAGCGCCGGGTGCTCCTCACCGCGATCGACGCCAGGACCGGTGAGCCCGCGGTGTTCGACCGCGGCAGCGGGGTCGATCTGGTCGACGCGGTCGCCGCCAGCACCTCGGGCGCCTCCGCCTACCGGATCGGGGACCGGTGGTACCTCGACGGCGCGTACCGGCGCAACGAGAACGCCGACCTGGCAACGGGTTTCGCGCAAGTGATCATCCTGTCACCGCTGGGCGGACGGTCGCTGCACCCGCCGGAGTGGGGGATGCAGCTGGCCGCCCAGGTCGAGGAGCTGCGCGCCGGTGGCAGCCGCGTCGAGACGGTCGTCCCGGACGCCACGGCGGAGCACCTGTTCGGCGTCGACGCGATGGACGCGTCGTTGCGCCCGGCGGCCGCCCGAGCCGGCCACGACCAGGGGAGGGCGCTGGCCGACCGCCTCGGTGAGTTCTGGCGGTGAGGACCAGGGGGAGCGGTCACCCGAGGGGGAGTGCCTGCGCCTCAGGTTCGGTGTGGCTGTCGATGGCCTGCGCCCGGGGTCGCCTCCCGTCCTCGGCGAGGGCGGTCAAACCGTCCAGAAGCAGGTCGAGGCCGACCTCGAAGGACGCCCCGAAGCTGTAGCCCGGGCGCAGGACGTGCTCACGGGTCAGCTCCACCATCGACGGGTACCTCTCGGCGTCCATGCCGGCGAGGATCTGCTGCGCGACCACGGCGAGGTCGGCCTCGCCGGTGCCGGGCAGGTTGGCCTCCTGCATCGCGAAGCCGTAGACGAAGCTGTCGATCACCGCGTACGCGTGGGCGGTCAGGCCCACGGACAGGCCGCCGCCCCGGAGGCAGGCGAGCACGGCCTCGTGGTGGGCGAGGACGGCCTCGCCCGGGGTCGTGCGGGACTCCAGCAGCGGGGTGGCCCAGGGGTGCCCGGCGAGCACCTCACGCACCGACCGGCAACGCACCCGCACGGCCTCCTGCCACGGCACCCCGGCCGGCGGGGGCGTGAACTCGCGGAACACCTGGTCGACGATGCCGTCCAGGATCGCCTCCTTGCTCGCCACGTGGTGGTACAGCGACATCGGCTTGACCGACAGCTCTTCGGCCAGGGCCCGGATGGTCAGGCCCTCCACGCCGACGCGATCGGCGAGTGCTATCGCGCCGGCGAGCACGCGCTCGCGGCTGAGGGAACCGCGTCGCCGCGGTCCGGGGTCGTTGGTCGGCACGCGGGCTCCTCCCGGTCGGACGTTGACTGTCGTACATAGTACGGGTACCGTCGTGGCCACCGAGACGTACAAAGTACGGATGCCGACCTGGAGAAGCCGCCATGACCACCGCACCAGCAGCCAGCACCGCCAGCACCGCCGTGCCGCGGACGATGCACGCCGTCACGCAGGACGCCTACGGGCCGCCCGACGCTCTCACCGTCGGCGAGGTCCCGGTCCCACGACCCGGCGCGGGCCAGGTGCTCGTCGCCGTGACCGCCGCCGGGGTCGATCGCGGTGTGTGGCACCTGGTCGCCGGGCTCCCGTACGTGCTCCGGCTCGGTGTCGGCCTGCGCCGTCCGCGCCAGCCGGTCGCCGGCCTCGACGTGGCCGGCGTCGTCGTCGCCGTCGGCGCAGGGGTGACCCGCTTCCGCACGGGGCAGCGGGTGTTCGGGATCGGGACCGGCAGCTGGGCCGAGTACGCGGTGGCGCGGGAGGAGAAGCTGAGCCACGTCCCCGACGGCGTGGACCTCGTCGGCGCCGCGACGGTGGCGGTCTCCGGTAGCACCGCCCTGCAGGCGCTCCACGACGTCGGGCGGGTGCAGCCGGGGCAGCGCGTGATCGTCCTGGGGGCCTCCGGCGGGGTCGGCAGCCACGCCGTGCAGATCGCCCGTGCGGCCGGCGCCCACGTGACCGGGGTCGCCAGCGGCGCCAAGACCGACCTGGTCCGCTCGCTGGGAGCCGACGAGGTCGTCGACTACACGACCAGCGACCCGTTCGCGGGCGGCAGGCGCTACGACCTGGTCCTCGACATCGGCGGCCGCCGCCCGCTGCGGACGCTGCGGCGGGCGCTGACGCCGAGGGGCACGCTCGTCATCGTGGGGGGTGAGGGTGGTGACCGCCTCAGCGGCGGTACCGACCGCCAGCTGCGGGCGATGGCGCTGTCGCCGTTCGTCCGGCAGCGGCTGACCACGTTCGTCGCGCGGGAGCACCACTCGAGCACCGACCGGTTGGCCGAGCTGCTGGCCGACGGCCGGCTGCGCCCAGCCGTCGGCCGCCGGTACCGGCTGGAGGAGGCCGCTGCCGCGTTGAGCGACCTGGTCGCCGGCCGCACGCGCGGCAAGTCCGTGATCGTGGTCCGGGAGGAGGTGCGATGACCGCCGTCGGGACGATCGCCCCCACGTCCGCGGAGAGGGAGCCGGCGCCGGGGGCAACCGACACGCGACCCCGAGCCGCCGCGCTGTGGGCGGGCGGCAGCTACGCGGTGCTGTTCGTCCTCGCGATCTTCGCGAACTTCGCGGTCCTCACCCGGCTGGTCGACCCCGACGACCCGGCCGCGACCGCGGCCGCCTTCGCCGCCGAGTCCTCGCTCGTGCGGGCCGCGGTGCTGGCCTTCGGCATCGTGTTCGTCCTGGACGTCGTCATCGCCTGGGCGTTGTACGTCGTGCTGCGCCCGGGGGTCGGGACGCGTCGCTGCTGGCCGCGTGGTCCCGACTGACCTACACGGCGTTCCTCGGGGTCGCCCTGGTGCCGCTGCTGATCGCCCTGCAGCTGGCCGGCGATCCCACGTTCGCCGGAGTGGACCCTGCGACACGGGTGGCCGGGGTGGCCGCCGCCGTCGAGGCCTTCGACCTGACGTGGCTCGTGGGCCTGGCGGTCTTCGGTCTGCACCTGCTGGTCGTCGGCGCGACGATCGTCCGCTCCCGCCTCGCCCCGCGGCTGCTGGGCTGGTTCCTGGTGGTCGCGGGCGCCGCCTACGCGTTCGACACCGCGGCGCACATCGTGCTGGCGGACTACGACCGCTGGGCGGGCGTGCTGCTCGTCGTCGTCGCGGTGCCCTCGGTCGTGGCCGAGCTGTGGCTCACCCTGTGGCTCCTGCTGCGCGCCGGGCGGGGCCACCGCTGGTCCGTCGCCCGGGATCGCGGCGGCGAGGCACGATGACGCTGGTGCGTCGGCTCGCGGTCGTTCCCGCCGCGCTCGTCCTGGCTCTCGGAGCGGCCGGCCCCGCCGGCGCGGGCACCGCCGCCACGGCGGGTCCGGACCGCTCGGTCGAGGACGTCATCGACCGTGAGATGCCGGCGTCCGGCGTACCCGGCCTGGCCTACGCGGTCGTGGCGGACGGGCAGGTCACCGCTGCCGGCGCCCGCGGTGCCGTCCGGGCAGGGGAGGGTGACGCCGCCACCGCGGACACGGCGTTCCCGACCGGATCGATCTCCAAGAGCTTCACGGCGCTGGCGGTCCTGCAGCTCGTCGAGGACGGGCAGGTCGACCTGGAGGTGCCGGTGTCGGAGTACCTCGACGCCTTCGTCGGACGTCCGGGCGGGACGGTCACGATCCGACAGCTGCTCAGCCACACGAGCGGCTTCTCGACGGTCCAGGGCAACACCTCCTACAGCGACGTCACCGGCGAGCCGGACGAGCTCGAGCGGCGTGTCGAGGAGCTCGCCGACGTGACACCGGCGCACGCACCCGAGGACAGCTGGGAGTACTCCAACGCGAACTACCTCGTCGCCGGCCGTCTGGTGGAGGTCGTGAGCGGCGAGCCGTTCCAGGACTACGTCGAGCGCCACATCCTGCGGCCCGTGGGCATGGCCGACAGCTTCGTCGCCGACGGCGAGGTCCACGACGACATGGCGACGAGCCACACGCCCTGGTTCGGCACCACGCGGGCTCGGTCGCCGAACCGGACCGACCGCGGGATGGCCCCGGCCGGGGGGGTGGTCGCCAGCGCGAACGACCTCGGCCGCTACCTGCTGATGATGATGAACGGCGAGGACGACGTGCTCAGCGCCGAGGGAAAGGCCCTCATGGTGCGCCCCGCGAGCAGCGCCTCGCCCTTCTACGGCCTCGGCTGGTTCCTTGACACCGCTCAGGGCACGGCGTGGCACTCCGGGACGGTCCCCGGGGCCGAGTCCCTGGCCACGATGGTCCCCGCCGAGGGACGAGGCGCGGTCGTGCTGGTGAACGGTGGCAGCGGCACCGGCTTCGGGGAGACGGCCGACCTGCGCAACGCCGTCACCGCGGCCGCGACCGGCACCGAGTACTCCGGCGGAGGGTCCCGGTGGTCGCAGAAGGCGCTCTTCGTCGGCATGGTGCTGCTGCCCGTCGGGTACCTGCTGAGCACGGTGTGGGCCTGGCGCCACCGTGCCGCTCTCCGCGCCAAGACCGGTCTCGCCGGTCGGTTCAGCCTGTGGTTCCCGCTGCTCACCACGAGCATCGCGGCCTGGGTCATGCTCGCCCTGGTGCCCACGCTGTTCGGCGCGCCGCTCGGCACCATCCGAAGGTTCCAGCCCGACCTCGGTCTCCTGCTCCTCGCCGGCGCGGTGACCGGGGTGCTGTGGGCGGTTCTCCGGCTGGGTGTCGCCTCCACCAGGACGCCTGGTTCCCGCTGAACCACCCAGCGCGCTTGTCTACCGATAATGAACATTATGTCACTTCGCCGTTTCCTGGGCAGGTGACGCCAGCGGGACCCGGTCGATGACCGGCCGCGTCCGGGTCTGGACGGCGGGGTGCCGACACGAGCACAGTCTCCAGAGCGGTCGAGAGCCTGGGGTCGACACCGAGGGCAGAGGACTCCCTGCGTGTCCCGGCCGCGAGGAGGGCGCGATGGGCTGGTCGTGGAGGCGCGCGCTCGCATCCCTGACCGCGGTGGGACGTGAACCCGGGACGTCCAAGCCGATCTCGTGGCTGTGCCGCATCGGGTGGCACGACTACGTCCGCCCGTTCTACGGCGGTAGCCCCGATGTCGTCTCGTGCTGCCGGTGCGGCGACGAGACCTGGGATGACGGCGGCCTCGGCGGCGGACCCGCTGGCGGGTGACGCCCGAGCGGTCCCTCCCCCGCCACCTCTGCCGGAACGGCGCCGGGCGGGCGATACTCACGCCATGCGGATCGAGTCGACCACCACCGCGGTCTCGTGGATCCCGTCCGAGGCGATCCGCGGGCTGCCGAGCCTGCCGTTCGAGCTCGGGTTCGGCAGCTACGACCAGCCGCCACCGGACCGCATCGACGACCTGGCCGACCTGCACGCGCAGGGTCGGTACCGGTTCGCCCAGCAGCTCACCGCCTGGGTCGAGGTCGAGGACGGCCGCGTCGCCGGCTACGGGCACGAGGGCCGCAGCTTCATCAGCCCGACGACGATGGCGCTCGGTCGCACCCGGGTGGCGTTCCAACCGCACGCCTTCCCCGACATCGTCCCCGAGCCCGAGGTCCACGACGACCGCGTGACGTTCCGGCGCTCCGCCGGCGGGCGCCCCGGTGTCCCGGCACCACGTCTGCTGCGCGGCCGTCCCTTCGCGCAGTGGCTCGGACCGGTGGTGTGGACGACGCTCGAGCTCACCCTGCACGTCGACGGTCGCACCGAGGGCGGTCTGGTGGGCGCCACGCCGTTCCCCCGTCACTGGGTGTACGACGCCGACGGGCACCTCGTCGCGAAGTCCGGGCTGACGGACTTCTCCGGTTGGTACCACACGGTTTTCAAGGAGAACACGCCGTGGGGCGAGCAGGACTCCCCCGCCTTCGTGACGGCTGCCGAGACGGCGCTGGAGCGCCAGCTGTCCACCACGATCATGCGCGGCGCGAAGCCACGGATCGCGCGCGTGGACGCCGGCCGGACGCTGGTCGAGCAGGGCGACACCGGCGCCGACCTGTTCGTCCTGCTCGACGGCGTCCTGGCGGTGGAGGTCGACGGCGACGAGGTGGCGCAGGTGGGGCCGGGCGCGGTGCTCGGCGAACGCGCCGCACTGGCCGACGGCCGGCGCACCTCGACCCTGCGGGCCGTCACCGCGTGCAGGGTCGCTCGTGCGAGCCGCGACGGGATCGACCTGGCAGCACTCGAGGAGCTCTCAGGGAGCCACCGTCGCGAGGACCCTGGCACCTGACTCCCCCGGCGCCCTGCCGGCAGGTCAACCGCGCCGGGCGCGCAGCGCGTCGCGGTCGGTGACCTCGACCCGGGCGCGTGGAGCGCCACCACGCCGTCGGCCTCGAGGGCACGCAGGCCGCACCGACGAACCGCGACGAACCGGCCCCAGCGCCGCGCCGGGTGGCCGGGCTCGCCCCTGCCCGTCAGGTGCGGTCGGGCCCCCCGCTCAGAGCCGGCCGTCGACGACCGCGAGGACCCCGCTCACCAGGGCACCCACGATGATCACCACCGCGACACCGACGAGCACCGTCCGGGCGACGCCGTGGCGCTCCGCCGAGGGCGCCAGGTGCCCTCGGACCTGGCTGCTCAGCGGCGCCTTGTACTCCAGGTACGGCGTGCCGGCGGGGACGTCGAGCCAGGCCGGCCCGCAGGTGCGCCCCAGGTACCGGAACCGCGCCTTCACCCTCGCGCCGCCGGCGGGCAGGTCCACCACGTGGGTCCCCCACGGCAGCTCGAGCTCCTCGGCGGCGATCCGCACCTGCACCCGGGAGAACCGGTAGAGGAACGCGGCCCACGGACGGTCGAGCCGCAGCGTCATCGGCGTCGCCAGGTCGGTCTGCTCGTCATCCACGGCGCGAAGTATGCCGAACCGGGGCCCCGACGCCGGGTCCGAAGGCCGGGGGCCGCTGCCGGCACGCCGCCGCGGCTGTGCACAGGTGCACGGCGAGGACGAACGGATCGGAGGGGACGGGGGCGAGGTCTGGCCCACTCGCCTCCGTTCTCAACGTATAGCGCACCAGGGGTCTTGCGGCAAGCCCCCGGTGGGGCCCCAGAATCGCCGGTCGGACCGCCGGCCGACGCCGGTCCGGACGCCGTCCCGAGATCGGAGCCGATGCCGTGATCGCCCGCACCACAGGTGCGTTCGACCTCCCTGACCCCCTCTCTGCCAAGGCCGATCCGGCCCTCGTCGCTCATGACGAGCAGCACCTGGCAGCCGTCGCGCGCCGGCTCGAGCAGACCGTCACGGACCTGACCGCGCGCCTCGACGCCGAGCGCACCAGGCCGGCGGGTTCCGGCCAGCGCGCCCTCGACCGCGACCAGGAGATCCACCGCCTCACCGCCCGGCTGCGGCTGCTCAGCAGGTTCGGCGCCGACGCGTGCCTCGGCCGGATGGTCGTCGACGGCGAGGACGAGCCCGTGTACGTCGGGAGGCTGGGCCTCACCGGCGTTGACGGCCGACGGCTCCTGATCGACTGGCGCTCTCCCGCCTCCGCGCCGTTCTTCGGCGCCACCCACGCCCAGCCGATGGGCCTGGTCAGCCGCCGCCGCTACCGCTGGACGCGTGGCCGCGTCACCGACTACTGGGACGAGGTCTTCACCGCGGAGGGGCTCGAGGGCAACGCCGCGCTCGACGACCAGTCCGCCTTCATCGCCGGCCTCGGCGCCGACCGCTCCCCGCGGATGCGCGACGTGCTCGGCACCATCCAGGCCGACCAGGACGCGATCATCCGCGCCGGGTCCGGCGGCGCGCTCGTCGTCGACGGCGGCCCCGGCACAGGGAAGACCGTCGTGGCGCTGCACCGCTCCGCCTACCTGCTCTACGCCGATCCGCGGCTCGGCCACCGACGCGGCGGCATCCTGTTCGTCGGACCGCACCGCCCGTACCTGAGCTACGTCTCGGACGTCCTCCCGAGCCTCGGCGAGGAGGGCGTGCAGACCTGCACCCTGCGCGACCTCCTCCCCCAGGGTTCCGGCGCCGGGCCGGAGCCGGATCCCGCTGTGGCGCAGCTGAAGTCGTCGGCTGACCTCGTGCGGGCCGTCGAGCGAGCCGTCGCCTTCTACGAGGAGCCGCCGACCACCGGCACCACGGTCACGACGCCGTGGGGCGACGTCCGGCTGACCGCCGCGGACTGGGCCGCCGCCTTCGACGCGCCCGACCCTGGGACGCCGCACAACGAGGCGCGCGAGCAGATCTGGGACGAGCTGCTCGAGACCCTGCTCGACCAGGTCCACGACGACGACGGCGGCGAGGCGCCGCCGGACCTGCTCCGGACGTGGTTGCGGCAGAGCGAGGAGCTGAACGCCGTCCTCGGCAGCGCGTGGCCGGTGCTCGACCCCGAGGACGTGGTCGCCGACCTCTGGTCGGTGCCCGCCTACCTGCGGCTGTGCGCCCCCTGGCTCGACCCCGCCGACGTCCGCCGGCTCCAGCGCGAGCACCCACGTCGCTGGACGACGTCGGACCTGCCGGTCCTCGACGCCGTGCGTCTGCGGGTCGGCGACCCGGAGGCGGCGAGCCGCGAGCGGCGCCGCACCGCGGTGCTCGCCGCCGAGCGCGCCGAGATGGCCGACGTGGTCGACCACCTGATCGCGAGCGACGACTCCGAGATGCTGGTGATGTCGATGCTCCGGCTCGACGACGCCCAGAGCGTGATCGTCGACGACTCGGCCGTCGAGGTGCCCGACCCGGACCTGCTGGCCGGTCCGTTCGCGCACGTGGTGGTCGACGAGGCGCAGGAGCTCACCGACGCCGAGTGGCAGATGCTGCTCCAGCGCTGCCCGTCGAGGAGCTTCACGGTGGTGGGCGACCGCGCGCAGGCGCGGCGCGGCTTCACCGAGTCGTGGCAGGAACGGTTGGAACGGGCTGGGCTGGAGCGGGTCTCCCTGGCCACGCTCACGATCAACTACCGGACGCCGGAGCAGGTGATGGCCGAGGCAGAGCCGGTGATCCGCGCCGCGCTGCCCGACGCCAACGTGCCGACGTCGATCCGCCGCGGCGACCGGCCGGTGGTGCACGGCTCGGTGGACGACCTCACCTCGGTGGTCGACGACTGGCTCGCCGCCCACGCCGACGGGATCGCCTGTGTCATCGGCGATCCCGCGTTCGCGGCCCGGCCGAGGGTCAGCTCGCTGACCCCGGAGCTGGTCAAGGGCCTCGAGTTCGACCTGGTGGTGCTCGTCGACCCTGCGCACTTCGGCACCGGCATCGAGGGCGCCGTCGACCGCTACGTCGCGATGACGCGTGCGACCCAGCAGCTGGTGGTGCTCACGAGGACCTGACCGGGGTTCAGCGGATCGAGGCGCACGCGATGCAGCGGCGGGCGGTGGGACGCGCGTCGAGGCGCTCCTCCCCCACGGGTCCACCGCACCGCTCGCAGGTGCCGTAGGTGCCGGCGGCCAGCCGTTCGGCAGCGGCGTCGACCTCGGCGAGGTGCAGCCTCGCGCGCTCGATCAGCGAGTCGACCTGGGAGCGCTCGAACGCGATCGTCGCTCCCTCGGGGTCGTGCTCGTCGTCGGCGTTGCTGTCGAGCGAGGCGGTGACGACGGCCTCGTGGTCGTCGGTGAGGCGGGCGAGGCGCTCGAGGGTCCGCGCGCGCTCGTCCTCGAGCCGGTGTCGGGTGCTGTCCACGCCCGCATGATGCCCGGCGGCACCGACAGCGGCTCGGTCCGGCTCAGCCCCGGAGCCGGTCGAGCCGCGAGCGCAGGGCCGGCTCGCGGTGCGCGTTCCCGCTCAGCGCCACGTACCGCTCGCCGAACGTCGACAGCAGGGCGTCGTCGAGGCGGCGCACGGCGCCGGGCGGGTAGCGGTACGCCATCCGCTCGGTGATCGACTCGCCGTCGACAGCCCGCAGCACCGAGCCGAGCTCGTCCAGCGAGACGATGCCGAGCTCCAGCAGCAGGCCCGAGATCCACGCGTAGTGGTCGGTGCGCGACCAGCCCGCCTCGGCGTACTGGCCCGCGAGGAACGCCGCGAGCTCGCGCGGGCTGATCCGCGGGTCGTCGTCCTCAGGCGCGGGACGCTGGGTGCTCATCCCGGCCTGGAGCCGCTCGCGGATGGTGGAGAACTCGCGGTCGGCCAGCTCGAGCAGGCCGGCCGCCAGCGTGAACCGGCGGTCGAGGTCCGGCACGTGCTCGTCGGGGACCGTTCCCTTGTACCGGATGTCGTGCTCGAACTCGGCCCAGGCGTGCTGCAGCACGGTGCGGATCTGCACCTGCGCCCGCCTCCCCCGCAGGGTCGCGAGCTCCGGCTGGCGCTCGCGTACCGGGTCGAGACCCACCAGCAGGTGCCGGCTCGCGTACCCGAACCGGCCCTCGCTGGCGGTCTCCAGACCCATGTCGCGGTCCTCGACCACCACCACCTGGTCGTCCAGCAGCTCGGCGACGGCGGCGACGTCGCTCTGCACGTAGGTGATCACGCGCACGCCGATCGTGTCGGTGATCTGGGTGATCGGGTCGGTGAACGCCGGCACGCCGTCGACCGTGCGTGCGGCCTTGGCGGCGAACGAGGTGACGCTCTTGGCCCGCCCGATGACGCTCAGGTAGTTGATGCCCGCGTCGTCGAGCACCGAGGTCACCAGCGCCACCCAGTGGTCCGCCGCCTGCACCAGTGCCGGGTGCTGGTCGGCGTACTCCTGCGCCGCGGCCCGCGCCGCGTCGACGGCGCCCGGCTCAGCCTCGACGGCGCCCGGCTCGGCCCCGACGACGTCCGGTTGCGCGTCGACCAGATCGGGCGGCAGGTCCGCGGGGCGCGCACGCCGCACCCGCGGGCTCGGCTCGAGGCCGGCGGGCAGCGTCGGCGTGACGATGTAGCCGGTCTCCCCGTCGCCGTAGGTGGTCGTGTCGGCAGGACGCCGCAGCGCGTAGAGGGCGATGTACGCCGCGAGCACGGCGTCGACCTGGTCCTCGACCACCCGCAGGCCGCTCTTGCGGTCCGCGGTCGCCACCGCACGTCGCAGGTCCGCCCAGTCCGTCGCGGCTGGCGCGTCGGTGAGGTGGAGAGCGGGGTCAGCGGCGCTCGATCCCTCGAGGTGGTCCATCAGCGCCTGCAGCTCGGCGCGCAGCGCCTCCAGGTCGCGGCCGGTCTTGTTCTTGTACTTCAGCGTCCGGCCGAGCCGGAACAGGGCCACGGTCGCCGGGTGCGGGTACACCTCGATCGCCCGACGCGACCGGCCCGAACGGGGGTTGATGTCCAGGCCCAGCCGCGCGCAGACCCTGGCGCCGCGCGGCCGTTCCCGGAACTCCGGCTTGCCCGTGTTCGACGGGTGCGCACCGGCGTCGAACCGCGCGAAGTCCGCGTTGAGGGCGGCCTCGGCCGGCCGGTTCCCTGTGGGGTTCGTGACGATGAGCGGGGCGTCGACGGCCACCAGGCAGTCGCCGGCGACGAACGGCGCGAGGGCGTCGGCGATCTGGTCGTCGGTGCGGGCGACGGAGACGTGGACGAGCCGGCCCTCGTCGTCCAGGACGGCCAGACCGGTAGGGCTCTTCTCGCCCCAGGCGAGGTCGACTCCGACGAGGTGCACGGGCCCCAGCCTGCCGCACCCGGGCCCGCGGCGATGACGTCGTCCGCCGCGTGTGGTCCGAACGGCATGGAGCAGACCCCACCCGCGCCCGTCCTCGCACCCGCCGCGGTCGCGGCACCCGTCTCGCCCTCGCCGACCGCCCCACCATCCACAGGGCGGCGGTTCAGAAGACGAATGTCCACAGGATCCGTTGCAGCACAGCGGTTGTCGGTGGTCGCACCTAGTCTTGGGTTATGGCGGCAGAGGCGGTGGATGCGGGCGTGCACCCGGTCCTGGCCGCGCTGGCCCGCCTGGACCACACCGTCGGGAAAGCCCTCGAGGAGTCGACGTGGTCGCTGTCGGAGACCGAGCTGGGCCAGGCTCTGGTCGCCTGCACGTCACTCGGTGGCCGGACCGAGGCTCTTCGTGGCGCACTGCTGCGGGAATCGGTGTCCCGGGAGGTCCCGGACGCCCGCGGTGAGCAGGGTGCACGGACGGTGAACCTGCTCAAGGCCCGGTGCCGGGTCTCACCGCGACGGGCCGGTGCCGACGTCAAGAACGCGAAGCTCACCTGCCCCGACTCCGGGACCCTGCGCGAGCTGGGTGCGGCGCTCGCGGCTGGTGCGGTGTCGCGCGAGCACGTCGACGTCGCCCGGTCGACCCTGACCCGGCTGCCGGGCCGAGTAGTGCGGGAGCGCCGGGACGAGGTCGACGCGCTGCTGACCGAGCACGCCACGCGGTGGGACCCCGGGACGGCGGAGCAGCTCTCCCGGCACCTGCTGTCGGTCGTGGTGCCGGACCGGGCCGACCGGTACGACGAGAACGCGTTGGACCGGCGGCACCTGTCGGTGGTGACCGATCAGACCGGGATGGTGCTGATCAGCGGTCAGCTCGACCAGGCCGGCGGGCTGACCGTCGCGACCGTGGTGGACCACTTCGTGGAGAAGGACCGAGCGGCGCAGAACGACACCGACGCCGAGCCGGATCTGCGGACCCGCGGGCAACGGCGTGCTGACGCCCTCGTCCTGATCGCACGCGCCGCGGCCGAGCACGACGGCATCGGCACCGCCACCCGAGCCGTCCCGCGGGTCGTGGTCGTCACGACCCCGGACCAGATCGCGGGCGCCGCGGGCGCCGGTGCCGCGTGCACGACCGACGGGACCCTGGTCGGCCGCGGCACCCTGACCCGGATCGGCTGCGACGCCGTCATCGACCGTGTCGTCCTCGACGAGGCGGGTCGGGTGCTGGCGATGGACACGATCGGCCGGCTCGCTTCGGCGGCCCAGCAGCTCGCCCTGGCCGCCCGGGACGGCGGCTGCGTCTGGCCCGGCTGCACCGTCCCGCCGTCGCTGTGCGAGGCCCACCACGTGGTCTGGTGGTCCCGCGGCGGCCCCACCACGATCGACAACCTCGCCCTGCTCTGCCACCGCCACCACACCCTCATCCACGCCCAGCCCGATGACGCTGAGCGACCCGGCGACGCCTGGGTGATGCTCATGCGCGACGGACTCCCCTGGTTCCGGCCACCCGACCGGCTCGACCCCGACCGCCGACTGCGGCGCAACACCTTCCACCAGACCGTCCAGACCACCCGCCGCACCGGCCTGAGCTGGCGCACGCCGCCACCTCCGACGAGGGAGTGACGGTTCGCGTGGTCGCGCACCAGTCCGAACGGTCGAGACCTCGTCCACGGCGACGACACACCTAGGCTCACCGTCATGGCGACACGGTGGACGTTGGGGTGTGACGCGGCCGATCCCCCACGGCTGGCACGGTTCTGGGCGCTCGCGCTCGGCTACGTGATCGAGCCGGGGTTCGACGAGCCGGACAACACCTCGATCGTCGACCCGGACGGCGTCGGTCCGGCGATCGGGTTCCTGCGCGTGCCCGAGCCGAAGACGGCCAAGAACCGCGTGCACATCGACGTCCGGGTGGTCGAGGGCCGGCCCGAGCTGGCCGGGCGCCGCGAGGAGCTGGTCCTGGCAAAGGTCGCGGAGCTCGTGGACGCAGGCGCCACCCGGGTCCGGGTCGAGCACTACGGCCGCGAGCTCGGCCACGTGGTGATGCTCGACCCGGAGGGCAACGAGTTCTGCGTCGCCTGAGGGCCGCTCAGCCGCGGGTGTGGTCGCTGTCCGGCTCCACCAGCCAGCGGCCGTCCTTCATCAGGTCGCGCCCGCGCAGCTCGTCGGCCTCGCGCCAGGCCTGCACCAGATGGGGCGTGATGCGCAGGAAGGCGTAACCGGCCGACAGCCGCGGGTCGAAGCCGGCTTGGTCGGCGAACGCCTGCGCATCGTCGTCGTCCGGCTCGACCCGCGTCCCCGTGCCCTCGACGAGCACCACGTCCCGCGTCGCGCCGATGCCGATCCGGACCCGGCTCCCGGCGACGACGTTGCGAGCCGTCGGCGACGAGGCAGGTGTCCCGAGGAGGAACGTGGCGCCGTCCCACCGGAACGACAGCGGCACCATGCAGGCGACGCCGTCAGGGCTGGCGGTGGCGACCCAGCCGTCGACGTCGGTACGCAAGCGGTGCAGGGTGTCCCGCAGCCGATGCTGCGCCGACCGCGGTCCGGGGGCGCTCATCGCACCGACACCCGTTGCACGACGGTGTGGCTCGCACCCGGCTCGAGCTCGATCGCGCGGTCACCCGCGGCCGCCGTCTCGACGCACACGTACTCGCGCCACTCCCCCTCGGCGAGATCGACCAGCGCGGACCCCTTCTCCTGCCACGGGTTCCAGACCACCGTCGTGCCGGAGCCCTCCTTGGCGACCCGCACGACGCGGTCGAGCACCGGGTCGTGCACCTCGACGACCTCGTGCGAGGAGTAGACGCGGTCGACCTCGCCGTCCACGACGACGTCGCCCTCCTGCACGGCGCGGACCGGGACGCCTTGGGCGGCCGAGGCCACCTTGTCGAGGAACTCGGCGCCGTCCAGCCCGACCAGGCGCACCCGGCCGACGTCACCCACACGCAGGTAGGAATGCAGTGCGACCTCGACGGTCACCGGCTCGTCGCCGTCGTTCGAGGCGGTCAGCGAGATCGTGATCGCGTCCTGACCGAGCTCGGCCGAGAGCTCCGCGCGCAGCCCCGCCGGCCACCCGGCGCCGCCGTCCGCGTCGCGCACGCCGGCGGCGTCGAGCGACCACCGGCTCACCAGGGCGCCGTCCTCGAGGCGCGATCCCCGCTCGGTCCACGGCACCGAACGTGCCGGACCGTGCGTCGGCCTCCGGTCGCCGCGAGGACCGTTCGCGAACCACGGGAAGCAGACCGGGACGCCGCCGTGCGCGACCCGGTCGGACGCCACCTGGTGCTGCGAGCCGGCGAAGACGACGTCGTCTCCGCCGTCGGGACGCCACCGCGTCACCTGCGCGCCCCGCTGGCGCACCTCGGCCAGCACGAGGTCGCCGTCGACGACCTGCACGACGTCCCCGTCGTCGGTCGGTGTCCGACGCAGCTCGCGGCTCACTCGAACCGGTCCGGGTCGCCGGCGCCCACGCGCACCACCTCGGGGTAGCCGTTCGAGAAGTCCACGACCGTCGTGGGCTCGCTGCCGGCCTCCCCCGAGTCGATGACGGCGTCGACCTGGTGGTCGAGGGCCTCCTTGATCGCCCACCCGTCCGTCATCGGCTCCTCCTCGCCGGGGAGCAGCAGCGTGCTCGACAGCAGCGGCTCGCCCAGCGCGGCCAGCAGCGCGCGCACCACCGGGTGGTCCGGGATGCGCACGCCGACCGTCTTCTTCTTCGGGTGCATCAGCCGCCGCGGCACCTCGGACGTGGCCGGGAGGATGAAGGTGTAGCTCCCCGGCGTGGCCGCCTTGACCGCCCGGAACACCGAGTTGTCGATGTGCACCAGCTGGCCCATCTGCGCGAAGTCGGCGCACATCAGGGTGAAGTGGTGCTTGTCGTCGAGCCGGCGGATCGCGATGATCCGGTCGCGACCCTCCTGGTTGCCCAGCGCGCACCCGAGGGCGAACACCGAGTCCGTGGGGTACGCGATCAGACCACCGTCGCGGATGATCTGCACGGCCTGGGCGATCGTCCGCGGCTGGGGATCGACAGGATGGACGTCGAGGTAGCGCGCCATGGCGCAGACCCTAGTGCGGCAGTCCCCGGTGCGGCACAGCGTTCCTACGTCGACCCGACGGTGACGTCCGCGGCGTCCAGCACCACGTCGGACAGCTTGCCGGCCCGTCCGAACACCTCCCGCTGGCGGGCGGCCCCGCTCCCCCGCTCGCGCAGCGTGGCCAGCATCTCGGTGACCGCCTCGTGGTCGCCGGCGTCGCGCAGGGCGTCGCGGACGTGGTCGACGAACGCGTCGACGACCAGGTCGGCCGGGTGCGGCCTGCCCGAGAGCGGGTGCACCAGCGACGACGCCGTGCCCGACCTGCTGGCGCGCCAGGTGGCGAGCCGCAGCACCTCGGTGCGGACGTCGGGTACGGCCTCGCCGTCCCGCCACGCACGCGCGGCGGTCTCGACCAGCGCCCGGGTGAGGCCGGCGAGCAGGACGGCGTCGTCGGCGCGCAGGCACACGTCGGCGACGCGCACCTCGACCGTCGGGTAGGCCCGGGCGAGCCGGGCGTCGAAGTAGAGCATCCCCTCGTCCAGGACCGTGCCCGTGGCGAGCATGCTCTCGATGGTGGCGCGGTACCCCTCGACCGAACCGAACGTGCCGGTCGGCCCGGCCGACGGCCAGCGCGACCACGCCTGCGTGCGGAACGAGGCGTAGTCGGTGTCCTGGCCGCCGGCGTAGGGCGAGTTGGCGCTGAGCGCCAGCAGCACGGGCAGCCACGGCCGGATCCGGTCGAGGACGCCGACACCCTCGTCGGGAGAGTCGATCTCGACGTGCACGTGCATGCCGCAGGAGAGCGTCTCGCGCGCCGTGGCGCCGAACTCGCGCACCATCTGCCCGTAGCGCGACCTCGCCGTCACCGTGGGGTCGACCGGCAGCGGCGAGGTCGCTAGCGCCGCGACCCGCGCGCCGGCGCCGGACGCCACCTCCGCCGCGGCCTCGCGCTGGGCCCGCACCTCGTGCGCGAGCTTCCCCAGCTCGGTGCAGGGGGTGGTGTCGGTCTCGATCTGCTCCTGCTGCAGCTCCTCCTCGACGACCCCGCCGGGGACGTCCTCACGCTCCGTCCGCGCCGGACGCGCCCGCGCGATCGCCTCCGCCGCCACCGCCACCGCGGACCCCGTCGCGGGGTCCACGAGCAGCAGCTCCTCCTCGACTCCGACAGTCCGCGTCACGTCGTGCTCTCCTCGTGCTCGTGCTCGCCCCCGAGCACCGGCCGGCGGCCGGTCCACCACAACCAGGCGAGGCCGAGCACGGGGAGCACGAGCGGGACGTAGCCGTACCCGCGCCCGAACCCGGACCACACCGTCTCGTCCGGGAAGTCGCCGGCGTCCACCACGGTGAGCAGACCCACGACCAGCACCCCGACGAGCTCCACCAGCACAGCAGCCCAGGCGGTCCGGCGCGACCCGGGCGTGGAACGCGCCAGCGAGACGGTGGCCACGACGTAGACCAGCGCGGCCAGCGCCGAGAGCAGGTACGCCGCCGGGGCCTCGGCGAGCTTGGTGGCCACCTGGTAGCCGGCTCGGGCGGTCGAGGAGATCGCGAACACGGCGTAGACGGCCACGAGCAGGCGCCCGGGGCCGTGCCGGGTGCTGCGCGGGTCAGCCACGTCCGTCCCAGATCTGCACCAGGCGCAGGACGAGGACGATCTGCGTGGCGGCCGCGATCGCGAACACCCCGTTGCCCCAACGGCTCCGGTCGGCGATGCCCCACCCGACACCGAGCACGAGCACCGCCAGCGCGGTCAGGTGGTAGCCGACGAACGTCACGACGTCGACGTCGCGGTCCGTCGTGGCCAGCAGGACCAGACCGAGCACGGTCTGCAGCAGCAGAGCCCCCGCGAGCACCGCGGCCGCGACCAGCTGGGCCTTGCTCGGGCGCACGCCGCGCACCGCGTTGACGAGCGACCACACCGCCAGCCCGCCGGCGCCCAGGCAGAGCGCGGCGGCGACGGGGATCAGCACGGCGGCGAGTCTACGGTTGGCCTCATGAGCGACTCGCCCTCCCCCGGCCCCTTCGACCTGGTGCTGGTGCGGCACGGGCGCACCGAGTGGGCCCACACCGGTCGGCACACCGGACTCACCGACGTGCCGCTCGACGAGGTCGGCGAGCGGCAGGGCGCCGGCATCGCCCGGCTGCTGGAGGGGCGACGGTTCGCGGCGGTGCTGGCCAGTCCGCTGCAGCGCGCACGCCGCACGGCCGAGCTGGCCGGGCTCGCGGTCACGGGTGTCGACGACGACCTGCACGAGTGGGACTACGGCGGCTACGAGGGCCTCACGACACCCGAGGTCCGCGAACGCACCGGTACGTCCTGGACGGTCTTCGGCGACGGCGTGGTGCCGGGCCAGACGCCCGGAGAGACCCTGGACGAGGTGGCCGCCCGGTGCCGGCGGGTGCTCGACCGGGTCGCTCCGGCCCTCGAGCAGGGCGACGTGGCGCTGGTGGCGCACGGGCACCTGCTCCGGATCCTGACCACGGTCTACCTCGGCCTGCCGCCGGCCACCGGAGCGCACCTCGAGCTCGACGCCGGGTCCGTCTGCGAGCTCAACGTGAGGCACGACGTGCCGACGATCCAGCGCTGGAACCTCACACCGGAGGTGCTGCCGGGCTGAGGTCGAGCGCCGGGAGCCCGTCGATCGAGGTGGTGTTCCTCTCCGCCCAGTAGCGCTCGTAGTAGTCGTCGTCGCGCCGCTGCTGGTGCAGGTCGAGCAGGTCGCGGTCGGCCACGTGCTCCATCAGCGGCACCGACCAGCCGCACGAGTCCGCCACGCGGTCGCAGGTGACCACGACCACGGCGCGCTGACCGCGCTCGCGCTCCTTGGGGAACAGCGGACGCAGCTCGTCGAACTCCGGGTCGTGCACCGGGACCACCCGACCGGTGCCCTGCAGCCGGACGATCTTGGGCGGACCCTGGAACGCGTTGAACATCAACGTGATCCGGCCGTTGTCGCGCAGGTGCGCGATCGTCTCTGCGCCGCTGCCCGTGTAGTCGAGGTACGCGACCGTGGAGCGGTCGATCACGGCGAACGTTCCGGCCATCCCCTTCGGGGACGCGTTCACGTGGCCGCCCTCGGAGGGCGCCGTGGCCACGACGAACATCGGCTGGTCGATCAGCCACTCGCGCAGCCGGTCGTCGATGCCGTCGTAGACCTTGCTCATCGCGCCTCTCCTAGCCCTGCTCGACGACCAGCACCAGGTCGCCGCCCTCGACCTGCTGCACCGAACCCAGCGCGAGGCGCGCCACCGTCCCCGCGACCGGGGTGGTGATCGACGCCTCCATCTTCATCGCCTCGATGGTCGCCACCGTCTGGCCGGCCTCCACCGTGTCGCCCTCGGCCACCTGCACCGACACGACCCCGGCGAACGGCGCCGCCACCTGCCCGGGCGTGGCCGGGTCGGCCTTCTCGACCGCCTTGACGTCGACGTCGACCGAGCGGTCGCGCACCTGCACCGGGCGGAGCTGGCCGTTGAGGGTGCACAGGACCGACCGCATGCCGCGCTCGTCGGCGTCGCCGATGGCCTCGACGCCGACGATCAGCTTGACGCCCTTGCCGAGGTCGACGACGTGCTCCTCACCCTGCTGCAACCCGTAGAGGTAGTCGCGGGTGTCGATGACCGAGACGTCGCCGTACTGGTCGCGCACCTTCTCCAGCTCGGCCGTCGGGCCGGGGAACAGCAGGCGGTTCAGCGCCTCACGTCGGACCGGACCGCTCTCGCCGAGGGCGGCGCGCTCCTGCTCGGGCACCTCCTCGACGCGGGGGCGCACCGTCCGGCCGGCCAGCGCCTTGGTGCGGAACGGCTCCGGCCACCCGCCGGGCGGGTCGCCCAGCTCGCCGCCGAGGAAGCCGATCACCGAGTCGGGGATGTCGAAGTCCTTCGGGTTCTCGGCGAACTCGTCCGGGTCGGCGCCGACGGCCACCAGGTGCAGGGCGAGGTCGCCGACGACCTTCGACGACGGCGTCACCTTCACCAGCCGACCGAGGATCCGGTCGGCCGCGGCGTACGTGCCCTCGATCTGCTCGAACTTCTCCCCGAGCCCCAGCGCGATGGCCTGCTGGCGCAGGTTCGACAGCTGCCCGCCGGGGATCTCGTGGTCGTACACGCGCCCGGTGGGGGCCGTGAGGCCCGACTCGAACGGCGCGTACACGCGACGCACGGCCTCCCAGTAGGGCTCGAGGTCCATCACGGCGCGCAGTGACAGGCCGGTGTCGCGCTCGGTGTGCGCGAGGGCCGCGACGAGCGCCGAGGCCGGCGGCTGCGAGGTGGTGCCGGCCATCGAGGCGCTGGCCACGTCGACGGCGTCGACACCGGCGTCGACGGCGGCGAGCAGCGTCGCGAGCTGGCCCCCCGCGGTGTCGTGGGTGTGCAGGTGCACCGGCAGGTCGAACCGCTCGCGCAGGGCCGTGACGAGGGTGCGCGCCGCCTGCGGGCGCAGCAGACCGGCCATGTCCTTGATCGCCAGCACGTGCGCGCCGGTGCCGACGATCTGGTCGGCCAGCCGCAGGTAGTAGTCGAGGGTGTAGAGGTCCTCGCCGGGGTCGGCCAGGTTGCCCGTGTAGCACAGCGCCACCTCGGCGACCGTCGTCCCGGTCTCGAGCACGGCCTCGACCGCGGGACGCATCTGCTCGACGTCGTTCAGCGCGTCGAAGATGCGGAACACGTCGATGCCGGTGGCGGCCGCCTCGGCCACGAAGGCCTGCGTCACCTCGGTGGGGTACGGGGTGTAGCCCACCGTGTTGCGACCACGCAGCAGCATCTGCAGCGCGAGGTTCGGCATCGCCTCGCGCAGCCGCGCCAGCCGGTCCCAGGGGTCCTCGCCGAGGAAGCGGAGGGTGACGTCGTAGGTGGCGCCGCCCCAGCACTCCACGCTCCACAGCTGCGGCGTCAGCCGCGCCACCGTGGGGCCTGCAGCCAGCAGGTCGCGGGTGCGCACGCGGGTGGCGAGCAGCGACTGGTGCGCGTCGCGGAACGTGGTGTCGGTGACCGCAACGGCCGTCTGGGCGCGCAGCGCGTCGGCGAAACCCTGGGGCCCCAGCCCGATCAGCTGCTGCCGGGTGCCGTCGGGAGGCCGCGCCGACAGGTCGGAGGCCGGGAGCTTCTCGGCGGGGTCGACGTGCACGGTCAGCTCGCCGTGCGGCTTGTTCACCGTCACGTCGGCCAGCCACCGCAGCATCTTGGTCCCGCGGTCGGCGCCCACCCGGGCGGCCAGCAGGTGCGGTCGCTCGTCGATGAAGGACGTGGCGAGATCGCCTGCCGCGAAGGCGTCCTCGGCCAGCACCGCCTGCAGGAAGGGGATGTTCGTGTGCACTCCGCGGATGCGGAACTCCGCCAGGGCACGCGCCGCACGGCGCACGGCCGTCGGGAAGTCGCGGCCGCGGCAGGTGAGCTTCACCAGCATCGAGTCGAAGTGGGCGCCGATCTCCGCGCCGGTGGCCGCGGTGCCGCCGTCCAGCCGCACGCCGGCGCCACCGGCCGAGCGGTAGGCGGTGATCTGACCGGTGTCCGGACGGAAGCCGTTGGAGGGGTCCTCGGTGGTGATGCGGCACTGGAGCGCGGCGCCGTTCACCCGGATCACGTCCTGCGACAGCCCGAGGTCGGCGAGCGACTCGCCCGAGGCGATCCGCAGCTGCGCGGCCACCAGGTCGACGTCGGTGACCTCCTCGGTCACGGTGTGCTCCACCTGGATCCGCGGGTTCATCTCGATGAAGACGTGCTGGCCCGCCCGTTCCCCCGCGGTCTCGACCAGGAACTCGACCGTGCCGGCGTTGACGTAGCCGAGCGCCCGGGCGAACGCGACGGCGTCGCGGCACAGCGCATCGCGCAGGTGCGGGTCCAGGTTCGGCGCCGGAGCGATCTCCACGACCTTCTGGTGGCGCCGCTGCACCGAGCAGTCGCGCTCGAACAGGTGCAGGGTCTCCCCCGTGGCGTCGGCGAGCACCTGCACCTCGATGTGGCGCGGCCGGGCGACGGCCTGCTCGAGGAAGACCGTCGGGTCGCCGAACGCGCCCTCCGCCTCGCGCATGGCGGTCTCGAGCGCCTCCTTGAGACCGTCGGGCCGCTCGACCCGACGCATGCCGCGCCCGCCGCCACCGGCGACGGCCTTGACGAAGATCGGGAAGCCGACGTCCTCGGCGGCCCCGAGCAGCTCCTCGACGTCCGAGGAGGGCGCCGACGACCGCAGGACGGGGATGCCGGCCTCGCGCGCCGCCGCCAGCGCCTTGACCTTGTTGCCGGCCAGGCTGAGCACCGCGGGCGGAGGGCCGACGAACGCGATCCCGGCCGCCTCGCACGCCTCGGCCAGCTTCGGGTTCTCGGACAGGAAGCCGTAGCCGGGGTAGACGGCGTCGGCCCCGCACTCGCGCGCCACCCGGACGATCTCGTCCACGTCGAGGTACGCGCGCACCGGGTGGCCCCGCTCGCCGATCAGGTACGACTCGTCGGCCTTGATCCGGTGCACCGCGTTGCGGTCCTCGTACGGGAACACCGCTACCGTGCGCGCGCCGAGCTCCACGGCCGCGCGGAAGGCGCGGACGGCGATCTCGCCGCGGTTGGCCACCAGCACCTTCGAGAACATGCTCGGAGCCTAGCGAGGCGTCCCAGCACGTGGTCTCGCCGTCCCGGCTCGTGGGCACGTAGGGTCGCCGCATGCCGAGGACGATCGCCACGAACACCGACGTCGACCGCGACGGGCTGCTCCGGTTCGCCCGCGGACGGCACCACCTCGTGCTGATCACGCAGCGACGCGACGGCAGCCCGCAGGCCTCGCCGGTCACCGGTGGCGTCGACGCCGAGGGACGGTTCGTGATCTCGACCTATCCCCAGCGGGCCAAGGCCTCGAACGTGCGCCGCACCGGCACCGCGTCGGTCCTGGTGCTGTCCGACGACTTCGACGGTGCCTGGGTGCAGGTCGACGGCGACGCCGAGGTGCTCGACCTCCCGGACGCGCTCGAGCCCCTGGTCGACTACTACCGCAGCGTCAGCGGCGAGCACCCGGACTGGGACGAGTACCGCGACGCGATGCGCGCCCAGGGCAAGAGCCTGATCCGGGTGACCCCGATCCGGTGGGGGCCGGTCGCCACGGGAGGCTTCCCCGCGCGGCTCGCGGACGGCTGACCCGCCGCCCGCGAGCCCGCGCTCGTCGTCGCGCTCAGCGGGAGGGGTGGTCCGGCGTCGCCGGGTCGCCCGGGTCGACCGGCCGCGTGCGGGCACCGCGGTTCTGCGCGGCCAGCTTGTCGGCGGCGCCCTTGGCAGCAGACTGCGCCTTGTCGACGTGCCCCACGTACTTGCCCTTGGTCTTGCGGTCGACGACGTCGCCCGCCTTGTCGACCGCGCGGTCCACCTTGTCCCCGTGCTGGTCGGCGAGCTGCGCCGCCTTGTCCTTGGCGCCCTCGAGAGCCTGCTTGGCCTTGTCGGCGAATCCCATGCGCGTCCTTCCGTCGGTGTGGTCCCACCGTCCCACCACCACGGCGGGAGGGCACGTGGGAGAACGCACGAGGACGCCGTCAGGTGCCCTCCGTGCTGGAACCCTAGGGGAGCTCCCAGGTGTGCACCGGCTCGTTGGAGTGCATGCCGTCGATGTAGATCTCGAGCATCTTCGCCAGCGCCGTCGGCCGGTCCAGCCCCTTGGCCTGCAGCCGCTCGACGGCCGTCGACTGCCACCACGCACCGTTGCGGCCGGTCTTCGCGCGCCCCTCGATGACGCCGAGGTAGCGGTCGCGCACCGGCGCGGCCACCCCCCACGCCTCGAGGCCCTCGTTCGCGATGGGCAGCAGCCGGCGCAGCACGAGCTCGTCGGCCGTGACCTCGCCCAGCCCCGGCCAGTAGACGGGGGCGTCGAGACCGCGGCGCGCGCACTCGAGGAAGTTCTGCTCGGCGGTGGAGAAGCCCATCTTGGTCCAGATGGGGCGCTCCTGCTCGGCCAGCATCTTGACCGTGCCGTAGTAGAAGGCCGCGTTGGCCATGATGTCGAGGACGGTGGGACCTGCTGGGAGAGCACGGTTCTCGACCCGGAGGTGGGCCCTGCCCGCCACCACGTCGTAGATCGGTCGGTTCCAGCGGTACACGGTGCCGTTGTGCAGCCGGAGCTCCTGCAGCCTCGGGGCGCGCCCCTGCTCGAGGACGGCGACCGGGTCCTCGTCGGTGAGCTCGGGCAGCAGCGACGGGAAGTAGCGGACGTTCTCCTCGAACAGGTCGAAGATCGAGGTGATCCAGCGCTCGCCGAAGAACACCCGGGGCCGGACACCCTGGTTCTTCAGCTCCTTGGGCCTGGTGTCGGTGGCCTGGAGGAACAGCTCGATCCGGGTCTCGTCCCAGAGCCTGCGGCCGAAGAAGAACGGCGAGTTCGCCGCCAGCGCGACCTGGGGGGCGAGCAGCAGCTGCGCGGCGTTCCAGTGGGCGGCGAACGCCTGCGGGGCCACCTGCAGGTGCAGCTGCACCGAGGTGCAGGCCGACTCCGGGGCGATCGTGTCGGAGTAGACCGCGAGCCGCTCAGGTGCCGAGCCGGACCCCATGATGTCGATGAACAGGTCCTCGCCGCGGCTGGTGAAGATCTGGTCGTTCAGGGCCGAGTAGCGCGCCGACGGGCTCATCCACGCACCCGTGAAGTGCTCGGGCATCACCGTCGGGAGGATGCCGACCATCACGATCTGCGCGCCGAGGTCGCCCGCCTTGCCGGCCGCCGCGTTCAGCGTGGTGCGCAGCGCGTGCTCCAGCTCGAGCGCCGACGACCCCGGCAACGGCCGGGGCGGGACGTTGAGCTCGATGTTGTAGGCGCCGATCTCGGTCTGGTAGTCCGCGTCGGCGATGCTCTCCAGGACCTCGAGGTTCTTCATCGTCGGGCGGAAGTCGTCGCCCACGAGGTTGAGCTCGATCTCGAGCCCGGTGAGCGCGCGGCCGGACTCGAAGGCGCCGGTGGCCAGCATCCGCTCGAACACGTCGAGGCAGAGCTGGACCTTCTCGCGGTAGCGCTGGCGGTGCTCGCGCGTGTACGCCGTACCGGCGATCTCGTCACCCACGCGACCCACCACCGCTCGTCGTCCACCGGTGGCCGCCTGTCGGCCACCCGGACCCTCGTCCGCGGCGAGCCAACCACACATCCGCCACGCCGCACACGGTCCCGCCGGATGTCGGACGCTGTTCCTACCGTGGGGGCATGCGGCTGCTGCACACCTCGGACTGGCACCTCGGTCGTGCCTTCCACGGTGTCGACCTGCTCGCGGCGCAGTCGCAGTTCCTCGACCACCTGGTCGAGGTGGTCCGGTCCGAGGCCGTCGAGGCGGTGGTCGTGGCCGGGGACGTCTACGACCGGGCGCTGCCGCCGGTCGATGCCGTCCGCCTGCTCGACGACGCCCTCGACCGGCTGCTCGGGTCCGGCGCGCAGGTCGTGGTGTCCAGCGGCAACCACGACTCACCCCAGCGGCTCGGGTTCGGGGCGCGCCGCGCCGAGCGCGCGGGCCTGCACCTGCGCACCGCGGTCGCCGACCTGCACCGGCCGGTGCTGCTGGCCGACGACCACGGAGAGGTGGCCGTGTACGCGCTGCCGTACCTCGAGCCGGCGATGGCGGCCGAGGAGCTCGGGGTCCGCGCCAGCCACCAGCAGGTCCTGGGCGCGGCCCTGTCCCGGGTCCGTGCCGACCTGCGCGGCCGGGGGCGCACCCGCTCGGTCGTGGCGGCGCACGCCTTCGTCACCGGCGGGGCCCCCAGCGACAGCGAGCGCGACATCCGGGTGGGAGGCGTCGGCGCGGTGCCGCAGGCGCTGTTCGAGGGTTTCTCCTACACCGCGCTCGGCCACCTGCACGGCCAGCAGCGCCTCGCCGAGACGGTCCGCTACAGCGGCTCCCCCCTCGCCTACTCGTTCTCCGAGCAGCACCACCGCAAGGGGTCGTGGCTCGTCGACCTCGGCCCGCAGGGCGTCACCCGGGTGGAGCAGGTGCCGGCGCCGGTGCACCGTCCGCTCGCGTCCCTGCGCGGGCACCTCGACGACCTCCTGGCCGACCCCGCGCACGCGCCGGCCGAGACCGCGTTCTGCCAGGTGGTCCTCACCGACGCCGAGCGCCCGGCCGCGCCCATGGACCGGTTGCGGGCACGGTTCCCGCACACCGTGCACCTCACCTTCGAGCCGGAGGGGCGGTCCTCCGCCCGCGGCAGCTACGTCGAGCGGGTCGCGGGTCTCGACGACGAGGAGGTCTGCTGCGCGTTCCTCACCGACGTCCGCGGCCGGCCCGCGTCGCCGGACGAGCGCGAGCTGCTGCGTGCCGCGCTCGAGCAGGTCCGGCGCGACGAGGTGCTCGCGTGAGGCTGCACCGGGTGGCGGTCCAGGCGTTCGGGCCGTTCGCCGACCGCGTCGAGGTCGACCTCGACGCCCTGTCCGAGCACGGCCTCTTCCTCCTGCACGGGCCAACCGGCGCAGGGAAGACCAGCCTGCTCGACGCCGTCTGCTTCGCCCTGTACGGCGTGGTGCCCGGCGCACGCTCGTCGTTGCGGCACACCACGTTGCGCAGCGACCACGCCGCGCCGGGCGTCGCGCCCGCGGTCGAGTGCGAGCTCACCGTCGGCGGCCGCCGGATCGAGGTGAGCCGGTCCCCCGCCTGGACGCGGCCGAAGGCGCGCGGCACGGGCACCACCACCGAACAGGCATCGGTCCGGGTCCGCGAGCTGGTCGACGGGCGGTGGGAGCCGCTCGCCGCGCGGCTCGACGAGGCCGGCCACCTGCTGTCCGGGCTGCTCGGCATGGACGCCCGGCAGTTCACCACCGTCGTGCTGCTCCCCCAGGGCGACTTCGCCACCTTCCTGCGTGCCGGTCCCGACGAGCGCCGCGTCGTCCTCGAGCGGTTGTTCGGCACCGACCGCTTCGCCGCCGTCGAGGCCTGGCTCGCCGAGCGGCGCACGCAGGCCGTCCGCGCGGTGCGGGAGGCGCAGACGGCACGGGAGCAGCTGCTGGCCCGGGTCGACGAGCGCGCGGCGGCGCTGCGCGAGGAGGCCCCGGACGAGGTGGAGAGCGCGACGGCCGACGGCGACGGCACCCAGCGGCTGTACCACCTGGCCGCCGGCCGGCTCGGCGACGCGAGGGCGGCGCTCCAGCAGGTGCACCTCTCGCTCGAGCGGACCCGCGCCTGCGCGGCGGAGGCGGCCGAGGTCGAGCGCACGCGGCGCGAGCTCGTCGAGCTCGCTGCCGCCCGGCAGCGGCTCGACGGTGACGCCCCTCAGGTCGAGGGCCTGCGGGCGGCGCTCGCCCGGAACGCGGCGGCCGCCGGCGTCCGGCCGCACCGCGACCGCTGGGTCGCGGCGGAGGCGTCGCTCACCGACGCCTCCGGCCGGCTCGACGACGCGCTGGGTGGTCTGCCCGGGCCGCTGCGGTCGCGTGACCCGAAGCTGCTCGCTGCACGCGCGGACGCCGTACGCACCGAGCTCGGCGGCCTCGCCACCCTGCTCGCCCCGGAGGCCGAGCAGGTCGACCGGCTGGCCGAGCTCGCACGGGCCGAGCAGGAGCACACCGAGGTGCAGGAACAGGTGGCGGCGCTCGCCGCCGAGCGCCTCGCCCTCGCCCGGGAACGCGACGAGGCCGAGGCGCAGCGGCAGGTCGCGGCCCGCGCCGCAGGCCGAGCCGACGACGCGCGCGACGCCCTGGAACGAGCCCGCGCGGTGCGGGCAGCCGTCGTCCGCGTGATCGCCCTCGCCCCGGCCGCGCGGGCGGCGGACGACGACGTGCGCTCGGCTGACGACCTCGCCCTCGGCGCCCGCACCCGGCACCTCGACCTGGTCGAGCGCCGCCTCGCCGGGATGGCCGCCGAGCTGGCCGGAGGGCTCGTCGACGACGCGCCGTGCCCCGTGTGCGGTGCCGCAGAGCACCCGGCCCCCGCGGTGGCCACCGATCCCGTGCCGGCCGCCGAGGTCGCGGCGGCCCTGACCGCCGCGGAGCGTGCCGCGGCCGACGCCCTCGCCGCGCGGAGCGTGCGCGACGAGCTCGTGCGCGACCTCAGGGCGGCGGAGCAGGCGGCAGCGGGTGCAGACGCCGCCGCGGCGACCGCGCACGTCACCGCGGCCCAGCGCGACGTCACAGCCGCCCACGAGGCCGCCGCGCTCCTCGCCGACCTCGACCGGCGCGTCGCCGCCCTCGCGAGCACCGACGCCGAGCACGCCAGGCGGCTGATCGAGCTCGAGCGCCGGCGTTCGTGGCTGGGCGACCGGCTCGCCGAGCTGCGCACCCGGGTGCGCGACCTCGAGGTGCGGCTGCGTGAAGCGCGGCGCACCGATCCCGACGTCGCCGCGCGGCACGCCCGCCTCACCGACGAGCTCGCCCTGCTCGACCGCGCCGCCGACCTGGCCCGCGAGCTGCCCGGCGCCCGGCGCTCCGCCAGGACGGCTCGCGCGGACGCCGAGACGGCCTGCAGGGCAGCAGGTCTGCCCTCGCTCGAGGCTCTCGACGAGGTCCTGCTCGCGCCCGACGTCTCCACACGGGCCGCCGAGGCCGTCACGCGGCACGACCGCGAGGTGGCCGGCCTCGAGCAGCGCCTGCGCGAGCACCCGGAGACGGCGGGGTCCGACCTCGCGACGCTGCGGGAGGCGCTGGCGGCAGCGTCCGCGCGGCACGCCGCCCTGGCCGGCGAGACCACCGACGCCGCACGCCAGGCCTCCTCCCTCACCACGAGGGTCACCGTGCTGGAGAGCACGGCGGTGGCCCTGCACGGGCTCGCGGCCGAGGTCGCCGCGCACGACGCCGTCAGCAGCGGGCTGGCCGAGGAGGCCGCCGTCGTCGAGGACCTCGCCGCGTGCGCGCTCGGCACGTCCACGAGCAACACCCTGCGGATGCGGCTGTCCGCCTACGTGCTCGCGGCCCGGCTCGAGCAGGTGGCCGCCGCGGCGTCGGTGCGGCTGCGTGCCACGTCGGCGGGCCGGTACGAGCTGCGCCACACCGACGCCCGCGGCAAGGGCGGCGGCCGGTCCGGGCTCGGGCTCACCGTCGTCGACCACTGGACCGGTCAGGAGCGCGCCACCGCCACCCTGTCCGGCGGCGAGACCTTCCTCGCCTCGCTCGCCCTCGCCCTCGGCCTGGCCGACGTCGTACAGGCCGAGTCGGGCGGGCTGGCGATCGAGACCCTGTTCGTCGACGAGGGCTTCGGCAGCCTCGACGACGACACCCTGGAGATGGTGATGGCCTGCCTCGACGAGCTGCGTGAGGGCGGGCGGGCCGTCGGGCTGGTCTCGCACCTTCCGGAGCTGCGGGCCAGGATCCCCTCCCAGCTGCACGTCGTGCGCGGCGAGCGGGGCTCGACCGTGCAGACCCGGCAGCTGGCCGGCTGACCACCCGCTCCGCCCTACCCTCCTGCGGCTGCGGGCACGGCCACCCATCCGGTGGGGCGTCAGCACCGAATCACCGACGACCCGCACCGGACGGTGCGGGACCCGGACCTGCGGCCGTGCCGCGCGAGGCGTTCGAGGAGGTGACGTGCGACAGTGTCGGTCGTGGTCCCCTTCCCTCCGGAGCGCCGTCGCCGTTCGGCCCAGCGCACCGCGGACGCCCCGGACCCGGCCGCAGCGGACGACCAGCCGGCGCCGTCCGCCGACCAGCGGCTGGTCGAGCTGATGCAGCTCACCGCCCGCGGCGACCAGGACGCCTTCGCCGAGCTGTACGACGAGCTCGCCCCGCCGGTCTACGGCCTCATCCGCCGCGTCCTGCGCGACCCCGCGCAGTCCGAGGAGGTCGCGCAGGAGGTCATGGTCGAGATCTGGCGCCAGGCCACCCGCTTCGACGCCGCCAAGGGCAGCGTCAAGGGCTACGTGCTGACCGTCGCCCACCGGCGCGCGATCGACCGGGTGCGCTCGGCGCAGTCGTCCACCGACCGCGAGCTGCGCGTCGGCCGGGCCTCGATCGAGCGCGACTACGACCAGGTGTCCGAGGCGGTCGAGCACCGGATGGACGTGGTGCAGGTACGCCGGGCGCTCGGGGTGCTCACCACGCTGCAGCGCGAGGCGGTGCAGCTCGCGTACTACGGCGGGTACACCCACCGCGAGGTGTCCGACCTGCTCGGGGTCCCGCTCGGGACCATCAAGACCAGGTTGCGGGACGGATTGATCAGACTCCGGGACGAGATGGGGGTAGGAGGGTCATGAGCGAGGAGCAGGAGACGCACATGCTCACCGGCGCCTACGCGCTCGGTGCGGTCGACGACCTGGAGGCGGCCCGGGTCCGCGAGCTGCTGCGCACGTCCCCCGAGGCGGCCGCAGAGGTCCGGTCGTTCACCGAGACCGCGGCGCTGCTCGGCGGGGCCGAGGCGGTCGAGCCCCCGCCGGGCCTGCGTGCCGCCGTGCTCGCCGAGGTCGCCCGCACCCGGCAGGCCGCACCTGTCGCGGTGCCGTCACCCCGCGCCGGCGGCAGGCTGTACCGCCTCGTCTCGGTCGCCGCCGTGGCCCTGCTCGTCCTGGCCGTCGGCGCCGGTGTCACCGCCGTCGGTCTGCGCGACCGGTTGTCCGAGGCGCAGACCGCGAACCAGGCGATGACCGAGGTCCTCTCGGACCCCGGCCGCCAGGTGATGGACGCCGACTTCGCCGGGGGCCACGCGACCCTGGTCGTGTCCGGCGACCGGGTCGTCGTGCTCGGCACCGAGGTCCCCGCTCCCCCGGACGGCAAGGCCTACCAGCTCTGGATGATCGACGAGGGCAGCGACCCGATCCCGTCGGTCACCCTCACCGCCACCGGTGACGGCGACTACTGGGCCGACACCTCCGGCTACCAGGCGGGCCAGGCCATGGCGGTGACCGTCGAGCCCGAGGGCGGCTCGCAGCAGCCCACCTCCGACCCTGTGTTCGTCGCCGGCGCCTAGCTCCTGCTCTGGCGCCGACGCGTGGTCGCGTCCGTCGTGGTGAGTGCGTCCGGCCTGTCGGCCGTCCGCACGACTTGTTCGACTGCTTCGCTTGACGTCTTCACAAGCCGTGCGGCCCGCCCGCCTGGCCTCCTGCCCGCCGCAAGAACCCCGATCACGCGTCGTCGTCTACGGCCGCCCATCCGTCGACGGAGCCCTGGACAGTCGAGTCCCACGGACGCCGCCCTCGATCTGCGACGTGGTGGGAGTAGGAGGACCCTTCCCGTCGTCCCCACCACGCCGTGATCGACCGGCGACGTGGTGGACCAGGAGGGGCAGTTCTCTCCCCTTCCCCTCCCCGGACCCGCATCTCCACCGGGCACGAGGGTGGGCCGGTGGGCCGCGGGGCTCGTGAAGACGTCGAGCGAAGCAGTCGAACGAGTCCCGCGGACACCGGACGCCCGGAGGTGACCCCGGCTCGAGAACCGAACCAGGAGAACTCAGTCGGCGAGCTCGCTGATCGGCGGGCACGAGCAGACCAGGTTGCGGTCGCCGTAGGCGCCGTCGATGCGGCGCACGGGGGGCCAGTACTTGCCGACGGGATCGGTGGCGCCGGGGTAGACGGCCTCGGCGCGGGTGTAGGGGTGGTCCCAGTCACCGGTGAGCGACTCGGCGGTGTGGGGGGCGTGCCGCAGGGGCGAGTCGGCGGCGTCCCACTCGCCGCCGGCGACGCGGTCGATCTCGGCCCTGATGGCGATCATCGCGTCGCAGAACCGGTCCAGCTCGGCGAGGTCCTCGCTCTCGGTGGGCTCGACCATCAGGGTGCCCGCGACGGGGAACGACATGGTCGGTGCGTGGAAGCCGTGGTCGATCAGGCGCTTGGCGACGTCGTCGACGGTGACGCCGGTGGCCTTGGTGATCGGACGCAGGTCGAGGATGCACTCGTGCGCCACCAGGCCTCCGGGACCGGTGTAGAGCACCGGGTAGTGCTCGCCGAGCCGGGCCGCCACGTAGTTGGCCGACAGGACGGCGACCTGGGTGGCGCGGCGCAAGCCGTCCGGACCCATCATCGCGATGTAGGCCCACGAGATCGGCAGGATGCCGGCCGAGCCGTACGGCGCGGCCGAGACCGGGCCGACGGGCGCGTCGGTGGCGAAGGTGTCGACCGAGGGCAGGAACGGCGCGAGGTGCTCGCGGACGCCGACCGGGCCGACGCCGGGGCCGCCGCCGCCGTGCGGGATGCAGAACGTCTTGTGCAGGTTGAGGTGCGAGACGTCGGCACCGAACTTGCCGGGCTTGGCCAGGCCGACCAGCGCGTTGAGGTTGGCGCCGTCGACGTAGACCTGGCCGCCGGCGTCGTGCACCAGGGCGCAGATGTCGGCGACGGCCTCCTCGAAGACGCCGTGCGTGGAGGGGTAGGTGATCATCAGCGCGGCCAGGGTGTCGCGGTGCTGCTCCACCTTGGCCTTGAGGTCGGTGGTGTCGACGTTGCCGAACCCGTCGGTCTGGACGGCCAGCACCCGGAGCCCGGCCATCACCGCCGACGCGGCGTTGGTGCCGTGCGCCGACACCGGGATCAGGCAGATGTCGCGGGCCTCGTCGCCGTTCGCGCGGTGGAAGGCCCTGATCGCCAGCAGCCCGGCGAGCTCGCCCTGCGAACCGGCGTTGGGCTGGAGCGAGACGGCGTCGTAGCCGGTGATCTCCACCAGCCGCCGCTCGAGGTCGGCCACCAGCGCGCGCGAACCCTCGGTGTCGGCCTGCGGGGCGAACGGGTGCAGGTCGGCGAACTCCGGCCAGGTGATCGCCTCCATCTCGGCGGTCGCGTTGAGCTTCATCGTGCACGAGCCGAGCGGGATCATGCCGCGGTCGAGCGCGTAGTCCTTGTCGGCCAGCCGCTTGAGGTAGCGCAGCATCGCGGTCTCGGACTGGTGCGCCGAGAACACCGGGTGGGTGAGGTACTCCGAGGTGCGCCGCAGGTCGTCCGGGATCGCGGTGCCCTCGACCGCCGCGAAGCGGTTGCGGCGACCGGTGAGGGCGCCGACCACGGCTTGCACGTCGCGGTCGGTCGTGGTCTCGTCGCAGGCCAGGGAGACGTGGTCGGCGTCGATGCGGCGCAGCAGGTAGCCGGCCTCGTAGGCGGCCTGCACCAGGTCGTCGGCGCGACCCTGCGACCGCACCAGGAGGGTGTCGAAGTACGCGTCGTGCACGACCTCGACCCCGCTGTCGGCGAGCATCGCGGCCAGTGCCCGGGCGCGGGAGTGCACCCGCTCGGCGATCGCCCGCAGGCCGGCGGGCCCGTGGTACACGGCGTACATCGAGGCCATCACGGCCAGCAGCACCTGGGCCGTGCAGATGTTCGACGTCGCCTTCTCCCGCCGGATGTGCTGCTCGCGGGTCTGCAGCGCGAGCCGGTACGCGGGAGCGCCGACGGCGTCGACCGAGACCCCGACGAGGCGGCCCGGCAGCGACCGCTCCAGCCCGGCGCGCACCGCCATGTACCCGGCGTGCGGCCCACCGAAGCCCATCGGGACGCCGAACCGCTGCGACGTGCCGACGGCGACGTCGGCGCCCATCTCCCCCGGCGCGCGCAGCAGCGTCAGCGCCAGCAGGTCCGCGGCCACCGTCACCAGGGCGTCGCGGGAGTGCGCCTCCTCGGCGACGGGCGCGAGGTCGCGCACGACACCGCTGGCGCCGGGGTACTGCAGCAGCACCCCGAACACCTCGACGTCCGGCAGGCCCGCTGACGTGTCGTGCACGAGCACGCCGAGGCCCAGGGCGTCCATCCGGGTGCGGACGACGGCGAGGGTCTGCGGCAGCACCTCGGTGTCGACGACGAGGACGGCGTCGTCGGACGGCTTGCGCGCCGCCCGGCGCATCAACGTGGCGGCCTCGGCGGCCGCGGTGGCCTCGTCCAGCATCGAGGCGTTCGCCGTCGTCATGCCGGTGAGGTCCGACACCGCGGTCTGGAAGTTCAGCAGCGCCTCGAGCCGGCCCTGGCTGATCTCCGGCTGGTAGGGCGTGTACGCCGTGTACCAGGACGGGTTCTCCAGGACGTTGCGCGTGATCACGCCCGGCGTGTGGGTGCCGTGGTACCCCAGCCCGATCATCGAGCGGCGCACCGTGTTGGCCGCGGCGATGGTCCGCAGCTGGGCCAGCACCTCGGGCTCGCTGACCGCCTCGGGCAGGTCGAGCCGCTCGGTCCACGCGATCGCGCGCGGCACGGCGGCCTCGGTGAGCGCGTCCAGGGAGTCGTGGCCCAGCCGCCGGAGCATGTGCTCGACCTCGCCCTCGCCCGGCCCGATGTGGCGGGCGGCGAAGTCGTCGGCGAGGTGGGCGTGCTCGACGTGGCGGGACGTCTCGTCAGAGGTCACGAAGGAGGCTCCCTGCGTCAGCCCCGCCGACCGGGCGGGACGTGCTGGCCTCCCCCTCTGTCACCGGTGCTCGGCTCCAGAGCTGCCTGTCCCGTGCGGTCCTGGCGCCTGAGAGGTTCCGGGGAGTTTGCCCCTTCGGCGCCCCGACGGACCCACCACAGGTGGGTCGCGGGGACTCTCCCGCACGGTGTCGAACGGCGTGCCGAGCCTACCCCAGCACGCTGGAGAAACCGGTCAGCGCCGGGTCGGCGCCGGGTCAGCCGGTGGCGCGGGCGGCGCGACGCTTCGCGAGCTCGTCGTCGGCGGACGACTCGGTGCCGTCGGCCCGCTCGCTCGGCAGCGCGGCGAGGGTGCCCTCGACCTCGCGCCAGACCCGGCCCACCGCGATGCCGAACACGCCCTGACCGCCCTGCACGAGGTCGATGACCTCGTCGGCGGAGGTGCACTCGTAGACGCTGGCGCCGTCGCTCATCAGGGTGATCTGGGCGAGGTCCTCGACGCCGCGCTCGCGCAGCGCGCTGACCGCGGTGCGGATCTGCTGCAGCGAGACGCCGGTGTCGAGCAGCCGCTTGACGACCTTGAGCACGAGGATGTCGCGGAAGCTGTAGAGACGCTGCGAGCCGGAGCCCGACGCCGTGCGCACGCCCGGCTCGACCAGGCCGGTGCGGGCCCAGTAGTCGAGCTGGCGGTAGGTGATGCCGGCGGCCTTGCACGCGGTGGGACCGCGGTAGCCCATGTCCTCGTCGAGGACGGGCAGGTCCTCGGTGAACAGCAGGCCCTGCGCGTTCGCGGGCACCGGCCGCGTCGCGTCGGTGGCGTCCTGGGTTCCACTCACGGGCCAACCTCCGGTCGGTGGTCCCCGGGGAACGTGCACCCCAGCGCGTGACAGCGCTGGAACTACACGGGGGACGTTCACCAGTGACGGTACGGGTGGGTGGGGGTCCGGTCAACGACACCGGGCGCCGCCGCGCCGCGTGTCGCCCGTCGTGACCAACTCTTGACCTCAGGTAGAGGGTCTGTCCTCGGGACCGGGTGGCGTCCCGAGCCCGCCGGGAGCCTCGCCCGGCCCCTCGCCAGGCAGGAAGTCCTCGGCGCTCACCTGGTCCAGGAACTCCCTGAACCTCTCGACCTCGTCCTCGTCCTCGTCCGGGACGGGCACGCTGCCCGCCGCCAGGACGTCCTCTGCGCCCATGATCGGGCAGCCGACCCGCAGCGCCAGCGCGATCGCGTCCGAGGTGCGCGAGCTGATGCTGATGCCACCGGACAGGGCGAGCTCGGCGTAGTAGACGTTGTCGCGCATCTCGACGATCCGGACCTGCTCCAGGGTGTGCCCGAGGGCGGTGATCACCGAGCCGAGCAGGTCGTGGGTCAGCGGGCGCGGCGGGACGACCCCCTGCTGGGCCAGAGCGATCGCGCTGGCCTCGGCCGACCCGATCCACACCGGCAGGTACCGCTCGCCGTCGCGCTCGCGCAGCAGCACGATCGGGGTCTTCGACGGCATCTCGACCCGGACTCCGACCACCTCGAGCTCGCGCACGAGACCACCCTAAGCCTGAATCCTCGGGACGCTGCGTCAGATCTTGTCGAGGGCTGCTCTCACCAGGGTGGTGTGGAGGCGGACGCAGAGGGCGGAGATCTCGCGAGCGACCTCCTCGGCGCGGGCCGGGGAGCCGGCGCCGCGGTGGTGGCGCAGGGGGGAGGTGATCTGCTCGACCAGGCCGACCTCGCGCTCCGCGGCGGTGCGGAACGCGCGCAGGTGGCGCGCCTCGATGCCGAAGGTGGACAGGTCGGCGGCGATCCGGGCGATCTCGAGGTCGTCGGCGTCGAAGTAGCCGGAGTCGCCGAGGCTCACCAGGCCGTAGGTCTCCAGGCTCTCCAGCAGCGCGGCGTCGACGCCGGCGGCCTGCAGCAGCTCCTCGCGGCGCAGCCGGGCCCGGGGTCCGGGGGCGAAGCCCTCGGTCTCCGGGCCGTCGGGGGCCGGTCGGTCGTCGGCGAGCAGCCGCGCCGGGCGGGCGACCGGACCGGGCAGCGGCGGCGCGACGCCGCGGTCGACCTGGTCGAGGTACTCGCCGATCTTCTTCAGCGGCCAGTAGTGGTCGCGCTGCAGCTCCAGCACGAGCCGCAGCCGCGCGACGTCGGCGGTGCTGAACTTGCGGTAGCCCGCCGCGGTGCGCTGCGGCTCGACCAGACCGCGGTCCTCGAGGAACCGCAGCTTGGAGTGGGTGAGGTCGGCGAAGTCGGGCTGGAGCTCCTCCAGCACCTCTCCGATGGACAGGAGCCGGCCGGCCCGTGCACGCGATGACCGCTGAGCGGCACCGCTCACCGGGCGGGACCGCTCTGGTCGCCGGCCCCCTCGCCCGCCCCAGGACGCTCCGAGGAGTCGCCGGGCGGGTCGACGTGCGGGTGGAACACCATCCGGAACTTGCCGATCTGGACCTCGTCGCCGGCGGTGAGCACGGCGTCGTCGACCCGCTCGCGGTTGACGTAGGTGCCGTTCAGGCTGCCGACGTCACGCACCCGGTAGCCCCGGCCGTCGCGCAGGAACTCCGCGTGCCGCCGCGAGACGGTGACGTCGTCGAGGAAGATCTCGCTGTCGGTGTGGCGACCGGCGGTGACCCGGTCGGCGTCGAGCAGGAAGCGCGAGCCCGAGTTCGGGCCGCGCTGGACGATCAGCAGGGCCGAGGCGTCCGGCAGCGCCCCGATCGCGGCGCGCTCGTCCTGCGACAGACCTCCGCCGTCGGGCTCCACCTCGGCACCCACCGCCGACAGCGTCATCGTGGAGTCCGGGTTCCGGTACTCCTGCTGCGACTGGTCGCCGTCCTGCTGGGTCATGATCTGCGCCTCCTCCGACGAGCGGGTCGGGCTGCCGATCGTCCCGATCGTCCCGAGCGCCCCACCCTAACCCTCGACGTCAGGCTGAGACCACGGGTTCACCGAGCCGCTCCAGGATCCGGCCCCCCGACGGGTTCAGCCGACCTGGTCGGCGTACCCCTGCGCGTCGAGCAGACCCTCGACCGCCGAGGGGTCGGTCAGCCGGATCTCGAGCATCCAGCCCTCGCCGTACGGGTCGGTGTTGACCAGCTCCGGGCTGCCGTCGAGCGCCTCGTTGCGGGCGGTGACGGTGCCGGCCAGCGGCGCGTACACCTCGCTGACGCTCTTGGTCGACTCCACCTCGCCGCACGACTGCCCGGCCTCGACGGCCTCGCCCGGCTCGGGCAGCTGGACGAAGACGATGTCGCCCAGCGCGTCCTGGGCGAACGAGGTGATGCCGACCCGGACCACGGCCGGGTCGTCGCCCGACGGCGCCACCCACTCGTGCTCGGGGGTGTACTTGAGCTGCGACGGGTACTCGAACTCGGCCATCAGGTCCCTTCCGGGGTTCGGGGCGGGGCCGCCGTGGTGCGTCGGCGGGTCACGGGGTGGCGGTGGGCTCGGCGGGCCGAGCGTACTGAGGCGTTTCGGGCACCCGCAACGCGTCGACCAGCACCTCGTCCTCGGTGTCGACCGCGATCCGGGCGCCGTCGGAGGTGACGTCGTCGACGACGCCGCCCGGGATCCGCACGGCGGTCTCGATGGTCGACGGGTCGCCGATGACGAGCAGCTCGAACGGCGCCTCGAGCAGGGTGCCGTCGGCCGCGACGCCGTCGTCGGTGTCGGTGAAGGCGGTGGACGCCACCACCCGCACGTCGTCGACCTGCATGGCCTCGGCGCCGGAGTCGCGCAGCTCCTGCACCGCGCCCAGCAGCGTCGCGGCGTCGATCACGCCGTCGGGGTCGGTGATGGTGATCCGCACGCCCGGGCCCTGCGCGGCGGCCGTGCCGGCCAGGATGCCGAGCGCGTCGACCTGGCGCTGGGCGGCCTCCTGGGCGGCCTGGCGGGCCGAGCCGTCGGTCTGCAGCTGCTCGCGGGTGCGCTCGAGGTCCAGCTGCTCGGACTCGAGCCGGTCGTTGCGCTCGCCGAGGTCGTCGAGGATGCGGACCAGGTCGGACTCGCGCAGCGAGCCGAGGTCGGCGTCCTGGGTCTGGCGCACCTGCACCACCAGCGCGAACCCGAGCACGGCGCAGAGCAGGCCGGCGAGCAGCTCGCCGCGGGTGCCGCGCGGCACCAGCGCGCGCAGCAGCCGGCCGCGCCCGGCGTCCGGCGTCTCGGCCGGCGGACGGGCGTGCTTGTGCCCGCGCCTCCCGGCGCCCGGATCGACGTCGTCGGTCGACACGCTCAGGCCTTGAAGACGTGCCGCCGGATGGCGGCGGCGTTGGAGAAGATCCGGATGCCGAGGACGACGACGACGCCGGTGGAGAGCTGGGCGCCGACGCCGAGCTGGTCGCCGAGGTAGACCACCAGGGCCGCCACGACGACGTTGGACAGGAACGACACGACGAAGACCCGGTCGTCGAAGATGCCGTCGAGCACCGCGCGCAGACCGCCGAAGACGGCGTCGAGCGCCGCGACGACCGCGATCGGCAGGTACGGCTGGAGCTCCGGCGGCACGGTCGGGCGCAGCACCAGACCGACGACGATGCCGACGACGAGGCCGAGCGCGGCGATCATGGGGTGCCCTCCTGGGTCGGTGACGGTCCGGCGGAGGACGCCCCCGCGACCGGGACCGGTTCGGCGTAGCGCAGCCCGAGGCGGCCTGCCGGTTCGAGCCGGAGCTCCTCGGAGCCGGACACGGCCACCTGGATCCCGTGGTTCTGCTCCAGGGACGAAAGGTAGCGACCGGCCTGCGACCGGGCGAAGGCGGTCTGCATCCGCGCGGGGTCGCCGACCGCCTCGACGACGTAGGGCCGGGCGAGCGGGCGCAGGTCGACCAGGATGGCGTCGCCCGCGGCCCGGATCGCGGAGGTCGAGGTCAGCCGGTGGCCGTTGACCGACACCGCCTCGGCCCCGGCGGCCCACAGCCCGTTGACCACCTGCTGCAGGTCGACGTCGAAGACCTTCCCCTGCGCGATCTCCTCGGGGCTGCGGGGGTCGCCCGGCACCGGGTCCTGGGAGTCCAGGGAGTCGTCGAGGGTGTACACCGCACCGGGACCCGTCACCGCCGTGGTGCCGGCGAGCACGCCCAGGGCCTGCACCTGCTCGAGCAGAGCGGTGTCGGTGCCGGCCAGCGCGGCGTCGCGGGCGGCGGCGATCTCGGCGTCCGCGGCCACGATGGAGTCCTCGCGGGTCTTGACCTCCGCGGTGCGGGCGCTGATCTGCTCGCGCAGCTGCTCGGCGGTGTCGACGGCGCGAGGGGCGCGCAGCTGCACGACGCCGGTGACCAGCACCAGCCCGGCGAGCACCGACAGCGTCACCGTGACGGGCACCCGGCGGCGCCGGCGGACCGGGTCGCCGCCCTCGGCGGCCCGCGCGGCGGCGGCGGCGGCGTAGCCCGGGTCGAGCGGCCGCTCCATCACCTCCTTGAGCAGCGTCATGGAGGCGTCAGCCGCCCGCCGCGCCACCACGGGGCGGGCGGTCACGACGCCACCTGCACGACACGGGGCTGCGCGCGCAGCAGCCGGCGCAGCTGGACGAAGTACAGGGCGCCCGCCCACCAGTAGAGGGCGATGCCCCACCACGCGAACGCCCAGCCGAGGGGCCGCGCGACGTCGGCCAGCGTGCTGCTGCCCTCGCCGAGCAGGATCAGCGGGAAGGCGTAGAGCAGGTTGAAGGTGGCCGCCTTGCCCAGGTAGTGCACCGGCAGGGCCTCGAGCCCGAGCCGCTTGAGGAACGGGATCATCCCGAACAGCACGACGTCGCGGGCGACGACGGCGCCGACCAGCCACCACGGGATGAAGTCGCGGTAGGCCAGGCCGAGCAGCGTGGACAGGATGTAGAGCCGGTCGGCCGCCGGGTCGAGCTTCGCGCCGAGGTCGGAGACCTGGTTCCAGCGGCGCGCGAGCCAGCCGTCCAGGAAGTCGGTGACGCCGGAGACGGCCAGCACCGCCAGCGCCCAGTAGTCGTACTCGGCGACGATGAGGAAGGCGAAGACGGGCACCAGCAGCAGCCGCCCGAAGCTGATCAGGTTCGGGACGGTCCAGATCTGGGCCGACGGCTGCTCCACGGAGCCCAGCGTACGTGCGTGGCCACCGGGTCCCGGTGCACCGTCGAGGCCGTCGGGCGCCCTGCGCACACCGCCCCCCGTCACTGCGGGTCGTCGTCGAAGACGGCGATGGTGCCGCCGTAGGACGCGACCCAGATCCGTTGCGTCAGAGCGTCGTAGGTGATGCCGATGGGGTGGTGGTCGACCGGGACCGACTCGAGCACCTCGAGGTCGGAGGTGCGCACGCGCGAGACCGTGTCGGACTCGTAGTTGACGACGAACAGCGCGGTGCCGTCGGACGACAGCGCGGCGCTGCGCGGCTGCGAGCCGGTGGCCACGGTGCCGAGCACCTCGCCGGTGGCGGTGTCGATCTTGGCGACCCGGCCGTCCTTGTTGAGGGTGGCGAACAGGGTGCGGCCGTCCGGGGTGAGGTTGAGGTGCCGCGGGCCACGGCCGACGTCCTCGAACCAGGTGAGGGAGTCCTCGCCCTTGCCCGCGGCCGCCGCGGCGATGTCGACCACCGCGATCTCGCTGCCACCCATGACGGCGACGTACGCGGTGGCGGAGTCCGGCGAGATCGCGACGCCGCGCGGGTAGCGACCGATCGGCACGCGGGCGACCTCCTCGGCCGCCCCGCCGTTCGTGGCGACGATCGACAGGTCCCAGGTGCACCAGTTGGTGACGAGGACGTAGCCGCCGTCGGGGGTGACCTCGAGGAACTTCGGCACCGCCCCGACCTCGACCGCCTCGGCGATCTCGAAGCTGGTGGTGTCGATGCGGTAGAGGAAGCTGGTGTCCACGTCGGTCTGCGGCGTGCAGTCGTCGTCACCGGGGTCGGCGAAGCCGGGGCCGTACATCGAGTAGTTCGAGACCCACAGCTGCGAGCCGTCCTTGCTGAAGGCGGCCTCGACCGGCCCGCCCTCGACCTCCTCGTCCCACTGCTCGTAGCCGAAGTCGGCCGGGACGATCGAGTCGTCGACGGTCTCGAGCAGCAGCCCGTTGCTGTTGAAGACCGAGACGGTGTGCGTGTAGATCATGTTCTGCGCCACCACGAGCCCGGCGCCGGAGGCCACCACCGACTTCGGGGTCAGGTCGCCGGACAGCTCGTCGACCTCGTCGAACCGGCGGTCGGCGCTGGGGACGGTGGGCAGCTCGCCGCGGTCGGGCAGCGGGCCGGGCGCGATCACCGGCGCCGGCGGCTCCTCGGGCGGGGGCGGCGTGGTGGTGGTGGGAGCTGCCACCGAGCTCTCCTGCGCCACCGGGGTCGCACCGTCGCCGACGGGGTCGGGCGTGGGGCCGCAGGCCGCGAGCCCGGCGGCCGCAGCGAGCACCACGAGGGCGCGCGCAGGCGTCCGGCGGTCGTGCATGTGGTGTGTTCCCTCCCCTGTCGACGTGCACCATGGTAAGGGCGGGCGCCGACGGTCCCGACCACCTCGCGCGGGCGGGTCGCGATGCGGTTCAGGACGCCGCGGCCACCACCTGCGGTCGCCCGTCCCGTGCGGCCGCGACCGCCAGGGCGCGCTCGGCCACCGGTCGCGCGGCGACGGGGTCGGCGTCGACCAGCGAGACCCTCGTGCGCCGCTCGAGCAGGTCCGCCACCGTCGCCGCACCCTCGGCGAGGGCGCCGAACAGCAGCTCGGCGCCGGTGGTGGCGCACCCCTGGGCCACGGGCGCGGCCCAGGCGGGCGCACGCTGGGCCAGCTCGTGCACCACCAGCGCCTCGGTCCCGTAGCGGCGCACGAGCCGAGCCGGGGCCGCCACGCGGGCGAGCACCGCGCGGGGCGCCGCACCGACCAGTGGCAGGGTGCGGGTGCCGCTCCGCTCGGAGCGTCCGAGCCGCCGGCAGGCGGCGTCGACGGCGTCCTCGGCCATCCGGCGGTAGGTCGTGAGCTTGCCGCCGGTGATGGTGATCGGGCGCCCCGGCTCGTCGAGCAGCAGGTGCCGCCGGGAGATGTCCGCGGTGCCCGTGCGGCGGCCGTGCCCGGGCAGCCCCTGGACCAGCGGCCGCAGGCCGGCGAACCGGCCGACCACGTCGTCGGGCCCGAGCCGGGTGGCCAGCGCGCGGTTGACGGTGGCGAGCAGGAACGTCTCGTCGTCGTGCGGGACCTGCGGCGCGGTGGGGTCGTCGCCGCCGGCGGGCTCGTCGGTGAGGCCGAGCAGCACCAGGCCGTCCGGCTGCGGCACCGCGAAGACGAACCGGCCCAGGTGCCCCGGGACGGGGACGGTGAGCACCGCGCGGGGCCAGCCCATCGCCCCGGCCCGCAGCACCAGGTGCGAGCCGCGGCTCGGCACCATCCGCAGCGACGGCTCGTGCTCGCCGGCCCACACCCCGGTGGCGTTGACGACGGTGCCCCGCGCCTCGAACGACGTGCCGGACCCGGTGTCGGTGAGCGTCACCCGGTCGGGCCCGAGGTCGCTCGCCGCCACGCCGGTCACGACGTCGGCGCCGAGGGCGGCGGCGGTGCGCGCCAGCGCGACGACGAGCCGTGCGTCGTCCTCGAGCCGTCCGTCCCACGACAGCAGTCCGCCGCGCAGGCCGTCGGGGTCCAGGCAGGGTGCGTGCACCAGCGCGTCCTGCGCGCTGATCCGGGTCGGCGCCGGCAGCAGGTGCGTGGGCGTGCGCGCCGCGCGGCGCATCAGGTCGGCCGCACGGGCACCGGCCTCGCAGACCCGTCCCATCGCCGGCCCGGTGGCGCCGTCGAGAGGGACGAGGAACGCGACCGGCTGCACCAGGTGCGGTGCGACGGTCGTGATCAGCGCATGCCGCTCGCGCGCCGACTCCCACGCCACGCCGACCTGGCCGGAGGCGAGGTACCGCACGCCGCCGTGGACGAGCTTGGACGACCAGCGGCTGGTCCCGGTGGCCAGGTCGGCGCGCTCGACCAGCGCGGTGCGCAGACCACGGCTCACGGCGTCGAGCGCCACGCCGGCGCCGGTGACGCCACCACCGACCACGACCACGTCGTACCGCTCCTCGGCCAGCCTCCGCAGCGACTCCTCGCGACGCGCGCGGGTCAGGTACGACGCCTGGGGACCGGGCAGCAGGGTCATCGCGTCTCCGCCGTGGGGGCGAGGTAGGCGTCGACGAGGTGCGCGACCTCGGCGTCGAGGTCGACCAGGTCCTTCGTGGCGGCGAGGATCTCGGCGGAGATCACGAAGTCCTGCAGCGCGTGCAGCAGCACGTACGACGCCGTGCGGACGTCGACCGGGCGCACCGAACCGTCGGCCACGCCCGCCTCGACCATCGCCGCGGTGTACGCGAGCACGGCCTGCTGGGTGCGACCGTGCCGGTCGACCAGGTACGGCAGGAGCAGCTCGGGGTCGTGCCGGCGCAGCGCGCCGACCAGCGGCGCGTGGCTCGCCGCGCGGATCGCGCTCACCACGCCGGCGACGAGCCGGCCGCGGGCGTGCGGAGCCTGCACGTCGGACGACACCTGCGCGAGGAACGTCTCGAACTCGCGGGAGAGGGCGTCGAGCACCAGCTGCTTCACTCCCCCGCCACGGCGGTAGACCGTCATCCGCGAGACGCCCGCCCGCTGGGCGATCGAGGTGGCCGTGGCCCTCCGGACGCCGTAGGCGATCACCTCGTCGCGCACCGCGGCGAGCAGGCGCTCCTCGATGGGGTCGGTCCGGTCCGGCACGCCGCACTCCGTCCGTCGGTCCTGTCCTGCCGTCTGCACGCCGCCCGTTGTGGCGATGTGACACCTGATGCCACACTGTAACGCGTGACCGACCCGTTGACGAGGCCCGTCCGCCGCTCCGTCTGGTGGGGCTGGGGCGATCCCGCCGAGGCCCGGCCCCTGCCCGCCGCGGGGTGGGAGCGGCTGCGGCGCGAGCTCGGCGTCGGGGCGGGCGCACCGCGTCGGCCCGTCGACCTCGCGGCGGTGCGGCTGCCCCCCGGCTCGCTCGACGGCGCCGTCCGGGCCCGGCTGGAGCAGGTGGTGGGCGCCGCGCACGTGACGTCGGAGCGGCTCGACCGGGTGGAGCACGCCCGCGGCAAGAGCTACCCCGACCTGCACCGCCTGCGCGCCGGCGACGCCTCGAGCGCCCCCGACGCGGTGGTGCTGCCTGCCGACGCCGAGCAGGTCGCGCAGGTGCTCGCCGTGTGCGCGGACGCCGGCGTCGCCGTCGTGCCGTTCGGCGGCGGCACGAGCGTGGTCGGCGGCGTGACGCCGGACCGCGGCGCGCACCACGCCGTCGTCAGCCTCGACCTGCGCCGGCTGAGCGGCCTGGTGTCGGTCGACACCGTCTCGCGCACCGCCACGCTCCTCGCCGGCACGCGGGGCCCCGAGGCGGAGGGCCTGCTGCGCCCGCACGGGCTGACCCTGGGGCACTACCCGCAGAGCCACCAGCAGGCCACGGTCGGCGGCTACGTCGCCACCAGGTCGGCGGGCCAGGCGTCCACCGGCTACGGCCGCGTCGACGACCTCGTGCTCGGCGCACGGCTCGAGACCCCGACCGGCCCCGTCGTCGTGGGCGGCCGGGCGCCCGCCTCGGCGGCCGGACCCGGGCTGCTCGACCTGGTCGTCGGCAGCGAGGGCGCGCTCGGCGTCGTCACCGAGGCGACCTTCGCCGTGCGCCTCGTGCCGACGGCGAAGGCCTATGCGTGCGTGGCGTTCTCGTCCTTCGACGAGGCGCTCGACGCGGTTCGGGCGTCGGTGCAGGACGGTGACCGGTCGGCGGTCCCGGACGTCTACCGGCTCTCCGACCCCGAGGAGACCAGGGTGCAGCTCGCGCTCGCCGGCACCCGGGGCGGTGCGCTGCGGCGCTGGCTGGCGGGGCGGAGGGCGACCGAGCCGTGCCTGGCGGTCCTGGTCTGGGAGGGCGCGCGTGCCGGTGCGGTGCGGCGTCGGCGGCGGGAGTGCCTGCGGCTGCTGCGGTCCCGCGGCGCCCACCGCCTCCCGGACGCCATCGCCAGGTCCTGGGAGCACAGCCGGTTCGCCGCCCCGTACCTGCGCGACGAGCTCATGTCCCACGGGGTGCTGGTCGACACCCTGGAGACGGCGACCTCGTGGGCGCACCTCGCCGACCTGCACCGCCAGGTGAGAACCGCTCTGCTCCAGGCGCTCTCGGGTCCAGACCGCGCGGCGATCGTCCAGTGCCACGTGTCGCACGTCTACCCCACCGGGGCGTCGTTGTACTTCACCTTCGTCGCGCGGGAGGAGGCCGACCCCGTCGGGCAGTGGCGCCGCGCCAAGGCGGCGGCCAGCGAGGCGATCGTGGCGGGAGGGGCCACCATCACCCACCACCACGCGGTCGGGACCGATCACCTCCCCTACCTCGAGGGCGAGATCGGTGCTGCCGGTGTGCGTCTGCTGAGCGCCGTGCGTGCCGAGCTCGACCCGACCGGGGTGATGAACCCGGGCACGCTGGTACCTGCCGTGGTCCTGACGGCGCCTGCGTGACGGCGGCGGCCTCAGTCGTCAGCGGCGACCGGTCGGCGCAGGTGCCACCACCGCCGCCCGGACGAGCGCGGCTCCGGCTCCGGCGCCGGCACCGCGCGCGTCGACGCGACCAGGTCGCGCCACTGCTCGACCACCCGCTCGACGTCGACCTGGTAGGCCACGACGGGCGAGGTGGGACCGACCGCGGGCCGTCGCCAGTCGGCCTCGACCCTGGCGTTGAAGTCGTCGAGGTGCTCGCGCACCTGCCGCTCGGTGGCCAGCCGCGCCAGCGAGCCGGGCAGCTGCTCCGCCTCGCGCCGCAGCGCCAGGGTCGGGGGCAGGGCGTCGCCGAGGGACAGGTTCTCGCGCTCGATCAGCTGACGGACCCACCAGTCCTGGTCGTGGGGGCTCCCCAGCCGCAGCGGCTTCCCGGCGCCGGGCAGGTCGTCGAAGTCACCACGCTCCTGCGCCTCGCGGATGGTCCGCTCGACGCCGCGCTCGGCCCAGCCCGGCCCGCTGCTCACGTCCCGATCGTCCCACCGCCGGCACCGGACCGCCCGAGCGCCACCCTCTCCTCGTGCTCCAACGCCCGCGACCGCGAGCCGGCGACGTCCCAGAGAACCAGTACGACGCGGGCACGCGCCCGCTCCACCTCGTCGGGCGTCCGCAGCACCGAGCGCAGGACGATGCTCGTGGTGCCGATCCGCTCGACCTCGTGCTCCACCCGCACCTCACCGTGACCCGGCCCGATCGGCGCGAGGTAGTCGACCTCCACCCGCGCCACGACGTGGTCCGAGGGCGACCGCACGCCGGAGTCGGCGAGGAACCGCGAGCGCGCCTCGTCGAGCAGGGTCAGGTAGGTGGCGTGGTAGACGTGCCCGATCGCGTCGACGTCGACCCACCGCAGCGGGACCACGACGGCGCTCACCGTCCGCCTCCGGCGTCCGGCAGAACAGTGAGGAGCACCAGGTCGTCCACGTCGGCAGCCTACGGCCGGTGCCCGCCCACCGAGGGGCACGCCCCGCCGAGCGCGTGGTGCAGCACGGCCTCGGCCACGGCATCGAGGTCGAGGACCGAGGCGTCGAGCACCAGGCAGGCGCCAGCCCGCAGCAGCGGCTCCACCTCCACCCGCAGCGCGAGCTCGCGCGCCAGCTCGTCGGGGTGCCTGCCGTAGTCGTCGGTGGTGCGCCCCGCGAGCCGGGCCACCGCGACGTCGGTGGGCACGGTGAGCAGCACGACGTGGTCGAGCAGCGGGTACAGCGTCCCCTGCCCGGACGACGTGCCGGAGACGACCAGCGGGAGGTCGTCGCGCTCGAGCAGTGCGCGGACGGCACCCAGCCGCCAGCACCAGTCCGGCTCGCCGTCCGCGTCGACGACGCGGTGCGACCAGTCGGGATGGTCCAGGTCGATCGCGCGGTGGCCCCGCTCGCGCAGGGCGAGCACCGTGCTCGACTTCCCCGTCGCCGACATCCCGGTGACGAGGGTCCGGCTCATGCCCCCACCCTGCCACCGGCGCCGGCGCGGGACACGGAGGACGTCAGGACGTGCTCGGCCCGAGCCGCGCCTGGCCGACGGCGGTGGGGGCCGGCTCCTTGAGCTCGACGAAGACCGTGTGGGTGTCGGTCTGCCCGGTGTTGGTGCCGGAGTGCTCCTGGGCATCGAGCCAGCGGGCCTGGAACGCCGGCAGCTCCACGTCGACCTCGCGATCGCCCTGTCGCAGCCGCCGGGAGAAGGCGCTGAGGGTGACCATCACGCTGTCCGGGTGGCGGTGCGGACTGGTGCTCTGACCGGGGTGGTCGAGGTACTCCAGCACCCGCACGCGGTCGTTCTCGAACACCACCCGGTACAGGTCGGGGTTGGTGGTGACCGGGTCGCTCATCGTGGCTCCTCCGCTCCGCCGACGCCGCAGGGGCGGCGCCTGTGCGGCCACCGTCCCACCGCGCGCCCCGCGGGCGCCACGGCCGGACGGGTGGGCGTCGAGAGAGGGCCACCGGATCTGCGTCGCGACCACCGGGCCGAGCCACGTAGGCTCCGGCGATCGTGACGTCACTGGTCGAGAAGGTCGTGCCCGCGCGGCTCGGCACCGGCTTCCGCTGGCTGCTCGGGTCGTCCTGGTCGACCAACCTCGGCGACGGCGTCACGCTGGCGGCCGGCCCGCTCCTGGTGGCCTCGCGCACCGACGAGCCGTTCCTCGTCGCCCTGGCCGCGACCGTGGCCTGGCTGCCGCCGCTGCTGTTCGGGCTGTGGGCCGGCGTGCTCACGGACCGGCTCGACCGGCGTCGGCTGGTGGTCGTCGTCGACCAGGTCCGGGTCGTCGTCCTCGTCCTGCTGGCGGTCGCGGTGGCCACCGACCTGGCGCCGATCGCGCTCGTCCTGGCGGCGCTGTTCGTCCTCGGCACCGCCGAGACGTTCGCCGACAACGCCTCGTCGACGATGCTGCCGATGCTCGTGCACCGCGACGACCTCGCGCTGGCGAACTCTCGCCTGCAGGCCGGGTTCGTCACGGTCAACCAGCTCGCCGGCCCCCCGATCGGGGCGTTCCTGTTCGCGCTGGCCCAGCCGCTGCCGTTCGCGGGGACGGCGGCGCTCGTCGCGCTCGGCGTCGTCCTCATCTCGCGCGTGGCGCTGCCCGCCCACGGCGTCACCGACGCCGACCCGCCACGGCGGATGCGCGAGGACGTCGTCGAGGGCGTGCGGTGGGTCCGGCACCACGCCGCCGTGCGCACGCTGGTGCTGACGATCCTCATCTTCAACGTGACCTTCGGCGCGGCGTGGTCGGTGCTCGTGCTCTACGCCACCGTGCGGCTCGACATGGGACCGGTCGGGTTCGGGCTCATCACCACCGTCGGCGCGCTCGGCGGCCTGCTCGGGATCCTCGGGTACGGCTGGCTGACCCGGCACGTCAGCCTCGCCGGGCTGATGCGGATCGGGCTCGTCATCGAGACCTTCACGCACCTCGCGCTCGCGATCACCACGGTCCCGTGGGTGGCGCTGACGATCTTCTTCGTGTTCGGCGCGCACGCCTTCGTCTGGGGCGCGACGTCGGTGACCATCCGGCAGCGTGCCGTCCCGACCCACCTGCAGGGCCGGGTGGGCAGCGTCAACCTCGTCGGGGTGATGGGCGGTCTGGTCGTCGGGTCGGGCATCGGGGGGCTGCTCGCCCAGCACTACGGCGTCACCGCACCGTTCTGGTTCGCGTTCGTCGGCTCGGCCGTGTTCGTCGTGCTGATCTGGCGCCAGCTGCGGCACATCGCGCACGACGACGCCGGACCGGCACCCGCAACGGCACCCGCAACGGCACCCGCGACGGCACCGGCACCTGCGACGGCACCGGCACCGGCACCGGACGACGAGAAGGCCTGATCCTCAGCTGGTCCCAGGGTCCGAGACGGCCAGCGGAGGGTCGTAGAGGGCGAGCTCGCCGGGCGTGGGCGGCTGCCAGAGCCGCTCCCACGACTCCAGCTGCTCGTGGGTGACCTGCACCTGGCCGCCGCGCCGGTTGCGTCGCTCGATACGACCCCAGCGCACCTCGAGCGGGACGTCGAGCACGTGCAGCTCGACCGAGGCGCCCACCTGGTGCGCCGCCACCCGGTGCTTCTCCCGCTCCCAGCGCGACCACGAGCCGAACTCGACGACGACCGGCGCCCCGGCGCGCAGGACGTCGAGCGCCTGCTCCCACAGCAGCGCCTCGAGCCGGGCGCGCAGCGACTCGACGTGCGCGTCGGCGCCGAGCGCCAGGAGCCACTCGTCCGGGCACATCCGGACCGCGCCGTAGCGCTGCGCGAGGTCGCGGGCCAGGGCGGTCTTGCCCGCGCCCGGCATCCCGCAGACGAGCGCCAGCCGGGTCATGGGGCCCACCGTAGACGCGCCGGACGCCCGCCGGTCCGCTCAGCCGCCGAGAACCTCGCGCAGCCGGGCCGCGAACTCGTCCGGCACGCCGGTCTGGCCGTACTCGCCGCCGAGGAAGCCGGCGTGGTCGCCCGGGAACACCGTGACCGGGATGCCGAGCCGCGCCGCCACGGCCTCGCCGCCGCGACGCGCGAGCTGGCCCTCCGACTCCTCCCCGACGGCGACCACGACCCGCGTGGACGCGGCCCCGACGGCCCCGAGGTCGGGCTCGTGGCTCGTGCAGGACAGCAGGTTCTGGCCCAGCAGCGCGTCGTCGCGGTTGCCGTCGTCGTCGGTGGGCAGCCCGAACACCGACGGGTCCACCGGCTGCTCGGCGAAGTCCGCCGGCACCGGGCCGCGGTGGGAGACGATCGCGATGAACTTGGCCATCGCGGTGCCCATCCCGTCGCGCAGGTAGGTGTCGTGGATGTCCTGGCACGCTGCCAGGGCCGCCTCGCGGTCCTCGACCAGCGCGGCCAGCGGGGGCTCGTGCGCCACCAGGGTGCGGACGTCGTCCGGGTGCTGCGCCACCAGCTCGAGGGCGTTGACCGCTCCCCCGCTGCTGGCCACCAGGTCCACCGGCCCGCGGCCGACCGCCTCGATCACGCGGTGCACGTCGTCGGCGTGCTGCTGCGGCGTCGACGTCGGGCTCGGGTCGCTCCGCTCGCTGCGCTCCACGCCGCGCGGGTCGTAGGTGACGACCGTCCGGTCCGGGAAGTGCGAGGCCAGGGTGGTGAAGCCGGCGGCCCCCATCGGCGACCCGATCATCACCAGCGGTGCCTGGTCGACGCTGCCGCCCTCGCGCACGTCGTAGCGCAGCACGGCGCCGGGCACCTCGAGCTCGACGGTGCGCGGCTCGACGGTCGGGGGCTCCGGCGTCGTCGCCGTCGCGGTGGTGGTCGTGGGGTCGGTCATGGCGGGCCTCCGGGTCCGGTGCTGCTGGTGTCACCCATCAGACCACCGCGGCCCGCAGAACTCATCGGGCTCCGAGCACCACGTCCGGCGAGAGCTCGCGCGCCACCAGGGCCGCTGACACCGAGCCGAGCTTGAGCCGGTGGTCGCGGCAGTACGCCCGAAGCCGCGCGAAGGCGGTGTCCATGTCGAGCTCGCCGCGCTCGGCGAGCACGCCCTTGGCCTGCTCGACGACGATCCGCGTGCTGAGCGCCGCCTGCAGCTGCTCAGCCAGGTGCGAGGCGCGGTGCACCGAGCGCTGCTGCAGGATCCCGATGGTCGCGACGTCGGCCAGAGCCTGGGCGATCCGCTGGTCGCCGAGACCGAGCGGCGCCTGGTCGGCCGCGCCGAACAGGTTGATCCCGCCGATCGTCTCGTCCCGCAGCCGCATCGGAAGGGCGTGCACCGAGCGGAAGCCGGCGGCGTCGGCCGCCGCGGAGAAGCGGGGCCACCGCCCGGCGGTGGTGCGGACGTCCTCCACCCCGACCGGGGCGCCGGTGCGCACGCACTCGACGCACGGGCCCTGCTCGCCCTGGATCTGCAGCAGCTCCAGCAGCCGGGTCGCCTCGCTCGAGGACGCCACCAGGTTCAGCGACCCGTCCGGCGCCACCAGCATCAGGCCCACCTGGCTGACGCCGAGCAGGTCGACGCAGGACTCCACCAGGTGCTCGAGGAGGTCGACGACGTCGTAGTCGTCGACGAGCGTGTCGGCCAGGGACACGAACCGCTGGGCGAGGCGCACGTACTTGCGCGCGTCGTGGGGGTCGTGCGCGGTGGTGGCCCGTTCCGGACCGGTCGGTGTGCTCATGCTTCCTCCCGTGCCAGGCGACGACGTCGGCTGACCAGATCGGTGGCGAGGTCGTTGATCGAGATGCCCTCGGCGAACGCCGCGGCCCGCAGGCGGACCAGTGCCTCGGGGAGGCTGGTCCCCAGCTGCACCATGGCCATGCCCGCCGCCTGGTGCACGACCATCCGGTACGTCGTCAGCGGCACGACGCGGGTGAGCCCGTCCGTGGTGCCGTCGGCCAGCAGGGTGGCCGCCGCGTCGGTGGCCCCCGACCGCGGAGGCCAGCTGGCGCCGGTCGAGCGGGCCGGGCGTCAGCCGGTGCAGTCCGAGCGCACCGACGCAGTCCGCCCCGAAGCGCACCGGGAGGGCGAACACCGCCGCCACCCCGATGGCAGCCGCCTCCCGCCCGAACGCGGGCCAGCGGGCCAGGTCGGTCACGCCGAGGTGGGGCGCCACCACGGCCTCCCCGGTGCGGACCGCCTCGACGCACGGCCCCTCGCCGAGGGTGAACTGCAGGTCCTCGACCTGGGCCGCGACGGTGTCGGTGGCGAACACGGTCTCGGGGGTGCCGTCCGTCGACGCCAACGTCAGACCCGCGCCGTCGACCCCCGCCTCGAGCACGCACGTCCTGCACACCTCCTCGAGGCGGTCGCCCGCCCCCCCGAAGCGGTGGTCCACGCCGAGCCAGCCGTCCCTCGTCATCTGCGCACCGAACGACCTGCCGCGCTCCAGTCGGCCAGCGCGAGCGAGGACCGTCCTGTCCACGTTACTCCTGGCCGACGGCGCGCGGCATTGCGCGGCACGGTGTCCGGGGGGAGGATGAAGGGGACGGACCGTAGCCCATCGCCCAGACCTCGCCATGAGAGCGGTCGCCCTCCAGGGGAGCGAGGTCTGCCGGTGCCCGGCACCATGACGTGGACGTATCAGCGGAGCTGGCCGAACGACGTGAGCCACGTCGCGGAGGCCCGGACCTTCGTGGTCGACCACCTTCACACCGGTGGTCTCCTCGACGCCGCGCTGGTGCTCCGCCTGGTGGTCTCCGAGCTCGCCACCAACGCCGTGCTGCACGCCGCCACGCCGTTCAGCGTCACCATCAGCAGGCACGAGGCGTCGCTGCGGCTGGAGGTCCGCGACGCGCTGCCCGTCGCCGTGGCCCTGCCCGACCCCCCGGCCCAGGGCCCCAACGGTCGCGGCCTGCGGATCGTGGACCAGCTGAGCCGCGAGTGGGGCGTCGACCTCGACCCCGACGGCAAGGCCGTGTGGGCGGTCTTCGCGGTGCCACCAGAAGCGTCCTAGCCACCGCCGGCGGACCGTCGCGGTACCGCGATGGGGATCGGTCTCCAGCAGCAGCACCACCTCGTGGGCCGCCAGACCGTGGTGTCCAGTGGTCGATGTGGACACAGAGGCTGTCACGACATCACCGCCCGTCTTCGCGCTCGAATGGCGCCTGGCGCCTCTCGAGGACCGCCTCGGCTGGTCTCGGCCAGCCTTCCCGCATCCGGCGACGCCGCGCAGAGTCCAAGGGCCCCCGGGCATGCTCCGACCGAGTCAGCAGCGGCGGCCGTCCCTCATGAGGAGACGGTCGTCTCTCGGTCCTCGGGTGCATCCGAGCGACCGGCGCTAGGTCCGTCACTCGGTCCGCGACGACGGCGCCAGGCGAACAGGGCGGCGACGACAGCCACTGCGGCCGGAACGCCCCACCGCGGGACGTCGGCGGTCAGGTCGGCGACCCAGCGCTGCGCGCCGAATTCCATGTCGGTGGTGTCGCCCAGCCCGAGCACCCCGCTGATCCCGGCGGTGCCGTCGAAGCGCAGGAACAGCACGCCGATCGTGACGAACAGCAGGCCGGAGACCAGCGACGTGCTGTGCACGGCGAGCGGGCCGACGTTCAGCATCCTGCCGCGCAGCCATGATCGTCGACCGAGCTGGAGCCGGTCCCACAGCGCGGCGAGGACGAACAGCGGGGCCGCCATGCCGAGTGCGTAGGTGGCGAGGAGCACGCCGCCCTGCAGCGGCGAGTCCTGCGTCGCGGCCACGGTCAGGATCGCGCCGAGGATCGGACCGGAGCAGAAGCCGGCGAGCCCGTAGACCGCGCCGAGAGCCACCGTCGAGAACCAGGTCGCCTTGCCGCCGGCGTTCTTCGCCGACCGTCGGTGGGACCAGGCCTGCAGGCGTCCGGCGAACGGCATCGCGAAGCTGCGACCGAGGATCTGGAGCAGGCCGAGCGCGATGATCGACCAGCCCGCGAAGAGGATCAGCAGGCTCCGGTGGCCGTAGAACAGCGCGCTGGCCGCACCTGCCCCTGTCCCGAGCGGCACCAGGGTGATCGTCAGGCCGACGTAGAACAGGGCGGTGCGCAGCAGGAGCGCGGTGCGGTTCGCGAACGCGTACGCGAAGAACGACGGCAGCAGCAGCGCGCTGCACGGGGAGAGCAGCGCCAGGACGCCCGCCGCGAAGGCGGCCAGCAGGCCGACCTCGATCACCGCGCAGCCTCCGCCGCCTCTTCGATCGCGTCGACGAAGACCTCGGTCGGCTGGGCGCCGATGATCGGCCGTCCGTTGACCACGAACGCGGGGGTGCCGGTGACGCCGATCTGCTGGCCCTCGCTGAAGTCGCGCGCCACGGCGTCCGCGATCGTGCGGGACGACATGTCCGTGCGGAACCTCTCGGTGTCGAGCCCAAGGTCGCTCGCGACACCGACCAGGTGGTCCTCGGTCAGGCTGCCGCTGTTGGGCGGGGCCTGGTCGGCGAACAGCGCGTCGTGGAACTCCCAGAACTTGCCCTGCTCACCGGCTGCACGGGCGGCCACGGCGGCGCGGGTGGACTCCTCGCCCAGGTAAGGGAAGTCGCGCCACTCGATCCGCAGCGTGCCGTCCTCGACGTACTTCTCCACGAGGGTCCGCTCGGTGCTCCTCGCGAACTTCCCGCAGAACGGGCACTGGAACTCCGAGTAGTTCAGCATCACGACCGGGGCGTCGACGTCGCCGATCGCGGTCACCTCGTCGGCGTCCCGGCGGACGAGCCCGGTCAGCGGGTCGTCCGCGGGGTCGACGGGTGGCTGGGAGGCGTCGCGGGTGGCACCGGCCACCGAACGCTCGGGATCGCGGGGATCTCCCGAGGCGGGGGTGAGCAGCAGGGCGGCAGCGACGAGGCCGGCCACGGTGGCGATCACGAGCGGGATCAGGCCCTTCTTGCGGGCTGGCGCGTGCGGCACGGGGTCCTCCGGGGATCGTGGGTGCGGGGTCAGGTGGGGATGGCGCAGGACGCACCTGCGGCCAGCCGGGCACGCAACGCCCAGGCCAGGGCGCCGATGGCGACGAGGGACAGGACTGGCTGGACGGGTTCGAACCACGTCATCGCGCCCGAGGTTCCGAGAGCCAGGAGCACGAGCTTGTTGCAGACCGGGCAGCCGACCGCGAAGAAGGTCAGTAGTCCGCCGACGTATCCGCCTTTGGCGGACCCGTCGAGAGCGCCCTCCTCGCCGGTCGACCCGACGGCTGCGACCGCCGTGTCCGGGACCCGGACGTAGGTCGCGGTGAGCAGGCCAGCGAGCGTCGAGGACGCGACCAGCGCGGGCCACGACCACCAGGTCGGCGGGATCTCGCGGCTGAAGACCGGGTTGTCGATCAGGTCGGTGGGTATCGCGATCAGCAGCGTGTAGCCGATCGCGGCCACCACCGCCACGATCCGGCGTCGCAGCGGCCAGGACGTGCCCGGCCGCGGCAGCCGAGAGACGGCGGTGCTCACGCGACGACGGCCACGGGGTTGCCCTCGGTGCGCCACTCGAGCAGGCCCTGCTCGAGGCGCCGGGCGGCGCGGCCCCGGGCCCGGAGCAGGCGGACCGCATCGTGGGCGAGCACGCAGTACGCACCGCGGCAGTACGCGACGATGTCAGCGTCCTCGTCGAGGCCGTCGATCTGGGTGAGGTCCTCTGCGAGGCGCCCGAACGGTACCGACCGAGCGCCGGGGATGTGGCCGGCGGCGTACTCCTCGGCGGGTCGGACGTCGATCAGCACGACGTCGCCGCTCTTCATCCGGGCGCGCAGCTCCTCGCGCGAGATCTCGACGACCCCACCGTCGTCGATGCCGCTCTCGCCGAAGTAGGACTCCAGGGCGCGGTCGACGTTCGCCGAGTGCTCTCGCGCCACCGTCTGCATCAGGGCGTACAGCCGGGCGACGTCCTCACCGGCGAGCCGGTAGTGGACCCGCGTGCCCTCGCGGCGGGTCGACACGAGGTCGGAGAGCTTGAGCACCTGCAGGTGGGCGGAGGCGGTGCTCACTCCCAGGCCGGCCTCACGGGCCAGCGACTCCACTGTGCGCTCGCCCTGGCTCAGCAGGTCGATCAGCTCGAGCCGCTTCGCGCTGGCGAACGCCTTGCCCACGACCGCGAGCTGGTCGAAGACCGCGCCTCGGGTCTCACGCTTGTCCAAGGAACCTCCTCCAAAGATCTTTGGAATAACGTACATCACTGAGAAGGTGCGCGCGACGTACGTCAGGTTCGTCCCGGCCGCGGTGGGAGCCACTGGGTCCCCGAGGTCAGGTCCTGGTGGCTGTCGGGGCCGGCGCGGATGGACACGAAGAATGGGCCTGACCCGCGTCAGCAGGTCAGGCCCCGAAAGTCGGGCTGACAGTGTCCTGGCTCAGGACATCTGCAAGGGATGTCTCACGACATACGCAAGAGCGGTCCGTGATGCTCGCCTGTGTCGAGAGCAAGGCTGGTCATCACAGCCATCACCAAGCAGGGCCTGTCCCAGGCCCAGGCCGCCCGGACCTACGGCCTGTCCGAAGCCACCGTCAGCAGGCTCATGGCCCGCTACCGAGACGAAGGCGAGGCCGCGTTCGAACCCCGGTCCCGGCGCCCCAGGACCTCACCGAGCGCGACGGCGACCGAGGCCGTCGAGCTGGTGCTACGCCTGCGCAAGGAACTCCTCGAGGCCGGCCACGACGCCGGCGCCGACACCCTCAGGTGGCACCTGACCCAGCACCACGGCGTCACGCTGTCGCGGGCCACGATCCACCGGATCCTGACCCGCCACGGCGCAGTCACCCCCGAACCCAAGAAACGCCCCAAGTCCTGCTACATCCGGTTCGAAGCCACGATGCCGAACGAGACCTGGCAGTCCGACTTCACCCACTACCGGCTCACCCACCCCGACGGGTCACCAGGCCCCGACGTCGAGATCATCACCTGGCTCGACGACTGCACCCGCTACGCACTGCACGTGTCCGCCCACCGCCGCGTCACCACCCCGATCGTGAGGGCAACGTTCCGCAAAACCGCAACCCTGCACGGCATCCCAGCCTCCACGCTGACCGACAACGGAATGGTCTACACCGTCCGCCACGCAGGCTCCGGGCGCCGCGGCGGCCGCAACGACTTCGAGCACCAGCTCCGGACCTGGAACGTGGTCCAGAAGAACTCCCGACCCGGCCACCCCACCACCTGCGGCAAGGTCGAACGCTTCCAGCAGACCCTGAAGAACTGGCTCGCCGCCCAACCCGCCCAGCCCGACACCATCGCCGCCCTGCAGGACCTGCTCGACGCCTTCGTCGGCGACTACAACCACCGCCGCCCGCACCGATCCCTACCGCACCGGGCCACCCCCGCCGTCCGCTACGACACCATGCCCAAAGCCCTGCCAGGGCCGTCCAGAGACACCGACACCCACGACCGGATCCGACACGACCGCGTCGACAAGTCCGGCACCGTGACCCTGCGCGTGGCCGGCCGCCTCCGCCACATCGGCGTCGGACGACCCCACGCCCGAACCCACGTCATCCTGCTCGTCCAAGACCTGAACGTCCGCATCATCAACGCCGCCACCGGCGAACTCCTACGCGACCTCACCATCGACCTCGACCGCGACTACCAACCCCGAAAATGACAAGGCCCGAACCCACAACCGTGGGTTCGGGCCTTGCCGATGTCCTGAGACATCACATAGTCGGGCTGACAGGATTTGAACCTGCGACCCCCTGACCCCCAGTCAGGTGCGCTACCAAGCTGCGCTACAGCCCGCCGCCCACCGGTCTCCCGACGAGCCTCGGAGAGCCTACCGGACGCCTGACGGCGCCCACGACGCCCTTCCCTCTCAGCGCCGTCGCTTCTCCCGCACGCGCACGCTGATCTCGATCGGCGACCCCTCGAAGCCAAAGGTCTCGCGCAGGCGCCGCTCGATGAAGCGGCGGTAGCCGGCCTCGATGAAGCCGGACGCGAACACCACGAACCGCGGCGGCCGGGTCGAGGGCTGGGTGGCGAACAGCACGCGGGGCTGCTTGCCGCCGCGCACCGGGTGCGGGTGCGCCGCCACGAGCTCACCGAAGAACGCGTTGAGCCGGCCGGTGGGGATCCGGCGGTCCCACGAGTCCAGCGCGACGTCGATCGCGGGCACGAGCCGCTCGAGGTGCCGCCCGGTGCGGGCCGAGACGTTCACCCGCGGCGCCCACTGCACCTGCACGAGGTCGATCTCGATCTCGCGCTCGAGGTAGCGGCGGCGCTCGTCGTCCATGAGGTCCCACTTGTTGTACGCGATCACGAGCGCGCGACCGGCCTCGATCACCATCGACAGGATGCGGGTGTCCTGCTCGGTGAGCGGCGCGCTGGAGTCGATCAGGACGACGGCGACCTCGGCCTTCTCGAGCGCGCCCTGGGTGCGCAGCGACGCGTAGAAGTCCGCCCCCGAGGTCTGGTGCACGCGCCGCCGGATGCCCGCGGTGTCGACGAACTGCCACTGCCGGCCGCCGAGGACGACCACCTCGTCGACCGGGTCGCGCGTGGTGCCGGCCACCGGGTCGACCACGACGCGGTCCGAGCCGACCATCTTGTTGAGCAGCGAGGACTTGCCGACGTTCGGCTTGCCGATGAGCGCCACCCGGCGCGGCCCGCCCGGTGCGTACGCCCCGCCGGCCTGCGAGGTGTCGGGCAGCACCGCCACCGCGGCGTCGAGCAGGTCGCCCGAGCCGCGGCCGTGCACGGCCGACACCGGGAACGGCTCGCCGAGGCCGAGGCTCCACAGCGCCGCGGCGTCGGCCTCGCCCTTCTGGTCGTCGACCTTGTTCGCGGCCAGCACGACCGGCTTGCCGCTGCGGCGCAGCATGGTCACGACCCGCTCGTCGGTGGCGGTGGCGCCCACCGTGGCGTCGACGACGAAGACCACGGCGTCGGCGAGCTCGACGGCGACCTCGGCCTGCTTCGCGACGGCGGCGTCGAGGCCGAGGACGTCGACCTCCCAGCCGCCGGTGTCGACGAGCATGAAGTCGCGGCCGGCCCACTCGGCGCGGTACGCGACGCGGTCGCGGGTCACGCCCGGCACGTCCTGCACGACCGCCTCGCGGCGTCCGAGGATGCGGTTCACCAGGGTCGACTTGCCGACGTTCGGGCGACCCACCACGGCGAGCACCGGGAGCGGGCCGGCGTCGCCCTGGTCGAGGTCGCCCTCCTCGCCCTCGATGAGGGACAGGTCCTCGTCGCTGAGGTCGTAGTCGTCCAGGCCGGCGCGCAGCGCCGGTGTGGGGTCGAGGAACGTGTCCTCGTCGGACCTCTCGGTCATCGGATGGCCTCTCGGGTGGTCTGGTCGGCCGGCACCTGCGAGCGGACGACGGCGAGCACGGCGGCCACGGTCTGCTCGAGGTCCAGCTCGGAGGAGTCGATGGTCACGACCCCGTCGGCGGCGGTGTGGAACTGGGAGACGGTGGCGTCGTCGCGGTCACGGCGCAGCACCTGGTCGCGGGTGGCCTCCGCCTCGTCGTCCCCGGCCCGGTCCTGCTCGGCGCGACGTCGCAGCCTGGCGTCCTCGTGCGCGGTCAGGAGCACCCGCACGTCGGCGTCCGGCGCCACGACGGTGGTGATGTCGCGCCCCTCGGCGACGATCCCGTCGCCCCGGGCGGCCGCGGCGATGGCCTCGCGCTGGCGGCGCTGCAGCTCCGCCCGGACCCCGAGGTTGGTGGCCACGGCGCTGACCACCGCGGAGATGTCGCGGTCGCGGATCGCCTCGGCGACGTCGGTGGAGCCCACGTGCACGGTCGGCGCCGCGGGGTCGGTCCCCAGCCGCAGGTCGATCTCGCGTGCGTGCGCGGCGACGGCTGCGGTGTCGCCCAGCTCGACGCCCTGCTCGCGGCACCACCAGGTGACGGCGCGGTACATCGCACCGGTGTCGAGGTAGGCCAGCCCGAGCCGTTGCGCGACGGCGCGACTGACGCTGGACTTGCCGGACCCGGACGGGCCGTCGACGGCCACGACAAGGCCACGAGCGGAGGGAGCCTCGGACGGGACGCCGGGCGCGGGGCCACCGGGACGCACGGGTACCTCGATCCTTCTGACGTGGGGGGAACGATCCAGGGTACGGCGAGCAGGGTCCCCGACCGAAACCGACGACCCCGCGTCGCCGCTGCGGTGCCGACGCGGCCGACTCCCGGTGGGGGGTGAACGCGCCATGGGCCGAGGGGGTGGCGGGCGCGAGCTTCCGACCCGGTCGCGCTGCGCCGGTCGGGGGACGCCGGGGGCGACTGCTTCTGCGGAGCGTGACCGTCCCGCCTAGCGTTGGCGACGTGCTCACCCACGACCGTCCCCTCGGTCGCTGGGCACGTCCGCGGCGCAGCGACCGCGACCTGCCGGCCGGGGCCCCCTCCCCCGCGCTCGCACGGCGGCAGCGCGCGCGCCGGCTGACGAACGCGCTCGCCGTGGTCGCTGGCGCGGGCGTCGGCCTGCCGATGCTGCTCACCTGGGTGCGCACCAACGGACCCGGCGGCGAGGAGCTGCCGTGGGCCCTGGTGCTGCTCAGCTGGGCCTGGGCCGGGCTGCTCGCTCTGATCGCGCTGCTGTTCGCGCTCTGGACCGCGCCGGCGCGGTCGGCGCCGCCCGCGTCGGTGACCGCGAGGTTCTCCCGGCATGCTGCTGCCGCGGCGCGGGGACGGCGACCTCGTCGGGCGACCGCCGGGCGGGCCGTCCCCACGTCGGGGCCGGCGGGTGGTGGCGGTGGTGGCCGGGCTGACGGCGGTCGGTCTGGTCGTCCTGTCGCTGCTCTGACCTGCACCGCTGACCTGCACCGCTGACCTGCACCGCTGACCTGCACCGCTGACCTGCACCGCCGGACCCCTTGCACCACGACGACGGTCAGCCGGCGAGCTCCCAGCCGCCGTCCCTCAGCACCTGCTCGAGCCGCTCGCGCGAGGCGGGCACCACCGAGACCTCCGCGAGGCCGACCAGCCGGTCGGGCACGTGCTCCAGGCGCAGGTCCTCCAGGTTGACGCCCGCGCCGCCCATCGCAGCCAGCATCCGGGCCAGCTCGCCCGGGCGGTCGGGCACCTGGACCGTGACGACGGCGAACCGCTGCGGGGCCGCGCCGTGCTTGCCGGGGATCCGGGCCTGCCCGCGCACGCCGGCGTCCAGAGCCCTGGCGAGGTCGGCGCGGGCGCCGGGTGCGTCGGCGTCGACGGCGAGCGCCTCCAGCGCGGCCACGACGGCGTCGAGGTCGCCGCGCACGGCACGGAGCACCTCGGCCACGGGTCCGGCGTTCGCGCCGAGGATCTGCACCCACAGCTCGGGGTCGCTCGCGGCGACCCGGGTGACGTCGCGCAGGCCCTGGCCGGCGAGCGCCACGGCGCCGTCCTCGGCGTCGAGCAGGCGCGCGGCGACCAGGCTGGCGGCGACCTGCGGGACGTGCGAGACCCGGGCCACCGCGCCGTCGTGGTCGGCGGCCGGCATCACCACCGGCGCGGCGCCGAGGTCGACCGCGAGGTCGCGGACGACGGCCACGGCGTCGGGCCGGGCGTCCTGCGAGGGCGTCAGCACCCACGGCCGGCCGACGAACAGGTCGCCGCGCGCGGCCACGGCGCCGGAGCGCTCGCGTCCCGCCAGGGGGTGGCCGCCCGACGTAGCGGTCGAGGCCGTCGGCGCCGGAGGCGAGCAGCGAGGCCAGCGGGCGGCCCTTGACGCTGGCGACGTCGGTGACGACCGCGCGCCGGCCAGGTGCGCAGGGCGGTGGCGACCACGTCGGCGGTCACGTCCGGCGGGGCGGCGACCACGACCAGGACGGGATCGGGCTCGTCGTCCGCGGGCAGGCGGCCGGCGCCCAGGTCGCGGGCCAGCGCCCGCGCGGTCGGCGACGGGTCGTCGAGCACGACGTCGACGCCCCGGGCCCGCAGACCCAGGCCCACGCTGGCCCCGAGCAGGCCCGGACCCCACCACGCGCACCGGCCCCCTGGTGCGCACCGGCCGCGCTCACTGGGCGAGGTCCCGGCGCAGGCCCACGGCGCCGCGCAGGTACACGTGCTGCACCTGGGCGCGGGGCACGTCCATCTCGGCGTGGGCCATCAGCCGCACCACCCGCGGCATCGCGCCGGGCACGTCGATCTCCACCGTGCACAGCAGCGGCACGTCGCCCATGCCCAGCTCGCGGGCGGCCAGGGCGGGGAACTCGCTGCGCAGGTCGGCGGTGACGGTGAAGACGATGGAGATCAGGTCGTCCGCGGTGATCGCGTTGGCCTGCAGCACGGCGGTGACGAGCTCGCGGGTGGAGGCGAGCAGGTGCTCGCGCTCGTCCGCGTCGAGCTGGATCGCCCCCCGGATGCCCCGCACCGCCACCGCTGCACTCCCTCGTCCCGCGCCGGCCGTCCCGGCCGCTGCCGGTGACCACGGTAGGACCCCGGTCCAGGACACGGGACGCGCCATCCGTCCCGCGAGACGCGCTCAGAGGCCGATGGCCGCCATCAGGGTGCCGAGCTCGTCGCGGGTCAGCGGACGGTTCTTGCCGGGCAGCAGGTCGCCGAGCAGCACCGGGCCCACCTGGACGCGCACGAGCTGCATCACCGGGTGGCCGACCTCCTTGAGCAGGCGCCGGACGATGTGGTGCCGGCCCTCGTGCAGGATGATCTCGACCAGCGCCCGGCCGGGCTTGGAGTCGATCATCTTGAACGAGTCGACCTGCACCAGGCCGTCCTCGAGCTCGATGCCCTCGCGCAGCCGCTTGCCCAGGTCGCGCGGCACCGGGCCGGGGATCTCGGCCAGGTAGGTCTTGGGCACCTCGTAGGACGGGTGCTGCATGCCGGTGCGAGAAGTCGCCGTCGTTGGTGACCAGCAGCAGGCCCTCGGTGTCGACGTCGAGCCGGCCGACGTGGAACAGCCGCTCGGTGCGGTCGCCCACGAGGTCGCCGATGCAGGGGCGGCCCTCCGGGTCGCTCATCGTGCTGACGACGCCGCGCGGCTTGTTCAGCGCGAGGTAGACCTTGGTGCTGTCGAGCTGGAGCCGCATGCCGTCGACGTGGATGACGGCGGTGGCGGGGTCGACCCGCACGCCGAGCTCGGTGACGACCTGCCCGTCGACCTCGACCCGGCCGGCGGCGATGAGGTCCTCGCTCGCCCGGCGGGAGGCGACGCCGGCCTGGGCGAGCAGCTTCTGCAGCCGCACGCCGGTGGGGTCGTGGACGTCGACCTGCGGCTCGCCGGAGCGGGGCGGCTGCGGACGGCGACCGGGCGGGCGCGAGCCCTTGCCCATCCGGTGGCTCGCCCCGCCGGGGGTGCGGCGGGGCCCGCCCTTGCCGCCGGCGCCACGGCCGGAGGGGGGCTGGGGGGTCACGCGTGGCCCTCCGCGAGCTCGTCGAGGACGTCGGCGTCCGGCAGGTACGGGGCGAGGGCGGGCAGCTCGTCGAGGCTGCCGAGGCCCATCCGCTCCAGGAAGGTGGTGGTGGTGCCGTACAACGTGGCTCCGGTGTGCTCGTCGGTGCCGACCTCGGTGACCAGGCCGCGCGTGGTCAGCGTACGCACCACGCCGTCGACGTTCACACCACGCACCGCCGAGACCCGCGCCCGGCTGACCGGCTGGCGGTAGGCGATGACGGCGAGCGTCTCGAGCGCGGCCTGGGTGAGGCGCGCCGTCTGCCCGTCGAGGACGAACCGCTGGACGACGGGCGCGAGCTCGGGACGGCTGTACAGGCGCCAGCCGCCGGCGATCGCGCGCAGCTCGAATCCCCGCTGCTGCTCGGCGTACTCGGCCGACAGCGCCTCGAGCAGCTCGTGGACGCGCTCGCGCGGCAGCACCAGCGCCGCCGCCAGCTGCACCTCGCTCACCGGCTCGTCGACGACCATGAGGACGCCCTCGAGCGCCGCCCGCGCACCGCCGGGCAGCAGCTCGAGGTCGAGACCCTCCTCGACCGCGGTCTCCTGCACGTCGTCGGTCTCGCTCGTCACGCCTGCTCGTCTCCGTCCGTCTCGTCGGGCTCGTCGAACTCGTCGCTGACCTGCACGGCACCGCTCTCGGTGCCGGTCCACCGCACGGTCAGCTCACCGAGGGCGCTGGCCTGCTCGAACGTCACGGCCGACTCGCGGAACAGCTCGAGCAGGGCGAGGAACCGCGCCACCACCACCAGGGTCGACTCGGCGTCGGCCACCAGGTCGCGGAAGGTCGCCACGCCCGAGCGCCGCATCCGCGTGACCACGACCTCGGCCTGCTCGGCCACGCTGACGGCCGAGCCGTGCAGGTGGTCGAGACCGACCTCCGGCGGCCGCGGTCGCGGCGCCAGCGCGCGGGCCGCGATCTCGGCCAGCTGCTGCGGCGTGAGCGAGAACACCAGGTCCGGCAGCAGACCGGCCAGGTGCGGATCGAGCGCCACCGCGCGGGGCACGCCTGCGCCCGGACGTGGCGAACCGGGTGGCCAGCTCGCCGGCGACCAGCTTGTAGGCCCGGTACTGCAGCAGCCGCGCGAACAGCAGGTCGCGCGCCTCCAGCAGGGCGAGGTCCTCGGCGTCCTCGACCTGCCCGGACGGCAGCAGCCGCGCGGCCTTGAGGTCGAGCAGGGTGGCGGCCACCACGAGGAACTCGCTGGCCTGGTCGAGGTCCCAGACCCCCTCGGCGCGGCGGATGTGCGCGATGAAGTCGTCGGTGACGGTGGCCAGCGCCACCTCGGTGATGTCCATCTGGTGCTTGGCGATCAGGCTCAGCAGCAGGTCGAACGGCCCGGAGAAGTTGTCCAGGTGCACCTCGAACGCGGGCGTGCCCGGACGCGCCGAGCCGGCGTCGGGCGCCGGTCGGGTCTCGGGGGTGCTCACGCTCACCGCGGGTGCGCGGACGGGGTCAGGCGACGTGGCCGCGCGCCACGAGCTCGCGGGCCAGCTGCCGGTACGCCTCGGCGCCCGCGTGCCCGGAGGCGTAGCGGGTGATGGGGGCGGCCACGACCGAGGCCTCGGGGAACTTGACCGTGCGGCCGATGACCGTGTGGAAGACCTGCTCGCCGAAGGCCTCGACCAGCCGCTGGACGACCTCGCGGCTGTGCAGCGTGCGGGAGTCGTACATGGTGGCGAGGATGCCGTCGAGCTCGAGCCGGGGGTTCAGCCGGTCCTGGATCTTCTCGATCGTCTCCATCAGCAGGGCCACGCCCCGCATGGCGAAGTACTCGCACTCCATCGGGATCAGCACGCCGTGCGAGGCGGTGAGCGCGTTCACGGTGAGCAGGCCGAGCGAGGGCTGGCAGTCGATCAGGACGACGTCGTACTCGTCCTCCACCGGGCGCAGCACGCGGGACAGGATCTGCTCGCGGGCCACCTCGCCCACCAGCTGCACCTCGGCGGCCGACAGGTCGATGTTCGCCGGCAGGATGTCGAGGTTCTCGACCGCCGTGGGCGCGATCACGTCGTGGATGTCGACGCCGCGCTCCATCAGCAGGTTGTAGACGGTGGTGTCGAGGGTGTGCGGGTTGCTGCCGAGACCCACCGAGAGCGCGCCCTGCGGGTCGAAGTCGACGAGCAGGACCTTGCGGCCGTACTCCGCGAGCGCCGCGCCGAGGCTGATGGTCGTGGTGGTCTTGCCCACCCCGCCCTTCTGGTTGCACAGCGAGATGATCCGCGCCGGACCGTGCGCGGCGAGCGGCTTGGGGGCCTTGAAGCGCGGCAGCGGGCGTCCGGTGGGTCCCAGCCCGTCCTTGGCGCCGTCGGCCGCGGCGTTCGTGCCGCCGGCGGACGCGGCGTCGGACGTCGTGCTCGTCACTGGTGGGGTCGCCTCTGGCTGCTCGGGTGCGGTGCGTGCGTGCGACCTGCGCAGGAGCTGCGGGTCAGGTCGTCGGCGACCCTATCTCAGCGGGCCCGGGGGTGGGCGCCCACGTAGACCTCGCGCAGCCGGTCGATCGTCACGAGCGTGTACACCTGCGTCGTCGTCACCGAGGCGTGCCCGAGCAGCTCCTGGACCACCCGCACGTCGGCCCCGCCCTCGAGCAGGTGGGTGGCGAAGGAGTGCCGCAGCGTGTGCGGCGAGACGTGCCCGGTGAGCCGGGCCCGGTCGGCCGCGGCGCGCAGCACGGTCCAGGCGCTCTGCCGCGACAGACGACCTCCGCGGGTGTTGAGGAAGACCGCCGGCGTGCCGCTGCCGGCGGTGGCCAGCGCCGGCCGCGCGCGCACCACGTACGCCTGCAGGGCGCGGACGGCGTAGCGCCCGAGCGGCACCAGCCGCTCCTTGCCGCCCTTGCCGAAGAGCCGGACGGCGGCCCCCTCGCCCGTCCCGCCGTCGAGCACCTGCGGGGGCAGGTCGTCGAGGTCGAGCCCGACGGCCTCGCTGATCCGGGCGCCGGTGGCGTACAGGACCTCCAGCAGGGCGCGGTCGCGCAGCGCGGCCGGGGTGTCGCCCACCGACGCCGACTCGAGCAGCCGCTGCACCTCGTCGACCGAGATCGCCTTCGGCAGCCGCTTGGGGGTCTGCGGCGGCCGCACGTCGTCGGACGGGTCGAGCGGCGTGACGCCCTCGCGCGCCAGGAACCGGTGCCAGCCGCGCACCGCGACCACGGTGCGGGCCGCCGACGAGGCGGTGAGCACCGGCCGGCCGTCGTCACCGGTGCGGATCGCGGCGAGGAAGTCGGCGACGTGCTGGGCGGTGACCTCACCGGGGGTCTCGACGCCGCGGGCCAGGAGGTAGGACAGGTACCGGTCGAGGTCGCGCCGGTAGGCCGCCAGGGTGTTGCCGGCCAGCCCGCGCTCGACCTCGAGGTGCTCGAGGTAGCCGCGCAGGTGCCGGCCGAGCGCGCGGCCGGGCCCGGCGGAGGTGCTCTCCGTCGCGGGCCCGGCCGGCGTCCCTGTGCCTGGGCTCAGGACAGCACCTCGTCGAGGGCCGTGCTCGCGATGCCGACCGCCTCGCCGACCGGCGCGTTGGTGAGCTGCCCGGCGTGGGTGTTGAGGCCCAGGGCGAGCGACCGGTCGCTGCGGCAGGCCTGCTCCCAGCCCTTGTTCGCCACCGCCACCGCGTACGGCAGGGTCGCGTTCGTGAGGGCGTAGGTGGAGGTGTTGGGCACGGCGCCGGGCATGTTGGCCACGCAGTAGAAGACCGAGTTGTGCACCTCGTAGGTGGGGTCGGCGTGCGTGGTCGCGTGCGAGTCCTCGAAGCAACCGCCCTGGTCGATCGCGATGTCGACCAGCACCGAGCCCGGCTTCATCTGCGACACCAGCTCGTTGGTGACCAGCTTCGGCGCGGCCGCGCCGGGGATCAGCACGGCGCCGATGACCATGTCGGCCTCGAGCACCTGCTGCTGGATCGCCAGCTTGGACGACGCGAGGCCGTGGACACGGTTGTTGTAGCGCCAGAACGACATCCGCAGCTTGTCGAGGTCGGTGTCGAGCAGGGTGACGTCGGCCCCCATGCCCAGGGCGATGTTCGCGGCGTTCTGGCCCGAGACGCCCGCACCGATGATGACGACCTTGGCGTTGGCCACACCGCCGACGCCGCCCATCAGCACGCCGCGGCCGCCCTGGGCCTTCATCAGCGAGTGGGCGCCGACCTGCGGTGCGAGGCAGCCCGCGACCTCGGACATCGGGTACAGCAGCGGCAGCCCGCCCGAGGGCAGCTGCACGGTCTCGTACGCGATCGCGGTGACCTTCTTCTCGACCAGCTGCTCGGTGAGCGGCTTGTCGGCGGCCAGGTGCAGGTAGGTGAAGAGGGTGAGCCCCTCGCGGAGCCGGTGGTACTCCTCGGCGACCGGCTCCTTGACCTTCAGCACCATGTCGGCGGTGCCCCACACGTCGTCGGCGCTGTCGAGGATCGTGGCGCCTGCGGCGACGTACTCCTCGTCCGGCACCTGGGAACCGACGCCGGCCCCCTTCTCGACGAGGACCTGGTGCCCGTGCTGGGTCAGCTCGTGCGCACCGACCGGCGTGAGCGCGACGCGGTACTCGTGGTTCTTGACCTCGCGGGGGATGCCCACCTTCACAGCGCTGTCCTCGTCCTCCTCGTCGTGCCGCGGGGCCGGGCTCGGCGCGGCCGCGCGGACGCTGGGACCGTCGGACGTCGTCGGCCGTCGGCCGGCCGGGAGCGGCGCGACGGCCTGCGCCGCCGGGATGCCGGACCCGTGCCGCCGCCGAGCATAGGGCGTGCCTCCCGACCCCAGGAGGCGCACCAGGGCAGGGGTCCGGCGGCACGCCCTACTGTCGAGCCGCACCAGCTCCCGCTGCCGTCGGTGCCCGACACCCGGCACCACACCAGGAGGCCGTCCATGCCGTTCACCGCGCTGTACGCGCGCACGCCCGCCCGCGCGGTGCTGCAGGTCGTCGGCGACCTGCTGCTGGTCGCCTGGATCTGGCTGTCCTGGCGCGCGGGGCAGGCCGTCGGCGACGCCGTGCGCGGCCTCGCTGAGCCCGGCCGGCGCCTCGACGCCGGGGCCACCGACGCCGCCAGGAGCTTCGACCGTGCGGCCGAGACCGCCCTTCGCGTCCCGCTGGTCGGCGACGAGCTGTCGTCCCCGTTCACCTCCGCCGGTGACGCCGCCGACGCGATCGCCGCTGCCGGCCGGCGGCAGGTCGAGGTGGTCGAGGACCTCGCGACCGTGCTGACCGTCGTGGTGGTCGCCGTGCCCGTGCTGCTCGCCGTCGCGCTCTGGGTGCCGGGCCGGGTGCGTTTCGCGCGGCGGGCGGCCGCGGCGCGCCGGTTCATCGACGCGGACGCCGACCTCGCCCTGTTCGCGTTGCGCGCCATGGCGAACCAGCCGATGCACAAGCTCGCGCGGGTGTCCCCCGACCCGGTGACCGCCTGGCGCAGCGGCGACGCCGACGTCGTGCGCGCCCTGGCGGCGCTCGAGCTGCGCGACTGCGGCCTCACCCTCCCCCGCGCACCGCGGGTGGCGGCGTGACCCGGACGGCGCTGCGCACCGCGTGGGTGCTCGGTGGCGGCGGGGTCCTCGGCGCCAGCGAGGTCGGGATGGCCCGCGCGCTGGTGGAGGCCGGCATCCGCCCGGACGTCGTGCTCGGCACGAGCATCGGCGCCGTCAACGGCGCGGCCCTGGCCCGCGACCCCGGACCGGACGCCGTCGAGCTGCTCACCCGGTGGTGGTCCAGCGACGCCACCGCCGCGTTCTCCAGCGCGCCTCTCGACCGGCTGCGGACGATGACGCGGACCGCGCTGCACACCGGCGCCGGCCTGCGCGGGCTGCTCGACACGACCTTCGGCGACCTCGAGATCGACGACCTCGCAGTGCCTTTCGGCTGCTGCGCCGCCTCGATCGAGCGGTACAGCGAGCACTGGTTCGAGTCCGGCCCGCTGGTCCCCGCGCTGATGGCGTCGTGCGCCGTCCCCGGGCTGTTCCCGCCGTTCCGCGTCGGCGACGAGCACTTCGTCGACGGCGGCCTGGTCAACTCGATCCCCGTCTCCCGCGCGGTCGAGCTGGGTGCGCGGACGGTGTACGTGCTCCAGGTCGGACGGATCGAGCGTCCGCTGCAGGTGCCCACGCGGCCGTGGGAGGTCGCCACGGTCGCGTTCGAGATCGCCCGGCGGCACCGGTTCGCGCGCGACCTCGCCACCCTGGGCGACGGCGTCACCGTCCACGTGCTCCCCACCGGCGACGACACCACCCCGAGGACGGCGAACATCAGGTACCGCTCGACGTCCGCCGTCCCCCGCCGGATCGAGGCCGCCTACCGCGCCAGCTCGGAGTACCTGGCCGGGCAGGATGCTGGATCCGCTGCAGGAGAGGGGATCTGACGTGCTCCCTCCCCGCTGGGTGCGGCGGCTCGTGCTCGCGCCGGCGGTCGTCCTGCTGACGGTCGCCCTCCTCGGCGTGCTCCCGGTCGTCGTGCTGGTCGCCGCCGTGGCCAGCCCGCTCATCCCGGGCAGGTGGCGCCCGCTGCGCGTCCTCTGGATGGTCGTGCTGTTCCTGCTGCTGGAGTCGGCGGCGCTGGTCGTCCTGCTCACGCTGTGGGTGTGCTCGGGCTTCGGCTGGAAGATCCGCTCTCCACGCTTCGAGCGGGCGCACTACGACCTCGCGCAGTGGCTGCTGCGGTTCCTGTTCGCCGAGTGCCAGCGGGTCCTGCGCGTGCAGGTGTCGGTGGAGGGGCCCGAGCCCGAGCACCTCACGGGACGGCCGCTCCTGGTCTTCGCCCGGCACGCGGGGCCCGGTGACTCGTTCCTCATCGTCCACGCGCTGCTGTCCTGGTACGACCGCGAGCCGCGGATCGTGCTCAAGGAGGCGATGCAGTGGGACCCGCTCGTCGACGTGCTGCTCTCGCGGCTGCCGAACCGGTTCGTGCGGCCGGGCGGCGAGCGCAAGGGCGGACCGTCCGGGGTCGAGCTCGTGCGCGAGCTGGCCACCGGGCTGGACTCCGACGACGCCTTCCTGATCTTCCCCGAGGGCGGCAACTACACCGACCGTCGGCGGGCGCGCGCGATCGCGAAGCTGCGGGAGAAGGGTCTCATCGAGGAGGCCGACAAGGCAGACCGGATGCGGCACGTGCTCGCGCCCAGACCGGGCGGCGTCGGCGCGGCGCTCGACGCCGCACCGGAGGCCGACGTGGTGTGGGTGGCGCACAGCGGGCTCGACCACGTCGTGACGGTCGGCGACATGTGGCGCGCTCTCCCTCTGGACACGACCATCTCGATGCGCTGGTGGCTCGTCCCCGCCGACGAGGTGCCCCGCGGCACGCAGGACCGCACCGACTGGCTCTACGACTGGTGGACCCGGATCGACGACTGGATCGGCGAGCAGCGCGAGGCCGCCGGCACCGCGGAGCCGACCGTCCCGGCAGGTCCCTGACGTGGCGCGCGCCGTCCCCGTGCCGGTCGCCGGCTCGCACCCGGTCGACACCGGCACCGCCGTCCTGGTCCGCCACACCGACGACCCGGGGCTGTGGACCCTCGTCGTCAACGGCGTCCCGTCGTCGTCGCTGCGCCCGGACGACCCCGCGCGCCTCGACTTCGAGTACCTGCAGCAGATCTCCGACGTCCTGGACGCCGTCACGCCCGCGCCCGCCCCGCTGCGGGTGCTGCACCTCGGCGGCGCCGGCTGCGCGCTGCCCTGGGCGCTCGACACCACCCGCCCCGGCTCCCAGCAGGTCGTGCTCGAGGTCGATGCCGCCCTCAGCGCCCTCGTGCGCCAGTGGTTCGACCTGCCGCGCTCCCCCCGGCTGCGGATCCAGGCGGCCGACGCCCGCGACGGCCTCGCCGCTCGGCGCGAGGACTCCGCCGACGCCGTGGTCCGCGACGTGTTCGACGGCGACACCACCCCGCACCGGCTGTGCACGGTGGAGATGGCGCAGGCGGTGCGACGCGTCCTGGCTCCCGGCGGCCTGTACCTGGCCAACGTCGCCGACCGTCCCCCGCTCGGCACCCTGCGCTCCGAGGTGGCGACCGCCGCCGAGGTGTTCCCCCACGTCGCCCTGGTGGCCGAGACCGCGATGCTGCGCGGCCGCCGGTACGCCAACGCCGTGCTCGTGGCCTCCGACGTCCCGGTCCCGCACGACGCCGTGCAGCGCCGGGTCCAGCGGTCGGGCCTGAGCCTGCGGGTGCTGCACGGCCGCAAGCTCGACGACCTGGTCGCCGGGGCCCGTCCGCTGCGCGACTGAGCGCCTCCGACCGCACGGCTGGACGTGCGGGCGGTCCCCGGGTGCTCCATCATGTCGGCCGGAGCGAGGCGTCAGGGCGTCCTGCTGCACCCGCCCGGTACCCCGGGCTGGGACGAGCGACGAAGGGGTGGAGCACCACCATGTCTCCGACACCGTCAGCAGCGAGCGCCGGCCACGCGGTCCGCGCCGCCGGCAACAGCGAGTGGCTCGAGCGGCTGGCCCGGATCGGGTACGTCGTCGACGGCGTGCTGCACCTGATCATCGGCGTGATCGTCCTGCGGCTCGCGCTGGGGAGCGGCTCCGGCGAGGAGGCCTCGCCCACCGGGGCGCTCTCGGAGCTGTCCTCGACCGGGTTCGGCACGTTCGCGCTGTGGGTCACCGTGGTCGCGTTCGTCGCGCTCGGGATCTGGCAGGCGGTCAACGCCGCCGCCGGCGTCGGCACCGCCGGGATCCACCGCCAGGACGCCAGCCGCACCGGCGAGCGGGTCAAGGCCGCCGCCAAGGCGGTGCTGTACCTGGGGCTGGCGTACACGGCGTTCCGGTTCACCCAGGGCCAGGGCTCCTCCCAGTCGGCGCAGAGCCAGGACGTCACGGCGCAGCTGGTGCAGAGCACCGGTGGACGCGTGCTCGTCGGCGCCGTCGGGCTCGTCGTCCTCGGCGTCGGTGCCTACCTGGTCTACAAGGGCGCGACCAAGAAGTTCCTCGAGGACCTGCAGGGCACCGGCCGCAGCCGCGAGGTGTCCAAGGCCATCCGCGTGCTCGGCACCGCCGGCTACGTCGCCAAGGGCGTCGCGGTCGCCGTCCTCGGCGTGCTGCTCGTCTACGCCGCCGCGCAGGCCGACGCCGCCGAGGCCACCGGCCTCGACGGCGCCTTCCGCACCATCGGCGAGCAGCCCTTCGGCCAGGTCCTGCTGATCCTGATGGGCGTCGGCATCGCCGCCTTCGGCGTGTACCTGTTCGCCCGGGCCCGCTACCAGCGGATGTGACCACCCGCGCTCGGAACGGCTACAGCGCTCCCAGCTCCTCGGTGAGGTCGTCGAGGCCGAGGGCGCCCATCGACAGGGCCGCCATGTGCCAGGCCTTGAGGTCGAGCTCCTCGCCGCGCGCGGCGTGGGCCGCAGTGGCCTGCTCGCGGCCGGCGAGCCAGGCCCGCTCGCCGAGCTTGTAGGAGATCGCCTGGCCGGGCCAGCCCAGGTAGCGGACGATCTCGCTGTCGATGAAGTCCGACGAGCGGCCCGAGTTGGCCCCGAAGAACGCCCGGGCGCGCTCGGGCGTCCAGGTCTGCCCGGGGTCGACCGGCGAGTCGTCCGGGATGGTCAGCCCGAGGTGCATGCCGATGTCGATGACCACGCGCACGGCCCGCATCTGCTGGGCGTCGAGGTAGCCCATCCGCGCGGGGGTGTCGAGGTAGCCGAGCTCGTCCATCAGGCGCTCGGCGTACAGCGCCCAGCCCTCGGTCGCACCGCTCGAGGAGCCGAGCGAGGTCTGGTACAGCGACAGCTGCGGCGCCACGTGCACCCACTGCGCGAGCTGGAGGTGGTGGCCGGGGACGCCCTCGTGGTACCAGGTGCTCACCAGGTCCCAGACGGGGAACCGCTCGCGCCCGAGGGTCGGCAGCCAGGTGCGGCCCGGCCGGGAGAAGTCGACCGAGGGCCGCGAGTAGTACGGCGCCGCGGCCGATCCGGGCGGGGCGATCATCGCCTCCACCGTCCTGATCGGGTCGGCGATGTCGAAGTGCGTGCCGTCCAGGTCGGTGATCGCGGTGTCCATCATCTGCTGCAGCCACTCGCGCACCGCCTCGACGCCCTCGACCGCGTCGCCGTGGTCGTCGAGGTGCCGCATCGCCTCGAGCGGGGTCGAGCCGGGCAGCACCTCCTCGGCCGCCTCGCGCAGCTGCCGGTCGAGCCGCAGGTACTCCTGCCAGCCCCAGGCGTAGGCCTCCTCCGGGTCGAGCCGCGTACCGGCCATCACGCGGGCGCCGAGCACGTACCGGTCGCGTCCGACGGCGTCCGGGGTGCCCTGCGCGGACGGCAGGTAGGTGCCGGCGAGGTACTCGCGCAGCTCGACCACGCCGCGCGCCGCGGCGTCGGCGGCGGCGTCGAGGTCGGCGCGCTGGTCGTCCGGGCCGCGCGAGACCAGGTCGTGGAACCACGACCGGTCGCCGCCGACCCACTCGTCGAGCTGACCGACCATGGTCTCGACCTGGCGGGGGGCGGCGAGCAGGCCCTGGGTGCGGCCGAGCTCCAGGCTCTGCACGTGCGAGGCGTAGGCGTCCGGCACCTTGGCCATCCGGCGGCCGACGGCACCCCAGTCCTCGTCGGTGGACATCGGCATCATCGTGAACAGCTGCCGCACCGCCTGCGGCGGTCCGAAGATGTTGCGGACGGTGCGCAGGTGCTCGCCCGCCTCCGAGGCCGCCAGCCCGGCACCCAGCCGCTCGCGCAGGAGCCGCGCGCAGCGGCGCTCGGCGGCGTCGAGGCCGTCCGGTCCGGCCGTGGCCTCGATCGCGTCGAGGTCGGCCAGCACCCGGCGGGCGAGGTCGTCCTTGGCCTCCTGCCCCTGCGGCGACAGGTCCGGGACCCGGTCGTCGTGGGGCACCAGGCCGAGGCCGGTGGCCACCATCGTGTCGAGGTCGGAGGCGTCGTGGACGTAGCGGTCGGCGAGCTCGCGCGGCGTCGTGGGCGGACCGGCGGGCACGTCGGCGGGGCCGGTGGGCGGTGTCGGGGAGGTCACCGCACCATCCTGCCCCGCGAGCTGCGGACAGGCAGGTCGGGCCCGTCGTCGGACGCCGGCGTGGGAGCGCTCTACCTGTTGTTTCCGAGTTGAACGTTTGTACCGGTCAACTGGGCCGAAAGTGTCCACCACGTGACGGGATTGTTACCCGGGTACGGCCCGGAATGCCTTGTGGCCCAACTCACCGCGCGGTTTGATCACAAAGCGCGGCACCGGTGAGCCGCGGACTCGACGGAGAGGACCACCATGCGTGTGACACGACAGCACCGACGGCTGACTGCTGCGGCGGGAGCCACGGGACTGGTGCTGGCCCTGGCGGCCTGCGGAGCCGGTGGCGACACCGGCGGCGGGGGTGGCGGCGGCGGCAGCGCGGACGGCGACTGCGCCGCGTTCGAGGACTACGGCACCTTCGACGGCGCCGAGGTCTCGATCTACTCCCCCATCCGCGACGCCGAGGCCGACCTGCTCGAGGAGGCGTGGACCGAGTTCACGGACTGCACGGGCATCGAGATCTCCTACGAGGGCTCGGGCGAGTTCGAGGCCCAGCTCAACGTCCGGGTCGAGGGCGGCAACGCGCCCGACATCGCGTTCTTCCCCCAGCCGGGCCTGCTGCAGCGGTTCGCCGCCAGCGGCGACCTGAAGACCGCCCCGGACCAGACCGAGTCGAACGTCGACGAGGGCTGGACCGAGGACTGGAAGGCCTACGGCACCGTCGACGGCGAGTTCTACGGCGCGCCGCTGGGCTCGAACGTGAAGTCGTTCGTCTGGTACTCGCCGAGCATGTTCGCCGACGCCGGCTACGAGGTCCCCGAGAGCCTGGACGACCTCAAGGCGCTCAGCGACGAGATCGCCGGTGCCGGTGACGTCAAGCCGTGGTGCGCGGGCATCGAGTCCGGTGACGCCACGGGTTGGCCGGCCACGGACTGGATGGAGGACTTCATGCTCCGCACCGCGGGGCCCGAGGTCTACGACGAGTGGGTGAACCACGAGATCCCGTTCAACGACCCGCAGGTGGTCGAGGCGGCGGACGCGGTCGGGGAGTACCTCAAGAATCCCGACTACGTGAACGGTGGCCTGGGCGACGTGCAGTCGATCACCACCACCGCGTTCCAGGACGGCGGCCTGCCGATCCTCGACGGCCAGTGCTTCATGCACCGGCAGGCGTCCTTCTACGGCGCCCAGCTCGGTGAGGACGTGACGGTGGGCGAGGACGGCGACATCTTCGCCTTCTACCTGCCGTCGGCCGACGACACCCGCCCGACCCTGGTGGCCGGCGAGTTCGTGGGTGCCTTCGCCGACCGCGAGGAGGTGCAGGCGGTGCAGAACTACCTCAGCACCGTGGAGTTCGCGCAGTCCCGCGCCGCCCTCGGCAACTGGCTGAGCGCCAACAAGAACATGGAGGCCTCGGACTTCGGGTCGAACCCGATCAACGAGCTCTCCTACGAGGTGCTCCAGGACCCCGAGGCCGTCGTGCGGTTCGACGGTTCGGACCTGATGCCGGCCGCCGTGGGTTCGGGCTCGCTGTGGAAGGCGATGACCGACTGGATCAACGGCTCGGACACCAAGTCCGTGCTCGACCAGGTCGAGGCCTCCTGGCCGACCTCCTGACCGTCCGCAACTGACCCGGTGGTCGGGTCACCTCCCTGGCGGGGGTGGCCCGGCCACCGTTCGGCGCACCTGGAGGTGTGATGGAGGATTTCCTGGCTGACCTCGGCCCGAAGTTCGGGACGATGATCTTCTTCCTGGCGGCGTTCCTCGCGGTCATCGCGGCGGTCCTGCTGCTCGCCGAACGCAGCCCCAAGTCGATCCGCGAGCGAGTGCAGATCGCCGTCTTCGCCGGCCCCGCGCTGCTCCTGCTGGCTGTGTTCCTGGTCTATCCCGCCCTGCGCACCGGATGGCTGTCGCTCCTCGACAAGCAGGGTGAGGCCTTCGTCGGGCTGGCCAACTACGTCTGGATCTTCCAGGACCCCCAGTCGTTCATCACGATCCGCAACACCCTGATCTGGGTGGTGCTCACGCCGCTGCTGTCCACCGGCATCGGCCTGCTCTACGCCATCCTCATCGACCGCTCGCGATTCGAGTCGGTGGCCAAGAGCCTGCTCTTCATGCCGGTCTCGATCAGCTTCGTCGGCGCCGGCATCATCTGGAAGTTCGTGTACGCCCAGCGTCCCGAGACCGCCGAGCAGATCGGGCTGTTCAACCAGGTGCTGATCTGGTTCGGCAGCGAGCCGCGCAACTTCCTCAACAACGCCCCGGTCAACACGCTGTTCCTCATCCTGGTGATGATCTGGATCCAGGCCGGTTTCGCGATGGTGCTGCTGTCGGCCGCCATCAAGGCCATCCCGGGCGACATCGTCGAGGCCGCGCGCCTCGACGGCGTCAACGCCTGGCAGATGTTCCGCAGCGTCACCGTCCCCTCCATCCGTCCGACGCTGGTCGTGGTGCTCACCACGATCACCATCGGCGTGCTCAAGGTGTTCGACATCGTCCGCACCATGACCGGCGGCCAGTTCGACACCTCGGTCGTGGCGAACGCCATGTACGACCAGTCGTTCCGGTTCGGCGAGCCCGGGCGCGGCGGCGCCCTCGCGGTGCTGATCTTCGTGCTCGTCATCCCGGTCGTCATCTACAACATCCGCCAGCTCAACGAGGCCAGGAGCGTGCGATGACCACCAACACCGTCATCACACCGGCGCCTGCGGGCGATACCGCGCGCAAGCCGGACAAGAGGCGCTCGCTGGCGTCGGAGGCGAAGAAGTCGCTGACGTCGCGGATCGGCTCGGCCGTCGCGGTGCTCATCGCGGTCGCGTGGACGCTGCCGACGTTCGGCCTGTTCGTCTCGTCGTTCCGGCCCGAGGACGCGATCAAGACCACCGGCTGGTGGACGTTCTTCCGCAACCCCGAGCTGACCCTGGACAACTACCAGGAGGTGCTGTTCGGCAGCTCCTCCAACGGCCAGCTGGCCGGGTTCTTCGTCAACTCGTTGATGATCGTGATCCCGAGCGTGGTGCTGCCCGTCACGCTCGCGGCGCTGGCGGCCTACGCGTTCGCGTGGATGCGGTTCCCCGGCCGCGACTGGCTGTTCGTGTTCGTCTTCGCGCTGCAGATCGTGCCGCTGCAGATGGCGCTCATCCCGCTGCTGCGCATCTTCAGCAGCGACACGTTCGACCCGATCCTGGAGTACGTGCCGTACCTGTCGCTGTGGCTGGCGCACACCGCGTTCGCCCTGCCGCTCGCGGTCTTCCTCCTGCACAACTTCATCTCCGAGGTGCCGGGCGAGCTGATCGAGGCGGCCCGGGTCGACGGCGCGGGGCACGTGACGATCTTCCGGCGGATCATGCTGCCGCTGCTCGTCCCGGCCATCGCCTCGCTGGTCATCTTCCAGTTCCTGTGGGTGTGGAACGACCTGCTGATCGGCCTCACCTTCGCCGGCGGCACCGACGAGGTCGCACCGATCACGGTGCGTCTCGCCGAGCTGGCCGGCACCCGCGGCAACGAGTGGCAGCGGCTCACCGCCGGTGCGTTCGTCTCGCTGATCGTGCCGCTCATCGTGTTCCTGTCCCTGCAGCGCTACTTCGTCCGCGGCCTGCTCGCGGGCAGCGTCAAGGGCTGACCCGCGGGATCCCTCGCCCCCTGCTCGCCGACCTCGTGGACTGCTCGCAGGCCTCGTGGACGTGGTGGTCGCCACGTCCACGAGGCGTGCGGGCCTCGCGGGGTGCGCGTCCGCCTCGCCAGGTCGCGCGGCCGGACGGTCGTGTCGGCACCACCCCCTAGCGTGGGGACGGTGAGCCTCCCCCCTGCCGACGCCCCCGCCGCACCTGCGCCCGCCACCGACGACCTGCGCACCCGCGCCGACGCCGTCCTGCGCGCGCTCACCGGTCGCGACGACGCCGCGTTCCGCGAGGGCCAGTGGGAGGCGGTGGAGGCCCTGGTGGCCAGGCGCGAGCGGGCGCTGGTGGTCCAGCGCACCGGGTGGGGCAAGTCGGCCGTCTACTTCGTCGCCACGGCGCTGCTGCGTGCCGCCGGTGCCGGCCCCACGCTGCTCGTCTCACCGCTGCTGGCCCTGATGCGCGACCAGGTCGCCGCCGCGGCGCGGGCCGGCGTGCGCGCCGACCAGGTCAGCTCGGCCAACGCCACCGAGTGGGGCGAGGTCACCGCGCGGGTGCGGGCGGGTGAGGTCGACGTCCTGCTCATCTCCCCCGAGCGCCTGACCAACCCCCGCTTCCGCGACGAGGTGCTCCCCGACCTCGTCGGCGGCTGCGGGATGCTCGTGGTCGACGAGGCGCACTGCATCTCCGACTGGGGTCACGACTTCCGTCCCGACTACCGGCGCATCCGCGACCTGCTCGGCGAGCTGCCCTCCGGCACACCGGTCCTCGCCACCACGGCCACCGCCAACACCCGCGTGGTCGAGGACGTCGAGGCGCAGCTGACGGCCGGCCCGGGCGGCGCGCCGGTGCCGGTCACCACCGTCCGCGGACCGCTGGCCCGCACGTCGCTGCGGCTCGGGGTGCTCGCCCTGCCCGACGCCGCCTCGCGGCTGGCCTGGCTCGACGCCCACCTCGACACCCTGCCCGGCAGCGGCATCGTGTACGCGCTCACGGTCGCCGCCGCCCACGAGACCGCCGCGCTGCTGCGCTCGTCGGGCCACACCGTGCTCGCGTACACCGGCCGCACCGACGACGCCGAGCGGCGCGAGGCCGAGCAGGCGCTGCGCCGCAACGAGATCAAGGCCCTCGTGGCCACGTCCGCGTTGGGCATGGGCTTCGACAAGCCCGACCTCGGCTTCGTCGTCCACCTCGGGTCGCCGTCCTCCCCCGTCAGCTACTACCAGCAGGTCGGACGCGCCGGGCGTGCCCTCGAGCGGGCCGACGTCCTGCTCCTGCCCGGCCCCGAGGACCGGCCGATCTGGGCCTGGTTCGCCACGTCGTCGATGCCGCGCGAGGAGGACGCCGCGGCCGTCCTCGACGCCCTGGCGCAGAGCGGGAAGCCGTTGTCCACCACGGTGCTCGAGACCGCGGCAGACGTCCGCAAGAGCCGGCTCGAGCTGCTGCTCAAGGTGCTCGCCGTCGACGGCGCGGTCCGGCGCGAGGGCAGCGGGTGGGTGACCACCGGGCAGCCCTGGACCTACGACGACGACCGCTACACCCGGGTCGCGCAGGCGCGCGAGGACGAGCAGCAGGCGATGCTCGCCTACCAGCGGCTCGAGGCGCCGGGCTGCCGGATGGCCTTCCTCCAGGAGTCGCTCGACGACCCGACGGCCGCACCCTGCGGACGCTGCGACCTGTGCGCCGGCACCTGGTTCCCCACCGACGTCCCCGAGCAGGCCCGCAGCCGGGCCGACGACGCGCTGCACCAGCCGGGCGTCCTGGTCGAGGCGCGCAAGCTGTGGCCCACGGGCATGGACCGGCTCGGCGTCGAGGTGAAGGGGAAGATCCCGCCCGAGGAGCAGGCAGAGCCCGGGCGCGCCCTCGCCCGGCTCACCGACCTCGGCTGGGGACCGGTGCTGCGCGAGGTGCTCGACGACCGCTCCCCGGACAACCCCCTGGGCGACGTCCTGCTGAACGCCTGCGTGCGGGTCCTGAAGGACTGGGACTGGGCGCAGCGGCCGGCGGGCGTCGTGACGATCGCGTCGCGCACCCGGCCGCGGCTGGTGCGTTCCACCGGCGAGCGGATCGGCGAGGTCGGCCGGCTGCCGTTCCTCGGCGAGGTCGAGCCGGTGGGGCCCGGCCCGCAGGGCGGCTCGGGCGGCAACAGCGCGTTCCGGCTCGCCGGCGTCTGGGACCGGCTCGGGGTCGGCGGCCAGCTGCGCGAGCGGCTGGCCGAGCTCGACGGCGCGCCCGTGCTGCTCGTCGACGACCTCGCCGACTCGCGCTGGACCCTCACGGTGGCCGCCCGCGCGCTGCGCCGCGCCGGCTCCGGCCCGGTCCTACCGCTGGTGCTGGCCGTCACCGGCTGACGACGCGGCGCCGAGAACCGTTCAGCCGTCGCGGAAGCGGGCGTCGACGTCCGGCAGGTCGGTGAACGCGGAGAACGTGCCGCGGTCGCGGATCTCGGTGGCCGCCCGCAGCATCCCGCCCCACGCCGCCCGGGCCAGGGTGCCGCCGACGCTGATCCGCCGCACGCCGAGGTCCGCCGCCTCCGCGACCGTGGTGAACGGCGAGTTCACCAGCAGGTTCACCGGCAGCGGTCCGGCGGCCTCCACGACAGCGCGGATCTGCTCGACCGTGCCGAGTCGCGGCGCGTACAGGCAGTCGGCGCCCGCCTCGGCGTACGCCCGCAGCCGCCGCGTGGTGTCGTCGATGTCCGGACGGCCCACCACGAAGCCCTCGCTCCGAGCCGTGAGCAGCACGCCCGTCCCGCTGTCGTCGATCGCGCTGCGGGCCGCGCGCACGCGCTGCACGGCGACGTCGTGCTCGTGCAGGGGCTCGTCGGCCCCCCTGGTGGAGTCCTCGATCGACAGGCCGGCGACGCCCGTCCCGGCCGCCTGCCGGACGTGGTCGTACACCTGCTCGGGGTCAGCGGCGAAGCCGTCCTCGAAGTCGGCGTTCACCGGCACCTGCACGGCGGCGCTCAGCGTCCGCAGGTGCGCCAGCATCTCCTCGAGGCGCACGCCGTTGTCAGCCGTCCCGGCCGTCCACGCGTACCCGGCGCTGGTGGTGGCGAGCGCGGGGAACCCCAGCTGCTCCAGCGCCTTCGCGCTGCCGACGTCCCACGGGTTCGGCATCACGAAGATCCCGGACGCGTGCAGCCGGTGGAACTCGACGACCCGCGGGTCCTGTGTCGGCATCGGTGACCTCCTCGCTCCCCCGGAAACTACTCCTGTCCGACCGCGCCCGGACCTCCTCGGCTCGACGTAGCGTGCACGACGCGCGACGGACACGTCCCGGCAACACCGGTACCGCATCCTGAACGGCATGTTGGTCAGGATCAGGCTCACCGTCCCCGACCGGCCGGGCGCCCTCGGTCAGGTCGCGTCGTCCATCGGCCAGGCAGGTGCCGACGTCGTCCAGGTGGAGGTGCTGAGCGCGGAGAACGGCCGTGCCGTCGACGACGTGCACGTGCGCGTCCACGACACCGCCCACCTCGACCGGCTGACGCTCGCGCTCCGGGGCACGCCGGGCGTCGCGGTCGACGGCGTGCTGCAGTCGCCGCCACCGGTCACCGGGCACGCCGAGCTCGAGCTGGTGGCGCGCCTGGTGCAGCAGCCGGCGCGCGCGCTCCACACCCTCGTCGACGGCGTGCCCGCGGCGATCGGCGCCGACTGGGCCGCGGTGCTGTCCGGCCGCGGCGAGGCCTCGCAGGGCGCGGTCGACGTCGTCGACACCGTCGAGCTCGGCGGCATCCGCGCCCCCGACCTGCTGCCGGGACTGGACGGTGGTCTGCCGCTGCGGGTCGGCTCGCCGCGCGTGCAGCTCGCGGACGGCCGTGCCGCCGTGGGCTCGGCCCTGGTCCCGATCGGCAGCGACGTGGGGCTCGGGCTGCTCGTGGTCCGCGAGGACGGCCCTGCCTTCCACCGGGCGGAGACGTTCCGGCTGGCGGAGGTCGGACGGATCGCCGGCGTGGTGGTGGAGCGCACACCCGTCCCGGGCTGATCCGGCTGTTCGCCGCCGGTAGGTTCGCCCGGACACGCTGGTGGCGGACGACGGAGCGGAGACGGCGAGATGGCTGACCTGACGGGCAAGATCGCGCTGGTGACCGGTGGTGCCGGGGGCATCGGCGCGGCCACCGCGCGCCGGCTGGCGTCCGACGGCGCGGCCGTGGCCGTGCTCGACCTCGACGAGGCCGCCGCCGCGGCGGTCGCGGCCGACCTGTCGGGCACCGCCGTCGGGATCGGCTGCGACGTCACCGACGCCGGGTCGGTGCAGGCTGCGGTCGAGCGCACCGTCGCCGAGCTGGGCGGCCTGCACATCGCCGTCAACAACGCCGGCGTCACCCGCGACAACCTGCTGTTCAAGCTCACCGAGGACGACTGGGACACCGTGATGGCGGTGCACCTGCGCGGGGCGTTCCTGGTCTCGAAGGCGGCGCAGGCGCACTTCGTCCCGCAGAAGTGGGGGCGCATCGTCAACCTGTCGTCGGTCTCCGCCCTCGGCAACCGCGGCCAGGCCAACTACTCGGCCGCGAAGATGGGCCTGCAGGGCTTCACCCGCACGCTGGCCATCGAGCTCGGCCCGTTCGGCGTCACGGTCAACGCGGTGGCCCCCGGCTTCGTCGTCACGGCGATGACCGACGCCACCGCGCGCCGGGTGGGCATGGAGCCCGAGGCGTACCGCGAGGCCGCCGCGGCCCAGACGCCGGTGCGCCGGGTCGGGTACCCCGAGGACATCGCGAACGCGATCGGGTTCCTGGTGGGCGAGGAGGCCTCGTTCGTCACCGGCCAGACGCTCTACGTGGACGGCGGCTCGACCCTCTGACCACCCCCGCCGACCGCGCGATCAGGCCCCGGGGCGCATCACCGGCGGGTTGAGCGAGCGGGTGCGGCCCCGCCGGTAGAGGGCGGCCGGACGCCCGCGCGCGCCGGTGGTCTGGCGCCCGGTCGGCTCCAGGAAGCCGGGGACGCCGGTGACCTTGCGGTGGAAGTTGCCGGGATCGAGCGTGGTCCCCCACACCGTCTCGTAGACCCGGCGCAGGTCGGCGACGGTGAACGTCTTCCCCACGAAGGCGGTCGCGAGGTCGGAGTACTCGAGCTTGGCCCGGGCCCGCTCGACGCCGTCGGCGAGGATCGTGGCGTGGTCGAACGCGAGCCGCTCGGGCACCTCCGGCAGCGGCACCCAGCGGGCCGCCGCGGCGTCCGACCCGGCGGTGGGGACCGGCAGGTCGGCTCCGAGAGCCAGCCAGGCCACGCTCACCACCCGCATCCGCGGGTCGCGCCTCGGTGCTCCGTAGGTGCGCAGCTGCTCGAGGTGCACCTCGCGCCGGTGCAGCCCGGCCTCCTCCTCGAGCTCGCGGTACGCGGCCGCCTCGAGGTCCTCGTCGACCTGCGTGAACCCGCCCGGGAGCGCCCAGCGCCCCTCGTGCGGCGCGCTGCCGCGTCGGACGAGCAGCACCGACAGGTGGTCGGGCGCCTCCTCGCGGATCGTGAGCACGACGAGGTCGACGGTGACCGCGAAGGGCGGGAACTGCGCGGCGTCGTAGCGATCGGGCATGGCCCCAGCGTATTCGTCGGCTTGACAAATGGCGAGGACCTCACGTTATCGTCACCACGACGAAACCGACGGGGAGGGCGCGTGGAGCGTTCGGACGGGTGGCAGGACCGGGTCGCGGGCGTCCTGCTGGGCCAGGCGTGCGGCGACGCCCTCGGCGTGCCGTACGAGTTCGCGGCCGGTCCGGACGGGCCGGCGCGGATGGTCGGCGGCGGGCTCGGCCCCTACGAACCGGGCGAGTGGAGCGACGACACCCAGATGGCCGTCGTGGTCGCCCGCGCCGCCGCGACCCACGACCTGCGCACCGAGGCCGGACTGGACGCCGTGGCGGCCGGGTTCCTGCAGTGGGTGGGCGAGGGAGCCAGCGACGTCGGCATCCAGACCCGCGCGGTGCTCGCTGCCGCCGCCGGGCGCCCGGGTGCGCCCGCCGAGCGCGTCCGCGGGGCGGCGCAGGAGGTGCACGCGCGCACGGGCCGGACGGCGGGCAACGGCGCGCTGATGCGGACGGCTGTGGTCGGCGTCGCGCACCTCGACGACCGCGATGCCACGGCCGACGCGGCCCGTGCCGTCGCGCTGCTCACCCACGCGGACCCCCTCGCGGGCGACAGCTGCGTGCTGTGGAGCGAGGCGGTGCGGGTGGCAGCGACCTCCGGGCGGCTCGACCTGACCTCCGGCCTCGACCTGCTCGACGCGGAGGCCCGGCGCACCTGGGAGGCGCTGGTCGACGAGGCCACCGGTGCGCGACCGGACCGCTTCTCCCCCAACGGGTTCACCGTCACGGCGCTGCAGGCCGCCTGGGCCGCGTGCACCTCGGGTCCTGGCGCGAGCGCTGCCGGGTTCGCGGACGGGCTGCAGGCGGCCGTTCGCGCCGGCGACGACACCGACACCGTGGCCGCGATCGCGGGCGGTCTGCTGGGTGCCCTGCACGGGGCGTCGTCGGTGCCGCAGGCGTGGCGCGAGGCGGTGCACGGCTGGCCCGGCCTCCGGGCGGACGACCTGGTCGCGCTCAGTTCGCAGGTGGCCCAGCGGGTGGGTCAGCGCGACTGAGCGGTCCGTCCGGGCTGCGCCGGCCGGAGCAGATCAGGCGTGGTCGAGAGCCGTCCAGCGCACCCGGCGGGGATTCGCGACGGAGCGCACCTCGATCTCAGGACGCACGTCGGTGCGGCTGTCGTCGGTACGGGGCTCGGTCGCGTTCACGGGTGGTGTTCCGCCTCTCTGCGGGATGTGGTGCTCTCGACGAGAACCATTCTCCCCCGGTGCAACACCCGTCACCCGCCCGCGCCGCCCGATCGCCGGGTGACGTTGGTCTCATCCGTCCACGACAGGCCGTCGTGCCACCACCAGGACGTGGGTCGCCGGCCACGGCAGCGGCGTCCCGTCCGGGTCGGCGAGGGCGGCGACCGGGGCGATCCGGTGCTGGACGATCCAGTCGTTGCGCCAGGCGCGGGTGGCCGGGTCGAGCTCGAACCCCACCCCCTCGAGCAGGGCGCGCCACGACGGCAGGTTCATGTCGGTGAACCGCTCGTGGCACTCGCTGACCCAGTTGTCGGTGTAGTCCTTGCGGGTCAGGAACTCCATCGCCTGCGCCTGGGTGCAGGCCACCGTCGACGTCCCGGCGGCGGCGTCCTCCCCCACCGGCTGCACGGCGTAGCCCGGCGCCGCGTGCCGGCCGAAGTCGTGCACGAACTGGTCCAGCCTGGCCCGCGTGGAGAGCCGGGCCACGTGGTCGTGGGCCCGACCCGCCGGCAGGTCGGCGAGGTCGGTGCGCACCTGCGCCGGGTTGTCGCCGTCGGTGGTGGTGAGGGTCAGGTGCACCGGTCGGTGCGGCTCGTCCGGCCCGGCGACGTCGGAGTTGATCCACACGCCGCCGGGGACGGTGTGCTCCAGCACCCGACGGGCCAGCCGCTCGATGTCCGGTACCCCGGCGCCGTACGACGAGATCTCGTGCGTGAGCGCGACCGTCAGGGTGGTGTCGACGCTGCGGGCGGGGAACACAGCGGGGCCGTCGGCCAGGATGTTGCGCTGGTAGACCCAGGTGCTCGGGTTGGGGAACCCCTTCTGCGCCTGCCGGTGCTGGGCCTCGGCGAACAGGTGCCGGGCCACCTCGACGCCGATCAGGTCGCTCTCGTGCAGCCGCGGGTCCTTGCCCGCCTCCACCAGCAGGCCGCCGCTGGCGCAGCCGATGTCGACGATCCGGCCGGGCCGTACGTACGGGCCGACCTGCTCCCACTTGCGCGCGCTGTTGTCCTCGAAGCTGCGCTGGTACGTCGAGTACTCGCGGGTGTCGGTCAGGGTGCCCTCGTCGCCCACCACCGGGTCCGACGTCACCGTCCGCACGTGCTCCTCGAGCGCGTAGCGGTCGAAGACCGAGACGGTGGCGGGGTGGGCGAGCTCGCGCCAGCCGGCGTCGCCGGCGACCATCCGCTCCAGCACGTCCCACGGCCGCGCCGGCGGCTCGGGGAAGACCTCGCGGTCGTCCTCGACGGTGACGACCGCGAACCCGAGCTCGCGGTACAACGCCGCGACCACGGGGGTGGAGCACGCCACGACGGTGTTCTCGGGCGTGAGCAGCACCCGCCCGGCGGTGGCCACCTCCACCGCGGTGAGGGTGACGTGGGCGAACCGCGGCGTGGGCCGGGCGTCGACGACGGGCACGACGAGCGACGGGACGTGGTCGAGCAGCGAGAACCGCTCGATCGCGGCCTCGCGCCGCGCGGAGGGCACCGGGTTGCGCCGGGTGTTCTGGTGGTTGGCGCTGGTGACCGCCCACACCACGGCGGCGTCCGCTGTCGGCGTCACGGCTCCGCCGTCGGTGTCACGGGTCCGACCGGCGAGCACCTCGTGCAGGTAGTGCGCCTGAGAGCGGGTGAGCAGGTGGTGGCGACCGGGGAGCAGCACGTAGGCCGGGGACGACGTCACGCCCCCAGCCTCCCAGCCGGGACCGGCCGCTCGTGCACCCGGCCCCGCCGAGGTGCTCAGGCGTAGAAGCCCTCTCGCAGGTTCACGCCGTGCTCCAGCCACACCTTCAGCGCGGCGAGCATGCCCGTCCAGCCCATGCAGTTGCCGAACGCGTTCTTCGCCCCCGCCACGGTGGGCAGCCAGGACGACTCGGTGATCGTCACCAGCGTGCGGGTGCCGTCGTCGACCGGTTCGAGCTCGAACGTCGTCGTGGTCGAGCCGTCGTCGCCGGTGGTGGCTTCACCGTCCCAGCGGATCACCAGGCGGCGCGGGGCTCGGCCTCGATGACGGTGACCGGGAAGCGGCCGGGGAAGTCGTGGAAGTCCCAGGTGACCTCCGCGCCGACCTCGAGCCGGCCCCGTGCGCCGCCGGTGGTGAAGTACCGCGACAGCTGCTGGGGGTCGGCGATGGCCTCGTACACCTCGGCGCACGTCCGCGAGACGTGGCCGGACACGGTGAAGGACAGCGCGTCCAGCGGCGTGTTCTCGTTCTCCTCCTCAGACATGTTGTATTCTTATCACATGTCAGGACTGGGGGACGAGGGCGAGGACGACCGCGTCTTCAAGGCGCTGGCCTCGGCCACCCGCCGCCGGATTCTCGACGCCCTGCGCGAGAGGCCGCGCACCACCGGCGGGCTGTGCGAGCTGTTCCCCGGCCTCGACCGCACCACCGTGCTGCAGCACCTGCGCGTGCTGGAGGGCGCCGAGCTCGTCACCGGGCGCAAGGTGGGGCGGGAGCGCCACCTGAGCCTGGCCCCCCTGCCGATCAAGCGGCTGCACGACCGGTGGATCGGCGAGTACGCCCGGGCCGCCGTGGAGCTGCTGGGCGAGCTCGACCGCGGCTGACCTGCCTGCGAGTGGTGCCCGCGGCTCAGCCGCTCTCGCACCCGACGCCGTCGTGGTCGCCGTCGAACCCGTGCGGGTCCGGCGCCAGGACGACGAAGCGGCGCGGCTCGACGTCGCCGCAGTCCAGGTCCCCGACCTGGGCGCGCGGCGGGATGCAGACGTCGGGGTACGACGGGTCGCAGCCGGCCGACGGCGCCACGGGCGCCACCGGGGCCGACCGGCGCAGCGGCGGACGACGTCGGCGGCGTGGTCGGGGTCACGACCAGGTCGGACTCGGTGGGGTGCCCGCTGCTGGGCAGCGGCTCGGCCGGGCACGCGGCGAGCACCCGGGCGATCGCGTCGTGCTCGGCCTGCGTGACCCACGCGCCGTACTCGGCCTTCACCGCCACCTGCCGGGCCACGTAGGCGCACCGGAGACCCTTCGCCGGAGGCAGCCAGGTCGCGGCGTCCCCGTCGGACTTCTGCGCGTTGAGCGAGCCGTCCACGGCGAGCAGGTTGAGGGGGTCGTTGGCGAACGCGAGCCGGCGGGCCGGCGTCCACTGCTGGGCGCCCTTCTGCCAGGCGTCGGACAGCGCGACGACGTGGTCCACCTGCACCTCGTCGCTGCGCGGCCCGCGCTCGAACGCGATCGTCGCGCCGGAGAACGGGTCGGCGAGGGTGCCGGTCAGCACGACGCAGCCGGCGGTCGCCGGGTCGAGCACCGCGTCCTGCAGGTCGCGGCGCAGGACGTCGTTGCGGGTGTCGCAGCCGTTGCGGTCGGTGTCGGCCCAGCGCTGCCCGAACAGGGCCCGGTCGTAGCCGGTGCGCGGTGCGCGGCCCTTCACGGGCAGGTCCGCCAGCACCGCGAGCGCCGTGCCGGCCGCGGGCGCGGCCGGCGCAGAGGTCGTCGGCGCAGAGGTCGTCGGCGCCGGGGTGGTGGCGGCCGCGGTGGGCACCCGGCTGCCCACGGGGAGCCGGCGGCCGGTGGGCTGGTCCGAGGAGCTCGAGGACGGCTCGGGGTCGGACGCCGGCACCGAGCAGCCGACCGTGCCGACGGCCAGCGCGACCGCCACCAGGACCCGCGCGGTACGCCGGAGCGGTGCCCGGCGGCGCGCGGCAGCGGGGACGGGGGTCACCCCCGAGAGGTCGGCATCGCGCGCACCGGACTTGACGTCAGCCGCCGAGCGACCCGACGACGCGGGTGAGCGTCTCGCCGAGCGGGACGTCCAGGCGCGCGGTGGCCTGCGGGTCGCCGCGGGTAGGGCCCTGGTTCACCACGACGACCTCACGGCCCGCCTTGGCGGCGTGCCGCACGAACCGGTACCCGGACATCACCGTGAGCGACGAGCCCAGCACCAGCAGGGTGCGGGCGTCGTCGACGAGCTCGTAGCAGCGCGAGACCCGGTCGGCCGGCACGTTCTCGCCGAAGAACACCACGTCCGGCTTGAGCGGTCCCTCGCCGCACGCCCGGCACGGCACGGTGCGAAATCCCTCGACCATGGACGCCACCAGCTCGACGTCACCGTCGGGGCGCACCTGGGCGGTGTCGCCGTCCGACCCGGTGAAGACCTCGGGGTCGAAACCGGGGTTGGCCTCGGCCAGGCGTGCCTGCAGGACGTCGCGGTCGGAGACGTCGCGGCAGGCCAGGCAGACCACGCGCGCCAGCGTGCCGTGCAGGTCGACGACCGCCGTCGCGCCGGCGGCCTGGTGCAGCCGGTCGACGTTCTGGGTGATGACGCCGTCGACCAGGCCGAGTCCCTGCAGCCGTGCGACCGCGGCGTGACCGGCGTTGGGCACGGCGTCGCGCATCACCGGCCAGCCGGCGAAGCTGCGCGCCCAGTAACGGCGCTGCGCCTCGGGCGAGCCGGTGAGCTCCTGGAACGTCATCGGGGTGGCGCCGCGCGCCACGCCCGTGGGGCCGCGGTAGTCGGGGATCGACGACGGCGCCTCGGTGGAGATGCCGGCGCCCGACAGCACGACCGCTCCCCCGGACCGCAGCGTGTCGGCGAGCAGCCGCGCGGCGGCGTCGACCTGCGTGACCGCCGGCACGCCGTCCGGCGCGACCTCGGTGCTGAGGCCCGACGCGGGCGGGGTGGTCACCCTCCGATGGTGCCTGACGGCTCAGCCGCGCGAGCCGGCACCCCAGCCGTCGTCGCGACGGCGCGGGTCGGCGGGGGGAGCACCCCCGCCGAGGGTGCCCGGACGGGGGGCGGGCGCCGCGGGGTCCTCCGGCGCCGGCTGGTCCGACGGGGCGACGGACCCGGACCCGCCGGCGTCGCGTTCGCGGCGCTGCTCCTCCACCCGGTCCCAGAAGGCCTGCGGGTCGGCCTGCACGGCGGACTCGATCTCCTTCAGCCGGTCGAGAGCGGGCTGCAGGGCGTCGCGGGAGTAGAGCCGCTGCATCACGGCCAGCTTCAGCTGCAGCGCGGCAGGGCCGTGCTCGTAGGTCTCGGAGATGACGGCGCCCCAGGTGGTCGCCCCGGCCTCGACCCGGCTGCGCAGCAGCGTGAAACCGGACCGTGCGTCGGGCGCCGACGTCAGTTCGTCGATGGTCGCCAGCTCGTCGGCGTCGAGGGGTTCGGCCGGGCCGCGGCGCCGGCGCGCCTCGGCCGCCTCCTCGGTGACCGCCCGGATCCTGGCGAGCATCTGCTCGTCGTCGTCGCGGCGCCGGGCGACCACCTGGTCCGCCGCCGCGTGCTCGCCCGCGCCGGTCCCGTCGCTCGTCGTACCGCCTGCGGTGCTCATGCGTCCGGGACCCCCTGGTCGACCTGGTCGGCGCCGTCGTCGGCACGTCCGTCGAGCGTGTCCTGGAGCGCGTTCACCTTCTTCGTCCGCTTGTCCATCTTGTCCTCGAGCTGCTCCAGCCGGCGCTTCAGGTCGTCCTGCTGGTGCAGGGGGTCGAGCACCACCTGCGGAAGGAGGGCGGCCAGGCCCTTGAACTCCTGGAAGACGGCGAAGGAGGCCTTGGCCGTCTCGTAGTAGGCCTTCACCTCGTCCTTGAAGTCGAGCAGCCGCATCAGCGAGTCGAAGGCGCTCTTGATGTCGGTGATGAGGTCGCGGACCTCCTCGAAGCCGTGCAGCGCGTCCCAGATCCAGCTGCCGACCGATGCGGCAGCCCCGGCGAACTTCTTGGCCAGGAACTTGGCGAGCGTCCAGCAGAGGTCGACCAGCTCGCCCAGCAGGTAGGCGATGGTCTCCCCGAGCTCCTTGCTCACGTAGCCCAGACCGGTGAACACGGCGTCGATCTGCTGGAGGAGGAACCCGGCCGCCTTGGCGACGGAGGCGTAGATGCCGGCGGTCAGGACGTATCCGCGCGAGGCCGGACCCGTCCACGCAACGGCGAGCTTGGCGCTGTTCGCGACGATGTTGTTGCCCACCGACTGCAGCGCCTGGCCGGCGTTCTCGCAGGCGAGGCCCCCGGCGAGGATCTTGTTGAAGTCCCCCGTGACCGGGTCGATCACCCACTCGCGGATGCTGCCGTCGGGGAACTCCGGGAAGTCCATGCTGATCTTGTCGGCGACCCACCCCAGGGTGTTGGCGGCGTCGCGCGCGATCTCGATGACCTCGTCGATCGCCTCCAGGTTGTCCGGCGTGTCGAACGGTTCGGACGGGGTGTCGGGGACGTTGAGGACGACGGCGTCGACGTTGCGGAAGCGCGTGGACATCAGGAGAGCCCCATCTCGCGGTCGATCTTCTCCTGCCGCACCTGGTTCGCCTTCTGCTGCATCTCGATCCGGCGCTCGAGGTCGCTCTGGTCGAACAGCCGGCTGACCGCCTCGTCGTCCTGCCCGTAGGCGCGGCCGATCTCGAACAGGGTCTGCTCGGTGGCGTTCCAGCGCTCGACGAACAGGTCGACCATGTCGCGGAAGAACCAGGCCGCCTCGTCGAGGGCGTCGACCACCGGCTTCATCAGCAGCGGGTAGCCCTCGTCGCCGCAGACCACGTTCGACACGTACGACGCGGTGTCGTACAGGTCCTTCTCGACGACGTCCATCCAGGCGACGTAGTTCGCCAGCGACTGCGCCTCGTCGAGCGAGAACTCGTCGGTCACGTGCACCCCCCTGCACCCCGGCCGCCGCTACCCGGCCCCTCGTCACCGGCTCCCCCGCAGGTGCCGGTGCTGACGTGCACCACCGTACGGGCGGCGCCGCACCGTCCCGCACGACCGTCCACAGGTGCGCGGCGGCCGGGGTCGGAGGGCGTGGTCGGCTCGGTCAGGTGTCGTCGAAGCAGCGGCCCTGGCCGGCCAGCGCCAGGCCCTGCTTGTCACCGGTGCCGAGGTAGAGGTAGCTGGTGCGTCCGTGCATCACCTGGGTGGGGTCGTCGACGTGGTCGAGGCCGACGACGTGCCCGAGCTCGTGCAGCACCACCATCCGGAACCGGGCCTGCCCGCTGGCGCTGCTGACCGAGTAGCGGACGAAGTCGGCGTCGATCGCGACCTGACCGCTCACCACCCGGGCGGACGCGGGACCGGACGGCGCGATCGTCGCGGGCTGGGCCACCGCGGCGACGTCACCGCCCAGGGCGGCCATCGTGGCGTCGTCGGTGACGGCGACGAGAACCGGCGCCCAGCGGTCGCCGTACCGCTCGGGCTGCACGCTGGGCCGCTCGGTGACGACCCGCTCGTCGGTGGGCGCGTCCTCGAGGAAGGCCAGACCGGTCGCGGCGGAGACCTGGGCGACCGCCTCCCGCACCAGCTCCGGCCCGCCGGACGGCATGCCCTCGACGTTCATCGTCCAGTGCATCGGTCGGCACGGGTCGGGGACGACGGGCGTCCCGTCCGGGTGGGTGGCGACGAAGGCGTGCGGGCCCGTGACCAGCGGCTCCACCACGGGGAGCACCCGCACGTCGAGGGCGTCGACGGGCACCGGCGGCAGCTCGACGGGCGGCGGCCCGGCGATCCGCGACCAGGCTGGCAGCGCCACCACGAGCACACCGGCGCCGAGCAGGGCGAGGAGGCGCCAGCCCGCCACCAGCTGCTGGTCTGCCACACGGGGGATCTCGGCACGGTGCGCACCCATCTGTAGCGTGATCGCACGAGCGCCCGGGCGACACACGCCCGGACGGGTGGTTCCCGTGCTCAAGTCGAGCCCCCCACCCGCCGAAGGACCCTCGTGCACCCGTTGTTCAGAGAGCCGCTGCGCTACGACGTCCTGACGTGGCTCTGGCTGGTCGCGGTGGCCGGCGTGTACGTGCTGCACCTGCGGCTGTCGACCTGGGTCTCGGCCTGGGCGTTCATCCTGGCGGGCGTCGTCGTCTCCTCGGCCTTCGTGCTGCTGGTCGCCCTGATCCGGTACCTCGTCGACGGCCCGCAGCGCCGCGTCCATGGCGCCAGGACGATGCGCGAGGTGCTCGGCATCGACGTGCTGCCCGGTGTCGGCGACTGGGGCCGGCACGACCCGCCTCCCGCCGCCCAGGACGAGCCCGACGACCTGGCCGACGACCTCGCCGACGACCTGCCGGACGACGTCGAGGACACGGTCGTCGTCGAGGTCGCGGACACCCGCCCCGTCGCCGCCCTGGTCGACGAGCGCGAGGAGGTCACCGTCCGCCTGCCCGTCGCCCCCGTCGAGGCCGAGCCCGACGCCGTCGAGGCCGTGGTCGAGCCCGAGCCGGTCGTCGTGCCCGCTGCGCCGGTCCCCGTCCCGCAGCCGGAGCCGGTCGTCGCGGTCGCGCCGGTGCCGGTCGCCCCGGCCCCGGCCGCCCCGCCGCTGGAGCGCCCCCGCGCGCTGCGGATCGAGGTCAACGAGGTGCGGATCGCACAGGGCTCGCCCGTCACCGTCACCTGGTCGTTCGAGGGCGCCGACACGGTGGTCGTCGACGGCCGCACCGGCTTCCCGTCCCACGGGCAGACCACCGTCGCGCTGCGGCACAGCCGCTCGGTCGTGCTGATCGGCGCCAACGCCGCCGGGGTCACCGCGGTGAGCACCCCGGAGATCGAGGTCGTCCCCGAGCCCGAGCCCACCCCGGAGCCGGGCCCGCGCCCGATGCCGGCGGTGCAGCGCCTGCAGCTCGACCTGCGCGGCAACGCCGCGGGAGCCGACTCGGTGCTGACCCGGCTCGACGAGGTGATGCGCGCCCAGGACCGGCTCCGCCCGTACACGTCGGCTCCGGTGCGCCCCCTGGGCGTGCCCTCCTCCTTCACCCGGTGGCTGCGCAGCCACCCGAAGCAGCGGTTCATCAGCCACGAGTCCTACCTCGACGCGCTCCAGCGCCGACCCGGGACCGCCGGTGCATCCCCGACGGCCCGCCGCGGCGCCCGCCCCGAGACCCGTCCCGACAGCCGTTCCGAGACCGACAGGACCGATCCGTGAACCCCGTGAACCGCTTCCTGCTCGCGGTGGCCGGCTCGAACCGTGCCGTGCTGGACCACGCGCCGCGCGACCTGGCCAAGCAGGCGAGCCTCGGAGGCACGCTGCTGACCACCGCCGCCCTCGCCGCCGTCGCCGGTGCGCTCGCGCTCTGGATGGCGCTCGACGTGGCCCCGTGGCTGGCAGGCGTCCTCGGCGCGCTGTGGGGTCTGGCGATCCTCAACCTCGACCGCTGGCTGATCACCTCGACGCCCCGCCTCTCCTCCAAGAAGGCGACGCTGGCGCTGGCCGCGCCACGGGTGGTCCTCGCGGTCGTGATCGGCCTGGTCGTCTCGACCCCGCTGACGCTGCAGATCTTCAAGGCCGAGATCGACTCCGAGCTGATCGCGATGCACACCGAGGAGCTCGAGGCGTTCGAGACCCGGCTCGACGCCGACCCGCGCTTCTCCGACATCGACGAGAAGAAGGCCGAGATCTCCGAGCTCCAGCTCGCGATCGCCGCCGGTGCCCCGGCCGACTCGGTGTCCGCCAACCCCGAGGTCGCCGCGCTCACCGCGCAGCTGGCGCAGGTGACCATCGACTACAACGCCGCCGAGCAGGAGGTCGCCTGCGAGAAGGACGGCACCTGCGGCTCCGGCGTGATCGGCGCCGGCCCGGCGTTCGAGGAGAAGCAGGCCCGGCGCGACCGCCTCGCGGGCGAGGTGTCGCGCCTGCAGGCGGCGCTGGACGCCAAGACCGCCGAGGTCCGCCAGTCCGTGGCCACCTCCACCGAGCAGGCCGCGATCTCCAACCAGGCGCGGGTCGACGACCTCACCGACCAGGTGGCCGACGCCGAGCGCAAGCGCACCGCCGAGGTGGCCGCGCACGACGCCACCACCGAGAGCAACGACGGCCTGCTCGCCCGGCTCGAGGCCCTGCACCGGCTGACCGCGGACAGCTGGATCCTGCAGTTCGCGCACATCCTGCTGTTCCTGTTCCTCACCGCGATCGAGTGCCTCCCGATCTTCTTCAAGACCCTGCTGGCGCTCACCAAGCCCACGCTCTACGAGTCGCTCGCCCAGATGGAGGACGACCGCGGCGTCACCCGGGCGAAGCTCCGCCTCGACGTCGAGCACGCCGAGGCGATGGCCGTCGCCCAGGCCTCGCTCGAGGCCGCCAAGGCCCGCTCGGCCACCCAGCTCGACGCCGAGGTGCGCACCGCCCAGGCCGTGCTCGACGCGCAGGTCGACCTCGCCGGCAAGGCCGTGCGGGAGTGGAAGAAGCGCGAGACCGAGCGGATCGAGACCGAGCTCGACGAGTTCGCGGTCGGCCCGTCCGAGGTGCTCGCCCCCGCGACCGTCCCCGGCCAGGACCGCCGCAGCTGACGAATCAGGCGGTGGCGACGGACGGGGCCTCGCGCAGGGGAAGCCGGACGACGAACCGGGTGTCCCCCGGCTCGGACTCCACCGACAGCGACCCGCCGTGCCGCTGGGTGACGATCCGGTAGGAGATGTCGAGCCCGAGCCCGGTACCGCTGCCGGTGGGCTTGGTCGTGAAGAACGGCTCGAAGATCTTCGTCCGCAGCTCAGGCGGCACGCCGCTGCCGGTGTCGCAGACCTCCACGACGACCCACTCGCCGTCCAGCCGCGACCTGAGCGTGAGCGTCCCGCCGTCGGGCATCGCGCCGATCGCGTTGTCCACCAGGTTCGTCCAGACCTGGTTCAGCTCGCCGGGGTACCCGGGGACCGCCGGCAGGTCCTTGTCGAGGTCCTTGACCACCTCGACGTGGGCCTCGCGGATCTTGTGGGCGAGCATCACCAGCGTGCTCTTCAGCCCCTCGTGCACCACGAGCTGCTGGAACGGCGCGCGGTCGAGCTGGGAGTACTGCTTCGCGGCGCCGACCAGGTTCGAGATCCGGTCGGTGGAGTCCTCGATCTCGTCCATCAGCATCTCGGTCTCGAGGGCGTAGGCGATCCAGCCGAGCCCGGACGCGAGGATCTGCTCGTCGAGGTCGCCGGCGAGACCGTCGAGCCACTCGGTGTCGATGCCGGCGGCCACCAGGATCGGGGCGAGGTCCCAGCCGTTGCCGATGCCGCGGGCGTCCATCCAGTCGCCGAGCTCGTCCTCGGCGTCGGCGGTCTGCACGGGCGTCAGCTCGGGTGCCTTCGCCTTGCGCTCGATCGCGTCCTCCTGGGCGGTCGCCAGCCGCACCAGCACGTCCGGGTCGACGTGGCCGGAGGCGAGGGCGCTGAGCTTGTGCCGCATCTTCGCGACGCGCTCGCGCAGCGACGACGTAGCCCGGACGGCCGCAGCCGCAGGGTTGTTCAGCTCGTGGGTGAGTCCGGCGGACAGGCGCCCGAGGGAGAGAAGGCGCTCCCGCTCGCCGATGATCGAGCTGCTGCGGCGCATGCCGAGGTAGAGACCCTCGAGCAGGTGCATGGCCATGGGGAACCAGCCGCGCATGGCGGTGCCGAGGTCCTCGGAGTCGAGCACGAAGAAGGTGCAGTCGGTGACCGCCAGCAGGCTGCTCTGGTAGAGCGACTCCTTGCCCGAGGTGACGAAGGCCGTGGTCGCACCGGAGTAGACCCCGCGCTGGTTGGTGCGCGTGATCTCGATCGTCTCGCCCTGCACGGTGCGCGTCATCGACAGCGTGCCGTCCATGAGGACGAAGAAGCAGGAGGCCGGCTGGCCCTCGCCGTAGACGACGTCGCCGGCGTGCCGCTCCTCGACGCCACCGTGCTCGACCAGCCAGGCGAGCTGGTCGGTGTCGAGCGCCTCGAACAGGAACAGGCCGCGCAGCTCGTCCAGGGTGACCTTGCGGGACAGGGTCGACGGATCCATCTCAGAACTCTCCGAGGTAGCGGTGCACGAGGGTGACGGCCAGGGCGCCCTCGCCGACGGCGGAGGCGACCCGCTTCACCGAGGCGGCGCGGACGTCACCTGCGACGAACACGCCGGGGACGCTCGTCTCCAGCAGATAGGGGTCGCGGTCCAGGGGCCACGGTGCCGGGGTGGCTCCGTCGACCACGAGGTCGGGGCCGGTGAGGACGAACCCGCTGCTGTCGCGCAGCACCTCGTCCGGGAGCCAGTCGGTGAGCGGGGCGGCGCCGATGAAGACGAAGACGTGGGCGCAGTCGATCACCTGGTCCTCGCCGGTGGAGACGTCGTGCAGCGTCACGCACTCCAGGTGGTCCTCGCCGGTGCAGCTCGCGACGACCGTGCAGGTGCGCACCTCGATGTTGTCGATGCCGGCGATCTGCTCCACCAGGTAGTGCGACATCGAGGCGCGCAGGTCCGGCCCGCGCACCGCGAGCGTGACCTTCTCGGCGTGCCGGGCGAAGAACACCGCCGCCTGGCCGGCGGAGTTCGCGCCGCCGACGACCACCACGTGCCGGCCGACGCATGCCTCGGCCTCGGTGGACGCCGACCCGTAGTAGACGCCACGTCCGACGAGGTCCGCTGCCCCGTCGGCGTCGAGCTCGCGGTAGGCCACCCCGGTGGACAGCACCACCGCGTGGGCGGAGATCTGCGTGCCGTCGTCGAGGGTGAGGACCTTCTTCGGACCGGCGGTGCGCAGCTCGGTGACCGTTCTGGCAGAGAGCATCTCGGTGCCGAACCGCAGCGCCTGCCGGCGCGCGCGGTCGGTGAGCTGGCTGCCCGAGACGCCGTCGGGGAAGCCCAGGTAGTTCTCGATCCGCGAGCTCTGCCCGGCCTGACCGCCCGGGGCCTGCCGCTCGACGACGACCGTGGTGAGGCCCTCCGAGGCGCCGTACACCGCCGCACCGAGCCCGGCCGGGCCGGCGCCGATGATCGCCAGGTCGTAGAAGTCCTCGCTGGGCAGCGTGCTCATCCCCACCGCCTGCGCGAGCTCGGCCGTGGTGGGGCGCCGCAGCACCTCGCCCTCGAGGTCCACGACGACGGGGACGTCCTCGGGCGTCGCGTCGGCGAGCGCGAGGAGGCGCTGCCCCTCCGGCTCCTCCACGCTGTACCAGCGGTACGGGACCCCGTTGCGGGAGAGGAAGTCCCGCACCTCGAACGACGGCCGCGACCAGCGGTGACCGAGCAGCTTGATCTCGCTGCGCCCGCTGCGCACGGTGCTGCACCACAGCGCCACCAGCTGGTCGACCACCGGGTACAGCTTCTCCTCCGGCGGTTCCCACGGCTTGACCAGGTAGTGGTCGACGTCGACGAGGTTGATCGCCGAGATCGCGGCGTCGGTGTCGGCGTACGCCGTGAGCAGGACGCGGCGCGCGTCCGGGACCAGGTCCATCGCCTGCTCGAGGAACTCGATGCCGTTCATCACCGGCATCCGGTAGTCGGCCAGGATCAGCGCCACCTGCTCCCCGCGGAGCGCGACCTCCTTGATCGCCTCGAGCGCCTGCGGGCCGGAGTCGGCGCGCAGCACCCGGAACTGCTCGCCGTACTTGCGCCGCAGGTCGCGCGCGACGGCGCGCGAGACCGCGGCGTCGTCGTCCACGGTGAGGAGCACAGGCCGCGCTCCGGCGCGGGACCCGGTCACTCAGTGCCCTCTCGTGCGGGGCGGGCGCCCGGGTCGGCGCCGACCTCGTCCTCGAAGCACCAGCGCCAGGTCTCCCCCGGCTCGAACGAGGCGATCACGGGGTGCCCGGTGGCCGCGTGGTGGCCGCTGGCGTGCTTGCCCGGCGAGGAGTCGCAGCAGCCGACGTGGCCGCAGGTCAGGCACAGCCGCAGGTGCACCCACCGCCCGCCGTCCGCGAGGCACTCCGCGCACCCGTCCGGCGTCGTGGGCTGCTGTGCCTGCGCGGGCGCCGCCTCCAGGTGCTCGCACCGGGCCATGGGACCTCCTCCTGCACGTCGCCGACCGACCGCTCGCGGCTGGTCACGGCGAGCGTACGCAGGAAGAACGCCCGGACGGCGCCGGGAATGCCCTCCGACCTCGCCCTGTTGGCGCCATATACCACCCGGGGGTATCTTGGAGAGCGACGAGGAGCGATGGACATGGACAGCAGCTGGCGGATGGCGGTCACGGCGACGCTGCACTGCCTGACCGGGTGCGCCATCGGCGAGGTGCTCGGTCTGGTGATCGGGACGGCGCTGGGCTGGCACGGGGCGGCGACGATCGCGCTGGCCGTCGGGCTGGCGTTCGTCTTCGGCTACGCCCTGACGATGCTGCCGCTGCTGCGCTCGGGCCTGACGTTCCGGCAGGCGCTGCCGGTCGCGCTGGCGGCCGACACGCTCTCGATCGCCGTGATGGAGCTGGTCGACAACGGCGTCCTGCTCGCGGTGCCCGGCGCGATGGAGGCGGGCCTGTCGAGCCCGCTGTTCTGGGGCTCGCTGGCGTTCGCCCTCGCCGTCGCGTTCGTGGTGACGGTGCCGGTCAACCGGGCGATGATCTCCCGCGGACGGGGGCACGCTGTCGTGCACGCGCACCACTGACCGGGTGGACCGTCCGGCCGCGACGGAGCCGGACGGGCGCGGTCGGCTACGGTTCGCAGGTGCCCGAGGTCGCTGCCCGCACCCACGTCGGCCACGTGCGCGACGGCAACGAGGACGCGCACGTGGTGTCCGAGACCGCCTGGGTCGTCGCCGACGGCCTCGGCGGCCACCACGGCGGCGAGGTCGCGAGCCGGCTGGCGGCGCAGGCCGCGCACGACGCCCTGGCGGCGTCGGGCGACCCGGCCGAGGCGTTCCGCGCGGCCTCGGCCGCCGTCACCGGTGGCGCGGACGGCGACGCCGCGCTGGCGCGGATGGGCACCACCCTCGTCGTGGCGGTCCTCGACGGCGACGCGGTGACGGTCGGCGGCGTCGGCGACAGCCGCATCTACTGGCTGGACGGCGCCGGGCTGCAGCAGGTCACCGTCGACGACAACGAGGCCGAGCGCCTGGCGGCCGCGGGCGTCATCACCCGCGAGCAGGCGCGCACCCACCCCGGCCAGTTCGTGCTCACCCGCTGCCTGCTGGCCGGCGACACCGAACCCCCGCTGCCGCAGACCGTCTCGCTGCCCGGCCACGGCCGGCTGCTGCTGTGCACCGACGGCCTCACCAGCGAGGTCGACGACCCCGACGTCGCCACCCTGCTCGGGTCGGGCTCGGTCGACGAGGCCGCCGACGCCCTCGTCGCCGCGGCCCTCGACGCCGGCGGCTCCGACAACGTCACCGTCGTCGTCGTCGACCTCTAGGACGACCCGTCTGTCAGAACCACACCCGCGCGGACGTCGTTCTCGTTCTGACAGCCGGCTTGCCCGTTCCGGCTGTCAGAACAGACTGGCGCCTGACCTGATGGTGACAACTCAGCGGGTGCAGGTGTCGTCGACGCGCACGGACCCGCCGCGCGCGAGGCAGGCCGCGATGGCGTCCTCGTGCGCCGTCACGTCAGGCGGCGGCGTGCCCTCCGGGACCCCGACCCGCCACGGCAGCCACAGGTGCCAGATCGCGACCGCCACGACCCGGCCGCCGGCGTCGAAGCCGCGGACCGCCGGGAACACGCCGTCGCCAGAGCCGTTGCCGAACAGCAGGCCCTCCGCGGCCGCGTCGTCGTCGGTGTCGGTGAGGTCCCAGTCGGCGCCTCCGAACAGGCGCTGGAGCGGTGCGTCCGCGAGCGGGTGCCCCCCGTGCTCCTGCGACCCGTCGGACACGCCGACGGCGTCCTGCACCCAGACGCCGCCCATGCCGCCGTCGGTGAGGTAGCCGTCCTCGAAGGCCGACCAGCGGTGGACCGTCGAGCCCGGGACGCGGATGACGACACCGGCGACCGACGACCGCGCCCGTGCCGGCCCGGCGAGGACGAGCTCCACGTCCGCCACGTCGGCACCTCCGAGCGCGACGGGCGGTCGGGACGACGTGCCCAGGTAGTACTCGCCGCCGTCGAGGACCAGGGCTGCCCGTGCAGGTCGAGGGCTCCGATCCGTTCGGTCCGCACCACGACGTCGGCCTCGACGGGGGCGTCGTAGGGACGCCCGGCGTCGTCGAACGACGGCTCGTAGGTCGGCACCTCGAACGGCGAGGAGGTCTCCGTGGACGACGGCACCGGAGCCACCGTCGTCCCGTCGGTGACGGCACCGCCGGACCGGTCGGGGTGATGTCCTGGACGACGAAGGCGCACCCACCGAGCGCGAGCGCGCAGACGAACCCGGCGGCGGCACGACGGGCGGTGGCGCGACGGATCACACGTACCCCATCGGCACCGTGCGGCGGCTCCTGAGCCGTGCCCGCCGTCAGCTCCGCGCGGCCTGCAGCCCCTTCTCGACGGCCTCGACCAGGCGCGGACGCAGCTCGTGCGCCTGGATGACGGCGTCCACCGAACCCACCTCGACGGCGCGGCGGATGCTGTGGACGCGGTCGAACTCCGACGCCACCTCGCCGAGCTTCTCGGTGCGCACGGCCTGGCGCAGCTCGCCGAGCTCGGCCACCAGCGCCGCCCGGTCGCTGCCGGCGGCCTGGATCTGCTCCTCCAGCGCGCGCGACCCGCGGGTCGGCGGAGGTGCGGTCGTCGACCTCGCCGGAGAACACGACCGCGGCGGCCGGCGCGCCGCCGAGCACCGAGGCGTACGAGCCGTCGACCGCCAGCACGGTCATGTTGTCGTTGAGCGTCTTGGAGAACACCACGAACGCGCCACCGTGGTAGCGGGAGACGACGCAGAACACGATCGGGCCGTCGAAGTTGACGACGGCGCGGCCGATCTCGGCGCCGTACTCGAGCTGCAGGTTGCGCATCGAGTCCGGTGAGCCGTCGAAGCCGGACAGGTTCGCCAGCACCACGAGCGGGCGGTTGCCGCTGGCGGCGTTGATCGCCCGCGCGGTCTTCTTCGACGACCGCGGGAACAGCGTGCCGGCCGTCCAGGTGTCGGGGCCGTCGCTGGGCGGGAAGCCGCGCCGCGGGACGGGTCGGGACTCGATGCCGATCAGGCACACCGGCCGGCCGCCGAGGTGCGCGTCCTGCACCACGGAGGTCTCGGCGTCGGCCATGCCGGCCCAGCGCTCCAGCACCGGGTGGTCGGCGTCGGCGACCGCGCGCATCAGCGTGCGGATGTCGAACGGCTTCTTGCGGTCCGGGTTGCGTCGTCGACGAGAAGATGTCGCCGACGGTGGTGAAGTCGCTGCCCGTCCACCTCGTGCGGGTACGTCGCTCACGTCGCGGTCGACCGGGTCGGACGTCGCGGCCCGGCGCGCGGCGTCCTCGCCCGGGCACGCGGTAGGTGTGGTCGTAGTGGCGCGACCAGCACGTCGCAGGCCGCCCCGATGTCCGGCGCCCAGTACTGCGCCTGGCCGTTCGGCCCCATCACCCGGTCGTAGCCGCCGATGCCGAAGTTGTCCTCGGCCGAGACGCCGCCGGAGAAGTCCAGCGACTGCTTGCCGGTGAGCACCATCGCGCTGTCCGGCGTCATGACCAGGATGCCCTTGGTGTGCATGAGCATCGTCGCCTCGGCGTTCCAGTACGGCTGGGCGCCGACGTTGATGCCCGCGACCACGACGTTGATCTCGCCGCCGCCCTGCGTGAACGTGATGATCCGGCGCAGCGCGCGGGCCACCCAGTCCATGTTCTCGGTGCCGGAGTCCATCGAGATCCGGGCGCCGGCCGACAGCGCGAACCACTCCACCGGGACGCCCATCTGCTCGGCCAGGTCGAGCGCGGCGCAGACCCGGGCGCACTCCGCCTCCGAGACCGCGCCGAGCGCCTTGGTCGGGTCGCCGAGCAGCACGACGCGGGTGATGCCCTCGGGGTGCCGCTCGGTCGGGCGAGGACGCGACGCCGGCGACGATGCCGGCCTTGTTGAGCCCGCGCGGGCGCTCGACCGGCACCAGCCGGCCGGTGTCGTCGAGGTCGTGCTCGACGAAGGTGCCGCCCTCGCCGGCGAGCACGGTCGACCAGCTCGTACGGGTAGACGGTGCCGCGCCGGCCGGGAGCGCATCACCTTCTGCGCGTAGTCGTCCAGCGGCTCCAGCGCGCTCGGTGGGCGGGCCGCCGACGTCGGCGACCACCCCCGGCCCGGGCCGGTAGGTGAAGCGCGCGGCAGATCGGGTGCACCGAGCCGTCCGGCGCCAGCACGCGGCCCTGCGCCGCGACCTCCTCGATGCCCGCGCCCGGCCGTCAGCGGCGAGATCGTGCCCTTGAGGGCGGTCAGCTGCTCCAGCGGCGCGTCGATCACGGCCAGACGTGCAGCCAGACGTGGTTCATGTCGATCTTCGCGCCGGCCGACCCCATCGCGCCCGCGCCCGGCGGATCGCCTCCAGGCAGTCGCCGATCGCGCGCTCGACGTGCGGCAGCGAGGCGACGCGTGCCGTCGGCGTCGCGCACGACGGCGAGCTCGCGCACCTGGGCCAGCGCCGACGAGCCGCTGGTCGCCGGGGTTGCCCGGCGCGACGCAGTGGTAGAGCAGCACGTCCTCGGGCGCGTCGAGGCGGGTGACCTCGAAGTTCCGCAGCCGCCACAGGTCGAGCCGCCGCGCGACCATCGGGTGCACGCCCCGGACGAGGGCGTCCTCCACGACGCCGCGGGTCGGGTCGTCGTCCTCGGGCCGGAACGTCGAGTCGGACGTCACGGCCGTCCCGGGCGCCCGCCACCGACGGCGCCACCCGACGACGACGCGGCGGACGCGCGGGAGAGCGTTCTGCGACAACGCCGCTGCGATGCCCGCAGAGACGGCGTCGGCCGACGTCCGGGGCGCCGGGCCAGTGCAGGTAGAGGTCGACCACCGACTCGGTGCTCGGCGGGACGGTCTCGAGCTGGCCGCGCCGATCGCGCGGTCGAGGCCGCCGTCGGCGAGCTCGGACATCTCGCCGACGGTGGAGACGAGCAGCGTCGGCCGGCCGTCGAGCACGTAGTCGGCGACGACGACGGACGGCCCTCGGGCATGCCGTGCGCTCGTCGGACTGCCGCATCCTGCCGAGCTCGTGCTCGCGGTAGTGGCGGCGGGCCAGCACCTCGAGCATCGGCTCGCGGCGCGGGTTGCCCTGCTCCAGCCGCTCGGCGAGGAACCCGACGATCCGCTCGGGGATGGCGACCAGCGCGTCGATCCGCGCGGCCGGTCGGGCTGGTCGTCGGATCGCCGCCAGCGCCTCCAGCTCGGACCGACCTTCGGCCATCACCCGGGCGCGGGCGTCGTCGACGGCGGGCTGGTCGAACCAGCGGAACCGGGCGCTGCGCGCCAGGTCGCCGACCACCGGGTGCCGCAGCTGGGTGGCCACGACGAGCCGGTCGAGCACGTCGTGGCGCCTCGTCGGCGAGCGGCCCCTGCGGGGCGGGTGTGCGCAGCCACTCCTGCAGCACCGCGCTGACGACCGGCGACGTGCGAGGCCTGCTGCTGGTGGGCCAGGAACAGCCGGTACACCGCCTCCTCGAGGACGGGCGTGCGCTCGAGGTCGGTGACGCCGTAGTGCGACAGCGCACGGGACAGCTTGTCCTGGAACACCGGCGGCAGCTGCTGGCGGTCGACGTCGAGGCTCTGCAGGTAGGAGTGGAAGTGCTCGCGCGGGCTGTGCACGCGCTCGTCGGCGCCGTCGTCCTCGTGCTCGGGACGGTTGCGGGTCAGCTCGGCGACGTCGGCGAACGCCGCGCAGCACGGCGAGCTCGGCGACCAGGACCGTGCCGGCCTGGCGGTCGCCGGTGCCGTCGCGCAGCCCCGCGACGGCGCGGCGTGGCGTCGCCCGGCGGCAGGTCGAAGCCGAGCAGCATGCCCTGCAGGTCGCGCAGCGAGCGGCGTGCGCCGGTCGGCGGGGTCGGGGTCGCCGGCCACGGGCAGCTCGACGGCGGTGCCCGGGTCGGCGGCGACCGCCGCGCCGTCGTCGTCACCGATCGGCTCGAGCCGCAGCAGCGGCGCGCCGGTCTCGACCTGGCGACCGGTGCGTGACGTGCAGCTCGCGCACCCGCGACCGGCTCGGCGCGGACAGCACCGTCTCCATCTTCATCGACTCGAGCACCAGCACGCGGGCGCCGGCCTCCACCTCGTCGCCGACCGCGACCGGCACGGCGACGACGAGAGCCGGTGCGGGAGAGCGGACCACGCCGCCCTCGTCCCGGGTGACGCGGTGCGTGACGCCGTCGACCTCGACCGAGTGGACGGTGCCGTGCGTGGCGGTGACGACCCGGTGGGTGGTCGCCCGCGCAGGTGACGCGCAGCGCGTACCCGCCGAGGCGCTCGACCTCGACGTCGACGGCGTCGGAGCCGTCCGGCCGCAGCGACACGCGGTACCGCTCGGGCGAGACCTGCGCGACCGTCACGCGCTGGTTCTGGCCGCGCAGGGCGAGGTCGACCGGTCGTCCGGGCTGGTGCCTTGCCTGCGGGCGGCCGCCGTGCGCGGTGGCGAAGAAGTGCTGGCGCTCGACCTGCTCCTCCTGCTCGTACGCCTCGATGCCGGCCACCACGAGCGCGATCGCCGGCGTGCTCGTGCGCGACCAGGCGGCCCGTGGTGCGGACGCGGTCGATCCACCCGGTGTCGGCGGAGCCGTCGACCACCTCGGGCTGGTCGAGCAGGTCGAGCAGGAAGCTCTTGTTCGTGGCGCCGCCCTCGATGACGACGTGGGTGTCGGCCAGCGCGCGCCGCAGCCGGGCCAGCGCCTCGTCGCGGTCGCGGCCGTAGGCGATGATCTTGGCGATCATCGAGTCGAAGTCGGCGGGGATCGTGTCGCCCTCCCCCAGCCCGGTGTCGACCCGGATGCCGGGGCCGGCCGGCAGCCGCAGCAGCTCGACGCGACCGGGCGCGGGGGCGAAGTCGCGGTCGGGGTCCTCGGCGTTGAGCCGCGCCTCGACGGCGTGCCCGAGCTCGGGCGGCGGCGATCCCTCCAGCTTGCCGCCCGACGCCACGTGCAGCTGCGCCTTGACCAGGTCGACGCCGGTGGTGAGCTCGGTGATCGGGTGCTCCACCTGCAGCCGGGTGTTGACCTCGAGGAACGCCAGCGTCCCGTCGCCCGGGTGGTAGAGGAACTCGACCGTGGCGGCGCCCGCGGTAGCGCGACCTTGACGGCGAGCCGCTCGGCCGACTCCTTCAGCCGCGCGACGTCGGCGGGCTTCAGGACCGGCGACGCGCTCTCCTCGATCACCTTCTGGTTGCGGCGCTGCACCGAGCAGTCGCGGACGCCGAGCGCCCAGGCGGTCTCGCCGTCGGAGATGACCTGCACCTCGACGTGCCGCGCGCCGGTGACGAGCCGCTCGAGGAAGACCACGCCGCTGCCGAACGCGCGCTCGGCCTCCTCGCGGGTGCGCTCGTACGCGTCGGCCAGCTCGCCGTCGGTGGTGACCACGCGGATGCCGCGCCCGCCGCCGCCGGCGGTGGCCTTGAGCATGAGCGGGTAGCCGATCCGGGCCGCGTGCTCGGTGGCCGACGCGAGGTCGTCGACGGGACCGCGCGACCACGGCGCCACCGGGACGCCGACCTCCTCGGCGAGCAGCTTGGCGCCGATCTTGTCGCCGAGCTGGCGCATCGCGTCCGCGCTCGGGCCGACGAAGGTGACCCCGATCCGGTCGCACAGCTCGGCGAACGCCGGGTCCTCCGCGACGAAGCCCCAGCCGACCCACGCGGCGTCGGCGCGGGTCTCGGCGAGGGCCCGCTCGAGCAGCTCCAGGTCCAGGTACGGACGGGCCGACGCGGGCCCGAGGTCGAACGCCTCGTCGGCCTCGCGGACGAACCGCGCCGTGCGCTCGCCCTCGGTGTGCAGGGCGATCGTGACGACCTGCGGCTCCCCCGCCGCGCGGCCCGCGTTGATCTCGCGCACCGCGTTGATGAGGCGCATCGCCGCCTCACCACGGTTGACCACGGCCACACGGGAGATCGGCTTCGTCACGTCGTCGTCCACGGCTCACAACCTAGTGATCCCGCGCCCCTGATCCCATTCCGCGCGGGGCTCGCGTGGGTACTGGCGAGTAGGTACGCCGCGCCGGTGCTGGCGGCGCGAGACCGGGCGCGGGCGCCTGCTGGTGCCCTCGCCCCACGACTCCCGACTCGCGGAGTGCGACGGTCGTCGTCGACGCGGTGACCTCCTTCGGCCACGCGGCGTCGACACGGCGGACCTCGGCGCGCACCGACTCGACGGTGTCGAGGGGCCTGCCGCTCATGCCCGGTCGCGGAGCCAGACGAAGTCGACCGGCTGGCCCTCGTTCCACTCCTTCTCGGTGGCCGGGTCCACGCGCTCGAAGCCGGCGGCGGCGTACGCGCGCAGCGCAGACTCGTTGCCGGGCGCGACCCGCATGGCGACGTGCGCCTTGTGCTGCCGGGCCACCTCGGTCATCGCCGCCACCATCCGCCGTCCGACGCCGCGACCGCGGTGGTCGGGGGCGACCAGCAGCCGCGCGAGCTCGGCGTCCTCCTCGTCGTCGTCGAGCCAGATCTGGCCGAAGGCGACCGGCTCGTCGCCCTCGTGCACGAGGTAGGTCAGCGACCCCTCCTCGGCGGCCCAGCCGCGGATCGCGTCGGGCGGCACGGGCACGGTGCGGCGCGACACCCAGGTCCAGACCTCGCGCTCGGTGGGTGCCCACGACGACACCAGCTCGGCCTGGTCGGGCAGGAACGGTCGCAGCTCGAGGTCGTCCACCCCCGGGACGGTACGCGGGCGCCGCGCCGCCCGGCAGGTGACTTCGCCGGGTCGGCGGGACGCGGGTCCGGGCGCCACCGCATCCTGGAGGCGTGGACCGTCGCGACCTCACCTACGACAACACCAGCCCGCGGCCGACCGGGCCGGTGCTGCGGGCGATGTCGCGGGTCCTGCCGGGGGTGCGGTCGGTGCAGCGGCAGGTCGAGCCGTTCGCCGCCGCGTGGCGCGAGGCGAACGACGAAGCGCTCCGGCAGGACGGCCCGCTCTGGGTCGCGATCGGCGACTCGATGACGCAGGGCATCGGCGCGTCGGATCCCCAGCGGGGGTGGGTCGGCCAGCTGCGCGGCCGCTGGGCGGCGCAGGGCCACGCCTACCGGCTCGTGAACCTGGCGGTCACCGGCGCTCGGGTCGACGACGTGCTCGACCGGCAGCTGCCTGCCCTCGAGCGGCTGGCCGCTCTGGGGCACCGGGCCGAGCTGGTCACCGTGCTCGTCGGCTCGAACGACATCGTGAACCGGCGGCTGCGCGAGCACGCGGTCGAGCGGTTCACCACCCTGCTCGACGCCCTGCCGGCGGGCTGCGGTCGTGGGCAACCTGCCCAACCCGCAGCGCGAGGTGCGGCAGATGGACGCGGAGATCCGCCGCCGCGCGGCCGACGGCAGCGCTCGCTCTGGCCGACTTCCGGCGCGACGGACCGGCCACCTGGGTCGGCCTGCTCGCGCCCGACTGGTTCCACCCGAACGACCGCGGCTACACCGCGATGGCCGACGTGGTCGACCGCGCCGTCGTGCACGCGTCCGACCCTGCCTGACGGGCCCCTCCCGCCTCGAGCGTGAACGGGGCGCGCGACGCGCCGGCACGTCTCGCGCCTCGTTCTCGCTCGGCGTGATGGAGGGGGGCGGCGAGGGCGCCTACCGGTTGTAGCGGTCCAGGATGTCCTGGCCCTCACCGGTGAGCCGGGTGCCGAGGTCCTCCAGCGAGATCTGGTTCGCGAAGTACTCCTGCATCGCCGGGTTGGCGACCTTGGACTTCCACTCCTCGAAGCCCTTCACCTGCTGGAACGGCGCCATCTCCAGGTCGTCGGCCGTCGAGGCCGCGACGTCCCAGCCCAGCTCGGGCGTGTTCAGCTCGGGCGCCTCCACGGCCTCCTTGCTCGTCGGCAGCAGCCAGTCGCCGGCGGCCAGCTTCGCCTGGTTCTCGGCGTTCAGCATGTACTCGACGAACGCCACCGCCTCCTCGGGGTGCTCGGTGTCGGCGGACACCGACAGCGTCTGCGAGACGGCGCCCTGGGTCTGGCTGGTGCCCTCGAGCGGCGGCAGCGTCACCCACTCGAAGCCGTCCGGTGCCTGCTCCTGGATCTGCTGGCGCACCCAGATCGCGCCGGGGAGCGTCGCGTACTGGCCGGCGAAGAAGCCGGGCAGGGCGTCGGCCGACGACAGCCCGACCGCCTCCGGCGAGGCCGTCTTGTCCGTCCAGATCATGTCGTGGATCCGCTGCGGCACAGCGCCTTCGGCGTCGTCGAAGACGGCCGTCGACACGCCGTCCTCGGTCTCGAAGTACGCCGCGTCGTAGCCCATGCCGAGGTTGAGGATGCGGTTCGCCGGCGACTTCAGCGGGAAGGCGGTGCCGTACTGCCCGTTCTCGGTCAGCTGCTCGGTCACGTCGGCGAACTCGTCCCAGGTCCACGGGTCGTCGATCGTGGGGAGCTCCACGCCGGCGGCGTCGAACAGGGTCTTGTTGGCGAAGATCACCTGCGACTCCTGCAGGAACGGCACGCCGGTGACGGCGTCGTCGTAGGTGACGGTGTCCCAGGCGCCCTCGCGGATGTCGCCCCTGATCTCGTCCGAGAGGTACTCGTCCAGGTCGAGCAGCGAGCCACGCTCGTTGAAGTCGCGCAGCGGCCCCGACTCGTAGTGGAAGACGTCCGGCGCCGTGCCGCCCTCGAACGAGGTGAGCAGCTGGTCGTTCACCGACGCCCAGTCCCCCTGGACCAGCTCGACCTGCACGTCGGGGTTCTCGGCGTTCCAGGAGTCGACGATCTCCTTGGTCGACGCGACCGCGTCGGTCTGGAACGCCAGGCTCTGGAACGTCAGGTTGATGCTCTCGCCCTCGCGGGGGGCCTCGTCGTCCGGGTTGCCGGAGGAGTCACCGCGGGCGCAGCCGGTGACGAGGAGTGCGGCGGTCGCCAGGACGGCGACGACGGCGGACGTTCGACGGGTTCTCATCGGTTCCTCCTGCGGGGGTGGACGTCTCGTGGACGGGTCGGGTGCGGCTGGCGCGGGTCGTGGGCGGTCACGCCTTGACCGCCCCGCCGAGCAGGCCGCTGACGAGGCGGCGCTGGACGAGGGCGAAGAACACCAGGCTGGGGACGGTCGCCACCAGCGAGGCGGCGGCGAGCGGCCCGAGCTTGGCCACGCCCTCGGCGCCGATGAACTTGACCAGGGTGAGCGACAGGGTCGCGAGGTCGGGGTCCTTGAGGAGCACCAGCGCGAAGAAGAACTCGTTCCAGGCGTTGACGAACGTGAACATCGCCGCAGCGACGATGCCGGGCGCGAGCAGCGGCGCCAGCACCGAGCGCAGGGTCCGCCAGCGCGACGCGCCGTCCATCGCCGCGGCCTCCTCCAGCTCCACCGGGATCGACGCCACGTAGGAGCGCAGCATCCACAGCGCGAACGGCATCGACCACACGACGTAGACCAGGACGAGCCCGAGGTGGGTGTCGTACAGACCCGCGTCCCGAACGAGCAGGAACAGCGGGATGATCACGAGGATGAACGGGAAGATCTGGCTGAGCAGCACCCAGACCATCGCCGCCCGGCTCACCACGGAGCGGTAGCGCGCCATCACGTACGCCGCCGGCACCGACAGCACCACGGTCACCAGCGAGCTCGTCCCCGCGACGACCAGGCTGTTGGACATCGAGCGCAGGATCGGCTGCTCGCGGAACGCGTCCGCGAAGTTCTGCAGCGTCGGCTCGAGCGGGATCACCGTCGGGTCGATCCGCGCGATCTCCGGCGGCGTCTTCAGCGCCGTCGACACCAGCCACAGCAGCGGCAGGGCGAGGAAGGCCAGGTACAGCAGCAGGGCCGCGTACTGGCCGGTGCGGACGGCGGGGCTGGTCCTCACTCGTCCACCTCCCGCATCCGGCGGCGCAGCCAGACCGCGACGAACGCCGCGATGACGAGCACCATCACGTTGCCCAGCGCGGCCGCGTACCCGTAGTTGCCGTAGCGGAACGCCTCCTCGTACGCGAACAGCAGCGGCAGCCGTGTCGTCCCGCCCGGCCCGCCCTGCGTGAGCACGTAGACCAGGCCGAACGAGTTGAAGTTCCAGACGAAGTCGAGCGTCGTCATCGCCGCGACCACCGGTGCGATGTGGGTCCAGGTGACCGCGCGGAACCGGCGCCAGCGCCCGGCACCGTCGACCGCGGCCGCCTCGTGCAGCTCCTGCGGCACCGACTGCAGCGCGGCCAGCAGCACCACCGTGGTCTGCGGCATCCCGGCCCAGACGCCCACGACGATCACGGCCGGCAGGGCGAGCGAGAACGAGGCGAGCCAGTCGATGTTGGAGTCGAGGATCCCGAGGTCGCGCAGCGACGCGTTGAGGATGCCCGCGTTCGGGTGGTAGACGAGCCGCCACATGATGCCGATGACCACCGGCGGCATCGCCCACGGCACCAGCGCGAGCGTCCGCGCGAGCCAGCGCAGCCGGAGCCGCTCGTTCGAGCAGCAGCGCCAGACCCGAGGCTGGCGACGAACTGCAGGATCGTGACGGCGAACGCCCACACCAGCCCGACCCGGAACGACTGCCAGAAGTAGCTGTCGCCCATCAGGTCCGCGTAGTTCTGGAACCACGTGACGCTGGTCTCGACGTTGCGCCCCGCGCGGGCGTCGGTGAAGCCGAGCAGGATCCCGTTGACCAGCGGGTAGACGCTGAACACCAGCACGGGCACGAGGGCCGGCAGCGCGAGCAGCAGGCCGTCGCGGTCGAGGCCGAGGAACGTCTGGCGGCGCGACCCCGGTCCGCGCGTCGGACGTCGACCCGGCGCGGACGGCTCGGAGGTCGGGACGGCGGTCACCGGCGCGGACGCGCTCACGCGAACCACCCCCAGCCCGACTTCGTCGTCGTCGTCCCGTTCCGGCCGATCGGTCCGGGTTCGGTGGAGTCCACGGCACCGGAGGACGGCTGTCAAGCGGAGATCGTCCTCGTCAACGCCTCCGGGAGGGATGAGACTGTGGCCATGACCGACGCAGCGAGCACCGATCGCACCGGCACCGCCCAGATCGGCGTCGCCGGCCTGGCCGTGATGGGGGCGAACCTGGCCCGCAACCTGGCCCGCAACGGCCACACCGTCGCCCTCTACAACCGGACCACGGCGAAGACCGAGGCGCTGGTCGCCGAGCACGGCTCGGAGGGGACGTTCGTCCCGTCCGAGCGGCTCGAGGACTTCGTCGCCAGCCTGGAGCGTCCGCGCCGCGTGCTGGTGATGGTCAAGGCCGGCGCAGGCACCGACGCCGTGATCGACGAGCTGGTGCCCCTGCTCGACGAGGGCGACATCGTCGTCGACGGCGGCAACGCCCACTACGAGGACACCCGTCGTCGGGAGAAGGCGTTGCGGGAGAAGGGGCTCCACTTCGTCGGCGCCGGCGTGTCCGGTGGCGAGGAGGGCGCGCTCAACGGCCCGAGCATCATGCCCGGCGGCTCGAAGGAGTCGTACGAGTCGCTCGGCCCGCTGCTGGAGTCGATCTCGGCGCAGGTCGACGGCGAGCCGTGCTGCACGCACGTCGGGCCGGACGGCGCCGGGCACTTCGTCAAGATGGTGCACAACGGCATCGAGTACGCCGACATGCAGCTGATCGCGGAGTCGTACGACCTGCTCCGGGCCGCCGGGCTCGAGGCGACCGAGATCGCGGACGTGTTCCGCGACTGGAACGAGGGCGACCTCGACTCGTTCCTCATCGAGATCACCGCGCGGGTGCTCGACCAGGTCGACGCCCGCACCGGCCGGCCGCTGGTCGACGTGATCGCGGACCGCGCCGAGCAGAAGGGCACCGGTCGCTGGACGGTGCAGATCGCGCTCGAGCTCGGCGTCCCGGTCAACACCATCGCGGAGTCGGTGTTCGCCCGGTCGACCTCGGGCCACACCGACCTGCGCGACGCCGCCCGCGCCGCCCTCACGGGGCCCGACCGCTCCCTCGACGCCGGCGACCCGGCCCGGCTGGTGGACGACGTCCGGGCCGCGCTGTGGGCCTCCAAGGTCGTGGCGTACGCCCAGGGTCTGGACCAGATCCGCGAGGCGAGCAGGACCTACGGGTGGGACGTCGACGTCGCCGAGATCGCGCGGATCTGGCGCGGCGGCTGCATCATCCGCGCCCGGTTGCTCGAGCGGATCCGGCAGGCCTACGCCGGCGACCCGCCGCCCACCCTGCTCGCAGACCCCGGGCTGGCCGAGGACCTCGGCCGCTCGCAGGACGCGTGGCGGCGCGTCGTCGCGCTGGCGGTCGGCGCCGGCGTCCCGGTGCCGGGATTCAGCGCCGCGCTGGCGTACTACGACACGGTGCGCTCGGAGCGGCTGCCGGCGTCGCTGATCCAGGGTCTGCGTGACCTGTTCGGCGCGCACACCTACGGACGGATCGACGGCGAGGGCGCGTTCCACACCCTGTGGTCGGGCGACCTCACCGAGGTCGCGGGCTGAGCCTCGCGGAGCCGGGTCCGCGACGGTCGCGGCTGGGCTAGCGTGCGGAGGTGACGCCCGCCCAGCTCCGCGCCTTCTCGGCCGTGGCCCGCTGCGGCTCGGTGAAGGCTGCGGGGGCCGAGCTCGGCGTGTCCGACGCCGCGGTCTCGCTGCACGTCGCGCAGCTGCGCAAGGAGCTGGGCGACCGGCTGTTCGTCCCCACGTCGGCGGGGCTCGCGTTCACGCCGGGCGGCCTGCGGCTGGCCAGCCGGGCGGTGGAGATCCTCGGCCTCGCCGACCGCACCGTCCTGGAGGTCGGTCAGGCCGCCAACGGGCGGCGCCTGCTCCGGGTCGCCGCCTCGAGCCTGTTCGCCGAGCACGCCGCACCCGGGCTCATCGAGCTGTTCACCGGCCGGGCGGACGACCTCGACGTCGAGCTGAGCGTCAGCCCGCAACGGCGGTTCGCCGCGCTGCTCACCTCCCGCTCGGCCGACGTCGCGATCGGGCCGCCGCTGCCGACCAGCGAGCCCGGCGTCATCTCCTCGACGCCGTTCCTGAAGTACCAGGTGGTCGTCGTGGTCGGCCCGGGCCATCCCCTCGCCTCCCACCCGGACCCCGCGCGCCAGCTGCGGGACCAGACCTGGCTGCTCGGGCCGAGCGCCGTCGGGGGCCCCGGGGCCGTCGCCGCGATGCTGCACCGCCTGCGCGTCCCCGAGGACCGGCAGCGGATCTTCCAGAGCGAGGCGGCCGCCCTGGAGCAGGCCGCCCGGGGCGAGGGGGTGGCGCTCAGCCTGTCCTTCGTCGCCGCGCGCGACGTGGCCAGCGGTCGCCTGGTGCGGGTGGAGGGCCCGGGTCTGCGGGCCGACTCGGTGTGGAGCCTGATGACGCTGGTCCCGCCGGCGCCGGCGGTCGAGGAGCTGCGCCGGTTCGTCACCACGCCTCGTGCCACGCAGGCGATGCTGCGGGGCACCGGTGTCGACATCACCCGGTTCAGACCGTCCGTGCACGTCACCCTGTGGAGCTGAGCACGCCGCCCACCGGTCGCCGGGGTCGGCACAGGACGTCGATCACCGTGGCGAGAGAACGGAAGTCGTCGGCCGGCAGCAGGTCGTCGCAGTAGGGCAGCGCGGCCGCCATCGTCCCGACCAGCGGCGCGAAGCCGGGCGCCGCCGCGCGCGGGTTCACCCACACCACTCGGTGCGCCCGGCGCCGCAGCCGGGCCATCGCCCGCTCGACCCGTTCCGGCGGCTCGCTGTCCCACCCGTCCGAGGCGATCACCACCACGCCACCGCGGACGGCGTCCGCGTGGTGCGAGGCGAGCAGCGCCTCCAGGCTCGAGGCGATCCTGGTCCCGCCGAACCGGTCGGTCACCTGCTCGGTGACGAGCTCGACGGCTCGGGCGGCGGACGCGTTCCGCAGCACCGGGGTGAGCCGGGTCAGACCGGTGCCGAACGCGAACGCCTCACCGTCCAGGGTGGTGGTCAGCGCCCGGGCGAGCTGCAAGAAGGCGGGGACCTGAGCCTGCACCGACTGGCTCACGTCGCACAGCACCACCACCCGGCGCCGCCGCGGCACCGGGCTGACCTTGACGACGTCGACCGCCTCCCAGCCGGTCCGACGCGCCCGTGCCAGGGTGCGGCGCAGGGCCACCTGGTGACCCGGGCGGCCAGGGCGGCGACGGCGCGACCGGCGGGTCGGCCAGGTCCGGACCCCGTCGGCGAGCCAGCGCCCGAGCTGCTCCACCTCGTGGGGGGCGAGCTGCTCGAACGGCACGTCGGACAGCCGCTCGAGGTCGCTGGCCCGCAGCAGCGGGACGAGGAGGTCGGCGCCCTCGTCGTCACCCGTGCCCACCACCGACGGCAGCGTCACCCACGGGAGCCCTCCGCCCGCCACCTCGTCGTGGTCGCCACCCGGCACCTGCGCCAGCGCGTCGTCGGCCGCCGGTGCCGGCGCCGCCCCCCGGCGTGCCGACGCGGTCAGCGGCACGAGGTCGTCGGCGAACACCGCACCGAAGACGTCGTCGAACGCCGCGAGCTCCTCCCGGCGCCGCACCAGGGTGGTGCGCGCCACCCAGTAGAGCCGGCCGCGGTCCAGGGGCGGCACGGCTGCCAGCGCCCGGACCAGGTCCTCGGTGGCGGTCAGCCCCACCGGGACCCCTGCCGCCCGCAGCCGCGCGGTCAGCGCCGCCGCGAAGACCGCGCGGTCCACCCCGCGCAGGACGGTGCGCCCAGGCGGCGGTGTCATGGCTGGGTCGGCCCCGTCACGACCCCCGCCCGGCTGCGACCTCCGCCAACGCGGCGCCGATCGCCGCCCGGTCGTCGGGGGTCTTGGCCAGGGCGCTGAGGGTGCGGACGGCCTGCGGGGCGGCCAGCTCGGTGGCCCCGAGCGCCGCCAGCGCGGACACCCAGTCGATCGCCTCGGCCAGGCCGGGCGGCTTGTCCAGGTCGAGCTCCCGCACCCGTCCGACCAGCTCGGTGGTGGAGCGGATCAGCGGCTCGGACGCGGACGGCACGCTGCGGCGCAGGATCTGGGCCGCACGCTCGGGCGAGGGGAAGTCGATCCAGTGGTAGAGGCAGCGCCGCCGCAACGCGTCGTGCAGCTCGCGGCTGCGGTTGGACGTCAGCACCACGACGGGGGGCCGGGCGGCGACGAAGGTGCCGATCTCCGGCACCGTCACCGAGGCCTCGCCGAGGAACTCCAGCAGCAGCGCCTCGAACTCGTCGTCGGCACGGTCGATCTCGTCCACCAGCAGCACCGGCGGCACGGGGCCGTCGGCGCGCACCGCACGCAGGATGGGCCGCTCCTGCAGGAACTCCTCGGTGAACAGGTCGTCGTCGCGCAGGCGCTCGTGCCGCGACTCGGCCAGCCGGATCGCGAGCAGCTGCCGCTGGTAGCTCCACTCGTACAGCGCCTCGCTCGCGCTCAGACCCTCGTAGCACTGCAGCCGGATCAGCTCGCCGCCCGTCGCCCGCGCGAGCGCCTTGGCCGCGGCGGTCTTCCCGACGCCCGGCTCGCCCTCGAGCAGGAGCGGCTGGCCGAGCTCGAGCGCCAGGTACAGCGCCGTGGCGAGGCCGTCGTCGACCAGGTAGTCGACCGCGTCGAGCCGGCGGGCGACCTCGTCGGCGTCCGGCCACGGGGCTGTCACCGCCGCGGACCCGGTTCGGCCGTCGCGGCGGCGAGCTCGTCCGCGGCCAGGAGCGCCTCGTAGTCCTGCCAGGTGTCGACGTCGACCGGGACCGGTCGAGCCACCCGCACCTCGGTGACCTCGATCGTGCCGGAGTGCAGGAGCTTCCACACCGCCTTGTCGCCGTGCAGCTCGGCCAGCTCCCCGAACAGGCTGCGGGAGAACCAGATCGGGTGGCCGAGGCTGTTGTCGTACCGGCACACGGCCGCCGGCGCTCCGGTCGACGCAGCCTCGACGAGGGCTGCGACGGTGCTCGGTTCGACCCCCGGCTGGTCGCCGAGCAGGAGCACGAGCCCGTCCGCCCGCGGGTCGACGACGGACAGCGCTGCGGCGACCGACGAGCTGCATCCTGTGCCGTGCTCGGGGTTCTCGACCACCGTCGCACCGCTGAGGTCGACGCCCGACCGGACGTCGGCCGCCGACCCTCCGATCGCCACCAGCAGCTGGTCGAACCCGCAGGCCCTCGCGAGGTCGACGGTGGCGTCCAGCAGGGTCGCGCCCCGGAACGGCAACAGCTGCTTGGGCCTGCCCAGTCGTCGTGACGAGCCGGCGGCCAGGACGAGTCCGGTGACGATCACCCCGACAGCCTGCCCCGGGAGGCGTAGTGGTCGCGACACCCCGTGGCGCAGAACCAGTGGTCGCCGTCGGCGTCGACGAGGTGCGCGGTGCCCGGACCGACCACGACGGTCATGCCGCAGACCGGGTCCACCTCCTGGCGCGGCGCCGCCGGCGGTTGCGTCGCCGCGACCACCCCCTCGACCCGGACCGCGCGCACGAGCGCCGCCAGGATCGCCACGGCGATCTCCTCGGCGGTGCGCGCGCCGATGTCGAGGCCCACCGGGGTCCGCACCCGGGCCCGCTCGGCGTCGGTGAGGCCCATCTCCTCCAGCACGGCCTGCCCGCGGATGCGGCTGGCGACCAGGCCGATGAACGGCACGCCGGAGTCCAGGGCCGCCCGCAACGACTCGTGCTCCCCCGTGCCGTGGCTGGCGACGACGACGGCGGTGGCACCCACCACCTGCTCCCCCGGCGCCGCCTCCCGGCCGACGAAGCCGAGCGGCCCGGCCAGCTGCAGCAGCGACCGGGTGATCGGGGTGTCGCCGACCACCGCGACCAGCGGGGCGGGCAGCAGCGGCTCCAGGAAGATCTCCAACGCTCCTCCGGACAGGCACGGGTTGACCACGACGCGGGCGCTCGGGGAGTCGGGGAAGTGCTCCTGGTCCGTCGGCAGCACCCGCAGGAGGACGGCCCCGCCGTCCTGGAGGGCGTCGAGGGCGGCCGCGCGCACCGAGCCCTGCGCGCAGTGCCCGCCGACGAACCCCTCGATGGTGCCGTCGCCGAGGATGACGGCGTCGTCGCCGGCCCTGGCCGACGTCGGCTGCTGGGCGCGCACGACCGTCGCGTGCACGAACGGCACCCGCGCCGAGGTCAGCTCGGCGACGCGGGCGGCCATCCGGTGCGTCATCGTCGTCCCGTCAGATCGGCGGGGTCGCGTTGCCCTGCATGGCGTCCCACACCCGCGACGGGGTGAGCGGCATGTCGGCGTGCCGCACGCCGTACGGCTTGAGCGCGTCGACGACGGCGTTGACGATGGCCGGGGGCGAGCCGACCGTGGCCGACTCCCCCACGCCCTTGGCCCCGATCGGGTGGTGCGGCGACGGCGTGACGGTGAAGCCGGTCTCCCAGTCGGGCACCTCGAGCGCGGTCGGGATGAGGTAGTCCATCAGCGAACCGCCGAGGCAGTTGCCGTCCTCGTCGAAGGCGATGATCTCCATCAGCGCCATGCCCACGCCGTCGGTGAGCCCGCCGTGCACCTGGCCCTCGATGATCATCGGGTTGATCCGGGTGCCGCAGTCGTCGACCGCGATGAAGCGGCGCACGGTGACCTTCGCGGTCCCGGGGTCGATGTCGACGACGCAGATGTAGGCGCCGTGCGGATAGGTGAGGTTCGAGGGGTTGTAGCAGATCTGGGCCTCGAGCCCGCCCTCCACGCCGTCGGGCAGGTCGCCCGCGCCGTGCGCGCGCATCGCGATGTCCTGGATCGTCACCGACTTCGTCGGATCGCCCTTGACGCTGAACTTCCCCTTCTCCCAGTCGAGGTCGGCGACCGAGACCTCCAGCATCCCGGACGCGATGATCCGCGCCTTGTCGCGGACCTTGCGGGCGACGAGCGCGGCGGCGGCACCCGAGACCGGCGTGGAGCGGCTGCCGTAGGTGCCCAGCCCGAACGGGGTGTTGTCGGTGTCGCCGTGGACGACGTCGATGTCGTCCGGGGCGATCCCGATCTCCTCGGCGACGATCTGCGCGAACGTCGTCTCGTGGCCCTGGCCCTGGGACTGCACCGAGAGCCGCACCACCGCCTTGCCCGTCGGGTGCACCCGCAGCTCGCACCCGTCGGCCATGCCGAGGCCGAGGATGTCCATGTCCTTGCGGGGGCCGGCACCAACGGCCTCGGTGAAGAAGGCGACCCCGATGCCCATCACCTCTCCGCGAGAACGCTTCTCGGCCTGCTCACGGCGCAGCTCCTCGTAGCCTGCCATCTCCATCGCCTTGCGCAGCGTCGGCTCGTAGTTGCCGGAGTCGTAGACCCACCCGGTCTTGGACGTGTACGGGAACTGCTCCGGACGCAGCAGGTTCTTCAACCGCAGCTCGACCGGATCCATCTCCAGGTCGTGGGCCAGGACGTCGACCATCCGCTCGACGAGGTACACGGCCTCGGTGATCCGGAACGAGCAGGCGTACGCGACGCCCCCCGGTGCCTTGTTCGTGTACACGGCGGTCATCGAGCAGTAGGCGGCCTCGATGTCGTACGAGCCGGTGAACACCCCGAAGAACCCGGCCGGGTACTTCACCGGTGCGGCCGTGCCGTTGAAGGCGCCGTGGTCGGCCAGCACGTTCGTCCGGATCGCCAGGATCTTCCCGTCCTTGGTGGCGGCGATCTCCCCGCGCATGACGTAGTCGCGGGCGAACCCGGTGCTCACCAGGTTCTCCGAACGGTCCTCCATCCACTTCACCGGCCGGCCGGTCACGATGCTGCCGACGACCGAGCAGACGTAGCCCGGGTAGATGGGCACCTTGTTGCCGAACCCACCGCCGATGTCCGGCGAGATCACCCGGATCTTGTGCTCGGGGATGCCCGCGACGATCGCGTACAGGGTGCGGTGGGCGTGGGGGGCCTGCGAGGTGGTCCACAGCGTCAACCGGCCCTCGACCTTGTCGTAGTCGGCGACCGAGCCGCAGGTCTCCATCGGCGCCGGGTGCACCCGCGGGTAGACGATGTCCTCCTGGACGACCACGTCGGCACGCGCGAACACGGCCTCGGTCGCGTCCTTGTCCCCTGTCTCCCAGTCGAAGACGTGGTTGTCCGTCTTGCCCTCGAGGTCGGTGCGGATCACCGGTGCACCGGGTGCCAGCGCCTGGCGGACGTCGACCACCGGGTCGAGGACGTCGTACTCGACGTCGATCAGCTCGAGGGCGTCGCGGGCCGAGTACCGGTCCTCGGCGACGACGAACGCGACCTCCTGGCCCTGGAACCGGACCTTGTCGGTGGCCAGCACGGCCTGCACGTCGTTCGACAGCGTGGGCATCCAGGCCAGGCCGAGGCCCGCGAGGGTCTCGCCCGTGACGACGGCCTTGACCTTCGGGTGCGCCTCGGCCGCGCTGGTGTCGATGCTGACGATCCGGGCGTGCGCGACCGGCGACCGCAGGATCGCCAGGTGCAGCATGCCGGTCAGGTTCAGGTCGTCGACGTAGCGGCCGCGGCCCCGGACGAAGCGCGGGTCCTCCTTGCGCAGCATCCGGCCGTAGCCCATCGGCTTGTGGTCGTTGTCCTCGAACTCGCGCGGCGGACGTGCGTCCGCGGGACGCTCCTCGACGGTGGTCACGTCGTGCTCCCTGCGGTCGCGGTCTGCGGTTCGGCCACGTCGCCGCCGTCGGGTCGGGCGGTGTCGGCGTCGCCGGACGACGCGCCCTCGGCGTCGTCGAGGACCTCGTGCGCGCTCTCGTCGGCCGTTTCGGTCGCCGGCAGGCCGTTCGGGTGGTCCGCGGCCCACTGGATCGAGCGGACGATGGAGGCGTAGCCGGTGCAGCGGCAGATCTGGCCCGAGATCGCCTCGCGGATCTCGTGCTCGGACGGGTCGGGGGTGCGGTCCAGCAGCGCACGGGCGGTCATCATCATCCCCGGCGTGCAGAACCCGCACTGCAGCCCGTGACACTGCATGAACCCCTGCTGGACGGGGTCGAGCGTGTCGCCCTGCTCCAGGCCCTCGACCGTGCGCACCGCACGTCCGCCGGCCATCGCCGCCAGCACGGTGCAGGACTTCACCGGTTCGTCGTCCATCCAGACCACGCAGGTGCCGCAGTTGCTCGTGTCGCAACCCCAGTGCGTCCCGGTCAGGTTCAGGTGGTCGCGCAGGTAGTGCACCAGCAGCAGGCGACCCTCGATCTCGCTGGTCACCTGCTCGCCGTTCACCGTCATCGTGACCTGCATGTCAGCTCTCCTCACCGGTGATGCGGGCGACCGACCGGCGCAGCGCGCGTCGGGTGAGCTCGTCGGCGAGGTGCCGCTTGTAGGCCACGCTCCCGCGTCCGTCCTCGGTGGGGTGGCAGCTCTCGGCGGCGATGGCGCCCGCGCGTGCCCACAGCTCCTCCGAGGGCTCCTGACCGCGCAGCGCCTGCGAGATCGCGTCGATGCTCGTGGTGTTCGGGCCGACCGCCGCCAGGCCCACCCGCGCGTCGGTGATGGTGCCGCCGTCCATCCAGACCGCGGCACCCGCGCTCACGACGGCCCAGTCGCCGGCGCGCCGCTCGACCTTCTCGTAGGCGCTGGAGCCGCCCGGCCGGATCGGCAGCCGCACCTCGAGCAGCATCTCGCCGTCGGCGACAGCGGTCTCGTACGGCCCGCGGTGGAACTCGTGCATCGGGACGACCCGCTCGCCGGCGGTGCTGCGGATGACGCAGCTGGCGTCCAGCGTCGTGCAGACGGCCGACAGGTCCTCGGACGGGTCGGCCTGGCACAGCGAGCCGCCCAGGGTCCCGCGGTTGCGCACGACCGGGTCGGCGATGACCCGCTCGGCGTCGCGGACGATGGGGAAGGCCGCCGCCAGGGGGTCGGACTCGAGCAGCTCGCGGTGCCGGACCATCGCACCGATCCGCACCTGGTCGGCCTCGACCGTGATGTACCCGAGCTGGTCGTGCAGGTCGTTGATGTCGACCAGGTACTCCGGCGCCGCGATCCGCAGCTTCATCATCGGCAGCAGGCTGTGCCCGCCGGCCACCAGACGCGCGTCGCTGCCGAGGCGTTCCAGCAGCCCGATCGCGTGGTCGACGCTCGTGGCGCGTTCGTACTCGAAGGGCGACGGGACCTGCATGCCGAGCTCCTCGCGGTCGGCGGGACGACGACGACGTCGTCCGCACCTGTGCAACCTGCTCGCTGCGGCGGCGGACGTCAACGCCCACCTAAGCGATCACTTAGGCGCCCTGGCGCGGCTGCCGTCCCCGGTCCGGACCTGGTCCGGCCTGGTCCGGATCAGCCGACGTTGACGCCGTACTCGGTGACGATGCCGTGCAGGCCGCTGGCGTAGCCCTGGCCGACCGCGCGGAACTTCCACTCCTCGCCGCGGCGGTAGACCTCGCCGAAGATCATCGCGGTCTCGGTGGAGGCGTCCTCGGACAGGTCGAACCGGGCCAGCTCGCTGTCGTCGTTGAGGTTGACCACGCGGATGAAGGCGTTGACGACCTGGCCGAAGTTCTGGCCGCGGGTCTGCCCGTCGTGGATGGAGACGGCGACGACGATCTTGTCCACCTGGGGTGACATCGCGCCGAGGTCCATGATCACGACCTCGTCGTCGCCCTCGCCCTCGCCGGTGAGGTTGTCGCCGGTGTGCTGGACGGTCTGGTCCGGCGAGGTCAGCTGGTTGTAGAAGATGAACCACTCGTCGCCGAGGACGCGGCCGTTCGGCCCGCACACCAGGGCGCTGGCGTCGAGGTCGAAGTCGGCACCGGCGGTGGACCGCACGTCCCAGCCGAGGCCGACGTGGATCCGGGTCAGCGGGACGGATCCCGCCTCCTTGCTCAGCGAGACGTTGCCGCCCTTGGCCAGCGTGACACCCATCTGCTCCCCCACCCCTCGTCCTCGGTCGGTCTGCGTTGCCTGGAACCTACCCGGCGGCAGGCTGCGACGTCGCGAGGGCCGAGAGACCGGCCCGGACGACCGCCGTCGCCTCGACGTCGTCCTCGTTGTACTCGAGCACCCGCTGCCGCATCGCCGCGTGGTCGGGCGAGGCGGTGTCGCGGGCGACGAGCAGCCAGGTCTGCGACTGCGAGCCGCCGGCGTCGTCGTCGCGCCAGCGGAAGCCGAAGGCCGGCGCGACCGCCTTGAGGCCGAGACCGAAGGCGCCCACGAACTGCGTCCTGACGACGTCGTACAGGTCGACGAAGCGGGCGAGCACGTCCGCCACCGCGTCGGCACCGAGGACGGTGCGCAGGGCGTCGGGCTCGACCGCCGTCCAGTGGTGCACCTGCAGGCGTGCGACCTGCGACCTCGGCCGAGGCGATCTCGGAGCGCAGCCACGCGACCAGCTCGGCCGCGAGCGCGCGCTCGCCCTCGGCGTCGACGAGGTCCCAGGTGACGAAGGCGCGGTACCGGGCCGGACCCCACGTGCCGGTCAGGGCGTCGCCGGTGGCGACCCGGGCGCCCCACAGGTACTTGCGACCGCTGGGGTCCGACTCGTAGTCGAGGTCGATCTCGACGTCGGCCCGCGGGACATGGAGCGGTCCGGTGCCGGTACGCAGCAGCCGGACGCCGTCGCGGACCATCCCGGCCCGGCGCACCGCCTCGGCCAGCCGGCGCGCGGCGCCTGCTTCGTCGTGGGTGTGCTCGGCGAGGAACGCGGCCATGAACTCGTCGTCGTCGACGTCGACCTCCGCGAGCGCCGCCGTGGTGGTGACGCCGAGCGCCTGCAGCGACAGCCACTCGCGGATGCGCAGCCTGCCGGTGGTGATGGCTGCCGACGGGTCGTCCGGACCCATCCGCTCGGCGCACCAGTCGCGGTAGGGGCAGGTGAGGCACTCGTCCTGCGCGATGGGGACGACGATCGGCTCCGGGTCGTCGGGCGCGCCGGTGCGGCGGGCCGCCACCTGGGCCACCTTCAGCCGGAACCGGTGCTCGTGGTCGTACCGCTCCAGGACCGACCGCTCGGCCGACCCCCGGCTGCGGGAGAAGGTCGTGAACTGCGCGACCGCGAGGTCGTGCCACACCAGCACCTGCTCCGGCTCGCCGCCGCCGACGTCGAGCAGGTCGGTGCCGATGACGGCGCCGACGAGCTGGTCCTCGCCCGGGTGGAAGCCGCACGCCTGCAGCATCCGGGTGTAGTGCGCGAGCTGGAGCAGGTCGTCGAAGCGCTGCCTGGTGCGCGGTGCCCGTCCCTCGACCTCGACGCGCGTGGTGGGCGACGCGAGCGCGGACACCGACGCCGTCCTCTTCGCCCGCTTCTCGGTGCCCAGGTGCCACTTCACCTCCACCGGGACGTACCTGCCGGCCACGCCGTCCGGTCCGGTGCCGACCCGGAGCAGGACGTCCGGGCGCCCGAGCCGTCCACCGGCGTCGTCGTCGGGGAGCCGGCCGCCGACCACGAGCTCTGCCCCGGCCGCCAGCGCCGCGATCGTCGCCGTCGTGAGCTCGCGCCAGTCGTCGGTGCCGCGCAGGTCGGTGCACCGGTGCCCGTGGAGGACGACCAGCCGGTCGAGCACCTCGACCTCGAACCCGGACCCTGCGTCGAGCCGCAGCTGCAGCTCCGGCGAGGGCAGCCACTCGACCTTCGGGACGGTCCGGTCGTGGTCGTTGTGGATCCGCCGCGGGCAGCGCCGCGAGGCGTGCGCGCCGAGCAGCAGCGCCGGTCGCGCGTCCTGCTCCGGGGTGGTCATGGCACCAGAGTGCCGTGGAGGTCGGACAGCCGGCTGGAAGGCGCGGTCATCACCCCGGACCAGTGCGGGCTCGTCCGCTGCGTGCCGGAGGACCCTCGGGCCCTGATGTCCTGCGTCGGGCGGATATCACCCAGCGCGATATCCGGACCGACCGAGCGACCGGACCATCTCCGGTGGAGATATCCGCCCGAGGGACGAGGTGGCCGCGCCCCCTCCCGGCGCAGGCGCGGCTGTCTCCGCTCAGTCCACGACGAGGCCGGGGCGACCCGGGAAGGTCCGCAGCGTCTGGCTCGTCCAGGCGTCGTAGGTCAGCGTCGTGACCCGGTCGATGGCCCTCACCTCGGTCGCCCACTCGTCGTGGCTGATCCGGCACCGCAGGTAGCCCCGCCAGAGGTCGGCGCTCACCAGGTGCGGGTTCTCGGCCTTGCGCAGCTCCAGCCCGGCGTCGGTCTGCGAGCCGTCCCGACCGCTGCTGATCGACGTCCCCGCGAACTCGACCCCGACCACGGCGGACGACGGGTCGTCGAAGTCGGCCAGCACGTCCAGGTGGTAGTTGCGGTGGATGTCACCGGTGAGGACGACGAAGCCGTCGACCTGCTTGTCGACCACGGCGTCGACGACGCGCTGCTGCGCCACCCGGTAGGAGTCCCACTGGCCGGTCGAGAACTGCTCCACCTCCCCCGCCCCGCTGTCGAGGCGGCTGAACAGCACGGTGTTCGCGAGCGCGTCCCAGGTGGTGCCGCCGGCGCCGAGCCCGTCGAGCAGCCAGGCCTCCTGCTCCACGCCGAGCATCTGCCGCGAGGGGTCGCGCCGCGCAGGCCCCTCCAGCACGGCACCGCCCGGGAGCTGGGTGGTGCGGAACTGGCGCGTGTCCAGGACGTGGAAGCGGACCAGGTCGCCGTAGGTGAGGTGGCGGTGCATCCGGGCGGTCCAGCCGTCGGGCAGCTGGGGACGGCGCAGCGGCATGTGCTCCCAGAACGCCCGGTAGCCGTTGGCCCGCAGCGCGAACAAGGCAGGGTCGAAGGCGTCGTAGTCGTTGCGGACCTCGTGGTCGTCCCAGGTCACCATCCAGGGCGAGACGCGGTGCGCCTCCTGCAGGTCGGGGTCGACCTTGTGCGCCGAGTACTGCTGGCGGAAGCGGTCCAGGGTGTCGGTCTCGCGGGCGTAGTCGTCGGGCAGCGGCGGGGTGTACGGCCAGCGGACCGACGTCGAGTTGATCGCGTACTCGTAGATGTAGTCCCCGGCGAAGTAGACCAGGTCGGCCGGGTCCTGGGCCGCGTCGCGCCAGGCGTGGTACCAGCCGGCACCGAGCGACTGGCACGACGCCATCACCAGGTGCAGGTGGTCCAGCGGCGCCCCGGGCACCGGCGCGGTGCGGGTCCGGCCGACCGGGCTCAGGTGCGGTCCGCTGCGGAACCGGTACCAGTACTCCCGGTCCGGCTCCAGGCCCTGCACGTCGACGTGGACGCTGTGCGCGTACTCGGGGTGCGCCTGGGCCGTCCCCTCGCGCACGACCCGCACGAACGCCGGGTCGGCCGCCACCTGCCACTGCACGGGGTGGGCACTGGGCCCGACACCTCCGCCGACCTCGAACGGGCTGGGGGCGAGCCGGGTCCAGATCACCACGGCCCCGGGCAGCGGATCGCCCGACGCGATACCCAGCGTGAACGGGTAGGCGCGCGGTCCGCGCCGGGCCACGTCCGTCGTCGCCGTCGCCGGGGCGCCGGTGAGCAGTCCTGCCGCGACCGCGGCTCCGGCGCCCAGCAGGACCGACCTGCGGTCCGGACCTCGTACCTGCGTGCTGTCTGCCATCTCGGGTTCCTCCTCGGTGGTGGACGTGCGGGTGATCAGGTCAGCGGCCGCGTCAGCCGCCGAACTCGTCGACGGGGACGCCGGGGACGTCGACGCGGGTGCTGAACACCGCTCCGGCGCAGCCGTCGTCGCGGTCCAGCCCGTGCTGGGAGGTGGTGACGTAGAGGGTGCGCAGGTCGTCGCCGCCGAGGGTGCAGGCGGTCACGCGCGGGGTCGGGACCTCGACGACGCGGTCGACCTCGCCCTCGGGCGAGAACCTGACGACGGCGCCGCCGTCCCAGAGCGCGACCCAGACCCCGCCGTGCTCGTCCGGCACCAGCCCGTCCGGAACCCCGCGCGGCACCGTCGCGAACGGCCTGCGGTCCAGGACCTCCCCCTCCGGCGAGGTCTCCAGCACGTCGACCCGACCGGACGGGCTGTCGACGAACCAGGCCCGACGCCCGTCCCGCGCCCAGGCCAGCCCGTTCGAGGTGGTCAGGCCGGTCAACGGGGTGGTCACCGTGCCGTCGGGATCGAGCCGGTGCAGTGCCGCGGTACCGGCGGCGCCACCGGTCGTGCCGCACCAGTAGCGGCCGTGGGGGTCGCAGCCGCCGTCGTTCATCCGCAGGCCCTCGCCGTCGCACACGTCCGGGACCTCGCGCTCCAGCGTCCCGTCCTCGCGCAGCAGGAGGAAGCCGCGGTCCGCGCCCAGGACGGTGCCGCCGCCGCGGCGCGGGCGCGGCGCGGCGACCGTGCCGCCGACGTGGTGGCGGACGACCTCCTCACCCCCGCCCAGCGTCACCAGGTCACCGGCCAGCATGTCGACCAGGCGCAGGCCCGACCCGTCCGGCCACCAGACAGGGCACTCCCCGTGGTGCAGCCGGACGTCGGTCACCCGGACCGCGACGTCGCCCACGTCAGTACGTGGCCCGTCCGCCGCTGAGGTCGTACACGCTCGCGGTGGAGAAGCTGCACTCGTCCGAGCAGAGCCAGGAGACGAGGGCGGCGGCCTCCTCGGGCCGCCCGAGCCGGCCCATCGGGATCAGCGAGGTGAGCCGCTCGAGCACCTCCGGGGCGGTGTCGGCGTTCATCGGCGTCTCGAACACCGCCGGAGCGACCGCGTTGACGACGACGCCGGACCTCGCCAGCTCCTTGCCGACCGACTTGGTCATCGCGATCACCGCGGCCTTGGACGCGGAGTAGGCGGACAGGTTCGGGTTGCCGTCCTTGCCGGCCATGCTGGCGAAGTTCACCACCCGGCCCCAGCCGCGCTCGCGCATCCCCGGCAGCACCGCGCGCAGCATCCTGAAGGTCCCGGTGACGTTCACGTCGAACACCGTCGCCCACTCCTCGTCCGAAACTGCGCAGAGCTCGCGATTCGGACCGACGATTCCCGCGCTGTTCACCAGCACGTCGACCACGCCGGCCTCGGCCACGGCGTCGGCCACCTGACGGCTGTCGCGAACGTCCACCACCAGGTCGGCACCGGCGCCGACGTCCAGGCTCAGCACCTCCAACCCGTCCGCCCGCAGCCGCTGCACGCACGCGGCGCCGAGACCGCTCTGCCCCCCGGTCACCAGGGCCCGTCGGGTCGTCGTCCTGTCGTGGGTCATGAGCTACATTCAACACGCATTATCCATAATGTGTCGAGGGAGAGCTATGCGACTGGTGCGGGTGGGCGAGCCGGGGCACGAGGTGCCCGGGGTCCTGACGCCGGACGGCGTCGTCCTGGTGGGCGACGCGGTCGGCGACTTCGACGAGGCCTTCTTCGGCTCCGGTGCGATGGCCGACCTGCCCGCCCTGGTCGCGCAGCGGTCGGCCGCCGGCGGCGGCGAGCCCCTGGCCGGGCGCCGCCTGGGCGCGCCGATCGCCCGACCGCACCAGGTGCTGTGCATCGGCCTGAACTACTCCGACCACGCGGCCGAGACCGGCCAGCCCGTACCGGACGAGCCGATCCTGTTCACCAAGTCGCCCAACACCGTGATCGGCCCGGACGACGACGTCGTGATCCCCCGCGGCTCGCGCAAGACGGACTGGGAGGTCGAGCTCGGCGTGGTCGTCGGACGCCGGTGCTCGTACCTGCGCGACGAGGAGGAGGCCGCCGCCGCGATCGCCGGGTACGTCCTGGTGAACGACGTGAGCGAGCGGGAGTGGCAGCTCGAGCGCGGCGGCCAGTGGTCCAAGGGCAAGTCGGCGCCGACCTTCAACCCCACCGGGCCGTGGCTGGTGACCCCCGACGAGCTCGGCGACGTCGCCGACGTCGCCCTGACCCTCGACGTCGACGACGTGCGCCGCCAGGACGGGAGCACCGCGACCATGCTGTTCCGGCCGGCCTTCCTGGTGCACTACCTCAGCCAGTTCCTGGCCCTGGAGCCCGGCGACCTGATCAACACCGGCACGCCGCCCGGCGTCGGGATGGGGCTGCGGCCGCAGGTGTACCTGCGCGGCGGCGAGACGCTGCGCCTGACCGGACGCGGCCTCGGCACGCAGACCCAGCGGGTGGTTCGCGCCGACTGACCGGCCTGTGCGGTCGGTCAGGCGGTGCCGGCGGAGTCAGGCGCGCAGCTCCAGGACGACCAGCGTGTCCGGCGCCAGGTCCACCTCCAGCGGGTCCGCGCCGGCGCACGCCAGCTCCTCGCCGTCCTGCCCGACCACGGTCGGGGTCCGCCCGGCGGTGGACCCGCCCCAGGTCGCGGGGTCGACCCGCACCCGGGCTCGCACGGCGTCGTCGGTCGGGTTCACCACGACCACCATCACGTCGTCGCCGTGGGTGTACGCGCGCGCCAGGCAGTCCTGCGCCTCCAGGCCCTCGGCGTGCCGGAACTCCCCCTCGGTGAAGTACCGCAGGAACCGCCGCCGCAGCGCGGCCAGCTCCCGGACGGTCCGGAGCAGGTCCGGGCAGTCGGCGAGCCGGAGGCTGTGCATGTTGCCCGGCATCAGGTTGAGCAGCCCGCCCTCGGCGAACCCGTGCAGCGCCCCGCGGGGGTGCTCGTTCACGTTGCCGTTCAACCGGACCTGAGGGAACACCACCCGGAACGGGGCGTCGTCGTCGAGCTCCTCGGCGTTGCGCCACTCCCAGGTGTAGTCGAGCACCGGGACCTTCATCTCCGACGGCATCTCGCCGGAGAACGTGCCTCGCCGGTCGCGGCTGCGGACCAGGTCGTGCGCCGCCCGGCCGAGCTCGAGCAGGCGATCGCCCTCGGCGTCCGGTCGGGCGTCGCGGTGCTCGCTGAAGTTCGGCTCGAACCAGGACCAGAACTGGTCGAAGCAGATCGAGCTGGCCCCGAGGTCGAGCAGCCGCTCGTACTCGGCCAGCGCGGCCTCGCGCCAGCCGGCGGCGAGCGCCGACCCGCGCATCATCGCGTGCGTGCCCATGAACTGGACCCGCCAGCGCGGCAGGAAGTCGCGGCCGTAGGTCCAGTCGTCCTGGACCGGCTGGCGCGCGGCGTTGAGATGCCGCCACTGCGGCGGCGTCTCGTCGCTGTCGCGCAGCAGGTGGTGGCTCACGAACAGCGACACCGGGACGCCGAGCTCGCGGCAGCGCGCCAGAGCGGCCCGCAGGTCGTCCTCGGTGCCGAGCCGCGGGTCGAGGATGATCGGCAGCCCGTTGCGCTGCCACCAGTGCCAGACCACCAGCTCGGCCACGCCGAGGTCCGGGTCGGCGAGCTCGGCGGCGAGCTGCGGGATCCGGTCGAGCCCACCCTCGGGCACGTCGGCGTTGCGGACGGCGGCCCACATGCTCCGGATCGCGAGCGCCTCGCGCACGTGCTGGGGGGCGTCGTAGGGGTAGGCGGCGGAGGCGAACTCGGCGAACGCCCGGGCGCCCGCGTACCAGTCGCCCTCGTGCAGCAGCACGACGAAGTCGCCGCTGTCCCAGGTCTCCCCCGGCTCGATCAGCGGGTAGTGGATCCAGCGCAGGTCGGTGGTCTGCGCGTCGCGTCCGGGGCGTTCGACCAGCAGCCCCTGCGCCGAGTAGCGCGGGTCGCGGCCGTACATCGTCAGACCGCCTGCGGCCGAACCGAAGTCGAGCCACTTCATGCTCAGCTCGAACGCGCCGTAGCCGTAGTAGCGCTGGAGCGGGATGTCGAGGAAGGTCGCGTCGTCCGGCGCCATCGTCAGGTCCCGCAGCGGGTGCACGGCTCCCCGGCTCATCCGCACCCGGGTCGCGTCGGCGCCACCCACAGGCAGCAGGCCGAGCAGCTGCGGGAAGGCCACCTGCGGGAGCCGCAGGTCCGAGCGGTTCTCCACCCGGCAGCGCAGCACGAGCCCCTCGGGGGACGACCGCAGCTCGACCTCCACCCGCACGTCGAGGTCGGCGTGCGGGGTCGACAACCCCTCGTGGACCAGCAGCAGACCGTCCGGGACCTCGGTGATCTCGGGGGCGCCGTGGGTACCGAGCTCGACGTAGTGGGACGGGTAGTCCGGCAGCGGCGCGGCGATCCGCACGAGCCCACGCCCCCCGGTCCCCGCCAGGAGCTCCATGCCCCCTTGCACCTCGGTGCCGGTACCGACAGCAGAGGCGAGCCCGCCGCTGGCGCGCTCGACCACGACCTGACCCCCGCGGACCTCCAGGACGGGCCCGTCGACCGGCGTCCGGTCGCGTCCGCCGGGGACGTCGGCGGGTCCGGCCGGGACGGGCGAGGGGTCGGGGGCGGCCGAGCTCCGGGCGTGGGGACGCAGCATGGCGCTACATTATGCAGAACTGCCGGGACCGTCCAGCGAGACCTGCCAGGACGAGACCAGCTCGTCGCCCGGAGCGAGGACGGGCAGGTCGGCCTCGGCGGCCCAGGGTGGCACCGACACCGGCTCCAGGCCCAGCGCCTGCACCGACCCGAACCACGGTGCCCCGTGGTCGCCGCCGAAGGGCAGCCAGACCAGCAGGTGCGGCAGGACGCCGTGGTCCCAGCCCAGCGTCACCGCCGGTCGGGCCTCGCCGCGCAGCACCACCTCGCCGCGGTCCACCCGCACCGCCGCCAGACCGGTGCTCCCCTGCACCGACGGGCCCAGGTCGGACAGGTCGCGGCGTCCGCCGTCCGATGTCTCCACCACGGGCCACGGTCCGCGGCGTCCGGGCACCAGCTCGGAGCCGGGTGGCTGCTCCGGGGCCGTCGTCACCTCGCCGGACACCTCGATCCGGCCGCCGGTCGCGAGCATCGGCGCGACGTCCCAGACGGCGTGCTCGCCCAGCGCCCAGGGGTGCGGCCGGCTCCCCCGGTTCACGACCCGGGTGACGCACCGCAGCTGCGCTCCCTCCCCCAGCTCGAGCGTGCGCGAGAGGTCGAACGGGGTGCGGCGGCACCGCGTCCGCAGGCCGAGCCGGACGCCGTCGGGCTCGTCCCGCTCGATCGCCGCGGTCCACGGCAGCGCCCAGGTCTCGCCGTGCGACCCGACCACCGTTCCCGCGGTGGCCTGCAGCCGCGCGACCGCGGGGAAGGTGAGGTCCCAGCCGCCGGCGAACGCGTCCTGGTAGCCGCCCTGCGGCAGGGCCAGGCTCGGCGCGGCCGGGGACGGCGGCGGCAGCCCGCGGTCCCAGCGCCAGAGCAGGTCGGTGTCGGTCGGCTTGTGCAGCAGCTCGTGCAGAGCGCCACCACGGTCGGGGAGCACCGTGGCCCGCAACCAGCGGTTCTCCAGCACCACCGCGCGGTGACCGAGCAGGCCGCCCTCGTGGACCCGGCACCTCCCGGCCGGACGCAGGTGGCCCCGCGCGGCGTCGCCCATCAGGCGCCGCCGCCGTCGTGGCGCCACAGCCGGCAGTCCGGCGCGAGGGCGGGACGCTCGGACGGCAGGCCCGCGACCTCGCCCGGGTGCACCCGCCGCTCGTGCCCGAGCAGGCGCACGGTCGGGCCGGTGACGTACCGCTCCGGGCCGTCGACCGAGGCGAGCGCGTGCACGCAGTGGTAGCCGGGGGGCGTCCGCAGCGCGCCCAGCACCCAGGGCACGAGGGCATCCGGCGGGCTCCAACCGAGGGCCTCGTCGTCCCACCGCGGACGCGTCGCGACCAGGCCGAGCCGCAGGGCCACCACCGACGTGCGGGGATGCGCCCTCGCGTGGTCGCGGGCGAGCAGCTCGCCGGCCGCCTTGGTGACGCCGTACCGGCAGCAGGGTGCGGCGGGGTCGCGGGGATCGACCGGCCACCCGCCGGGCGGGACGTCGCCGGCCGCGTGCACCGAGCTCGCCAGCACCAACCGGGTGACCCCGTGCCGGGCGGCGGCGTCGAGCAGCGAGGCGGTGAGGGTGAGGTTGCCGGCCGCCAGGTCCGGCCAGTCCGCGGCCGGGCTCGGCTGCCCCGCCAGGTGCACCACCGCGCCGGCGCCCGCCAGTGCGCGGTCGGCCGTCCCGCTCTCCTGCAGGTCACCCGCCACGATCTCGAGCGTGGCGGTGGGCTCGGGCAGCCCCGCCCCCGGCAGGTCGACCAGGCGCAGGACCGGCGGGTCCGGCAGGCTGAGCAGGCCGCGCACCAGGGCGGACCCGACGGTTCCCGCGGCGCCGGTGACGACCACGGGTCCGGTGGTCCCCGCCGCCGCCCCGACCGCGGTCCCGGTCGCCGTCGCACCGCCATCGGTCATGTTTCGACATAATACATAGCCGCTAGGCTGGACCGGTGGAGTGGATCGGCGTGGTGGTCGGGTGCCTGGTGGTCGGCACCTGCCTCGGGCTGTCCGGGTACGGCGGCTTCCTCGTCCCGCCCCTGCTGGTGTGGGCCCTGGACCTCGATCCGCGCACCGCCGTCGCGCACGCCCTGCTCGCCTCCCTCCTGCCCGCCCTGCTCGGTGCGGCGCTGTACCGCCGCGGCCACGGCCTGGACGCTCGGCTGGTCCTGCTGCTCTGCGCCGGCACCGTGCCCGGCGTGCTGCTCGGGGGCGCGCTGTCCCGCGCCTCCCCCGCGTGGCTGCTGCAGGCGGCGATCGGCGCGGCCGTGCTGGTGGCCGGCCTCGCCCTGGTGCGCCCGCGCCACCGGGTGCCGGCGCAGGACCAGCCCGAGCGGGACCTGGACGCCCGGACCACCAGCACCACCACCCCGACGCGCACGGTGACGCGCACGGCAAGCACCCCGGCCACCCTGACCGCCGGCGTGCTCAGCGGCACCGCCGGAGTGGTCGTGGGCGTCGGCGGTCCGTTGGTCACCACACCGGTCCTGGTGGCCGGCGGGGTGGCGCTGGCCCCGGCCGTCGGCGCGGGGCTGGCCAACAACGCGCTCGTCGCCGGCATCGGCTCGCTGAGCCTGCTCCCCGACGTCACCCTCGACGCCGCCGTGCTGGCCGTCGTGGCCGGCACCCAGCTGGTGGGGGTCGTCGCCGGCGTCCGGCTGCGGCCGCGCGTGCCGGCCGCCGCGATGTCCCGCCTCGTCGCCGCGGTCGCCGTGCTCACCGGCCTGGCCTTCCTCGTCGCCGCGCTGATCTGACCGCACGACCCGACAGCCCGACCCCGACCCCGACCCGAACGACCCGGAGGAGCTCCCGTGCCCACCATCGACCGCGTCGAGGCGTTCGCCGTCTCCCTCGACCACCACTACAAGGTCGCGGGCCTCGCCCACCGCCCCGGCGCGCTGCCCGGCACCCCGTACTACCTGGAGCCGGCCTGGGCGCAGGTGTACTCGACCCGGACCATGACCTGCCTGCTGCGGGTCACCGACACCGACGGGGTCGTCGGGTGGGGCGAGTCGCAGGCGCCGATCGCGCCCGGTGTCGTCGTCGCGGTGGTCGAGGAGCTGCTCGGTCCCGCGCTGCTCGGCCGCGAGGTCGACGACGCGGCGGCCGAGCGCGACCGGCTGGCCGGGCTGATGGCCGTCCGCGGCCACCACGCCGGCTTCTTCGCCGACGCCGTGGCGGGCCTGGACCTCGCGCTGTGGGACCTGGTCGCGCGCCGTGCCTCGCTCCCGCTCGCGCAGGTGGTCGGCGGCGAGCCCGGCCGCGCTGCTGCCGTTGTACGTCTCGGGCCTGCGGCTGCCGACGCGGGACGAGCGGGTCGCGCGGGCCCGTGAGCTGGCGGCGAGCGGCTACCGCGGGTTCAAGATGTTCCTGTCCGGGCCGGTGGAGCAGATGGCCGACGACGTGCGCGCGGTGCGGGCCGGCGTCGGCCCCGACCCCGCCGCTCATGGTCGACCTGCTCTGGGGGCAGGACCTCGCCGGCGCGACCGCGCTCGCGCGCGAGCTCGAGCCGCTGGACGTGGCGTTCCTGGAGTGCCCGCTGCCGCTGAGCCCGGTCGCCGACCACGCCGCGCTGGCCGCGGCGACCTCGGTGCCGGTTGCCGCCGGCGAGCACGTGCACACGGTCGAGGAGGCCGTGGGCCTGGTGCGCAGCGGCGTGCGCGTGGTCCAGCCCGACGTCGCCCGCACCGGCATCACCGAGGGCCTGCGGATCGCCGCGGCGGTGCGGGCCGAGGGCGCGGACGTGACCTGGCACGTCGGCACCTGCTCACCGCTGGCCGCCGCCGTCAGCTGGGCCGTGGCCTCCACCCACCCCACGCACCTGCTCCAGGAGCACCAGCTCGACCTGCAGGCCGCCACCGGGGCGCTGGTGGCCGGCCCGCTCGACGTGCGCGACGGGCACGGCGTGGTGCCCACGACGCCAGGCTCCGGCGTCGAGGTGCTCGCCGACTCGGTGGCCGCGTCGTCGGTGCGCCGGTGCGACCTGCGGGCCTGAGGCCCGAGGCGCCCCGGGGTCGCGGGGCAGGCGTCAGGACGAGAGCGCGACCAGGTCGACGCCGTCCAGCAGCTCGTCCAGCTCGCGCAGGTCGACCTTGTCCAGGTGCGGTGCGGGGGTGCGGCAGGTCGTGTGGGCGATCACGCCGCGTCGCACCAGCACCTCCTTGATCAGGGCCACGTTGTAGAGCATCTCGAAGGTGAACAGCGGCGCCAGCGGCACGAGCCGCTCTCGCGCACCGGACCGGTCGCCCTGCGCGTGCAGGTCGTACGCCCGGGACAGGACGTCGACGAACGGGGGCGAGGGCATCGAACCCGCGGCGCCGCGGTCCAGCTCGCTCATCAGGAAGATGCCGCCGAGGCCGGCGAAGACGCCGTCGACCAGGTCGCCGACCGCGTCGATCGCGCGGGTGAGCTGGTGCGTGCTCGGCGCGGTCTCCTCCTTCAGGTACCGCACCTGCGGGACCGCCTGGACCACCTCGCGCAGCCGCCCCATCGGGATCGGGTGCCCGATCCGGGCGTTCTGCAGGATGATCGGCAGGTCGCACGCGCCCGCGACGGCCTCGAAGTAGCTCGTGACGAAGTCCTGGTCCGGGGTGAACAGGTGCTGCACCGGCGGCAGCGTGACCATCACGCCGTCGGCCCCGATCCGCTGGGCGTGCGCGGCCAGGCCGGCCGCCGACCCCGCGCTCGACCCGGTGGCTCCGCTGATGACGGGCACCCGACCCGCCACAGCCTCGACGACCACCTCGGTGGCCCGGCGGCGCTCGTCGTCCTCGAGCGCGAAGAACTCGCTCACCACGCCGGGGTAGACCAGTCCGGCCGCCCCGCCCTCGAGGCAGAACTCGACCTGCCGACGCAGCCCGTCCTCGTCCACCCGGCCGTCCGGCAGGAAGCTGGTGACCGGGATCGCGAAGATCCCGCGCCAGGGCGTCGCGGCTGTGCTGGTCACCGATCACTCCTTGGGACGTCCGACGAACGCGATCTCCGCTGATCATACATAATGCATGAACCTGCGTGAAGGCTCGACCATTGCACTGCACAGCGGGATTCTCGATACTCCTCACCATGACGGACCTGTCGCACCTGTCGCCGCTGTCGAACCGCGGGAGCCTGGTCGACCAGGTGCGCGACTCGCTGCACACCGCGATCACCGCCGGCGTCCTGGACCCCGGCGCACGGCTGCGGGAGATCCCGCTGTCGCAGCACTTCGGCATCTCGACCACCCCCGTGCGCGAGGCGCTGCGTCGGCTGGAGAGCGAGGGCCTGGTCGTGGTCCAGCCACGCCGGGGGGCCGTCGTCGTCGCCCTCGACGAGGCCGTCGTCAGCGACCTGTACGACCTGCGCCTGGTGCTGGAGACCGCCGGCGCCCGGCAGGCGGCGGGCAGGGACGGGCTGGACCTGTCCGGCGTCTACGCCCTGATGTCCCAGCTCGAGGCGCTGGTCGACGGCCCGGAGTCGGAGTTCGCCAGCGTCGACGTCGCCCTGCACCGCGCCGTCAACGACCTGTCCGGCAACCGCGAGCTCGCCGAGGCCGCCGAGCGGGTGCACCGGCGGATCCAGGCCGTGCGGGTGCGCTCCGCGGTGCCCGGGCGGCTGCGGATCGCCCAGGACCAGCACGCCGAGATCGTCGAGGCCCTGCGGCGGCACGACCCGGAGCTGGCCGAGGCGGCCACCCGCAGCCACATCGAGTCGGCCAAGCAGAACGTGCTGTCGGTGCTGCGGTCCCGGCGGGAGGCGGCGGACCCGGTGGTGGCTACTTCGACCCGGTGAACGCGATGCCCTGGATGAACTGACGCTGCAGGGCGAGGAACAGCAGGATCATCGGCAGGGCCGCCATCGTCGCCGCGGCCATGAGCACCGGTCTGTCCGTGAGGAACTCGCCCTGGAAGTTCGCGAGCCCCACGCTGAGCGGTGCCTTGGTCTCGTCGCTGATCACGATCAGCGGCCAGAGCAGGTCGTTCCACGAGTAGAGCACCGTGATGATCGTGGCGGCGAGCAGTCCCGGCTTGGCCAGGGGCAGCATCACCGAGAAGAAGGTCCGGAACGGGCCGGCGCCGTCCAGGCGGGCGGCCTCCATCAGCTCGCGCGGCAGCGACAGGAAGAACTGGCGCATGAGGAACACCGTGAAGATGCCGGAGAAGTGCGGCAGCACCAGGCCGAGGAAGGTGTTCGTCAGGCCTGCCTGCTGGACGATCTCGTACTGCGGGAGCAGGAACAGCTGACGCGGCACCATCAGCAGCGTGAGCAACGCGTAGAAGATCAGGTCGCGCCCCGGGAAGCGCAGCAGCGCGAACGCGTACGCCGCCATCGCGCCGAGGAAGACGTGACCGACGATGAGGCACAGCGCGTACCCGGTGCTCACCAGGAACATCTGCAGCAGCGGGATCCGCTCGAACGCGGCTGCGTAGTTGGTGATCTGCACCTGGTCCGGGATGAACGTCGGTGGTACCCGCAGCGACTCGCTCAGCGTCTTCAGCGAGGTGAGGACCTGCCACAGGAACGGGAACACGACCAGGGCCGACAGGAAGAGCAGGAACGTGTGGGCCCCTGTGTGCGTGCCCTCGGTGCCGCCGCGGCGCGGCCGGGCGCGGGAACCCCGGGGCGGGTCCGTCGGCGCGAGAACAGGAGCGGTGGCCGGCTCAGGCATAGTTCACCCACCGTCGCTGCAGCCGGAACTGGATCAGCGTGAGCAGCAGGACGACGGCGACCAGCACCACGGCGATCGTCGACGCGTACCCGCGGTCGTTCTCGATGAAGCCGACCCGGTAGAAGAGGTACACCACCGTCTGGGTGTCGTTGATCACCGGGTTGCGCACCCCGCCGTTGGCCACGCCGATCATCGTGAACATCAGGTCGAACATCTGCATCGCGGCGATGACGCTGGTCACGCTGACGAAGAAGGTCACGGGCGTGAGCATCGGGACGGTGATGCTGCGCAGCGTCCGCCACCGCCCGGCGCCGTCGATGGCCGCGGCGTCGTACAGCTCGTTCGGGATGCTCTGCAGGCCGGCCAGGAACAGCACGACGTTGTACCCGAGCGTGGACCACACCCCGACGAGCCCGACGCACAGCAGCGCCGTCGACTTGTCCTGCAACCAGGACCGTCCCGAGAGGCCGACGGCTTCCAGCATGGCGTTGATCGGGCCGTACTCGCCGTTGAAGACGGTGGACCAGACCAGGCCGGCCGCCACCGGGAGCACCACCACGGGCAGGAAGAACACCACCCGGTACCAGGACCGGAACCGCAGGCCACGCAGGTTGAGCTGCACCGCGATCAGCATCGCCACCGGGACCCCGGCCAGGATGATCAGCGTGTAGACCAGGCTGTTGCGGAACGCACCCAGGACGTCCTCGTCACCGACCAGCCGCGCGTAGTTCGCGAGGCCGGTGAACTCCGAGCCCCCGAAGAAGCCGGACTCGGTCATCGACAGGTAGGCACCGCGCACCAGCGGGTAGAACTGGAAGACGACGAGGAACAGGGTCACCGGCGCGATGAACAGGTAGCCGGCCCACGCCTCGGCCGCCTGCCAGGACAGGCCGCGACGGCCCGCCGGCCGGCGCGCGGGCCGACCGCCCGCCCGGGCCGCCGTGGTGGGGGGCGGTCCGGGCGGAGCGGTGGTCTTCGCGGTGGGTGGGCGGGTCACCTCAGCCGTTCTCCTTGGCCAGCACTTCCTCGATCGCGGCGTCGGCGTTCGCCGCCGCCTCTGCCGCAGGGATCTTCAGGTCGAACGCCGGCGCCAGCTGGTCGACCATCGCACCGGTCCACTCGGTGGTGAGCTTGCTGGTGGGGCCACCCACGCCGTCGGCGGCGGAGTCGACGATCGCGTCCATGTTCCAGTCCGGGAACTGCTCGGCCCAGACCTTCACCGCCTCCTGGTCGGCGGGCTGGACGACGACCTTCGACTGGGCGGCCACCTTCGCGCCCTCCGGACCGCCGATGAAGGACAGGAACTCCCAGGCGGCCTCGGGGTGCTCGGAACCGGCGGCCATGACGTAGGCGTTCGAGCCGAGCAGGGTGGCGTCGCCTGCCGGACCGGCCGGCATCTGCACGACGTCGATCTTGTCCTTGATCGCCGGGTCGGCGTCGAAGATGCCGGGGTGCCACGACCCCGCGTAGATCATCGCCGCCTTGCCGGACTGGAACATCGCCGCGGGGGCGGTGTCGAGCTGGGCCTGGTAGGTGGGCGCCGAGCCGGCCTCGATCATGTCGGTCCAGAACTCGATGCCCTCGATCGCCTCGGGCTGGTCGAGCAGCGACTCGGACTTGTCGTCCGAGATCACCTGGCCACCGGCCTGGAAGATCGTGTTGTAGAACGACTGCGTGCCGTCGTAGAGGGTCGTCACGCCGTACACGCCGTTCGGGGTGTCGGTGAGCGCGGCTGCGGCCGTCTGCAGGTCCTCCCACGTCCAGTCGGCCGTCGGGTACTCCACGCCGGCCGCGTCGAAGAGCTCGGTGTTGTACCAGACCTCGACCGTCGCGGCGCCGCGCGGCAGCCCGTAGACGCTGCCCTCGTAGCTCACCTGGTCGATCGAGGCCTGCGGGTAGGCCGACAGGTCCAGCCCGGTCTCCTCGATCAGCTCGTCCAGGTTCTGGGTCACGCCCTCGGACGCGTACAGGTCGCGGTCGTTCGCGTGCAGCCAGAACACGTCCGGGGCGTCGCCGCTGGACGCCTGCACCTGGAGCTTGGTGGCGTACTGGTTGAACGGCACCGTCTCGTAGGTGACCGTGATGTCGTCCTGCTGGGCCTCGAAGGCGTCGATGAACGCCTCCATCGCCGGCGTCTGGCTCTCGTCCCAGCCGGCGAACCGCAGCTCCACCGGGCCGTCCTGGCCGCCGCCGTCGCCCTCTCCGGTGCCGGAGCCGCCGGACTCCCCGCCGCAGGCGCCGAGCAGCACCGCGGTACTCAGGCAGGCGGTCAGCACCAGGGGCCTGCGGTGGTGGGTGCGTACTCGGGTCATGAGTCCTCCTCGGCTCGGCAGCGTCGCCACGCAGCAACATACATTATGCGTAATCGAAGTCAACGGGCTCGTGCGGTCGCGACCACCAGCGGTTCTGCACCATGCGTCGATCATGCCCGGGACGCTGGTGCGTCCGGTACGTGCGTTTCACCCCCGGCAGGAGCAGGATGTCGCCGACGACGACGTCGGAGGTGGTGCTCGTGCCCGCACGCACGCGCCGGACGGCCCTGGTGGCCGCCCTGCTCGCGGTGGCCCTCGCCGGCTGCGGGGTGACGCGGGGGGACGACAGCCGCGACCTCGACATGCTCATCCCGAACTCCCCCGGCGGCGGCTACGACCAGACCGGTCGGGCGGCCGTCGCCGCGATGGAGGACGCCGAGATCACCGGCGGCACGTTCACCGTCCAGAACATCATCGGCGCGGGTGGTTCCGCGGCGATGGCCACGCTGATGGGCAGGTCCGGCGACGAGCACACGATGATGACCGTCGGCCTCGGCGTCGTCGGATCGCTGTACTCCTTCGGCAGCGACTTCTCGTTGCAGGACACCACTCCCCTGGCCCGGTTGATCACCGAGTCCGAGGGCGTCCTGGTCCCCGGCGACTCCGAGCTCGAGACCATCGACGACCTCGCGCAGGCGTGGACCGCCGACCCCGGGTCGATCACCGTCGGCGGCGGGTCGTCGCCGGGCGGACCGGACCACCTGTTCCCCATGCAGCTCGCCAGCACCCTCGGCATCGACGCCCGTGAGGTCAACTACGTCAGCTACGACGGCGGCGGCCCGCTCACGTCGGCGTTGCTGGGCAACAAGATCCAGGTCGGGTTCTCGGGGTTGTCGGAGTTCGAGGAGCAGATCGAGTCGGGCGAGCTGAGGGTGCTGGCGGTCTCGGGCGAGGAGCGCAACCCGCAGGAGGCGCTGGCCGAGGTGCCGACCCTCACCGAGTCCGGCATCGACCTGGTGTTCGTCAACTGGCGCGGCGTGCTGGCGCCTCCTGACATCAGCGACGAGCGGCGCGACCAGCTGGTCGCGTACCTCGAGCAGATGCACGACTCCCCCGAGTGGGAGGAGACCCTCGAGACCCGGGGCTGGACCGACGCCTTCATCACCGGCGACGAGTTCGACGAGTTCCTGGTGGAGCAGGACGAACGCGTCTCCACGACGCTCGACGACCTGGGGCTGATATGAGCGACTCCGTGGCACAGAAGGGCTCCTCCGCCGCGCCCAGCGTCGACAAGGCGCAGTACGGCCTGGCCGCCGTCCTGGCGGTCGTCGGCCTCTACACGATCTACGACGCCTCGACGCTGAACGTCGGGTTCGGCGACCCCGTCGGCCCGCGGATCTTCCCCTCCGCCATCGGGGCCGGCACCGTCCTGCTCGCCGTCCTCATCGCGATCGCCACCCGGCGCGGCGACCGGGCCCAGGGCGAGGAGGGCGAGGACGTCGACCTCAGCAGCAAGCCCGACTGGCTCACGGTGGCGAAGCTGCTGGCGTTCATCGTCCTGACGATCCTGACCGTCAACCTGCTCGGCTGGGCGATCGTCGGCGCGATCCTGTTCACCGGCTGCGCGTGGGCGCTCGGCAGCAGGACGCTCCTGCGCGACCTGCTCGTCGGCGTCGTCCTGTCAGTGGGGTCCTGGTACTTCTTCTACGTCACGCTCGGGGTCCCGCTCACGCCGGGGATCCTGGACGGGATCCTGTGATGGAGGGCCTCGAGCTCCTCTGGGGCGGCCTCCAGGCGGCGTTCACGCCCACCAACCTCCTCTACGCCGCGCTGGGTGTCGTCGTCGGCACCTTCATCGGCGTCCTGCCCGGCATCGGCCCGGCGATGGCGATCGCGCTGCTGCTCCCCCTCACCTACGGTCTCGGCCCCACCCAGGCGCTCATCGTCTTCGCGGGCATCTACTACGGCGCGATGTACGGCGGGTCGACCACCTCGATCCTGCTCAACACCCCCGGTGAGTCGTCGTCGGTGATGACGGCGATCGAGGGCAACAAGATGGCCAAGGCCGGACGCGCGGCGCAGGCGCTGGCCACCGCCGCCATCGGCTCGTTCATCGCCGGCACGATCGGCACCCTGCTGGTGGTGCTGTGCGCCCCTGCCCTCGCCGAACAGGCCGTGAAGATCGGTGCGCCCTCGTACTTCGCGATCATGCTGCTGTCGCTGGTGCTGGTGACCTCGGTGCTGGGGGCGTCGAAGCTGCGCGGCTTCACCTCGCTCGCGATCGGGCTGACGATCGGGCTGGTCGGGCTCGACCTGTCCACCGGGCAGGCGCGGCTGATCTTCGGCCAGCTCCAGCTCGCCGACGGCATCGACATCGTCGTCGTCGCGGTCGGGGTGTTCGCTCTCGGCGAGACGCTGTGGGTGGCCGCGCACCTGCGCCGCCGGCCACTCGAGATCATCCCCGTCGGCCAGCCGTTCCTCGGCCCCGAGGACTGGCGCCGGTCGTGGGGTCCGTGGCTGCGCGGGACCGCGCTCGGCTTCCCGTTCGGTGCGATCCCCGCCGGCGGGGCCGAGACCCCGACCTTCCTGTCGTACCTGCTGGAACGACGGCTGTCGCGGCACAAGCACGAGTTCGGCCACGGCGCGATCGAGGGCGTCGCCGGACCCGAGGCCGCCAACAACGCCTCTGCGGCAGGCACCTTCGTCCCGCTGCTGGCGCTCGGCCTGCCCGTCACGGCCACGGCCTCGATCATCCTGGCCGCCATGCAGTCCTACGGGATCCAGCCGGGGCCCGAGCTCCTCGGCGACCAGGGCGACCTGGTCTGGACGCTGCTCGCCAGCCTGCTGATCGGCAACACGCTGCTGCTGATCATCAACCTGCCGATGGCGCCTCTGTGGGCACGGCTGCTGCGGATCCCGCGCCCCCAGCTGTACGCCGGCATCCTGTTCTTCGCCGCGCTCGGTGCGTACGCCGTGAACCAGCAGGGTTTCGACCTCATGCTCCTGCTGCTGTTCGGCCTGGTGGGCTTCGGGATCCGGCGGTTCGCGCTCCCGGTGCTGCCGCTCATCCTCGGTGTCATCCTCGGCCCGCTGCTGGAGACCAAGATGCGTGAGGCGCTGGACCTGTCGGACGGCGCCGTGTCGGGTCTGTTCAACGAGGGCCTGGCGGTCGTGGTCTACATCCTGATCGTGGGGGTGCTCGTCGCGCCGTTCGCCGCCAGGATGGTCCGAGGACGGTCCGGGCCGCACGACCCGGACCGCAGCCGCGAGGAGCAGGAGGTGGGCTCGTGACCGTCGTCGTGGGGTACATCCCGAACGAGTACGGCGAGGCCGCACTGGAGGCCGCCCTCACGGAGGCGCGCCGGCGCGACCTCAAGATCGTCGTCGTCAACACGTCCAAGGGCGACGCGTTCGTCGACACCAAGTTCGCCAGCCAGGACCGGCTCGAGGAGCTCGAGGGCCGCTTCGGCGACGTGGAGCACGAGGTGCGGCAGACCGTCGGCCTCGACGTCGCCGAGGAGCTGCTGAAGATCGCCGACGAGGTCGGCGCGCAGCTGCTCGTCATCGGCATGCGGCACCGCACGCCGGTGGGCAAGCTGCTGATGGGGTCCGTCGCCCAGCGGATCCTGCTCGACTCGAAGGTGCCGGTGCTGGCCGTCAAGCCCTGACACCCGCGAGGTCTCACCGCCGGACGCCCACCGCCCGCGCCACCAGCTCGGGCCGGCTGTGCGCGCCCGTCTTGGCGAAGGCCGCCTTCAGGTGGTCCTGGACGGTGTGCTGCGACACGTGCATCGACGACGCCAACGCCGCGGTGTCCGCGCCGACGAGCAGACCGTGCAGCACCTCGGTCTCGCGCACGCTCAGGCCGCTCGCGCGCGCGAACAGGTCGGCGCGGTCGGCCGACGGCGTCGGCTCGAACGTGACCGCGATGCCCGCGGCCGCGTGGTCGACCCGGGCGGCGCGCACGGTGAGCCAGCGCCCGTGCGCCAGGTGCACGCGGGCCGACGGCTCGTGGTCGTCGACCCCGGCCTCCCGCGCCCGCAGCTGGGCGCCGACGTTGAGGGCAGCCGCGGGGACGACCGGAGCCGGTGCCGCCTCCTCAGGCGAGGGCAGCAGCGTGCGCAGGACGGCGTCGGTGGCCGGGGTCCTCGCCAGGGGCGCCAGGTCGGACGACAGCAGCATCACCCCGGGGCCGGCTGTGCCCGTGGCGTCGTCCTCCCCCGCGGGAGTGGGCGCCGCGTCGAAGGTCGCGGCGACCGACCGCCGCAGCCCCCGGGTGAGTGGTCCCGACAGGGCGGTGAGCAGGTCCACGTCCTCGCGCCGGAACCGTCCGCCCGTGCGCCACAGGTCGAGGAAGGCCCAGCAACCGTAGGCGTCCCGCAGCGCGAGCGACATCACGTCGGTGACCCCGTACTGCCGCCGGATGTCGTCCCAGGGCTCGTGGACGAGCCGCGCCAGGACCGGCGCGAGGGTCACCACCTGGCCGCGGCGCAGTCCCGTCCACCGGTTGGTGCGGGTGAGGTACTTCGCGCGGATCAGCGCCGGCAGCTGATGCCGTGTCGGGGACCTCGGCGAGCGGCGAGCTGCCGACGCACGTCAGCGGGTCGGTGAGAACCCAGACGTACCAGTCGAGATCGATCGAGTACCGCAACCGCTCGATCACGCGGGCGCGCAGGACCCGGTCGTCGAGCTCGCTCGCGCAGAGCCGCTCGACGGCGTCGCGGGTGCTGGAGTAGGACATGACCCTCGCAGCGTAGGACCCCCACGAGCCGGGGATACCGCCACGCCGTTGGCGGGGATCGGGTTGTCGAGTCTGGTCGAGTCCCTGCGCAGCCGGTTGCCCGCCGAGGGCCGGAGCGGCTGGTGATCTCGGTGCGCACCGCCGACCACCACGTCGCCGCCGTCCTGGACGAGCTCGGCGTGCCCGTAGAAGCGCTCCACGACCTGGCGGACGGAGAGAGACGATGGCAGCTGACCAGGACAGGCGGACGGACGTCCTGCACCGTTCGTCGGTGACCTGGGGGCGACGGTGGCGGCGGGCGGCGTGGTGGTGGGAGACCGGCTCGTTCTCTACCGCGCGCTGGCCGAGCAGCCGCTGCAGCCCCAGGCGCTGGCCGAGAAGACGGGCACCGCGCCGCTCGCACCGGCCCGTCCCTGGTCGGATCCTCGTCGAGGGGAGGAGGATCCGGCCATGGACGACATGACGCCGGCCCTGGCGGTCGCACACCAGCAGGCCACCGCGTGGCTGGCGTCGCTGCCCACGCGGCCGGTCCCCCCGCGGGCGTCGGCCGACCAGGTGGTGGCCGCGCTGGGGACCGAGCTGCCCGAGGGGCCCACACCGGCGCCCGAGGTGGTCGCGCTGCTGGCCCGGGCGGCCGAGCCGGGACTGACGGCCATGCCGTCCGGACGGTTCTTCGGCTTCGTCATCGGCGGCTCGCACCCGGCGGCGCTGGCGGCCGACTGGCTGGTGAGCGCATGGGACCAGAACTCCGGCCTGCGGACGGTGACGCCCGCGCACACCGCCGTGGAGGACGTCGCGTCGGCCTGGCTGCTCGACCTGCTCGGTCTGCCCGCCGAGAGCGCCGTCGGGTTCGTCACCGGCGGGACGATGGCGAACTTCACCTGCCTGACCGCCGCGCGCGACGAGGTGCTGCGCCGGGCCGGGTGGGACCTCGCCGCCCACGGCCTCGCCGGTTCGCCGGGCGTGCGGGTCGTCGTCGGCGCCGAGCGGCACGACACCGTCGACCTCGGCGCTGCGGTACCTGGGTCTCGGCGAACCCGAGGTGGTCGCTGCCGACGGCGAGGGACGGCTGGAGGTCGCCGCGCTCGAGACCGCGCTGTCCGACGGCGACGATCGGCCGACGGTCGTCGTGCTCCAGGCGGGCAACGTCCACTCCGGCGCGTTCGACCCGTTCGCCGAGGCGATCGAGGTGGCGCACCGGCACGGGGCGTGGGTGCACGTCGACGGCGCGTTCGGCCTGTTCGCCGGGGCGTCGCCTGGCCTGCGGCCCCTGGTGGCCGGGTACGAGGCCGCCGACTCGTGGGCGAGCGACGCGCACAAGACGCTCAACGTCCCGTACGACTGCGGGCTCGCGATCGTGCGCGACCGCGTGGCGATGCGCGCGGCGATGGGGATGCACGGCGTCTACCTGATCCAGGACGCCGCGGGCGACCCGTTCGAGAAGGTGCCCGAGCTGTCGCGGCGCGGTCGGGCGATCCCGGTGTGGGCCGTGCTGCGGGCGCTCGGCCGGTCCGGCGTGGCCGCCCTGGTCGACGGGTTCGCCCGGCATGCAACGGCTTTCGCCGACGGCGTGCGCGCGATCCCCGGCGCCGAGGTGCTCAACGACGTCGTCTTCTCGCAGGTGTGCGTGTCGTTCGGCAGCGACGAGCGGACCCGCGCCGTCGTGGCCGGCATGCTCGCCGACGGCACCGCCTGGATGACCGGCTCCACCTGGCGCGGCCGAGCGGTGCTGCGGATCTCGGTCTGCAACTGGTCGACGACCGACGACGACGTGCGGCGCAGCCTGGACGCCCTGCGCCGGGTGGCGGCAACCGTCGCCGTGTAGCGCGCCGCCGCCTAGGCCGCCTTTGCTCATCCCACCCCCACCTGGGCTCACCCAGCCCACACGGTGAAGCGTCCGGCGTGTGGGCAGGGTGAGCAGAGACGCGTCGAGCGGGGCGGGCGGCGCGGGGCAGCGGCGGTTCAGGCGCCGCGGCGACGCCGGACGAGGTCGACCACGCTGGCCACCAGCGACAGCAGCACCGTCCCGAGGGTGACCCGCAGGGCCACGGCTGCCGCGTGCTGGAGGTCGCCGTCCGCAGCCACGGCGAAGAAGATCGCGCCGATCAGGGCGATGCCTGCGGCCGTGCCCATCCGCTGGCCGGTCTGCAGCACTCCCCCGGCGGTGCCGGCACGCTCCACCGGGACGTCGTCGAGCGTCAGGGTGATGTTCGGGGCGATCACGAAGCCCGACCCGAGACCCGCGACCAGCAGCGGCAGCGCGAGCGCCCATCCCACCGCTCGACCGTCGACGGTCGAGAGCACGACGTCGACAGCGACGAGTCCGACCACCACGACGGCGATGCCGGCGGTGACGACGGCGCGCCCGTACCGGCTGACCAGCCGACCGCCGATGGTCGCCGTGATGGCGGCGCCGGCGGCGAACGGGGTGGTCGCGGCGCCGGCGAGCAGCGCCGAGTAGCCGAGACCCTCCTGGAAGAAGATCGTGAGAACGAAGAACACGGCGGTGAACCCGGCGAAGTAGACCGTCCCGACGATCGCGCCCGGGGTGTAGCCGCGCAGTCCGAACAGCCGCAGGTCGACGAGCGGGTCGCCGTCGTGGGCCGAGACCCGACGCTCCCAGAGCACGAACGCCACCAGGAACGCGGCCCCGAGCAGCGCGAGCCACCACGGTCTCGAACCGCCTTGGCGCCCTTCGACCAGGGGCAGCAGCAGGCAGAGCACGCCCGCGCCGAGGAGCACGACGCCGACCGGGTCGAGCTTCTCCCGCCGTCGGCTGCGGTCCTCCTCGGTGCGGCCGGGGATCCAGCGCAGCGCGAGCAGGATCGCGCCGATGCCGACCGGGATGTTGACGAAGAAGATCCAGCGCCAACCCATCTCGACGCCGAGGGCAGCGATGATCGTCCCGCCGAGGATCGGTCCGATCGCCGTGGAGATGCCGACGGTGGTACCGAACATCCCGAAGGCGCGGCCTCGCTCGGCGCCGCGGAACATCTGCTGGATCAGGGCGGACACCTGCGGGTTGAGCAGACCGCCGCCGACACCCTGCAGCAGGCGCGCGGCCACCAGCACCTCGGCCGAAGGAGCAAGGCCGGCGAGGATGCTCGAGAAGGTGAAGACGCCGACGCCGATCACGAACATCCGCCGGCGGCCGGTGGTGTCGCCGAGGCGCCCGGCCGAGACCAGCACCAGACCGAAGGTCAGGGCGTAGCCGGAGACGACCCACTGCAGGTCACTCTCAGAGGCGCCGATGCCCTCGCGCATCGACGGCAGCGCGACGTTGACGATGCTGACGTCGAGCAGCGCCATGAACCCGGCGACCAGGCAGACCGCGAGCGCCTTCCACCGTCTCGGGTCCGGCTCCTGGGCTGCGTCCGGGGCGGTGGGCGACTCGGTCTCACCACGCGCGCCGGAGGTCACGCTCCGATCCTCTCCGACTGTCCGCTCACCTGCAGGACGAAGGCCGTCCACGGCCAGTCAGCCCCAGAAGATCGGGTCACCGCTCTCGCCGACGTGGTCGAGGAGCTTCTGGACCGAGGTCGTCGGCCGGCAGTCGCGGTACTCGTGGAAGCGCAGGTTCCTGTCGCGCCAGTAGAGCGTCCAGATACGGGTCGCCGCGGTGTAGCGCAGACGGGCCACTGGGAAGCGGGTCCAGTCGCCCTGACCGTCCCACGGGGGTCGCACCTCGACCACGGTGACGTGGCGGGCTGCGACGTCCGCCTCGACCCGCAGCTCGTCGTGGAGCTCGACGGGCACACGCCCGCGGCACCAACGGTGGATCCGTTGCAGGTCGAGCTCGGGGATGGCCACGTGAGGTCAGGCGCTCTTCTCGCTGACCCGCTTCAAACCGGCCAGACCCCGCTCGAAGTCGGACCCGACGAAGCTGTCCATGCTCTTGAAGACGCTCATCACCTTCGTCATCAGCGACAGCGGGCCGACCATCGTCCAGGTGACGTGGGTGCCGTCGCCCTCGGGCTGCAGCTCGAGGGTGGTGGTGTTGCTGGACCGGAACGGCTTGATGAACTCCAGGGCGACCTGGAGCCGGCGAGGCGCGTCGGCCTCGGTGATCTCCATGCTGCCCTGGCCGACCTTGCGGTTGCCCGACCACGCGTAGTGCGAACCGACGCCTGACGCCGGCCCGGTGTAGGTGCGCTCCTGGTTCGGGTCCATCCCCTCCCAGGGCGACCACGCCTGCCACTCGCGGAAGTCGACGACGTGCGTCCAGACCTCCTCGGGCGGCGCCTGGATCGTCGCGGAGCGGGTGACGGTGTACGTGGCCATGCCGTCAGGGTAAGACCACAGGGCGCGCGGCTGCTGTGGTCGTACACCTCGGCGCCCGGAGGTCGGCTCACGTCGTCGGACGACCTGGTCGTCGACCGCGCGCCGGCTTCGAGGTGGGTCGCCGGGTGTCCGTCGAGCAGCTCGTCGCCGACCGGGCCGTCAGGACAGGTCCACCAAGCAGCAACGCGTCTCCGCGTGGGTCGAGGGATCGGCGCCGACGACCTTCACCCTGGACGACGTCCGGACGGCGGTCCCGGGCGTCAGCGACCAGACCATCCGCCTCGTGCTCGCCTCCCTGCGCGACGCCGGTCGGATCCAGTCCGACGGCCCGGGCCGGTCCGCGAGGTGGCGCCGGCGACGGGACTCGTCGGACATTTCTCGTAGGCTCGGTCTCGATCGGAAGGAGTGGTGGTGGACCTCGAACACGTCAGCTACCTGCGTCGGCACAACGCGGCACGGTGTCTGCTGCGGGCGTCCAGCGCGCCGCTCGTGCTCACGAGCACTACACCGACTCCGCTGACGATCGAGGCCCACGCCGAGCAGCAGGCGAAGTCCCGTGGCTGACCCTCCGCGCGAGCGTCGGTCCGTGAGCAGATCGCAGTGGTCGACTCCGCTGACGATCGAGAACGCGGTCCGTCGGCACTGGGAGACCGGAGATCTGCTCCGGGCCTACGCGGATGGTGAAGAGTTCAGCACGATCGAGATCCCGTTGCGCGGTCCGTCGGCGAGTGAGGCGGTCGAGGACCTCGCGCGGGTCCGGCGTTGGACGGAGGAGCTCGTGCACGGCACGAGACGTGCTGGTGGTCAAGCCTACTCACTGACCACCCGCACCCTCGGCGGGCAGATCCTCGGACGCAACGAGGTGCCGGCGCGTGCCGTCGTCTCCAGCTTCGACGAAGCCTGGCGCCTGCTCAGGGTGGCGTCGGAGGTCACGGCCTTCGACGGTGTCCTGTCCACGACCGAACAGGTTCGGCCCGACCTGCGCCGCTGGGTGGTCGAGCACCCCGTGCAGGCTGTGACCTGGTCACGCGAGTGGACCAGGCTCCTCCTCGCGCTCACGTGGCTGCAAGAGAACGCAGGGAGCGGCGCGTACCTGCGCCAGATCGACGCCGTCTCGGTCGACACCAAGTTCGTCGAGCAGCACCGTGCCCTGCTCGCCGACCTCTTGGAGGCCGTGCTCGCCTCCGAGCGTGTGGACCAGCGCTTCTCCCGCGGCCGGGAGTTCGCTCTGCGGTACGGCTTCGCGATGCCGGAGCCGCTGGTGCGGCTGCGGATCGGGGAAGGCGCCCTGCCCTCGCCCGCGGGCCTGACCGAGCTGGGGCTCCGGGTCGACGAGCTGGCCGGCCTGGCGGCCCGCCCCGACCGGGTGCTCGTCGTCGAGAACGAGGTCACCTACCTCTCGGTGCCCGTCGGCGCCGGCGAGCTGGTGGTGTTCGGCAGCGGGTACACCGTGGCCGCTCTCGGGCGCGTGCCCTGGCTCGCGGGGTGCGACGTTCGGTACTGGGGCGACCTGGACACGCACGGGTTCGCCATCCTCAGCCGGCTGCGCGCGTGGCTGCCGCAGGTGCGGTCGTTGCTGATGGATCGCGACACGCTGCTGCTCCACCGCGACCGGTGGGGTCTCGAGCCCTCCCCCACCCAAGCGCGGCTCGAGCACCTCACCACCGCCGAGGCCGACCTGTACAAGGACCTCGTCGAGGACGTGTTCGCACCGGCCGTGCGCCTGGAGCAGGAGCGGATCGGCTGGGCGCACGTGGAGTCGGCGCTCGCGTCGCTCACCACGTGAGGACGCGTAGCCCGGGGAGCGACGCGAGCTGCTCGTCCACGGTGACCAGGACCAGGTTCTCGATCGTCGCCTGAGCCACGAGCATCCGGTCGAACGGGTCGCGGTGCTCCCAGCTCATCGATCCGGCGAGCACGGCGTGCGCGGGGTTGAGCGGCAGCTGTTCGGCGTCGATCTCGCGGAGCCTGGCGTCCCAGGCGTCGACGAGAGGACGTCCTTGCGGCAACCGGCCGAGCCTGGTCTTGGTGGCCACCTCCATGGCCGAGACCGCGGACACCAGGAGGTCGTGCTCGCGCGCAGCCACGGTCGACACCACCACGGCGGGCACGCGATCGGGAGACCCCAGGAGCCACAGCAGGACGTGTGTGTCGAGCAGGTACCTCACGCCCCCGCGTCCTCCCACGCCCGCAGCTCGTCGTCGGACAGCGGGTGGTCGAAGTCCGCCGGGACGTCGATCCGCATCGTCCCGAACTGCCGATCAGGCACGGCAACGACGGGTGTGAGCCGTGCGACCGGCCGGCCGGACCTGGCGATGACGACCTCCTCACCGCGCTCGACCCGGACCAACAGCTCGGACAAGTTCTCCAGCGCGTTTCACCCGTCGCTCACCGCCGGAGCCGGAAGGTGACGGCGCCGTCGGCTCGGTAGGTGTGGGTGTACCCGCGGTCGTGGATGCGTCGGTGGTGGAACCAGCACAGCGGGACGGCGTCGGCCAGGTCGGTGCGCCCGCCCGTGCGCCCAGGGTCGCTTGTGGTGCAGCTCGCACCAGGCGAACGGTCGGTCGCAGCCGTCGGCGGCGCAGGAGGTGTGCTGGGTGGCCAGCACGGTCCGCTGGGTCTCGGTGAACAGCCGCTGGGTGCGGCCGGCGTCCAGGACCTGCGAGGCACCACCCAGGACGGCCGGCAGCAGCCCCGCACCGCAGGCCAGCCGCCTGGCGTGACCGGCGCTGAGCGCAGTCGCCGGTGTCGACACCTGCCGCGCCGAGGGCCCCGAGCAGCTTCTCCTGCGCGATCGTGACCACGACCGTGGCCGCGACCTTGCCGTGCAGCCGGTCGGTGGGCAGGTGCTCGAGCAGCTCGGTGAACGCCTGCCCCGCCCGCTGGGCCCGGTCGAGCAACCTGCCGGTCGGACCGGCCTGCGCTCGAGCTCGCTCCGACCCGTCCTCGTCGCGGTGCGGTCAGCTGGTCGATCACCTTGCGCAGGATCGACCCGGCCAGGCTCGGCACGGTGAAGTGCCGCTGACGGTGCCGTCGGCGTTGTCGTGCAGCGTCAGCCGCGACCTGTCTCGAGCGACGCGTCCTCCTCTGCGGTCAGCACGCCGTCCTCGTGCGCATCGACCACCGCCTGGTCGTCCTCGACCGCGGCCAGCGCCCGTCGGGCGGCCTTGCGCAGACCCGGCCGGGTCGAGCCGGGTGGCCTGCTCCACCAGCGACCGCTCGACCTCGGCCCGCTCGGCCTCGCCCAGCCCGTCCGGCAGCTGCTCGGCCGCGCGGACGATCACCTGCGCGTGCTCGGGCGAGACCACCCCGGCCTCCAACGCCGCACCCGTGGCCGCGAACCCACCCGCCAACGCCCCCGCCAGGCGCACCGTCCCGGCCGCCCTCGCCCGGTCACCCCGCGTGCGCGCCGCCAGCCACGCATCAGCCCCGGTCATCCCCTGCGCCGCAGCAGCCTCGACCGCTGCGGGAGAAGCCATCAGCCGCAACCGCAGCGCCTCGACCCGGCTCAACGCCCGCGACCACTCCGTGACCGCGACCTCGTGCTCCCCCGCACCCAGCGGAACCGCCGACGCCGCAGAACCGAGCACCGCATCCAGCAGCGCGTGCACCTGCGCGGCACCGGCCAGCACCGGGTGCTGCGACGAGCCCATCTCTGGGTCGAGCGAGCTCCAGTGCCGCGGTCATCATGGCAGTTTAATCGAACATGTGTTCGATGGCAAGCGTTGAGCCACTCGTACACGTGATTGTTGCGGATCGTCACGTCGCGAGATGGGTCACACCTCGATGACCGCACCGGCAACGAGAGGCTTACGGCGACGGCGGCGCGACGTCCGATCGATCTCCTCCTCGACCGCGAACCGCCGTCGGAGCGAGCAGGAGATCGATCGGACGTCGCGCCGCCGTCGTAAGCCTCTCGTTGCCGGTGCGGTCATTGAGGTGTGACCCATTTCGCGGTGCTCGGTGCCTGGCGCTACGCCAACTACTTCGTGCGCGTGTTCCAGGGCGAGCTCGTGCTCGTGACGCCATCAGGGTGGTGCACCTTCATGGGAGCCGACGCGGGAGCGGCGCCGGCGCTTGCGCCTGCCGACCGCTGAGACAGACATCTCCGACGCCGTCCGCGACGTCTGCGCGGCAGGCCGCCGCGGTTCGGCGTCCTCGCGTCCGACCGGTCCTCTACCGTCGTGCCGGTGACCACGGGGACCCCAGCGACCACCGCAGCACCGACCAGCGCAGCACCGACCACCGCAGGACCGACCACGATCACCCTCACCTGCCTGCCGGTCGTGTCGTACGCGATGGCGCACAACCGCATCCCGGTGGTCGACGAGCTGGTCGTCACGGCCGACCGCGACGCCGAGGGCGCCGTGCTGGAGCTCGCGGTCGTCGACGCCGAGGGCGTGCTGTCGGCCACCTGCACGCACGTGGTCGACCTCGCGGCCGGCGACCGCACCGTCGTGGCCGACGTCCGGCTGACGCTCGACCCCGGTCAGATGCTCCAGGTCGAGGAGCAGCGCCCCGGACGCGTCACCGCGACCCTGCGGCTGGGCGAGGAGGTGCTGGCGACCGCCTCGGCCGACGTCCGCGTGCTCGCGGCGCGGCAGTGGCTCGCCGTCCCGCCCGAGCTGTCGATGGAGATGCTCGCCGCGTTCGTCATGCCGCACGACCCGGCCGTCGGGCCTCTGCTGGACGAGGCGGCCGGACTGCTTCGGGAACGCACCGGCTCCGCGTCGCTGCAGGGCTACCAGGCCGGGCCCGAGCGCGTCGACGACGTCGTGCGGGCCGTGTTCGACGCCGCCCGCGCCCGCACGATCCGCTACGCGGAGCCACCGGCGAGCTGGGGCGACGTGGGGCAGCGGGTGCGCACGCCGACCCAGGTGCTGGACGAGCGGGTGGGCACCTGCCTCGACACGACGCTGACTCTGGCGGCCGTGCTGGAGCAGGGCGGCATCCGGCCGCTGGTCTGGATGGTGCAGGGGCACGCCTTCCTCGGCTACTGGCGCGAGGAGACCTCGCTGGCCAACATCGTCCTCACCGACGCCTCGCCCGTGGTCAACCTGATCGACCTCGGCGCGATCCGGCTGGTCGAGACCACGATGCTGACCTCCGCCGACCCGACGCACGACGTCGACGCCGCGCACCGCTCGGCGTACTCGCGCTGGCTGGTCGGCGACCTCGACGAGGTCCTCGGCGTGATCGACGTGTGGACGGCCCGGCGCAACGACGTGCTCCCGCTGCCGGCCCGCGCCCGCACGCCGTCCGGCGACGTGCAGGTCGTCACCTACCAGGCGGCCACGCACAGCACCGCGCCGCGCTCCACCGACGACGACCAGCCGCGCGACCGCACGGCCACCACGCCGGTGCCGCCGCGCGTGGCGCGGTGGAAGAACGCCCTGCTCGACCTCAGCCTGCGCAACCGGCTGATCAACTTCGCCGACCGGTCCGCGGTGTCGCTGCTCGTCCCGCCGGGCCGGTTCGGCCACCTGCCGCCGGTCCAGGCCAGGCCGCCGGCCGCTGCACCTGTACCCGTCGGACCTGGTCGACGAGGTGCACGTCGCCCGCGGCGTCACGAACGCCAAGGACCTGCCGCCGGACCTGCTGGCCCAGACCCTCGACGAGCGCGAGACCGTGTGGACCGACGTCACGTCCGCCGCCTACCCCACCCGGTTGCGCGCGCTCGCCCACCGCGCGCGCACCGTGCAGGAGGAGACCGGCGCCAACAACCTGTACCTCGCGCTCGGGTCGCTGGTGTGGGACTGGGACGGACGGCCGCTGCGGAGCCCGGTGGTGCTCGTCCCCGTGCACCTGGTGACGCGGGCACGGCAGCGCACCTACCGGATCGAGGTCGACGAGACCGGCACGGCCGCGCCGAACTACTGCCTGCTGGAGAAGCTGCGTCAGGCGGGCGTCGACGTGCCGGACCTCTGGGCCGACGACGCGGACCTCGACCTCGAGGCGGCGCTGCGGACGCTGCGGATCGCGGTGGCCGAGGCCGGGCGGCCGTGGCGGGTGGAGGACACCGCGCACGTCGCGATCCTCCAGTTCGCCAAGTTCCGGCTCTGGAAGGACCTCGACGAGCACTGGGAGTCGTTCTGCGAGAACGCCTTGGTGCAGCACCTCGTCCGGACGCCGACCGAGCCGTTCGCCGACGCGGCGGCCGGCGACGACACCCCGGTCGACCTCGACGAGCTGGCGGGCGCGTGCCCGGTGCCCGCCGACGCGTCGCAGCTCGCGGCGGTGCACGACGCCGTCCGCGGCCGGTCGTTCGTGCTGGAGGGGCCGCCGGGGACGGGCAAGTCGCAGACGATCACCAACCTGCTGAGCCGCGCCGTGGCTGAGGGCCGCCGCGTGCTCTTCGTCGCCGAGAAGCGTGCCGCGCTCGACGTCGTGCAGAAGCGGCTCGACGCCGTCGGGATGGGTCCGTTCTCGCTCGACCTGCACGACAAGGGATCTCGGCCCGCGACCGTGCGCGCGCAGGTGCGCCAGGCGCTCGAGCACAGCCCTCTGCGTCGACGAGCAGGGTCTGCACGCCCGGCAGGAGGAGCTGCGCGCCTCGCGCCGCACCCTCGAGCGGTACGCCCACCGGCTCCACTCCCCCAACGCCGCCGGGCTGTCGCTCTACTCGGCGCGCGACGCGCTCCTGGCCTCGGGCGAGGGACCGTCACTGACCGTGCCGCGGTCCCTGCTGGCCGCGGCCGGGGACCTGACGTCGGTGCGAGACCTGCTGCGCACCCTCCCCGACGTCGCCGACCCCGCTCGCCCGCGTGCGGCGCACCCATGGGGCTTCGCCGGGGCTCAGGTCGACGTCGCCCGGGCGCGAGCCGCCGCCCTGGCGCTGCACGGGCTCGTGCAGCAGCTCCCCCAGACCGGTGCGGACGCCGAGGTGGTGCGGACGGCGGGGTCGGCGCACGAGCTCGACGTGCTCGGACGACTCGGCGGGCTCGGACTGCGCACCGACGAGCTCGACCGAACCCGGTCGGGAGCGTGGCGCGCGGAGGCCGACTCCCTGCTGGCCGAGGTGCGAGCCCTGGCGGCGACACCGCAGCCTGCACTCGTGGCGTTCCTCCCGACGGTGCTCTCGGTGCACCAGCTGCCGGAGCTGGTCGCCCGGGCCCGCGACGCGGCGTCGTCGTTCTTCCTCGGCCGCAAGGGCCGGCTGCGCAGGGTGTTCGTCCACGTCGAACCGGTGGTGCGCGGTGGCACCGACGTCGATCTGCGCACCCTGCCCGACCTGCTCTCGGCGCTGGTGCCGCTTGCGGGAGACGAACGAGGCGTTGCGTGCACGGGTGCAGGCGCTGGCGGGCATCCGCGTCGGGCACACCTGGAACGCGTACGCACCGGATGCCCTCGACGAGCTGGACCGCGCGGTGCGCCTGGCGGACGAGGGTGGTCGCGCGATCGCGCCCGAGCACCCGGCCGCCGGCCTGCGACGCGCCTGGCTCGACGCGGGCGCGGTCGTGGGAGTGGGGCGGTCGCACCCTGCACCTGGTCGAGGAGCTGTTCGCCGCCACCGACGCCCACCCCGACGACGTGGCGCACTGGGCCGACGGTTCGCTCGTGGACGCCTGGGAGACCGGCCGCGACGCGCGCGACCTCGACGACCCCCAGCTGCTCGGGCTCCGCCGGTGGGCCGCCTTCTCGCAGGCCCTCGATCCGCTGCGCGCCGACCTCGGCGAGGCGCGGTTCGAGCTGCGCGACGGCCGGGTGCCGGCCGACGAGGCGGTGCAGGCGCTCGACCGCGGCGTCGCCGCGGCCTCGGCCGTCGAACGGGCCGCAGACAGCGGGCTCGACGGGTTCGACCCGCTGACGCACGAGCGGACGATCGCGCGGTTCCTCACGTCGGCCACGGCCGTACGCGACCTGATGGTGTCCGACCTGCCGCGGCAGGTGGTGCGGGCGCGACCCTTCCGGTCCGACACCGGCACCGGCCGGGTGGGTGCGCTGCAGCGCGAGCTGGGGCGCCAGCGTGGCGGTCTCGGCGTGCGGGCGCTGATGCAGCAGTACGGCGACCTCATCACGCAGGTGATGCCGTGCGTGCTGGTGAGCCCGGACTCGCTGTCCCGCTTCTTCCCCGCGCGGGCCGGCCTGTTCGACCTGGTGGTGTTCGACGAGGCGTCCCAGATCCGGGTGGCCGAGGCGGTCGGAGCGATGGGCCGTGCCCGCGCGGTCGTCGTGGTGGGCGACAGCAAGCAGATGCCGCCGACGTCGTTCGCCGAGGTGACCGGTGAGTCCCTGCTCGACCCGTCGTGGACGGCCCACGACAGCGCCTCGCCCAGCGCCGAGGACGAGACGGCCTTCGACGCCTCCCTGCTGGCCGTCGAGGACGAGGAGAGCATCCTCACCGAGTGCGTGCAGGCGCGGGTGCCGCGGCACTGGCTGTCGTGGCACTACCGGAGCCAGGACGAGACCCTGATCGCGTTCAGCAACCGGCACTACTACGAGGACCGGCTGGCGTCCTTCCCTGCTCCGAGGTCCGGCGTCGTCCGCGACACAACGGGTTTCGGCATCTCGCTGGTCCGCGTCGACGGCACGTTCCTGCGCTCGGGCACCGGCAAGGACCGGCGCACCAACCCGGTGGAGGCGCAGGCGCTGGTCGCGGAGATCCGGCGCAGGTTCGAGGCCTCCCCCGACGTCGCGCCGTCGATCGGCGTCGTCACCTTCAACGCCCCGCAGCGGCTGCTGGTGGAGTCGCTCCTGCGCGACGCCGGCGACGACCGGCTGGTGGAGGCGCTCGACGACCCGGACGGGCTGTTCGTCAAGAACCTGGAGAACGTCCAGGGCGACGAGCGCGACACGATCCTGTTCTCCACGGCGTTCTCGGTGAACGACAAGGGCGTGCTGCCGCTGAACTTCGGCCCGCTCAACCTGGTCGGTGGCGAGCGGCGGCTCAACGTCGCCGTCACCCGCGCCCGTCGCCAGGTCGTGGTCTTCTCCTCGTTCGACCCCGGCCAGCTCCGCGCCGAGGAGACGACGTCCGTCGGCGTGAAGCACCTGCGGGCCTACCTCGACCTCGCCGCCGGCGCCTCCGCGGGCGACGACGGCGGCCGGATCGGCTCGGCGCCGGTGACCGACCGGCACCGCGACGAGGTGGCCGCCCGGCTGCGGGATGCCGGGCTCGTCGTGCGCACCGACGTCGGGCTGTCGGACTTCCGGATCGAGCTCACCCTCGCGTCCCCGGACGAGCCCGGGCGTCCGCTGGTGGCCGTCCTGCTCGACGGACCCGGCTGGGCCCGTCGACGCACCGTCGGCGACCGGGACGGCCTGCCGGTCGAGGTGCTGTCGCGGATGCTGGGATGGCCCGCCGTGGAGCGGGTCTGGCTGCCCGCCTGGCTGCGCGACCCCGACGCCGTGGTCGCCGAGCTGGTGGCGCGGGTCGAGGCGGTGCGGACGGGACGCGACACCGGCGACCTGCCGGACGTGCACGTCGAGAGCCTGCCGACGGCCAAGGCCGGTCCGGTGGCGAGTGACGCCGACCCCGGCGGCGCGGTGGTGGGTGCGAGCGGGACGGGTGCCGCTCTGCCGGGCGCGGAGCCGTTCGTCGCGTGGACGCCGGAGCAGGTCAGGTCGCGGCACACCCTCGACGCCCTGCCGTCCCCGGCGGCCGGCCGGCGGGTGTGGGACGTCGCCACCCAGGTGATCGACGCCGAGGGCCCGGTGCTCGAGGCGCGGCTGGTCAAGCTGGTGGCCTCGGCGTTCGACCTCGCGCGCGTGTCAGCGGGCCGGGCGGAGGCGATCCGGGCCTGCCTGCCGACGTCGGTGCGCGACGAGAACGGCTTCTACTGGCCGCCGACCCGTCCCCGCGGGGGGTGGACCGGCTTCCGGCAGCCCGACGGCGAGGCGCGTCCGCTCGACGACGTCAGCCTGGAGGAGATCGGCAACGCGATGGTCGGGCTCTGCCGCGCCGGCATGGGGATGTCGCGCGAGGAGCTGCTGAAGGAGTCGGTGGCGGTGTTCGGCGGCAAGCGGCTCACGCCCGCCATCCGGACGCGGGTGGAGGCGGCGCTGGTGCTCGCCGTCAGCCGAGGGGTGCTCGCCGAGGACGGTTCGGGGACGCTCCTGGCGCGCTGACGCCTCGGATCACGTACGGCCCGTCCGCTCGGCCAGCTCGGCCAGGCGGTCCACCGAGGCGGCGAGGCGCTCGCTCGTCGTGGCGCGAGCCCGGCCGAGGCGCTTCTCGTCGTGCAGCTCGGTCCAGTCGTAGGTGTGCGTGACGAGCGTGCCGCCGCCGTCGCCGGGCGCGAGCTCCCACCGCCAGAGGTGGCCGATCGGCGGCCCGCCCTGCTCGGCCGGCTTCCAGGCGATCAGCTCCCCCTCGACGAGCTCGACGACGTGGTTGTCGCGCACGTTGCCCTTCGTCGTGGTCATCGAGAAGACGTCGCCGACCGCGCGCACCCGCTGCCCGGCCTCGGCCCGGGTGAGGTTGTCGTTGCCGTCCCACTCCGGCTGCCGGCTCGGGTCGGCGATCAGCTCGAAGATGGTGGCGGCCGGGGCGTTCACCTCGCGGGACGCCTGCGCGATCCGGGACTCCGTCGTGCCGTCGGTCGTCTCGTCGGTCGTCTCGTCGGTCATGGAGTCATCCCACCACCTCGACCGGCGGCGCGGAAGGCGTCAGTCCTGCCAGGGCGGCGTCCGGTCCATCTTCTCGTAGTAGCGCGCCAGGTGGCCCTTGACGCGGTCGACGTCGTCCTCCGGCAGGTCGACCCCGCCGCGCGACCCCTGCATCACCGCGCCTGCTGCCATCACTCCGCGCGGCACGGCCGTGAGGTGCCCGTCGATGACGTCGGCGATGAGCAGCTTGTAGGAGCCGAAGTTCTCGGCGGCGTCGCTGTCGTACCAGACGTGCGCGTCGCGGTACTTGGCGTTCGGCTCGTCCTCGGCGCCTGCCCATGCGCGGACGCGGGACTCGGCGGCATCGCCGTCCCAGGCGCGGTCCTCGTCGGCGAGCGGCAGGTCCTGGAAACGGGGCACGGTCACAGGGTCCTCCTCGGTTCGGCGGTCCTCGTTCCATCCCAGCGGATCGCGCACGTGGCTCGATCCCGTCCGCGTCAGCGGAACCGCGCCCGCACCGTCTCGCGCAGGGTCGGGACGCCGTCCTGCACCAGGCGGGTGACGATCGTGTGCGGGCCGGCACCGTGGTCGAGGGTGTCGAACTCGAACGACCACGACTCCAGCCCGGACGCCGGCCGCCAGGCGTCGGCGGTGGTCGGGGAGTTCCGGTCGACCACCTGCCACTGCACCTGCGCGAAGGGCTCGACGGTGAAGGTCGAGCTGACGACGTCGGACGACGTGCCGTCCTCGGTCGCACGCACGTGCACGGTGTGCTCGCCCACCGTCAGCTCGCCGAGCGGCAGCGACCACGTGCCCGACTCCTCGTCCATCGTGGCCTCCCGGGTCGAGGCGAAGGAGTCGTCGTCGAGGCTGACCTCGACCCGCTGGGTGGTGGGGTGGTCCCCCGCGCCGGTGGGGTCGGTGCCGCGGTCGGGGAACGAGTACGACCCGCCCGCCACCACGTCGTCGCCTTCGGTCACCGTGCCGCCGTCGGCCGGCTCGGTGATGGTCGCCGACAGGCCGTCGGACTCGCCGGGCTGCGCCGCGACGACGGTGACCCGCGAGGCGTGCGAGCCCTCGAGGCCGAAGGCCCAGGAGCGGGCGCCCACCATCTCCACCTGCACCGTCACCTGCTCGCCGACGAAGGCGGGCCGGGTGGTGTCGAACGCGATGACGTACTTCGTCCAGCACGCGCCACCGAGCGTCGCGCACGCCGCCCCGCCAGGGCCGGACCCGGCGACGGGGGCGAACGAGCCCTCGCCGCGGCCGATCACCCGGTCGCCGGCCATCAGGACGGCGGTGGGGCGGATCAGCGACGGCGTCTCGGCCGCCAGGTACAGCTCGGCGAACACCGAGGAGCCGGTGCCGAGGGGCGAGGTGAGCTCGTCCTCGGACGGGAAGATCCCGAGCGGGCGGAACCCGGCGACGACGCTGGTGACCCGGCTCTCGAAGCACGGCTCCAGGTCGCCGGCCGTGTTCTGGAAGCTCAGGTACTGCTCGTTCGTCGTGGTGCTGCACCCCTGCGGCGAGCCCGGCTCGCCGGCGAACCGGCGGTGCAGGTACAGGCTGGTGGCCTGCCCGGACGAGGGCGCGGTGACCGCCGGCTGCGGCGAGTCCGCCTCGGCCGCCAGCCGCAGCGCCTCGAGGCCGCCGTCGAGGGTGGCCAGGTCGAGCGCACCGAGCGGCAGCGCGTTCTCGGGCGCCTCGGTGTCGGTGTCGCCGTCACCGTCGCGGTCGTACCCGCCGTAGAGGCTGTCGCGGATCGAGCGGTCGAGGGCGAAGAAGTCGTCCTCGAACGGCCGCTCCGGCATCTGCGCGTCGCCGAGCAGCACGTCGACGGCCCGCGCCGCGCTGCTCGGGGTGGCGGCTCCGTACCCCTCGAACAGCACGTTGGTGTCGCCGGTGTACGGGGCGGTGACCGGGTACGGGAACGGCGACGCCTCGTTGTCGGTGTTGAGCGGCTGCGCCGTCTTCAGGACGGCTTCGCGCAGCTCGGCCCGGGTCAGGGCACCGTCGGCGAGGTAGGTCGACGCGTCGACGGGCAGGCCCTTCGCGACGACCTGGGCAGCCTTCTGCCCGGCCCGGCCGTCACCGACGGCCTCGCGCACCTTCGTCAGGACGGTGCCGAAGACGCCCGCGGTGTACGGCGTCGCGGCCGACGTGCCGCCGAAGGCGCACTGGCCGACCTCGCCGGTGCGGCACGCCGACGGCAGGTTGCCGTCGCCCCACGACGAGACGTGCACGGGGATGCCGTCGCCGACGATCGCGCGCTGGTTGTCGCGGCGCAGGGCGCCGACGGTGACGTTCCAGTCCGGACCGGTCTGGTCCGAGCCGTAGGTGCTGACGGGGACGTCGAAGGCGTTGCCGACGCCGTTGCCGGCGGCGAACAGCGTGGTCTGGCCCCGCTCGGCGGCGGCCTTGGTGGCGGCGGGGTCGCCGACGAGGCCCAGCGGCACGCCACCGACGTAGCCGAAGCTGTTCGAGGAGATGTCGACCCACGGCAGCGCCGCGACGACGGACTCGTCGAGGGCCTCGACGACCACGAGCAGGCAGGTCGGGCAGTAGCCGTAGCGGTTGCCCGTCGACACCGACGCCGAGCCGGTGCCGTGGCCGTTGTCGTCCAGGATCGGGTGCAGGTCGTCGCCGGACGTCACGCCGGTCGAGCCGCCCGCGTCGACGGCACCGACGATCTTCGTGCCGGGGATCCAGTACATGCGGCCCGGTTCGACGGTGTCGTTGCCGTTCCAGATCGCGGCGTCCTGCTCGGGGAAGTACCCCTCGCCGAGGGTGATGTCGAGCGACGGGGCGTCGGCCGGGTAGCCCGGGATGTACTCGGACGGGTGCCGGGTGAAGTGCTCGGTCAGGGCCAGGACGTCCGGGTCGGGGTAGGTCTGGGCACTGAACTCCAGGTGGTACGGGTTGATGCCGGAGTCGGCGACGCCGACGACGGTGACGGCGGTGGTCTCCTGCGCGAGGCGGGCCGGGTCGGCCACCAGCACCGAGGTGGTCTGGCGGCGCTCGAGGCCCGCCGCGTCGGTGGCCTTGATCGTCACCAGGTGACGGCCCTGCGGGAGGGTCAGCGCCGCGTCGGCGCCCTCGGCGTCGGCGCGGCCGTCCTGGTCGGTGTCCCAGCCGACCGAGACCGGGGCCGTGCCGCCGGTCACGGTGCCGTCGAGACGCACCGGCTCGCCGGTGACGACGCTGTACGGCCCGCCCGCGGAGACGACGGGACGCGGGTCGGTGCCCGTGGTGCGGGCGGTGACCTTCGCGGTGACGGTGTCGGTGAACGTCGCGTACTTGTTCGCCCGCACGATCCAGGGACCGGGCTCCGGCGAGGCCACGCCCGTCTGCTCGAAGTCCGGCGGGGCGTTGCCCGACGAGGCTCTCTCGGCGCCGGACGGGTCGAGGACGACCAGGTCGTAGTCGTTGGCCGGCACGGCCCAGGTGAGGTCGACGACGAGGGACGCGACACCCGCGGGCACGTCGACGGCGAAGTCGACCGGCGCGCCGACGCCCGTGACTCCTGGCGTCGCGTCGACCTTCGACTCCTCCAGGATCACCTGCTCGCTCTCCTCGAACACGACGACGCGGACGCTGTCGCGGGCGACCTCGCCGGCGACGTCGGTCACCGTGAGCCGGACCTCGTACGTGCCGGGCTCCAGCCCGTCGGTGAGGAGGGCGGCGGTCGGCGCGTCGGACCCCTCGAGGGTGCCGGCCGCGGTCGTCCAGGCGAAGGTGTACGGCTCGGTGCCGCCGAAGCCGGCGCCGAGCAGGGCGGCACGCTCGCCGCCGGCGACGAAGGCGCTGTCACCGGCGTCGGCGACCAGCGGGGACGGTGCTGGGGGCTGCGGCTCGGCGGGCGTGCCGCGGCTCGCCGTGCCGCTCACCGGTACGTCGCCGCGGAGCTGGCCGCGGACGGCACCGTTCTCGACGGCCAGGCCGTCGACCTCGGTGATCGCCAGCGAGGACGTGGACGCGGGGGCCGCCTGCGCGGGGACCGCCGCGGGCAGGGCGAACGCGGCCGCGACAGCGACCGCCAGCGCCGTCCGGGCGCGTCGGGGGCGACCTGTGGGCCGCACGGCGGGAGGTGTGGTCGCAGATGTCAGCTGCACGGGTCGCCTCTCGGTGCCGACGCCCGCGTCGTCGCGGGCGAGATGCAGATCACAACGAGCCAGCACGCGGGAGGTCACGCGGTGGGTTCGGCGCTCGCGTTCCGGACGCGCGGTCTCGGACGTCGACCGCGCCCGCACCGATGAGCTCCGCGTCCGCGGACGGTTGGATGGGTGACGCTCGTCCCCCACGAGGAGGTCACATGATCGACCAGAGCACCCCCGCCGCCTACCACCGCGCCGTCGCCGGCCACTTCACCGCCTTGGTGCGCGGCGCCACCGACTGGGACGCCCCGGCCCCCGTCGACGGCTGGACCGCGCGCGACGTCGTCCGGCACCTGGTGGAGTGGTTCCCGGGCTTCCTGGAGGGTGGTTCGGGTCTGACGCTACCGGCGGGCCCGTCCGTGGACGAGGACCCGGTCGGCGCGTGGACGACGAAGGCCGACGCGATCCAGGCGGTGCTCGACGACCCCGAGGTGGCCGAGCGCGAGTTCACCAACCGGCACATCGGCACGTTGCCTGTGGGAGAGGCGGTCTCGCGCTTCTACACCGCCGACGTGTTCATGCACTCGTGGGACCTGGCGCGCGCCACCGGTCAGGACGAGACGCTCGACGCCGACCTGTGCGAGCAGCTGTACGAGGGGATGGTCCCCATCGACGAGGTGCTCCGCACGAGCGGCCAGTACGGCCCGAAGGTCGAGGTGCCGGACGACGCCGACGCCCAGACGAGGATGCTCGCGTTCATCGGACGCGACCCGCTGGGCCGCACGTCGGGCTGACCGCCTGCGGTCCGGTGCTCCACGTCAGCGGTGACGGGCAACACGGCTCGCGGCGTGCGACGGTGCGCCGTGGTCGCTGTGCGAACCGAGCACCTGCGCCGCCAGGACGTGGCCCTGGGCCAGCGCGTCCTGCGGCGTCCCGCCTCGCCGGCGGGTCGCCAGGTAGGCCGCGGCGAACGCGTCACCGGCGCCGACCGCCTCCACCACCTCGACCTGCAGCGCCGGAACGACGTCCACCCCGGCGGTCGTGAACGCGATCGCCTCCACCGCACCGTCCTTGACCACGAGCTCGGCCGGCGCGGGGAGCAGGTCCCGCACCTCGTCGGCCGTGCGGACACCCCACAGCGCCGCGGCCTCGTCCAGGCCGACGAACACGGTGCCGGCCCGCGACGCCAGCGCGAGCAGCCGCGGCGCCGCGCGCTCCACGTCCCACAGCGCCGGACGGTGGTTGACGTCGAACGACGTGGGCACGTCGAGCCCGAGCAGGCTGCTCGACCAGCGCGTCGCAGGCGGGCGACAGCGCAGGGGTGATCCCCGTCAGGTGCACCAGGTCCACGCCGTCGAGCGCCCCCGTCGGCAGCGCGTCCATCCGGGTCGCCGCGGAACCGCTGCGGTAGTAGAGCACCGACGTCCCACCGGTCGAGGGGTCCTTGGCGTAGAGCCCCGTCGGCAGGTCCGCGTCGACCTCGAGAGGCGCGGCGTCCACCCCCTCGCGCTCGAGGACGTCGCGCAGGCGTCGTCCGAACGCGTCGTCCCCGACGCGGCCCGCGAACCGCGCCCGGTGGCCCAGCCGTGCCAGGTGCACCGCGACGTTCAGCTCGGCGCCGGCGGCGGAGACCGACAGGTCGGTGGCGTCGCGCAGCGAGCCGCGTGTCGGCGTGAGCGCCACCAGCGCCTCGCCGACGCACAGCACGACCCCCGGGCTGCCGGTCACCGCGGGGTCCTCCCCTCGTCCAGCGCCTCGATCGCTGCCGCCACCGCGTGCAGCGCCAGGCCCTGCCCCCACGGCTGGATCCGGTCGTCCCGCACCACGCTGTACCCGAACGGCACCAGCTGCAGGATCGTCCCCGCGCTCGTGCGCAGCAGCGTGCCGTCGGCACCGACGTGGCCCAGCGCGCCGCGGACGGCGCGCCAGCCGGCGGTGACCACGGCCTCGGGCAGGTCCAGCAACCGCTCTGCGCGCAGCACCGCGGCGCCGAGGCCGGCTGCCGCCGAGGTCTCGACGATGCCTGCCGTCTCGGGGTGCTCGTCGACCAGGACGCTCCAGACGCCGTGCGGCGGCTGGTGCGCAGCCAGCGCCGCGAGCTGGCGCGACAGGGCCGTGCGAGCGACCTCGACCTGCGCGCCGATGCCGACCCGGTCGACCCCGTCCGCGCCGAGATCGGCTGCCATCTCGAGCAGCTCGACCATCGCGAGCGCGCACCAGGCGTTCGCCCGACCCCAGTGGCAGGGCAGCACCTCGCCACGGTGCGATCCGTGCACGAACAACCCGGTGCCGGGGTCCTGCAGCACCGCGACGTGCCGCTCGACCTGGCGGGCGAAGGTGGCGACCAGGCGGTCGTCGTCCAGGAGCAGACCCGCGTGGGCGAGCGGCAGACCGGCCATGAAGACCGTGTCGGCCCAGACCCCGCCGGGCCAGTGCTCGAGGGTGCCGTCGGTGTCGTAGGTGGCCGAGCCCGGCTGGTCCAGCCAGTCCACCAGCGCGACCAGCCGTGGCTCGAGCGCGGGCCGCAGCCCGGGCTGGTCGCGCAGGGCGAGGGCGAGGGCCGTGAGGGGGGCCAGGTGGTTGACGTGCTCGACCCGGACGCCGCGCTCGAGCCGCTCGGCGAGCCACCCGATCACGTCCGGCGGGAACGGTCGCCGCGCCGCCCGGGCCAGGCGCACGAGACCGAGCAGGCACACGCCCTCTCCCCAGAACCACTCGCGCAGACCCATCTCCCAGGTGCGTGCGGCCACCGCGTCCCCGAGGGCGACCAGCCGGTCCCTGGTCAGCTCGGCGACGGCCAGGGGTTCGCGCGGCGGCTCTGCGAGCCGGGCGTTGTCGAGGTCCTCACCGGCCACCGGAGCTCCCTCCCGTGGTGGTCGCGACCGGCACCGGGTCCAGGGCGCTCGGCGGTTCCAGCCGACGTCCGACGACCAGGTCGAGGACGAGACGGTGGCCGGCCCAGACCGCCTCCAGCCGGTCGGCACCGAACGCCTGCTGCACCACCGGGTTCGCCACGTGCGGCGGGTCCTCCGGCCGGCCGGACGGGCCGAACCCGTCGGGCCGGCCGTCGACGCAGAACGGCCCCTCCCACCCGAGCTCGAGCAGGCGACCGTCGCGCGCCGTCCACGTCACCCGGGGCGCACCGCCGGGATCAGCGGAGAACGACGGCTGCTCCAGCGCCGCCACGAAGTCCGCGAAGGTGCCGTCGTCCGCCGTCCGCCCGACCGTCGCCACGTAGGCGCGGCCGTCGCCGCGCGGGTACCAGGCCTGCTCGGCCTCGTCCCCGGTACGGACCGCCACCAGACCGCCTTCGGCCGCGACGGCGACGTAACCCTCGCCGAGCCGCCCTGCGAGCCAGGCGCCGTGGTGCACCACCTGGTCGAACTGGGCTGCGGGGAACCAGACCCGGGTGCCGCCCGCCGGCCCCGACGGCGTCCGCTCCGGCAGGCCGTGGACCGACAGGACGGTGTCGCGGTGCTGGTGCGTGCGCGGCAGCACCCGTTGTCCCGCCCACGCGTTCGGGCGCGCCGACGGGCTGTTGCTGTCGGCCGCGGGGAAGGTGGCGAACACCTGGGCCTCCGAGCCGAGGGTGGCGCCCCAGACGTGCTCCTGCAGGCCGGGCAGCCCCGCCCGGTAGGCCTGCACCGACGACAGCATCGCGTCCGGGGTGCGCCAGATCCGCAGGTCCGAGCCGTACGGGCGCTCGAGCAGGTCGTGGTGCAACCGGTAGGTGCCGCGGTAGACCTGGCGCCCCTCCCAGTGGGGCGGCCCGTCGGTCGCGACAGCGCGGACGAGGTCGGGCACCCGGTACGCGCGCGCCGTGGTGAGGGCGGTGGCGGGCAGCACGGCCGCGTTGAGAGCGCCTGTCCCCCAGAGCGCCCACATGATGGGCGCCGTCTCCTCGAGCCGGCTGGAGCGCAGCGTCGGGGTGTACGACCGGCCGTGCGCGGCACCGTGCACGCCGCGCCAGGAGTTGCACGCCAGCGTCAGCAGCACCTTGTCGAGCAGCGCCTCGGCGAGCCCGCGCACCTCGTCGTCGTCGTCCATCTCGACCAGGCTCACCAGCGCCAGCGAGTCGATCGCGAGGTAGGCGTTGGAGTCGAACTCGCTGAACCCGCCCGCGAGCTTGCGGCGGAGCCAGGCCAGCACCATGCCCCGCGCGTGGTCGGCGTGCCGGCGTCCGGTCCACCCGGTGTTGGTGAACGTCTCGTCGGCGAAGGTGCGGCCCACGATCAGCTCGGCGGTGTGCCACACCAGCTGGTGGTTCTCGGTGAAGTAGCACATGGCGTCCAGACCCGGCTGGTCGATCCAGTACTTGAAGCCCAGCAACGCCTCTCGCACCCGCTCGCGCTGGCCGGGCGCCCACTGCCGCTCGGGGACCCGGTGCCACAGGTGCATGAGCCCGACGGCCTCGAAGTCGGCGCAGTCCGCGCGCGAGGTGATCATCGTCAGCGCCGGGTCGAGGTCGACCGCCTCGACCACGGCGGCGTCGGGGTCGAGGTCGAACCGGGCCAGTGCGCGCGCCGATCCCGGGTGCTCCCCCGCGACGTGCTCGAGCAGCTCCCGCCGCCAGTCGTCCGGGCCGCCCACCGGCACGTCGCGCCGGCGGGGTGGCAGCACCGCGACCAGCAGCTCACGGGCGACCGGGCAGCGGTCGTCGTCGACCCGCACGCGCAAGCGGGTCTCGCCGGTGCTCAGCATCGAGGCGGTGGCGTCGCCACCTTCCAGCTCGGCCGGGCCGTCCGAACCCGTGGAGTCCGCTCGTCCCTGCAGCTCGGCGACGGAGAGCTCGGCGCTGCCGTCGTCGAGCCGCGCGCGGACCGGCGGCCCGCCGTCGGCCTGCACCACGAGCGCCACCCCGGCCGGCCCGGTGAGAGCGACGCTGCCGTCACGCACCGCCCAGGACCGGCTCGCGACGGCGTCGAGCACCTGCTCGGCTGCGGCAGCGGCGTACTCGTCCGCGCCGGGCGAGGGCACCACGACGCGCACCGGGAGCCCGAGGACGCGCAGCGAGGCCGTGTGCCGCACCTCGCGGAAGGCCACCTGCCAGGTCGCCAGCAGCACCCGGCTCGTCCCGGAGGGCAGCAGCACCCGCACCGATCGCACCTCGCCCTGCATGTACCCGAAATCGTCACCGCGCAGGACGATCTCGTCGCCCACCCAGAGCGCGAACGGGCCGGTGCACGAGACCTCGAGCGTCCGCAGCTCGGGCTGGTCGACCTCGAGCACGGTGGCCGCGACGGCGTGCCGGTACTCCGGGGTGTAGCAGAACCGGCTCCAGTCCAGCAGGCCGTCCCGGCCGGTGCGGGCTCTCTCCCAGACGCCCTCGTCGACGCGGTGCCCGCCCGGCGCGGTCCACCGAACGGCTCCCCCCTCGACCGGCTCGGGGAGCTCCTGGTCGACCACCAGCGGCCGCCGCTCGTACAGCCGCGCCTTCAGCGGGGCCACGTCCGGGCCGTTGGTCAGCACCCACCGCCCGCCGGGTCCCCATGGCGACCCGTCCGCCGCCAGCACGGCGTCGAGGTCGTCGCACGACGTGGACCACGCGGGGCCGACCAGCCAGTCGCGCACCAGCCCGTCGGGGTCGAGGGTGTGGACGGTGCGGCCCGTCGGGGCGGTCACCAAGGGTTCTCCTTCGTCTCGGAACGCGCGACGGCGCGAGCTGGCGGAATCACTTGAGGCCGGTCTGGGCGACACCGGCGATGATCTGCTTCTGCAGCAGGAGGAACAGCAGCACCACGGGGACGATCGACAGCACCGACATCGCCAGCACCAGGTTGAACGGGACGACCAGCTGCGCCGAGAACCGCGCCAGCGCCACGGGCAGGGTGTAGACGGACTCGTCCTGCGCCACGATGAGCGGCCAGAGGAAGTCGTTCCACCGCCAGATCACCGAGAAGATCGCGACGACCGCCAGCGCCGGGCGGCACAGGGGCAGCACGATCTGCAGGAAGATGCGGAACTCGCCGGCGCCGTCGATCCGCGCCGCCTCGATCAGGTCGTCCGGCAGCGACAGCATGTACTGCCGCAGCAGGAAGACCCCCGTGGGCGTGGCGGCGGCCGGGATGATCATGCCCCACAGGGTGTTGACCAGCCCGAGCGAGGAGACCACCTGGTACACCGGCAGGAAGATCACCTGCAACGGGATCATGATGGTCGCCAGCGTGATGACGAACAGCGTGTCGCGACCACGGAAGTTGTACTTGGACAAGGCGTACGCGGCCATCGAGTTGACGACCAGCGTCAGCACGGTGGCGACCACCGTCACGATCGCCGAGTTCAGGAAGTAGCTCGGGAAGTCGAACGCGGTGAGCGCCTCGGTGTAGTTGCCGATCGTCAGGTCCTGCGGCCACAACGTCGGTGGGCGCTGCGCGAGCTCCTCCGGCGTCTTCAGCGAGCTGAGCACCGCCCAGACGATCGGCGTCAGGACGGCCAGCGCACCGGCGGTGAGCACGGTCCCGCGGACGATCGCACCGGTGCTGGGCGACCGGCCGGTGGTCGAGGACCACCCGCGGGTACCGGTCGTCGTGCTGGCGGTCGAGGTGCCGGTCGAGGTGGCCATCAGATCGCCTCCCGTCGGCGCCCGACCAGGTAGTTGATCAGGGTCGCCCCGAACACGACCACGAAGAGGATCACGCCGGCGGCGGCCGCGAGCCCGAACCGGATCGGCGACTGGAACGAGGACTCGTAGATGTACTGGACGATCAGCGTCGTCGCCCCGAGCGGGCCGCCGCCGGTGAGGGTGTAGATGTAGTCGAACGCCTGGAACGCGTGGATCGTCGACAGGACGACCACCACGAGCGTGGTGGGGGTGAGCAGCGGCAGCGTGATCGAGCGCACCTGCTGCCACCAGGTCGCGCCGTCCATGCGGGCGGCCTCGTACACGTTGCGGTCGATGCCCTGCAGCCCTGCGAGCAGGATCAGCGCGTAGAAGCCCAGCTGGGTCCACAGCCCGACCGCGATCACGACCCCGAGAGCCAGTCCCGGTTCGAGCAGCCAGCCCGGACGGCCGAGCCCCAACGCGTCGAGCAGCGTGTTCACCAGACCGTTCTGGCGCTCCAGCGCGAGCCGCCAGATCAGGCCCACCACCACCGGTGAGACCAGGAACGGCACGAAGTAGGCCGCACGCAGCAGACCCCTCCCCCGGCCCTGGGCGTTGAGGGCGATCGCCAGGGCCAGCGCCGTCGTCGTGGTCAGCACCACGGTGCCGACCACGAACACCAGCGTGGCCCGGGCCACCGACCAGAACTCCTGCGACGACAGGATCTCGGTGTAGTTGTCGGCACCGGCGTAGGTGAACGTCCGGCCGTTGCTGGAGTCGTAGATGCTGAGGTTGAAGCCGTTCAGCGCCGGGTAGATCGTGAACGTCCCGAACAGCACCATGTTCGGGAGCACGAACAGGTACGGCGCCCAGGACTGCGCGCGCCACCGCCGCGGCCGGGGCCGGGGTGCGGGTGGCGCCTCCTGCGCGACGACCGCGCTCACGGGCTGACCTGCTCCGCGACCTCCGCGACGCCGGCCTGGATGGCCTCGGCCGTCGCCGCCGGGTCCTGGTTGCCCGCGAACATCGCGCTCACCTGCTCGACCACCACCGTGGCGGCCCCGCTGAAGGCGGGCGAGGCGTTCGACGCGAAGGCGTCGGGCGGGGTCTGCTCGACCTCGGCGCGGAACACGGCCATGTCCTCGACCCGGTCGGGGTAGGCGATCTCGGCGTCGGCCAGGTCGGTGCGCGTCGGGATCCAGTACGCCCCCTCGGCCATCGCCTGCTGCTGCTCGGCGCGGTTCATCCAGTCGACGAAAGCGACCGCCAGCTCGGGGTTCTCGGCGTCGGAGAAGGCGGCCAGGTACTTGCCGCCCGGGAAGCCGCCGCACCGCTCGGCGCAGGCGTTCGGCGCCGCTGCCCAGGTGAACGAGGCGTTCTCGGCGAACTGGCCGACCTGCCAGTTGCCCGACAGGTACACCGGCACCTCCTGCGCGAGGAACTGCTCGTTGGCACCCGCGTACCGGCTGCCGGACTCGAGCCAGAAGTCGGCGAGCAGGCCGCCGGAGTCGACCAGCGCGTCGAGCTCGGTCAGCGCGGCCGTGCCGGCCTCGACGTCGAAGGCGGCCTCACCCTCCTCGTCGAACAGGGTGGTGCCGTACTCGCTGAAGACGGTGCTGAGCCGGTGCCCCGACTTGTCGATGGCGATCGCCGACTCCATGTCGTTGGCCTGCTGCACGGTGCTCGCGGCCTCGACCATCTCGTCCCAGGTCCACGGGTCGTCCTCGGTCGGCACCTCGACCCCCGCCTTCTCGAAGGCGTCGACGTTGACGAAGGGACCGTTCATCGTCAGGTCGTTGGGCACGGCGAGGAACCGGCCCTCGGCGTCGGTGCCGGCGGCGGCCTGGCCCTCGACGAACTGCTCGGGGTAGTCCTCGCCGAGGTAGCTGCGGACGTCGATCAGCGCGTCGGCGTAGGGGGTCCACGCCGCGACGCGGGCGACGCCGGGCGGGCTGCCGGAGTTGATCCGGGCCTGCAGGGTCTGCTCGAGCTCGGCGAACGGGACGATCTGCAGGTTGACGGTGGCGCCGGTCTCCTCCTCGAAGCCGGCGATCAGCTCGCGCGTGACCGTCTCGTCGGGCCCGTCGGTGAAGTAGACGTAGTCGAGGGTCTGGCCCTCGAACGAGTCCCAGTCCAGGCTCTGCGACGTCGGGGCGGCGGAGCCGTCGCCCTCGGGCGTCGTCTCGCCCGGTGCGCAGGCGGCCAGGGCGAGCAGGGCCGCCGTGGCGACGCTGCCGGTTCGCAGGAGTGAGCGTGCACGCATCCGGATCTCCGTTGATCGGGGCGCCGCGGGGAGGGCGCCACTGGTGTCGGTTCGGGCTGACGCGATAGTGTCATGCCGTCCCGCCCTGAGGGCAAGCCATCCCGTCTGACGGGAAACGATTGCCGGGGCCCTGCCGTCTCCGGCGCCGTCACGCGTCGGGAAGGAGCGCTCACGATGACCGACGTCCGCCTCGCCACCCACCCGACGGAGCTGCCGCGCCTGTCGCCCGAGGAGCTGCGCGAGCGCTTCGTGCTGGAGGACCTGTTCACGCCGGGAGCGGTGTCCTGGGCGCTGTCGCAGCAGGACCGGGTGCTCGTCGGCGGGGCCCTGCCGCGCGGTGGCCGGCTCGAGCTGACCGCTCCTCCCGAGATCGCTGCCGACCGGTTGTGCGACCGCCGCGAGGTCGGGATCGTCTGCCTGTCCGGGTCCGGTGAGGTCACGGCCGACGACCAGGTGTTCGAGGTGGAGGCCGAGGACATCGTCTACGTCAGCCAGGGGACGGCGCAGGTCGCGGTCTCCGGCGACGCCGACTTCTACCTCGCCTGCGCCCCCTCGCACCGGCCGCACCCCACGACGCTGATCCGCCGCGCCGACGCGGAGACGGTGGAGCTCGGTGACCCGGGCCACGCCAACGTCCGCACGCTGCGCAAGTACGTGCACGACGGCGGTGCCGCGTCCAGCGAGCTCGCGCTCGGCATCACCACGATCGAGCCGGGCAGCGTGTGGAACACCCTGCCGTGCCACACGCACGACCGTCGGACCGAGATCTACCTGTACTTCGACCTGCCCGCCGACGAACGCGTCCTGCACGTCTGCGGTCCCCCGCAGCAGACCCGCAGCGTGGTGCTGGCCGACCGGCAGGCCGTGATCAGCCCTCCGTGGTCGGTGCACTTCGGCGCGGGCACGAGCGCCTACCGGTTCGTCTGGTCGACAGCGGGCGAGAACCTCACGTACACCGACATGGATCCCGTGCCGACGCAGGAGCTCCGGTGACCGGACCGACTCACGCGCAACGCTTCTCGCTCGCCGGACGCACCGCACTCGTGACCGGCGCCCGGACGGGCATCGGTCGTGCCGTGGCCCTCGGGCTCGCCGACGCCGGGGCGGACCTCGTGCTGTGGGGCCGCGACGCGGACGGGCTCTCGGACGTGGCCACCGAGGTCCGCGCCCGTCAGGTGGAGGCCGACGTGGTCGCTGCGGACCTCGCGGACCTCGACGCCGTCCGCGGCACGCTCGAGGAGGTGCTGGCCAGGCACGAGATCGACGTGCTGGTGAACAACGCCGGCACGATCCTGAGGGACGACGCCGCGGAGACCTCCTTCGAGGACTGGCGACGGGTGATCGACGTGAACCTGCACGCCACCTGGCTGCTGAGCCAGGGCGTGGGCGCGGCCATGGTGCGGCGCGGTGGCGGGTCGATCATCCAGGTCGCGTCGTTGCTGTCGTTCCAGGGCGGCCTGCGGGTCCCCGCCTACGCCGCGAGCAAGCACGCGGTCGCGGGGCTCACCAAGGCGCTCGCGAACGAGTGGGCCGGCTCGGGCGTGACGGTGAACGCGATCGCACCGGGCTACATCGGCACCGACAACACCACGGCCCTGCGCGAGGACCCGCAGCGCGAGCGCTCGATCCGCGAGCGGATCCCCGCCGGCCGGTGGGGCGAGCCCGAGGACCTGGTCGGCGCGGTGGTGTTCCTCGCCTCGCCCGCAGCCCGGTACGTGAACGGCCACGTCCTCGTGGTGGACGGCGGCTGGCTGGGCCGATGAGCGGCGCCCGCAGCACGAGAGCCGCAGCGTCCAAGGCGCTCGTCGAGCCGTCGCGGCCGATGAACGCGATCGCGAAGGTCGCAGCCGTGGTGTCGGCCCTCACCGAGGACCACACGACCAGCGGGATCGCCCGGCGCACAGGGCTTCCCACGTCGACGGTGCACCGGATCCTGCAGGACCTGGTCACCGTCGGCTGGGCCCGCGAGGACGGCGGCCGAGGCTATCTCCTGGGCGCGCGCCTGATCGCCGTCGCCGGGCGCGCGACCGAGCAGGCTTCGCTGGTGCGCGTCGCGCACGGGACCCTGCAGCGGCTCTCGGACGGGACGGGCCACGCGGTGCACCTGGCCGTGCGCTCGGGCGACGAGGCGGTCTACGTCGACAAGGTCGAGGGCAGCCGGGCGTACCAGATGCGCTCCCGGGTGGGCCTGGCGATGCCGTTGCACTGCACCGCGATCGGCAAGGCGCTGCTCGCTGCCCTGCCGGAGGCCGAGGTGCGCGCGCTGCTGGCCCGCGCGGGGATGCCCGCCCGCACCGAGCGCACCATCACCTCGGTCGAGACGATGCTGCAGCACCTCCAGGTCGTCCGCGATCGCGGCTACAGCCTCGACGACGAGGAGAACGAACCCACGACCCGTTGCATCGGCGCGGTCGTCCTCGACCACTCCGGCGCCCCCATCGGCGGCGTCAGCCTGTCGATGCTCGCGTTCGAGCTGGAACCCGAACGGGTGCGCCCGCTCTCGGCGCTCGTGGTGCAGGCGGCCGCGACGATCACCCGCGACCTGGGCGGGTGACAGCGGGCGGTCCGGTCAGCCGCGCAGCGCGGTGGCCGCCCGCGCGAGCTCCTCGACGGCGGTCCAGTCGCGACGCGCGAGCACGTCGGCCGGGGTGAGCCACGAGCCACCCACGCACGCGACGTTCGCCAGCGCGAGGTAGCCGGCGACCGACGACGGGTCGATGCCGCCGGTGGGGCAGAAGACGACGTCGGGGAGCACCGAACCGATCGAGGCCAGCCAGCTCCTGCCCCCCGAGGCCTCGGCGGGGAAGAACTTCAGTGCGGTGTGACCCCGCTCGCGCAGCTGCAGCACCTCGCTCACCGTCGAGGCTCCCGGAACCAGCGGCAGGCCGGTGGCCTCGGCGGCGTCGAGGACCGCCGGCGTCGACCCGGGCGTCACGAGGAAGCCGGCGCCCGCCTCGGCGGCACGGCGAGCCGCGCTCGGGTCGGTGACCGTCCCGACACCGACGAGCACCTCCGGGACGTCGGCGGCGATCCTCCGCACGCCCTCCAGGGCCGCCGCGCGTGCGCAGGGTGACCTCGACGACCGTGATCCCGCCGCGCAGGAGGGCGCGGGCCAGCGGGACGGCAGCCTCCGCGTCGTCCAGGACCACCACCGGCACCACAGGTCCCCGACCCAGCACCTCACGCGTCGTCGTCATGTCCCCATCCCACCACGCCTCGACGACCTACTGCGTCACGTGAGGTATCCCAGCCACAGCCCGTCCCGGGCACGTGTCATGCCCACGAAGAGCGTTCGCCGTTCGAGCTCGAGGCGGTCGCGGTGGTCGTCCACCGACTCGCCCTGGCGCACCCGTCGGGGGACGTCGCTGAGCTGAGGCAGGAGCACGTGCTTGAACTCCAGTCCCTTGGCCCGGTGGAACGTCCCCAGCTTCACCTTGTCCGACGGCTTGCCGTCGTACTTCTCGAGGTGCACGTACGCGAACCCGTTCCGGCGCAGCAGGCCCGCGTAGTGGTCGAGGACCGCCGAGCGGGAGGCGAGCACAGCGACATCGCCCGGGCCGACACCGATCTTGGAGCACGCGTCGCGGAGCGCCTGGAGGAAGGCGGCATCGTGACTCGCGAGGTCCGCGGCGTCGACACGAACGGGCTGCGGACCCTGCCGCATCACGACGACGTCGCGTTGGCCCGCCTCCTCGAGCTCGTCGAGGTCGGAGAAGACGTCACCGGCGACGACGTGCTGGGCCGTCGCGAGGATCTCGGCGGTGTTGCGGTAGTTGTGCCGCAGCACGGTGGAGCGACCGCGGACGTCCACGCCGGCTTCGGTCAGGGTGAACCCGCCCGGGTAGACGGACTGCTGGCCGTCCCCGATGAGCATCAGGCCGTCCTGTCGGTCACCGACGAGGTGGTGCAGCATCCGCACGGAGACGCAGGTCAGGTCCTGCACCTCGTCGACCACCACGAGCGAGTAGCCCCGCTCGAGCGGGCGGGCTCGGACCTCGGCCTCCGCATGCATCATGACGTCGTTCAGGTCGTGGACCCCGAGCAGCTGGAGCTGCTCCTGGTAGGCGACGTACAGCCGCCACACGGCCTCTCGCTGGTCCACCGTCAGCGGGAAGCGGCGCCCGACGCGGTGCAGACGTGCGTAGTCCTCGAACCTGCTGAGACCACGGCCCTTGATGACCGCGTCGATCTCGTCCTTCCAGTACGTCCACTCCTGGGGGACGCGCTTGAGGCTCCCGGTCTTGCCCACCTGGGCCCAGGCGATGCGGTAGGCCTTGTCGGCTCCGCGAAGGTCGATGCGCGGCTTGTAGCCGCGCGCCTTCAGCAGGTCGATGGCGAACCGGTGCACCGGGACGAAGTCGACCCGGTCGAGAGTCTGTGGCGACAGCCGCGTGTAGTACTCGCGCAGCACGACGGGAAGTGTCCGGACGAAGCTCGTGTACAGCACGCGACCCGGCCGGGTCGATGCGAGGTACGCGGCGCGATGGAGCCCGACGACGGTCTTCCCGGTCCCGGCAGCGCCGCGCACCCGAGCAGGTCCATTGAACGAGCGCTGGACATGCTTGGCCTGCTCCGGGTGCAGGAACGTCATCCAGTCCTCGATCGGTTGCGCCATCGCCGCGTCGAGGAGGGCCTGCTTGAGGTCCGTGTCGTCGATCAGCGCGATCTGCTGTGTCGCGGGTTCGGCGGCCGGCGTCGGTGCGACGCCACCGCTCCGTCCGCGGCCGGGGCACCTCGGCGGACGGAGCGCTCATCGGCGGGAACAGCGCCAGGCAGCGACTGAGCACCGCGTCGACCTGGTCTCGCGCAGCCGGTCCCCGCGGCGCGCCACGAACCCCAGCAGGTCGTGCTCCCCGACGACCTTGATGCCGCTGAGGTCCTCCTGGACGCCGCGCAGGCCTGCGAGCACGAGCACGGCGACGACCTCCGTCGGCGCCAAGCCTGCTTCCGCCAGGTCGGCGCGTGTCAGGTCGGTGAGGCTCGCGCAACCGTCCAGCTCGTGCGTGACGTCCTCCTGACCACGGAAGATGCGGTCGCGGACGATCGACACGTCGGCCCAGCACTTGGTGTCGACGACGTAGACCCCGCTCGGGCCGATCAGCACCAGGTCGACGTTCGCGCTGGACGACCCGGCCACCGGCGGTCGGTGAGCTGGAGGTACCCGAACGGCGTGAGCCTCGACAGCAGCTGGGACGTCCGCAGCTCGGTCTTGTTCGCCACCGTCATCCTGCCAGCCAGCGCTCGCTGCGCCGCCGCTTGCTCCTCGAGCGCCCGGGCGCGCTGCAGCGCCAGCTCGGCGCTCTCCCCTGCCGATGCTCCCGCGACCATGCGGCTCCCCTCGTCGGGTGAGACGTCGGCAATTCACCGCATGATCTTGAGGTCACGTACCGGAATTCGCACCTGCGGCGGTCGGTGCGTTCCTCACGGCTCACGCCTCACGAGCGAGACATATCCAGCGGCCGGTCAACATCAGTGCTCGATCAGTGCTGCCGACAGAAGGAACTCGCTCGGGGCAGCCGCGTCGAGCTCCCACGTGATCGCAATCGGCTTCTCACCGCGTGTGGGAAGCGTGCCGCACCCGACCCAAGTTGAGGTACGGCGAAGTGCCGAACTCGTTCTTCTGCTGCTCGCGGACGAACAGCAGCACCGTGCTCTGGTTGTTGATGTACCGCTGCCCGGTTCGCGACGACAGTGACGTTGTCGATTGCGACTCCCAGTGGAAGGTCGTCGCGTTGATTGGGTAGTCGCGGTACATCGTGGTCGGCGAGAAGTCGGCTTCCGACTTGCGCAGCGTGACGAACAGTAGGTCGACATTCGATGACTCGACGTACGCGACGCCTTGCATGACGCTCGTCGGCTTCCGCGTCAGTGATGCATAGTCGACGGCGGCGAGGATCTCCTCCCGCTGGTAGTGACCGTGAATCTCAGAGGCACGTCCTCGAGGCCACGACCGAGGCCGCCCGACAGTGTGGCGGGCACCGTCGAAACCGAGCTCCACGATCGCTTCCAGCTCTTCCACGATGAGTGGTTCGGCCCTCAGCTGACGCAGACCGTCGTCGTACGTCGCGAATCCGCCGGCACCCGGGTGAAGCGAGAAGAACATCATGCGTGCGAGTCGCTGGTCGGCAGGAGCAAGGTCGACGTACGACGTGCTGGAGGCCAGCAACCGGCGGTAACCCTCGGCACGGGTCACGTCGTCGACGTGGACGAACGCCCGCATGCGCTTGAGGAGTGCTGACTCGGGTTCCGACGGTGGCGTGGTCACCAGGCCGGCGTCGCGCCGAAGCTGGGTCCACGACTTCTGACCCTGCCTCAGCACGTCTGAGAGTTCCACCCCGGTCTCGTCGAGGTACGCCTGCAGGTTGACGTCCGGGAGGCGGCGCAGCTCCTGCACGAGGTCCTTCCACCTGTTGGCGACCTGCCCACGGATGTTCTCGAGCACCACCTGCTGCGCCTGTCGGTCCATGACGATCTGACAGCCCGACGGCAGGAACGGGAAGCCGCGCTCGATGTCCCGCTCGAGCTCACGTCGCGACTGCCCCGTCAGCGCCCGAAGCTTGAGGTCGAAGCGGAATTCCTTGCGGTGGTGCCCGACGAAGTCCAGCACCGTGAGGACGGCCTTGTCGCGGGTCCGGCGCAGGCCGCGTCCGAGCTGCTGAAGGAAGATCGTCGCGCTCTCTGTAGGGCGGAGGAACAGCACGGTGTCGACGTCCGGCACGTCGAGCCCCTCGTTGAAGACGTCGACGGTGAAGAGGATCTGCACGTCGCCACTGCGCAGGTCCCGCAGTGCCTGCTCCCGATCGACCTGGCTCGTCTCTCCGAGCACGGTGCGCGCCACGAGTCCGGCGTCGTTGAACACCTGAGTCATGAACTTGGCGTGGTCGGTGCTCACGCAGAATCCGAGAGCGCGCATGCCGCCGGGATCGAGCACCTTGTCACGTAGCTGGGTCAGCACGATGGCGGCGCGGGCGTGATTGCCCGTGTAGAGGTTCGCCAGTTCGTCCTCGTCGTAGCGGCCGCGTGTCCACGACACCGACCTGAGGTCCACGTTGTCGGCAACGGCGAAGTAGTGGAACGGGCACAGCAGGTCTGCACCGAGTGCATCCCACAGACGGAGCTCCGCGGCGATCCGACCGTCGAACAGGGCGCGGACGTCGACGCCGTCGCCCCGCTCGGGCGTGGCGGTGAGGCCAAGGAGCTCCTCGGGTTGCAGGTGGTCGAGCAGCCGGCGGTACGTGCTCGCTTCGGCATGGTGGAACTCATCGATCACGACGACGTCATACGCGTCCTGCGGGATGTTCGTGACGCCGAACGAGCCCAGCGACTGGATGCTGGCGAAGACGTGCGTGAAGCGCTCAGGCCGCAGCCCGCCGACGTACAGCTCGCCGAAGGTGGCGTCGGCCAGCACTTCGCGGTACGTGCGGAGCGCCTGCTCGAGAATCTCGCGACGATGGGCGACGAACAGCAGACGAGGGCGATCCGGGCCGTCGCAGAGACGCCGGTAGTCGAGCGCAGCGAGCACCGTCTTGCCCGTGCCTGTCGCAGCGACGACGAGGTTCCGATGCCGGTCGTGCACCACCCGCTCGGCCTCGATCGAGTCAAGCATCTGTTGCTGGTATGGGTATGGACGGACCTCAAGGCCGGCAAGCGAGATGGTGACGCGATCGCCTCGCGTCCGCCCGCCGGCCTCGGCCAGAGCGTCGTCGAGCCGGTCGCGATCGCGGTCAGGGTCGTAGTGCTCGAACGACTCGTCGGACCAGTAGCTGTCGAAGGTGAGTCGGAACTTGTCCAAGAGGGTGGGCGTAGCAACGGCCGACAGCCGCACGTTCCACTCGACCCCGTCAAGCAAGGCAGCGCGCGACAGGTTGGACGAGCCGACATAGGCGGTGTCGTAGCCCGTCTGGCGCCGGAACATCCACGCCTTGGCGTGCAGGCGGGTACGGGCATCGTCGTACTGCACCCGCACCTCGGCGCCGAACTCGCGAACGAGGCGGTCGAGGGCCGCACGCTCGGTAGCCCCCATGTAGGTGGTGGTGATGACGCGCAGCGATGTGCCTCGCTCGCGTAGTCGCGTGAGCTCGGCCTCGAGCAGGCGCAGCCCGTGCCACTTGACGAAGGCACACAGCAGGTCCGCCTCGTCGCAGGTATCGAGCTCGGCGCGCAGCTCGGCACCGAGGTTGGGCTCACCCCGCGCATTGGTCAGTAGCGCGGCCTCCGACAGCGGCGTGGCCGGACGGACGACGGGTGGGGCGCCAATGCCGAACTCGCCGGCCGGCCAAACGGCGGTCACCTGTTCTGCGGGCGGTCGCACGCGCTCGCCGGCCCAGCGTCGACGCGGTCCAGCAGATCATTGATCAGCGCGAGCCGATCCTCCGGATCCGCCGTTGTCTCGAGCGCCCGCCGGACCGCCTGATAGACGTGCCTCGCCAGAACATGCGGCTGGTCGGCAGCGTCGACCTTGACGAGCGCGTAGCGGTTGGGCACGTCGGCAAGGGCGTCGTCAACCGCCGAGGTCACCAGGCGTTCGTGCAGCCCGTCAGGCAGTGGCATCGACATCGCCAAACAGCTTGTCGTGGTCGACGGCGCTTGTCCCGGGATTCCGGAGGTTCGAGCAGGCCGTTCAGAGTCGCGTCGGTGCGCGCCCGAGCACCTCATCGGCGGGGAAGCGCTCTCGCGACGACCGCAGCTTCGCTTCCGCGGCAGCGAGCACGTCAATTTCCGCCACGTCGGCCAGCCGTACGAGGTAGGTCAGCACGTCGGCGATCTCCTCGCCCAACCGTTCGCGCAGCGCAGGGTCCAGGGCGGTGCCCGCTGGGCTCTGCGGCAGCCACTGGACCAGCTCGGCCACCTCCCCTACCTCGCCGGTGAGGGCCAGGACGAGGGATCGGATGTCGTGGAACTGCTCCCAGTCCCGCTCGCGGGCGAACTCGCGGACGCTTGCTTGGAACTCGGCCAGGTCATCCACGACGCAAGTGTGTCATTCCGACCCACCGGTACCGCACCTCACCTAGAGTCGGAGCGCGGCCCGACGGGCTTCCGCGTCCTTCTGCGACGCACGGATACGCCCCCACCCGCACGACACGTTCGTGCTGCCTGGGGACCATTCCGTGACCTTGATCCGGCGAAGCGCCGCCGACCTCGCCACCATGCCTTCGACCTCGCTCGTCGAAGCGATGATGCGACAGATGTTGTTCACCAACGGCCGGCGTGTGTCGGCAGCCGAGGCACGCTCGTGGGAGAGCAGCGTGCCCGTGCTGGCGCGCGAGCTGGTCGCTGCCGGGCTCGGCGAGGTGGAGGTACTCCTCGAGCACCACCTACCGTTGTCCTCGCAACGGATGGACGCCGTTCTCGCCGGGGTGCACCCACGGACGGGTCGCGCGTCGTTCGTGGTCGTCGAGCTGAAACAGTGGTCGAAGGTGGCGCTGTTCGAGGACGACCCGGTGCTGGTGGATGTCGCGGGCATGGGCGGTCCTCCCAAGCTGCACCCGGTGGCCCAGGTCCAGGGGTACTGCAGGCACTTGCTCGACTTCGTGCGCGCTCTCGACGACGAGGACGCCGTGACGGGCCTT
>CAWGTL010000017.1:0-64500 GCA_963825505.1 uncultured Actinomycetota bacterium | reverse complement strand
CTGCGGGCGCCGGGTGCCGGACGACGTCGCCGTCGTCGGGTTCGACGACTTCGCGATCGCGCAGGACGTCTCGCCGGCCCTCACGACCGTGGTCAACCCGGTGACCGCGATGGCCGAGGCGGCCGTCGAGCTGCTGCTGGAGCAGCTGGCCGGTGGCTCGGAGCCGGCCGACGGCGCCGCCGTCCGGCGCTCGCACGTCTTCGGCGCCGAGCTCGTCGTCCGCGGGTCCGCCTGAGCGGTCCGCGGCGCAGACGGACGTCGGTAGGCTCGGCGGGTGCTGCGCCGCCTCCTCGTGCCCCGGTCCCGGGGCTGACGTGCCGGGCAGCACCCGCCGGGTCGGGGTCGTCACCGACTCCACCGGCTACCTCGACCCCGCCGCGGCGGCGGCCGCCGGGCTCGAGGTCGTCCCCCTCGACGTCGTCGTCGGAGGCGTGCCGCACCCGGAGACCGAGGTGGGCGCGGACGAGCTCGCCGCCGCGCTGCGCCGCTGGACGCCGGTGACCACCTCGCGGCCGTCGCCCGCCTCGCTGCTCGCGGCCTACCGGCGCCTGGCCGAAGCCGGCGCCGAGGAGGTCGTCTCGGTCCACCTCTCCGGTCAGATGTCCGGCACCTGCGCCGGGGCCCGGCTGGCGGCGCGCAACGCCCCCGTTCCCGTGCACGTCGTCGACAGCGGGCTGCTCGCGATGGGGCTGGGGTACACCGCGCTGGCCGCGGTGCACGCGGCCGACGCCGGGCTCGACGGCGAGCAGGTCGCGGCGGCCGCCCTCGACCACGCCGCCCGGGTCGCGGTGTTCTTCTACGTCGACACCCTCGAGCACCTGCGCCGCGGCGGCAGGATCGGCGCGGCACAGGCCCTGCTCGGCAGCGCTCTGGCCGTGAAGCCGTTGCTGCACCTGCGCGGCGGTGCCGTCGAGCCGCTCGAGCGGGTCCGCACCTCCGCGAAGGCGCTCGCGCGGATGGCCGACCTCGCCGTCGCCGCCGTCCCCGGCGCGGCCGACGGCACCACCGAGGTCGACGTCACCGTGCACCACCTCGCCAACCCCGCGCGCGCGCAGGAGCTCGCCACCCGGCTGCGGGCGGGGATCGCCGGCTGCCGGACGCTGGACGTCCGCGAGGTCGGCGCCGTGGTGGGTGCCCACGTCGGACCCGGCACCGTCGGCGTCGTGGTGAGCCCGGTGCTCGGGAGCCACCGGGCGGACGGGGCCGACCCGGCGGGCTGACCTCGTGGGGTGGCACGCCCCGCCGTCCACAGGTCCGGCTCGGGCCTGGTCGTCCACAGGTCGTGGCTCCGGCGGCGGTCGCCGTCGGTCCGGTCGCGGACGGTGGACCCGTGCCGCTCCCTCGCCGCCCCGACCCCGTCCACGAGCGCCTCGCCGCCCTCGCGCCGTCGGCCACCGGGTGGGTGCCGGCGCCACCGTCCGACGACGTCGCCGACGTCCTGGCGGTGGGTCCGCTCCCGCCACCGGGCCGGGGGAGGCACCGCGCCGCCGGCGAGGGTGCCGAGGGCGGTCCGGCCAGGGCGCTGGTCCCGTCGACGCTGCGCGGCGGACGCTGGCGGGTGGGTGGTCGGGCCGCTGCGGGCGCGGTGCTGGCTCTCGCCGTGCTGGGCGGCGCCCTGGCCCTGCGGGCCTCGGCGCCCGGGGACGGCGCCACCCTCGTGCCGGCGCGCACCACCGTGGAGACCACGCCGTCGCCCGGCCCGACCGCCGGGTCCTCGGATGCGGCCCGACCTTCGCCCGAGGCGGCCGGCGAGCTGGTCGTGCACGTCGTCGGGCAGGTCGGCGCGCCCGGCCTGGTGCGCGTCCCGACCGGCTCCCGGGTCGCCGACGCGCTCGCCGCGGCCGGCGGGGCCACGGCCGGGGCCGACCTGGCCAGGGTCAACCTCGCGCGTCCGGTGGTCGACGGCGAGCAGCTGCTGGTACCGCTGCCGGGCGAGGTGGTCGCTGCGCCGTCGGGTGGTGCCGCTGCGAGCAGCGGGGACGGTGGGCCGGGCGGCGGCCTCGTCGACCTCAACCAGGCCGACCTCGCGGCGCTCGACTCGCTCGACGGCATCGGACCCGTTCTGGCGCAACGGATCCTGGACTGGCGACAGGAGCACGGACGATTCACCAGCGTGGAGGAGCTGGGGGAGGTGACCGGCATCGGCGACACGCTGCTGGCCCGGCTGAGAGAGACGGTCACGGTGTGACGGGCGCGGTCGCGGGCGCGTCCCTCGCCGATCACGAGCGGCCCGCGCAGGCACCCGACCTGCGGCTGGTCCCGTCGGCGCTCGCCGCCTGGGCGGCGTGCGCCGTCGCGGTGGCTCTCCCGCCGCACGTCTGCGCGGTCCTCGCCGGCGCCTGCCTGGTGGCGGCGACGGTCCTCGTTCTCGTGGCGAGGTCACCGGTCACCCGCGGTCCTCGTCGGGTGGGTGCGGTGGTCCTGGTGCTGGGCGTGGTCGCGGTGTCGGTCGGCGGCACGGGGTGGCGGGTGGCGGCCCGGACGGCCGGGGTAGCCGGCCCGCTCGTCCAGCAGGAGGCGACCGTCGAGGTGGTCGCCCTGGTGCAGGGAGACCCGCGCCGGGTGCGACCCGACCCGGCGCTCGCGGGTCGCCGGCACGACGACCTGTTCGTCACCCGGGCGCGGGCGGAGCGGATGAGCGGCCGCGGTCAGCAGGGACCGGTCGCGGTGCCCCTCGTCGTCCTCGGCGGGCCGGGGTGGGACGCCGTGGAGCCCGGTGAGCGGGTCCGCGCCACCGGCCGGCTGGTGCGCACCGAGCCCGGCGACGACGCCGCCGCGCTGCTGGTCGTGCGCGCGCCGCCCGAGCGGGTCTCGGCGCCCGGCCCGCTGATGGCCGGCGCGTCCGCCCTGCGAGCGGGTCTGCGGGAGGCCTGCGCCGGCCTGCCGCCCGACGCGCGCGGTCTGCTGCCGTCGCTGGTGGTCGGCGACACCACCGCGCTGCCGCCCGACCTCGAGGACGACATGCGTACCACCGGCCTCACTCACCTGTCGGCGGTCAGCGGGGCGAACTTCACGCTGGTGTGCGGGACGGTGCTGCTGGTGCTCACCGCCCTCGGTGCCGGGCGGGTCCCACGGCTCGCGGTGGCGGCCGTGGCCGCCGTCGGGTTCGTCGTCCTGGCCCGGCCGGAGCCCAGCGTCCTGCGGGCGGCGGCGATGGGGCTGGTCGGTCTCGTCGGGCTGGCCGGCTCTCGTCGTGCGGCGGGCGTGCCGGCGCTCGCGGTCGCCGTGGTGCTGCTCTGCGTGCTCGACCCGTGGCTGTCGCGGTCGGCCGGCTTCGCCCTGAGCGTCCTGGCCACCGGCGGGCTGCTCCTGCTCGCCGGCCCGTGGACGCGCACCCTGGCGCGCGCGCTGCCGCTCTGGGCAGCGGCCGCGGTGGCCGTGCCGCTGGCCGCGCAGGCGGTGTGCTCGCCGGTCACCGTGCTGCTCACCCCCCAGCTGTCGCTCGTGGCGGTCCCGGCCAACGTGCTGGTCGCGCCGGCCGTGGCCCCAGCCACCGTGCTCGGCGTGGTGGCCGCGCTCCTGGCGCCGGTCTGGCCGCAGGGCGCCGCCGGGGTCGCCTGGCTCGCCGGCTGGGCGGTGCGCTGGATCGCACTGGTCGCGCGTCGCGGTGCCGACCTGCCGCACGCCGCGGTGCCGTGGCCGGAGGGCGTCGGCGGCGCCGTGCTGCTCGCCGGCGTCACGGTGCTGGGGGCCGTCGCGATCGCCCTGGCGGTGCACCGGTCATCTGGCCGGCGCCTCGCGCGGTCGTCGGTCCGCGGGCGTGGGCCGCGCCTCGCGGTGGTCGCGGCGGCCGGGGTGGTGCTGTGCGCGGTCGGCATCCGGGCCGGTCTCGCCGACCCGGTCCTCGGGCGCTGGTTCCCCGTGCCCACGACGTGGCCGGGCGAGTGGGAGGTCGCGGCGTGCGACGTGGGGCAGGGGCAGGCGCTGGTGGTGCGCACCGACGAGACCGCCGCGGTGGTGGTCGATGCCGGTCCGGACCCGGACCTGGTCGACCGCTGCTTGGACGACCTCGGCGTCGAGCGGGTCGAGCTGCTGGTGCTGACGCACTTCCACGCCGACCACGTCGCCGGTCTGCCGGGGGTGCTGCGTGGCCGCGCGGTCGACGCCGTGCTGGTCAGCCCGCTGGGCGCTCCCGAGGCCGGCGCCCGCGGGGTGAGCCAGGAGCTGTCGGCCGCCGGTCTCGAGGCGAGCGCACCGCCGACCGGCACCGTCGTGGTGCTGGGTCCGGCCGCCGCGCAGGTCGTGGTCGAGGTGCTCGGTCCGGTGCCACCGTTCGACGCCTCGGGTGCCGCGGGCGTCGACGACCCGGACGAGGCGGCCAACGACGCCAGCCTGGTGCTGCACGTGCGCACCCCGACCACGACCCTGCTGGCCACCGGCGACGCCGAGCCGCCGGCGCAGCGCGCCCTGCTGGGGGAGCTGCGCGGGCGGCCGGACCTGCTCCCGGTCGACGTCGTGAGCCTGGCGCACCACGGCTCGGCCCGGCAGGAGCCGGCCCTGTACGAGCTTCTCGGCGCCAGGGTCGTGCTCGTGAGCGCCGGGCGCGACAACGACTACGGGCACCCCGCGCCCGCGGCGCTCGAGGTGGCGTCGCGCACCGGGGCGCTGGTGGCCCGCACCGACCTGTGCGGCTCGCTCGCGGTCGGTACGTCCGGCCGCGGGCTGCGGGTCGACGGCGCGACCACCGACCCGGTCGTCCTGCCGGTCGACGGGGCCCCGCCGTGAGGCGCGACCTGCGCGGTGGTCACGCGGCCGCCCGACCGCGTCGTCGGCGCCGCGTGGCAGGCTGACCCCGTGCCTCCCGCCCGCCGTTCCGCCGCCTCCGGTGGCGTCCCCTGGCGGCAGGCGCGTCCGTCGCGCGTGGTCGTCGTCACCGGACCCGAGAAGCTGCTGGCCGACCGCGCCGTGCACCGCGTCGTCACCGCAGCCCGGGCCGACGGCGAGGTCGAGGTGAGCGACCTGGAGGCGTCGGAGTACGAGGACGGCGCCCTGGCCGTGCTGGCCAGCCCGTCGCTGTTCGAGGAGCGCCGTCTGGTCGTGGTGCGTGGCGTGGCCGAGGCCACGGAGGGCGCGGTGGCCGACGTGCTGGCGTACCTCACCGACCCGCAGGACGACGTCGTGCTGGTGCTGCAGCACTCCGGCGGCCCCCGCGCCAAGAAGGTCGTCGACATCGCCAAGGCGGTCGAGGGCGCCGTCTGGGTCGACTGCCCGGCGGTCAAGAACGACTCCGACCGGTTGTCGTTCGTCGCGGGGGAGTTCGCCGACGCCCGGCGGAAGATCTCCACCCGCGCTGCACAGGGCCTCGTCGACGCCGTGGGCTCCGACCTGCCCGAGCTGGCCGCGGTCTGCACGGCGCTGCTCGAGGACGTCGAGGGCGACGTCGACGTCCAGCACGTCGGGTCGCTCACCCAGGGCCGGTCCGAGGCCACCGGCTTCGAGGTGGCCGACGCCGTCGTCGCCCGCGACACCGGCCGGTCGCTGCTGCTGCTGCGCCAGGCGCTCGACACCGGCGTCGACCCGATCCCGCTGGTGGCGGCCATCGCGATGAAGCTGCGGGGCATGGCCAAGGTCGCGGCCGCGGGGCGGGGTCCCGGCACCGCGAAGGAGCTGGGGATGGCCCCGTGGATGGTCGACCGGGCCCGGTCCGACCTCCGGAACTGGCGCGCCCCCGACCTCGCCGACGCGATCATGGCGATCGCGGAGGTCGATGTCGCGCTCAAGGGCGGGGTCGAGATCGGGCGCACGAGTCGCGGCCGGTCCTCGGACCCCGTCTACACCCTCGAGCGGCTCGTCCTGCGGATCACCGGCCCGTCGGTCTGACCGAGGTACTCGCCCCTGGACGCGAAGGACCCCCGGCCGCAGCGCGGTCCGGGGGTCCTGTCACGCAGGCAGGGGGAGCTCAGAGCTCGCCGGCAGCCTTGGCCATCGCCGACTTGCGGTTGGCGGCCTGGTTCTTGTGGATGACGCCCTTGCTCGCGGCCTTGTCGAGGCGGCGCGAGGCCTTGGCGAGGGCCGCCGCGGCGGCGTCCTTGTCGCCGGACTTGGCCGCCTCGCGGAAGGCGCGGATCGCCGTCTTGAGCTCGGACTTGACCGCCTTGTTGCGCAGCCGGGCGCGCTCGTTGGTCTTGATCCGCTTGATCTGGGACTTGATGTTGGCCACAGGTGGTCTCTCTACTGGTCTGCTGCCGGTCGTGCCGGCACGGTCGGGCAGGTCGGTGAGGGCTGCGGCACGCGGCTCGGACGGTGGGGGCCTCCGGGACGACGTCCCGCGACGGGACTGGCGCCCGCACGACCACGCGGACACGCAAGGATCGAGGGTACCAGCGGCCCACCGCGCCGACCCAATCGTGGACGCCCTCGCGGGAGGCCGAGGCGCAGGCCTCCGAGCTGGTGGTGGCGACCGTTCAGCTCCAGCCGTAGCGGCCGCGCAGCACGGCGGCCACCTGGTCGAACACCGCGCGCTCGAGCCGGGCGCCCTCGCGGCGGATGCCGTCGGGGTCGAGCCGCAGCACGCGGTCCAGCCGCACCTCGCTCGGTCGGCCGCGGGTGTCCCACGCGCCGGTGCCGACGTCCAGCCAGTCCCCCCGACCGCTGCCGCCTCCTGACGGTCGGGCGTCGGCGTCGTGGTCGCGGCTGGTCAGCATCAGCGCCAGCACCCAGCGGCCGTCGCGGCCGACCACCAGCGCCGGCCGGTCCTTGCCCTGGGAGTGGTCCTCCTCGTAGGGCACCCAGCCCCAGACCACCTCGCCCGGGTCGGCGCGGTCGTCCGCGCTCGGCGCGTACTCGATCCTCGCCGTGCCGGTGAAGTCGCCGGGGTAGCCGCCGCTGCCACCCGACCGTGCTCGCTCGGGCGACCCGCCACCGGTGCGGCGCTGCGAGGAGGTGCGGCGCCCACCGGAGCGGTGACGTGCCGCCACCGCCCGCGCGCCGTCGACGACCAACCGGCCGAGCCGGGTCCAGGTGCGGTCCACCCGGGGGAGCCTAGGGCGACCCGGGTGCCAGGAGCCGTCCGCGGTGGGATGATCTGCAGAGCGGCCGTCAGAGGCGGCGAGGAGGCCCGACCATGGACGTCGCGTACGCGGTCACCGCCCCGCGCGACCTGCGCGGCGCCGCCGGACGCCGTCGCTGGTCCGCGGTGTTCGCCGTCGCGGTCGTCCTCGGCGTGGCCGGCACCGTCCTGGGCGACGGCCCGCTGCCCGCCGGGCCGTACGTCGGGCTCGGCCTCGGGACCCTGGCCGTGGTCGCCGCGGTCCTGGTGGTGCGCTGGGGCGACGCCGGGCCGGTCGCGCACATCGCCCCGATGGTGGCCCTGGTGGCGCTGGTCGGGGCGGAGCGGCACCTGGTGGCCGATGGCAGCAGCGTCACCCCGCTGGCCGTCCTGCCGGTCCTGTGGATCGCGCTGCACGGCCGCCGCAGGGAGATCCTCGTCGTCCTCGCGGCCGACCTGCTCATGCTGTTCGGTCCCGCGCTGCTGCTGGGGGCCCCGCGCTACCCGCCCGACGAGCTGCGGCGGGCGTGGCTCTACGTGGTGGTGCTGGTGATCACGGGCCTCGTGGTCAGCGAGCTGGTGCGGGCCGCGCGGCGACGGGAGGGCGACACCGCCCAGCTGGTGGGCCGGCTGGCCGCGCTGCTCGACGCGACCGGGGACCTCCCGCTGGTGGGCACCGACCCCGACGGGATGATCGAGGTCTTCAACGCCGGCGCCCAGCGCTCGCTGGGGTACCGCGCGAGCGAGGTGATCGGGCACCCCTACGCGATGTTGCTCGACGGCGCCGACCTGGCCAGGGCGGCCGCCGAGCGGGGCGTCGGTACCGACCAGCTCTTGCAGGGCCTCGGTGCCCTGGCCGGGCTCGACACCTGGACCTACCGGCGTCGCGACAGGACCACGTTCCCCGCGGAGGTCACCACGAGCCCGATCACCTCCGCCGACGGCGAGCTCCAGGGGTACCTGGCCGTCGCGCACGACGTCACCGCCCGGGTGACGGCCGCCCGGCGTCTGGAGCGCGCCCGCGACGACCTCAGCCGGGTCGCCGCCGCGGTGCGCCGCGTGCACGTCGGCGACGACGTCCGGCACGAGCTGGTGCACGCCGCCCGTGAGCTCGCCGACGCCCAGGACGTGCACCTCATCGAGCCGTCGGACGCCGAGACCCTGACGGTGGTGCGGTCGACCTCGGCTCGTCTGTCCGGCTTCGTCTTCGACCGCGACCCGGCGCGGTGGGCGACCGCACGGGCCTGGGAGGGCGGCGTGCGCCAGGTCGTCGCGGACACCGCGAGCCCGCCCTTCCCGCTCCAGCCCGAGACGTTGGAGCGCACCCGGGCGGGCGCGCTGCTGTGGGAGCCGGTGTTCCACCGTGACCGCCAGGTCGCGTTCCTCGTCGTCAGCTGGGGCCGGGCGCAGCCCGCCGTGCAGGACCAGCTCGGGCTGGTGGAGCTGCTCGCCGCCGAGGCCGGCACGCTGCTCGAGCTCGACGACACCAAGCGGCGGCTGGACACCCTCGCCCGCACCGATCCGCTGACGGGGCTGCCCAACCGGCGCGCGTGGGACCGGACCCTCGACGTCGAGCTGTCGCGCTCGGGCCGCGACGGCAGGCCGCTCGTCGTGGCCATCGTCGACCTCGACCACTTCAAGCGCTTCAACGACGCCTACGGCCACCACGCCGGCGACGTCCTGCTGTGCGAGTTCGCGCGGGTCGCGCGAGAGGGCCTGCGGCACATCGACGTGATGGCCAGGTGGGGTGGCGAGGAGTTCGTCGTCGCGCTGCCGGACTGCACCCTCGAGGCCGCGGCGGAGGCGCTGGAGCGGGTGCGCGCCGCGGTCCCCGGGCAGGAGACCTGCTCGATCGGCTACGCCCGGTGGAACGGCCGCGAGACCGGCCTCGCGCTGGTCGGGCGGGCCGATCGCGCGCTGTACCGGGCCAAGGACACCGGCCGCGACAAGGCGGTGGCGGACACCGACGACGACGGACCGATCGCGCTGCACGTGGTCCGCACGACCTGACGCCCGTCGCGGACACCCGGGACGGAGGGTCGCCACCGCGCCCACACCCCCACCCGAGCCTCGAGTGGGAACCGTGGGCGCGACACGCCGGCGTGTCGCGCCCGCGGGTCACACTCGACGTGGCGGCGGCCTGCGACGACGGCGGCACGTGCGAGAGCCGGGTCCGGGCGTGGGACGATGACCGCTGCCGCACGCGCACCCCGCGGGCGGCCCACCGTCTCACCCACCGCGAGGTAGCTCCCACCGTGTCCCCGATGGCCCGCACGCCGCTCGTGCCCGCCGCGACCCCGCCGACGATGATCCGCAACTTCTGCATCATCGCCCACATCGACCACGGCAAGTCGACGCTGGCCGACCGGATGCTGCAGATCACCGGCGTGGTCGAGGCGCGCGACATGAGGGCGCAGTACCTCGACCGGATGGACATCGAGCGCGAGCGCGGCATCACGATCAAGTCGCAGGCCGTCCGGATGCCCTGGCAGGTCGCCGGGGACACCTTCGCCCTCAACATGATCGACACCCCCGGCCACGTCGACTTCACGTACGAGGTGTCGCGCTCGCTGGCCGCGTGCGAGGGCGCCGTCCTGCTCGTCGACGCCGCGCAGGGCATCGAGGCGCAGACCCTCGCCAACCTCTACCTGGCGATGGAGAACGAGCTCGCGATCGTGCCGGTGCTCAACAAGATCGACCTGCCCGCCGCGCAGCCGGAGAAGTACGCCGACGAGCTGGCGCACCTCATCGGGTGCGATCCCTCGGAGGTGCTGCACACCTCGGGCAAGACCGGCGCGGGCGTCCCCGAGCTGCTCGACCGGATCGTCCAGGAGGTGCCGGCTCCGGTCGGCGACCCGGACGCCCCGGCCCGCGCGATGATCTTCGACTCCGTCTACGACACCTACCGCGGCGTCGTCACGTACGTGCGCGTCGTCGACGGGCACCTCAGCCCGCGCGAGAAGATCGTGATGATGTCCACCCGGGCGCACCACGAGCTGCTCGAGATCGGCGTCAGCTCGCCGGAGCCCGAGCCGACCAAGGGCCTCGGCGTGGGGGAGGTCGGGTACCTCATCACCGGCGTCAAGGACGTCCGGCAGTCGCGGGTGGGTGACACCGTCACCAACGCGGCCAAGCCCGCCGCGCAGGACCTCGGCGGCTACCGCGACCCCAAGCCGATGGTGTTCTCCGGCCTGTTCCCCATCGACGGGTCCGACTACCCCCTCCTGCGCGACGCGCTCGACCGGCTCAAGCTCAACGACGCCGCGCTGGTCTACGAGCCGGAGACCTCGTTGGCACTCGGTTTCGGCTTCCGCTGCGGGTTCCTCGGCCTGCTGCACCTGGAGATCGTGCGCGAGCGGCTCGAGCGCGAGTTCGGGCTCGACCTCATCTCCACCGCGCCGTCGGTGGTCTACGACGTGACCCTCGACGACGGCAGCGAGGTCGTGGTGACCAACCCCTCGGAGTACCCGGACGGCCGGGTGGGCGAGGTGCGCGAGCCGATCGTGCGCGCCACGATCCTCACGCCGTCGGAGTACATCGGCACGATCATGGAGCTGTGCCAGGGACGGCGCGGCACGCTGCGCGGCATGGACTACCTGTCCGAGGAGCGCGTCGAGATGCGGTACACGCTGCCGCTCGCCGAGATCGTCTTCGACTTCTTCGACATGCTGAAGTCGCGCACCCGCGGCTACGCCTCGCTCGACTACGAGCCGGACGGCGACCAGGCGGCCGACCTGGTGAAGGTCGACATCCTGCTGCAGGGCGAGCAGGTCGACGCCTTCAGCGCGATCGTGCACAAGGACAAGGCCTACGCCTACGGGACGATGATGGCCGGCAAGCTGCGAGAGCTGATCCCGCGCCAGCAGTTCGAGGTGCCGGTGCAGGCCGCCATCGGCTCGCGGGTGATCGCGCGCGAGACCATCCGCGCCATCCGCAAGGACGTGCTCGCCAAGTGCTACGGCGGTGACATCACCCGCAAGCGCAAGCTGCTGGAGAAGCAGAAGGAGGGCAAGAAGCGGATGAAGATGGTGGGACGCGTCGAGGTCCCCCAGGAGGCCTTCATCGCCGCGCTGTCGTCCGAGGAGTCCACCGACCGCAAGAAGTAGCGGCCGCGGCGCCGCGCACCCCGTCCCTAGGATGGGGTCTCCGACCTCCCCCGACCGAGAGGCCGAACCGTGCTCGCGCTCGTCGTCGCACACCTGGTGGCCGCGGCGACCGCGCCCCTGCTCGTGCGACGGCTCGGACGGCGCGCGTTCCTCGTCCTCGCGCTGGTGCCGCTGGTCACCACCGGCTGGGCGCTGTGGTGGACCGGCCGGGTCGCCGACGGCCGCGGCCCCACCGAGGTGGTCCGCTGGGTACCGGGACTCGGGATCGAGCTGGCGCTCGCGATGGGCACGCTGCAGTGGGTGATGGTGCTCGTCGTCGCCGGCATCGGCACGCTCGTGATGGCCTACTGCACCTGGTACTTCAGCGACTCCACCCCCGGTCTGGTCGGGTTCACCAGCAGCTTCACCGCCTTCGTCGGCGCGATGCTCGGACTGGTCCTGGCCGACGACCTGCTGGTGCTGTTCGTGTTCTGGGAGCTGACGACGATCTTCTCGTTCCTGCTCATCGGGTTCGACCCGACCAAGCGGGCGAGCCGGCTGGCCGCGATGGAGGCCCTGGTGGTCACCACCCTCGGGGGGCTGGTGATGTTCGTCGGGATGCTGGTGCTGGGACAGCAGGCCGGCACCCACCGGATCAGCGCCATCGTGGCCGACCCGCCGTCCGGCACCGCCACCACCGTCGCCGTGCTGCTGATCCTGGTCGGCGCCCTGAGCAAGTCGGCCCAGGTGCCGCTGCACTTCTGGCTCCCCGGCGCGATGGCCGCCCCGACTCCCGTGAGCGCCTACCTGCACGCCGCGTCGATGGTGAAGGCCGGCCTGTACCTGGTGGCGCTGCTCGCACCGGCGTTCTCGGGCGTCCCCGGCTGGCACCTCACGCTGCTCACCCTCGGCACCCTGACGATGCTCGTCGGCGGCTGGCGGGCGCTGCGCCAGGTCGACGTCAAGCTGCTGCTCGCCTACGGCACGGTCAGCCAGCTCGGGTTCCTGATGGTGGTGCTCTCGATCGGCAGCCGGACGGCCGCGCTCGCCGGCACCGCGGTGCTCCTGGCGCACGCGCTGTTCAAGGCCACGCTGTTCCTCGTCGTCGGCGTCGTCGACACCCTGACGGGCACCCGCGACGTGCACAAGCTCTCCGGCGTCGGACGGCAGCTCCCCGCGGTGGCGGTGGCGGCGGCGCTCGCCGGCGCCTCGATGGCCGGGCTGCCGCCGTTGCTGGGCTTCGTCGGCAAGGAGACCCTGTTCACCTCGCTGCTCCACCTGGCCGACGGCGAGACCCCGGGCGTACCGGCCTGGTCGGGCACCCTCGTGCTGGTGGCGCTGGTCGCCGGGTCGGCGCTCACCGTCGCCTACACCGCGCGGTTCCTGTGGGGTGCCTTCGCCACCAAGCCGGGCGTGCCGCCCACCCCGGTGCGCCCGCTGCGGCCGCCGTTCGCCGCGGCCCCGGTGCTGCTCGCGGCGCTCGGGCTCGGGCTCGGCGGCGCGGGCGCGCTGCTCACGCCGCTGCTGTCGCCGTACGCCGACCTGCTGCCGTCCGGCGGCCACGACGAGCACCTCGCGCTGTGGCACGGGCTCGGGCTGCCGCTGCTGCTGTCCGCCGTGAGCGTCGCGGTGGGCGTGGGCGTGTTCCTCGTCCGCGAGCCGGTGTGCCGCTGGCAGGCCCGGCACGCGGTGCCGTTCACGGCCGAGCGCGCGTACCGGTTCGGGATGCGGCTCGTCGACCGGTCGGCGGTGGAGGTCACCGCCGCGTTCCAGCGCGGCTCGGTCTCGGCGTACCTCGCGGTCGTGCTCGCGGTGCTGCTCGCGCTGCCGGGGGGCGCGCTCGTGCACGGCCTGGTCACCGGTGGCACCACTCCGGTGTCGTTCGTGCCGTGGGACCGGGCCGGCCAGCCGGTCGTGGCGGTGGTGATGGTGGCGGCCGCGGTGATGACGGTGCGCTCGCGGCGGCGGCTGCGGGCCGTGGTGCTGGCCGGCGTCACGGGGTACGGGTGCGCGGTGCTGTTCCTGCTGCACGGCGCTCCCGACATCGCTCTGACCCAGGTGCTGGTCGAGACCGTCAGCCTGGTCGTCTTCGTGCTGGTGCTGCGCCGGCTGCCCGACTACTTCACCGACCGGCCGCTCCGGGTCACCCGGTACTGGCGGATGGCGCTGGCCACGGCCGTCGGCCTCGCGGTGGCCGGCTTCGTCGTCGTGGCCGCCGCGGCGCGCACGGCCACCCCGATCTCGGACACGTTCCCGGAGATGGCGTACGTGGAGGGCTACGGCCGCAACGTCGTCAACGTGACGCTGGTCGACATCCGCGCCTGGGACACCTTCGGGGAGATCTCCGTCCTGGTGGCCGCGGCCACCGGCGTGGCGAGCCTGATCTTCCTCGACAGCCGCACCGCGGGCATCCGGCGGGTGCGCGACATCCCCTACCCGGAGGGCGTCGAGAAGCTCCCCACCACCGCGGGGCGCCGGGTCTGGTTGCCGGGCTCGCGCACGCTCAGCCCCGACCGCCGCTCGATCGTGTTCGAGGTGGTCACGCGCCTCACCTTCCACTCGGTGGTGGTGTTCTCGGTCTACCTGCTGCTCGCGGGGCACAACCGCCCCGGCGGCGGCTTCGCGGCCGGCATGGTCCTCGGGCTCGCGCTGATGGTGCGGTACCTCGTCGGCGGCCGGTACGAGCTGGACGAGGCCGCACCGGTCGACGCCGGCGTGCTGATCGGCACCGGGCTGTTCGTCGCGGCGCTCTCCGGGCTCGGGCCGACCCTGGTCGGCGGCACGGTGCTGCAGACGGCCGACGTGTACCTCGACGTGCCGCTGGTCGGCGAGGTGCACCTGGTGTCGTCGGTCGGGTTCGACGTCGGCGTCTACCTCGTGGTCGTCGGCCTCGTCCTCGACCTGCTGCGCACCTTCGGCTCGCGGCTCGACCGCCAGATCGTGCGCGCCGAGCGCGAGACCGCGGGGGGCGGGGCCTGATGGAGGTCAACCTCACCCTGGTGGTCGCCTGCGCCGCGATGAGCGGCTGCGGGGTCTACCTGCTGCTCGAGCGCAGCCTGACCCGCGTCCTGGTCGGCCTGGTGCTGCTGAGCAACGGGATCAACCTGATGTTCCTGCTGGCGTCCGGGCCGGCCGGCGAGTCGCCCTTCTACGGCTCGGCCGACCCGGCCGACATGAGCGACCCGCTGCCGCAGGCGCTCGTCCTCACCGCGATCGTCATCACCCTCGGGACCGTGGCGTTCCTGCTCGCGATGGCGCACCGCAGCTGGCAGCTCAACTCCCACGACGACGTGCAGGACGACGTGGAGGACGGCCGGATCCGGCGGCTCGCGCTCGACGACGCCACGTCCGACAGCTACGACCTCACCACCGACGGCCAGGAGGACGACGACCCGGTCGAGGACGACGGGACGGAGGCAGCCGGGAGCGAGCGGGACGAGCTGCGGACGGCGGGGGACCAGCCGTGAGCAACGCCCTCGTGCCGCTCCCCGTGATCCTGCCCCTGCTCGGCACCGGAGCCACCCTGATGCTCTACCGCTGGCCGCGGGCCCAGCGGGTGGTGAGCACCGTCGTGCTCGCGGCCGTCGTCGTCGTGGCCGCGCTGCTGCTCGCCGCCGCCGACCGCGACGGCCCGCAGGTGGTGTGGCTCGGCGGCTGGGAGGGCCTCGGCATCGCGCTGGTGGCCGACCGGCTCGCCGCGCTGATGCTGCTGGTGTCGTCCGTGGTGACCCTGGCCGTGCTGCTCTACTCCATCGGGCAGGGCGTCGGCGACGAGCGCGCGGGCGCGGCCAAGGGCGCCGACAAGACCCCGGTCTCGATCTACCACCCGACGTTCCTCACCCTGGTGGCCGGCGTCGCGAACGCCTTCCTGGCCGGCGACCTGTTCAACCTGTTCGTCAGCTTCGAGATGCTGCTGTTCGCCAGCTACGTGCTGCTGACCCTGGGCGGCACCGCGGCCCGCGTGCGCGCCGGGACGATCTACGTCGTCGTCAACATGGTGTCGTCGATGCTCTTCCTCACCGCCCTGGCCACCGCCTACGCGGCCGTCGGCACGCTCAACCTCGCTCAGATCGCCGAGCGCGTCGACGACGTCCCCCCGGCCGTCGCGCTCGTGCTCCAGCTGCTGCTCCTGACGACGTTCGCCATCAAGGCCGCGGTGTTCCCGCTCTCGCTGTGGCTGCCGGACAGCTACCCGACCGCGCCGGCCCCGGTGACAGCCGTCTTCGCCGGCCTGCTCACCAAGGTCGGCGTCTACGCCGTCATCCGCACCCAGACGCTGCTGTTCCCCGAGAGCCCGCTCACCGACCTGCTGCTGTGGGCGGCGCTGCTCACCATGCTGGTGGGCATCCTCGGTGCGGTGGCGCAGTCCGACATCAAGCGGATGCTCTCGTTCACGCTGGTGAGCCACATCGGCTACATGGTGCTCGGCGTCGGGCTCGGCACGGCCGCGGGCGTCTCGGGTGCGGTGTTCTACGTGGCGCACCACATCACCATCCAGACCGCGCTGTTCCTCGTCGTCGGGCTGATCGAGCGACGGGCCGGCAGCACCGCCCTGCTCCGGCTCGGCGGGCTGGCCCGTCTCGCGCCGCTGCTCGGAGTGCTGTTCTTCGTCCCCGCGATGAACCTGGCCGGCATCCCGCCGATGTCGGGGTTCCTCGGCAAGGTCGGGCTGCTGCAGGCCGGCCTGGAGCAGGGCTCGGCGCTGGCGCTGGTGGTGGTGGCCGGCGGCACCCTGACCAGCCTGCTGACCCTGTACGCCGTCGCGAAGACCTGGGCGCTGGCCTTCTGGCGCTCCCCGGAGCAGGCGCACGAGATGGCCCGCCTGCTGTCCGGTCCCGACGAGCGCGAGCACGAGGACGCCGAACCCGTGCCGGCGATGGTGCAGCACCGCGACCACGTGCACGTCGGCAGCGTCGCGTTCGGGCGTGCCGACCTCGAAGAGGCCCGGCGCGTGGCCGACGGCGAGTCGTCCGAGCGCGACCTGCACCAGCTGCTCGAGGCCGGCGCGCTGCCGTCGCGGCTGCCCACCCTGATGGTCGCCGCGACGGCAGGGCTGGTGCTGGCGAGCCTGGCGATCACCCTCGTGGCCGGTCCGCTCGTGGCCTACACCGACCGCGCCGCCGACGACCTGCGCTCCCGCGCGCCCTACCTCACCGCCGTCGACCCCGGGAGCCGGCCGTGAGCCCGCGCACCCGCCGCGCACCGGACGGGCGGCCCTCGCGGTACCGGGCCGTGCAGTGGCCGACCGTCGTCTTCCTCACCGCGGTGTGGTGGGTGCTGTGGGGCACCTGGACGCTGCTGTCGCTGGTCGGCGGCGTCCTCGTCGCGCTCACGGTGTGCGTGGTGTTCCCGCTGCCGCCGCTGCGCCTGCGGGCGCGGGTGCGGCCGGTCGCGCTGGTCGTGCTGGTCGCGGTCTTCGTGCGCGACGTGGTGGTCGCGAGCGTGCAGGTCGTCCGGGTCACGCTGGCCCCGCGCTCCCGGCTGAGCAACGCCCTGGTGGCCGTGCCGCTGCGCACCGGGTCCGACATCGTGCTGACCGCCGTCGCCGAGCTCGTCACGCTGGTGCCGGGCAGCGTGGTCGTCGAGGCGCACCGCGCCAGCCACACGCTGTTCCTGCACGCGCTCGACGTGCACGACGACGCCGGCGTCGAGCAGGTGCGCGAACGGGTCTGGGCCCAGGAGGCCCGTGTCGTGCGGGCCTTCGGCGGCACGCCGCACCCCGATCCGGCGCAGGAGGCGGCGCCGTGACCGCGGTGGTGGCGGTGAGCGCCGTGCTGCTCGGGGTCGCGGCCCTGATCGTGGTGGCCCGGATGACGATCGGGCCGACGATGCTCGACCGCGCGCTGGCGTTCGACGTGCTGGTGGCGATCGCGATCTGCGGCGTCGCCCTCGACGCCGCGGTGCGGCGCACGGCCGAGAACCTGCCGCTGCTGCTCGTGGCGACCCTGCTCGGGTTCGTCGGGTCGGTCGCCGTCGCGCGGTTCAGCCCGGGCAGCGACGACGTCGAGGCCGAGGAGAGCCCGGGGACGGGGGGCGGGTCGTGACCTGGACCGGGGTGCTCGACCTCGCAGGAGCCGTCCTGCTGCTGCTGGGTTCGCTGCTGTCGCTCGTGGCGGCCGTGGGCCTGCTGCGGCTGCCCGACCTGCTCAGCCGCATCCACGCCGCCGCCAAGCCGCAGGTGCTCGGGATCGTCCTGGTGGCCGCCGGCCTGGCGCTCGTGCTGCGCGACCTCGCCGCCACCGCCGTCCTGCTGCTGGTCGTGCTCGCGCAGATGGTGACCTCGCCCGTGGCCGGCACCATGCTCGGCCGGGCGTCCTACCGGGCCGGCCAGGTGCGCACCGACCTGCTGGTCACCGACGAGCTGTCCGGGTCGCTGGCGCCGTCGGACGAACCGCGCGGGGCGCCGTGAGCGCGGGTCGGCGCGTCGTCGTGTTCCACGCACACGGGTGCACCGGGCCCCCTAGGCTTGCACGACCCTCGGCCGCGCGGTCGAGGAGGACGAGGAGGTCCTGATGACCACGGCCGAGACGCCGACACCGGCCCCGGCGCAGGGCGACCCGCGTTGCACCGCGCCGTCGGAGGAGCTCACGCACCTCGAGCAGGTCGCCGCCGAGGCGCCCGCCTCGCTCGCGGCGATGTTCCTGCAGCGGGTCGAGGGCAGCGGCACCGCCGAGGCGTTCCGCCGCCGCAACGCCAAGAAGGAGTGGGAGTCCTTCACCTGGACCCAGACCTCCTCGGCGGTCACCGAGATCGCCGCCGGACTGATCTCGCTGGGCGTCGAGTCCGAGGACCGCGTCGCGATCGCGTCCAACACCCGGCTCGAGTGGATCCTCGCCGACCTCGGGATCCTGTGCTCCGGCGCGGCCACCACGACGGTGTACCCGACCACCGGCACCGAGGACGTCCACCACATCCTGTCCGACTCGGGCTCGAAGGTGGTCATCGCCGAGGACACCTCGCAGCTGGCGAAGATCAACGCCTGCTGGGACGACCTGCCCGAGCTCACCCACGTGGTGCTGATCCAGTCCGGCAGCCTGATCGCCGCCGGTACCGACGAGCGCGTCATCACCCTCGACACCCTGCGCCGACAGGGCCGCCAGGCGATGGCCTCGCGCACGAGCATGGTCACCGACCGGGTCGCGTCCATCAGCGGCGACCACCTCGCCACCCTGATGTACACCTCGGGCACCACCGGGCGGCCCAAGGGCGTGCGGCTCACCCACGCCAACTGGGTCTACGAGGGCCTGGCGATCGAGGCCACGGGCGTCCTGCACGAGGACGACCTGCAGTACCTGTGGCTGCCGCTGTCGCACTCGTTCGGCAAGGTCCTGCTCACGGTGCAGATGCGGATCGGCTTCGCCAGCGCGGTCGACGGCGACGTCACCGCCCTGGTCGAGAACCTGGCCGTCATCCGGCCCACGTTCATGGCCGGCGCCCCGCGCATCTTCGAGAAGGTGTTCGCCAAGGTCACCGCCGGTGCCCACGCCGAGGGCGGCGCCAAGAAGGCGATCTTCAACCGGGCGATGGCCACCGGCCGCAAGGTGTCGCGCCTGCGGCTGCAGGGGAAGGAGCCCTCGGGCCTGCTCGCCACCGAGTACAAGTTCGCCGACAAGCTGGTCTACAGCAAGCTGCGCGAGCGCTTCGGCGGACGCATCCGGTACTTCATCTCCGGGTCCGCCGCGCTGTCCCAGGACATCGGCGAGTGGTTCCACGCCGCCGGCATCACGATCCTCGAGGGCTACGGCCTCACCGAGACCTCGGCCGGCACCTTCATCAACCGCCCGTCCACGCTCCAGTTCGGCACCGTCGGCCCGCCGTTCGCCGGCACCGCCGTCAAGCTCGACACCGACGGCGAGATCCTGGTCAAGGGTCCCGGCGTCATGCAGGGGTACCACAACCTGCCCGACGACACCGCCGAGTGCTTCACCGCCGACGGCTGGTTCCGCACGGGCGACATCGGCGAGTTCACCGGCGACGGCCTGCTGCGGATCACCGACCGCAAGAAGGACCTGATCAAGACCTCGGGCGGCAAGTTCGTCGCGCCGCAGTCGATCGAGGCGATGTTCAAGGCCACCTGCCCGTACGCCAGCAACATGGTCGTGCACGGCGAGGGCCGCAAGTTCGTGTCGGCCCTGGTGACCCTCGACCCCGAGGCGATCACCACGTGGGCCGAGCAGGTGCCGGAGCTGTCGGGGAAGAGCTACGAGCAGATCGTGGCCTCCACCACCTCCCGCGAGATGGTGCAGGAGTACGTCGACCAGGTGAACGCGCGCCTCGGGCGGTGGGAGACGATCAAGAAGTTCGAGATCCTGCGGTCCGACCTCACGGTGGAGGCAGGCGACCTCACGCCGTCGCTGAAGATCAAGCGCAAGGTCGTCGAGGACAAGAACCGCGCCGTCCTGGACGGCTTCTACAAGGAGTGACCCCGGCCGACGCGGCACCCGGCACCCTCCTCGAGGTGTGCCGGGTGCACGCGCTGGTGCCGATCCCGGGCCACCTGGGGATCTCCGCGATCGACAAGCGCCCGGTCGAGGGCTCCGTACGGGTGCACCGACTCGGCCTGCGCGGCGACGTCCAGGTGTCGCGGCGGCACCACGGCGGGCCGGACAAGGCGGTGTACGCCTATGCGCAGGAGTCGGCGGCGTGGTGGTCCGACGCGCTCGACCGCGAGGTCGTGCCGGGTCTGTTCGGCGAGAACCTGCGCACCGAGGGCGTCGACGTCGACGGCGCCCTGGTGGGCGAGCGCTGGCAGGTCGGCGAGGCCGGCACCGGTCCGCTGCTCGAGGTGACGATGCCGCGCACGCCCTGCGCCACCTTCACCCACCGGATGCGCGAGCCGGACTGGCACCGCCGGTTCTCGGCGGCGGGGCGGCCAGGCGCCTACCTGCGGGTGCTGCGCACCGGCAGCCTGCGCGCCCGCGACCAGGTGCAGGTCGTGCACCGGCCCGCGCACCGCGTCACCGTGGCCGCGGTCTCGCTCGGCGACCGCTCCGGCACCGCGGGGCTGCGCGAGGCGGTCGCGCGCGGCGAGGTCGACCTCGCGGAGGCGATGCGGCCGTACCTCGCCCCCGCCCGGGACTGAGCCGCCGCCGACGCGCAGACGATGGAGGTTCTCGACCCTCCAGGGGGCCGCGACCCTCCGTCGTCCGACGACGGTGCCCGCGTCACAGGTAGCGGAGCGGGTCGAACTCGTCGATCGGGATGATCCGCACGCGCGGCAGCGGGCTGGTGAACGCCGAGACGTCGCGCTCGAGGTCGAACACCTCCAGCCCCTGCGGGGCCAGACCGACGAAGCCGGCGTTCATGAACTCCTTGAACACGAGCATGCCGATCCGGCGGTCGCCGCCGACCAGCTGCTGCACCTGCGGCAGGAAGTCGCCGTCGTGGCTCGCCAGCAGGATGTCGCCGTCGCGGTCGAGCAGCGCCTCCAGCGTGCGCTGGATACCGATGTCGACGACCTTCTGGCCGGGTGCGCCGGACAGCGGGATCGGGGTGTAGCTCATCGCGAGCAGCGCCTGCACGAACGACATCGGCAGCGTCTCGGAGTGCGCGGCGAGGAAGAACAGCCCCTTCACCGGGTTGCCGAAGGTCTGCTCGGCGAACTGCTGCACCCGCTCCCACCGCGGCCGCTCGTCCGGGTTCGGCCTGCGCTGGAGCACGCTCGCGCCGAGGGTGGCGTCGATGTTCTCGCCGTCGATCAGCAGGTACGTGGTGCGCCCGCCGGTCTGCTCGCTCATGCCGCTCACCCTAGGGCTTCGGGAGCCTGCGACCATGGCCGGATGCCCTCCGCCCTGCCCGACGGCGACCCCGCGCCGGCCGACGGCGCGCTGCCGGAGCAGGTCGTCGAGGGTGCGGCGGACCGGGCGCTCGGGGTCTACCTGCACGTGCCGTTCTGCGCGACCCGGTGCGGCTACTGCGACTTCAACACCTACACCGCGCTCGAGCTGGGCCCGCCGGAGCTGCCGGGTGCCTCTGCCGCCGGCTGGGCCGACACCGCGCTCACCGAGATCGACCTCGCCGCAACGGTCCTCGGCCGCGCCGGCCTGCCGCACCGGGAGGTGTCCACGGTGTTCGTCGGTGGCGGCACGCCCACCCTGCTCGCCGCGGGCGACCTCGTGCGCGCCCTCGACGGCGTGCGATCGAGGTTCGGCCTCGTGCCCGGCGCCGAGGTGACCACCGAGGCCAACCCCGACTCGGTGACCGCGGCGTCGCTCGGCGAGCTGGCTGCCGGGGGGTTCACCCGGGTGTCGTTCGGCATGCAGTCGGCCGTGCCCTCGGTGCTGGCGACGCTCGACCGCACGCACGACCCGCGACGGTTGCCGTCGGTGGTCGGCTGGGCGCGGGACGCCGGGCTGCAGGTGAGCCTGGACCTCATCTACGGCACGCCGGGGGAGACCGACGCCGACTGGCTGACGAGCCTGGACGCCGTGACCTCCCTGGCGCCGGACCACGTCTCGGCCTACGCCCTCGTGGTGGAGGAGGGCACCGCCCTGGCGGCGCAGGTGCGCCGCGGCCGCGTGCCCGAGCCCGATCCCGACGTGCTCGCCACCCGCTACGAGCTGGCCGAGGAGGCGCTCGGCGAGGCCGGCCTGGACTGGTACGAGGTGAGCAACTGGGCCCGGGGCGACGGCACCGCGTGCCGGCACAACCTGGCCTACTGGCGCGGCGACGACTGGTGGGGCGTGGGTCCCGGGGCGCACAGCCACGTCGGCGGCGTGCGGTGGTGGAACGTCAAGCACCCTGCGGCGTGGGCGAAGCGGCTGGCGGGCGCCACCTCTCCCGCCGCGGCCCGCGAGGTGCTCGACGCCGATGCGCGACGCAGCGAGGCGGTGCTGCTCGGCATCCGGCTGCGCGAGGGACTCGACCCGGCCGTCCTGCCTGCGGGGGCGGGCGAGGTCGTCCCGGAGCTGGTGGTCGACGGCCTGCTGGAGCCGCCCGGAACGGCAACGGCCGCCCCGGGTCGGCTGGTGCTGACCCGGCGCGGCCGGTTGCTGGCGGACCTGGTGGTCCGCAGGTTGCTGGGCTGGTGACCCAGCCGGTTCAGATGCTCAGCTGATCATCCGGATCGAGAACGGGTAGCGGTAGTTCTCGCCCTTGTTGGCGGCGACGCCCGCCATGATCACGAAGACCAGGTTGACGACCCACACGATGGCCGGCACGAAGAACAGCAGGCCGAGCGTGACGCCGGTGATGATCCACGCGACGACGTAGGCGATGAGCATCGTGATCTGGAAGTTCAGCGACTCCGCCGACTGCGTCTTCACGAACTGGCTGCGGTCCTTGTAGATCAGGTACGTCACCAGCGGGGCGATGATGCCCACGATGATGGTCCCGATGTGGGCGATCATGCTCCAGGTGCGCTCGTCGGACGGGCTGACGGGAGCACCCTGCTGGCCGTAGCCCTGCGGCGCGCCGGGGCCGGGCTGGCCGTAGCCCTGGGGCGGCTGCTGGCCGTAGCCCTGGGGCTGCTGCGGCGGCGGGGTCTGGCCGTACGACGGCTGCTGCGGCGGGGTCGCCTGCGGCTTGTCGAACGAGGGCTGCTCGGGGGTCTGGTCGGTCATGCGTCCTCCGGTGGTCCTGTGCGTGGTCTTGCCGCCTGGTGGCGGGCGTCGTCCCGGAAGGGCCCCCCGGGTGCGTCGCCGCACACCCTACTCGGCGGTGACGAAATCGATGAGCCCCTCGACACAGGACAGGAGCGCCGGGTCGAGGTCTGCGTACGTGCGCACGGTGCCGAGGATCCGTTTCCACCCGTGGGCCACGTCGGCCTGGTCGGCGTGACCCCACCCGAGGGAGGCCAGAGTGCCTGTCTTCCAGTCGGTCCCGCGCGGGATCTTCGGCCAGGCGGTGAGCCCCAGACGATCCGGACGCACCGCCTGCCAGATGTCGACGAAGGGGTGCCCCGCCACGAGCACGTGCGCGCGTCCCGGCGTGGCGTCCAGGGCATTCCGGACGATCCGGGACTCCTTGGTCCCGGCGACCAGGTGGTCGACCAGCACGCCGACGCGGCGTCCGGGGCCGGGGGAGAAGCCCCGCAGGGCCGCCGCGAGGTCGTCGACGCCGTCGAGGGGCTCGACCACGACGCCCTCGAGCCGCAGGTCGTCGCCCCACACCTTCTCGACCAGCTCGGCGTCGTGGCGCCCCTCGACCCAGATCCGCGAGCCGCGGGCGACCCGGGCGGCGGCGCCGTGCACCGCGGTGGAGCCGCTGGCGGTGCGGGTGGGTCGCGCCGGTGCCGGTGCGGCCCTCGGCGCGACCAGAACGACCGGGTGGCCGTCCAGCAGGAAGCCCGGCCCGAGGGGGAAGGTGCGGGTGCGTCCGCGCCGGTCCTCCAGGGACACCACGTGCATGCCGCCGCTGCGCTCGACCCGCACCACGGCCCCGCACCACCCGGTCTCGACGTCCTCCACCACCAGGCCCGCCTCGGCGGCCGTCTCCGGCGCCCCGGGCCGCTGGTACGTGGTGGCCAGGACGTCGCTGCCGTAGCGGTCGTGGCTCCCCGGCGTAGAGGTCATTCCCGCAGCGAACCACGGAGCACGTAGGCTTGGCACTCCGACACCCCGAGTGCCAGCGCTCGGGCGGGACGACGCGCGGGACGGAGGACTGCATGAGCGAGGAGCGCAAGCTGTCCGTGCTGCGGGCGATCGTCGAGGACTACGTGGAGACCCGCGAGCCGGTGGGTTCGAAGGCGCTGGTCGAGCGGCACGCCCTCGGTGTCTCCTCGGCCACCATCCGCAACGACATGGCGGCGCTGGAGGAGGAGGGCCTGATCGCCCAGCCCCACACCAGCGCCGGACGCGTGCCCACCGACGCCGGCTACCGGATGTTCGTCGACCGGCTGTCGTCGGTGAAGCCGCTGTCGACCGCGGAGAAGCGGGCGATCAGCACCCTGCTCACCGACGCCGTCGACCTCGACGACGTGCTCGACCGCACCGTGCGCGCGCTCGCGACCCTGACCCGCCAGGTCGCCGTGGTGCAGTACCCGTCGCTGAGCCGGTCGGCCGTCCGGCACGTCGAGCTCGTGCCGCTGGTGCCGGGCCGCCTCCTGGTCGTGCTCATCACCGACACCGGACGGGTCGAGCAGCGCAGCATCGAGGTCGACCCGCAGGTCACCGACCAGCTGGTCGGCGAGCTCCGGGCGCGCCTGAACGCCTCGATCGGCGGGCGCCGGCTCGACCAGGTGGCCGCGCTGCTGCACCAGACCGCCGAGCCGTTCCGGCCCGAGGACCGCGCGCTGGTCGCGTCGGTCGTCACCGCCCTGGAGGACGCCCTGTCCTCCCAGCGCGAGGACCGCGTCGTGCTCGCCGGCACCGCCCACCTGGCGCGCTCGCCGCTGGACTTCCCGCAGTCGATCGGGCCGGTGCTCGAGGCGATCGAGGAGCAGGTGGTGCTGCTGCGGCTGCTCGGTGAGATGGCTGACGACCCCGCCAGCGGCGTCTCGGTGCGCATCGGCCACGAGCTGCACCACCAGGGCCTGCTCGAGACCTCCGTGGTGAGCAGCGGCTACGGCAGCGGCACCCAGGTGGCCCGGCTCGGGGTGCTCGGCCCGACCAGGATGGACTACCCCACGACCATGGCCGCCGTCCGCGCGGTCGCCCGCTACGTGTCCCGCATCATCGGAGGCTGAGCCCTAGCCGTGTCTGACCACTACGAGGTCCTCGGCGTCGCGCGCGACGCGACGCCCGAGGAGATCAAGAAGGCCTACCGCCGGCTGGCCCGCCAGCTGCACCCGGACGTCAACCCGGGTGACGACGCCGCGGAGCGCTTCAAGGACGTCTCGCGGGCCTACGACGTGCTGTCGAGCCCGGAGAAGCGCCAGACCTACGACATCGGCGGCGACCCCAGCGGCTCCGGCGGCGGGTTCGGCCCGGGCTTCGGTTTCAGCGACATCTTCGAGAGCTTCTTCACCCAGGGCCAGTCGCGCGGCCCGGTCCCGCGCCGGCGCGCGGGGCAGGACGCCCTGGTGCGCCTCGACACCGAGCTCACCGAGGCCGTGTTCGGCTCCGAGCGCGAGATCAGCGTCGACACCGCTGTGGTGTGCGGGGTCTGCCAGGGCAGCTGCTGCCAGCCCGGCACCGGCCCCGCGCCGTGCGGCACCTGCGGCGGACGCGGTCAGGTGCAGCGGGTCGCCCGCTCGTTCCTCGGCCAGGTGATGACCACCGCGCCGTGCCCCACCTGCGGCGGCTACGGCACCGTGATCCCGTCCCCGTGCCTGGAGTGCTCCGGCGAGGGCCGGGTGCGTACCCGCCGCACGCTGACGATCAAGGTGCCGCCGGGCGTCGACACCGGCACCCGGATCCAGCTGGCCGGTCAGGGCGAGGTCGGTCCCGGCGGCGGCCCGCCCGGCGACCTCTACGTCGAGATCCGCGAGAAGCGGCACGAGCTGTTCCACCGCCAGGGCGACGACCTGCACTGCACCGTCACGGTCCCGATGACGGCGGCGGCGCTCGGCACCACCCTCGAGATCGACACCCTCGACGGCGCCGAGAAGATCGACCTGGCGCCCGGCACGCAGTCCGGCGCGGTGCACCGGCTGCCGAGCTACGGCGTCACCGGGCTGCGCACGGGCGTGCGCGGCGACCTGCACGTGCACGTCGAGGTGCAGACCCCGACCAGGCTCGACGAGCGCCAGGAGGAGCTGCTGCGCGAGCTCGCGACCCTGCGCGGTGAGACCCGGCCGTCGGGGCGCCTCACGCAGCAGCACTCCGGGGTGTTCAGCAAGCTCAAGGACCGGTTCGCCGGCCGCTGAGCCTCCGACCGCACTCCTCAGCCGACCGTGAAGGTGCGGGTCTGCTCGAACATCCGCGGGCCCTCCGGCGACTCACCGCCCGACGCGTCGTCCTGCCACACCGAGACGGTGTAGGTGCCGGCGCGAGCTCGGGGGTGTCGAACTCGTACGGCGCAACGTCCCGTTGCCGCGCCTCCCATGGCGAAGCCTGTCTCCACCACCTCGGCGTCGTCGGTGGTCAGCTCCCAGCTCATCGTGGCCTCGAAGGCGGCGGACACACCCTTCACCGTCACGACACCGGGGCGCACCTCGTCGCCCTCGTTGGGCGGGTCCGATCCAGATCTGCGCCTGGACAGCTGGGGGTCGCGGGTCATCGCCTGGCCGAGCGCCACCGCGCCCCACGCGTCGTAGGGACGGCCGTCGACCAGGATCGTCACCGGTCCGGGCGAGCCAGCCGCGGCGGTGGCCGTCCAGACCACCTGCTGCACGGCGAGCAGCGCCTCCTTCGAGCCCACCTGGGTGTTCGCGAAGGCGTCGGCGGAGACCTCGACGGTGATGGCGTCGCCGTCCTGGGTCACCTCGAGCGAGGAAGGCTCGGACCACGCGGTGCGGTAGTCGGGATCGAGCGGGTCGCCCGACATGACCTGCGCCACAGCGCTCTTCAGCTCGCCGCCCTGATCCGGCACGGTCTGGAACTCGCGGAACAGCCACGCGTCGGTCTTGCTGTCGCCGATCCAGTAGACCGGGACGGCGTCGAGCTCGCCCGTGGGCGCGCTGGTGGCGCTCGAGGTGCTGGACGGGCTCGGCGGCGGGGTGGTCTCGCTCACCGAGGGCGACGGGCCGGTGGCGGCCGGGCCGGGGTCGTCGTCGCGGTTGTTGACGACCAGGAACCCGGCGACCGTGCCGATCAGCACGGCGGCAGCCAGCCCGGCGACCCAGGCCACCCAGCCGGGGCGGCCCGGCTCGTCGCGCCGGTCGCGCCGGTCGTCCTGGTCGATCCGGGTCGTGATCCGGTCGTACCCGTCGTCAGAGGGTCGCACCATGTCTGCCTCCCTGTGCAGGGTCGCGCGCAGTCGCTGCGCGACGGGGTCGGACGCGTCGTCGGCGTCACCGTCGAAGGGGAAAGGGTCGGAGGGGTTCGTCATCGCTGCTCCTCGCCGAGCACGGCGCGCAGCGCCCGGATGCCTCGGTGGGCGTGGCTCTTCACCGCGCCGCGGCTGATGCCGCACAGCTCGGCGATCTCGGCCTCGCCGGCGTCGAGGTAGTAGCGCAGCACGAGCACCTCCTGCTGACGGGGGGACAGGGTCCGCAGTGCGGCCATCACGGTGGCGTCCTCGGCGCGCTGGGCGGCGACCTCGGCCGGTCCGGACGGCTCGGGCGGGCCGGGCTGGCGGTGCCGGACCTCGACCTGCTGGTGCCGGTGCCACGACCGGCAGCCGTTCACCACGCTGGTGCGCAGGTACCCGCCCGCGGCCTGCGGGTCCTGCAGCCGCGACCACCGCCGGTACGTGCTCACGAACGCCTCCTGGACGACCTCCTCGGCTGCCGAGGTGCTCCCCAGCAGCAGCGAGGCCAGTCGGACCAGTCCGCCCCAGTGGGCGGCGTACAGCACGCGCAGCGCGGCGTCGGGGTCGGAGGGGAGCTCCTCACGACCCTGCTCGCCGGGTGCCGGCTGTCGGACCATCGACCTCACACCCCTCCCACGCGCAGCAGCCGCGTCCGGTTGACACCGGCGCCTCCTCGATGAGCGTCCACTCTCACAGGCGCCCCGGCCGTGCCGGGCTAGGCTCGCGGGATGGCTGACCAGGAGTCGTCCGGGTGCGTGTTCTGCGCGATCGGGGCCGGCGAGGTCCCTGCCGACGTCGTGCACCGCAGCGAGTCGGTGGTCGCCTTCCGCGACCTCGACCCGAAGGCGCCCACGCACGTGCTGGTGATCCCCGTGGCGCACCATCGCGACGTCGCCGCGCTGGCCGGTGCCGACGGCGACCTGCTGGCCGAGATGACGCGCATCGGGGCCGCCGTCGCCGAGCAGGACGGGCTCGACGGCTGGCGCCTGGTGTTCAACACGGGCGCGAGCGTGGGGCAGAGCGTGTTCCACGTCCACGGGCACGTGCTGGGTGGTCGCGAATTCACGTGGCCGCCCGGCTGAGCACCGCCGGTAGACTGGGTGGGCACGCCGGGGCCCCCGTCGGGCACGAGACCGACCGCCAGCCGAAGGAAGTGACGGCGCACGCCGACCCATGAGTGACGACACCGCACCCGCCTCCCCGCGCGACGAGGAGGCGGCCGACGTCACCGCTGCGCCCGCGCAGCAGCCGGGCCGCAGCTCCCGCCACACGGTGGAGGTCCCCGCGTCGGTCGACATGGTCGCGCTGCTCGGCAGCCGCGACGAGCTGCTGCGCGTGGTCGAGCGCGCCTTCGCGCGCGTCGACGTGCTGGTGCGCGGCAACCAGATCACGCTCGACGGGCCGGTCGGCGACGTCGCGCTGGTGGAGCGCCTGGTGGACGAGATGGTGTCGGTGCTGGGCAGCGGCCAGCACCTGAGCCCCGACGCGGTCGAGCGCTCCATCGGCATGCTGCGCAAGTCCTCCGGGGAGCGTCCGGCCGACGTCCTGACCCTCAACGTGCTGTCCCACCGCGGCCGCACGATCCGACCGAAGACGTTGAACCAGAAGCACTACGTCGACGCCATCGACACCAACACCGTCGTGTTCGGCATCGGCCCCGCCGGTACCGGCAAGACCTACCTGGCGATGGCCAAGGCGGTGCAGGCGCTGCAGGCCAAGCAGGTCAACCGGATCATCCTCACCCGTCCTGCGGTCGAGGCCGGCGAGCGGCTCGGCTTCCTGCCCGGCACGCTCACCGAGAAGATCGACCCGTACCTGCGGCCCCTGTACGACGCGCTGCACGACATGGTCGACCCCGAGTCGATCCCGCGGCTGATGGCCGCCGGGACCATCGAGGTGGCGCCGCTGGCGTACATGCGCGGACGCAGCCTCAACGACGCCTTCATCATCCTCGACGAGGCGCAGAACACCTCGCCCGAGCAGATGAAGATGTTCCTCACCCGGCTCGGGTTCGGCTCGAAGATGGTCGTCACCGGCGACGTCACCCAGGTCGACCTGCCCTCGGGCACCAGGTCCGGGCTGCGGGTGGTGCGCGACATCCTCGACGGCATCGACGACATCCACTTCTCCTACCTCACCAGCAGCGACGTCGTGCGGCACCGGCTGGTGAGCGAGATCGTCGAGGCGTACGGGCGGTTCGACGCCGAGCCGGTCGTCGACCAGGGCGACACGCACGCGCCGAACCGTGGCCGTCGCGGCCCGGTCCGCGAGACCCGTTGAGCCCGAGGGCATCGCGGTGAGCATCGAGGTCTCCAACGAGTCCGGCGCCGAGGTCGACGAGGCCGAGGTGGCCGCGCTCGCGCGCTACGTCCTCGACGCGATGCACGTGCACCCGCAGGTCGAGATGTCGGTCCTCATGGTCGACGTCCAGACGATGAGCGACCTGCACGTGAAGTGGATGGACGAGGAGGGGCCCACCGACGTGCTGTCGTTCCCGATGGACGAGCTGCGTCCGGGGCGCGAGGGCGCCCCGAGCGAGCCCGGCCTGCTGGGCGACGTCGTGCTGTGCCCCGAGGTCGCGGCGACGCAGGCGAAGGCGGCCGGCCACGCGACGATGGAGGAGCTCCTGCTCCTCACCACCCACGGCATCCTGCACCTGCTCGGCTACGACCACGCCGAGCCCGAGGAGGAGAAGGAGATGTTCGCGCTGCAGCGCACGCTCCTGCTCACCTTCCTCGGCGGTCGCGCGTGATGGACCGCTGAGGTGCCCACCGGTCTGTTCGTCGTCCTCGCGGTCGTCCTGGTCGTGCTCGCGGGTGTCTTCGCCGCCGCCGAGACCGCCATCCTGCGCACCAGCCGCGCCGACGCCGCCCGGCTGGTGGCCGACGGCCGACGCGGTGCGCCCGCGCTGGCGCAGCTGCTCGAGGCGCAGGTGGTCTCGGTCAACGTCGCCATCTTCCTGCGCGTGTTCTGCGAGGCCGCGGCCGCGGTCTGCGTGGCCCTCGTGGTCGACTCGTTCGTCCAGCGCTGGTGGGCCGTGCTGCTCATCGCCACCGTCGTGATGGCCGCCACCTCGTACGTGGCCGTCGGAGTCAGCCCGCGCACGCTGGCGCGCCAGCAGCCCGAGGAGGTCGGGCTCGTGGTGGCGCCGGCCCTGCGCGCCGGCACCACGCTGCTGGGCCCGGTGGCCGGCCTGCTCGTCCTGGTCGGCAACGTCGTGACACCGGGTCGCGGCTTCCGGCACGGCCCGTTCGCGTCCGAGAACGAGCTGCGCGACCTGGTCGACCTCGCCAGCGAGTCCGAGGTGATCGAGGCGGTGGAGCGCAAGATGATCCACTCGGTCTTCGAGCTCGGCGACACCATCGTGCGCGAGGTGATGGTGCCGCGTACCGACATGGTGACGATCGAGCAGGGCACCGGCCTCGAGGACGCCATGCACCTGTTCCTGCGCTCGGGCTTCTCGCGCATCCCGGTCACCGGCGACGGTCTCGACGACCCGATCGGCCTGCTGTACCTCAAGGACGTCGCCCGCCGGCTGCACTCCGGCCACGCCGAGAACGACGACCTCCGGGTGGAGCGGGCGATGCGCCCGCCGGTGTTCGTGCCCGAGAGCAAGACCGTCGACGCGCTGCTGCGCGAGATGCAGGGCGAGGCCGCCCACGTGGCCCTCGTGGTCGACGAGTACGGCGGCATCGCCGGTCTGGTCACCATCGAGGACCTCGTGGAGGAGATCGTCGGCGAGATCGCCGACGAGTACGACCGCGAGCCGGCTCAGGTCGAGGCGCTCGAGGAAGGCGCCTACCGGCTGAGCGCGCGGCTGCCGATCGGCGAGCTGGCCGAGCTGTTCGCCGTCGAGATCGAGGAGGACGAAGTGGATTCGGTCGGCGGACTGCTCGCCAAGGCCCTGGGCAAGGTGCCGATCCCCGGCGCCACGGTCACCGTCGAGGGCGTGGTGCTCACCGCCGAGCGCACGGAGGGCCGGCGCAACCGGATCACCTCCGTCCTCGCCCACCGCGCGGTCGACGCCACCGTCCCCGATCGCGGCGGCCGGCACCCCTGATGGCCTTCCGCTCCGGCTTCGCCGCCCTCGTCGGCCGCCCCAACGCCGGCAAGTCGACGCTCACCAACGCGCTGGTGGGGCAGAAGGTGGCGATCACCTCCAGCCGCCCGCAGACCACCCGGCACACGATCCGCGGCATCGTGCACCACGACGACGCGCAGCTCGTGCTCGTCGACACCCCGGGGCTGCACCGCCCTCGCACCCTGCTCGGCCAGCGGTTGAACGACCTCGTCGCCGAGACCCTGGCCGAGGTCGACCTCGTCGTCTTCTGCCTCCCGGCCGACCAGAAGGTCGGGCCGGGCGACCGCTTCATCGCCCAGCAGCTGGGGCACCTGCGGGTCGGCCCGGACGGACGGCGCCGGCGCGGTCCGAAGGTGGTGGCCGTGGTCACCAAGGCCGACCTCGCCGGCCGCGAGGACCTCGCTCGCCACCTGCTGCAGGTGCAGCAGCTGGGCGCCGTCGTGGGGGAGTGGGACGACATCGTCCCGGTCTCGGCGACGTCGGGCTACCAGGTGCAGGCGCTGCAGGACGTGCTGCTCGGCCTGCTCCCCGAGGGGCCGCCGATGTACCCGGACGGCGAGCTCACCGACGAGCCCGAGCTGGTGATGGTGGCCGAGCTGATCCGCGAGGCCGCGCTCGAGGGCCTCGGCGACGAGCTGCCCCACTCGCTGGCGGTGGTGGTCGAGGAGATGGTGCCGCGCGAGGACCGCACCGACGGCCTGGTCGACGTGCGGGTGAACCTGTTCGTCGAGCGGGAGTCGCAGAAGGGCATCGTCATCGGCAAGAAGGGCGTTCGTCTGCGCGACGTGGGAACCGCTGCACGGCAAGGGATCGCGGCACTGCTCGGCGTGCCGGTGTTCCTCGACCTGCACGTCAAGGTGGCCAAGGACTGGCAGCGCGACCCGAAGCAGCTCCGCCGGCTGGGGTTCTGAGGCGGGTCCCCGTCCGGTGCGGTCGTCCGGCTCAGAGGAACAGGGTGCCCTCCGCCGCCACCACGCCCGAGCCGGACAGCTCCACCCGGTCGCCGTCGACCCGCACCCCCAACGTGCTCGGACGACCGAGCCGCGCACCCTGCAGCACGCGGACCGAGCCGCCGCCGGCCTCGCGCACGAGCAGCGCGGCCAGGGGACCTGCTGCCGTGCCGGTGGCGGGGTCCTCGGCGATGCCGACCGTGGGGTTGAAGAACCGCGCGTAGGCGTGCGCACCGTCGGGTGCCGGCTCGGTGCTGTACAGGTAGCAACCCTCGCCGCCGGCGGCGGCCAGCAGGTCGCGCAGCCGGGCGACGTCCGGTACCGCCCGGTCGACGGCCTCGCGCGTCGCGACCTCGACGAGAAGGTGCTCCGCCCCGGTGGAGACGACCTGCGCGGGCCGCGGGCCGAGGTCGGTCGGCGTCAGGGTCAGCGCGACGGCGAGACCCTCGGGGTCGTCGGCCACGCCGAGGAAGCGCGGCGCCGACTGCGTCATCGTGACCTCGGCCGGACGCCCCTGCTGGCGGACGACGCGCACGTCGAGCACGTCGTCGCCGATCTGCTGGCGGAACCCGGTGCGCGCAGGATCGAGGTCGCCGGAGGTCGCCAGCCAGATCCAGGCGCCCATCGCGTTGTGCCCGGCGCCCATCACCTCGACACCACCAGGGGTGAACGAGCGCAGCCGCACGTCGGCCGACGGGACGGTGGGCGCGACCAGGAAGGTGGTCTCGGACTGGTTGAACTCGCGCGCGAGCGCCACCATCTGCGCCGTCGCGAGCGCGTCGGCGGCGGGCACCAGGGCCAGCGGGTTGCCCGTCAGCGGTGTCTCGGCGAACACGTCGACCCACACGAAGCGAACGTCCACGCTGCCGGACGGTACCCGGACCGGGTGCCGCGGAACAGCGTCGTCGTCGCCGCGGTTCCTTCAGGACATGAGCGTCCTCAACGGGGCGGCACGCGCCGTCGTCCAGGGCACGGGACTGGCGCACCTGGTCACCCTCGTGGGGCCGTGGCGGTGACCTCCCGCTGCGGGCTCGTCCGCGGTGTGGACGTGCCGGACCACCTGGTGGGACGGACGTAGGATCGGGGTCATGCGCGTCGGAGTGTTCGGAGCCACCGGTCAGGTCGGGACGGTCATGCGCCGTCTGCTGGAGGAGCGCGAGTTCCCGGTCGAGGAGATCAGGTTCTTCGCCAGCGCCCGCTCGGCGGGCACGACCCTGCCCTGGAAGGGCGCCGAGGTCGTCGTCGAGGACTCCGCGACCGCCGACTTCGCCGGCCTCGAGCTCGCGCTGTTCAGCAACGGCAAGAAGGCCTCGCTCGCGCTCGCCCCGAAGGTGGCGGCCGCCGGCGCCGTGGTCATCGACAACTCCAGCGCCTGGCGGATGGACCCCGACGTCCCGCTGGTGGTCTCGGAGGTGAACGCCGACGACCTCGACCACCTGCCGAAGGGCATCGTGGCCAACCCGAACTGCACGACGATGGCCGCGATGCCGGTGCTCAAGCCGTTGCACGACCACGCCACCCTCACCCGGCTCGTGGTCGCCACGTACCAGGCCGTCTCGGGCACCGGCGGCACCGGCGTCGACGAGCTCGACCGGCAGGTGCGCGCGGGGGCCGAGAACGGCACCGCCCTGGTCCACGACGGCTCGGCCGTCGACCTCGGCGAGCCCCGGGTCTACGCCGAGCCGATCGCCTTCAACGTGCTGCCGCTCGCCGGCTCGCTCGTCGACGACGGCAGCGGCGAGACCGACGAGGAGCAGAAGCTGCGCAACGAGTCGCGCAGGATCCTGCACCTCCCGGAGCTCCCCGTGGCAGGCACCTGCGTGCGGGTGCCGGTGTACACCGGGCACAGCCTGGTGCTGCACGCGGAGTTCGCCGAGCCGCTGACGGCGCAGGAGGCCACCAAGCTGCTCGCCGACGCGCCGGGGGTCGCTCTCGACGACGTCCCCACGCCGCTCAAGGCCGCAGGCGCCGACCCCGCGTTCGTCGGCCGGATCCGGCAGGACCGCTCGGTGCCCGGCGACCACGGCCTGGTGCTGTTCGTGTCGAACGACAACCTGCGCAAGGGTGCCGCGCTCAACGCGGTGCAGGTGGCCGAGGAGCTGGTCCGGCGCCGCGCGGCGTCCTGACCGTCGCAGGGCGTTCGTAGGGTCGGTCGCATGCCGATCCCCGACACCGTCGATCGCGTTCGCCGTCGCTCAGATCGACGACGAGGTGGTGCTGGTGCTGCGTCCAGGGCGCTGGCGGGGCGAGGACCTCACAGCGGGCTGAGCCCGGTCACCGAGGTGCGGGTCAGGCCACGTCGAGGCCGATCAGCACGACGGCCGCGATCCCGAGCGCCAGCGCCAGGTTGCCCAGCAGCGCGAACGGACCGGCCAGCACGAGGGCGAGCCCTCCTGCCACCACGCCGAGCGCCAGCAGCCGCCCCAGCCACGGTGCGGCGTTCACCAACGTGCTGAACCAGCCGGGACGCCTCTCGACCAGGTCCTCGGGCAGGGTGCGGTCGCCGGTGGTGACGAAGCGCGCGAGGGAAGGCAGGTTCTCCGGCAGCAGGGCGCGGCTGTGACCGCCAGGGTGGTAGCGCACCTCGAGCTTGGTGAGGGCGTCGGCCTCCCAGTCGAACCCGTCGACGCCACCGGTTCCCACGTCGGTCATCCCGAGCCCACGGAGCATCCCGCACAGCACCCCGACGGGGACGTCGGTGGAGCCGCGGTCGTTGCGCAGCTCGCCGACCTGCCCGGTGGCGAACCGCCCGCGCCAGTCGTACCCGCGCGGCAGCACGCTCCCGACGAGCAGCACCCGCTCGAACCGCATCGCCGGCACCGCGAGCAGGCTGCGACCGAACAGGTAGGTGCCGTTGCTGTGGCCCACGAAGTAGAAGCGCGCCAACGGGTTGCGCGCCAGCGCCTCGGCGTACTCGTCCTGCAGCCAGCCGAGGAACTTGCGGCGGGTGGCCGGCAGCACGAACTGGCGCGCCGAGAACCGGCCGTACTCGCTGGCCGACACCATTGCCCGCGGCCAGGTCCGGGTGATCTCGTCGCGCAGGCCCGCGGCCCAGTCCTCGTTGCTCGCCCGGATGCCGTGGAGCAGCAGCACGACCTGCTGCTCCGGGTCGCCGACCGGGGCCGCCGCCGGCACGGGGTCGGCGAACGCCGGCCTGATCAGGGCGAACCGGCCGTCGGGGTCCGACGCCGACTCCAGGTGCACGAGGTCGCCGTGGGTGGCGCCCGGCAGCGACACCGTCCGTCCGGTGGGGAAGGTCTCGATGTCGGTGCTCTCCTGCGCCGTCACCAGGTCGTCCTCGGTGCCGAGGTGCTGCACGACGAGCGGCACCGCGCGACCCGACGACATGATCCGGATCCAGTCGATCCGCAGCGAGCTGACGAACGCCGAGCCGCGCAGCAGGTCGTGCAGCAGGAACCCGCGAACCCACGGCAGCACCCGTGCGAACCAGAACACCAGCGGGAGCCACCAACGCCGGTGCCGGCTGACCTCCATGCCGCGGTTGAGGCTGGCGAACAGCACGATCCGCGTGACGAGCCACGGCCACTGCGGGTTGCGCTCGTCGGCAGCGGCTTGCCGGGCCTGGACGTAGGCGGAGCGGACGAGCATCCCGCCGAGGCTGTGCCCGACCAGGACGACGTCCTCGAACGGCCCCCGGCTCTGCACGCGCTGGTGGATCTCGGCAGCCACGGTCGCCGCGAGAGAGGTCGCGGAGCGACGGGTGGACAGCGTCGCGCGGTGGTCCAGCAGGAACCAGTCCGCCACGTCCGCGCCGTACCCGTCGAGCCCCTGGACCCGCTCGATCAGCGTCGACCAGTCCTCGAGCCGGCGCATGACGGAGGGGACGACGACGACGAGCCGCTTCGGCACGGGTCACCTCCGGGGTCTGCCGGACCCGGCGCGAGTCTACGAGCCCGCGACCCGCCCGTGGGGGGAAAGCGCGCGACGCGTGGGCGGTCCGTGGCTAACGTCCGGATGTGCCCGACGCGACCTTCGACGACCCCCGGCTGGCAGCTCTCTACGACCCGCTCGACCCGGACCGCAGCGACCTCGACGCCTACGCCGACCTCGCCGAGGAGCTCGGTGCCCACTCCGTGCTCGACATCGGCTGCGGCACAGGCACCTTCGCGATCATGCTCGCCGCGCGCGGGCACGACGTCGTGGGTGTCGACCCGGCCGGCGCGTCTGTCGACGTCGCCCGCGCCAAGCCGGGCGCCGACGACGTGCGCTGGGTGGTGGGCGAGGTCGCCGACGCGCTGCCCCTGCAGGTCGACCTGGTGACGATGACGGCCAACGTCGCCCAGGTCTTCACCTCCGAGCACGCCTGGCGCGAGGTGCTGCGCGCGACGCACGCCGGCCTTCGCCCCGGGGGCCACGTGGTGCTCGAGACCCGCGACCCGGAGCGGCGCGCCTGGGAGGGGTGGACCCGCGAGCTCACCGACCACGTGACGCAGGTCGACGGCGTGGGGTCGGTGCGCGGCTGGCACGAGGCCGTCGCGGTCGACGACGGTCCGGACGGGCTCCTCGTCACCTTCGACTCGCTGACCGTCCTGCCGGACGGCACCGGGCTGGCGTCGTCGTCCACGCTCCGGTTCGCGACCAGGGAGCAGGTGCGGGAGTCGCTCGCGGCCTGCGGCTTCGACCTGCTCGAGGTGCGCGACGCCCCGGACCGGCCGGGCGCCGAGATGGTGTTCCTGGCCCGCCGTCCCGACTGACGGGACGGCTGCCCGACCCGTGGACGCCTCCCCGGGCTCCGGGCTAGGGTGACGACGTGCGCGCGAGCCTCCTCCTCGGATGCCGCGGCGAGGGCAGCTGACCAGACCGGTCCCCCCGCCGCGGAGTGAGTGCCTGCCGGTCGCCCCCTGACGGACCAGGAAGGCACCCTCGTGACCAGCACCACCTCCCAGCCCACCGGCTCCTACTGGACCGGCGCGCCGCAGCAGCCGTCCTCGATGCCGGCCCACCGCTACGTCCCGTTCCACGAGCAGATCCAGGTCGACCTGCCGGACCGCACCTGGCCGTCGAAGCGGATCGACCGCGCTCCGCGCTGGTGTGCCGTCGACCTGCGCGACGGCAACCAGGCCCTCATCGACCCGATGAACCCGGCCCGCAAGCTGGCGTTCTTCCAGCTGCTCGTGGCGATGGGCTACAAGGAGATCGAGGTCGGGTTCCCCGCGGCGAGCCAGACCGACTTCGACTTCGTCCGCCAGCTGATCGAGGGCGACCTCATCCCCGACGACGTGCGGATCCAGGTGCTGACCCAGTGCCGGGAGCCGCTGATCGAGCGCACCTTCGAGTCCCTCGTCGGCGCCGACCAGGCGATCCTGCACTTCTACAACTCGACCTCGGTGCTGCAGCGCCGGGTGGTGTTCGGCATGGACCGGGACGGCATCGCCGACATCGCGACCTCGGGCGCGCGGTTCGCGATGAAGTACGCGGAGATCCTGACCCCGAAGACCGAGATCCACTGGCAGTACTCGCCGGAGAGCTACACCGGCACCGAGCTGGACTTCGCCGCGGAGGTGTGCGGCAAGGTCGCCGACGTCATCGACCCGACGCCCGACCGGCCCCTGATCGTGAACCTGCCCGCGACGGTCGAGATGGCCACGCCCAACGTCTACGCCGACTCGATCGAGTGGATGCACCGCAACCTGCCGAGGCGCGACTCGATGGTGCTGAGCCTGCACCCGCACAACGACCGCGGCACGGGCGTCGCCGCCGCCGAGCTCGGCTACCTGGCCGGGGCCGACCGGATCGAGGGGTGCCTGTTCGGCAACGGCGAGCGCACCGGCAACGTCTGCCTGGTGACCCTGGGGCTCAACCTGTTCAGCCAGGGCATCGACCCGCAGATCGACTTCTCCGACATCGACGAGATCCGTCGGACGGTGGAGTACTGCAACCAGCTGCCGGTGCCGGAGCGGCACCCCTACGGCGGCGACCTGGTGTTCACGGCGTTCTCCGGCTCGCACCAGGACGCCATCAACAAGGGCTTCACCCACCTGGAGGCCGACGCCGCCGAGGCCGGCACGCCGGTCGACGACTTCACCTGGCAGGTGCCCTACCTGCCGGTCGACCCCAAGGACATCGGGCGCTCGTACGAGGCCGTCATCCGCGTCAACAGCCAGTCCGGCAAGGGCGGCGTGGCGTACCTCATGAAGAACGAGCACCACCTCGACCTCCCGCGCCGGCTGCAGATCGAGTTCAGCCAGGTCGTCCAGCGCCGGTCCGACGACGGCGGCGGCGAGGTCTCGGCGGAGGAGCTGTGGACCATCTTCGCCGACGAGTACCTGCCCGCCAACGCCGGCAACACCTCGGACGCCGTGCGGGCGTGGGGTCGGCTGTCGCTGCTCGGCACCCGCTCGAGCAGCCAGGTCGACGGCGCCGACCGGCTCGAGGTCGACCTGGTCGACGGCGACCGCCGGCGCACGCTGCAGGGGATGGGCAACGGCCCGATCGCCGCGTTCGTCGACGCACTCGAGGCCGTCGACGTGCGCGTGCGGGTGCTCGACTACGCCGAGCACGCGATGGGCGCCGGTGGCGACGCGACGGCTGCCTCGTTCGTCGAGTGCGAGATCGGCGACCGCGTCCTGTGGGGCGTCGGCATCGACCCGAACATCGTCACCGCCTCGCTCAAGGCGGTCGTCTCGGCCGTCAACCGCTCCGAGCGGTAGCCGCTGCGTCGTCGCGTTCACCCGGTCGGACGCGTCCGGGCGGAGAGAGCGAGTCGGATGCAGCGGTGGGTGACGTCCTGCCGTGCCAGACTCTGGGGACGGGCGGCTCGGGTGCGGGCATCGATCCGGCTGGGCAGGACGGGGCAGGAGGCGGCATGGGGGCGACGTCGACGGCCCTGTGCCGCGTCGACGAGTTCGGGCCGTTCGACCTGCTGTCGGACTGGGCGCACGGGCTGTACCTGGAGGGCCGGCACGACGAGGCCGTCCTCGCCGCCCGGCACGCGCTCGCCGTGGTCCGGCTCACCGACGACGTCATCACGCCGCTGTACCTGCACTACACGATCGGCACCTCGCTGCACGAGCTCGGCGACAGCGTCGAGGCGACCCTGAACGCCCAGCTGCTGCTGGCCAGGATCGACCCGGCCCGGCAGCCGTACTGGCGGGCCAAGGGCCTGTCGCTGCTGGCCGAGGCGTACATCCGCGAGGGCGAGATGGACCGGGCGATGGACGCGCTCGCCGAGGCGAGCGCGCTGCTGCACCGCTTCCCCTCCCGGGCCTACAACCACATGTCGGCGAGCATGGCCGTGGCGCTGGCGATGCGGGCGATGTACGTCTACCGCGAGGCCGACGCGCTGCTGTCGGCCAGCATCGGCACCACCGGTGCGCAGAGCAACCTGCTCGTGCTCGACGAGTTCTCCCAGTCGCTCCTGTACTGGGCGGCCAGCTGCGAGCTGGTCGGCCGGCACCAGGAGGCGCGGGCGATGTACGTCGAGGCGCTGTCGCGGTGCCTGGCCACGCTCCGTGCGGCCCGGGAGCACGACGAGCCCTTCCTGGTGCTGCGCTCGCAGATCATCGAGGCGTTCGTGCTCGAGCGGCTCGGCCACGGCGACGTCGCCGAGGCCACCCTGACGCGCCTGCTCGCCGAGCACGACGTGCGCGACGAGGTCATCGACGGTCACCTGGCCCGGATCGCGCTCGCGCGGGTGCTGGCCACGCAGGGCCGCACGCACGAGGCGCAGAGCCACCTGCGTGCCGCGATCCGGTTCGCCGAGCGGGCCGCGCGCGACGTCTGGGCCGCCACCGCCGTGCTGGTGCAGGTCGAGGTCGACCGGATCGAGCACGGCGAGCACCCCGGCCTGGCCCGCTCGGCCCGGGTCGCCCAGGAGTCGATCCTGCGGCTGTGGCGCGACCGGGAGAGCCGGTTCGCCGACATCCAGGCCCGCAGCCGGGTGGCCGAGCTGATGCGGCAGACCGAGCGGATGGGGCAGGAGGTGCTCGAGGACCCCCTCACCGGGCTGGGCAACCGGCGCCGGCTCGTCGACGCCATCTCCGGCAGCACCGACGTCATCTCGGCGATCTTCGTCGACCTCGACCGCTTCAAGGACACCAACGACACCTTCGGCCACGCCGTCGGCGACGACGTCCTGCGCCGTCTGGCCGGTCTGCTGCGGGCGAGCACCCGCACGCACGACGTCGTGATCCGTTACGGCGGGGACGAGTTCATCGTCCTGGTGGAGTCCGACCCGGTCGCGGCGCGCGCCGTGGCCGAGCGCGTCCACCGTGCGGTGCAGGACCACGACTGGACCACGGCGGCCCCCGGCCTGGTGGTCACCGTCTCGGTCGGCGTGGCCACCTCGCAGAGCCCCGACACCGTGCTCGCCGCGGCCGACCGCGCCCTCTACGAGGCCAAGAGCCAGGGACGCGACCAGGTCGTCCTGCTCTGATGCCGGCGCACCGGCCTGTCCGCCGGGTGCCGTCGGTACCGGCGGGCATGATGGTTCGGTGACCACCTTCCGCGACGAGGCGGTCGTCCTGCGCACCCACAAGCTGGGTGAGGCCGACCGCATCATCACGCTGCTCACCCGTCACCACGGACGCGTGCGGGCGGTGGCCAAGGGGGTGCGGCGCACCTCCAGCCGGTTCGGCTCGCGGCTCGAGCCGTTCATGGTGGTCGACGTCCAGCTCTGGCAGGGCCGCTCGCTCGACATCGTCAACCAGGTGGTCACGCTGTCCACGTACGGCGGGCCGATCGCCGAGGACTACACCCGCTGGACCGCCGCCACCGCGATGGCCGAGACCGCCGAGCGGATGACGGAGAACGAGCGCGAGCCGGCCACGCAGCAGTTCCTCCTCCTGGTCGGCGCCCTGCGCACGCTCGCCGAGGGCAGCCACGACCCCGCCCTCGTCCTCGACGCGTTCCTCCTGCGCTCGCTGTCGGTGGCGGGGTGGGCGCCGTCGTTCGACGACTGCGCCCGCTGCGGCCAGCCCGGCCCGCACCGCGCGTTCTCGGTCGCGAGCGGCGGCGTGGTCTGCCCCTCCTGCCGCCCGCCCGGCTCGGCCGCACCCGCACCCGCCACCGTGGGGCTGCTGTCGGCGCTGCTCACCGCCGACTGGGAGGTCGCCGACACCAGCGGCCCGCGCGAGCGGCGCGAGGCCAGCGGGCTCGTGGCGGCCTACCTGCAGTGGCACCTCGAACGGGGTGTGCGGTCCCTCCAGCACGTCGAGAGGGTCTGAGGGTGCCCCGTCGCCGCAAGGTGGTCGCCGAACCGGTCGCGCGGCACGAACCGGTGGCGCCGCCACCGCACCCGTCCGGCGTCGCGCCGCCCCGGCTGTCGCCCGAGCAGCTGCCGGGCCACGTCGCGGTGGTCATGGACGGCAACGGCCGCTGGGCCAACCAGCGCGGGCTGCCGCGCACCGCCGGGCACGAGGCGGGTGAGCTCGCGCTGTTCGACCTCGTCGCGGGGGCGATCGAGGTCGGGGTGCCGTACCTGTCGGTGTACGCCTTCTCCACCGAGAACTGGAAGCGCTCGCCGGAGGAGGTGCGCTTCCTGATGGGCTACAACCGCGAGGTGCTGCGGCGCCGCCGCGACCAGCTGCACGAGTGGGGCGTGCGGGTGCGCTGGGCAGGGCGCCGACCCCGGCTGTGGTCCTCGGTCGTCTCCGAGCTCGCGATCGCCGAGGAGCAGACGCGCGACAACACGGTGATGACGCTGACGCTCTGCGTGAACTACGGCGGTCGCGCCGAGATCGCCGATGCCGCACGGGAGATCGCCCGGCTGGCCGCTGCCGGTCGGCTCGACCCCGAACGTGTCGACGAGCGGACGGTGGCCCGGTTCCTCGACGAGCCGGACATGCCCGACGTCGACCTCTTCCTGCGCAGCTCGGGCGAGCAGCGGATCTCGAACTTCCTGCTCTGGCAGTCGGCCTACGCCGAGCTCGCGTTCGTCGACACCCTCTGGCCGGACGTCGACCGCCGCCACCTGTGGGACGCCTTGCTCACCTACGCCGGGCGCGAGCGCCGGTACGGGGGAGCGATCGACGCCCCTTCGGTCTGAGCGAGCTGCGTCCCGGACCGGGCACCGGGTGAGGTTGCGGCGCCCCGACCGGCTCGTGACGACCCTGTGTCAGGTCGATGACATCGCTTGAGCCGCGGCGACTGCGGTGGTCCGGTGGAGGTGATCACCCAGCCACGAGCACCGGGAGGACACCATGACCGCCGCACCCGCGGGCAGCACCGCACCCACCAGCACCGCGACGCCGAACCGCCAGGAGCGGGTCGACGGCGACGTCCCGTCCGTCGGGCTCGCCGCGGCCTGGGCGCTCGGCGGCTGCCTGGGCGTGAGCCTGCTGCTGCTGCTCGTCGCAACGGTCGGGGGGGCCGAGCTCGAGGTGGTCCGGGCCGACGGCAGGACGGTGGCGGTCACCGCGTCGACGGTGGTGGTCACCGTCCTGCTCGCCGTGCTGGCGGGGACGGTAGCGCTCGGCCTCGTCGGCCGCCGCAGCCGTCGGGCGTGGACCGCCGTCGCCGTCGGAGGTCTGGCGGTCGGCGTCGTCTCGGTGCTCTCGCCGCTGACCAGCGAGGGGCCGGCCTGGACGCTGGCACTGCTCGCGTCCATGCACGTGCTGTGCGGCCTGGTCTGGTGCACCGTCCTGGTGGCGCTGCTGCGCCGCGGCTGACCTCAGGCCCGTCCGACCGCCGCGCGGCACGCCTCGCACGTTCCGAACACCTCGACCTGGTGCTCGACGTCGCCGAAGCCGTGCTGGTCGGCGACGTTCGCGGCCCACCGCTCCACCGGGGTGTCCTCGACCTCCACGGTGAGACCGCAGGAACGGCAGACCAGGTGGTGGTGGTGGCGCGGGGTGCGGCAGCGGCGGTACACCGACTCGCCGTCCTCGGTGCGCAGCACGTCCACGTCGCCGTCGGTGGCCATCGCCTGCAACGTCCGGTAGACGGTGGCCAGCCCGATGCCGGTGCCCGCCTCGCGCAGCACGGCGTGGATGTCCTGCGCGCTGCGGAAGGTGTCCTGCTCGTGCAGCAGGTCGAGCACGGCGGTGCGCTGCCGGGTCGGTCGGCGGGTGGCGGTCACCGGTGGGTCTCCGTCCGCGCGGGCGCCTCGTCCGGGGGGTGCTCGTGGTAGTGCCCGGCGTGCACCGCGTGCCGGTGCCCGTCGTGCAGGTAGTCGACGTGGTCGTCGTGCCGCACGGACGGGTGCCCGCAGTCCTCGCCGTGCTCGTGCGGGTGGTAGTCGACCCGCGGACGCGTGCGGGCCAGCACGCGGCGCCGCACCAGGTCGACGACGGCCACGACCAGGAACAGCGCGATCGCCACCAGCACGATCGTCCCGCCCGAGGGGGTGTCGGCGTAGAACGACAGCACCGCACCGCCGAGGCTGCACGCCACGCCGACCGCCACCGCGAGCAGGACGGTGCCCCGGAAGGTGCGGGACAGCTGCTGCGCCACCGCGTTCGGCACGATCATCAGCGCGCTGATGAGCAGCAGGCCGACCACGCGCATGGACACCACGACGGTCACGGCGGTGAGGACGGCCAGCAGCAGGTTGAGGGCGAGCACCGGCAGACCGGCGGCCCGGGCGAACTCCTCGTCGTTGCTCACCGCGAACATCCGCTGGCCGAGGGCGGTGACGCTGCCCAGCACCACGACGGCGAGCAGCGCGAAGGCGACGACGTCGGCGTCGGTGGTCGTGGTGAGCGACCCGAACAGGTAGCCGGCCAGGTTGGCCGAACCGCCAGCCGGCGACAGGGCGATCAGGACGACGCCGCCCGCGATGCCGCCGTAGAACAGCACGGCGAGCGCGACGTCGCCGCCGGTGCGCCCGCCACGGCGGAGCAGCTCGATGAGGACCGCCCCGAGGACCGCCGCCACGAGAGCGGTCCAGACCGGGCTGGTGGCGGTGAGCAGGCCGACGGCGACACCGGTGAGGGCGACGTGCCCGATGCCGTCGCCGACGAGCGCGAGCCGGCGCTGGACGAGGAACGTGCCGACGGCCGGGGCGGTCAGGCCCACCAGGAGGGCGGCCAGCAGCGCCCGCTGCATGAAGTCGTACGACAGCAGGTCCACCGCCGTCACCCCCCGATCCTCGGCTCGGCGACCCAGCCGGCGTCGCGCCGACCGGGGGCCGCGTGGTGGTCGTGCTCGTCGTGGTGGTGCACGTGGTCGTGCCCACCCGGGAGCATCTCGGCCAGCAGCGGCCCGTCGTAGCGGCACCGGCCCTCGTCCATGACGACGGCTCGGCGCACCACGCCGGCGAGCGGGCCGATCTCGTGGGTGACCACGAGCATCGTCACCTGCCGCTCGGCGAGCACCTGCAGCGCCCGTGCCAGCGCCCGCTGCTGCGAGACGTCGACGCCGGCGGTGGGCTCGTCCATCACGAGCACCTCGGGGTCGGCCGCCAGAGCGCGGGCGACGAGCACCCGCCGCTGCTGGCCGCCCGACAGCTCGGCGACCGGGCGTCGGGCCTGGTCGGCGAGCCCGACGACCTCGATCGCGTCGTCGACGGCGGCCCGGTCGGTGGACGTGGCCGGACGCCACCAGGAGCGGCGGGCCAGCCGACCGCTCGCGACGACCTCGCGGACCGAGGAGGGGACGGGTCCGCCGACGGTGTGCCGCTGCGGGACGTAGCCGATCCGCCAGCGCTCGTGGAAGGACGCGACCGGCTGGCCGAACAGCTCGACCGACCCGGCCTGCACCTCGGCCAGGCCGAGCAGGCCCTTCACCAGCGTGGTCTTGCCCGACCCGTTGGCGCCGAGCAGCGCCACTGACTCACCGGCCAGCACCTCGAGGTCGAGGTCGCGCACGATCCGGGTGGACCCGTGGCCGATCGCGGCCCCGCGCAGGCGCAGGACCGGGACGGGTTCGCCTCCCGGGGCGACGGATGGTGCGGTCACGAGCAGCCGAGGCCCTCCTCCAGGACGGACAGGTTCTCACGCATGATCGTGAGGTAGTCGCCGTCGGCGTCCTCAGCCAGCCCCTCCAGCGGGTCGAGCACCGCTGTGGAGGCGCCGGTCTCGGCGGCCACCGCCTCGGCGGTGTCGGGCGCCACGAGGGTCTCGGTGAACACGGTGGTGACGTCGTGGTCCCTGACGTACGTGGCGATCTCGGCGAGGGTGCCGGGGTTCGGCTCGGTGTCGGGGGAGAGCCCGGAGATCCCTACCTGGTGCAGGTCGTAACGGTCGGCCAGGTAGCCGAAGGCCGCGTGGTTGGTCACCAGGTCGCGGCTGTCGCAGGTCTCGAGCCCGGCAGCGAGGTCGGCGTCGAGCTGCTCGAGGTCGGCCCGCAGGTCCTCGGCGCCGGCGGTGAACTCGGCGGCGTGCTCGGGGTCGAGCTCGCCGAGCCGCTCGGCCACCGCGTCGGAGGCGTCGGCCAGCCGGGTCGGGTCGAGCCAGAAGTGCGGGTCCACGCCGCCGTGGTCGTGGCCGTCGTCGGCCGAGTGCTCCTCGTCCGCGTGCTCGCCCTCGCCCGCGTGCTCGTCCCCACCGTGCCCCTCGCCGCCGACCAGGTCGACGCGTCCGGCCTCGGTGAGGTCGAGGGTGGCGTCCGGCGCCTCGGCCGCTGCGGCGTCGTCGAGCGCCGGCTGCAGTCCGGGGAGGGTGAGCACGAGGTCGGCCTCGCTGACGCGGGCGACGTCCTGCGGGGTGAGCTCGAGGTCGTGCGGCTCGGCCCCGGGCGGGGTGAGGTTGGTGACGGCGACGTGCTCGCCGCCCACTCGCTCGGCCACGAGCTGCAACGGGTAGGCGCCCACCACGACCTGCGTCCCCGACGCGGCGGCCGCGCCGTCACCGCCGCAGGCGGCCAGCAGCGGCACGACGAGGACGGGCAGGAGCGGGAGGGCCAGGCGCGGGGTCACGCCCCGATCTTCTGTTGAGAATGATTCTCGTGTCAACTCGGAAGGCGCGCCGCCACCGTGGCGGCGAGGAAGCCGATGACGAGGACCCGCAGGGCGCGGCCCGGGACGGTGAGGCGGTGCCAGGTGCCGAGGGTGAACGCGGCGAGGGCGAGCACCACCAGTCCGAGCAGGACGACGGAGACCCAGCCCTGCAGCAGCAGCCCCGCCAGGGTGGCGGCGCCGACGGCGAGGACGACGAGGGCGACGGGGGCGCGTCGACGCACCGTGGCGGTCCGCGAGGGCGACGACGGGGGAGGAGGTGACGACGGCATGGCAGCATCCTGCCCGTGACGAGCCCCGGACCCCGAACCAGCGTGCAGACGAACGCCGGGTCACCGGCCGCCCGCCCGCCGGACCGGTTCGTGGTGGTCAACCGGTACCGGGTCGACCCGGCCGAGCAGGCGGACTTCCTCGACCGGTCGGCGGTGGCGCTGGAGGCGCTCGCGGCGCGGCCGGGCTTCGTCAGCGGCGAGGTCGCACGCAGCACCGACGACCCGGACCTGCTCGCGATGCTCACCCGGTGGCGCGAGGTCGGCGCCTACCGCCGGGCGCTGTCGGACCACCAGGTCAAGACCACCGCGGTGCCCTTGATGTACCTGTGCGTGGACGAGCCGGGAGCGTACGAGGTGGTGCTCGAGGTCGACGAGGGACGGGCGGTCGAGCACCCCTCCGACCTGGCGTCGGCGCCGTCCAGGCAGCCGTCCTCGGACCGGTAGCCTTTCCCCTTCACTCGCCGACACCCAGCCGGATGGAGCTCCTCCGTGGCACCCGCCTCCCGTCTCGACACCGTCATCAGCCTCTGCAAGCGCCGGGGCTTCGTGTACCAGAGCGGTGAGATCTACGGGGGCACGCGGTCGGCGTGGGACTACGGCCCGCTGGGCGTGGAGCTGAAGGAGAACATCAAGCGGCAGTGGTGGCGCTCGGTCGTCACCGGCCGCGACGACGTCGTCGGCCTGGACTCCTCGATCATCCTGCCGCGCCAGACCTGGGTCGCCTCCGGCCACGTCGGCGCGTTCTCCGACCCGCTCACCGAGTGCCAGTCGTGCCACAAGCGGTTCCGGGCCGACCACCTGCAGGAGGCGGTGGCCGAGAAGAAGGGCATCGCCGACCCCGACACGGTCGAGCTGACGACGGTGGCCTGCCCCAACTGCGGCACCCGCGGCGCGTGGACCGAGCCGCGCGACTTCGAGATGATGCTGAAGACCTACCTCGGCCCCGTCGAGGACGAGTCCGGCCTGCACTACCTACGGCCCGAGACCGCGCAGGGCATCTTCGTCAACTACAAGAACGTCGAGGCCAGCGCGCGCAAGAAGCCCCCGTTCGGCATCGGCCAGATCGGCAAGTCCTTCCGCAACGAGATCACCCCCGGCAACTTCGTCTTCCGCACCCGCGAGTTCGAGCAGATGGAGATGGAGTTCTTCGTCGAGCCGGGCACCGACGAGCAGTGGCACGAGTACTGGATCGCCGAGCGCACCGACTGGTACACCGGCCTCGGCATCGCGAGCGAGAACCTGCGGCACTTCGAGCACCCGCAGGAGAAGCTGTCGCACTACTCCAAGCGCACCGTCGACATCGAGTACCGGTTCGGCTTCCAGGGCTCGGAGTGGGGCGAGCTCGAGGGCATCGCGAACCGCACCGACTTCGACCTGAGGACCCACAGCGAGCACTCCGGAACGGACCTGTCGTACTTCGACCAGGCCAAGGGCGAGCGCTGGATCCCGTACGTCATCGAGCCCGCGGGTGGCGTGACCCGTTCTCTCATGGCCTTCCTCGTCGAGGCGTACACCGAGGACGAGGCGCCGAACGCCAAGGGCGGCGTCGACAAGCGGGTCTCCCTGCGACTCGACCACCGGCTCGCGCCGGTCAAGGCGGCGGTGCTCCCGCTCTCGCGGCACGAGGACCTCTCGCCCAAGGCACGCGACCTCGCGAAGGAGCTGCGGCAGAGCTGGAACGTCGACTTCGACGACGCCCAGGCGATCGGACGTCGCTACCGCCGTCAGGACGAGATCGGCACGCCGTTCTGCATCACGGTCGACTTCGACTCGCTCGAGGACCAGGCCGTCACCATCCGGGAGCGCGACTCGATGGCGCAGGAGCGCGTGGCCCTGGACCGGGTGCGCTCCTACCTCGCCGAGCGCCTCCTGGGCTGCTGACGGCGCCACCCGTGCCGGCCGGACGGCTGCGCGTCCCGCTGCTGTTCGCGGCGCTGGGACTGGTGTGGGGCGTGCCGTACCTGATGATCAAGGTGGCGGTGGCCGAGCTCGAACCCAGCACGCTCGTGCTCGCCCGTACCGCCGTCGCGGCGGCGGTGATGCTGCCGATCGCGTTCTCCCGCAAGGCGATCGCACCAGTGTTGCGACGGTGCAAACCGGTAGTGGCGTACGCCGCGGTCGAGATCGTCGTGCCGTGGTTCCTCCTGGCTCGCGCCGAGGTGCACCTGTCGTCGTCGCTCACCGGGCTGCTGCTCGCGGGCGTGCCGGTCGCCGGGGTGCTCATCGCCCTGCTGCTGCGCACGGGCGAGCAGCTGACGCCGCGAGCGGTCACGGGGATCGCGCTCGGGCTCGTGGGCGTCGCGCTGCTGGTCGGCTTCGACGTCGGCGCGTTCGGCGGAGGCGACCCCGACCAGCTGCTCGCCGTCGCCGAGATCGCCGGCGTGGTGATCTGCTACGCCATCGGGCCGGTGATCATGGTGCGGGCGATGCCGGACCTGCCGGCGTCGGGCGTGATCGCGGTGAGCCTCGCGGTGGCGGCGGTCGCGGTGGCGGTGCCGGGGGTGCTGCAGGCGCCGGACGCGTGGCCGTCGACGCCCGTGGTGCTGTCGGTCCTCGGACTGGCGCTGGTGTGCACGGCGCTGGCGTTCCAGCTGCTGTTCCTGCTCGTGGCCGAGGTCGGCGCCGTGCGCGCCACCCTCATCACCTACCTCAACCCGGCCGTGGCGGTGGTGGCCGGCGTGCTCGTGCTGGGTGAGCGGGTCACGTGGATCACGCTCGCCGGGTTCGTGCTGGTCGTCGGCGGCTCGGTGCTGGCGTCACGCCGGCGTCCTGTCACCGAGACCGTGCCGGAGCCGGCGGCGCAGTGCACATGAACGGTCAGGTGCACGTGAGCCGTCCTGCGAGAATGGACCGGTGACCACGACCTCGACGGCTGCGCTGCGGATCGGGCCGCACACCGCGTCGATGCCGGTCGTGCTGGCCCCGATGGCGGGCATCACCAACCAGGCCTTCCGCGCGCTGTGCCGCCAGTTCGGGCCCGGTGGGGTGTACGTCAGCGAGATGGTCACCTCGCGCGCGCTGGTGGAGCGGACGCCGGAGTCGATGCGGCTGATCCGGCACGACGCCGACGAGCGGCCCCGCAGCGTCCAGCTCTACGGGGTCGAGCCGGCCACCGTCGGTGCGGCCGTGCGGATGCTGGTGGAGGAGGACCGCGCCGACCACGTGGACCTCAACTTCGGCTGCCCCGTGGCCAAGGTGACGCGCAAGGGTGGGGGAGCGGCGCTGCCCTGGAAGACCGAGCTGTTCACGGGGGTGGTGCGCGAGGCGGTGCGCGCCGCGAGCCCGGCCGGCGTCCCGGTGACGGTGAAGATGCGCAAGGGCATCGACGACGACCACCTCACCTACCTCGACGCCGGACGGATCGCCCAGGACGAGGGCGCTGCGGCGGTGGCCCTGCACGCCCGCACCGCCGCCGACTACTACGGCGGGGACGCCGACTGGGACGCCATCGCCCGGCTCAAGCAGGTGGTCACCGAGGTGCCGGTGCTCGGCAACGGCGACATCTGGTCGGCCGACGACGCCGTGAGGATGGTGCGTGAGACCGGGTGCGACGGCGTGGTCGTGGGTCGCGGCTGCCTCGGACGCCCGTGGCTGTTCGCCGACCTCGCAGCGGCGTTCGCCGGTGAGCCGCAGCGGTTCCGGCCCGGTCTCGGTGAGGTCGCCGCGGTACTCGTCCGGCACGCGACCCTGCTGGTGTCGCACTACGGCGACGAGCTGCGGGCGCTGCGCGACCTGCGCAAGCACATGACCTGGTACCTCAAGGGCTACCCGGCCGGATCGCACCTGCGCCAGCGTCTCGGCATGGTCGAGTCGCTCGCCGAGCTCGACGACCTCGTGGCCCAGCTCGACCTCGACGTGCCGTACCCGGGTGAGCCGGCGGAGGGCCCGCGGGGGCGCACCGTCGGCACCAAGCGCGTGGCGCTGCCGGACGGCTGGCTCGACGCCCGCGAGCTGACCGGGGCCGCCGCGCAGATCGTGCGCGAGGCCGAGCTGTCGGTGAGCGGCGGATGAGGGCGCTGCTGAAGCTGGTCTGGTGGATGGTGCGTCTGCTCGTCGCGCTCGTCGTGGTGGCGCTGGTCGTCACCGCGGTGCGGGTCGTCCTCACCGGGAACGACGACGACCGGCGCGCGAGCGACGCCATCGTCGTGCTCGGTGCGGCCCAGCTCGACGGCACCCCGGGGCCGGTGCTGCAGGCCCGTCTGGAGCACGCCCTCGAGCTGCAGCGTGCCGGGGTGGCACCGGTGGTCGTCACCACCGGGGGCTCAGCCCAGGGCGACCGCTTCACCGAGGGCGGCAGCGGCCGGCAGTGGCTGCTGGAACAGGGCCTGGCCGACGACGACGTCGTGGCCGTCGAGGAGGGCGGCGACACCCGCACCAGCCTCGTGGCCGCTGCCGCCGTCCTGCGCGACCGCGGATGGGACACCGCGGTCGTGGTCACCGACCAGCCGCACCTGCTTCGCTCGCTCAGCATGATCGAGGCCGAGGGGGTCGACGCCGTCGGGTCGGCCGCGCCGCGGGGCCCCGGCGGCTGGTGGCTCACCGCCCGCTACGTCGCGCGGGAGACCGTGGCGTACCTGTGGTGGCAGGTCGAGCGGCTGCTGCGATGACCACCACGTCCACCACCTCCCCGGTGCCCGGCTACGACGACGTCGACCGGATGCGCTGGGTCGTCGAGCCCGTCAAGCCTTCGGGGCGCGACGACTTCGCCCGCGACCGCGCGCGGCTGCTGCACTCCTCGGCGCTGCGCCGGCTCGGGGGCAAGACGCAGGTGGTCGGCCCGGGGAGCGACGACTTCGCCCGCACCCGGCTCACCCACAGCCTGGAGGTGGCGCAGGTCGGGCGCGAGCTCGCCACGGCCCTCGGCTGCGCGCCGGACGTCGTCGACACCGCCTGCCTGGCGCACGACCTCGGCCACCCGCCGTTCGGTCACAACGGTGAAGCCGCCCTCGACGTCGTGATGGCCGAGCACGGCGGGTTCGAGGGCAACGCCCAGACCCTGCGGCTGCTCACGAGGCTGGAGCCGAAGGTCGAGCACCCCGACGGCTCGCGCGGCGTCGGCCTGAACCTCACCCGGGCCAGCCTCGACGCGACGACCAAGTACCCGTGGCGCCGAGGCGAGAACCCCTCGGGCTCACCGAAGTTCGGCGTGTACGACGACGACCTCGAGGTCTTCGCCTGGTTGCGCGAGCCGGCGCCGGAACGGGTGCGGTGCGTAGAGGCCCAGGTGATGGATCTCGCCGACGACGTCGCCTACTCCGTCCACGACGTCGAGGACGCCGTCGTCGGCGGGTGGCTCGACCCGTCCGGGCTCGGCGACCCCGGTGTGGTGCGCGAGGTGTGCGGGGTGACCCGCTCCTGGTACCTGCCCGACGTCACCGACGACGAGGTGGTCGAGGCCCTCGGGCGGCTGCGCGCGGAGACCACCTGGGTGCCCGGGTTCGACGGCGGGCGACGCTCGCTCGCGGCGTGGAAGAACCTCACCAGCCAGCTGGTCGGACGCTTCAGCGGCGCGGCGGAGCGGGCCACCCGCGCCGAGTTCGGACCCGGCCCGCTCACCCGGTACGCGGCGCACGTCGTCGTCCCGGCCGGCACCGTGGCCGAGATCGCGGCGCTGAAGGGCGTCGCGGCCCTGTTCGTCATGACCCACGACCTGCGCGGCGCGGAGTACGAGCGCCAGCGCGAGGTGCTCGCCGGCCTGGTGGGCGCCCTGGCCGCCCGCGACGGCACCGACCTCGAGCCCCCGTTCGCCGCCGACCACCGGGCCGCGGTCGAGGCGGGCGACGCCGGTCTGGCGCTGCGCGCCGTGGTCGACCAGGTGGCCAGCCTCACCGACGCCCGCGCGGTCGGCTGGGCGGCCGAACTGGACGTGGCGGCGGCCGTCGGCGCGGGCACCTAGAGTGCAGACGTGGCGGGGCTGACGTGGCGGGGCTGACGTGGCGGGGCTGATCCGCAAGGAGGACATCGAGGCCGTCCGCGAGCGGGTGCGCATCGACGAGGTCGTCGGAGAGCACGTCACCCTCAAGCCGGCCGGTCTCGGCGCGCTCAAGGGCCTGTGCCCGTTCCACGACGAGCGCACGCCGTCCTTCCAGGTCCGTCCGCAGGTCGGCTTCTACCACTGCTTCGGGTGCGGCGAGGGCGGCGACGCCATCAAGTTCCTCATGACCCTGGAGCACCTGTCCTTCGTCGAGTCGGTCGAACGGCTGGCGCAGCGGGCCGGGGTCGAGCTGCGCTACGAGGAGGGCGGCGGGCCCGACCGGGCCGAGAGCGGACGACGCCAGCGCCTGCTCGACGCCAACGCCGCCGCCGAGGCGTTCTTCCGCGAGCAGCTGTCGGCGCCCGAGGCGAACACCGGTCGGGTGTTCCTCCACGAGCGCGGGTTCGACCAGGCGGCCGCCGAGCAGTTCGGCGTCGGCTACGCCCCCAAGGGGTGGGACTCGTTGCTCAAGCACCTGCGCGGCCGCGGGTTCACCGACACCGACCTCGGCACGTCCGGGCTGATGTCCACCAGCGGCCGGGGTCCGTACGACCGGTTCCGCGGCCGCCTGGTCTGGCCGATCCGCGACATCACCGGTGCCACAGTCGGTTTCGGCGCGCGCAAGCTGTACGACGACGACCAGGGTCCGAAGTACCTCAACACCCCGCAGACGCCGGTCTACAACAAGAGCGCCGTGCTCTACGGCATCGACCTCGCCAAGCGCGAGATCGCGCGCAACAAGCAGGTCGTGGTTGTCGAGGGCTACACCGACGTGATGGCGATGCACCTGTCCGGGGTCCCCACCGCGGTGGCCACCTGCGGCACCGCCTTCGGCGCCGACCACATCAAGATCGTCCGCCGGCTGCTGGTCGACGACGACGCCTTCGCCGGAGAGGTCGTGTTCACCTTCGACGGCGACGCCGCGGGCCAGAAGGCCGCGCTCCGCGCCTTCCAGGAGGACCAGCGGTTCGTGGCGCAGACCTTCGTGGCCGTCGAGCGCTCCGGGATGGACCCGTGCGAGCTCCGGGTCGCCAAGGGTCCCGAGGCGGTGCAGGCGCTCGTCCACGGCCGTGAGCCGTTGTTCGAGTTCGCCATCCGGTCCACCCTCGCGCAGTTCGACCTGGAGCACCCCGAAGGACGGGTGCAGGGGCTGCGGGCGGCCGCTCCGGTCGTGGCGCAGATCCGCGACCAGTCGCTGCGCCCCGAGTACGCGCGCCGCCTCGCCGGCTGGCTGGGCATGGACGTCGACGACGTGCGGCGCGCCGTCGGGGTGGCGGTCCAGCGGGGCGCGGCGCAGGAGCGCGGCGGACAGCACGAACGCGGCGGACGTCCCGACGCCCAGGGTGAGCGTCCCGAGCAGCCGATCGTGCCCCGGGTGCCCGTGCCCGATCTGCGCGATCCGGTCGTCGTCGCCGAGCGCCAGCTGCTGCAGGTGCTGCTGCAGTTCCCGTCCGACGTCCCGGCCGAGGAGTTCGACGCGCTGGAGGGCGGCGCCTTCTCGGCGCCGGCGCACCGGCTGCTGTTCGACGCCGTCCGTGCCAACGGCGGCCCTCGGGCCGCCGGCGCCGACTGGGCGACCGTCGTCTCCGAGGCCGTGCCCGAGTCGATGGTGGGGTTGGTGCAGCAGGTGCTCGTCGCGCCGCTGCCCGTGAACCGTCCCGAGCAGGTGCGCGTGCTGGCCGAGGGCCTCGTGCGCGACGCCCGCACCCGCGAGCTGCTGCGCGCCAAGGCGGAGCTCTACTCCCGGTTGCAGCGGGCCGAGGCCGCGCGCGACGTCGACGCCATCGCCGAGATCAACACCCGGCTGATGGACCTCCAGCGGATCGAGCACGAGCTGCGGAGGTCCTGATGCCTGTGTTCCGCCGGAAGCCGACCACCGACCTGGCGATGACCCGTGGCGAGCGCGCGCTCGCGGTCGTACCGGTGACGCCCGAGGTCGAGGTGGTCGCCACCACCGACCGGCTGGTCGTGCGCCGCGCCGGAGAGCCTGACTGGGTGCGCCGGTGGCTCGAGATCGACTCCGCCCGCTGGGACGACGAGGAGCGCACTCTGCAGGTCGTCGACGTCGCCGGCGGCGGCACCACGATCGACCTGGTCGAGGACGACCACCTCGCGCTGGCGCAGGTGGTGCGCGAGCGGGTGCAGTCGACGCTCGTCACCTGGACGTCCGTCGACGTGCCGGGCGGTGAGGTGCGGGTGGTCGTGCGCAAGGACGGCGACGCGCTGGTGCTGCAGGAGGTGCCGACCTCCGGCGTCGACGCCTCGGGTGAGCAGGTTCGGGCTGCCGTGGACTCCGCCCGGCGTCGGCTTGCGTCGTCGGTCGGCCTGGTCGAGCCACCGCTGATCTGACCTCCTTTCGGGTGGTTCTTCCCCGTGTGGCCCACCTCGGCTCGCGTCGGCGTGCCGCGACGGTCGCAGCGCGCTAACGTCCCGTTCGTCCCGGCGGGGTGGGCCGCGGGCTCGAAGAACCCGCGACGAACAGAGGAGGCGACCCATGAGGACGTCGATCACCGTGCTGACCCTGGCCGCCCTGTGCAGCCTCGCGCTCGTCACCCCGGCGCAGGCCGCCCCCGTCCCGGTGGCCTCGTGGGAGCTGAGCGAGACCAGCGGACGGACGATGTACGACTCCAGCCCGAACCGGATCTCGGGGAACCTGGGCAGCCGGATCGTGTTCGGGCAGACGACCTACGGCTTCTTCGGGCCGACGACCCCCGACGACCAGCGGCTGGTCCTCGTCCCGGACGACTCCCGGCTCGACCCCGGCACGGGTACCTACGCCGTGACCGTCCGCTTCGTGACGAAGGACGGATCGCCGAACATCGTGCAGAAGGGTCAGGCGAAGGTCGCCGGCGGGTTCTGGAAGGTCGTGCTGAACTCGGGGTACCCGCGGTGCGAGTTCCGCGACGGCACGGGCAAGACGCTGCGTGCCGACCTGGTGGGCACCGCAGCCACGAACAAGGCGAACGACGGGTACTGGCACGTCGTGCGCTGCGAGCTGAGCGCGACCGGGCTGCGGGTGACGCTGGACCCCGGGTCCGCGGCGGAGGCCACCAAGCTGACCACCGGTACGCACGGGCGGATCGACAACCTCAAGCCCGTCAGCATCGGCGGCAAGGCAGACTGCGGCGGCAAGGTCGGCTGCGACTACTTCACAGGCAGCATCGACTACATCCGCATCAACCGCTTCTGACCCACCGTCCTCTCGGCGAACCCGGTCAGGACCACCCCTGACGCTTTGCTACGCTTTCCGGGCCCGCAAGGGCGCCATCCCGCGTAGCTCAATTGGCAGAGCATCCGACTGTTAATCGGACGGTTACTGGTTCGAGTCCAGTCGCGGGAGCTTCTGACCTGCGGGTATGCCCTCTGGGTATACCCGCAGGTCTGTTCTTATGTCGTGTGCGCTCACATGCGCTCACGGACTTGGTGCCGGGAGGTGTCGGGGCGTGGTGCGTGGACCCGGCGGCTGTCGAGTGCCGATGAAAATCGGGTGGTTCGGGCGTCCGGACGGTGCCGGCCAGTGCTGGGCGGTGACGTGGGGGCCGGTTCGTGTCAGGGCAGCCGCGAATCGACCGTCTCGCGACCGTCAAGTTTGCGGCCTGTGCCACGGGAGAGGGACCCGCCACTTCGACGTGCGAGGCTTGTCAGATGCCATCGGGTCCGTCGGCTGCTGATCAAGCGGCATCGTCCATGTCGACCGATGAGCTCGTGGAACTCGCGAAGCACCGGTTCGCGACGGTCCGTCGCGCTGTCGCGTCGAACTTAAGGACACCGGACCAGGTCGTGGTGGTGCTTGCGGCCGACGCGCACGAGATGGTGCGGTTGGACGCGGCGGCATCGGCCCTTTACCGGCCAGGGATCCACGATGGGCTCTCGCGTTCCAGCGACAAGTGGGTCCGGGCGGTCCTGGCCGACGTGTACGCCACGACACCGGGACGAGCGTTGGCCTACGAGGTGCAGCGGCGCCTCGCGCAGGACGAGTTCAACGAGGTGCGGATTCGGATCGCCACGCACACCGCCTACCTGGACCTGTTCGAGGTGCTCCTCGGTGACGACGACCCGAAGGTCCGCGGATCGTGCGCCTCCAACCCACGAGCGACCCGCGACCACATCGAGACCTGCATCGGCGACCGGTCGTGGCAGGTGCGCGCCGCGGCCGCAGCGAACGGCGTGCTCTACCCCGACGCCGACCAGCTCATCCGGCTCGCGCAAGACCGTTCCGCACAGGTCCGGTGGTCCGTCCTGTTCCGGGTGGACACACCTACGGCAGCTATTGCGATCATCGCGTCCGACAGCGACGAGATGAACCGCCGCCACGCCATGCAGGCCCTCGGCGGCCAAGCACTGAACGCCACCCAGGCCCGCGCCTTCCGCCGACGGGAACGAGAGCAGGCGACCCTGCTGTCCTTCGATCCATCTCCGCTGTGACAGGCGATCGGCGGGAGGGCGATCGGGCTGCGCCGCACGACGCCGAGGCCGTCCGGTGGCGACAGGTTTGGGACGTGGCGACTCCGGGTTGGCCTGGACTGAGCTGTCCCGCCGCCGAGTTCAGATGGCTCGGGCGCGGCACGAACTGATCGAGATGGAACGTGACCGAGGTCCGCCGCAACTATGGTGACGGCCACGACGTGTAGCTCAGCAGTAGAGCGCCGGGCTCGGACCCGGAGGGCGCAGGGGCAGCACCTGCCACGTCGACCGTCCAGACAGGGGGTCCGATGGGGCAGTCGTACGTGCTGGGTCAGTTGGCTGCTGCGTTCACCACTGCGTCCGAGCACGAAGATGCGGCTACCCGGCAGCGGGCGCGTGAGCGGGTCAACCGGTGGTCTCGGGTGCTGCAGTCGGTTGAGTCCGGGCAGGTCGTGGTGGGTTCGCGTGCGCCGGTGCGTGGCCTGCCGGCCTGGGTGACGTTAGAGGTCGTCCGGGGCGGCTTCGCTACCGGTCGGGCGTCGGCCGATCATCCCCTTCGACCCTGACGAGGCCGAGTTCGCGAAGGTCCTTGGGCTGCCGGCGTCCCGCGGGGCGCTGTTCGCTTGGCTGTTGACCGATGACGGCATTGCGCACTGCTGGTCCTTGCTGGACTCCGGCCGCTATGAGGTGAGGCTGCCTGAGGACGCGGCTGTGCTGACCGCGGCGTGGTTGCTGCGCGCTGGTGACCGAGCGGCCGCCCTCGATGTGATCGAGCAGGTCGCCGCGGTTGCTGATCGGCTGAGGCTGTTGCCTCGGGAGAGTCGGGCCACGGTCAGCGGCGACCTGGTGCACCGGCGCACCGTCGGTGAAGCCGCCGCCCGGTTGCGCGTCCGGCCGGTGCAGCCCCAGGTCGAGCGGCAGCGGGAGGCACTGGCGGTCTGGGCGCCATTCGGCGACCGACTGGTCGAGCTGTGGTGGGCGGCCCGCGACGGGCACGCGGTCGGTGATGCTGCCGGTGGCGGTTCCGGTGAGGGCGGTTTTCGGCTCGATGATGCTTGGCGCGCCGCGGCTCGGTCGTTGCTCAGCGAGTACTCGGTGCTCGCTGCGACGCACTCGTTGTGCGGGCAGCACCGCAACCCGCGCAGCACGATCGGCAAGCTGGTCCGGGCGACTCGCGCCTGCCTGGTAGCGCCGGCGCCGGCCGGTGCGGTCGCGGTCGCCCGGTCCACGGTCGCGCAGGTCGTTGCCAAGCGCGGTGAGCCGGGATCGGCCCAGCTCGGACAGGTGCGCGCGCGGCAGAAACCCACCATCAGCGCGCCGCGGCACGCCGAGCTGGCACGACTGGTCGCGGACCGACTGCAGGGGTACCCGAGCGGTGACGGCCTCATCGACCCGGCAGAGGTCCAGCTCCCGGTGTCGGCCGACGAGTCCGTGGAGACCGGTCTGCCGCAGGGACATCCGCTGCCACCCGTCGTCGCACGAGTGCTCGGACCCACCCGTGCCGCCCCGGTCGAGACGCTGCTCACCCAGGGCTTGCTGCCCTCGGCGGAGGTGCTGGCCGAGCTCGTGCCGCAGGTGACGTCAACCGTGGTCAGCGCGTCGTTCCCGGACCCGGCCCTGGGTCGGCTGGCTGCAGCGACGTACTCAGCGTTCCGGCGCCGTCGGTCACTGCTGCTGCGGGGTAAAGCGCGTCAGGTCCAGGTCGGGGAGCTGCCGTGGTTCGCGGCGGCCCAACAGCATGCCGAGCGTGACCCGGCCGACGCCACGGCGGTGTTCCACCGGGTCGCCGCCTTGGCGATCGACGGTTTCCCGCACACGATCCTGCCCAACCCGCTGGTTGAGGAGCTGCAGCACCTCAGCCAGGCCGCGGACATGGACGTCGCCTTGGTGGAGGAACTGGCGGCTGACATCTTCGAAGGGTCGTTCTCGCCACGGTTCGCCCAAGCGGCGCACGAGGCGGCCGAGCTGCTCGCAGGGACGGTGTACCCGCGCTACTACGGGTTCGACCTCGCGGCGCTCCGGGGTACCAGCAGCCGCGACACCAAGACCAGACCACGTCTGCCGGTCCGGTCCCGTCGCCGAGCCGACACCGACATCGGACCCCTGTGCCGTCAGCTGGCAGGGGTGGACCATCGGTCAGGCTCGGTGGCCGCCAACGGGTCGGTGATCGAGTGGGGGCAGGTGCTGACGACGCACAACCTGGCCGGGCTCGTACTGCATGGCGCCGTCCCGGTGTCCCCCTGGGCTCGGCTCGCGGACCGTGCCTGGGCGCAGACGTGCCGGCTGCTCGAGCAGGTCGACAGCAGCCCGGTCCCGCTGCGAGTGGTCAAGAAGGCCGCCTATGCCTGGCGGCAGGCCCTGGTGTTCGCCTGCCTGGACGGGCCTGACGGCCCAGCCGACCTCTGCGACCGAGGCCGCTCGGGCGCGCGCACCTGGGCCGCGCGCCAGGTCCTCACGGGCCTGCAGCACGTCGCGGCCGGCGGCCAGTTCGATGCCAACGGACAGTGCCCGGACGGACGACGCTTCCTGGGTTGGACGACCGAGCATCACTGGGTACTCGCGAAGCCCGGGACCTAGAGAGGCCGCCAGGTCCACCAGGTGCACGACGATCAGTCTGGTCGTGCCAGTGCCGGAGTGAGACTGTTCTGCAGCTCGGTCGACGTGGTGAGGTCGTCGGCCAACTGCCCGGACACCGCGTTCAGGAATTTGCCGTCAGGCGAGCTCGGCCCCGCTGACGAGGCGGTTCTTGATGAGGGCGGCGAGGCGCCGCAGGTCGGCCGGATCCGACGCCCGGGCGCAGAACATGCCGCCTTCACTGTCCAGCTCGATGGCGCCGGCCAGGTCGCTGTCGGCGCCTCGGAACAGACCCGCCACGGTCCGGTCCAGAGTCACTGCGTCCGAGCGCATCCGTGTGGGCAGGTCGTAGGACGTCAGGCTCCAGGTCTGATCGGGTTCGTCAGGTGCCAGCAGGTGGAGGGCGGCGGCACCTGGTCGGCGCCTCGGAGGACGCGGCCGGCTCCTCGGGTAGGCGTCGTGCAGGAGCCGGACCGCTTCCTCGGCGTCGAGGACGTCGAGGGTGTCGACGTCCACCGGGCACGGCGGCGCGGTAGTGAGCCGTTCGAGGTGGTTGAGCAACCGGCCCTCGATGTCGCGCACCTCGCTCAGGCGAATGCCGGTCGGCGCCTTCTCCAGGACGAAGACGGGGTCGCTGGCGGGAGCGAAGCCCCAGACGACCTCACCCGCCTGGACGAACCGGACGCGAAGCTGCTGGTCGTCCTCAGCGACGATCACGGCTCGGTCGTCGCCGCGAGGCCCGAACATCGTCTGCACCTGCGTGGCCCAGTCCTCGCGCGGCCACGCCACGGTCGAGTCGCTGCGCCAGCGCAGGACCCGCCCGCCGATGACGGCCGTCAGGTCGCGATGCGACAGGTCTGCCGCGAGCAGGTCCAGGTCGATGAGGGTGCCCTGGTTCAGGTACAGAGCTCCGCCGGTCATCAGCTCCCAGCTCGAGTCGCCACCCGAGGTCGCCGGCTCGTCGTCTGCGAGGTACTCGGCCAGCCACGGGTAGGCGGCGAGGGCCTGCGGCTCGATCGGTGGAGGCGCTACCGCCGCGGTGGACACCCACTGGTAGTCAGGACACGAGATCAGCTCGGGCCACGGGCTCGCGGGATCATCGACGACCAGACGCCAGATCGGGGCGTCGACCAGGTCCTGACCAGCGCGGGCGAGAGCCTCGAGAGCGCGACGTTCGCCGGATCGGTCAGCTGGCATCGCTCAAGACTGACGGATCGTTGACCTCGACAGGCCCGAACTCGTTAACAAGAGCACCGAAGGGTCGACGCTGCTCGTCTTGCAGTGGTGGCACGCCGCCACATGACGCCAGTCGCGGCGCCTTCGAGATTCGCCATCGGTGTGTCGACGTCTGATCTATCGTCCGGGTTGGCGTCGACACTGCTCGGAACCGGTTGTTTGGAGGGGCAATGAAGATTTCACGCGAGGCCATAGACGCACTCGTTGGAACTGGTCGACGTCCAGTAGCGGTGCTGATCACCCTCCCGGACCAGGACCATCCAGACGTCATCGTCAGGGGAGTGACGCGCGTCGACCGGTCTGGGGGAGACCTGTACGTCTCGGCCAGCGTGCTGGTGCTGCGAGGAGACGACTACGTCGAGCACGGCAGGGGAGGCGGCATCGTCGTACCAGACACGTTCATGTCACAGATGACGATCGAGGGGTCTCCGCTGCCGCTAGATGAGGACGAGACCGAGTGGCTAATCCCTAGCATCGAGACGTCGGTGGCGGCCACTGGCGAGGTGATGTCTCGCGTCGTCGCACGGCCGGCCGACGCAAGCGATGGCTTGTGAAGTGGCCACGCAGCGGCTCCGACACTGCGACGTGGTCCGACCGGCGGCGAAGTGGGGCAGTCGGCGGCGTGCTGTCCGGGCCTACGCTCGCTAGTACCTGGCGAGTACCAGGTCGTCGAGCCGTCCGGACTCGCAACGAGTTCGGACATGGGCCAAGGCGGAGTCTCGGCGCGGCCGCTCCACGTGAGGTGGACCAGAAAGACCCGTTTCTCATCGACAACGATGATGTCGTCTTGCGGTGTTGCCTCAGCGACTACGCGGAACTCCAGACCATGCAGCGCGTGACCATCCGAGAGTTCCTTGGCAAGCTCGCTCTCGAGAACCTGCGCGCGGGGCGAGTGACCCCGGAGGTCCAGCAGGGGATCGACGAACACGTACTCGTCAACCCAGGTCACACCGACAGACTACGTCCCGCCGGGGACCGGACCCCAGAGGGTCGGGAACTACGCGGCGGATTGACTCGCGCGCCCGTCGTGGTCGCCGGGCCTCGAACTCTACTTGGGCACCGACGAGCCGACCACCTCTACACACGCCCGTCTGTGATGAGCCGACCTGGGCCTCGGTCGGCGATCTTGGGGTCCAGCGAATCGGAGATCGGCGGCCGCCTCGAGGCGAGCTTCTTGGCCTTGCGGTCGCCTCAGTCTGAGGAGGAGGGTTACAGCACTGCGCCGCTCGTTCAGGGGATGCCATGCTGGAAGATTTCGCCGCTGTCGCCAGGCCGTCGAAGCTGACCGCTCCTGAACATGAGCCAGGTTTTGTTGCTCTTGACATGCGGCCCGGCATCGGAGTTGTCGGCCTGCGCGCCGGACCGGCTGAAGCGACCACCCGGCCACGAGGACTCCTACTCCTGACCCACGTCGCAGCGCGATCGTCTTTGACTAAGGGGAAGTGATGACCAGTTCTGTTCGACCACTGATCCTCGTCCGCGGTTTCGGCGGACCGGATGTCTCCGATGAGCAGGCCAGCCCGTACCAGGGTTTCAACGATGGCACGGTGTACCCAAACCGGCGTGGCGAGGGCTATATCTATGAAGGTTTCGTGCTGCGTGCGCTAAAGTCCACGGCGTACCCGTACCGCGATGCCACGAACGTCGTTGGCTTCTACGCCGAAGACATCGGCGCACCGCCCGACTTGGCTGGCCTGGATGAGGATTCGGTAACGGGCACGGTCGTTCTGGACCCGGCCACCGAAGACCGTGTTCTCGCTGGCGGCACTGCAGGGACCATCTGGGTTTTCCGGTACTACGACCTGGTCCCTCGCGCTCTTCTCCGTTACGGCGAGGGTCTGCGTCGGCTCGTCCAACTGATCGAGAGCTCGGCACGCCGACATGGGGAGGACTTCGCCGGTGTCGACATCGTTGCGCACAGCATGGGAGGACTCGTCGTCCGCGAGGGCATCATGGCGATGGAGTCGGCACAGGCCGGCTCGGCCGAGCGACTGGTGCATCGTGTGGTCACTCTCGGCACTCCTCACCGCGGAATCGCCTTCCAGCGCGCGCCCGACTGGCTCCTCAGGGCGTTGCCAAGAATTGAGAAAGCAGGTGACGAGATGGCTTCCTTCAACCCGGAGTCGACTAAGTTCCGCGACTGGGCCACAGCGTTTGACCTGCGCCGTGTTTTGACTGTCGTGGGCACCGACTACCGCTCCTACGGTGTCTCAACGGCCTCCGCGCTGAACCGCCTGTCCAGTCTGCTGGGCGATGGCAGCCTGGTATACAACCGCAGCGACGGCTTGGTGAAGCAGTCGTCGGCTCAACTGCCAGGCGCCCCACGGACATTCGTGCACAAGTGCCACGGAGGTCGTGACTCGTTGGTCACGTCACGTGAAGCCTACGAGATTGCCATGCGCTTCTTCCATGGCACACATCGCGTCTCCTTGGGCCTGATGGACGCGGAGATTACCCGGGGCGGCGACTGGTTCGGCCGCAGCGAGTTCTACTTCGGTGTATCGATCAAGCCCCGGTTCGTCGACTTCGAACTGTTTCACCAGAGCGCTGAGGCGGAGAACTGCTATGGCCCCTTCGCGGACGTCCACCTCCTCGATCAACTCCCGGATCTGGAAACCGAGCTGGACAAGCCTCTGGCCGAGTACGGTGACCGAACCACAGGATGGGCGGGACCCGACCGGCTCATCTGGGAAGGCTGGGTTGACGGCCGCACCGCGCCCGAGGGGTCGTACGGTCTCGTCTTCCGTATCGACGTCTACCTCGGCGAACGAGACGCCTTCGGCGTCGGCTTCTCCGACAACGTGGTCTTCCGCAAGCAATACTACGTCCAGGCGTTCCCCGGCTCCCCGCCGGAGATCTTCATACACACGGGCGAGGAGTTCCTCGCCGGACCAGAGGCGTTGAATCAGGACCAGCTGCGCCGGAAAGCAGCGCCGGGAGCCCGCTCCGAGATTCAGACGGCCGTCCCGGTGAAAGGATCCCCAGGCGAGTGGCTCTTCGAGGTGGCCGGAACGGGCTTCGAAGCTCGTTTCCGTGTGGCCATGCAACCGGAGGTGATCTCGTCCTCTTGAGTCGGCCACGCGGTCGTCGTCTAAGGCCCGCTGGTCCCAGCCGTACGAATGTCAGCCTAGGAAGCGACGTCGTGGTCGTCTAGTTCCGCGTAACACCCAGGCAGGTGAGGGCGATGAATGGGTCATCCGATATGTTGGATGGTGCGCGCGCTTCCGTCGTCTTCTTGCTGGGGGAGGACAGGCATGGGTTGGGGGGCTCGCGACGGCGAGTTCAGCACCCAGAGATCCGTAAGACGGTAGAGCGCATCGGAGACCACCTGCGAATGCTCAGTGAGCCAAACGTGAATTCGCTGGTACGCGATCCTGAATTGTATCGATTGCTTCATGAGCACCGTTGGTTGGCGACAACCGCTGGGCCCGTCCCGCCGACACTCGAGCAGGCTTGGGCTCTGGCGGATTCTCTGCGAGCGCTATGGATCCAAAGCGCGGATCTCATGTCCTTGGCTCCGTACCTGGACGATCATCCAGTTGCGAGACCTGAGTCTCGTACCGATGATCGCTTACGTCAGTATCTGGCTTACGGTCACGATCAACGCCGAAAGAACGGAATGCATGCCCGAGCGCGCGGCGCGCTGAGGACTCGCTACTTGCAACGCGTTGGACGGATCTTATGGATCTTGGTAACGATCGCCCTCCTGATCGGGCTAATTGTCGCTAACGACGCGGGCGGACTGCTGCTCGCTGCCATCGCGGGGGCGACAGGAGGCACCCTGAGCGGGGCCAGGTCGCTGAGGGACAGTTCGCATATTCGTGAAGCACGTGGTTTCCAAGCGTGGTGGTGGGTGCAACCTGGAGTCGGGGCAGCGGCGGGCTTGTTCCTTTATGCCCTGTTGACTTCAAGCATCCTTACCCTTCCGGGAACCGTCGCCACGGACACGTCCACGGGAACGAGCGCGATAGTGGTATACGCGTTTGTAGCGGGTTTCTCGGAGCCATTTGTTCTAGGGGTCATAGCCAAGATTGCTGGGGCCGCCGACGCAGCAGCCGACGCCGCGGCCAGTCCTCCCGTGACCGGGAACCCTCCGACCCACTAGCCACAGACAGCTGCCTCGAGAGCTCCCGCCGGCGCACCAAGCGCAGATCGCTCGTGCCGGTGGTGGAACCGCCGGCCGTAACGGATATCCGCTCGCCGACAGGGTTGACGGAGGTCGTCCCGTCACCGCATGCGGATCCTCAACCGGACGACCGTACGGCGGAGAATCGGCAGACGCGTCAACC
>CAWGTL010000016.1:0-62773 GCA_963825505.1 uncultured Actinomycetota bacterium | reverse complement strand
GCACCGCCCGCGAGCTCGCGCTCGAGGTTCGCCACCGCCGCGGCCGCCCAGCGTTCGCGGGCCACCGCCGTCCGGTAGAGCGGTCCGTCGGCGTGCGAGGGGTCGGCGGCCCGCGCCAGCAGCCGGCGCAGCACCTGCCGCCGTCCCCGCCGGAACAGCGGCCCGGGCAGGTGCCGGTACTCGTGCACGACGCCCGCCACGTAACGGTCGTACCGCTCCGCGGCGCTGGCCAGCACGGCGAGGTCGGCGTCGCACAGCATCGCCGCGTCGTCGTCGCCGTCGGCGGGCACGTGGTCGGCGGTCACCAGCACCAGCTCCGCGACCCGCCCGGCCGCGGCGGCGGGGACGCCGAGTCCCGCCAGGACCGAGCGAGCGAGCTCGGCGCTGTCGCGCTCGTCGCGGCCCTGCCGTCCTTCGTACACAGCGTCGTGGAACCAGGCTGCCAGCACCAGGTCCGCCGGTGCCGGGACGGGTCCGGCCAGCTCGTCGAGCCGGTCGAGCACCTCCGCGAGGTGCTCGGTGTCGTGGTAGCCGCGGTCCGGTGCCGACCACCGCCCGCGCAGTGCGGCGACCTGCTCGCGCACCGCCGCGTCCGGAGCCGTGCCACCGAGCGACCGCACCGCCACCAGCGCCTCGTCGTCGCGAAGGTCCTCGCTCGTCCCCACGGGGTGCACTGTGCCACCTGGGAGCACCCGCGCCGTCCGACGACGAGGGGGCGGCGCACCGGCCGCCCCCTCGCGCCGTCCCCGGTGGCCGGCCCTCGGACGCAGGCCACCGGGTCCGCTGCCCTGCGTCAGTCGTCCGAGCGGGTGCCCAGGACGACCTGCACGTCGAGCAGCTGGCCACCGCGCACGACGCCGAGGGTGACCTCGTCGCCGGGGGCCCGCTCGCGGACCTGCGCGGTGAGCGACTCCGAGCCCTGCACCGGCTCGTCGTCGACGCTGGTGATCACGTCGCCCTGCCGCAGACCGGCCTGCTCGGCCGGCGTTCCGGAGGTGACCTGCCGGATCTCGGCGCCCTGACGGGTGGCGCCGTCGGCGGTGCCGCTGCCGTCGGACAGCGAGACCCCCAGCCAGGCGTGGTCGGCGGTGCCGTCGGCGATCAGCTCGTCCGCGATCCGCTTGGCCTCGTTCACCGGGATCGCGAAGCCCAGGCCGATGCTGCCGGACTGGCCGCTGCCGGTGGAGGTGCTCGCGATCGACGACGGGATGCCGATGAGGGCGCCGGAGGCGTCGACGAGGGCACCGCCGGAGTTGCCGGGGTTGACGGCCGCGTCGGTCTGGATCGCGTTGGTGACCACAGGTTCCACCGCGGACCGCCCGCCGGAGAACGGGTCGGTCGACTCGCTGCCCGAGGTGGTGACCGGCCGGTCGGTCGCCGAGACGATGCCGGTGGTGACCGAGTCGCTCAGCCCGAGCGGGTTGCCGACCGCCATCACCGGCTGCCCGGCCGTCACGTCGTCGGAGTCGCCGAGGGTCGCCGGGACCAGGTCCGACGGCGGGTCGACGATCTTCAGCACGGCCAGGTCGGTGGCCGGGTCGAGGCCCACGACCTCGATGTCGGTGAACACCCGGCCGTCGGACAGCACGATCTGGATCTGGGCGCCGTCCCCGGCGCCGGTGGCGACGTGGTTGTTGGTCAGCACGTGGCCCTCGGCGTCGAGCACGACGCCGGAGCCCTGGCCCTCGCCGGACTGCCCGGCGACCTTGATGCTCACCACGCTGGGCGAGACCGTGTCGGCGACGGCCGCCCAGTCGACGCCGTCGGTGCTGCTGACCGTCAGCGGGTCGCGGTCCGAGGACGACGACGGCGCGGCGCTCACGGCGGGCACCTGGTCGCGGTCGAGGACCGAGACCGCGGTGGCGGTGGCCCCGCTGGCGAGCACGGCCGCACCCAGCATCGCGATCGTCATCGCGCCCCAGCCGGGACGCCGGCCCGGGCGCGGTGCCTGCTGCGGGGGGCCGTCCTGGCCGGGCGGGACCGGCGGGGCACCCCAGACGTCCTGGGTGGTGCCGTGCGAGCCGGCTGCGCCGGGCTGGTCCGCCGGCGCGCCCCACGACGGGACGGGCTGCGTGGTCGGCGCGGGCCAGCCGGAGGGGCTGGACGGGGGGAGGGTCTGGGTCATCGCGATCATCGCCTTCGCTGTGCTGCGCTCCGCTGAGCGGCCGACCGGTGGGGCCGGCGACAGGACCCAGTCAAGGACGAGCACCTGCGACGGTCCTGGAGCCAGCCTGGGAGGTCCCTGGGAGCGTGCGGCTGCGCGTCAGGCAGCGGGCAGGACGACCTCGAAGGTCGCGCCGCCACCGGGCGTGGGACGGACCGCGGCGACCCCGCCGTGCGCCTGGACGATGGCGTCGACGATCGCCAGGCCGAGGCCCGACCCGCCGCTGGAGCGGGTGCGGGACGCGTCGGCCCGGTAGAACCGCTCGAAGATCCTCTCGGCGAGCTCCGGCGGCACGCCGGGCCCGTGGTCGACCACCTGGAGCACGGCTCCGTCGCCGCGCCGGCCCACGCCGAGCTCGACCGGGCTCCCCGGCGGGGTGTGGCGCAGCGCGTTGCCGAGCAGGTTGGTGACGACCTGCCGCAGCCGCGCCTCGTCGCCCGTCACGGGGGCGGGGGAGGGCCGGGCGGCGCCGTCGAGCCCGGTCAGCCGGACCGGGCGCTCGGGGGCCAGCGCCGTGCTGTCGTGCACGGCGTCGCCCGCGAGGACGAGCAGGTCCACCGGCTGCAGCCGCAGCGGCCGCTGCTCGTCGAGCCGGGCCAGCACGAGCAGGTCCTCGACCAGCCCGCCCATCCGGGTCGACTCGTCCTCGATCCGGCGGAAGGTGCTCGTGACCTCCTCGGGATCGCGGACCGCACCCATCCGGTACAGCTCGGCGAAGCCGCGCAGGGTGGCCAGCGGGGTGCGCAGCTCGTGGCTGGCGTCGCCGATGAACCGCCGCATCCGCTGCTCGGACGCCTCGCGGGCGGCGAGCGTGGTCTCGATCCGGTCCAGCATCGCGTTGACGGCACCCCCGAGGCGTCCGATCTCGGTGCCCGGCGCGCGGACGTCGACCCGGCGCGAGGTGTCGTCGCCGCCGAACGCGGTGGCCACCGACTCCACCTCGCGCAGCGGGCGGAAGGCGCGGCCGACGAGGAACCAGCCCGCGAGCACCAGGACGGCGACCAGGCCGGCACCGAGCAGGAGGAACCGCAGCGCCACGCCGCGCAGGGTCTCCTGCACGTCGTCGAGCGGGAGCGCCACCACCGCGGCGCCCTGGGTGGACCGGCTGGGGCCGGTCGTCACCGGGAACGCCGTCGTGCGCCACCGGGTGCCGTCGGTGCCGGCGACGGTGCGGAACTCGCCGCGCGCGTCGGCGGCCTGGGCGGGGGTCAGCTCGGTGAGCTGGGGCAGGGCGTCCTGGCGGGGGTCGTGCAGCGGCTCGTCGCTCACCGGCTCGCCGTCGACCCAGACCTGCACGACGTACCGGGTCGGCAGCGCGTCGCTGCCGAACGGACCGCCGTCGGACAGCTCGCCCAGCAGCTGGTTGAACGCCCGCTGGTCGGAGACGGCCGACGTCAGCTGGTCGTCGACCTGCGCGACGAGCTGGCTGCGCAGGTTCGTCACGGTGAGGACACCGGCGACGACCAGCGCGAGGGCCAGCAGGGCCGCCACCACGGCGAGCAGCCGGGCGCGGAGCGAGAGTCCCTGTGCCAGAGACGGTTTCGTCAGGTCCGTCGCGGACGTCGTCAGGGACGACCCAGGGGTGACGTGGGTGGTCACGCGCTCTCGCGCGGCAGCTTGAGGACGTAGCCGACGCCGCGCCGGGTGTGGATCAGCGGCGGCCAGTCGTCGGTCGCCACCCCCTCCGGCGTGCTGTCGACCTTGCGCCGCAGGTAGGAGATGTAGGACTCGACGATCCCGGCCTCGCCGTTGAAGTCGTAGTTCCACACGTGGTCGAGGATCTGCGGCTTGGACAGCACCCGGTTCGGGTTCAGCATGAGGTAGCGCAGCAGCTTGAACTCGGTGGGGGACAGGTCGATGTCGCGGCCGCCGCGCCGGACCTCGCGCGAGTCCTCGTCGAGCTCGAGGTCGTGGAAGACCAGCCGGCCCTCGGCGGCGTCGGCACCTGCACCGGTGCGGCGCAGGATCGCCCGGATCCGGGCCACGACCTCCTCCAGGCTGAACGGCTTGGTGACGTAGTCGTCCCCGCCGACGGTGAGGCCGGCCACGCGGTCGGCGACGTCGTCCTTGGCGGTGAGGAACAGCACCGGGGTGTCGCGGCCGCGCTCGCGCAGCCGGCGGGTGACGGCGAAGCCGTCGAGGCCGGGCATCATCACGTCGAGCACGAGCAGGTCGGGGCGGACCTTCTCGGCGATGGCGAGCGCCTGCTGGCCGTCCGGTGCGGTGTGCACCTCGAAGCCGGCGAACCGGAGCGAGGTGGACAGCAGCTCGCGGATGTTCGGCTCGTCGTCGACGACCAGCAGGCGCGCCTCGGGGGTGGACCGCTTCATGCGGCCATCATCGACCCCGCACCTGGGAGTTCGCTGGAAACCGCCTGGAGGAGGTCGGTCAGGTGCGGGGGCGCGAGGCCAGCCAGGTGGCCACCTGGGCGGCCGGCATGGGGCGTCCCAGCAGGTAGCCCTGGACGATGTCGCAGCCCGCGTCGGTGAGCGAGCGCAGCGTGGCGTGGTCCTCGACGCCCTCCGCGACGACATCGAGGCCGAGGTCGTGGGACAGCTCGATGATCGACTTCACGATCTTGCCGGCGCCGGCGTCGGCGCCCATCCCGATGATGAACGACTTGTCGATCTTCACCTCGTGGATGGGCAGGTGCCGCAGGTAGGCCAGCGAGGAGTACCCGGTGCCGAAGTCGTCGACCGACAGCCGGACGCCCTTGTCGCGCAGCGCGTACATCGGTCGCAACGACTCGCCCTGGTAGTTCATCACCGAGTCCTCGGTGAGCTCGAGCGTGAGCCGCTCGGGTGCGATCCCGGCCTCCTGGAGCAGCCGGCCGACCTGGTCGGGCAGGCCGGGCTCGAGCAGCAGCCGGGTGGGGAGGTTCACCGACACCGCAAACGCGTCGGCGCCGGACCAGCGCGCGCACTGCTCAAGGGCCTTGCGCAGCGCCAGGACGGTCAGCTCGCCGACCTGACCGGTGTGGTCGGCGAGCGGGACGAACTCCGCGGGCGAGATCGGTCCGCGTTCCGGGTGGGTCCAGCGGGCCAGGGCCTCGAAGCCGGTGATCCTGCCGTCGCGCAGGCGCAGCTGGGGCTGGAAGTCGACGCTGATCTGCTCGTCGTCGATCGCGCGCCGCAGGTCGCCGACCAGGGTGAGCCGGTCCAGGCTGGTGCGGTCGCGCTGGGGCTCGTACCAGCTGTGCCCGGACATGGAGCGCTTCGCCTCGTACATGGCGACGTCGGCGTGCCGCAGCACCGTGGCGGCGTCGTTGCCCGCCGAGAACACACCGGCCAGACCGAGCGAGGCGGAGACGTCGACGAAGGTGCCGTTGAGGTCGAACGGCACCACCAGCGAGGACGAGATCGAGGTGGCCACGCGCTCGACGTCCTCGCGCCCGCGCGCCGACGGGAGCAGGACAGCGAACTCGTCGCCGCCCAGGCGCGCCACGAGGCTGTCCTCGGGGGTGATCTCCGCCAGCCGGCGGGCCACCTGGACCAGCAGGATGTCGCCCACCGGGTGGCCGAGGGTGTCGTTGATCTCCTTGAACCGGTCGAGGTCGAGCAGCACGACCGCGGCGACGCAGTCGTCGTCGGTGGCCTCGAGGCCGTTGAGCACCCGGGTGAGCGCGACGCTGAAGGCGAGCCGGTTCGGCAGCTGGGTGAGGTCGTCGTGGTGCGAGTCGTGCCGCAACCGCGCGACCAGGTCGTTGTTCTGCCACACCACGGCCGCGTGCGTGACCAGCGTCTGCAGCAGGTCGAGGTCGTCGACCGAGAAGGTGGACAGCGACGAGCCCTCGCGGTCGTGCGCCACGAGCAGGGCGGTCTTGCGGTCGTCGACCTCCACCGGGAGCACGACGGCGTCGCGCCAGCCGTTGGCCGCCAGCCAGGCCCGCTCCTCGAGGTCGCGGGTGCTGGTGCGCACGACGCAGGGTCGCACGCCCGCCGGCGGCAGCCGGTCGATCGTGGTGGGGTCGTCGATGGGCCACAGCTCGGCGCCCGCGGCGTTGACGATGCTGGCCGCCTCGGTGGTGAGGGTCGCGACCAGCAGGTCCTGGCTCTGCGCCTGGCCCATCGTGCGCGCAGCACGCAGCACCTCGCCGAGGTCGGCGTGCTGGCGCATCAGCTTGGCGTACGCCCGGAAGCTCAGCACGACGGCGGTCGAGACGATGGCCAGCAGCAGCAGGCCCTCGACCTGGTCCTCCAGCGCCTGGAGCGCCAGGGCGCCGATGGTGGCGCTGAGCAGCCCGGACATCAGCACCGAGGCAGCCATCACGGCGGCGTCGGACAGCGGCGGCCGCTTCTGCAGGACGGTGATCGCGGCGATCACGGCCGAGACGCCGGCCGCGTCGACCACCAGGACGATGGCGACCGCCGTCACCCACAGCGACGGCGTCCACAGGTCGGTGACGACGCCGTACAGGAAGTACGCGAGACCGATCTCCAGCGTGTACAGAGACAGGTTGAAGAAGGTCTTGTCGACCGGCTGCTGCCGCACGTAGAGGACCACGGCGGCGCTCATCAGCCGGGCCACGAGCAACCACTCGAGGTCCATCGTGAACAGGCCGATCACCAGCGGCAGGTCGCTCAGCGACACCGACAGCGCCTGCTGGCGCACCTCGACGTGGAACTTGGCCGACTCGGTGACCGCGAACAGCACGGCCAGGACCACGAACATCAGCGCCTGCGGCATCTCGACGTGGGGCGGGATGTCGTCCTCGGCGCCGATGGCAGCCAGGGCCCCGACGGCAGCAAGCAGCGCGGACAGGGCGATCAGGTGCCACTGTCCGCGCGACAGGGCCGTGGCCGCTGTGCTGGGCACTTGTCCAGTGTGGGGCATGGCCGTGCTCACCGGGGCCTTGTGCAGAGAACTCTCCCCGTTCGGCCCAAGTGTCACAGCAGTTGCAATTGTCTCAGGGGCCCCACGAGCCCCAGCTCGGGGTGGATCAGCTGAGCGAGGCGCCCGAGAGCGAGGCGCCCGAGAGCGAGGCGCCCGAGAGCGACGCGCCGGAGAGGCGAGCGCCCGAGAGCGACGCGCCGGACAGCGACGCGCCCGAGAGCGACGCGCCGGACAGGGACGCACCGGACAGGGACGCGCCCGAGAGGGACGCGCCGGACAGGGACGCACCGGACAGGGACGCACCCGAGAGCGACGCGCCGGACAGCGACGCGCCCGAGAGCGAGGCGCCGGACAGGGACGCACCGGACAGGGACGCACCCGACAGCGAGGCGCCCGAGAGCGACGCGCCGGACAGGGACGCGCCGGACAGGGACGCGCCCGAGAGCGAGGCGCCGGACAGCGAGGCGCCGGACAGCGAGGCGCCGGACAGCGAGGCGCCGGACAGCGAGGCGCCGGACAGCGACGCGCCGGACAGCGACGCGCCGGACAGCGAGGCGCCGGACAGCGAGGCGCCGCTCTTCTTCGACAGGGAGGCGCCGGCCAGGTCAGCACCCGAGAGGGAGGCCCCGGACAGGGAGGCTCCGGACAGGGAGGCGCCGGCGAGCACGGCACCGGTGGCGAGGGCGAGGGCAGAGGTGGCGACCGCGAGGGTACGGACGCGCGCACGGAAAACGGACATCGGGGTTCCTCCGAGGGGGTGAGGGGCCCAGTTGGGTCGTCACAGTGTGGCAGCGTTTTGCCCCTGTGTACTCCTACCGATGCATCAAACCTGCAGCGCGGACGGGCGACCCAAAACGGGCTAATCACCTAATTCCGGATCTTCTGCGTCGACGATCCGGTAGGCGTAGCCCTGTTCCGCCAGGAAACGCTGTCGATGTGCTGCGAACTCGGCGTCGAGGGTGTCGCGGGCGACCACCGTGTAGAAACGAGCACCGCGACCGTCCCGTTTCGGACGTAGCAGGCGTCCCAGCCGCTGGGCCTCCTCCTGCCGCGAGCCGAACGACCCGGACACCTGCACGGCGACCGACGCCTCCGGCAGGTCGATGGAGAAGTTGGCGACCTTGCTGACCACCAGCGTGGTCACCTCGCCGGCGCGGAAGGCGTCGAAGAGCTTCTGCCGCTGCGCGACCGGCGTCTCGCCCTTGATCACCGGCGCGTCGAGGCGCTCGGCGAGGTCGTCGAGCTGGTCGATGTACTGGCCGATGACGAGGGTCTGCTCGCCGCGGTGCCGCTCGAGCAGCCGCTGCACCACCGCGGTCTTCTCCGGCGAGGTCGCGCACAGCCGGTACCGGTCCTGCGGCTCGGCCGTGGCGTACAGCAGGCGCTCGCGCTCGGGCAGCGTCACCCGCACCTCGACGCAGTCCGCCGGCGCGATGTAGCCCTGGTTCTCGATGTCCTTCCAGGGCGCGTCGTAGCGCTTCGGCCCGATGAGCGAGAACACCTCGCCCTCGCGGCCGTCCTCGCGCACCAGGGTGGCGGTGAGGCCGAGCCGGCGGCGGGCCTGCAGGTCGGCGGTCATCCGGAAGATCGGGGCCGGCAGCAGGTGCACCTCGTCGTAGACGACCAGGCCCCAGTCGCGGGCGTCGAGCAGCTCCAGGTGCGTGTAGACGCCCTTGCGGCGGGTGGTGAGCACCTGGTAGGTGGCGATCGTGACCGGACGGACCTCCTTGCGGGCGCCGGAGTACTCGCCGATCTCCTCCTCGGTGAGGCTGGTGCGCCGCAGCAGCTCGTCCTTCCACTGCCGGGCCGCGACGGTGTTCGTCACCAGGATCAGGGTGGTGCTCGCCGCCTGGGCCATCGCCGCGGCGCCGACGATGGTCTTGCCCGCGCCGCACGGCAGCACGACGACGCCGGAGCCGCCGTGCCAGAAGTTCTCCACCGCCTCGCGCTGGTACGGACGCATCGTCCAACCGTCCTCGGCCAGCTCGATCGGGTGCGCCTCGCCGTCGACGTACCCCGCGTGGTCCTCCGCGGGCCAGCCCAGCTTGAGCAGCACCTGCTTGAGCTGACCGCGCTCGCTCGGGTGCACCAGCACGGTGTCCTGCTCGACCCTGGCGCCGACCAGCGGCGCGACCTTCTTGCTGCGCAGCACCTCCTCGAGCACGGGGACGTCGAAGGCGTGCAGCACCAGCCCGTGCACGGGGTGCGAGACGAGCTCGAGCCGGCCGTAGCGGGCCATGGTCTCGGCGACGTCGACCAGCAGCGCGTGCGGAACGGGGTAGCGGGAGAACTCCATCAGCACGTCGACGACCTGCTCGGCGTCGTGGCCCGCGGCGCGGGCGTTCCACAGCCCGAGCGGGGTCAGCCGGTAGGTGTGGACGTGCTCCGGCGCGCGCTCGAGCTCGGCGAACGGCGCGATCGCGCGTCGGCACTCGCCGGCGCGGGTGTGGTCGACCTCCAGCAGCAGCGTCTTGTCGCTCTGGACGATGAGGGGGCCGTCGGTCACACGGCCACGCTATGCGGTGGGGCCGACGGCGGAGTCACGAGGACGTCCCGGTGGCCGGGCCGCCGTCGAGCACGCCGGTGAGCCGGTGCACCGACAGCGTCCGCAGGCCGCCGCTGCCGACGTCGAGCACGGTGATCCGGCCGGCGTCGACCGACAGCGGCTCGACCAGGCGCCGGGTGACGGCACCGGCGGGATCGCTCGTCGCCACCCAGACCTGCCGCCGGGCCGCTGCGGCCGCCCGCAGCAGGTGCAGCGAGGCGGCCGGGTCGAGCACGGGGACCGCCGGGCGGCCGTCCGCAGGAGCCGGGGCGACGCGTCCGGCCAGCTCGGCGGCGCGCAGCGCCCGGACGAGGGTCTCGGCCCGCGCGGTGTCGACGTCCGGGACGCTCACGAGCGCGCGCTGGGCCTTGGGGGTCGCACGGCGCGGCGGGGTGCGGCCGGGGACGACCAGCGCACCGTCCTCGCCCTCGGCGGCCGGTGCCAGCCCCATCCGGCGCAGGGCGTCGAGCACGGTCGAGGGGTCGAGCGGGCTGACCAGGACGGTGGGCGCGAGCCGGCGCAGCCGCAGCGACCGCGCCGACGGGTCGGCCAGCAGCTCACCCAGCACCGCCTCGTCGTCCGAGCGCAGGTAGGCGCCGGCCACGCCGACCCGCAGCCGGCCGTGCCGGCGCGCGGTGTCGCGCACCAGGTACTCCAGCGGCTGGGGGACGGGCGTGCGCGACAGCGCCGCCAGCCGGTCGAGCACGGTGCCGGCGTCGAGGCCGGCGTCCAGCGCCCGCCGCACCGAGCCGGCCGAGAACCGGTAGACGGTGGCCCCGCCGCGCGACTCGACGTCGGCGACCAGGGCGAGGTCGTGCGCGGCGGCCGGTGCGAGCGGACCGGGGGCCACGGCGGTGAGGTCGGCCTGCAGCAGCACGTGGTCGACCGGCGGCGGCAGGGTGCCGTCGAGCGCGTCGCCCGCGTCCTCGTCGCGGTCCTCGAGCAGCAGCCGGGCCGGCGACGACACGGCGCCGGACCCGGTGAGCCCGAGCCAGGCCGCCTCGGCGAGCACGTCGGTCAGGCTGTCGCCGTGCGTCGCGGCCGAACCTCGCGGCGCCTCCCACCGCAGCGCCGCGAGCACCGACGCCTCGTCGGTGGCCTCGTCGGCCGGCAGCCCGGCCAGCACCGCCAGCGAGCGCCGGCGCAGCGCGGTCTCGCCCGGCCGCACCACCGAGGGCGACAGCGCCGCTCGCACCTGGCCGCGCTCGTCGCGCGAGCCCACGGTCGCAGCCGATCCGGGCCCGGCCCACCAGCCGCGGACGAGGTGCACCCACCGGTGCCCGGTGCCGAGCTCCAGCCACTCGTCGGCGGCGCGGGTGGGCGCGATCAGGGGTTCGTCGACGGCGGCGTCCTCGCCCACGAGGCCCGCGGCTCCCGCCAGCTCGACGACGCGGGCGGCGAGGCTGTCGTCGACCTCGAGGTCGAGCGCGAGCCGGCGCAGGTCGCGCACCGGCAGGCCCCCGGAGCGCAGCGCCGACGGCGGACGGACCCCCCAGGCGTGGAGCACCTCCTCGACCAGCCGGACGGCCTCGGCCGCTGCGCCGGCGGCCAGCAGGTCGGCCCTGCGCGGGTCGACCGGGCGCGTCGCCGGCACCGGCGGCTCCTCGAGACCCTCGTGCACCCGTCCGCCGCGCAGCGCCACGGCGACCTCGCGCGGCAGCACCACGCGGTCGGCGTCGACAGGCACCACCAACGCGTGCCGCAGCGCCCAGCCCACCGGCGACCGGTCCGCGTCGTCGAGGGGTCGGGAGGCGTCGGCGACCGAGCCCACCGGCGTCCCGGAGTCCAACCGGTGCAGCAGGTCGCGCGCCCCGTCCGGTCCGTCCGCGAGCAGGGAGGCCACCGCCGACGGTGACCCCAGCGCCTCGACCAGCAGGTCGAGGTCGGCGGCGGGGTCGCCCGTCGGCGCGACGCCGTGCGCGCTGACCACGGCGGCCAGGCGTGCGGGGGAGCGGAGCAGACCGAGGTCCGCCAGCCGCGGGCCGAGTCCGGCCGGGTGGGGGCCGAGCACCTCGGCGAGGGCACGCACGGCGTGCAGCGCGCGGTCGGTCCCCCACACCAGGGCCAGCTCGCGCAGCCGCTCGACCAGCGGCCCGGCGCGGCGGGTGGTCGTCCCGCACGCCCGTGCCAGCGCGGCCGGGGTGAACGGCTCCGGCAGCACCGCCGCGGCCTGGGCGACCTGCAGCGCGGGACGGTCGAACCCGGACAGGGCGCGGTGCACGCTCACCCGGGTCGAGGCCCGCACCGCGAGCTGCAGGACGTCGGGAGGTGCGGGGTGCACGAGGTCCGGACGGGCGCGCAGCAACGCGACCAGCGCGGCGTCGTCGCGTCCGCGCAGGTCGTCGGCGAGGCTGCGCGGGGCCGCGCGCCGTCCGGTGGTCATCCGCTCAACGGTACGCGTGCGGCGCGGTACCGCGGTCCGCCGCGGCGGGGTAGGCCGCCGGCAGCGACGACGTCCACGCCAGCAGGGCGGTGAGGAACGTCCGCTCGGCCCAGCCGTACACCGATCCGACGCCGCGCCGGGTCGCCAGCCGGTGGACGAAGTACGAGGTCGCCGGCAGCGCGACCGCGAGCGAGACCGCGGCGGCGCGACGGGTGCGCGCCGGCAGCCGGCGGTCGAGCGCGCCGACGAGGGGAGCGAGGTGGAAGGCGACCATGCCGACGCCCGCCGACCACAGGTGGACGCGGTGCCACGGGCCGCCCGCCGCCTCGTCGGCCGGCAGCGGGGCACCGGTGGTCACCAGCGTCCCGAGCCCGGACGCCGCCAGCGCCGTGGCGAGCACCGGCAGCCCGGCGCGGCGGGCGAGGTCGGCGTTGACCAGCTGCGCCACCCCCTGCACGGACTGGCCGACCACCACCGGGGCGCGGCACGGCCGGCCGGCCGCCGACAGCGCGCTGATGCTGCGCGTGGCGTGCGGCACCCCCGGCGTCCGGTGACCCGACCACAGCCAGCCCGCGGTGAACACCACGGGCGCGGCGGTGACGAACCCGCGCGCGACGGCGGTGACCGGAGCCGGTGCGCCGGTCGGCTCGGCGGCCCGGAGCGGACCGGCGGGCGGACGTGCTCGTCGGCGGGGCCGTTGCCGCGGGGTGGTCACCGGGACAGGATGGCCCAGCAGGCCGTCGTCGTCCCGCCGCCGTGCAGGAGCGCAGCCCCGACCGAAGGAGCTCGTCCGATGCTCACCCGCCCGCTCCACTCCTACACCTCGGCGACCTCGACCACGCCGTTGCTCGGCGACACCATCGGTGACGACCTCGAGCGCACGGTGGCGCGGTGGGGCGACCGGGAGGCCCTGGTCGACTGCGCCACCCACCGACGCTGGACCTACAACGAGCTCGACGTCGAGGTCGACGAGGTCGCGCTCGGCCTGCTGGCCCGCGGGATCGCCAAGGGCGACCGGGTCGGCATCTGGGCGCCGAGCTGCGCGGAGTGGGTGCTGCTCCAGTACGCCACCGCGAAGATCGGGGCCGTCCTGGTCAACGTCAACCCCGCGTACCGCACCCACGAGCTCGCCTACGTGGTCAACCAGTCGGGCATGCGGCTGCTCGTGTCCGCCAGCCGCTACAAGACCAGCGACTACCGCTCGATGGTCCAGCAGGTGCGCGGCGAGTGCCCCGGGCTCACCGACGTCGTGATCATCAGCGAGCCGTTCGAGCCGGACGCCGACCCGTCGGTGCACGGCGGCGAGCAGAGCTGGCGGCGGCTGGTCGACATCGGCGGCCAGGCCGACCACGCCGAGCTGGTGGCGCGGATGGCCGAGCTGTCGCCCGACGACCCGATCAACATCCAGTACACCTCGGGGACGACGGGCTTCCCCAAGGGTGCGACGCTCTCGCACCACAACATCCTCAACAACGGCTTCTTCGTGGGCGAGCTGGTCGGGTACACCGAGGAGGACCGCGTCGCGATCCCGGTGCCCTTCTACCACTGCTTCGGGATGGTGATGGGCAACCTCGCGTGCACCTCCCACGGCGCCACGATGGTGATCCCCGCGCCGACCTTCGACCCCGCAGCGACGCTGAGAGCCGTTGCGGAGGAACGCTGCACCTCGCTGTACGGCGTCCCGACGATGTTCATCGCCGAGCTCGGGCTGGACGACTTCGCCGGGTACGACCTGTCCACGCTGCGCACCGGCATCATGGCGGGATCGCCGTGCCCGGTCGAGGTGATGAAGCGGGTCATCGACGAGATGAACATGGCCGAGGTCGCCATCTGCTACGGCATGACAGAGACCTCACCGGTGTCGACGATGACCCGGCCCGACGACGACCTCGTGCGCCGCACCGAGACCGTCGGCCGCACCATGCCCCACCTGGAGTCCAAGATCATCGACCCCGCAACGGGTCTCACCGTCCCGCGCGGCGTCCACGGCGAGCTCTGCACCCGCGGCCACACGGTGATGCTGGGCTACTGGGAGGAGCCGGAGAAGACGGCCGAGGCGATCGACGCCGCGCGCTGGATGCACACGGGCGACCTCGCGGTGATGGACGACGACGGCTACGTGGCGATCTCGGGCCGGATCAAGGACATGGTCATCCGCGGCGGGGAGAACGTGTACCCGCGCGAGATCGAGGAGTTCCTCTACACCCACCCGGACGTCGCCGACGTGCAGGTGATCGGCGTCCCCGACGAGCGGTACGGCGAGGAGCTGATGGCCTGGGTCGTGATGAAGCCCGACCGCGACCCGCTCACCGCCGAGGCGGTGAAGGAGTTCTGCGCCGACCGGCTCGCCCGCTACAAGGTGCCGCGCTACGTGCACGTGGTCGACGGCTTCCCGATGACGGTGACGGGCAAGGTGCGCAAGGTCGAGATGCGCGAGGAGGCCGTCCGCCTGCTGGGCGCGAGCTGACCCGAGAAACGCTGCCGCACAGCGGAAGGGCCCCACCGGCTGGTGCCGGTGGGGCCCTTCGCTTGGTGCAGTGGCGCTGCGATCAGCGCCGGGGTGGGGTCAGCGGACCTCGACGATGGCCAGCTCGCCCGTGCCGTTCGGCGCGGTGAAGTTCACCCAGCCGAGGTAGCTCTGCTCGGCCGCCAGACCGTCCCAGGCCAGGGTGAAGTCGACCGGGGTGCCCTGGACGACCTGCCGCGACGCGGGGTCGACCGTGAAGTTGCCCACGGCGGTGGTACCGACGTTGTAGCCCCGGTAGGTGTACTCGTCGCCGCTCGTGCCACCCCAGTGGTGGACGTACGCCTCGAGCACGATGCCGTCGGGAGCCCCGGCAGCGTCGATGGTGACCTCCTCGTCACCCGATCCGGTGGCCGAGACCGCCAGCGGCTGGCTGTAGTTGCCGGCGATGTAGACCCACAGATCGAAGTCCGAGGTGTCGATCGTGGCGTCCACGCTGAACCGCAGCAGCGACGAGTCGCTCGTGGTCAGCGTGTACTTGTCCACCGACGCGTTCGCCGCGGGTGCGGTCGGGTCGAACGCGTTCGGGTTGGTCACCAGCGTGTCGGTGACCGGCACGGTGCCGGCCATCCCGGCGACCTGGGTGCTCAGCGTGCCGCTGAAGCCCGGGAGCGCCGAGACGGTGGTGGAACCGCTGGGCTTGCCGGTGCCGTCGATGTCCGACGAGCTGAGGGCGAGGGTGGTCGCCTTCAGCGCCACCGGGATGCGCACCGTCGTCTTGTCGGCGCCGGTCCAGGTGATGCTGCCCGTCTGCCACTCGCCCGCCGGGGTGCTGGTGAGCTTGGTGAAGGTCAGCGAGACCGTCTTGGTCTCACCGGCCTTCTTGAAGGTCACCAGCGGGGTGTCGGTGGTGACCCGGAAGCCCGGGACGTCGGCCGAGAACCGCAGGGTCTGCTTCTTGGCCGTGCTCGTCATCGTCCGGGTGGTGGTGATCGTGCCGGGGACCGACCCGTTGGCCACGGAAGCCTGGTTGAGGTCGGTGCCGGTGACCGGCTCGACGTCCGGGAAGTCGCCCTGCTCGAGGTAGCCCTCGGAGATCAGGTACCCGATCCAGTCCTCCACGCCGTGGTCGAACACGACACCGGGAGCGGTGGCCTTGTTCGGCTGGACGTTGCCCGCACCCTGGTCGAACGGCGAGGTGGTGCCGATCGTGTCGCGGGCGGTGGTCATCATGGCCGACTTGATCTCCATCGGCGACCACTTCGGGTTCACCGACTTGATCACGGCGGCGATGCCCGCGATGTGCGGTGCGGCCATCGACGTGCCCGAGATCAGGTCGTAGCTCCGGCCACCGTGCGGGCCGGGAGCCACCGCAGCCAGGACGTCGACGCCCGGGGCGGCGATGTCCGGCTTGAGGATGTCGCCACCGGTGGTGGTCGACGGCCCGCGCGAGGAGAAGTCCGAGACCGCCGGGACCTCGGTCGTCGACACGTCGTCGGCGTCCAGGGCCACGATGGCGCCGGTGGCACCGGCCGTGGCCGCGTAGGCCGTCACCGGGGCGTAGGCGTCGTTGTTGAGGTGGATCGACGGCACGTAGTGCAGGTCGCCGTTGAGCGAGTTGGGCGTCGGGTTGACCAGCACCATGCCGGCGCCGCCCGCGTCCCGGACCTCCTGCGACTTCTCCACCCGGGCGTTGACCCCGCGCTCGCAGACCACGAGCTTGCCGGAGACCTTGGCCGGGTCGAGGGTGCCGAGGATGCAGAGCTTGGCGTCGGCCGGGTCGGCCCCTGCCTTGCCCGAGGTGGCCGCCAGGACCATCGGGGTCTGCGCCGGCAGCTCGTTGGTGCTCGAGGCACCGATGAACTCCCGGCCGTCACCGAGGACGAGCTTCTTCTCGTTGATCTTGTGGGTGCTCGCGGCGACGGTGGTGAGCCACGGGCTCGGGTGGTCCAGGGTGCTCTCGCCCGGGCCGCTGTTGCCGGCGGAGGCCGAGACGAAGACGCCCGCGGCGGCGGCGTTGAGGAACGCGATCTCGGTGTCGTCGACCACCGGGGACTCCGTGGAGCCGCCGATGGAGAAGTTGATGACGTCGACACCGTCGAGGACGGCGTCGTCGATCGCGTTCAGGATGTCCTCGGTGGCGCAGCCGTCGTCGGAGGTCGTGTCCGGGATGTTGCCGGTCCAGCAGACCTTGTACGCGGCGATCTGCGCACCCGGCGCCATGCCGGAGAGGGTGCCGAAGTCGGTGCCGTCGACGTTCACGTTGCGCACGATGTTGCCGGCCGCGGTGGACGCGGTGTGCGAGCCGTGGCCGTCGCCGTCACGCGGGGAGAGGAACTCCTCGTCCGCGACGTTGTCGCGACCGAAGCCGTCGACGTAGTAACGGGCGCCGATCAGCTTGCCGTTGCAGAACTCGCCGGAGCCGTCCGCGCCGAGGACGCACTCGCCGCCCCAGCCCTTCGGTGCCTTGTTGTCCTTGCTGGAGGAGAACGGACGGAACGACTTCGACTCGTACCAGATGCCGGTGTCGATCACGCCGACGACGATGCCCCGACCCGCGTCGGCGCGGCCACCTGCCTCGTGCCACAGCTGCGGCATCTTGAGGAACTGGGGCGACTGGTCGGTCTGCGGCTTCATCAGCTCGCTGCGCGCGATGGAGACGACGCCCTTCTGGGAGGCCAGCTTCGCGGCCTGCGCGGAGGTCAGGTACGTCGAGACGCCGTTGAAGGCGACCGAGTGCGTCGTCTTGGCCTTGGCCCCGACCTTCGCCAGGGTCGTCTTCTGCTGCGCGACCAGGTGCGCCTGGTACTTCTGCACGGCGGCCGAGGAGGCGTCGAGCTTGGCGCCCTTCGCCGGCTTGGTGGCCGCGTAGCCCTCGACGTCGCCCTCGTACGAGGCGGCGGGCTCGTCGACGAACCGCACGATGTAGGTGCCCGCCTTGTAGTCGGCCGGGTCGGTCGACAGCTTCGACGAGCCGCCGACGACCGTGAGGCCGCTGTCGGCGGGGGTGGTGGCCGCGGTGGCGGCGGGCGCCATCAGGCTGACGGTGGTTGCCACCGCGGCGCCGATGGCCAGCGAGGCGATGCGCCCGGTGCGGCGCCTCCCGCTGGTGAAGGTGGATGACACGGGTACGGCCTCCTGGTGTGTGGTGCAGATCTGATCCAGCGGGGTCGGCAGCGGGCTGCCTGGTCGGGGAGGGTGTCCGAGTGAGCCCCCTGGCCCCGGGTCGCCGCACGCGCGAGGCCCCCGGGCACGCCCGGGTCACACGTCGGCGGGGTGATCACACTCTGTGTGAACGTCCCAGGTCAAGGGTTTGCCCTGATTGGCCGATCAACGCCGGAGGTGCTCGTGCCGACCTCCTGTGCGGCAGGAGGATCGCCGCAGAGCAGCACCATTGTCCGCATTCGCCCGGTCGGCCCAACGGCCCTCACCCCCGTCACCGTGCGCACCCGGTAGGGGTTCGGAGCCCCTCGCCGACCCGCCGCGCAGCCCCCTGCCCGGTGCGGACGTAACCTGCGGGGATGAGCTCCGCCGAGGTGACCGCCGCCGAGGGCCCCGTCCTGCGGACCCGCGGCGCGTGCCCGCCGGAGCGCGTGGCTGCGCTCGAGGTGAGGCTGCGCGAGCTGGGCTCGGTGCTGGTGGCCTTCTCCGGCGGCGCCGACTCGGCCCTGGTGCTCGCGGCGGCGGTGCGGGTGCTCGGCCCAGGACGGGTCGCCGCGGCCACCGCCGTCTCGGCGTCCCTCGCCGGGGGCGAGCGCGACGAGGCCCGCGACTTCGCCACCGCCCAGGGCGTGCGGTGGCTGGCGCCGCGCACGCGCGAGATGGACCGGGAGGGGTACCGGGCCAACGCGGGCGACCGGTGCTTCCACTGCAAGGCCGAGCTGCTCGACGTGCTGGGCCCGCTCGCCACCGAGCACGGCCTGGCGCACGTGGCCACCGGCACGAACGCCGACGACGCCGTGGCCGGGTTCCGGCCGGGCATCCGCGCGGCCGCGGAGCGCGGAGCGGTCACGCCCCTCCTGGACGCCGGCCTCACCAAGGACGACGTGCGCGCGCTGTCGCGGGCGTGGGACCTGCCCACCTGGGACAAGCCCGCTGCCGCCTGCCTGTCCAGCCGGGTGGCCTACGGCGTCGCCATCACCCCGGCCCGGCTGGTGCGGGTCGACCGTGCCGAGGCAGCGGCCCGCGCGGCGCTCGCCGAGCACGGCGTGGCCGTCCGCGACCTGCGGGTGCGCGACCTGGGCGAGCGCGGTGCCCGCCTCGAGCTCGACGTCGCGGCGCTCGCCGCCCTCGACGACGGCGTGCGGGCCGCTCTGGTCGCGGCGGTCCACGCCGAGGGGTTCGCCGGGTGCGAGGTGGATCCCCGCGGATTCCGCTCCGGCGCGATGAACGAGCTGCTGGCCGACCCCGCCCGGTTCCGCTGACGCGCCGCGCCCCGAACGGCGTCGTGGCAGGGACGCGGGGGCCGATAGCCTGGGCAGGCGCCGCGACCGCGGCTGCAGCACCCGACGGACGAGAAGGTTCCCCGACGTGCCCACAGGCAAGGTGAAGTGGTTCGACGCCGAGCGCGGCTTCGGTTTCCTCGCGACCGACGACGGTGAAGAGGTCTTCCTGCACGCCTCGGCGCTGCCGGAGGGCACCACGGTCAAGCCGGGCGCCCGGGTCGAGTTCGGCGTGGCCGACGGGCGCAAGGGCAAGCAGGCGCTGTCGGTGCGCGTCCTCGACGCCCCCGCCTCCGTGGTCGCAGGCACCCGCAAGAAGCCCGAGGACATGACGGTGATCGTCGAGGACCTCATCCGGCTTCTCGACGGGCTGTCCAACACCGTGCGCCGCGGCCGCTACCCGGACAAGCCGGCCGCGCACAAGATCGCCACCGTGCTGCGCGCCGTCGCCGACGACCTCGAGGCCTGAGCCCGTGCCCGCTGCCACCGCCACCCGCACCCGCCCCGACGCCGTCGGGGTCGCGGCGGTCGACGCCGCCCGCGACGCCGCCCTCGAGGTGGCCCCGCCCGGCTCGGTCGGCGAGCACCTCGGGGTCGAGGCCCTCGGAGAGCGGCTGGTGGCCCACGCCTTCGCCTGCACGGCCAGGGGCTACCGCGGCTGGCGCTGGACGGTCGTCGTCGCCAGGGCCCCGCGCGCCCGGGTCGCCACGGTCTGCGAGGTCGACCTCGTGGCCGGCACCGAGGCGCTGCTCCCGCCGCAGTGGCTGCCGTGGTCGGACCGGCTGCGCCCCGGCGACGTCGGCCCCGGCGACGTGCTGCCGAAGGTCGAGCAGGACGAGCGCCTGGAGGCCGGCTTCGAGGCCACCGGCACCGAGGACGTCGACCAGGTGGCGCTCTGGGAGCTCGGCCTCGGCCGACCGCGGGTGCTGTCCCGGATCGGCCGCGAGGAGGCCGGGACCCGTTGGGACGAGGGCGATTTCGGCCCCACGTCCCCGGCCGCCCAGGCTGCCGAGGCGCAGTGCCGCAGCTGCGGCTTCCTGCTGCCCATGCCCGGCGTGCTGCGCCAGGCCTTCGGCGTCTGCACCAACGAGTGGGCCCCCGCCGACGGCCGTGTCGTCAGCCTCCAGTTCGGCTGCGGCGCCCACTCCGAGACCGACGTCGACCTCGCCCCCGAGTCCCTGCCCACCCCCGTCCTCGACGAGCAGGTCCTCGACACCGTCAGCCTCGCCGACGAACCGGGCACGAGGAGTGGAGACGCGGCGTCGAGCGCCGGTCCCGAAGGCAGCTGATGGACACCGACCCGTTCGGCACGGCTCTCGTGCGCGAGCGGGTGCTGGCTGCGTGGGGGGCCGCGCCGGAACGCCTGCGCGAGGACGCCAACAGCGAGGAGGACCTCGCGCTCGGCGGTTACCGCGAGCGGGTTCTGGTCGAGCTGGCGCAGAACGCCGCTGACGCGGCCGTCCGCGCGGGTGTGCCGGGGCGCCTGCTGCTGCGGCTGGTCGACGGCGACGAGCCCGCGCTGGTGGCGGCCAACACGGGCGCGCGTCTGGACGCCGAGGGCGTCCTCGCGCTGTCGACGCTGCGCGCGTCCTCCAAGCGCGACGGCGGCACCACCGGACGGTTCGGCGTCGGGTTCAGCGCGGTCCTCGCGCTCACCGACCACCCGGCCGTCCTCTCGCACGGAGACGGCGTGCGGTTCTCGCGCTCGCAGACCCTGGCCGAGGTGCGCGAGCTCGCCCGCACCCACCCCGGTCTGTCGGAGGAGCTGCGGCGTCGCGACGACCACGTGCCGGCGCTGCGGCTGCCGTTCCCCGCGGAGGGCTCGGCCCCGCCGGGCTACGACACCGTGGTGCTGCTGCCGCTGCGCGACGGCGGCTCGGTCGACCTCGCCCGGCGGCTGCTCCTCGCGCTCGACGACGCGCTGCTCGTGGCGCTGCCGGCGCTGCGCGAGGTCGTGGTGGAGCTCCCGCACGAGGAGCCGCGACGGCTCGCTGATGCCGAAGAGCGATGGGAGACGTTGCGGCGCAACGGTGTCCACGACCCGTCCGTGCTGGCGGACCGGCCTACCGAGGAGCGGGCCCGTCCGGAGTGGTCCCTGACCTGGGCGGTGGCGCGCGACCCCGCCACCGAGGTCCCGCCCACGGTGCACGCGCCGACCCCCACCGACGAGCCGCTGGGCTGGCCGGCCCTGCTGGTCGCCGACCTCCCGCTCGACCCGGACCGCCGCCACGTGGTGCCGGGACCGGCGGCCGAGGCCGTCGTGGCGCAGGCGGCCGAGGCGTACGGCGAGCTGCTCGAGGGGCTGGCCTCCGACGGCGTCGACGTGCTGCGGCTGGTGCCGTCCGACCTGCCCGGCGGGTGGGTGGCCGGTGCGCTGCGCGACCGCGTCCTGACGCTGCTGCCGGGCGTGCGGCTGCTGCCCTCGGCCGCCGAACCCGAGCGGCTGCTGCGGCCGGCCGACGCCGTGGCCCTCACCGGCGCCGGCGTGCACGACCCCGCGCTGCTCGCGGTGCTGGCGCCGATGGTCGACGGCCTGGTCGCCGTCCGCCCCGGGGACGAGACCGCCCTGCGGCTGCTCGACGTGCGGCGCACCTCGCTGGCCGACGTGGTCGAGCAGTGGCCGGAGGTCGGCGAGCCCACGGCGTGGGCGGCCACGTACCGCGCGCTGCTGCCGTCCGCCTCCGACCCCGCGCTGCGCGAGGCGCTGGCCGGCCTGCCTGTGCCGCTTGCCGACGGGCGGGTCGTGCGGGGCGCGCGCGGGCTCCTGCTGCCGTCGGCGGAGGTGGGGGTCGACGCCCTCGCGGCGCTGCACGACCACGGCCTGCGGGCCGTGCACCCCGACGTCGCGCGCGACCCGGCGGCGGCCGACCTGCTGGAGCGGCTCGGCGCCCAGACCGCCTCTGCGGCGACGGTGCTCGCGCACCCCGCGGTGCGCGCCGCGGTCGCCTGGACCACGGACGACCCCGAGCCGGACGACGTCGTCGACGCCGTCCTGGCGCTCGTGCAGTCGGCCGTCGAGGCGTCGCCGTGGCAGCCGGGCTCGCACGCGTTCCTCGGCGACCTCGCCCTCCCCGACGACGAGGGCGAGCCGGCTCCCGCGGGGCTGCTGGTGCGCCCGGGGTCGCCGATGGCGCGCCTGCTCGACCCCCAGGCCGTCGGGCGGCTCGACGCCGACGTCGCCGACCGCTGGCCGGCGGAGGTGCTGCAGGCCGTGGGCGTCGCGGGCCTGCCGGTGCTGGTGCGGGTCGAGGACGCCGACCCCGACGACCTGCCGCCCGAGCTGGACGAGCTGGACGGCGCCCAGGACTGGGCCGACGAGATCACCGACCGCGTGCCCGGCGCGGTGCTCGACGGCGCGGTGCTGGCCGTCCGCGACCTCGACCTCGTGGTCGACGACGGCTGGCCGGAGCTGCTCGACCTGCTCGCCGCCGACCGCGACCTGCGCGAGGCCGTCGTCGCCCCCGTCACCGTGCGGACGCCCGACGGCGCGCACCGCGCCGTCTCCTACACCGCGTGGTGGCTGCGCCGGCACCTCGGGCTGGCAGGGCACCGTGCCGCGGGACCCGGCCCCGCCGACCTGCTGCTGCCGCAGGCGCCCGCGTGGACCGCGGACCTGCAGCCCGACCTCGCCCGCGCGCTCGGGCTGGTGGGCTCGCTCGCCGACCTCGACGGTCGCGCGTGGCAGGGCGTCCTGGACCGCCTGACCGACGCCGACGGCGCCGCGCCCGACCTGCTGCTGCAGGTCTGGGACGCGCTGAGCCGGCTCGACGGCGACGTCGGGCTCGAGCCGCCGGCGCGGCAGTGGGCGCTCGGGCCGGACGGCGAGGTCGGGCGGCACCCGTCCGAGCAGGTGGTGGTGGTCGACGACGCGCGCTGGTGGCAGCGTGCGGACCTCGGGGCGCGGGTGGTGCCGGCCGCGGGGCTGGCCACCGCCCTCGCGGACGTCCTCGACCTCGACCTGGCGTCAGACCGCGCCGACGGTCACGTGACCTCGAGCGGGGAGCAGGTGCCGCTGCCCGAGGTCGTGCGCCGTCGCTGGCCCGCGCTGCCCGCCACCTGGACCGAGCACGACGACCTGCGGGTCGACGACGTCGAGGTGGGCTGGTGGGTCGAACCCGCGCAGCAGGACGGTGGGGACCCGGTGCTCCACGCCGGCACCGCGGACGGACTGGCGCGGGCGGTGGCGCACGCCGCCGGTCGGTGGGCCGACCGGCACCTGGCGACGGCGCTGCTCGAGGACGAGGACCCGCTCGAGGCGCTGGTCGACGACGCCCTGGGCTGAGGGACTAGCCGGTGGGGCGGCGTGAGGGCGCGCGGCCCTGCGCCACCAGCCGGCCGTGCCGCACCTGCAGCCAGCCCAGCCCGAGGACGCCGAGCGCCAGGCCGGCGGCGCAGGTCCACAGCCACCAGCCGTGGCCCGCGGCATCGAGCCGGTCTCGGTTGACCAGGCTCAGCACCAGCAGGACGGCCCAGACCGCGCACCCGACCAGCACCGTGGCGCGGTCGTTCGTGCGCAGCGGTTCCACCGCCGCGCGGCCCTCGTCGTCCAGCTCCGCCACGCCACCAGGGTAGGTGCTGCGGCGGCGTCCGCTCGCACCGTGAACGCGTTCACAGCGCCGTGACCCGGTCTGGCAGGATGCGCGCGCGCCGCCCGGGCGTCCCTCCCACCGTCTCCAGGAGCCCCCCGTGTCACTGCAGAAGGACGAGCAGCCCGCCGTCGAACCAGCCCCCTCCGGCGGGGTCCTCGAGCGCTGGTTCACGATCTCGGCCCGCGGGTCGACCGTCGGCCGCGAGGTGCGCGGCGGCCTGGCCACGTTCTTCACGATGGCCTACATCGTCGTGCTCAACCCGATCATCATCGGCACCCAGGCCGACTCCACCGGCGGGTTCCTCGGCGGCGGCGACGCGCCGAACCTGCCGATGGTGGCCGCGGCGACCGCGCTGGTCGCCGGGCTGCTGACGATCGTCATGGGCGTGGTGGCGAACTACCCGCTCGCGCTCGCCACCGGGCTCGGCCTCAACGCGTTCGTCGCGTTCGGCGTGGCCAAGCTGCCGGAGATGACCTGGGCCGACGCGATGGGCCTGGTCGTCCTCGAGGGGATCATCATCCTGGTGCTGGTGCTCACCGGCTTCCGGCAGGCGGTGTTCCACGCGGTCCCGCCGCAGCTGAAGGTCGCGATCTCCGTGGGCATCGGGCTGTTCATCACCGTCATCGGCCTGGTCGACGCCGGCTTCGTCCGCAAGTCCGGTGGCGGCCCGGCGCTGGAGCTCGGCATCGGTGGGTTCCTGTCCGGCTGGCCCACGCTGGTCTTCGTCCTCGGCCTGCTGACGATCATCGTGCTCTACGTGCTGCACGTGCGCGGCGCGATCCTCATCGGCATCGTCGGCGCCACCGTGCTGGCGATCGTGATCGAGGCGGTCGCGAAGATCGGTCCGCGCCAGTTCGACGAGACGGGCGCCGTGGTCAACCCCGAGGCCTGGGGCCTCGGCGTCCCCGCCCTGCCCGACTCGGTGCTCGAGGTCCCCGACCTCGGCCTGCTCGGCCAGTTCAACCTGCTGGGCTCGTTCGGCAAGATCGGCTTCGTCGCGGCGATCCTGCTGGTCTTCACGCTCCTGCTCGCCGACTTCTTCGACACGATGGGGACGATGGTCGCCATCGGCGCCGAGGCCGACCTGCTCGACGACGAGGGCAACCCGCCCAACACCACGCGCATCCTGGTCGTGGACTCCGTCGGCGCGATCGCCGGTGGGGCGGCGTCGATCTCGTCGAACACCTCGTACATCGAGTCCGCGTCCGGCGTCGGCGAGGGTGCGCGGACCGGTCTGGCGTCGGTGGTCACCGGCGTGCTGTTCCTGCTCGCCACGTTCTTCGCGCCGCTCGTCGCCGTGGTGCCGTACGAGGCGGCGACGCCCGCGCTGGTCGTGGTCGGCTTCCTGATGATGCAGCAGGTCAAGGGCATCGACTGGGACGACCTCGAGCTGGCCATCCCGGCCTTCCTCACCATCGTGCTGATGCCGTTCACCTACTCGATCGCCGCCGGCATCGGCGCGGGCATGGTCACCTACGCCCTGATCAAGCTGGTGCGCGGCAAGGCCCGCGAGGTGCACCCGCTGCTGTGGGTCACGGCCGCGCTGTTCGTCCTCTACTTCGCCATCGACCCCTTCAAGGAGCTCGTCGGCGTCAGCTGAGCTCTCGCGGCCGCTCGAGGCCGCGGTCGCACCGGCGAGCACGGACCCGCAGGGCAGGAGCAGCCCGGCCGCGGCGCACCGGGTGGCGAGGTCGTCCGACCCGGCTCGATCCCGCGCTGCGGCCCGACGCCGCGCTGGACGTGCGGATCCTCGACCGCAGATCCGCGGCATCCGGGTCCGTGCCGGCGTGCCCGACCCGCCGATCCAGCGCCGCGGGCTGCTTCTGGCCGAGCCGTCCTCGGCCTGGGCCGACCTCGGCCCGGCGCTCCCGCTGGACGACCTCGTCGTCCTGGGTGACGCCGTGGCGCGTCTGGACGGCACCCTGGCCCACCTGCGCCGGCGGCTCACGGTTCCCCGGCTGCCTGGCCGAGCACCTCTGTCCGCGGCGCTCGGGCTCGTTCGCGAGCGGGTCGACTCGCCGCAGGAGACGCGGACCCGGCTGGTCGTCGTCCGCGCCGGGATCCCGGAGCCGGAGACGAACCGGGACGCCTACGACGACCACGGCGGCTGGCTCGGCCAGATCGACCTCGGCTGGCACGCGGTCAAGGTGGCCCTGGAGTACCTCGGCGACGTGCACCGCACCGCGAAGGGCCGGTGGCGCGAGGACGTGCGGCGGCGGGAGGTGCTGGAGGACGACGGGTGGAGGGTGCTCTTCGTGACAGCCGACGACCTCGGGCCGTTCCGGCCCGACTTCATCCGCCGCCTCGGTGCCGTCCTGGTCGAGCGCGGTCTCCGGTGGTGAGACCGATGCTGTGAGACGGCGTTCCTTCGATGCCTGCGAAGCAACGACTTCTCCGACCGCAACCCGATTTTCATTAGCGTGGCTAATGACCTAGACTAACGACATGCCCACGCTCGCCTCTGCCTCCCTCGCTGCCGACCTGCGGGTGTCGCTCATGCGCAGCACCCGGCGGATCCGCGCGGAGCGGTCGTCCGAGGCGATCACGGACGGCCAGTACTCGGTGCTGGCCAAGCTCGACTGCGACGGGCCGCAGACGCCGCGGGTGCTGGCCGACCAGGAGCACGTGCAGCCGCCGTCGATGACACGCACGGTCAACCACCTGGTCGAGGCCGGGCTGGCCACGCGCACCGACCACCCGGACGACGGCCGCCAGGTGCTGGTGGCCATCACCGACGCGGGCCGCGCCGAGGTCAAGGAGACCCGGCGCCGGCGCACCGCCTGGCTGGCCGGTCGACTGGCCGAGCTGACCCCGCAGGAGCGCGACACCCTCGCCGAGGCCGCCGAGATCCTGCGGCGGGTGGTCGACGGGTGAGCCCCACCTTCGCCTCGCTGAAGGTCTTCAACTACCGGGTCTACGCCACCGGCGCCATCGTCTCCAACGCCGGCACCTGGATGCAGCGCGTCGCCCAGGACTGGCTCGTCCTCACGGTCCTCACCGACCACTCGGCGGTGGCGGTCGGCATCACCACGGGCCTGCAGTTCCTGCCGATGCTCCTGCTGGCGCCGGTGGGCGGCCTGATCGCCGACCGCTTCCCCAAGCGGCGGCTGATGATGATGACCCAGACCCTCGCCGGGTCGCTGTCGCTGCTGCTGGGTCTGATGGTGGTCTTCGACGTCGCGGAGCTCTGGCACGTCTACCTCATCGCGTTCCTGTCCGGCGCGGCCGCCGCGCTGGAAGCGCCTGCGCGCCAGACGTTCGTGGCCGAGATGGTGCCGGAGGACAAGCTCTCCAACGCGGTCGGCCTCAACAGCGCCTCGTTCCACCTCGGCCGCCTCATCGGTCCGGCGGTCGCGGGCCTGCTCATCGCGGTGTTCAGCACCGGCCCGGTGTTCCTCATCAACGCGGCGAGCTTCGGCGCCACCATCTTCGCGCTGTCGCGGATGCGCGTGCGCGAGCTCATCCCCATCACGAAGGCGCCGCGCGGCAAGGGCCAGATCCGCGACGGCCTGCGCTACGTACGCCGCCGCCCGGACATCATGGTGATCATGGCCGTGGTCGGCGTCGTCGGGACCTTCGGCATGAACTTCCAGATGACCACCGCCCTGATGGCCACGCAGGTCTACGGCAAGGGCGCGGGCGAGTACGGGCTGCTCGGCTCGGTGATGGCGATCGGGTCGCTGTCCGGCGCGCTGCTCGCGGCCAGGCGCACGCGTCCCGGGATGCGGCTGCTGGTCGGCGCCGCGTTCGCGTTCGGGGTGACGGCGTCGGTGTCGGCGATGATGCCCGGCTACTGGGCGTTCGCGGTCGCCCTGGTGCCCACCGGCCTCAGCGCCCTGACGCTGATGACGGCGGCCAACACGATCGTGCAGATGAGCACCGCCCCCGAGATGCGAGGACGCGTGATGTCGCTCTACATGGCGATCTTCATGGGCGGCACGCCCATCGGGTCGCCCATCGTCGGCTGGGTCGGCGAGCAGTTCGGCGCGCGCTGGACGATCGGTCTCGGTGGCATCGTCACGCTGCTGGCGGCCCTGGTCGCGGCCGTGGTCGTCGTCCGCCAGCGCGACCTCACGGTCGGGTACGCCTGGACGCCGCTCCCGCACCTCGTGCTCACCCCGGCCGGCGACCCCGACGGGGCCAGGGACGAGGCTCGCGCGCGGCTGGCCGTCGACGACGCCACGGGCCGCACCAGCGCAGCCTGACGGCTCCGGTGCGGCCTGGGCGCTACGGCGTCGGGGTCGGCGGGCAGAGCGGCAGCAGCGAACCCAGCACCGGGTCCAGCAGGCAGGTGACACCGGGCACGAGCGGCGGCACCGTCACCGGCGGGGTCGTGGGCGTCGGGGCGGGCGGCGCGGGCGCCGGCGGGGTGGGCGGCGGCAGCAGCGTGGTCACCGCACCCACGACCCCCTCGACCACACCGGCGGGCGCCGTCGGGGCCGGGGCCGCCGGAGCCGGTGCCGCGGTGGCGGGTGCCGGGGGCGTGCTCGCGGCCGGCCTCGGGGTGGTGGCCGCCTGGGCCGGCGGCGGCGCGGTCGGACGGCGCTCCTGCGACGACGAGCCGGAGCGGGCGCCCGGCAGCGACGACGCCTCCACCACGCTCACGCCGCGGGCGTACGCGTCGGCGATGGCCATCACGGTGCGCACGTACTCGTCGGAGTGGTTGTAGCGGTAGACCGCGCGGTACCGGTCCTGCGAGGTGCGCAGGTCGCCCGACCCGGAGCAGAGGTACACGCCGGTCGCGGTGGCCGCGTCGTCGACGTCCTGCGGCTGGCTCGCGCCGTCGCCGTCCGCGTCGACGCCGACGCTGCGCCAGGTGCCGGGGATGAACTGCATCGGGCCCACGGCCCGGTCGAACCGGCCGTCGCCGTCCCAGCGTCCGCCGTCGGTGTCGGTGATCCGGGCCGTGCCCCGCGAGCCGTCCAGCGCGATGCCGACGATGCCCGGACGGGCGACGCCGTCGGTGCCGAGCCGGTTGCCGCCGAACGAGCCGTGCGCCGACTCGACCCGGCCGATCGCCGCCACCAGCGCCCAGTCGAGGTGGCACGAGGGGTCGCCGGTGGCGAGCAGCTGCTCGGCGCGCCGGTAGCCCTCGAGCGCGCGGGCCGGGATGCCGGAGCGGTCGATCCGCACCCCGCCCGCCGACGCCTGCTGCGCACCGAAAGGAGGCGGTGCCGCCACGACGGGTCCGGCCCCGCCGGGGACGCGCTGGAAGCCCAGGTCGTCGAGCGCCTGGCCGGAGGCGCCGCTCGGCAGCCGCAGGGCGTCCGCCGGGACGGCGACCGGCGCATCGGCGGTCGGGGCGTCGCGGTCGGCGGCCCACGCGACCCCGCCGGCGAGCAGGAGCGCGACGGGAACGGCGGCGGCGACCTTCCCGACGTCGAGGCGCAGGGTGCGCCGGGTGCGGCCGGTGCTCTGGCTCGTCGCTGCGGACGGCATGCTGGTCCTCCTCGTCGGGGCGTCCTCGCCCCGGGTCGTCCACCCCGTCGCCCGGTACAACGGATGATGGGCCAGGTGGTCACGCGCCACCACCGGGGCGAGCACGGCGGACGGAGGAGCGGGTGGACGAGCCGCACGAGGCGCTGGGACGAGTGCGCACCGCCCTGCTCGACGTCGAGCGGCTGGTGCGGGCGGTGGGGAGCGGCCGCCGCCGTGGGGTCGAGCCGCCCGACCGGGAGCGGGTGGAGCTGCGTCCGGTGCAGCTGCGCGGCGGCCTGGTGCTGCAGGTGACCTCGCGCACCGGCCCGCGGGTCGTGACCACCAACCTGCCGGTCAGCGAGGGCGTGCAGCACCCGGTGGACGGCCTGCTGGCGATGCCCTTCCGGAACTGGCACGTCGAGACCACCGAGGCGACCCTGCAGCTGCGGTTCACCAAGAAGGGCGACGCGCTGCTGCACGCGGGCCCCCCGCCCGCCGGCGCGCGCGACACCAGCCACGACAGCACCCGCGAGCACCTGGTGGCGCCCGACGACCCGCTGTTCGCCGTCCTCGGCGCCGACGGCGACAAGCGTCGCCAGGTCGACGCGTTCCTGCGATCCGCCGACGCCGTGCTGCGCCGCGCCGCCAAGGCCGGCGTGCTGCCGGACGGCCCGTTGCGGGTGGTCGACCTCGGTTGCGGCAACGCTTACCTCACGCTGGCCGCGCACCGGTACCTGTCCGACCTGCGGCCGGGTACCCGCACGGTGGGCGTCGAGCTGCGTCCCGACCTGGTGGCGCGCAGCACCGAGCGCGCCGACCGCGCCGGGCTGGAGGGTTTGTCGTTCGTCCCCGGGACGATCGCCGAGGCCGACCCGACCGACGCGCTCGGCGGTCCGCCGCACGTGGTCCTCGCGCTGCACGCGTGCGACACCGCCACGGACGAGGCCCTGGCCCGGGCGGTGCGGTGGCAGGCTCCGGTGGTGCTCGCAGCCCCGTGCTGCCACCACGACGTGCAGCGCCAGCTCGCCGCCGGCACGCCGCCAGAGCCCTACGCGGCGCTGACCCGGCACCCGATCCTGCGCGAGCGCTTCGCCGACGTGCTCACCGACGCGCTGCGCTCACTCGTGCTGCGCCGCAACGGCTACCGCGTCGAGGTGGTCGAGTTCGTCGACTCCGCGCACACGCCGCGCAACGCGATGATCCGCGCCGTCCGGACCGGTGCGCCCGCCCGACCCGAGGTGGAGGCCGAGTACGCCGACCTGGTGCTGCAGTGGGCCGTCCACCCCGCGCTGGAGCGGATGCTCACGGAGTGAGGCGCTCGACCACGTGGTCGATGCAGGCGGTGAGGGCGCGCACGTCGTCGGGGTCGATGGCCGGGAACATCGCGATCCGCAGCTGGTTGCGTCCGAGCTTGCGGTAGGGCTCGGTGTCGACCACGCCGTGCGCGCGCAGCACCGCGGCCACGGCGAGGGCGTCGACCGAGTCGTCCAGGTCGATGGTGCCGACGACGGGGGAGCGGTGGTCCGGGTCGGCGACGAAGGGGGTCGCCAGGGCGTGCTGCTCGGCCCAGCCGTAGAGGTGCGCCGACGACTCGGCGCTGCGGCCCGCCGCGAAGGCGAGCCCGCCGCCGGCGAGCATCCAGTCGACCTGCTCGGCGAGCATCACCAGGGTCGCCAGCGCCGGGGTGTTGTAGGTCTGGTCGAGCCGGGAGTTGGTGATCGCCGTGGTCAGGCTCAGGCCCTCGGGGATCCAGCGGCCGGAGGCCGCCAGCTGCTCAGCGCGCTCCACGGCGGCCGGCGACATCAGCGCGATCCAGAGCCCGCCGTCGGACGCGAACGACTTCTGCGGCGCGAAGTAGTAGACGTCGCAGGCCGACACGTCGACGTCGATGCCTCCGGCGCCGGACGTGGCGTCGATCAGCACCAGGGCGTCGTCGGCCGCGCCGTCGACCCTGTGGACCGGCGCCATGACGCCGGTCGACGTCTCGTTGTGCGGCCAGCAGTAGGCGTCGACGCCGGACTCGGCCAGCGGCGCGGACCTCGTCCCGGGCACCGAGGCGATGACGGACGGGTCGGCGAGGAACGGGGCGGCGGCGGTGCACGCGGCGAACTTGGCGGAGAACTCGCCGAAGGTGAGGTGCTGCGCGCGCTCGCGGACCAGACCGAGCGTGGCGACATCCCAGAAGAGGGTCGACCCGCCGTTGCCCAGGACCACCTCGTAGCCCTCGGGCAGCGAGAACAGCTCGGACAGACCGGTTCTCACCCGCCCGACCACCTGCCGAACGGGCGCCTGCCGGTGCGACGTGCCGAGCAGGCTGGTGGCCACGGCGCGGACGGCGTCGACCTGCTCGGGGCGCACCTTGCTCGGCCCCGATCCGAACCGGCCGTCGCGCGGCAGGAGGTGGGCCGGGATCTCGATCTGCGGGGGGCTCGTGGTCACGCGCCCATCCTGCCGCACGCGTCGCGCCCCGCGTGCTGGCCGCCGGTCAGCGCAGCGGCCAGCCTTCCACGTCCTCGACCGGGCGCGGGTCGGGCCCGACGTAGCGCGCGGACGGACGCACCAGGCGCCCGGTGCGCTTCTGCTCCAGCACGTGCGCCGACCAACCGGCGGTGCGCGCGCAGGTGAACATCGGAGTGAACATCGAGGCGGGCACCTCGGCGAAGTCGAGGATCACCGCCGCCCAGAACTCGACGTTGGTGGCGAGCACGCGGTCGGGACGACGCTCGTGCAGCTCGCTCAGAGCGGCCTCCTCCAGCGCGGCAGCCACCTCGTAGCGCGGTGCGCCGAGACGCCGGCAGGTCTCGCGCAGCACCCGGGCCCGCGGGTCCTCGGCCCGGTACACGCGATGGCCGAACCCCATCAGCCGCTCGCCCTTGTCGAGCACGCCGCGCACGTAGCCGCGGGCGTCGCCGGACTCCTCGACACCCTCGATCATGTAGAGCACCCGTGAGGGCGCGCCGCCGTGCAGCGGCCCGCTCATCGCGGCGACGGCGCCGGACAGGCAGGCCGCCACGTCCGCGCCGGTGGAGGCGATCACGCGGCTGGTGAAGGTCGAGGCGTTCATACCGTGCTCGGCGGCCGAGACCCAGTAGGCGTCGACGGCCTCGCAGTGCTTGGGGTCGGGCTCGCCGCGCCAGCGGATCATGAAGCGCTCGGTGACCGACGACGCCTTGTCGACCTCGCGCTGCGGCACCATCGGCCGGTCCTGCCCGCGGGCGGACTGCGCGACGAAGGACAGCGCCATCACCGAGGCGCGGGCGAGGTCGTCGCGGGCCTGCTGCTCGTCGATGTCGAGCAGCGGCCGGAACCCCCAGATCGGCGCCAGCTGGGCGAGCGCGCTCTGCACGTCGACGCGCACGTCGCCGGTGTGCACCGGCAGCGGGAACGGTTCGGCGGGAGGCAGTCCCGGGTTGAACGCGTTGTCGACCAGCAGCCCCCAGACCTGCGCGTACGACACGCGCCCGACGAGGTCGGTGATGTCGACACCGCGGTAGCGCAGCGCGCCACCCTCCTTGTCGGGCTCGGCGATCTCGCTCTCGAACGCGACCACGCCCTCGAGCCCCGGCACGAACGCCGGATCGGCCTGTGCGGTCATGTGCTGCTCCTCCTCGAGCTCCGTCGTGACCACATCATGCCGTGCGGCAGGTGCCCGGTCGTCGGTGGGACCGGCGGGGGGACGGACGGCGACGTAGGGTCGGACCATGCCCGACACGCGCCCCGCAGGCGGCATCGACCCGACCGCGCGGATCGACTACGAGAGCGACCTGATCGCCGCGGAGGACGTCGAGGGGACGCCGCTGGCGGCGGTGGAGCGGTGGTACGACGCCGCCGTCGCGGACGACCGGGTGGTGGAGCCGGGAGCGATGGTGGTCGCCACCGTCGACGCGTCCGGTGCTCCGAACGCGCGCACCGTCCTGCTCAAGGGCCTGGATGCGCGTGGGCTGGTCTTCTTCACCGCGACCGCCTCGACCAAGGGCGAGGAGCTCGCCGCCCACCCGCGCGCCTCGGTCGTGCTGCTGTGGCACCCGATGTACCGGCAGGTCCGGGTGCGCGGCGAGGTCGAGCAGGTCTCGCGCGAGGACACCACCGCCTACTTCACCTCGCGCCCCCGCGGCTCGCAGGTCGCCGCCTGGGCGTCGGCGCAGTCGCGGGCACTCGCGAGCCGCGACGACCTGGTGGCCGCGGTCGCCGACGTCGAGGAACGCTTCGCCGGCCAGGATCCGTTGCCGTTGCCCGACTTCTGGGGCGGGTACCGGGTCCGGCCGGTCGAGGTCGAGCTGTGGGCCGGGCAGCGCAACCGGCTGCACGACCGGTGGGTGTGGACGACCGCGGACGGCCACCCCGCCCCGCTCGACGACCTCAGCGCGTGGCAGGGATCGCGGCGTCAGCCCTGACCTTGTGCCCTGCCCCGGTCGCGGCCGCCTGGTGCGGACGGAACACCTCCGCCGCCGCCCACGCCAGCAGGCCCTGCACGAGGGCGAGGCCGACGACGACCACCGGACCGACGAGCACGGCGCGGTCCCCGGCCGGGGTCGCGACGAACCAGACGAGGAGCGGGACCACCACGACGGCGACGACCACCGCGGCGCGCCGCAGCCAGACGGGGCCGCGTCCCGCCAGTCCCCACCCGCCGACCAGGGCGCCGGGAAGCAGGAGCAGACCGGCACCGGCGAACGCCAGGACGGTCGGGATCAGGATCGCCTTGCAGGCCGAGGGGGCGCCGGCCAGACGCAGCGCCCGGACCACCCCCACCAGCAGGCCGGCGACGGCCATCGCGCCCACGATGAACAGGGTCCCGCTCCAGGTGAATCCCGGGTCGGTCGAGACCGTCCGCATCCAGACCCGTGCCAGGCAGCCCCAGCCCGCGCCGAGCAGTGCACCGGCGGCAGCTCCCCGAAGGACCCGTCGCAGCACGGGGCTCACCAGGTGACCGGCAGGCAGGCCAGGCGCGGACCGGCTGCACCGGCCGCGTCGGTCGGCAGCTGGTGGATCACGACTGAGCGCTGACCGCCGGCCGGGACGAACGGCACCTTGGCCACGCTGCGAGCGGTGCCGCCGGGCGTCACGGTCAGGTCGAGCCACACCTCGGTGGTGGGGTCAACACGCACGGGTACGTGCCCGGACACGACGTCGTGGTTGTAGTGCGACCCGGCCGCGGCGCCGTCCCCCGCCACGCACGGCCCGACGTGCAGGTGGGCGCCGTAGACCCGGCCCGCCTGCGCGCGGTCGATCCCACGCACCGTGAGCACGGCCCTGGTCGTCTCGCCGTGACGGCGTTCCCGTGGGGCGAGGACGAGGCCGGCGCGTGCCCGGCCAAGGCCCCGCGGCGGCGGTGCCGAGATCGAAGCACCCGCGTCGGGTGCACGCACGATCGCGGGGCAGGCGACGGCACCTGCGGCAGAGAGGGCGAAGGCGGCGGCGGTGGCGAGTGTGCCGACCGTCCCGCCGAGGGTCTCCGATGGAGAGCGGACGGGGTCGGCGCGTGGTGGTGGGCATCGGTACCTCCTGGGACGCGGCCGCGAACCGGCCGTCACCAGCAGAGACGGCCGAGCGGCTCTGCCGGGTGACCCCGAGAAGGGCCAGAGTTGGTGCGCGACCGTTGTCACCCGGGCGGTCCCTCGCGCGTCTTGAGACGGAGGTGCAGTGGAGGCGTCAGGCCGAGCAGGTGTTGTCGACGGGCACGCGTCCTCGAGGACGGCGCGTGGTCGGAGTCGTTGCTGCTCAACCTGTTCCAGGCCGAAGCGCCACGGCTGGTGCAGATCGCTCGGTGGTTCACCGACGACCGCACCGCGGCGGAGGACCTGGTGCAGGAGGCCTTCATCCGGCTCGCGCGCAGCAGCCACCGGATCAGCGACACCGAGCGGGCGTCCGCCTACCTGCGCACGATCGTGGTCAACCTCGCCCGCGACCACAACAGCCGAGGCTTCGTCTCCCGGCGGCACCGGCCGCCCGCCGGAGCCGGACGAGCCGTCGGCGAGGACCAGGCCGACGCAGGACGAGGACCGGCGCGAGGTCATCGCCGCCCTGCGTGAGATCGCCGGCCGCGCCAGCGCGACTGCCTCGTCATGCGCTACTACCTCGACATGGGCGTCGACGACGTGGCGGCGGCCCTCGGGCTGTCCCGCAACTCGGTCAAGACCCACCTGCGCCGCGGCCTGCGCGCGCTGGAGCAGCAGCTGGAGGGCACCAGATGACCGCACGCCCGACCCCACGTCCACCGAGCGGCGGCTGCGCCGCGCGCTCGAGCCCGCCGCGGTCGGCACGCCCGTCGCCGGACCTGTTCGAGCGGGTCGTCGACGTCGGTGGAGGGCGACCGCGTGCGTCGCCGCTCCGTCCGCGTCGACGTGGCCGCCGGGGCGGTCCTGATGCGCCCTGGTCGTCGCCGCCGTCGTGGCGTTCACGCCGCGCGAGGACGGTCGGCTCCTGATGCCCTGGTGGGTGCTCGAGGCTGCCACGACGGCCCTCCTCGTGGCGCTGGCGCTCTGGCTCGGACCGTTCATCAAGCGGTTCGGCAGGGCCTACGCAGCCGACGTGTTCCACGACAACCCGCAGACGGGCAAGAGCTACATCCTGCTCACCGACGTCGTCTACTACCTGATCTTCGCGGCGTACGTGCTGGCGACGGTGCAGGTCGACCAACGCGGGTGGAGCGGGTACTCCGGCACGGTCACTGCGGGGCAGGTCGGCACCGAGCTCACCCGCATCGCCGGGATCCTGGTGATCATCGGGGTCCTGCACGGGCTGAACATCGTCCTGATGCCCGTTCTCGGACAGTTGTTCTCGCTCAACCGGCGGATCGCGCACCGCGGGCGCGCCGGGCGCGAGGACGGCTGACCGCTCCCGCGACCGTCGTCGCGCGGGCGATCAGCCTGCGGTGGCCGGCCCGGCCACCAGCTCGCCGGCGTCGGCGTCCAGCCGCCCGCGGACCCCGAGGGGCACGGTGAGGTGCCGGTGGCCGTGGCCGACGTCGACGCCGTTGACCATCGGCACGCCCAGCCCGCCGAGCCGGTCGAGCAGCAGCTCGTCGATCGTGTCCGGGTCGCCGCACTCCACCCACTGCCCGCCCACGACGGCGGCGACGTCGTCCAGGACGCCGGCGCGCCGTAGCTGGGTGAGCGCCCGGTCGAGCCGGTAGGTGGGCTCGTCGACGTCCTCGAGCACGAGGACGGCCCCGGCGAGCGAGCGGCGGGCGGACCGGGCGCCGACGCTGGCGGCGAGCAGCGTGACGGTCCCGCCGGCGAGGACGCCCTCGGCGGTGCCGCCCACGAGCGTGCGCACGTCGTGGCCGCCGACGGGGCCGGGGTCCTTGCCGAACAGGGTGTCGCGCAGGTGGTGCTGGGAGACCTCGTCCTCGTGGAACCGGTAGGAGGCCACCATCGGGCCGAGCAGGCTCGCGACGCCGAGCTCGACCCCGACCGCCTCGTGCAGCGCCGTCACGTCGCTGAACCCGACGAGCGCCGGCGGGGGGTCGTCGTGCCGGGCCGCCCGCAGGGCCGACCAGTCGACCAGGTCGACCATCCGGTGTGCGCCGTACCCGCCTCGCGCGCACATCACGGCCGACACGGTCGGGTCGCACCACGCGCGGACGAAGTCGCTGGCGCGCTCGGCGTCGGTGCCGGCGAGGTAGCCGTGCCGGGTGCGCCCGAGGACGTGCTCGCCGACCTCGACCTGGAGACCCCAGGACTCGAGCAGGTGCGCCCCGGCCTGCAACCGGTCGGGGTCGATCGGTCCGGACGGGGCGATCACGCGCACCACGTCCCCGTCGACGAGTGCCCGAGGCCTGCGGAGCTCGGTCAGCACCCTCGCAGTATGCGCGACGGGCCAGGATGGCGCCCGTGCGGTCGACCCCGGAGCCCGAGGACGTGGCCGGCCTCGTCTCCTGGTGGACGGGGCCGGTCGGCGGCCCCGCGCGCGCGGCCCGGCTCGCGGACGCGGTGCACCACGCGGCCAGCACGATGAAGCTGGCCGTGCTCGTGGCCGCCTGGCGCGCCGAGGTCGACGCACCGGGCTGGATGCGACGATCGGTGCTCGTCCACGACGAGTTCGACTCCGCGGCAACAGGTCAGCGGTTCCGGGTCGTGCCCGAGGAGGACTCCGACCCGGACGTCCGGGCCGTGCTCGGTGCGTCCGCCGGGATGCGGTGGCTGGTGGAGCGGATGGTGACGACGTCGTCGAACCTGGCCACCGACCTCGTGCTCGAGGTGCTCGGGCTCGACCCGCCGCGCCAGGTGCTCGCCGACGCCGGCTGCCGCTCGTCGACGCTGGACCGGATGGTCGACGACGTCCCGGCGGCGCGGGCCGGGCTGGGGTTCGTCACCACGGCCGCCGACCTCGGACGGCTGATGTCGTCGCTGGCTTCCGGTGGCCTGCTCCCGCCCGCGGCGACCGCCGAGGCGCTCGGCGACCTGGCCCGCAGCACGCGTACCGAGGACGTCGTCCACGGACTGCCGCCGGGCACCGCCGTGGCGCACAAGAACGGCTGGGACGTCGTCGCCGGCCGCACCGTCCGGCACAGCGTGGCGCTCGTGACCCCCTGGGACGCAGCGCCTTTCGTGCAGGCGGTGTGCACGACGACGTCCCTCACCGACGCGGACGCGTGCGCCGTCGTCGCCCGCCTGTCCCGGCAGGCGTGGGACCTGCGGCACGGCTGACACCGCAGTCAGGGCAGGTGGGTGCGAGCCGTCACGACCGCGCGCCGGGCGGCCTCCACCCGGGCCAGGGCGGTCGAGCGGTCGCCGGAGCCCTCGGCCACCCGCGCCATGGCAGCTGCCTCCGACGCCTGCGCGGCGGCGGTCGCGAGCCGGGACAGACGCCGGTGCAGGTCGCCGTGCCGGCCGGGCGGCAGCTCCAGGCCGGCGCTGGGCGCCTCGGCCTGCGCGGCGACGCACAGCGTGCGGACGCGCTCCAGCAGGTCCGCCAGGTCGGCACCGACGACCTCGAGCCCGTCGCGCACCGGGCCGTCCGGCACCGGCTCGATCACCTGGTGGAACCGGTCGACCGCGCGCCGGCAGCGGTCGTGCGCGCGCCGCCAGACGCCCTCGCCCAGCGGGTCGGGCGCGCGTCGCCAGGGCCAGGGCACGACCGCAGCCTCGCACCCGCCGGACGGACCCGCGAACAAACCCCTGGCGAACCCGCGACGAGCGACGTAGCGTGATCGGACACGGGAAAGGAGGTGGTCCAGGTCGTGAATGACTCTTGGACGCGTGAGGTGGCTGCGCGCTAGCAGCCCGTTCGACATGGGCGGACTACCGGCAGTTCCCGGCAGTCACCGCAGCCCACGGGGTCGCTGATCGTCCACAGCGAGCGCCGGACCCTCCTTCTCGGGTGGGGGACCGGAACCCCGTGGGCTGTTCCACGCCCGGTGCGGCCCCCCACCCTGCCGCGCCCGGCCCACCGGCCCCCGGCAGGATGGTGACTGTGCCCCGCCTGCTCGCCGACGTGACCCCTCTGAAGGTCAGCGTCCCGTACCGGCGGCTGTGGGGCGGGGCGTTCCTGTCCGGCATCGGCACCCACCTGACCACCACCGCGGTGGGGCTCCAGATCTACGAGGTCACCGGCTCCACCTTCTCGGTCGGCCTGGTCGGCGTCTTCGCGCTCGTCCCGCTGGTGGCGATGGGCCTGTACGGCGGCTCGATCGTCGACGCCCACGACCGGCGCCGGGTCGTCATCATCTCGACGACCGGCATCTTCCTGGTCGCGCTCGCGCTCACCGCGCAGGCGGTGGCCGACCTGCAGGACGTGTGGGTGCTCTACCTGCTGGTGGCCGTGCAGAACGGCCTGTTCGGCGTCAACCAGCCGGCCCGCTCGACGATCATGCCGCGGCTCCTCCCGCCCGAGCTGATGCCCGCCGCCAACGCCCTGGGCAGCCTGACGATGGGCACCGGCATCATGGTCGGCCCGCTGCTCGCGGCGCTGTTCATCCACTGGTGGGGCTACGGCGGGGCGTACGGCGCCGAGGCCGCGCTCCTGCTCGTCACGCTGTTCCTGCTCGCCGGCCTGCCCTCGATCCCGCCCGAGGGCGAGGTGAGCAGGCCCGGGCTGCGTTCGGTGGCCGAGGGGTTGCGCTACCTCGGCACCCGGCCCAACGTCCGGATGACCTTCCTGGTCGACCTCGCCGCGATGATCCTCGGCATGCCTCGGGTGCTGCTCCCCGCGATCGGCACGGCGTTCATCGGCGGCGGTGCCCAGACCGTCGGCATCCTGTCGGCCGGCATGGCCGTCGGGATCGTCGGCGCCGGGCTGCTGTCCGGGCCGCTCGGCCACGTGCGGCACCAGGGCCGCGCCGTCGTGCTCGCGGTGATCGCGTGGGGGCTGTCGATCACGGCGTTCGGCCTCGTGGTGGCGGCCTCACCCGGGCCGCCCGCCGGTGGCGGCCCGCACTGGTCGATCTGGCCCGCCGCAGCGTGCCTCGCGCTGGCCGGCGCCAGCGACGCCGTCTCGGCGGTGTTCCGGATGACGATCCTGCAGACCGCGACGCCGGACTCCATGCGCGGCCGGCTGCAGGGCGTCTTCATCGTCGTGGTCGCCGGCGGGCCGCGGCTCGGCGACCTCGTCCTCGGCACCGTCGGCGACCTGTCCGGCGAGGACCTCGCCGCCATCCTCGGTGGCATCGGCGTCGTCGTGGTGGTGGTCCTGCTCGCCCTGATCCAGCCCCGGTTCTGGGCCTACGACGCCCGCGACCCCCAACCCTGACGGGGGGGGGGGGGGGGGGGGGGGGGGGGGGGGGGGGGGGGGGAGGGGGGGGGGGGAGGGGGGCTCAGCGCGGCGGCGCCCGGCCTGCGCGCCGTCCTGATCCCGATACCGTGGACGGGTGCCCGCGCCCTCCGACGTCGATCCCGGCGCGCTCCCGGTGGAGGCGGCGCAGGACGCCGTGGAGGGCGAGGACGAGCAGGAGCGGTGGGTCAGTCAGGTCGAGGGCAACGAGCTCGTGTTCCGGCACGCGGACCCCGACGGCGAGCTGGCGTCGCTGCGGCTCTGGCAGGACATCGGCGTGCCCGGTGACCAGCTCGACTTCACCCGGGTCGACGGCGGGTGGGAGCTGCGTCTCCCGCGGCCGTCGGTGCACCGGCTCGAGTACAAGTACGAGGGCGTCCTGGCGTCCGGCGAGGAGTGGTCCGGCCTCGACGCCACCAACCCGAACGTGGTCGGCGGCGCCTTTGGCGACAAGTCCTGGCTCGGGCTGCCCGGGTACCAGGTGCCCGCGTGGACCGAGGTCGAGTCGGTGCCGTGGACGGTCACCGACCACCAGCTCACCCAGACGCCGGTGGGCACCGTCGACCTGATGGTCTGGGCGCCCGAGGGGGCTGCGCCGTCGCTCCCCCTTCCCCTGCTGGTGGCGCACGACGGGCCCGAGTACGCGATGTTCGCCGGGCTCACGCACCTGGTCGGCGCCGGCGTCGCCTCCGGCGACCTGCCACCCATGCGGGTCGCCCTCCTCGCCCCCGGTGAGCGGAACGCACGGTACGCCGCGAACCCGGACCACGCGGAGACGCTGGCGACGGTCATCGTCCCGTTCCTGCGCGAGAACTACACCACCACAGGCGATCTGGTGCTGATCGGTGCCAGCCTCGGCGCGCTCGCCGCCCTCCACGCCGAGTGGACGCACCCCACCACGTTCGGCGGCCTCGTCCTGCAGTCCGGCTCGTTCTTCACGCCGACCACCGACCCGCAGGAGAGCGCGTTCGAGTACTTCGCCGAGGTCACCGGGTTCGTGGCCGAGGTGCTGGCGGCCACGGAGCCGCCGTCCACGCCCCTGGTCGCCATGTCCTGCGGCGCCACCGAGGAGAACGTGCACTGCAACCGGGTGATGGCGGCGCACCTGGCCGAGCTCGGGCTCGACGTCGACTGGGCCGAGCACCCCGACGTGCACAACTACACGTCCTGGCGCGACGTCCTCGACCCGCGCCTCACCACCGTCCTGCAACGCCTCTGGAGGGCCGATGGAGCGTGAGCAGACCGAGCTCGCGATGGTCGGCCTCGACCGCCCCGGCACGGTGATCCGCTACGGCCACCTCGGCCGGCCGGTCATCGTGTTCCCGTCCGAGCAGGGCAGGGCCTGGGACTACGAGAACAACGGCATGGTCGACGCCCTCCGGCCGCTCATCGACGAGGGCCGGGTCAAGCTCTACTGCGTCGACTCCTTCGACCACCTGTCGTGGTCGGACCGCGGCGCCCCGCTCGAGCACCGCGCCCGACGGCACGAGGACTACGAGCGCTGGCTGGTGGAGCGGGTCGTCCCCCTGATCCGCTCGGACTCGCCGGGCTACGACGCGGACGGCCGCGGCATCGTGGCCACCGGGTGCAGCCTCGGCGCCTTCCACGCGCTGTCGATGGCGCTGCGGCACGGCGACCTGGTCGACCGCGCGCTGTGCCTGTCCGGCAGCTACGACCCGTCCGCCTGGCACGCCTGGGGCGACCGCGGCGACGCCGCCTACTTCACCAACCCCACCGACTACGTCCGCAACCTCGAGGGCGGTCACCTGGAGTGGCTGCGCTCGCGGCTGCGGCTCGTGCTCGTCGTGCGGGCAGGGACCGTGGGAGGTGCACCCCACCGGGTCGCTGCCGTCCACGCGCGAGATGGCCGCGCTGCTGCACGAGAAGGCGATCTGGTGCGAGCTCGACGAGTGGGGCCACGACTCGGCCCACGACTGGCCGTGGTGGCAGCGGCAGGTCGCTCACCACCTGCCGCGCCTGCTCTGATCCCAGTAGGTTCGTCCCATGGCTGACCGGACGACGCACCTGGTGGGACTCCTGCTCGGGGCCGAGGAGGACTGGCCGACAGCGTTCGAGAGCATCCTGCGGATGGTCGGGACGGTGCAGGGCGGTTCCGGCGCGCACGAGTTCGCGAGCGAGCGCCTGACGATCGAGCCGTTCGAGCTCACCGACCCGGCGCGGCCCGACCTGGTGATCGACCGGCTGGCGTACTGGTACTACCACCCGCGCGAGTGGCTGAAGAAGGCCGCGCTGATGAACGACACCTACCTGCTCAACTCGCCGTTCACGTTCCAGTCGATGGAGAAGCACAGCGCGTACTGCGCGATGCTGCGGCTCGGCCTCAAGGTGCCGCGCACCGTCCTGGTGCCGTACAAGAACCCGGTCGACAACGTCCGCTGGGCCTACACCAGCGAGAAGTACAACCAGTCCTTCGACCTCGACGCGATCGCCGACGACCTCGGGTACCCGCTGTACATGAAGCCGTTCGACGGCGGCGGCTGGCGCGGGGTCTCGCGGATCGACTCCCGCGCCGACCTGCATCGCGCCTACGACGAGTCCGGCCAGATGCTGATGCACCTGCAGGCGACGATCGACTACGAGCACTTCGCACGGGCGCTGTCGATCGGCCCCGAGACGATGGTGATGAAGTTCCAGCCCGACCGCCCGATGCACGACCGGTACGCCGTCGAGCACGGGTTCCTGTCGGAGCAGGCCGGCCACGAGTGCGCAGCCATCAGCCGCATCGTCAACGCCTTCTTCGGCTGGGACTTCAACTCCGCGGAGATGCTCGTCGCCGGCGACGAGGTGCACCCGATCGACTACGCCAACGCCTGCCCGGACGTCGCCGTCACCTCGCTGCACTACTACTTCCCCTGGGCCATCACGGCTCTCGTGCGCTGGTCGGTCTACGCCCTGGTGCGCGGACGCAAGCCGCAGCTCGACCTGCGCATCTCGAGGTTCTTCGAGGTCGCCGACGACCCCGACCGCTCGTACACCGACAAGATCGACGCCTACCTCGCGCTCGCCGACGAGCACTTCGAGTCCGACCGCTACGCCGAGTTCTGCGACGACCAGCTGGCGCGCCTGCCGGAGCTGGTGCACGACTGGGTGCGCGGGCCGGCGTTCGAGCGGATCCTGCGCGACACCGTGGCGGCCACCTACCCGCCGCACGAGCAGGACCGGTTCATGGCGCACTTCCAGGGCCTGCTGGGGCTCTGGGTCGAGGACGAGGGCACGCGCCTCGGCGCCGCCGCCGCTGACGTGACCCGTCCGCTCACCTGGGACGACCTGGCCCGCGCCACGCTGCGGCGCCAGCTGCAACGGGTCCGCGGCACCGGGACCCGCGCCGTCGCCGACCTCGTGACGCGCACCGGTCCGGTGCAGTCGCAGGTCGCGCGCTCGCCCTACGTCGGGTTCGCCGCCCGGCTGCCCGGGCTGACCCACGCGGACGTCGAGGCCGCGTACGCCGAGGGTGTGCTGGTGCGGGGCAGCAACCTGCGGGGGACCGTGCACACCAGCACCCCGGAGCAGCACGAGCTGCTCGACGCCGTCACGCGACGAGCGCTCGAGCCCACCTGGCGGCGCGTGCTCGGGCTGGAGCGGGTCTCCGTCGCCGAGGTGCAGGCCGAGATGGAGCGGTTCGCCGCAGGGGCGTGGCGCACGCCCGATGAGCTGCGCGAGCACCTGGCCGCCTGGGTGGGCGAGCACGACGGCGAGGTGGCCGGGCAACGGGCCGCCACCCCGGGCCTCGGCCGGGCCACCGCCCACCTGCACAGCGCCCTGCTCCGAGCACCCTTGTCCGGCAGAGGTTTCGACCGGCAGAGCGCGCCCGGCTACCGCCTGGCCGACGAGGTGCTCGGACGCGACCGGAGCGCCGTGGTCGCGGACCCCCACGCCGCGCTCGTCGCCCTGTGCCGCGAGCACGTGCGGTGGCACGGCCCGTCGACGCGGCGCGACGTCGCGTGGTGGAGCGGGACGCGCCTGCGCGAGGTCGACGCCGCCCTGGCCGACCTGGGCGAGGAGCTGGTGGGGCGGCCCGGCCCCGACGGCGAGACCTACCTCGACCTCGCCGAGGGCGTGCCGACCGCCGACCCCGACGAGTCGCCGCGGCTGCTCGCCGAGTTCGACGCGCTGCTGGTGGGCTACGACACCGCCGCCCGCCGGCGGTTCGCCGACCCCGAGCACCTGCCCTGGTACTGGACGCAGGGCAACGGGCTCTACAGCTGCGTGCTGCTGCTCGACGGCCGGCTGCGCGGGTCGTGGCGGCTCGTCGGCGCGGGTGCGCGGCGCGTGCTCGAGCTGCGGATGTTCCCCGGCGAGCGGCTGCTCGACGCCGGCGACCTCACCGCCCAGGTGCAGGCGGTCGAGGCCGTCCTGGCCTGCACCGTGCCCGACGTCCGCGTGACCCGGGCCGCCTGAGCGGACCGAGCGCTCAGGCGAGGGCGATCTCGAGCACCTGGTAGGTGGGGATCAGCGCGCGGCGCGCCGGCACGCGCCGGACCACCCGCCACGGACGGCCGGTGCCGACCAGCGCCGACAGCAGGTGCGCCACCTCGGCCCGGGCCACCGGTGCGCCGAGGCACAGGTGGCGGCCGGCGCCGAACCACAGCTGGCGTGTGGACGGGTCGTACGGGCGGCGGACGTCGAAGGGGCCGACCGCGTTGTCGGCCACGTAGGTGAGCAGCACCACGCGCTCGCCGGCGCGCACGGTCAGCCGTCCGATCCTGGTGTCCCGCACGATGTTCCGGCCGATCACCGGCGCCGGGGTGCTGACCCGCAGGCCCTCGCGCACGGCGTCCGGGACGAGGCCGGGCTCGGCGACGACGTCGTGCACCTGGCCGCTGTCGGCGAGCAGGGCGACCGTGCGGCCCATGGCGCTGGCGGCGGTCTCCGTGCCGGCCACGAGCAGGAGCGTGGCGAGCCCGGTGGCCTCGTGCTCGGCCAGCCCGAGCTCGCGGCAGCGGCCCAGCAGCGTGCTCGGCGGCGAGTCGCGGAACGCCTGCGGGACGTCGCGGGTCAGCTCGGCCACGGCCTCCTTGGCCTTCTCGACCGTCTGCGCCGACAGGTGCGTGCTGGCCTGCGTGCCGACGGCGAGCGACGCCAGCCGCTCCCCGGCCGCGTAGACCTCCAGGTACGGCCGAGGGTCCTCGTCGTCGGAGGAGATGCCGTCCAGGCGCAGCCCCAGCAGGTGCACGACCATCCGGCCGACGAGCTCGCGGGCGAGCGCGGCCACGTCGACGGCCGCGCCGTCCTGCAGCCGGCCGACCGCCCGCGCCACCGGCGCGCCGAACACCGGCTGGACGACACCGGCCGCGGTGGCCTCGGTGAACAGGTCGCGCGACCGGCGCCGCAGGTCGACGTGGCCGGGCCCGTCGAAGGAGTCGCGCACCCACTCACCCAGGACCTGCGCCCACAGGTGCCCCACCCCGCCCTCGCCGAGCAGCGAGGTCGAGCCGTAGTCCTTGAGCACCTCGCGGATCAGCACGGCGTCGGTGACCACCACCCCCAGCCGCGGCACCCGCAGCACGCCCCCGCGCGCGGGCCCGACGACCCGGCCGGTGGCGACCAGCGCGCTGAGCCCGGGGTTCGCTGAGGCGAGCAGGCGCTGCTCCCACCACGCACCGCTGCGCGCACGGGCGCGGCCCCCCGTTGTCAAGAGCACGCGACCCCCCGGGTCCGGTGCGGACGACCCTGTCCGGCCCCCGCTCACCCCCTACCGTAGGGCCCGGCGCGACCAGGTCGGTCGTCGCCGGACCCGGGCCGAGGAGCCCGGGAGCAGGGGGACGAGGACGATGTCGGCAGTCACGAGGAGAACGAGGGGCGCGCGGGTCGCGGGGGTGGCGACCCACCTGCCCTCGCGGTGGACACCGAGCGCGGAGTGCGAGGCGCGGATCGCTGCCGAGAGCGGCGGGTTCCGTCCTCCGCCGGGGATCGTGCTGCGGGCGACCGGGATCCAGGGGCGGCACGTCATGCCGGACGACTGGCAGGCCTCCGACCTCGCGGTCGCAGCGGCCGGGAAGCTGCTCGCCGACCAGGGCCTGGAGATCGGGGACGTCGACCTGCTGCTGTTCGCGTCGGCCTCGCAGGACCTCGTGGAGCCGGCCACCTCGCACATCGTCGCCGCGGCGCTGGGGGCCCGCTGCCCGGTCTTCGACGTGAAGAACGCCTGCAACTCGGTGCTCAACGCCGTCCAGGTGGGGGAGGCCCTGATCCGCGCCGGCCAGCACGACCGCGTGCTCGTCGTCACGGGGGAGAGCCCCTCGCGCGCCACCCGCTGGCAGGTGCGCGACCTGCGCCAGCTGGCGGAGTCGTTCGCCGGATACACCCTCTCCGACTGCGGCGCAGCGCTGCTGCTCGAGGCGTGCGAGGACGGCGACGGGATCCTGGCGCAGGGGCACACCGCCGACTCCTCGGCGTGGACCGCAGGCACCCTGCCCGGCGGCGGGTCGCGGCAGCCGCGCGACCTCGACGCCACCTACTTCCACCTCGACGGCGGACGCCTCAAGGAGGCGTTCGAGGCGGTCGGCCCCTCGGTCCTGTCCGACGTGCTCGACCGCGCCGGGATCGCCTGGGACGACTGCGATCTCGTCGCCGTGCACCAGGTCACGCTGCCGTACGTCAACGCCTTCGCCGACCGCTGCGGCATCGACCGCTCGCTCCTGCAGATCACCGTCGCCCAGCACGGCAACTGCGCGTCGGCGTCGCTCCCTCTGCAGCTCGAGCAGGCGGTGCAGACCGGACGGGTCGAGCGCGGCTCGCTCGTGGCGCTCGTCGGCCTCGCCGGCGGCATCAGCGTCGGCACGATGGTGCTGCGGTGGTAGCCCTCTCGGTCGTCGTCCCGGCGTTCGACGAGCAGCGCGGCATCGGCGCCACGCTGGCGGCGCTGGCCGCTCAGGACGACGTCGGGTTCGAGCTCGTCGTGGTCGACAACCTCAGCACCGACGGCACGGTCGCGCTGGTCGAGGCCTTCGCCCGCGCCGCCCCGTTCGGCGTGCACGTGGTCACCGAGACCCGCAAGGGGACCGGTGCCGCCGCCGACACCGGTGTGCGAGAAGCCATCTCGCGCGGCGCGACGCACGTCCTGCGGTGCGACGCCGACACGCTGCCGCGCCACGACTGGACGGCCAACGCGCGCCGGCACTTCGCCTCCGGCGACGACCTCCTGACCGGACCGATGCTGCCGCGCACCGACGAGTTCCCGCTGCGGCTGTGGGAGCGCACCCTGGTGCCCCTGCTCGTGCCCGGCGCGGCGGTGTTCGGCCGGTTCCGCCCCGGCAACCGCGGTGCCGACGAGAGCGGCCGCCCGTTCCGCGGCCCGTACGTGATGTGCCCCGGCTGCAACCTCGGGGTCAGCGCGGCCGCGTACGAGGCGTCCGGGGGGTTCCCGCGCACCGCGATCGAGGAGGTGCACGAGGACCGCGCCCTGGTGAACCGCGTGCGCACCGTCTCCGAGCGGGTCGCGTACCACCGCGACGTCGTCGTGCACGCGTCCGCGCGACGGCTGCGGGCGTACGGCCTGCGGGCGACGCTGCGCTGGTACCTCGACCACAGCCACACCCCGGACGTCGTCGACGTCCGGCTCACCACCCGGTGACCTCGCTGACGTCGATGGATGCAGCGCCCGGGACGGCCGAGGTGCTGAGGCACGAGGCCGCCGTGCTGCGGGCCGCCCACCCGCTGGCGTTCCCGCTCGTCGACCGGCTGCTCGCCGGCCGCGCCGCCCGCCGCGTCCCCGGGCTCGGGGTGCTGGTGGCCGACCCGGTGCTGGTCCGCCAGGTGCTCACCGACCCCACCTTCCGCAAGGACGGGCCTGGCTCGTCCGGGGCGCTGTGGGCCGGGGTGCTCGGGCACCGGACGCTGATCGGGATGGACGGTGCGCCGCACCGCACGCTGCGCCGGGCCCTGGGCGAGCTGTTCACCCCGGCCGCCGCCGACGAGGTCTGCCGCCGCGTGCTCACCGCCCCGCTGGCGGCGGCGACGGCCGACCTGGCCGCGGGTCGTGAGGTCGACCTGGTCGCCCTCACCCGGCGCTGCGCCACGGCCGTGATCGCCTCCCTGGTGGGCCTGCTCGACGACGAGACCGACCGGCACCAGGTGGATGACGCATCGCACCTGCTGCTGCAGGCGGGCGACGAGGTGCTCGGCATGGTGCGGCTGGGAACCCGCCGGCTCAGTCCCGCCCAGGTCGCCCGGGTCCGCGAGCTGTTCGCACCGCATGACGCGGGCCGCCACCGCCGCCTACGACCGCGCCGACCCCACCCGCAGCGTGCTCGGACGCCTTCCCGCGCTGGGCATCTCGCGGTCCCAGGCACCGTCGCTCGCGGCCGTCCTGCTGCTCACCGGCACCGAGACGATGACCAGCGCCGCCCCGCGGGCGGTCGCGATGCTGCACGACGCGGGTCTGCTCGACGAGGTCGCCGCCGACCGGTCGCGGCTCGCACCGTTCCTCGTCGAGGCGCTGCGCCTCGCCACGCCGTCGCCGGCGATGCTGCGCCGTGCCACCGTCCCGCGCCGCCTCGGCCCGGTGCAGGTGCGGCCCGGTGACCGCGTGCTGGTGGCCACCTGGTGGGCCACCCGGCTGCCCGACGGCTTCCGGCCGGAGCGCGCCTGCCCCGCTGCCGCCCGCAACCTGTGGTTCGGCGCCGGACCGCACTTCTGCCTGGGCGCACCGCTGGCCACCGCCGAGCTCGCCGCCGTCGCGGGCGCCGTCCTCGACGCGCACCAGGCGGCCCGACCGGTGCGGGTGGTGCGGCGTGAGCCCGCCGCCCGCGTCCTCGTCCCGGCGTACCGTCGCCTCGTGCTCACCGCCGGGACCGCGGCGTGACGGCCGCCGACGTCGTCGAGGCCGTCCTCCGGCACGGCCGCGACGTGCCCGACCGGGTGGCGGCGGTCGGTGCCGACGACCGCGTGCTCACCTACGGTGCGCTGGCCGACCAGGTGCGCCGAGGCGCCGCGGCGCTGCGCCGCGACGGGATGGAACCGGGCGACGGCGTGCTCTTCGCCGTGCGACCCAGCCCGCCGGCCGTCGTCGCCGCCCTCGCGGTGGTGGCGGCGGGCGGGGTGGTGGTCGTCGCGGATCCCGGTGCGGGAGAAGCGCTCTCGCCTGCACGTCTGGCCACGGCGCAGCCACGGTGGACGATGGCCGAGCCCGTCGTCCACCTCGCGACGTCCGGCCCGTTGCGCGGCCTCTCCGCGCGGCGGGGTCTGTCCCTGCCCGACCTGCGGGCCCCCGGCCTGCGGCACGTGGTCGTGCCGGGCGGGTGGCTGCCCGGGGTCCCGTCCGGTGCCGTCGGGTGGAACCGGCTGCTGCGCGGGGCACCGGCCTCCGATCCGCTCCCGACCGAACCCGACGCCCGGGCGCTCGTGGTGTTCACCTCCGGGACCACCGCCGCGCCGCGCGCCGTCACCCACTCGCGGGCGACCCTCGCCGCCGGCCTCCACGCGCTGCTGCCGCGCCTCGGCCTGCGTCCCGACGACGTCGTGCACACCGACCAGATGATGCTCGGGCTGCCGGTGCTGGTGGCCGGGGCGACCTGGTCGTTCGCACCGCTCGGCGCCGACGGCCCGACCTTCGCCCGCACCGCGGCCGAGCGCTCGGCCACCGCCGGGTACGCCGTGCCGGCCACCCTCGCCGCCGCCGCGGCCACGGGGGCGCTCCCGACGACCCTCCGGCTGCTCGCCACCGGCGGGGCGCCGGTCACCGCGGCCGTGGTCCAGCGGCTCACCGAGGCCGTCCCGGGCGTGCGGGTGGTCGGCGTCTACGGGCTCACCGAGGCGCTGCCGGTGGCGACGGTCGAGGGTGACGAGCTGCTCGCCCACGCGCGGGTGCCGCGCGCCGGCCTGCTGCTCGGGCGGCCCGTGCCCGGCACCGTCGTGGAGGTCGACGACGGCGGCCAGCTGCACGTGTCCGGGCCGCAGGTCAGCCCGGGGTACCTGGGGGAGGAGCCGCTCGCCCGCGTCGCCACCGGTGACCTCGTCCGGCTGCTCCCCGGTGGACGGCTCGAGCTGCGCGGCCGCACCAAGGACATGCTGCTGCGGGGGGTCACCAACATCTACCCGGCCCTGATCGAGCCGCTGGTCGAGTCCCTCCCCGGCGTCGCCGCCGCGTCGGTGGTCGGGCTGCCCGACCCCGTCACCGCCGACGAGCAGGTGGTGCTGGTCGTCGTCCCGGCCCCGGGGGCGCCGGCGTCCCTGGCCGACGACGTCCGCGAGCGGCTCCCCGGGCTGCTGGACGCCGCCTGGCTGCCCGACCACGTCCTGACCCGTGCGTCGCTGCCCACCTCGGGCCGCTCGCGCAAGGTCGACAAGCCCGCCCTGCGCGAGCAGGTGCTCGCCACGCTCGGAGGGCGCCGGTGAGGGTCGCCGTCACGGGGGCCAGCGGGTTCGTCGGGGCGGCGGTGTGCGCCGCGCTGCGCCGCAGCGGCCACGAGGTCGTCGGGTTCGGACGCCGGCCGCGGCCGGACGGCCTGGACCTCGGCGTCGACTACCGCCGCTGGGACCTCACCGACGGTCCGCTGGCCGGGGCGCCGGACGTCGGCGCGGTGGTGCACTGCGCCGCCGCGGTCGACGACTGGGCGCCGCTGGCCGAGCAGCGCCCCGCCACCGTGGCGGGCACGGTGGCGGCCCTGACCACCTGGCCGGCGGCGCGGTTCGTCCACGTGTCGTCAGCGAGCGTCTACCCGCCGTACCGGCGCGGCGTGGTGCGCGAGCAGGACGGGCCCGACGACGGGCTGTCCGCCCCCTACGCGCGCGCCAAGGCCGAGGCGGAGGGCGTGGTGCTGCGGGCGGCGACCGCCGGCCGCGACGCCCTCGTGCTGCGCCCTCACGCGGTGTACGGGCCGGACGACCCCACCCTGCTGCCGCGGCTGCTCGACGCCGTGCGGGTCGTCGGCGGGCAGCGGGTGCTGGTGGTGCCCGGCTGGGCCGACACCCGGGTGCACCTCACCTCGGTCGACCTCCTCGCGAAGGTCTGCGTCCGGGCGGTGCGCTCACCGGTGCAGGGGGTGGTCAACGTGGCCGACGCCGCCCCGGTGCGCCTCGACGCCGCCATCGACCAGGCGTTCCGCGCCGCCACGGGGCAGGCGCCGCAGCGGGTGCACCTGCCGTTCCCGGTGGCTCTCGGGCTCGGGGCGGCGCTCGAGCTGGTCGCCCGCGCGCGGCGCGCCTCCCAGGCACCGCCGCTCACCCGCTACGTGGTGAGCCACCTCGGCGTCAGCCGCGAGCTCGACCTCACCCGGTTGCGCACGGAGCTCGGCATCGACCCTGCGCCCACCGACCTGCGGGTGCTGCGGGTCCGACCGAGGCCCTGACCGGCGGCCCGACCGGTGCCGTCAGCGCCCGAACGAGGCCGGGTCGACCTGGATCCAGACGTGCTCGGCGGTGCCCAGCAGCTGCGGCGCGCGGCGGTCGTCCACCCCGCCGACGGACCAGACGGTCGCGGCCGAGCGGGTCTTGCGCCCGTCGGTGCCGAGGTGCCGGCCGACCACCACGCAGCGCTCGCCCGGGACGGCGGGCCGCTCGACCCGGGCGGTCATCGTCCCGAGCACCATCGGGCGGCCGGCGAGCCCGCCGGACCAGCCGCCGGGGCAGTCCATCGCGGCCCAGGTCTGGGCCAGGTCGACCGAGTCGTCCGGCACCCACGCGCACGCGGTCTCCTCGTCGCGGTCGTCCAGCCAGCCGGGCGTGAGCCGCAGCCCGTCACCGGGCAGCCGGTCGGGGCCGCAGACGAAGCAGGTGGGGAACGGGTGGTCGCGCAGTCCGTCGAAGCGGCCGGCCGCCCGCTCGGCGGTGGCGAGGTCGACCGGGTCGAGCACCGCGAGGTCGGCGTCGACCCGGGTGGCGGTGAGGACCGCAGCGCCCTGCCCTGACGTCGCGACCGCCCGGTCGGGGGTGACCTCGATCGGCAGCGGCGTGGCCAGCGGCGGCGGCGCGTGCAGCCGGACCTGGACGGCCCCGGTGCCCGGCAGGAGCGCCGCCAGCGAACCCGCGCACCAGCCCCCGTTGCCGGAGGCGGGCGGTCCGTGGAAGCGGTGCGGGACGACGAGGTCGGTGGCCACGCGCCGACGCTACCGCCCGTGTTCAGGTCGTCCTCGCGAGGCGGGCCTGCCACCTCGCGATGCCCGCGGGCCCAGTGAACGTGGTGACCACCACGTTCACCAGGCCGGCGGGCGCAGGGGCGGGCTACTTCACCTCGGACCGCAGCAGCCGCCAGACGCCGAACGCGAGGGGGGCGAGCACCCAGATCGCGGCGGCGACGCCGAGCCGGAGCCACTCCCCGCCGGTGGCCCAGTCCGAGCCCATCAGCGGGCCCTGCGCGGCGTTGAGGTCGGCCCACTCCTGCAGGTTGTCGCGCACCCACGGCACCAGCGAGGCCACGATCGACCACACCGTCGGGAGCACGAAGTACAGGACGATCGCCGCGGGGGAGCTCATCAGCGCCATGCCGAAGGCGAACGCCATCAGCAGCCCGATCAGCAGGGTCAGGCCGGCGTTCGTCAGGCCCGCGGCCGTCAGCTGCCAGGGGTCGGCGAGGTCGTGCGTGGCCGCCGCCAGGGCGGTGCCGATCGCGCCGAACGCGGCGGCGACGACGAGCGTCGCCAGCGTCGCCACCAGGGCGACGAGCAGCTTGGCCACCACGACGCGCCCGCGCCGCGGTTCGAGGCCGAAGGTGATCAGCGCCGAGCGCTGCGACCACTCGCTGGTGACCAGCAGGATCGCGAGGACCGGCAGCAGGAAGCCGGCCGGTGCGGTCGACAGCCCGAAGAAGACCTCGTAGGTGAGCATCTCGTCGGGGGCGAAGACCACGAGGCCGGCGATGACGAGCAGGTTGGCCAGCACCATCAGGGCGACCAGCCAGAAGCCGGCCCGGGTGTCGACCAGCTTGCGCGCCTCGACGGCCACCAGCCGGTGCAGCGGCACCCGGGGCTGCGAGACGTCGATGGTGCCGGGAACGCCTGCGGCAGAGGGGTTCTTGGTCAGGGTGGCGGTGCTCATCGGGACGCTCCGGTGGTCTGGAGGGCGGGCTGGGCAGGCTGGGCGGGCGGAGCGCGGGTGTCTCGCTGGTCCTGCGCGGTGAGCTCGAGGAACATCGCCTCGAGGCCGAGGCCCTCGGCGGGACGCAGCTCGACCAGCGCGATCCCGGCCGCGGCGGCGACGCGACCGACCTGCTCGGGGTCGGTCTCGGTGCGGACGCCGCCGTCGTGGGCGTCCTGGGTGGTGATGCCGGCCGTGGCCAGTGCGGTCGCCAGGCCGGCCGGGTCGGCGGCGCGGACGAACGTGCCCGCCGTCCGCAGCAGCTCGCGGGTGGCGCCCTGCGCCACCACGCGACCGTTGCCGATCACGACGAGGTCGTCGGCGATCACCTCGATCTCGTGCAGCAGGTGCGACGACAGCAGCACGGTGCCGCCGCGGTCGGCGTACTCGCGCAGCAGACCGCGCATCCAGTGGATGCCTGCCGGGTCGAGGCCGTTGGCCGGCTCGTCGAGCACCAGCACCTTGGGGTCGCCCATCAGCGCGTGGGCGATGCCGAGCCGCTGGCGCATGCCGAGCGAGTAGTTGCGGATCCGCCGCTTCGCCTCCTTCGGCGTGAGGCTGACCCGCTCGAGCATCTCGTCGACGCGGCGGCGGGGCAGCCCCATCGTGAGGGCGGCCAGGTCGAGCACCTCGCGGCCGGTGCGGCCGGCGTGCTGGGCCGAGGCGTCGAGCAGGACGCCCACCTGGGTGGCCGGGTTGGGGATGTCGCGGTAGCGGTGGCCGCCCACGACAGCGGTCCCGCGGGTGGGCGGCGTGAGCCCCGCCAGCACCCGCATGGTGGTCGACTTGCCGGCGCCGTTCGGGCCGAGGAAGCCGGTGACCGCCCCGGGCCGGGCGGTGAAGGTGACGTCGTCGACGGCCCGGAACGAGCCGTAGTCCTTGGTGAGGTTCTCCACGGTGATCATGGCGACCACGCTCCTGCGTCCTGGTTCTCGGCCGCATCGGCCTCGCGGCCGCCCCTCGGCGCGGGACGGCCGTGGTCGCTACGACTTCCGGCCATCCCGACGAGCCGGACGGCTACCCGGACCGGCCTCGCGGCGGCTCCGCCCGCGCGCGTGCTGGCCTAGCCTGCGAGCGTGCCGTTCCAGCCGTCCCAGCAGCCGCCGCTGACGTGGTGGAGCCACACCTGGCGGATCCTGGTGATGCTGCTGCTGTCCGGCCTGTCGATCACGGCCACCGCCCCCAGCCAGGTCCGCACCGCGCCGTGGTGGCTGGCGGTCGACCTCGTGCTCGGCGTCATCGCCTTCGTCCTGGTGCAGTGGCGCCGGCAGTACCCGATGCCGGTGGCCCTGCTCGTCACCGCGTTCAGCGCCGTCTCGAGCTTCTCCGGGGGGCCGGCCAGCCTCGCCCTCGTCTCGGTCGCGACGCGGCGGCGGTGGAAGGAGATCGTCCCGCTCGCCGTGATGGGGCTGGTCGCGGCGGCCGTGCTCTTCGCGGTCGACCCCGCCCAGACCGGGGGCATCGGCGACTTCCTGTTCCAGATGGCGGTGAGCGTCCCCGTGATCGGCGTGGTCGTCGCGTGGGGCATGTACGTCGGGTCGCGCCGCGAGCTGCTGTGGACCCTGCGCGACCGCGCCCGCCGCGCCGAGGACGAGCAGGCGACGCGGGTCGCGGCGGCGCGCACCGCCGAGCGCACCCGGATCGCGCGCGAGATGCACGACGTCCTCGCCCACCGGATCTCGCTGGTGACGATGCACGCGGACGCGATGGTCTACCGCACCGACCTCGGCACCGAGCAGCTGCGCGAGTCCGCCGCGGTGATCCAGGAGAGCTCGCACCGGGCGCTGGTCGAGCTCCGGGAGGTGCTCGGCGTCCTGCGCGACGACCCCGGTGACGCGGTGCCCGAGCGCCCGCAGCCGGCCGCGCACGACGTGCCCGCGCTGGTGGAGGAGCTGCTGGCCGACGGCATGCGGCTCGACGTCGACCTCGGCCGGCACCGACCTGGCGGCGGTGCCGGTCACCGCCGGCCGCACGCTGTACCGCGTGGTGCAGGAGGCCCTGACCAACGCGCGCAAGCACGCCCCGAACGCCCTGGTGCACCTGTCGGTCTCGGGCGGGCCCGGCCACGGCCTGGACGTCGAGGTGCGCAACCCGCTCGCGCCCGGCAGCCGCACCAGCGCGCCGCAGTCGGGGCTCGGCCTGGTCGGGCTCGCCGAGCGGACCTCGCTCGCCGGCGGCCGGATCGAGCACCACGCCGACGGCGGGCACTTCGTCCTGCGGGCGTGGCTACCGTGGCCGACGTGACCACCAGGGTGCTGCTGACCGACGACGACCCGCTCGTGCGTGGCGGCCTGTCGCTGATGCTGGGCGGGTCCCCCGAGCTGGAGATCGTCGGCGAGGCGGCCGACGGCCAGCAGGCCGTCGACCGGGTGCGGCGCGGGGGCGTCGACGTCGTGCTGATGGACCTGCGGATGCCGGTGCTGGACGGCATCGAGGCCACGGCGCGGATCCGCTGCCCTGCCCGACCCGCCGGCGGTCATCGTCCTGACCACCTTCGACGCCGACGACTACGTGGTGCGGGCGCTCGCCGCCGGCGCCAACGGGTTCCTGCTCAAGGACACCGGGCCGGCGGGGATCATCGACGCCATCACGAAGGTGGTTGCCGGAGAACCGATCCTGTCGCCGGTGATCACCCGGAGCCTGATCCGCCAGGTCGCCGGAGCGGCGGACGACCCGCGCGAGGCGCACGCGAAGAAGCAGGCGGAGCTGCTGTCCGAGCGCGAGCTCGAGGTCGCCGTCGCCGTCGGCCGTGGCGCGTCGAACGCCGAGATCGCCACGGAGCTCTACATGAGCCAGGCCACCGTGAAGGCCCACATCTCACGGATCTTCACCAAGCTCGGCGTCACCAACCGCGTGCAGGTGGCCATCACCATGCACGACGCCGACCTGCTCTGACCCGACCTGCTCTGACATCAGCGCGGACGCGTCTGCCCCGTGTCACAGCGGTACCTCGACGGGGCCTGATCTCGTACGGGACCCAGTGCGAGCTGTCCGGTCGAGTTCGTCGCCCCAGCACCACACGATCCTGCGAGCAACCCGCACGTGTGGCTACCACCCGCAGCCAGGGTCGCGGCCCCGGAGATTGTGATCTCGACCGGTGCAGCCTGATCGGTCGTAGTCTGGTCGCCGAGCTGGCTGGACGCGTTGGACCCCAGCACCGGTGGTTCCATCAGCGCGCGTGGCAGGTGTGGAGTCCCCCGAGTCGTCACGGCGCCCCAGCCGGACTCGGAGCCGACCTGGGTGGGAACGCGAGGCGATCGGTCGTCGTGCCGTCGCCGATCTGACCGCGCACGTTGTACCCCCAGCACCAGGCGGTGCCGTCGGTTCGGGTGCCGCACGTGTGGGAGCCGCCAACTGTGACGGCACGCCAGTCCACACGTGATCCGACTTGGACAGGAGACCTTCGGGTGATCGTCGTGCCGTCACCGAGAGCCGCCCAGTTGGCTCCCCAGCGCCACGCTGTGCCGTCCGTGCGGGTGCCGCACGTGTGGTCATCGCCGGCGGCGAGTCCTGCCCAACCGCTCGCCGAGGCGACCTGTACCGGCGAGGGCTGGTTGCTGCGTCGAGCTGGTGCCGGTCCCTACCTGTCCGTAGAAGTTCCTGCCCCAGCACCAGGCCGTGCCGTGATGCGGGTGCCGCACGTGTGGTACTTGCCAGCCGTCAAGGTGGTCCAGTCGTTGGCCGTGCCGACCTGCACAGGGGTGGACCGGGTCGCCGTCGTGCCGTCCCCGATCTCGCCGAAGGCGTTCCACCCCAGCACCGGCGGTCCCGTTCGTGCGGATTCCGCAGTGTGTGTCGATCTCCCGCAGTCAGCGCGATCCAGTCAGTCGAGGCGCCGACCCTGTGGGGGACGGCCGAGGAATGGTCTGCTGCCGAGACCGAGCCGACCGGCGTCGTTGGCTCCCCAGCACCAAGCGCCGCGCGTCCGCACCGACGGCGCAGCCGTGCCTGCCACCTGCGGTGACCGAGGACCAGGAGCGTGCGGGCTCGATCTGTGCGGCGCCGGGCTCGAGTGCGACCCGGCCGTGCCCGACCTGCCCGCGGCGCTGTCACCCCAGCACCATGTCGACCCGGCGGCGCGTATCCCGCACGTGGCAGAGGGTCCAGCGCGACGAAGGCCGAGTCGCGCGGCAGTGCCGACGCGGCTCGGCTGCAGGCGGTAGGTGATGAGGATCTTCGTACTCGACGTGCGTGGTCGGCGCCCAGCACCAGAGCGCTGCCGGACGAGTCGATCGCACACGTGCGGTCCGCACCTGCGGCGACATCGTCCAGTCGCTCCTGTTGCCTACCTGGCCGGGCGACGCGCGGCCGATGTCGGTCGTGCCTTCGCCAGCTGCCCGGAGGTGTCGCGGCCCCAGCACCCAGAGTGCGGTCGGCCCTGGTCGCGCAGGCGTGGCTGCCGCCCGACGGACACGGTGGCCCAGTTCAGCCCTCCACCTGTACGGGGGAGCTGCCTGGTCGTCGTCGTGCCGTCACCGTTCAAGCCGTAGTCGTTCCACCCAGCACCACAGTGTGCCGTCGGTTGCCCGTGTGCCGCAGGTCGCGCTGCCCGCCGCGGACAGCTGCACCCAGTCGTCGTGGTCCCGACCTGCTGGGGATCGGGTCTTGCGTCGGCGTCGAGCCGCTCCCCGAGCTCCCCGTTGCGGTCTGCACCGAGCACCATGCCGTCCCGCCGCTGCGGATCCCGCAGGTGGCTGCCGAGCAGCAGACGGCCCGACCAGTCGGACGCGGTGCCCACCCGACCGGCCCTGACGCCCCAGCTGGTCGAACCCGATCCTCCCGCTCTGGTCCTGACCCGAGCACCACGCGCTCCGTCCGTGCGCGTGGCCAGGTGTGGAAAGAGCCGGCGTCACCGAGACCCAGCCCGAGACCGAGGTCACGGAGTTGGCCGCATCGTCGTCGTGCCGTCACCGAGCTGACCGAGGGAGTTGCTCCCAGCACCCAGTTCCGTCGCGATGTCGATGCGGCAGGAGTACTCGTCGCCGGTGGCGAGGACATCGGGACGCGCGAACGAGCTGCGGTGTCGCTCGACCGCCGAGGAGCGGGCGATGCGTTGCCCGCGGCGTCACGCGCCACGACGGGTCAGTTGCTCGGTCCGTTTGACAGTCCGTCACGGTGCGCTGGTGGCGGTGAGGTACCACCCACGGCGTCCACGGCCCGGTGGCCGACCCGGCCCGGTGCACCTGGTACCCCGCGAGGTCGGCGTCGGTGACGGCGTCCCACGACAGCGAGACCTGCCGGTTGCCGGCCGTCACGCGAGCCCGGTGGGCACGGCAGGCAGGCGTCACGTCGGCAGCCACCGCCTCGACAGCCACGGACGGAGCGACCAGTCGCCGGCGGCGTCGACGCTCTGGACCGTTACCAATAGGTCTCGCCGGCGACGATGCCTGTGTCCTGAAGGTCGTCGCGGCGCTGGTCGGCGTAGTCGTACCGCTTCGACGGCCCGGTTGGGACGCACCGCGCAGCACGACGTAGTCCGACGCCGTCGTCCACCACCGCGTCCCATGAGACGGTGACCTTGTCGGCGGAGGCGGCCGCGGTGACGCTGGTCGGCGTCGGCGGTGGGCCGCGTTGTCGAACGGGGTGCCGAGAGAACCGCGACGCTGCGCGCGGGATTGGGCCGCTCAGGTCGAGCGAGCTGACCGGGAACCAGTAGGTGGTGCCGTTGGTCAGACCGGTGAGGTCGAGCGGCGGCGCCGCGTGGGGGCTCCGGCGACCAGCGTCCACGGGCCGTCCTGGCGCTCGATGTCGAGACGTTCGGAGCCGCTGTGTCGCGGCCTGCTCACCACCCCACGAGAGCTCGACACGCGCGGTCGTAGGCGTGCGTCGAGGGGTCGAACGGCACATCGGCGCGGCGTCGTCGAACGGTGTCGCGGCGAGCGCCTCCGACGGCGCGGACGGGTTGCCGGCGGTGTCGACCGCGACGACGCGGTACCAGCGGGTCACGCCGTTGTCAGGCCGGTGAAGGTGTAGGTCGTCGCCGCGAGGTCCTGGGCGGCGTTCGTGAACGGGCCGGCCTCGGCGCCGGACCACTGGACCGGTACGACGCGACGTCCGTCGACGGCGAGGCCTCCCACTCCAGCACGACCGACCGGTCGTGCGGCGTCGCCGACAGCAGCGTCACCGGCGGAGGGGGAGTGCCGTCGACGGGCGTGGCCGACACCGGACCGGACGGTGCGGAGGTGTTGCCCGCGGCGTCGGCCGCGGCGACGGTGAACCAGTACGCCGTGCCGTTGGTCAGACCGGGCACGTCCGACGAGGTGCCGTCCGGCGATCCCGCGGGCGTCCACGGCCCGTCCGGCGCCGTGGCGACGGCGACCCGGTAGCCGACGGCGTCCGGCACGGCGTCCCACACCAGGCCCACGGAACCGTCGCGGCGGTGGCGACCAGGCCGGCCGGGACGGCCGGCGGGGTGGTGTCGACAGGGGTCACCGGGACGGCCGACGACCGATCCGACTCGTTCCCCGTCGTGTCGACGGAGGACACGGCGAACCACACCGTCGCGCCGTTCGCGAGACCGAGCACCTGGCGGCTGGTCGCCGTCGGCGAGGCGACCAGCGTCCAGGGGCCGGAGGCCGAGGCGGACCGGTGCACGCGGTAGCCGGCGAGGTCGGCCGCGGTCACCGCTCCCCACGTCAGGGTCGCCGAGGAGTCCCCGGGCGCGGCCGCCAGCTCGGACGGAACGGCCGGTGGAGTGGTGTCCTGCTCGGTCGTGACCGTCACCGTGCCCGAGGCGCTGATCACCCGAGGGCGCCACCGTCCTTCTTGGCCACCGCGCGGAAGGTCTGCGGACCGGTCGCCAAGCCCGACGGGACGGCGAACCGAGCGGTCCCGGAGGCGTCCTGGGTGGTGGTGGCCATGGCGCCCACCGGCTCCCGCTGCGGCGCTGGAGCACCACCTCGCGGCCCGGTCGGTCGGGGGAGAAGTCCGCTACGGCCTCGAACGTCGCGCCGGCGGCGACCGACGCGGGCACGACGAGGGCGCGCTCTGCCGCGACCGTGGTCAGGACGACGTCGGGCGTCTGGACCGCGGGCAGGTCGCTACCGCCGCGCGTGACGGCGGCGGCGTGCACCCGGTACGACACCGTCGTGCCGACGGCTCCTGGCATCGTCACGCCGAACGAGAGGGAGCCGTCGGCCTGCGTGCGGCCGGTGGTCACCTGCGTCCACGCACCGCTGCCGGTGCGGCGCTCGAGCGTCACCGGCCGCGACCGGGCCGGTGGAAGGGACCCGGTGAGCTCGACCTGCTCGCTCGCGGTGGGCGCGGTCGGGCGTCGCACCGAGGGACCCGGCGACGGGCGCCGCCGCGGCGGCCACCGGCACGAGCCGCAACCCGGCTGCGGCGAGCGCGGCGGCGACCACGAGGCGAACGGCGCGGACGCGCGGCGTCCGAGCCGCCGCACGAGGCAAGGCGACTCCGGCGCTCACGGTCCCGCGCGCGGCGGGCTGAGCCGGACGCTAGGGCCGCGGACGTGCCGGACCCATGCCCGTCGTGCTCCGACCTCGTCCGACGCCGTACCCGCGTCCGGCGCAACGCTCTCGCCGTCGACGTCAGCGGCGGATCTCGGCACAGCGGTCCAGCCACTCCTGCGCTCGGCGGCGTGGTCGACGATCCGCTCGGGGAGCCGTCGCGGCAGCCGTCCTCGGCGTTCCAGTGGCGCCGCCTTGCCCTCCAGGTGCCGCAGCTCGGGCACCCAGCGCCGCATGTACTCGCCGTCCGGGTCGAACCGCTGCCCCTGGGTCACCGGGTTGAAGACGCGGAAGTACGGTGCCGCGTCGGTGCCGTCCCCGCCGTCCACTGCCAGCCGTGGTTGTTGGACGCGAGGTCGCCGTCCACGAGGTGGTCGAGGAAGTGGCGTGCGCCGTGCTGCCACTCGACGTGCAGGTCCTTGACCAGGAACGAGGCCGTCACCATCCGCAGCCGGTTGTGCATCCAGCCCACGGCCAGCAGCTGGCGCAGGCCTGCGTCGACGTACGGGAAGCCGGTGCGCCCCGCCTTCCACGCCTCGAACGACGCCCCCGGCGCGCGTACCGCATCCCGGCGACTCGTCGCAGGTACTCCCGACGCCGTCTCCGGCCGGTGCCACAGCACGTCGGCGTAGAACTCCCGCCAGGCGAGCTCGTTGCGGTAGCTGCCCTACGCCCTTCGAGCGCAGCCGGCGAGGTCGGCGAGCATCGTGCGGGTGGATCTCGCCGTACTTCAGGTGCGCCGACATCCTCGACGTGGTGTCGCGGTCGGGCCGGTTGGCCCGTCGGAGTAGCCGTCCAGGTCCTCCTCCACCAACTGCTGCCAGCGCTCGCGCGCCGCCTGCTCGCCGACGGCCGGAGGTCCAGGTCCTGCGCCGGCTCGTCCGGCAGGTCCTCGTCGTCGACCGAGCGGGCCCAGCGCAGCCCCGCGGGCGGGCCGGGCGCCGGGCGGGCCAGCCGTGGTCGCGCCACGCCCGGGAGAAGGGCGTGAAGACGGCGTACGGCGAGCCGTCGGACTTGGCACCGAGCCGGGCCCACCGCGTAGGCGTGCCGGGTACGCAACAGAGCACGTTCAGGCCGCCTCGACGGCGTCGTCGCGGTGGCGTCCTGAACGGATCCTGGGTCGGCGGTGACGTGGACGGCACCCGCCCCGAGCTCGCCCACCGCGTCCGGCAGGACCTGCTCGGGCGCCCGCTCCGCACCACCAGGGCGCCGTCGGTGGCGGCCCGCAACGAGGCCAGCGAGCGCAGCAGCCAGGCGGCGCGCGCCGCGCCCGCCGGGCGGAGCAGCCGCGGGTCGAGCACGAACAGTGGCAAGGACGCGTCCGCTGGCCGCCGCCGGCCGCCGCCTGGAAGCGGGGCGGGCTGGTCGAGGCGGAGGTCGGGCGCAGCCGATAGCATGCTGTCGGGCACCGTGCACCCTCGCTGCCGACCGGCGGCCGCCGCCACCTGGAGGAACACTCGGCCGGCGGGGACGCTGAGCACTAGGCCGCCGACGACGGCAGCGAGCACGACGGCGACGGCACGCGGGAGACACAGGACGACGTGAGCGACCTCATCGACACCATCGAGACGAACCTCAAGCACGCTCCTCGAGCTCAAGGACGAGGGCATCACCCTGCGCGCCCGGATCGCTGAGCGGCTGCAGCGAGAGCGGGTCGATGGTGCCGCGAGACGGTCGCGCGGATGGAGTGTGACGGCCTCGTCGTGGTGTCGGGGGACCGCCACCTCGAGCTCACGCCGCGGGCCGCGCCAAGGCCACGTCGGTCATGCGCAAGCACCGCCCGGCCGAGTGCCTGCTCATCGACGTCATCGGCCTCGACTACGAGCACGTCCACGAGGAGGCCTGCCGCTGGGAGCACGTGATGAGCGAGCGGGTCGAGCGCCGGCTGATCGAGGTGCTCGGGCACCCGACGCACTCCCCGTACGGCATCCCGATCCCGGCCTGGCCGAGCTGGCGAGCTGGCCGACGACGACACCTTCATGACCGGCGTGGTCTCGCGCGTGGAGGCCGCGCGCGACGGCGCCGACGAGGTGCAGGTGCGCCGGCTGGGCGAGCCGCTGCCAGGTCGACACCGACCTGCTGGCCAGCCAGCGACAGCGGCGTCCGCCCCGCCGGCACCGCGCAGGCGCGCCGCGTCGCCGGTGGCGTCGCGGCGGGTGACGACGGCGTCGAGGGGCTCGACCTGCCGGATCTTACCGCTAGCGGCATCTTCGTTCTCTCTGTCCCCGCCTACGGCCCCCCCCCGCCCCCTACCCCCGGGCCGGGCGTTCCGTCCCGGTTTGGCTGGCGTGCCTAGGCACCACCCGACACGCCACCGTGACCCTCGGTGTGACATTCGCGGTCACGGTGGGTTAGCCTCTCGGCGCCGGGTCAGACCCTTGGACCGGTCCCGTCGCGAACGCCGAGCCCTGTCATCGGGCCCACTCAGGTCCCTCACGAACATCGCCTGACAGGGGCGGGGGAAACCACCCCCGGTTTCGTACGCAACGCGACCGACGGACCTAGGGGTGAGTTGTGGGTCCGAATGTCAGCACCGGGTCACCACCTCCCACCCGAACCCGACAGCTCACCTCGTAGGCGGTAGAGCAGGCGCCCCCATTCCCTTGTCGAGTCGTGCCCAGGGACGGCACCGCGCTGCGGTCCGCCCCAAGACACCCCTGACCACCTTCGCCACCCAGCTCCAGGCCCAGGCCGGCACCGCCGGCCGCCGCGGCGCCGTCA
>CAWGTL010000015.1:0-66927 GCA_963825505.1 uncultured Actinomycetota bacterium | reverse complement strand
AGGGCGTTGCGGCGCACGTGCAGCGACCCCCGGCGGGCGCTGACCCGCCAGTCGATCCGGCGCACGGCGTCGCCGGGACGGAACTCGCGCACGTCGAGCAGGTCGAGGCCCTCGCCGCCGCGGCGGGTGCGATGGGTGCCGACCACGCCGGTGGTGCGCGGTCGCAGCGGGGTGGCGAGCCCCGGTCGGCGGCGGGCAGCACCCGGACGGTGCGGTGCTCGCCCATCAGCGGGTCGGCGAGCACCAGGGCGTCGGCCCCGACGAGGCGCACGTCCGGACGCGCGACCAGCACCGATCCCCACAGCGGCAACGAGATCGAGGTCGACAGCCGGCGGGTGCCGCCCTCCGCAGGGGCTCCCACCACCGCGAGCGTCCCGAACGGCAGCGACCCCGCGACGGCAGCCGCACGACGGCGGCCTGGGTGCCACGAGGCAGCGCGACGTCGACCTCGACGTCGACCTGCTCGCCCTGGCCCACCTGGCGGGGCGCGCGCACCCGGGTCCCGGCCGGTCCAGCCCGCGCCGTGCCGCTGGCCAGCGCGAGCGCGGTGCCGACCACGAGCGGCGCCGCCAGCAGGACGACGTCCGCGCGGCCGGTCAGGACGCCGAGGGAGGGCAGCAGCAGGCACAGCAGCGCCGCGCGGCGTGCCGCCCGCGAACCGGTCCACCGCGGCTCGACCACGCCACTCACCCCTCGCGACGGGTCGGCGGCGTCGGCACGCGTCCGAGCAGGTCGGTGACGACGTCGACCGCGCGCAGGCCCGTCGACCAGGTCTCCGGCGCCAGGGTCAGCCGGTGCGCGAGCACGGCGACCGCGCACTCCTTGACGTCCTCCGGCAGCACGACGTCGCGCCCGTCCAGGACCGCGAGGGACCGCGCCACGAGCACCAGCGCGAGCGAGCCGCGCGGCGAGGCGCCGACCTCGACCTGGGAGTGCTCCCGCGTGGCCCGGGTCAGCGCCACCGCGTAGGTGACCACGTCCGGGTCGACGCCGACCTGCTCCACGCCGGCCTGCAGCCGCGCCAGCCCCGCGGCGTCGACCACCGGCGGCACGGTCGTGGCCTCCTGGCGGCGCGCGAGCCGGCGGTGCACGACGTCCTGCTCGCCCTCGCCGGTGGGGTACCCGAAGTCGAGGCGCAGCAGGAACCGGTCGAGCTGGGCCTCCGGGAAGCGGGTAGGTGCCCTCGTACTCGATCGGGTTGGCGGTCGCGAGCACGTGGAACGGCCGGGGCAGGACGAAGGTGCGGCCCTCGACCGTCACCTGCCCCTCCTGCATCGCCTCCAGCAGGGCGGACTGGGTCTTCGGCGGCGTCCGGTTGATCTCGTCCGCGAGCAGCAGGCCGGTCATCACCGGGCCGGGGTGGAAGACGAACTCCGCCCCGTTCGGGTCGTAGACGAACGAGCCGGTGACGTCGGCGGGCAGCAGGTCGGGCGTGCACTGCAGCCGACGGAAGTCCAGGCCGAGCGCGGCGGCCAGGCTGCGCGCCGCCAACGTCTTGCCGGTGCCCGGCACGTCCTCCACCAGGACGTGGCCGCCGGCCAGCACCGCGGCCAGCGCGAGCCGCAGGCTGCGGTGCTGGCCCACCACCGCGGTGCCCACCGCCGCGAGCACGTCGGCGGCGGTGGCGGCCACCTCGTCGACGGTGGGGGCCGACTTGCTTGCGGTGGACTCGGTGGCGGCGGACTCGGTGGCGTCGAGGTCGTGCTGGGTCACGGGCGGGCTCCGTCGGTCGGGCGGTGCGGGATCGGGTGGTCGTGCGCGTCCAGCTCGTCCAGCTCGTCCAGCCGGTCGAGCAGGGCTCGGGTGAGGTCGGTGGCGGGGGTGCGGCGGCGGCGCCCGGCGGACGCGGGGACCCCACCACCGAGGACGTCGTACAGGTCGGCGCCGAGCAGCTCGCGGGCCCGCGGTCCGGCGGGGTCGACCCCGGCGGCGCGCAGCCGCGAGGACGCCAGGGCGCGGAGCCGGGGCAGCAGGGTGGTGCGGGCGCGGTCCGGCTCCTCGTCCAGCTGCTCCAGGGTCTGCGAGAGCAGCCGCACCTGGTGCCACCCGGTGCCCTCGTCGTGCTCCGGCTCCACCGGCCACCCCACCGGGGGCACGGGCGGCAGCGACTGCACGACCAGCGTGATCGCGGCGGCGCCGAGCGCGAGGGCGGCGGTGTGACCGAGGTCGACGCCCGCGACGAACGGCAGCAGGCCCGCGAGGACCGCGGCGAGCAGGGCGAGCAGGACGGGCCGCAGCCAGGTCCGGCGGGAGGCTCCGACGGGCTCAGGCACGGGCGCCGTCCGGGTGCAGCGTCCCGGCGACCCGCACCAGGGCGGCGGCCGCGCGCTCGTCGGCGCCGGCCGGCAGCCCGCCGCGGCCGAACCGGGCCTGGTGGAACAGGTGCAGCAGGTCGTCGACCGCCCCCGCGTCGGCGCCGTGACGGCGCAGCAGGTCGGAGCCGTACTCGGTGGGGGTCTCGTGCGCGGCGCGGGGCGTGCCGAGCCGGGCGCCGTGCTCCTCCAGCCGCTCCCAGCACCGCACGACGGCGTCCGCCGCGCCGGCGCCGTCGCGCCGCACGTCCTCGGCCGCCGCGAGGGCGGTGGCGCGCAGGTCGTCGAGCACGACGGCCTCGGGATCACCCTCGGCGTCCCCCACCGGCGGTGGCGCCGCCGGGTCCTCCACCGCTCCGCCCGGGCTCCGCATCAGCGACCGCACCGCGAGAGCCAGCACGAGCGTGACGACCAGCACGAGCAGCACCGGCAGCCAGGCCGGTGGCCGCACCGGTGGCGGCTCCACGACCCGCTCGTCGACCTGCTCCCCCGACGCCTCGGGAACCCGGATGATCGGGCCGTCGACCAGACCGCCCGTCCGCGCGTCGCCGAACTGAGAGGTGCCACCCAGGCTGGTGAGCAGGGCGAGGAGCGCGAGCAGGAGCGCGAGCACGGCGGCGACGACCAGCACCTGCCGGGCCGCCCCCGCGGGCCGGGTCCACCGCTGCGCTGCGAGCACGCCGCGAGCCTGGCACACCGGACCCGCACGGCGCCGGGAACGAAGGGGTCCCGTCGCGGGTTGTGATGAAAGGGTTGCGAGCCGCCGACCGACGCTGGAGGACACACCGATGGGACTGTTCGGGCACAAGCCCGTCACCGCCGACACCGCGCTGCGCGGACGGGACACCCGCCCGTTCGCCGTGCCGCCGCGGCACGAGGTCCTCGGCACCTCCCTCGAGGGGCCGTGGCCGGAGGGCACCGAGGTGCTCTACCTGGCGATGGGCTGCTTCTGGGGCGCCGAGGAGATCTTCTGGCAGCAGCCGGGCGTGGTCTCCACGGCGGCGGGGTACATGGGCGGGTTCACGCCGAACCCGACCTACGAGGAGACCTGCACCGCGCGCACCGGGCACACCGAGGCCGTGCTCGTGGCCTACGACCCGGCACGGACCTCGCCGGAGCAGCTGCTGAAGGTGTTCTGGGAGCGGCACGACCCGACCCAGGGCGACCGGCAGGGCAACGACGTCGGCAGCCAGTACCGCTCGGCGCTCTACTGGACCACCGATGCGCAGGGCGTGGCCGCCAGGGCCACCCGTGACACCTACGCCAAGGCGCTGGAGGAGATCGGCGTCGGGCCGGTCACCACCGAGCTGCGGCCCGCGTCCGAGGTGGGCGAGTTCTGGTACGCCGAGCCGTACCACCAGCAGTACCTGGTGAAGGTCCCGAACGGCTACCGCTGCCACTCCACCGCCGGCGTGCCCTACCCCGGCTGACGCGGTCGGAGCCGTCGCGCCGTCCGCGGCCCTACGCTGCGGTCCGTGCAGACCGGATCACCCGACGTCGCCGCCGCGACGCAGGTCGCTGAGAAGGCCCTGCGACGCGCCGCGCACCTCGGTGACGCGGCACCGGTGCGCCTGGTGGCGTGCGACCAGGCGGCTCTCGACGACTCGCCCGCCGTCACGCGCACGACCTGCGTGTGGCAGCTGCCGCGGGCCACCTGGCGGGTGGTCGTCGACACCACCGTCCCCCACGACGGCGCGCCGTCGCACGCGGTCGTCGAGGTGGCCGACTCCGCGGGACCGGGGAGAGGCGCCCGCGGGTGGGACGAGCGGTACCGCGGTGAGGCAGGGCCGGACGAGCCGCACCCCGCGGTCGTGGACGCCGTGGGTCCGCTCGAACCGGGTCGCGTGCTCGACATCGCCTGCGGCACAGGGCGTCACAGCCTGTGGCTTGCCGAAGGGGGTTGGGACGTCACTGCTGTCGACTTCTCCCGCACCGGCATCGGACGGTTGCGCCGGGCCGCCGAGGCGCGGAACCTGTCGGTCGACGCGCAGGTGGCTGACGTCCGCGCGTGGCGGCCGCCGGCCGAGACGACCTACGACCTCGTGCTGATGACGTTCGTCGTCCTGCCCGAGGTGCTCGCCGAGGCCGCCCGGTGGGTGGCCCCCGGCGGCCACCTCCTCGTGGTCGGGCCCTCGGCCCGGACGCCGGACGGTACCGGTCCCTCCGACCCGCGGCTGCGGCTGGACCGGATCGACGTCGCCGCGCGGGTCACCGGGTCGCGGCTGCGGGTGCTGAAGGCGTCCGAGACCGAGCGCGACGGCCCCGACGGGCCGTCCGCCGAGGTCGTCCTGCTCGCCGTCAAGCCCTGAGCAGGCGGTACAGCCGGAGCGTGTCGTGGGCGATCGGCACCTCGTCGATGCCCGCGAACCCGGCCTCCACCGCATACTCCCGCAACGTGTCCGGGCGCATCACCGTGCCGGTGCCCACCGACCCTGCGTGGGACAGGCTGTCCGGCAGGCAGATCAGGGTCGACCACCCGTAGAGCAGCTGCTCCACCTCGTCGCCCTCGCCGGTGAACCGGTCGGTGGTGCGCTCGTCGAGGACCAGCACCTCGCCGTCCGGTGCGGCCAGCGCCCGCATCGTGGCGAGCACGGGCACCGGCGCGGCCAGGTCGTGCACGCACTCCAGGGCCGTCACCAGGGCGTAGCCGTCGCCGTCGGCGACCTCGGCCGCGTCGCCGAGGTGGAACGCCACCCGGTCCGCCACCCCGGCGCTCTCGGCGTGCTCCCTGGCGGCGACGACGGACGCCTCGTCGAGGTCGAAGCCGTCGACCCGGCAGCCGGGGTGGGCCCGGGCGATGCCGATCGCGGACCACCCCTCGCCGCAGCCGATGTCGGCGACCCGGCCGCCCGCGGCGAGCCGGTCGGCGAGGCCCGGCACGGAGGGCAGCCACTCCCGCGGCAGCGGGCCGAGGAACCAGGGCCGGTTGCCGTCGGCCTGCCCCTCGCGCATGTCGGGGCCGTACTGCTCCCACGGCACGCCGCCGCCGTCGCGGTACGCCTGCGCGAGGGCCGGGACCTGCAGGGCCGTCGCGACCATCAGGCGGACGAGCGGCGTGCTGTACGACAGGCTGTCGCGGTCGAGCAGGACCTCGGCGTGCTCGGCGGGCAGCGAGTACCGGCGGTCGTCGGGGGCGGCGTCGGCGGCGTCGACCTCGAGCAGCCCGGCGACCGTCTGCTGCTCGAGCCACTCGCGCACGTAGCGCGGGTCGGCGCCGGCCGCGTCGGCGAGCGCCGGACCGGTCAGCGCCCCGCCGTCCGCGAGGGCGCGGTAGAGACCGAGGCGCTCGCCGAGGTAGACGGTGAGGATGTCGACCATCCCCAGCGTGGAACGGAAGAGCCTGTCGGGCAGCGGTTCAGGCATGCACTCATCGTCGTGGGCCGTGCCACCGGGCCACCAGGGACAAAGGTGGCGGCTTCAGGCGCGCTCGGGCGCCGCCAGCCGCGGCAGGAAGACCTGGATCAGCGGGCCGATGACGAGCGCGAAGACCACGGTGCCGACCCCGAAGGTGCCGCCGAGAGCCCACCCGACGGCGACCACCGCGACCTCGATCGCCGTGCGCACCACCCGGATCGACCAGCCGGTGCGGCGGTTGAGCCCCGTCATCAGGCCGTCGCGGGGACCCGCACCGAACCGGCTGCCGATGTACATCGCCGTCGAGATCGCGTTCAGCACCACGCCGGCCACGAACAGCAGGATGCGCGGCACCCACCGGTCCGGGCCGTCGTCGGCCAGCTGGTCGGGGATCATCCGCAGCGCGACGTCGACCACCAGACCGATCACCACCACGTTGCTGACCGTCCCGAGCCCGGGTCGCTCGCGCAGCGGGATCCACAGCAGCAGGACCACCGCGCCGGTGATGATCGCCACCACCCCGAACGACAGCCCGGTGGAGTCCGAGACACCCTGGTGCAGCACGTCCCACGGGATGTTGCCGAGCTCGGAGCGCACGACCATCGCCATGCTGACCCCGAACAGGACCAGCCCGGCGTAGAGCTGGACCACGCGGCGCACCATGGCGGCACCCTCGCAGGACACCCGGCGCGTCCGGGCACCGGGGTCTACGGTCGGGCCATGGCGAAGGAACCCGCGGTCCAGGTCGGCGAGAACCTCTGGCGGCTGCGGCTGCTGGGCGACTACGTCAACGCCTACGCGGTGCGTTCCCCGGACGGCCAGGTGACGCTGGTCGACACCGGCGTGAAGAGCTCGGCGAAGAAGGTGAGCCAGGCGCTGGAGCACATCGGGGTGGCGCCGCAGGAGGTCACGCGCATCCTGATCAGCCACGTGCACTCCGACCACGTGGGCAGCGTGGCCGAGATGGCCCGCCGCACAGGTGCGCCCGTCGAGGTGCACACCGACGACACCGCCGCGCTGGAGTCCGGGCGCACCCCGCAGATCGACCAGTCCTACCTGCTCGGACGCCTGCTCACCCGGCTCGGCGCCACCCCGACCTCGTTCGAGCCGGTGCCCGCCGCCCGCAGCCTGGTGGACGGCGAGGTGGTCGACGACGTGCTCGAGGTGCACCACACGCCGGGCCACTCGCCAGGTCACGTGTCGCTGGTGCACCGGCCGAGCGGCACGCTCATCACCGGCGACGCGCTGTTCAACATGCGCGGACGGGTCGGCTACTCCACCAGGTTCTTCTGCACGGACTTCCGGATGTCCCAGCGCTCGGCGCAGCGCCTCACCGACCTGTCGTTCGGCACCGTCGCGTTCATGCACGGCCCGCACGTGGGCGACGGCGCCGAACGGTACGTCGGCAGCTTCCTCGCGAAGCACCCGCCGACCCAGGACTGACCGGATCCTCGTCGGAGGGGCTAGCGGGCCAGGTACCCCAGCAGGTCGCCTCGGGTGAGCACGCCGGCGGGCTTGCCGTCGACGACCACCATGATCGCGTCAGCCTTCTCCAGCGCGTGCCGGGCGTCGACCACCGACTCGCCACCGCCGACCAGCGGCAGCGGCGGCGCCATGTGCTTCTCGACCGGGTCGGCCAGCCCGGCGGCGCCGGAGAACACGGCGTCGAGCAGGTCGCGCTCGCTCACCGAGCCGGCCACCTCGCCGGCCATCACCGGCGGCTCGGCCTTGACCACGGGCATCTGCGAGACGCCGTACTCGTGCAGGATCTCGATCGCGTCGCGGACGGTCTCGCTCGGGTGGGTGTGCACGAGCGCGGGCAGGTCGCCGGTCTTCGCGCGCAGCACGTCGGCCACGGTGGTGGCGGCGGAGTCGGACCGGGCGAAGCCGTACGAGGCCATCCAGCCGTCGTTGAAGAGCTTGGTGAGGTAGCCGCGGCCGGAGTCGGGCAGCAGCACCACGACGACGTCGTCCGGGCCGAGGTCCTTCGCCACCTCGAGCGCGGCGACGACCGCCATGCCGCAGGAGCCTCCGACGAGCAGGCCCTCGTCGAGGGCGAGCCGGCGCGTCATCGCGAACGAGTCGGCGTCGCTGACGGCCACGATCCGGTCCGGGACGGACGGGTCGTACGCGGTGGGCCAGAAGTCCTCGCCGACGCCCTCGACCAGGTACGGCCGACCGGTGCCGCCGGAGTAGACCGAGCCCTCCGGGTCGGCGCCCACGACCACGACCTGGCCGCGGGCGCGCTCGGCGGACTGCTCCTTGAGGTAGCGCCCGGTGCCGGTGATGGTGCCGCCCGTGCCGACGCCGGTGACGAAGTGCGTCACGCGTCCGTCGGTGTCGGCCCAGATCTCCGGACCGGTGGTCTCGTAGTGGCTCGCCGGGCCGTTGGGGTTGGAGTACTGGTCCGGCTTCCAGGCGCCGGGCGTCTCGCGGACGAGGCGGTCGCTCACCGAGTAGTACGAGTCCGGGTGGTCGGGCGCCACGGCGGTGGGGCACACCACGACCTCGGCGCCGTACGCCTTGAGCACGTTGCGCTTGTCCTCGCTGACCTTGTCGGGGCAGACGAAGATGCAGCTGTAGCCGCGCTGCTGGGCCACGAGCGCCAGGCCGACGCCGGTGTTGCCCGAGGTGGGCTCGACGATCGTCCCGCCCGGCTGGAGCTCGCCCGAGGCCTCGGCGGCGTCGACCATCTTCACCGCGATCCGGTCCTTCACCGACCCGCCGGGGTTGAGGTACTCGACCTTGGCCAGCACCGTGGCGCTGATCCCGTCGGTCACGTGGTTGAGCCGCACCAGGGGCGTGCCGCCGATGAGGTCGAGGACGGTGTTGGCGTACTTCACCCCCTGATCGTCCCAGATGCTGAGAGCGCCGGGGGACGGCCGGGCTAGCGTGGAGACGTGTCGAGGACGGGGAGGGCGCGAAGGATCGCCGCGGCGGCCGCGTACGGGGGCGGCGGAGCGGGGCTCCTCACGCTCACGGGCATCGGCCTGCTCGTGGGTGAGGCGCGCCTCGCGCGGCGCCTGATCGGGCAGCCGTTCGGGCTCGACGGCCTGGCCACCGACGGCACCTACGGGCACGGACCGGGCGAGCCGATCGAGCTGGCGGTGCTCGGCGACAGCGGCGCGGCCGGCCTGGGGTGCGAGGCGCCCGAGGAGACGCCGTCGGTGATCCTCGCCACCGGGCTCGCGGCGGTCTCCGGGCGGCCGGTGCGGCTGAGGAACGTCTCGGTCGTCGGGTCCGAGTCGTCCGGCCTGGAGCCGCAGCTGGACCGGCTGCTCGTCGACGGCTACCACCCGCAGGCGGTGGTGGTCGTCATCGGCGCCAACGACGTCACGCACCGGATCCGGGTGTCGGACGCCGTCCGCGAGCTCACCACGTGCGTGGAGCGGCTGCGCGAGCTCGGCTGCGAGGTGGTCGTGGGCACCTGCCCCGACCTCGGGACGCTGGAGCCGGTGGCCCAGCCGCTGCGCACCGTGGCCCGGCACCTGTCCCGCCAGCTCGCCGCCGCGCAGACGATCGCCGTGGTCGGCGCCGGCGGACGCACGGTGTCGCTCGGCGACGTGCTCGGACCCGAGTTCGCCGCCCGTCCGCGGGAGATGTTCTCCGCCGACCGGTTCCACCCCTCGGCGGCCGGGTACGCCCGGATGGCGTCGGTGCTGCTACCGAGTCTGTGCGCGGCACTCGGCTTCTGGCCGGACGGCGGTGCCGAGCGCGCCCCCGAGCGCCGCCGCGGCGAGGGCGTCACGTCGCTGGCCGAGGCCGCCGTCGCCGCTGCCGCCGACGCCGGTACCGAGGTGGCGCCGACCCGGGTGGCGGGTGCGGTCCGCGGTCCGCTCGGGCGCTGGGCGATCCTGCTGCGCCGCCGCCGGGTGCCCCCGCCGCACCCGATGCGGAGGTCTACCGACCGGGTGTGAACCGGATCGGGAACCGGATCGCCCCCGTGTTGCCCGACACCGGCAGCCACTCGCCCGCCCCGTTCGCCCGCGCGTCCGGCATCCGCCGCGCGAGCAGCGGCAGGGCCACGCTCATGTCGGTGCGGGCGACGAAGTGACCGAGGCAGTGGTGCACTCCCCCGCCGAACCCGGTGTGCGGCGGGCGGACCACCGTGATGTCGAACGCCGGGTCGCCCATCGCGCGCGGGTCGGTGCCGGCCGCGTGCGAGAGCACCTGGACGATGCCTCCGGCCGGGACGTGCAGCCCGTCCAGCTCGACGTCCTCGACCGCCTCGCGGGTCACCCAGGTGACGGTCGGGTTGACCCGCATCACCTCCTCGACGGCGGCGGCGCCGAGCTCGGGCCGCTCGGCGAGCAGCGCCCACTGGTCGGGGTGGCGCAGGAAGCGTCTGCAGCGCGAGGCCGATCTGGTTGCGGGTGGTCTCCATCCCCGCGAACGCGAGGAACACCAGCGCGACCGACAGCTCGCGCTCGGTGAGGGTCTCGTCGCTGTGGGCGTGCACGAGCGTGGTGACGAGGTCGTCCTGCGGGTTCTCGCGCCGGTCGCGGACGACGTCGTCGACGTACCCGGTGAGTCCCTCCAGCGCGGCCTCGATCCGGGGCAGGTCGCCGCGCAGGTTGATGCCGAACGACTTCCCGAGGTCGTCGGCCCAGTGCGCCACCTGCGCCCAGTGCTCCTCGGGCAGGCCGAGCAGCAGGCAGAGGATGCGCGACGCGTACGGCTCGGCGAACTCGGAGATCAGCTCGACCTCACCACGCGGGGCGAACGCGTCGACCAGCTCGTCCGCGAGCGCCTGGAACCGCGGCCGCATCGCCTCGATCGCCCGGCTGCGGAAGGCCGGGCCGAGCAGCCGGCGCAGCCGCAGGTGGTCCTCGCCCTCCAGGCTGAGCAGCGTCTCGCCCCACCAGGTGGCGAACGGGCCGGAGTGGACGCCGTTCTGCGCCGGCCACCGGGCGTTGCCCTGCTGGAACCGGCGGTCCTTGAGCACCGCGACCGCCTGCTCGTACCGCAGCACCGCCCAGCCCCAGGGCGTCTGGACGTACCAGGACTCCTCGCGGGCACGGTGCACCACGTCCGAGGTGACGTCGAACGCCGGGTCGGACAGGTCGAACCAGGGCACGGCCGCCGTCATGGCGGGAGGCTAGCCGTGCGCGGTGCTGCTGAGACCAAGACCACGCCTCCGCCGTCGGACCGGCGGCGGGCAGCGACGTAGGCTCGTCCCCGCACACCAGCGCCCGCCCGAAGGAGAGCACCCGTGCCCGAGGCCGTGATCGTCAGCACCGCCCGCACCCCGATCGGCCGTGCCTTCAAGGGCTCGCTCGTCGACGTCCGACCGGACGACCTCGCGGCCACCGTGGTCCGGGCCGCGCTCGACAAGGTGCCCGGGCTCGACCCCGCGCTGGTCGAGGACCTGTACCTGGGCTGCGCCGAGCCGTCCGGCGAGCACGGCTTCAACATGGCCCGGGTCGTGTCGATCCTGGCCGGGCTCGACCACGTGCCGGGCGCCACGGTGAACCGGTTCTGCGCGTCGTCGGTGCAGACCACCCGGATGGCGTTCCACGCGATCAAGGCCGGCGAGGGCGAGGTGTTCGTCTCCGGCGGCGTGGAGTGCGTCTCGCGGTACCGCGACTGGAAGGGCGCCGGCGGCGGCGCGCAGGACGTCAAGAACCCGGCGTTCGCCGAGGCCGAGGCGCGGTCGGTGCGCACCGCCGAGACGAACGAGACCTGGACCGACCCGCGCGAGCAGGGCCTGGTGCCGGACGTCTACCTCGCGATGGGCCAGACGGCCGAGAACGTCGCGACCTCGCGCGGCATCAGCCGGCAGGCGCAGGACGAGTGGGGCGTGGAGTCGCAGAACCGGGCCGAGAAGGCCCAGGTCGACGGCTTCTTCGCTCGCGAGATCACGCCCGTCACGCTGCCCGACGGCCGCGTGATGGAGGTCGACGACTGCCCGCGCCCGGGCGTCACGGTCGAGGGCGTCAGCGGCCTGAAGCCGGTGTTCCGCGAGAACGGCACCATCACCGCCGGTAACGCCTGCCCGCTCAACGACGGCGCGGCCGCCCTGGTCGTCATGAGCGACACCAAGGCCCGCGACCTCGGCATCACCCCGCTCGCCCGCGTGGTCTCCACCGGGGTGTCGGCGCTGTCGCCCGAGATCATGGGCCTCGGGCCGGTCGAGGCCACCCGGCAGGCGCTGGCCCGCGCCGGCATGCAGGTCTCGGACATCGACCTGTTCGAGATCAACGAGGCGTTCGCGGCCCAGGTGCTGCCGAGCGCCGACGAGATCGGCATCCCCTACGACAAGCTGAACGTGCACGGTGGGGCCATCGCGCTCGGCCACCCGTTCGGGAGCACCGGCGCCCGGATCACCACCACCCTGCTGAACGGACTGCAGGCGCGCGACGCGCAGTACGGCCTCGAGACGATGTGCGTCGGCGGCGGCCAGGGCATGGCGATCGTGTTCGAGCGGCTCAGCTGACGCTCCCGGACGCGCCGGTGGGTCCGACCGAGGTCGGACCCACCGCGAGCGCCTGCCGGGCCGTCAGGTGTTGCAGGGCTTCGACCCGCTGTAGGGGTACGGGCTGATGAAGCCGCTCTGGTGGCCGTCGACCGACCTCCACGGCGAGTAGATGTACCCGTAGCCGGGGGCGTACCAGCCGACCTGCACGGCGACCTCCCAGTAGGTCCCGCGGGTGGCCGGGATGTTCGCGGTGGCCAGGGGGGTCCGCGCGTAGAGGTAGGTGCTGCCCATGCTCACGGTCGAGTACGGCTGCAGCTCGGGGCTCGACCACCCGCTCGTCGCGCCCCGGTGCCCCCTGTTGCTCCACAGCGCGTACCGGTAGGTGACGTACTGACCGTTCGTGTAGCCGCTCTGCACGGCCGCCATGGGCGTCAGCTGGATCTGTCCCGACCAGCAGGACATCGACACGGTGAACGTCGCGGGAGGGCCGGCGTAGGTCTGTGGTCCGGGCGGGATGTAGGCCTGCGCCGGAGCGGCCAGACCGACCGTCGCGGCCAGCACGAGCAGGACGCCCCCGAGCCGGCGCAGCCACGGGAACCGTCGGCCCGGGCCCTCGCCGTCCACGGTGCCGTCCGCGGGCCGGGTCGTGGCGGGGGTGCGGTCGCTGTCGATGGTGCCGGTCGAGGTGTCCATGGTGCTCGCTCCTCAGGTCTGGCTGCGGGTTCTCCGGGCTGGTGCGTGAACTCTGCGGCCGACCGCTGAAGACCCGCTGAAGCCCTCGCGGGCGCGCTGACCGGCCGGCGGAACTGGAAGCCCACCTCGACCAGCTCGCGGGTGCCGCGGTGCACGGCGCCGACGGCTTCCAGCACGCCCACCGGGATCAACCCGGCCCGCGGGACGGGCACGCCCTGTTCGAGCGGCACCTGCAGGTGCTGGCCGACGACCTCGGCCTGCCCTGAGCGCGCTCAGCCTCCCCACGGCCAGATCAGCGCGCGGCAGCGCCCACGACCTGCTCGGCGTGCGCGCCGACCCACTCCATCAGCGGCACCATCCGCTCGGCCAGGCCCACGCCGAGCGGGGTGAGCGAGTACTCGACGTGCGGCGGTACGACCGGCTTGGCGTCGCGGTGCACCAGACCGTCGGCCTCGAGGGTGCGCAGGGTCTGGGCCAGCATCTTCTCGCTGACACCCTCGGCGCGGCGGCGCAGCTCGCTCCAGCGCAGCGGCTCGCCCTCGGCCAGCGCGAGCAGCACCAGCACGCCCCACTTGCTGGTGACGTGGTCGAGCAGCACCCGGCTCGGGCAGCCGCTCGGGAAGACGCCGCCGGGGAACTGCGCACGCAGGGTACTCACCTTCATGTGCGTACCTTACTTCAAAGTGGGTACTAACTGCTGGGAAGCATGGGTGCCGCAGGCCGGTTGGGCCGGACGTACCGACCTCCACCTGCGGAAGGACCCACCATGACCTCCCTGCTCGTCACCGGCACCAGCGGGCACCTCGGACGCCTCGTCGTCGAGGAGCTGCTCGTCCGCGGCGTCGCCCCCGGCGACGTCGTCGCCACCGCCCGCGACACCTCGTCCGTCGCCGACCTCGCCGCGCGTGGCGTGGTCGTGCGCCACGCCGACTACGACGAGCCGGCCTCGCTCACCGCCGCCTTCGCCGGCGTGGACCGTCTGCTGCTGGTGTCGTCCAGCGTCGTCGGCCAGCGGGTGCCGCAGCACCGCAACGTGATCGACGCCGCTGCAGCGCAGGGCGTCTCGACGATCCTGTACACCAGCATCGTCAACGCGAGTGCGTCGTCGCTCGTCCTCGCCGAGGAGCACCTGGCGACCGAGCGGCTGCTGGAGGAGTCCGCGCTGCCGACCGTGCTGCTGCGCAACTCCTGGTACCTGGAGAACTGGACCGCCCAGCTCGCCGGGACGCTCGAGCGCGGCGTCCTGGTGGGTGCGGCCGGCGACGGGCGCGTCAGCGGCGCCACCCGGGCCGACTACGCCGCCGCCGCTGCCGTCGTCCTCGCCGACGAGGCCGTCACCACCGGCACCTACGAGCTGGGCGGCGACACCGCCTTCACCCTGGCCGAGCTGGCGGCCGACGTCGCGGCGGCGTCCGGGCGCGAGGTGGTCTACCAGGACCTCCCGCAGGACGCCTACGCCGACCTGCTCGAGCAGGCCGGCCTCCCCCGCGGCTACGCCGAGATCCTCGCCGACTCCGACCGCGGGATCGCCGCAGGAGACCTGCGCACGGACTCGGGCGAGCTGTCCCGTCTCGTCGGGCGCCCGACCACCAGACCCCTCGACGCCGTTCGCGCCGCGCTCGACGGGGCGCTCGCCACCCGCTGACCGCTACCTGACCCGACCGGCCGGGCGGGTGGGTGCCTCAGAGCGTCGTGCTGCTGGCACCCGCCTTCGGGCCCGGGGCGGACCCGCCGGTGTCCAGCCGGGAGCGCCGGTACCCGTAGACGAACGAGAGGACGATGCCGGGGCCCGCGTACGCCTGGGCCGCGCGACCGGTGAGGGTGAAGATGCCGGCACCGATGACCACCCCGACCCCGAACACGGTGAGGTCGAGCCACGTCAGCCGCTTCTTCAGCTGGTACTCGGGATCGTCGGTGTCCTCGATCGACTGCTCGATGAACTTGTACGCCAGACGCTCATGACGCGTTCCTCGCGCCCTCGCTCCCCATGGCACCACACCCTGGCACCAGGGTGCGCGGTGTGACCAGACGACCCGATCGTGGTCTCAGAGAGCGCGCCGGAGCGCGGCGAGCCGTCCGGCGACCTCGGGTGCGGGCGCACCGGCCGCGAGCGCCTCGCGCGCGAGCACCGTCAGCTGGTCGCCGAGGGCATGAGGGCGCAGCACCGGGACGTCGTGGTGGTCGTCGCCACGCCGCCGGGCCGCGTCGGAGGCCAGGGCGTCGAGCTCGGCGCGCACGAGCGCGGCCGGCGACCTGCCGTCCGGCCCGGGGCGCTCTGCCCGCTCCGGCGTCAGACCCGACAGACGGTCGACGACCCGGCGCAGCTCGCGCGCCGGGTCGTCGTCGTCGGTGGTCGGTGCGATCACCGTCGGACCTGACTCGTCGGTCCTGGCGTCAGTCGCTGCCGCGCAGGATCGCGATCAGGCGCAGGATCTCGATGTAGAGCCACACCAGCGTGACCAGCAGGCCGTAGGCCGCGAGCCAGGAGTACTGCTGCGGAAGGCCCTGCTGCACACCGCGGTCGATGTAGTCGAAGTCGAGGATCAGGTTGAGCGAGGCGAGGGCCACACCGAGGATGCTGATGCCGATGCCGAGGGCGCCCATCGTGTACACGCTCTGCACGCCGAACACCATCACCGCGAAGAAGTGGATCAGCGAGAACGCGGCGTACCCGATGGTGGCGATGATGAGGAACCGGGTGAACTTCGGCGTCGCGCGGATCGCCTTGACCTTGTAGGCGATCAGCATCGCGACGAAGGCGCCGAGCGTGCCGAGGACGGCCTGGATGACGATGCCGTCGTAGAACGACTCGAGGAAGAAGCTGATCGCGCCGATGAACACGCCCTCGACCGCGGCGTACACGAGCATCAGCGGCGGACGGATCGTCTTGCTGAACGCGATGACCAGGCCGATGCCGAGGCCGACGAACATGGCGCCGATCCAGAGCGGGAACAGCAGGGCCGGCGGGGCGAGCAGCCAGGTGGCTGCAGCGGTGACCAGCAGCACGCCGAAGAGGATGGCGGTGCGCACCACGACGTCGTCGTAGGTCATCCGGCCGGTCTGCACCGGGCCGGCGGCGGGCCGCTGGTACATCTCGTCGAGCTGCTGCGGCGAGTACGCGCCCTGCGGGGTGTACTGGCCGGGCTGGCCGAACTGGGCGTACTGAGGCTGCTGCTGCGGACGCCCGGAGAACTCCTGCCGCCGGGCGAACACGGGGTTCTTGCTCTGCATGACTCCTCCTGAGCACGCGCCGCTCTGGCGCTCGTCTCACCGAGGATAACGGCGAGGCGCGCACGCGCGTTCCCGACTCTGTACCCCTGGCGGGACTCGAACCCGCAGCGCGCGCTGTTGAGGCGCCTGCCCGTCTGTACCCCTGGCGGGACTCGAACCCGCACGACGCGCTGTTGAGGCGCCTGCCCGTCTGTACCCCTGGCGGGACTCGAACCCGCACTGAAGCGCTTTTAAGGCGCCTGCCTCTGCCGTTGGGCTACAGGGGCTCGCGCTGTGCCGTCGACGATCGCGGCGAGCCTACGTCGTCCCGAGCCGCCGCGCGGTGGCCAGGACGTCGTCCAGCATCGCCTCGGTGAGCCGTCCGGTGAAGGTGTTCTGCTGGCTGACGTGGAAGCTGCCGACCAGGTGGACCGGTTCCTGCCCCACCCGCTCGAGGACGGCGACGGCCGCGTGCCCGAACCGCGGCTGCGGGCGCGGCACCTGCCAACCGCGCCGCCGGGCCAGGTCGAGCGCCGCGCCCCAGGCGAACCCGCCGAGGGCCAGGACGACTCGCAGGTGCGGCAGCAGCTGCACCTCGCGGTCGAGCCAGGGTGCGCAGGTGTCGCGCTCGGCGGGCGTCGGCGCGTTGGCCGGTGGGGCGCACCGGACGGCCGCCACCACGCGGGCGCCGGTGAGGGCGAGGCCGTCGTCGAGGTGGGTGCTCGTCGGCTGGTTCGCGTACCCCGCCCGGTGCAGCGCGGCGAACAGCCAGTCGCCGGACCGGTCGCCGGTGAACACCCGACCGGTGCGGTTGGCACCGTGCGCGGCCGGGGCGAGACCGAGGACCAGCAGGTGCGCCTCGGGGTCGCCGAAACCAGGAGCCGGTCTGCCCCAGTAGGTCTGGTCGGCGAACGCGCGGCGCTTGACGGCGGCGACCTCCTCGCGCCAGGCGACCAGCCGCGGGCAGGCCCGGCACACCGAGACCCGTTCGTCGAGGACGTCGAGCGTCCGCGCGCTCCTGGCCCGGAGCACCACCTGGACGGCGTCGCGGGCGACGGGCGGGCGGGACACGGGCGACACGCTAGTGGTCGGCCGGGAGACGCGAACGTGCTTGACGCGGGCGGCCCGGTGCGGCGAGCGTGGCGGCATGAGCACCCACGGCCACGGACCTTGACCCATCGCTGAGCCCTCCGGAGCGCCCTCCTCCCGCAGCCTGGAACGACGGCTGCTCGCGTGGCAGGCGGTCGAGGAGTGCATGCCGGTCTTCCCGGTGTACGCGCTGCTGTTCGCCGACGCCGGGCTGAGCACCGCCCAGATCTCGCTGCTGTTCGTGCTGTGGTCGGCGGTGGGCATCGTCCTGGAGGTGCCCTCGGGCGCCTGGGCCGACACCGTGTCGCGCCGCGGCCTGCTCTGCCTCGGGGCGGTCGTGTACGCCGCCGCGTTCTCGTGCTGGGTGCTGTTCCCCTCGTTCGGCGGGTTCGCCGCGGGGTTCGTCCTGTGGGGCCTGTCCGGCGCGCTGTCGTCCGGCACGTTCCAGGCGCTGGCCTACGACGAGCTCGCGGCCGTCGGCGCCCGGCACCGGTACGCGCGGGTGATGGGTCTCGGTACGACGCTCTCGCTGGCCGGGATGGCGTTCGCGACCCTGGCCGCCGCACCCCTGGTCGCCGTCGGCGGGTACGCGCTCACCGGGTGGGTCAGCGTCGGGGTCTGCCTCGTCCTGCTCGTGATCTCGGCCTCGCTGCCGTCCGCCCCGCCGGTGATCTCCGCCGCCGAGATCGACGACGTCGACGAGGACGACGCGGACGAGCTGGCCGGGCACGAGCGCGCCCCGGCCGCCGTCCGGGCCCGGGCCCGGGCCGGCCACGCGTGGCGGTCGTGGTGGCTCGCGCTGCGCACGGGTCTGCGCGAGACGACGTCGTCGCAGGTCGTCCGCGGTGCCGTGCTCGCGAGCGCCACCCTGCTCGGACTGCTCGCGTTCGACGAGTACTTCGGCCTGCTGCTCGGGCAGCAGGGCGCCACGCTCGTGACGATCCCGCTGCTGCTCACGCTGGTCACCGTGGCCCAGGCCGCCGGCGGGGCGGTGGCCGAGCGCGCATCGTCCTGGACCAGCCGACGGATCGGCGCCGGCGTCTCGGTGGCCGGCGTGCTGCTGCTGGTGGGCGCGCTGGCCGGTCACCCGGTGGGCGTCGTCCCGCTCGCGCTCGGCTACGGGTTGCTGCAGACGGCGATCGTGGTGAGCGACGTGCGGCTGCAGGACAGCATCCAGCACGGTGCGCGCGCCACCGTGACCTCGGCCTCGAACGTGCTCGCCGAGCTGCTCGCGGTCGCGGTGTACCTCGGCTTCGCCGTCGGATCCCCCGACGACCAGGTGGCGCTGCCGGTGGCGGTGCTCGCCGCCGTCACGGTGCTGCTCGGCGCGGCCGTGGTGCGCTGGCTGCCCGCCCCCGCGCGGTGACCGTGAGCCGGCGCCGAGATGCGCTGGCTGGCAGAGCGTCTGGCCTGACAGCTACGGCGTGGTCGTGACGGACGGCACGGTCGGAGCGGTCGGCGGGACGACCGCACCCGGCGTGGTGGGCGCGGCGGACGTCGGCGCGCTCGTCGTCGGTGCCGGTGCACTCGCCCCCTCGCTCGACCGCGGCGACGGCGTGGACCGCAGCGACCGCGACGGGTCGACCAGCACCGACGGCACCCGCAACCGCGGCAGGGTCGCCTCGTCGAACGAGCGGTAGGGCGGGCGCAGCGCCGAGCCGGGCATGTCCGCGCCGGAGTACCAGTCGGCGTAGAACTCCTCGGCGTCGACGAGCGCGGTCCCCATCGGGAACACGTTCCAGGTCTGGTCGCCGTCCTCGGTCCAGTTCGGCACCTGCACGCGGATCCGGCCGTTCGAGTCGTACTCGTCGCCGCCGGGCAGGGCGTCGGTGCCGACCGCCAGCGGGTCGCCGTCCTGGTCGAGCAGCGTGACGCCCTCCAGCGGCTCGCCGTCCGGGCCGTAGGGAAACACGTTCGTGACGGTCTCGCCGTCGAGCACCAGGCCGCCCCCGATGGCCTCGGCGTATGTCGGCTCGCTCCACGACGTCGGCGCATCGTTGGCCGCTGAGAGGACCGGGACGAGGCACAGCGCGGCGAAGGAGTTGCCGATGACCAGCGCGACCCGCCGCCCCGACCAGCGGGACCACAGCCCGCGTCCGAGCGCGACCGACCCCGCGACGAACGCCAGCAGCAGCAGCCACTCGCCGAACGACGACGGCACCGCACCGCCACGTCCGGCGCCCAGCTGGTCGACCAGCTGGAAGGCGACCCACGCACGAACGACCCACCACACCGGCCGCAGCTGCACGGCGACGGACTCCGCGGTCGGCCACCAGGGTTGCAGCCGCAGGGCCGCAAGGTTCTCGTCCCAGTTCCGGCGCCAGGTCGTCCCGACCTTCTCCCGGTGCGGCGAGTGCGCGGGGCGAGGCCGGCCGCGGCGCGCAGCTCCGCGGCGTACCCGGCGGGGTCGCCGAGGCGTCCGGCCAGCGGGTCGGACGACTCGGTGGCCTGGTCGAGCAGGTCGGCCTCGAGACCGCCGGTGAGCTCCTCGACGACGTCGGGCGGCAGGTCGTCGAGGTGCCGCCGGACGGCCGTGGCGTAGGAGCTGGCCTCGTGCCAGGCGACGGGGTTGACGGTGGGGGAGCTCATGAGCGGACCTCCGCGGGCTCGAGCAGCTGGGACATGGTCTGGGAGAACTGCTTCCAGGAGATCCGCTGCTCGTCGAGCATCGCCTGACCCTGGCGGTTGATGCCGTAGTACTTGCGGTGCGGTCCCTCTTCGGAGGGCACCACGTAGCTCGTCAGCGCGCCGGCGGAGTACAGCCGGCGCAGCGTCCCGTACACCGACGCGTCACCCACCTCCTCCAGCCCCGCAGCGCGCAGCCGGCGCACGACGTCGTAGCCGTAGCCGTCCTCGCGGGCCACCACGGCCAGCACCGCGACGTCGAGCACCCCCTTCAACAGCTGGGTCGTGTCCATCGGCCGTCCCTCGTCTCGCACCCGTGTGGTCTCGTGGGTCGCACGGTACTACGGACAGCGCGGTACCGCGTCGCGCGACACACCGCTGTTCGGCACCGACCAGCCGGCCCTTTGCTCGCCGTACCCACACGGGTCGGCGCAGAAGTGTGGGTACGGCGAGCAACGGGGGTGGTGGGACGAGCAGGGCGGCAGGCGCCCGGTCAGGCGAGGCTGAGGGCGATGCCGTCGAGGATGTCGTGCTCGCTGGTGACGACCTCGGTGACGCCGGCGAGGTCGGCGGCGCGGCGGACGACGCGCGACCAGACCAGCGCCCCAGCGCCGATGACGTCGACGCGACCGGGGTGCATGAACCCCAGCGCCGCTCGGTCGGTCCGGGTCATGGCGAGCAGGTCGTCGCACGCAGCGAGCACGTCGGCGACGGGCAGCACGCGCCGTGCATGCCGCCGGGTCGTACCGGTCAGCCGCAGCGCGTGCCGTACGTTACCGCCGCACCCCACCGCGCCGCGCCGCTCCACTCACGCACCCCCACCGCGCCTCCCCCCTCCCCCCCCCCCCCCTCCCCCCCTCCCCCCTCCACACGGTCGGCGCGGATCAGCCGGTCGTCGCAACGGTGGTAGTGGTGTGCCGAGAGTAGGTCGTTGAGGGCTTCGGCGGGGGTGCGCCAGGAGTCTTGCGTGTCGCCCGTTCAGGGCGGCGGCGACGCGGTCGAGGCGTCGCGGTCGTGACGGCCAGGTCGGTGCCCTTCGAAGTACTGGCGCAGCAGCCCGTGTGTTCTCGTGCTGCCGCGTGCCAGGGCTGTGCGGTCGCAGAAGTAGATGTCCAGGTCGGTGTCGATCCGCAGCTGGCGTGCTGGGCCAGTTCGCTGCCCTGGTCCCAGGTCAGGAGCGGCGCAGGTGCTCGGCAGGTCCACGATCGTCGCGGCGATCGCCTCGCGCACGTCTCGCGGCGTGGTCGCCGGCAGGTGCAGCAGCATCACGTACCGGTGCTGCGTTCGACCAGGGTCCCGATCGCGGACCTGGCCGCGGTGCCCAGGATCAGGTCGCCCTCCCAGTGCCCTGGCACGGCGCGGTCGGCGATCTCGGCCGGGCGCTGGCTGATCATCAGCCGGCCGGGATCGTCCGGTGCGGCGGGCACCGGCACGGCGGCGGGGCTTGCGCACCGCCCGACCGGTGCGCAGGCAGACCGTCAGCTCCTGCGCAGCGCGCCGCGGCCCTGAACGTAGAGGGACTGGTAGATCGCCTCGTGACTGATCCGCATCCGTTCATCGTCGGGGAAGTCGACCCGGACCCGGGCCGCGATCTGCTCCGGTGACCAGCACTGCCGCCCGACCAGCTTGTCCTGGACGTATCGGCGCAGCCGCTCGTGCGCGGCGAGCTTGGCCACCTTCGGGCGCCGGGCCATCCGCTCGGCCCGCTGCTGGCCGGACCGCGCGGTAGTCCGGCAGATGCTGCGGACCCGCCCGCGCGCTGGTGAGGACCGATTGGTCCAGTAGTGCCCGATCAACGCGCGCCGGCTGTTGCGGTGGATCTCCCGACTGACCGTCGAGGGCGCCCGTCAGCTGCCGGGAGATCGCTCGCACGCTGCAGCCGGCCGCGAGCAGGACAGCGATCTCCTCCCGCTCGATCAACGACAGGTACCTCAACGACGGCTCGACCAGCACCAGCGGTGACATCCCGCCAGCATCACGAACCACTCACCCGCCTGCGGCGCGCAGATGCCCACCAGCCGACCCGCCTACCGTCGACAACCCCTCGCGATGCCTCCCAGAAACCCACGATCCTGCAACAACGCCGCGACCACTCATCACGACACCTCGCCGCTAAGCGGCAACACCCCTACCCAGACGCAGGACGTGTGGGTACGGCGAGCAACGGGGGTGGTGGGACGAGCAGGGCGGCAGGCGCCCGGTCAGGCGAGGCTGAGGGCGATGCCGTCGAGGATGTCGTGCTCGCTGGTGACGACCTCGGTGACGCCGGCGAGGTCGGCGGCGCGGCGGACGACGCGCGACCAGACCAGCGCCCCAGCGCCGATGACGTCGACGCGACCGGGGTGCATGAACCCCAGCGCCGCTCGGTCGGTCCGGGTCATGGTGAGCAGGTCGTCGCACGCAGCGAGGACGTCGGCGACGGGCAGCACGGCGCCGTGGATGGCCGCCGGGTCGTACCGGGTCAGCCGCAGCGCGTGCGCGGTGACGGTGGTGACCGAGCCGGCGACCCCGACCAGCGTGCGGGTGCGGGCCAGCTCGACGTGACGCACCGCCTCGTCGAGGGCGGCCTCGACGTCAGCCGTGGCGGCGGCCACCTCGGCCGGCGTGGGCGGGTCGCCGTGCAGGTGCCGCTCGGTCATCCGCACGCAACCGACGTCTATCGAGAACGCCTGCGACACAGCCGAACCCGAGGCGCCGACGTCGCCGAGCACCAGCTCGGTGGAGCCGCCGCCGAGGTCGACCACGCAGTACGGCCCCTCCCCCGAGACCCCGGAGGTGGCGCCACGGAACGACAGCGCGGCCTCCTCCTGGCCCGTGATCACCTCCGGGTCGATGCCGAGGGCCTCGCGCACGCCGGCCACGAAGTCGCCCGCGTTGGAGGCGTCGCGGCTCGCCGAGGTGGCGACGAACCGTCGGGCCACCACGCCGAGCTCGTCGCAGGTGGCGCCGTAGCGGCGGGCCACCGCGAGCGTGCGCACCATCGCCTCGTCGCTGATCCGGCCCGTGCGGTCGACGCCCTGGCCGAGCCGCACCACCTCCATCGTGCGCACGACGTCGGTGAGCCGGTCGCCGTCGACGTCGGCCACCAGCAGCCGCAGCGAGTTGGTGCCGCAGTCGAACGCGGCCACCCGCCTGACCGACCCGCTCACACGCACCGTCCGCGTGCGCCCCAGTCCTCGAGCGCGTCGATCGCCTCGTCCCCCAACGGGTTCACGCCGGGTCCGGCCGCGAGCGAGTGGGCGACGAGGACGTGCAGGCACTTGACGCGGTCTGGCATGCCGCCGGCCGAGACGCCCTCGATCTCCGGCACGTCACCGAGCTCGGCACGGCGCGCCAGGTACTGCTCGTGGGCGGCGCGGTAGGCGGCGGCGAGGTCCTCGTCCGCCCCCAGCCGCTCGGTCATCTCGCGCATCAGCCCCAGCGACTCCAAGGTGCTCACCGCCCCCGTCGCCCGAGGGCAGGTGAGGTAGTACGTGGTGGGGAACGGCGTGCCGTCGTCCAGCCGGGGTGCCGTGCGGACGACGTCGACGGCGCCGCAGGTGCACCGGTGCGCCGCGGTGTGCTCGCCCCGCAGCCGCCGGCCGAGCTGGGCGGCGACGTCGTCGGAGTCGGCCCGGCGCATCGGCTCGTCGACCGCGCGACCCGGGTGGTGCCCCTGGCTCACGGTTCCCCGCTCACCTCGGGTGCCGGGGCGGGGGTGGTGGCCGGTGGCCCCTCGGGCTTCTCGCCGGCCGGTTCGCCGCCGGACCCGTCAGCACCCTCGGCGCCCGGCGCGTCGCCGGCCACCTGCACCGACGTCCAGAGCGCGCCGAACCACGACCCGGACGCGTGCGAGACCTCTTCGGCCGCAGCGCCCGTGGGGTCCTCGGCGGGGTCGGTGGCGGCGGGGTCGTCCAGGACGACGTAGCCCACCTCGCCGGGCATCACGTAGGTGAAGCGCTGCCGCGCCTGCGCGATGACGAACGCGGGGTCGTCCCAGCGCGCGAGCTCGGCGTCGAGCTCGCTCACCCGGTTCTCGCGCTCGGCGACGTCGGCCTCCAGGGCCGCGATCCGGCTCTGCTGGGCCACCAGCGCGCGCACGAACGGTGACATCGCGGTGGCCACCACGAGCAGCAGCACCGCCATCACGGCGGCCCGGCGGGACAGTCCGCGCGGTGGCGTCGCGACGCGCGGAGGGCGTCCGGCCACCCGCGGCTGCCGGGCCCTCTCGCCCGGGCGGCGGCCGCGCGCCTGCGCGCCCGGGGACCGCGTGGTCCTCGGGTGCGTCGGCCGGCGGCTCGCCACGGTGTCCGTCCTGCGTCCGTCAGTCCTGGGCGTCCGTGACGGTGAAGCGCGGGAAGGCGCCGGCGCCGGCGTAGCGGGCGGCGTCGTCGAGCTCCTCCTCGATGCGGAGCAGCTGGTTGTACTTCGCCACCCGCTCGGACCGCGCCGGGGCGCCGGTCTTGATCTGGCCGCAGTCGGTGGCCACCGCGAGGTCGGCGATCGTGGTGTCCTCGGTCTCGCCGGAGCGGTGGCTCATCATGCAGCTGTAGCCGTTGCGGTGCGCCAGGGCCACGGCGTCGAGGGTCTCGGTGAGAGAACCGATCTGGTTGACCTTCACCAGCATCGAGTTCGCTGCGCCCTCGGTGATGCCGCGCGCCAGCCGGGTCGGGTTGGTGACGAACAGGTCGTCGCCGACCACCTGGACGCGACCGCCGAGCTCGGCGGTGAGGGCCTTCCACCCGTCCCAGTCGTCCTCGGCCAGCGGGTCCTCGAGGCTCACCATCGGGAACGCGTCGAGCAGCTCGGCGTAGTACGCCGTCATCTCCGCGGCCGTGCGCTGCTGGCCCTCGAAGGTGTAGGCGCCGTCCGCGTAGAACTCGGTGGCCGCGACGTCGAGGGCCAGCGCGACGTCGGACCCCAGCGCGTAGCCGGCCTTGTCGACGGCTCGTGCGATCAGCTCGAGGGCCTCGCGGTTGCTCGGCACCGACGGCGCGAAACCACCCTCGTCGCCGAGCCCGGTGGCCAGCCCCTCCTTCTTCAGCACCGACTTGAGGGAGTGGTAGATCTCGGCCCCCCAGCGCAGCGCCTCCTTGAAGGTGGGCGCGCCGATCGGGGCGACCATGAACTCCTGGATGTCGACGCCGGAGTCGGCGTGGGCGCCGCCGTTGAGGATGTTCATCATCGGGACGGGCAGCACGTGCGCGTTCGGGCCGCCGAGGTAGCGGAACAGCGGCAGCCGCGACGACTCCGCGGCGGCCTTGGCCACGGCGAGCGAGACGCCGAGGATCGCGTTCGCGCCGAGCGAGCCCTTGTTGTCGGTGCCGTCGAGGTCGAGCATCTCCTGGTCGACCAGCCGCTGCTCGTGGGCGTCGAACCCGACCAGCTTGGGGCCGATCGTGTCGAGGACGGCCTCGACGGCGTCCTGGACGCCCTTGCCGAGGTAGCGGGAGTCGTCGCCGTCGCGGCGCTCGACCGCCTCGAAGGCGCCGGTGGAGGCTCCGGACGGGACGGCGGCACGGGAGATGGTGCCGTCGTCGAGGGCGACCTCGACCTCGACGGTGGGGTTGCCGCGCGAGTCGAGGATCTCGCGGGCGCCGACGGCCTCGATGATGGCCACGGGGAGCTCCTGTCTGGTGGGTGCGCTGGGTGGGCACTCGTCGGTGCCGAGCCTAGACGCGGCACCCTGCCCCGACGCTCAGGCGCTCCGGCATGCGGACACCCTCGTTGCGCCGTCCGGTCGCCTCCGCACGGAAAGGGCTCGTGCCGCCCGGCCCCACCGTTAGAGTCCGGGGCGGCAACGGACGAGCCCGCGACGGCACGTCGTACGCACCCGATCACCGCGGAGACCCGACGACATGACAGCCCCCGCACCCGGTCCCGGCGCGGACGACGGTCTCGTCCTGACGGTGGCCCAGGCGTGCGACCTCGACCTGGCCCTCGGCCGCGCGCTGCCACGTGCGCACCTGCTCGGCGGCGCCCTCCACGACGCCACCGGCCGGGGTGGGGACCCAGGTGATGTCGTCGTCGCGCTGCGCGCCGCCGACGTCGCCGACCGGCAGCCGCCCTTCGTGCTGCGCGACGTCGAGCACACACCCCTCGCGCAGGTCGACGTGCTGGAGCCCGACCCGGCTCGCTCCGACGTCCTCCTCGCGCACGTCGGTCGTCGACGCGTCCGCGAGTCCCGTCCGCTGGCGTCGCTCGCCCTGCACCTCGACGGCGACGGCGCGGTCGACGACGCGGCGGACCGTGCCGTGCTCGTCCTGCTGAGGGCGCCCGTCGACGACGACGCCCCTGTGGTGGACGAGTTCGTCAGGTCGGCCGGCGAGCTGCCCGGGCCACCGCTGGTCCTGGTCCCGGAGGGCGGCGACCTCGCTCACCACCTGCCGGCGCGGACGGCCGCCGCCGTGGGACGGGACCTCCTGAGGCGGTCCGGCCTGGTGGGCGACGTCCGCGTCGCGCCCCTCCACCTGCGCGACGACCTGACCGACGTCGCCCTGGTCACCGGCCTGCTCGAGCGCCTCGGCGCGGGGCACGCCCAGGTGGTCGGCGGCGCCGGCCCCGGCGGACGGCGCTGGCTCGACGCCGTCACGGCTCTCCTGACCGCCGCGGTCGACACTCCTGTCGACGGGCTCGACGAGGCGACCGCCGGGGTGCTGCGCCGCTGGCGTCCGCCCCGGAGCCGGCGCGGCCTGGTCGTGATGTTCACCGGGCTGTCGGGCTCCGGCAAGTCCACCGTGGCGCGCGATCTGGCAGACCGGCTCGTCACCGAGTCCGATCGGACGGTCTCGCTGCTCGACGGGGACGTCGTGCGCCGCCTGCTCTCGTCCGGACTCGGCTTCGACCGCGCCGGGCGGGAGACGAACGTGCGGCGGATCGGCTGGGTGGCCGCGCAGGTCGCCGCTCACGGCGGCGTCGCGATCTGCTCCCCGATCGCGCCCTTCGCGCAGACCCGCGCCGACATCCGCGCCGAGGTCGAGAAGGAGTCCGGCTTCCTCCTCGTCCACGTCTCGACGCCGCTCGAGGTCTGCGAGGCGAGAGACCTCAAGGGCCTCTACGCCCGCGCCCGCGCCGGCGAGATCCCCGACTTCACCGGGATCTCCTCGCCCTACGAGGTCCCGGAGGACGCGGACCTGTCGGTCGACACCTCGACGACCGGACGCCACGAGTCGGTGCAGCTGGTGCTCGACCACCTCTCGGCGGCGGGCTGGATCAGCTGAGCCCCACCGCGGCGCCCCAGCGGTCGACGACCTCGCGGAACACCGCCGCCGCCCGGGCCCGCGCCGGTGCAGGGTCGGGCGGGTCCGGGGTCAGGTCGTCGTGGCGGCCGAGCTCGTCGTCGATCAGCGCCAGGAGCGGTGCCGGGACGTCGCCGGTGCCGAGCTCGCGGGTCAGGGCCTTGCGGGCCACGGCCTCGTCGACGGCGGCGCGGACGTCGTCGGCGACCTCCACCTGCGCCATCAGCGTCGGCAGGTCCATCGGCGCGACGGTGCTGCCGGGGTGCTCGCGCAGCCACCGCAGCGTCACGGCCGGGCGCAGCGCGTAGAACACCCGCTTCAGCGGGACGCCGGTGCCGTCGCCCAGCGGCTCGCGCTGGCCGAGGGCCACGTGGTGGTGGTGCCGGCGCACGGCGTCGCGGTCGGCCACCTCGTCCGCCAGCGCCAGCAGGACGTCGCGGAACGCCGGGTCGACGTCGTACGCGATCGGCGACCGGAGCCACTCCAGCACCGCGGCGTTGCCCTTCACGAGCAGCTGCAGCGCCTTGCGCACGTCCCAGCCGCCGACGTCGAGCACGGCGTCGAGCGGGGTCTCGATCACGTCGCGCGCGAGCCACGGCGACAGGTAGTCGGGCGCGGGGCGCACGAAGAGGAAGCGGCAGTCGTAGTCGGAGTCGGGAGAGGGGAAGCCCCAGGCGCGGCTGCCGCTCTCGATCGCGAGCGGCACCGCCACGCCGTGCTCAGCGGCCACGGCGGCGAGGCGGGCGTCGACGGCCGCCACGACGTCGGGGTCCATGCCCGGCGCGATCGACCGCAGGTGCGTCTCGGGCTGCGGCAAGCCCGCCTCGGCCGCGCGGGCCCGGGTCTCGTACCGCCGCAACGCCTCCCGGGTCTGCTGCTCGGCCTCCTGGCCGTCCGCGCGGGCCGCGGCGACCTCGCGCAGGATGCGGTCGCCGTGGCCGCCGCCGTCCGGGAGGGCGACGTCGAGACCCGCGCGCTCGACGCGTCCGACCAGCTTGTGCGCGCGGGCGAGCGCGGGCATCGCGACCGGCACTCCGTCGAGCACCGAGGCGCGGCCCTTCTCCTCGGCCTTGATCCGGTCCCAGCTGGCCTCGACGTGCGCGGCCGTCGGGGCGTCCGCGTCACCGAAGACGTGCGGGTGCCGACGCCGCAGCTTGGCCACGATCCCCGCTGCGACGTCGTCGACGTCGAACGGGGAGTCCGGGTGCTCCTGCGCCACCCGGGCGTGGAAGACGACCTGCAGCAGCAGGTCGCCGAGCTCCTCCACCAGGTGCGCCCGGTCACCGAGCTCGACCGCCTCGACCAGCTCGAACGCCTCCTCGAGGGCGTAGGGCAGCAGCGACTCGTGGGTCTGCTCCGCGTCCCACGGGCAGCCGCCGGGCGAACGCAGCCGGTCCATCACCTCGACCAGCTCGAGCAGGGCGGCTCCGGCCGGGTCCCACGAGCCGAGCACGACCTCCACCTGGGGCGCAGGCAGACCGGAACCGCTGCGGCGCAGCAGGTCCCGCGTGATGGTCTCGCTGGCGGGCGCCGCCAGCGGCCCGAGCAGGGCCAGCCGCCGCCCCTCTGCCGCACGCTGCAGCAGGGTCTCGACGTCGACCCCGCCGGGCGGAGTGGCAGTGAGCACGACCTGGGCCCGGTCGAGCGCCTCGCGCCAGTCCTCGTCCAGACCGTCGGCCAACAGCACCTGCTCGGCCGCGCGTAGGGCGTCCCAGGCGGCAGCGGTGAGAACGCCTGCGGGGCAACGCTCCCCGAGCGTCACCAGGGCGAGCGAGCCGCTCATGCCCTGAGCTTGGCGGACGACGGGTCGTCGAGGAGGATGTCGAAGATGAACCGACGGCACCAGTCCAGCAGCGCGGTGTCGCGCAGCGGCTGACCGCCGACCCTGGCCGTGCGCGGTGCAGGCACCAGCACGGTGCGCACCGCCGGCTTCACCAGCGAGCGCGGATGCATCCGCCGCAGCCGGGCGTCCTGCCAGTCCTTGAGCTCCACCGGCGCGAACCGCACCAGGCTGCCCTGCGCGCTGACCTCGGCGACCCCGGCCGCCCGGGCGTAGACGCGGAACCGGGCCACGTGCACCAGGTTGAGCACGGGCTCCGGCAGGTCGCCGTAGCGGTCCTGCAGCTCGCCGACGACCTCGTCGACCGACTCCTCGGTGTCGGCGGCCGCGAGCTTGCGGTACGCCTCGAGCCGCAGCCGCTCGTGCGGGACGTAGTCGTGCGGCAGGTGCGCGTCGATCGGCAGCTCGATCTTCATCTCCGGCAGCTGCTCGTGCTCGCGGTCGCCGCGGAACTCCGCGACGGCCTCGCCGACCATCCGCACGTAGAGGTCGAAGCCGACGCCGGCGATGTGGCCGGACTGCTCGCCGCCGAGGAGGTTCCCCGCCCCGCGGATCTCGAGGTCCTTCATCGCCACCTGCATGCCCGACCCGAGGTCGGTGTTGGAGGCGATCGTGGCCAGCCGGTCGTGGGCGGTGTCGGTGAGCGGCTTCTCCGGCGGGTACAGGAAGTACGCGTAGGCGCGCTCGCGACCACGGCCGACCCGGCCCCTCAGCTGGTGCAGCTGCGACAGCCCGAACCGGTCCGCGCGCTCGAGGATCAGGGTGTTCGCGTTGGAGATGTCGAGACCGGTCTCGACGATCGTCGTGCACACCAGGACGTCGAAGCGCTTCTCCCAGAAGTCGACGATGACCTGCTCGAGGAGGTGCTCGCCCATCTTGCCGTGGGCCACGGCGATCCGGGCCTCGGGGACGAGCTCGCGGAGCTTGGCCGCCGTCCGGTCGATCGAGTCGACCTTGTTGTGCACGTAGAAGACCTGGCCCTCACGCAGCAGCTCGCGGCGGACGGCGGCGGCGACCTGCTTCTCCTCGTACCCGCCGACGAAGGTGAGCACCGGGTGCCGCTCCTCCGGAGGTGTGGCGAGGGTGGACATCTCGCGGATGCCGGTGATCGCCATCTCGAGCGTGCGCGGGATCGGCGTGGCGCTCATCGCGAGCACGTCGACGTTGGTGCGCATCTGCTTCAGCGTCTCCTTGTGCTCGACGCCGAACCGCTGCTCCTCGTCGACCACCACGAGCCCGAGGTCCTTGAACCGCACCGACGACGACAGCAGCCGGTGGGTGCCGATGACGACGTCGACCGACCCGTCGGCGATCCCCTCGACGACGGCGGACGCCTCCTTGTCGGACTGGAACCGCGACAGCGCCTTGACCGTCACCGGGAAGGCGCCGAACCGCTCGCCGAAGGTCTCGAGGTGCTGCTGCACGAGCAGGGTGGTGGGCACCAGCACGGCGACCTGCTTGCCGTCCTGCACCGCCTTGAACGCCGCCCGGACCGCGATCTCGGTCTTGCCGTAGCCGACGTCGCCGCAGACCAGCCGGTCCATCGGGACCGGCTTCTCCATGTCGGCCTTGACCTCGTCGATGGTGGCGAGCTGGTCCGGGGTCTCCACGTAGGCGAAGGCGTCCTCGAGCTCGCGCTGCCACGGGGTGTCGGGTCCGAAGGCGTGCCCGCTCGTGGCCATCCGGGCGGAGTAGAGCCGGATCAGCTCGCCCGCGATCTGCCGGACGTGCCGCCGCGCCCGCGACTTGGTGCGGGCCCAGTCCGAACCGCCCATCCGGTTCAGCGTCGGCGCCTCGCCGCCCACGTACCGGGTGACCTGGTCGAGGGCGTCGGACGGGACGTACAGCCGGTCGCCCGGCTGGCCCTTCTTGCTCGGCGCGTACTCGATGACCAGGTACTCGCGGGTGGCCTGCTCGCGCCCCGAGCCGACGGTGCGCTGCATCATCTCGACGAACTTGCCGACACCGTGCTGCTCGTGGACGACGAAGTCGCCGGGACGCAGCTGGAGCGGGTCGACCTGGTTGCGGCGCCGGCTCGGCATCCGGCGCATGTCCTTGGTACCGCCCAGCCCGCTGCGTCCGAGGATGTCGGCCTCGGTGAGCAGCGCCAGCCGCAGACCCTCGTCGACGAACCCCGCCTGCGCCGGAGCGGTGGTCACCAGGACGACCGAGGGCTCGGGCACCTCGGGCACCGTCTCGACCAGCCGCGCGGCGACCTCGGCCTCGCCGAGCATCTCCGCGACGCGCTGGGCCGGGCCGTGGCCCGGGGTGGTGACGACCACGCGCCAGCCGCCGCTGACCAGGTCGCGCAGGTCCTGCAGCGCCGCCGGCACGTCGCCGCCGTAGCCACGCACCTCGCGCGCCCCGACGGTCAGGGCGGTGACGTCGGCGCCGTCCTCGTCGGTGACCGACGCCGTCTCGGCGTCGGCCGCGAACGGCGAGACCGACCACCAGGACAGGCCCGAGCGCAGCGCGTCGGCCCGCACCTGCGCCAGGGTGTGGAACGAGGCCTCGGACAGGTCGACCGGCGTCCGGTTGCCGGACGCGGCGTTGGCCCACGCCGCGGCGAGGAACTCCTCGGTGGTCTGCACCAGGTCGTGGGCCCGCGCGCGGACCCGCTCGGGGTCGACCGCCAGCACCATCGAGCCGGGCGGCAGCAGGTCGGTGACCGGCTGCATGCCGTCGACGAGCGCCGGCGCGAGCGACTCCATCCCCTCGACCGCCACCCCCGCGGCGATCTTGTCGAGCATCTCGGCGGCCCCGGGCATCTGCTCCTTGAGCTCGAGCGCCCGCGCCCGCACGGCGTCGGTGAGCAGCACCTCGCGGCACGGCGGCGCCCACACGCCCTCGGGCACGACCTCGAGCGAGCGCTGGTCGGCGACCGCGAAGGACCGCACCTCCTCGACCTCGTCGCCGAAGAACTCCACCCGCAGCGGGTGGTCGATGGTGGGCGGGAAGACGTCGAGGATCCCGCCGCGGACGGCGAACTCGCCCCGCCGCTCGACCATGTCGGTACGGGTGTACGCGGCGTCGACGAGCGCCTCGACGACGTCGTCGAGGTCGTGCTCCTCCCCCGCGCGCAGGCTGACGGGCACGAGGTCGCCCAGACCGGTGACCACCGGCTGCATCACCGCGCGCACCGGGGCGACCACGACCGAGACCGGTCCGGACGCCTCGGCGTCGCCCACGCCGGTGGGGTGGGCGAGGCGGCGCATCACGGCCACGCGGCGGGCGACGGTGTCGCTGCGGGGGGAGAGCCGCTCGTGCGGCAGGGTCTCCCACGCGGGCAGCTCGACCACGGCGTGCGGCGGCAGGTAGCAGCGCAGGTCGGCCGCGAGGTCCTCGGCAGCGCGTCCGGTGGCCGTGACGGCCAGCAGGACCGCGCCAGGACGCTGCGCCGCCGACAGCAGCGCCAGCGTCGCCGGGCGGGCACCCGCGGGCACGGCGAGGTCGACGACGGGGGCCGCGGGCACGAGCGGCAGGGCGGCGGACAGCCCCGGGTCGGACCGCAGCGCAGCGGCGAGTCCGGTGAGCGACATGGGTGGGTCTCCAGAACGGCAAGGGGGGAGCCCGGGCGGGGCTCGTCCCAGCCTACGTCGCGGCACGGACACCCCCGCACACGGCGCCCGCCGCCGCACTAGCGTCGGGGGCGTGGAGTGCGGCTACTACGACGCGGGCGTGTGCCGGTCGTGCACCTGGCTGCCCCGGCCCTACGACGAGCAGGTGGCGGCCAAGCAGGCACGCGCCCGCTCGCTGCTGGCCGACCACCACGACCTGGAGTGGCTGCCGCCGGTGACCGGTGCCGAGGCGGCGTTCCGCAACAAGGCCAAGATGGTCGTCGCCGGCACCGTGGACGCCCCGACCCTCGGCATCCTCGACGACACCGGGCACGGCACCGACCTGCGCGGCTGCGGCCTGCACGAGCCCGTCCTGCACGACGCCCTGCCCGTGCTGGCCGAGCTGGTCACCCGCGCCGGTCTCACCCCGTACGACGTGCCGGGGCGCACCGGTGAGCTCAAGCACGTCGTGGTGACCGTCTCCCCCGACGGCGAGCTGATGGCGCGGTTCGTGCTGCGCTCCACCGAGTCGCTGCCGCGGCTGCGCAAGCACCTGCCGTGGCTGCGCGAGCGGCTGCCGCACCTGCGGGTGGTCTCGGCCGACCTCCAGCCCCGCCACGCCGCGGTCCTCGACGGCGAGCAGATCGAGGTGCTGCTGGGCAGCACGCTGCCGGTGCGGGTGAACGGCTTCACCCTGCACCTGCGTCCGGCCGGCTTCTTCCAGACCAGCACGGCCGTGGCGGCGGCGCTGTACCGGGAGGCGGCGGCCTGGGCGGCGACGGCGCCGTGGCGCAGCGCGTGGGACCTGTACTGCGGCGTGGGCGGTTTCGCGCTGCACCTGGCTGCCACCGGACGGTCCGTCACCGGCGTGGAGGTGGCCGCCGAGGCGGTCGACGCGGCGCGCACCAGCGCGGCGGAGGCGGGCGTCCCCGCGCGGTTCGAGGCCGCCGACGCCACCACCTGGGTGCGGGACCGGACCGACGTTCCCGACCTCGTGGTCGTCAACCCGCCCAGGCGCGGCACCGGTCCCGACCTGGCCGCCTGGCTGGAGGGGTCGGGCGCGCGGCACCTGCTCTACTCCAGCTGCAACCCGACGACGCTGGCCCGGGATCTCGGCGGCGATGCCGTCACTGCGCCCGGTGCGTGCCCGGGTGTTCGACATGTTCCCGCAGACCCCGCACCAGGAGGTGCTGGTGCTCTGCTCGCGCTGAGGCTCGCGCGCCCTCAGGCGCTGTGCTTGCCGGGCTCCTTGCCCTTGCGGCTGGCGACGGTCAGCGCCGTGCCGCCGATCACCAGGCCGGCGGCCACGGCGGCGGCGACGCCGTTGTCCGCTCCGGTGAACGCCAGGCTCTGCGGCGCCGCGGCGTTCCGGACGGGCGCGGCCTGGGTGCCTGCGGGCGGGGGAGGGGTCTTCTCGACCACCGGGGGCGGGGTGCTCTCCTCCGACGTGGGCTCCACGGAGGTGGGCACGGTCGGCGGGACGGTCGGCGGCTCGGTGGTGGGCGGCGGGCCGCTCGGGTTGTCGGCGTGCGCGGGGGAGACACCGATCATGGTGACGGCGGGTACGACCCAGGCCGCCCCGATGACGCCGGCGCGCAGGACCGACCTGCGATCACGCCCCTGGCCGAGGTCGTCTCCAACGTGGCTGGCCCCCGTGCCGCGACGCGTGCCCGTGCTGTCCATGTCCCGCCCCTTGCTCTCGTGCCGGCCCCGTGCCGACCCCTCGACGATAGCGCGACGTCGCTGTCCGTGATCAGGTTTCCGCGGGAAGGTTCATCCCGTTCACCCGGTTCGCTCCCCCGAACGGGCGATGGTCGGTGACGCCGGGACGACGCCGAGGTGGCCTCGTTACGCTGGCGAGGTGTCCGGCTGGAAGCTTCCCGCGCGTGCCCTGACCACCCGTCGGGTGGCCGGCTCGGCCTTCGTGCACGCGCAGGACTCCGAACGCGTCGCCGTCCTGAACGGCACCGCGCTGGCGGTGTGGGACCTCGCACCGGGAGCCGCCGGCCCCGAGGAGCTCGTCGAGCGCGTCGCGGCCGAGCACGCGAGGTCTCCGGAGGACGTGCGCGTGGACGTCCTGCGCACGGTCGACGAGCTGGTGGAGGCGGGGCTGCTGGTGCGGCGATGAGCCGCGGCACGCGACCCGCCGAGACCGCCCCGGACACCGTCCTGGAGGTCCTGGGTGCTCAGGTGGGGATCCGGTGCGACGACCCGGTGACGGCCGACCTCGTGCGCGCGATGTTCGCCGAGTGCGTCGTCGACCCGCGCCCTGGGCCCGACGCGACCCCGCACCCGGTCGTGACGGTCACGGGGCACGGCTGCGCGACGGTGACGGCACGCTCCGGATCGGTCGGCTCGTCCGGCGTGGACCCGCTGTTCGAGGCGTCCGCGGGCTCGAGGCCCGCGGTCCTGGGTCTGGTGCACGCCGCGGTCAACGCGGTCGCCGTGCAGGCGAGCCCGCACCTGCTGGTCCACGCCGCGGTCGTGGTGCGTGACGGCGAGGCCCTGGTCCTGCCGGCGGCCTCCGGCACCGGCAAGTCCACCCTCGCGGTCGCCCTGCTGCGCCGCGGGTGGGGCTACGCGTCCGACGAGGCGGCGTGCCTGCCCTGGCACGGCGGGCCGCCGGTGTCCGTTCCGTACCCACGCCCCGTGGCGCTGTCCCCGTGGTCGCAGCACGCGCTCGGCCTGGACGACCACGGCTTCGACGCCGGACAGGAGCGGCTGGTCCGGGCGGGCGACGTCGGTGCCGGCGCCGCGCGCGTGCCCGTGCCGGTGTCGGCGGTCGTGCTCGTCGAGCGCGGGCCTGCGGGCACCGGCCCGGACCTGGTCGACGTCTCGCGTGCGGAGGTGCTCACCGAGCTGCTGGCTCGCAGCTTCAACCACTTCCGCGATCCCGCGGCCGCCCTCGACCGGCTCGCGGACCTCGCCGAGGGATGCCGGGTGGCCAGGCTGCGGGTCGGCGCGCCTGATCGGACCGCTGCCGTGCTCGAACGCTGGTGGGACGGTGGCTGACACGGTCGGGCCGGGCACGCGCGCCGAGCTCGCGAGGGTGCTGGCCGCGGCGATGGCGGGCGAGGACGACCTGTGGGCCGAGGGAGCACCGGCCGTGCTCGGGCTGTCGCGTCTGCTCGACGCCGGGCACGCGGACCTCGTCGTCCGTGGCGCACGCTTCCACAAGGCTGCGCACCAGCTGCTGCTCGCCGCGCCGGCCCTGCTGGCCGCTTCGCCAGCCGCCCACGACGGGCTCCAGGCGGTGCGGGCGGAGACCGTGCTGGCGGAGATCCGGTCGCTCGCGGACCTCGCCGTCCTCCGGCCGGCTCTGGACGACGCCTGCCCCGGGTGGGTGCTGGTCAAGGGCCTGTCGCTGGCGCACCGGGTCTACGACGACCCGGTCGCCCGGCCCGTCGGCGACCTCGACGTCGTCGTGGCACCGCGGCAGTTCGCGTCAGCCGTGCGCGCGCTGGAGGCGGTGGGCGGGGCGGTCGCCGACTCGGACTGGGACCTGCAGCTCCGCGAGCTGCGCGGCCAGGTCCACGTGGTGATGCCGCACGGGACCCTGGTCGACCTGCACTGGCACCTGGTGAACCGGCACCTGGTGCGTCAGCAGGTCGGCCCGGCGACCTCGGCGGTGCTCGCGCGCGCGGTGCCCGTCGTGGTCGGAGAAGTGCTGGTGCGCACTCTCGAGCCGGTCGACACCGTCGCCCACCTCGCCCTGCACGCGGCCCTGAGCGGCGGCCACCGGCTGGGGTGGCTGCTCGACGTGCGGCAGGCCCTGACCGTGCTGCGCCCCGACGAGGCCGAGCTCGCCGACCGAGCGCGCGACTGGCGGTCCCGCGCCGCCACGGGCGCGATCCTGCAGCGCGCGGGTCGAGTGCTGCGCTCGCCGGACGCGCTGACGGCGGGTGCCGCGGTCGTCACCCGCCGGGACATCCTCGGCCGGCTGCTCGCCGCGGTCGAGCGGACCGACCCGGTCGGCGGCCGCGTGGAGGACGACGGTCCCGTGGCCTGGACCACACCCACCGCCCGCGACCGCGGGCCCGCTCTCTCCCCCCGGCTGCGCCGTCGCCTCGCCGTCCCCCACCGGGCGCCGCGGAGCCCTTCCGGCCCGGACGCCCGCGAGCGCTACCTCACGGCCGTCACCGCGGTGGCGCACCGGTACTAGCCGCAGGTCCGCTCAGGGATAGCCCAGCTCGTCGAGCAGCGCGCGCTGGTGACCGGTCACGACCTCGAGCGGCCCGGCCGGCAGGTCCCTGGCACCGGGCCGGCTCGAGATCTCCAGCTCGGCCACCTCGCGCGACCAGCTCTGGTCGGCCGGCAGCCCGGCGAAGTCGCGGACCTGCTCCAGGACCGTCCGCGGGTCCCTCACCAGGTCCTCGTACCGCAGCACGAGCACCTGCCGCTCGTCGAGTCCGCGCAGCGCCGTCCGGACCGCGGACACCTCCTGCACCCAGTGCCGGGCCGCGAGCTCCCACGGGTCGTGGCCGTCCCGCTCCCAGTCCGCCGGCGTCCGGCCGAGCCACCAGATCCGCTCGTTCGGCCACCAGTCGACCCGGCGCAGCGAGGCGGCGACGTCGCGGCCGTCACGCACGACGTGCACGAACCGCGTCGACGGCACGGCGGCCAGCACGCGGCCCAGGTTGCGGTTGCTGGCGATCCGTTTCGCGACCACGACCTGTCCACCGCCCCACCGGACGGCACCGCCGAGCACCCTGCGGACCTGCTGCGGGGAGCCGACCCCCCGCCCCGGGCCGTCCCCCAGCGCCCGGCCCCAGACCCGGTCGGCCTCGACCGGGGTGGGGAACACCCGGTCGCGCAGGGGGCGAGGAGCGCCGAAGACGTAGGCGTTGGACGACGGGTCGAACCAGGTGGCCCGGCGGCGTGCCGACCCGCGGACGAGCCGGACCACCAGGTCCGTCGCCGGCACCGCTGGGACCCGGGCGTGGTAGTTGGACAACCAGGCGCTCGCGTCGTGCAGGCAGAGGGTCTTGTAGAGCAACGTGGTGCCCGACCGCGGGGCCCCGACGACGAGCAGCGGCGGTACCAGGTCCCCCCTCACCCGCGTCACAACCAACGGACGCTAACGCCCCCGCCGCCCGCGCGTCCGCCGAACGCCTACGGTGGCTCGATGACGGAGCCGGACCGAGCCGGTGGCCGGCTGCTGCGACGGGCCGGGAGGCACTGGCGCTGGGGGCGCGAGCAGGGCTGGTCCCGGCTGGTCGAGGAGGACGACCTCGACCCCCGGGCGCGCGCCGGCCGCGCTCTGGCGCGAGCGCGCTGGCGGCGTGCCGAGGGACGCCGGCCGCGGCCAGACGGTCCCCGTCCTGGTCGTGGGCCTGCAGCGATCGGGGACCAACCTCGTGCTCCGCGTGCTCGGGTCGTCGCCGGCCGTCGAGGTGCACGGGGAGAACGACCGCCGGCTCTTCCACCGGTTCCGCGTCGACGACGACCGGCTCGCCGCTGCCGTGGCCCGCAGCCGCCAGGCCGCCGTGGTGGTCAAGCCGCTGTGCGACTCGCACCGGACCGCCGAGCTGCTGGCGGCGACCAGGTCGGACCGCGCCCTCGCTGTGTGGGTGCACCGGGCGGTCGACGACCGAGCCAGGTCGGCCGTCGCCAAGTTCGGCGCCCACAACCGCGACGTCCTCGTGGGACTGACCCGGGGCTCGTCGCCCGGCGCGTGGCAGGCCGGGGGGCTGGGGCCCGAGGAGGTCGACCTCGTCCGGGGGCTCGAGCCCGACCGGCTCGACCCGCACTCCGCCGCCGCCCTGTTCTGGTACCTGCGCAACAGCATCCCGTTCGGGACCTCCGTCGTCGCGCCGCTGGTCGACCGGCCCGACGTCCACGTGCTGTCCTACGACGCCCTGCGCGCCGACCCGCTCCGCACCGGGCAGGCCCTGCTCCGAGTCGTCGGCGCGCCCCCGGAGCACCTCGACGCCGGAGCCGTGCGCCGCGGGGCCCCCGGTCCGCGGCTCGACCTCGACCCCCGGGTCCGGCGGCTGTGCGACGACCTGGGCGCTCGGCTGGACGAGTGGCAGGTGCGCCGCATCGGGTGATCGGATGACTCAGGACGGGTGAGTGCCCGATGCCCTCATCGCCCGTTCTGGTGCGGTTCGACCGCGGAGGGTGCCGTACCAGCTGCGCGCTTCTAGGCTCCCAGGGACCGAGCTCGACGGATCCAGTGGAAGAAGCACGCCATGCGACTCACACCGATCATCGCCGCCCTGATCGCGGGTCCGGTCCTGGCCGTGACGACGGCCCTCCCGGCGCAGGCGGTCGCACCCTCGGTCCCGGACCAGTGCGCCGAGACCGACGGCCGGGTCGTCGACATCGAGGTCAGCGGTGGCGTCGTCTACGTGGGCGGGACGTTCACCGCGGCGTTCAACCCGGACGGCAGCCGGCTGGCCCGGTCCAACGTCTTCGCCTTCAACGCCGCCACCTGCCAGGTGCTGCCGTTCGCCCCGGACGTCCAGGGCGAGGTGATGTCGTTGCACGTCGTGGGCGGCACCGTCTACGTCGGGGGGCTGTTCGACCGGGTCGGCACCCAGCGGCGCAAGAACCTCGCGGCGTTCAGCACCGCCGGCGCCCTCCTCCCGTTCGCGCACACCGTCAAGGGCTACGTGGGCGACATCCAGAGCGGGAACGGCCGCCTGTACGTGGCCGGCGGGATCAACAGCGTCGACGGCCAGGCCCGCGGCAAGGCGGCGGCGTTCTCCCTGTCGACCGGCGCCCTCGACGCCCAGTGGCGGCCCACGTTCGACAAGCAGGTCAAGGCGATGCAGGTGTCCCCCTCGGGTGACCGCGTGTACATCGGTGGCACGTTCACGGGGACGAACCGCTCGCTGGTCGCCGTCGACCCGGTCGACGGCACCGTGCTGGCGGCGTTCCGCCCCAACCCGCGGGTCCCCACGACGGACATCGAGGTCACGTCCAACCGGGTGATCGCCGGGGTGGCCGGCGCGGGTGGGCGGGCGATCGTCTACGACCTGTCCGGCCGGCAGCTGTCGTACCACCAGGGTGACGGCAACATGCAGGCCGTGGCGCTCGACGGCGACGACCTCTACGTCGGAGGTCACTTCAACAACTACTGCACCAACGGCTCCCACTGCCCGAACGGGGACGTCCTGCGGCGCAAGGCGTTCGCGGTGTCGATGTCGTCGGGCGCCCTGCTCTCGTTCGACCCCAACTTCAACAGCGCCTTCGGGGTCTGGGCGATGGAGTTCGACCCGGCCACCGGCCGCCTGTTCGCCGGCGGCGACTTCACCCAGGCCCGCGGTGGAGCGGTCGACCACCTGGCGATGTTCGAGACCCGGTGACCTGACCGGACGGCCGGACGGGGACGCACCCCGGCCGTTACAGTCGTGGAGCGGGTCGCGCCGACCAGGGCGCCCGCTCCACGACACCGTACGTACTGGCACGGCGGCGGTCGACCGGCCGTCCGGCCCGACCTGCTGACGCCCCGGAAGGACCCCTGTGGACATCGAACCCGGGCTCGTGCTCGCCTGCTTCGGCATCGGGATCGTCGTCGGGCTGACGGGAATGGGCGGGGGCGCGCTGATGACCCCCGTCCTCGTGCTGTTCTTCAACGTCCCGCCCCTGACAGCGGTCTCGAGCGACCTCGCGGCCGCGGCGGTGATGAAGCCGGTGGGTTCGGCGGTGCACCTGCGTCGGGGGACCGTGAACCTGCAGCTGGTCAAGTGGCTGTGCGTCGGGTCGATCCCCACGGCGTTCGCGGGTGTCCTCGTGGCCCGCGCCCTCGGCGAGGGCGAGCAGGTCGACGCCGTCATCAAGGTCGCGCTCGGGATCGCCCTGCTGATCGCGGCGAGCGGGCTGACGATCCGGGCCTACCTCCGGCTGATCGAGCGCGCCCGCCGCCGCGACGGCCGCGCCGACCCGCTGCCCCAGGGCAAGCCCGAGGTCGAGGTGAAGGTCGTCCCCACCATCGTCGTCGGTGCGATCGGCGGCCTGGTCGTGGGCATGACCTCGGTGGGGTCGGGCTCGCTCATCATCATCGCGCTGATGGCGCTGTACCCGGCCCTCAAGGCGAGCAACCTCGTGGGCACCGACCTCGTCCAGGCGGTTCCGCTGGTCGCCAGCGCGGCGCTGGGGCACATCCTGTTCGGCGACTTCCAGCTCGAGCTCACGGCGACGCTGCTCATCGGGAGCGTCCCGGGCGTGTGGCTCGGGGCCCGGATGTCCTCGCGCGCCCCGGGCGGCATCGTCCGCCGGGCACTGGCGTTCGTCCTGCTCGCCTCGGCCCTGAAGCTGCTCGGTGTGCCCAACGTCGAGACCGGCATCGCCCTGGTCGTGATCGCGCTCGTCGCCCCCCTGGTCTGGATGGTCGTGCGCCGTCGCCACGGCTTCCCGGCCCTGGCCTCCCGCCGACGCAAGGGCAGGTCCCAGCCGCCGGCGCCGCAGCCGCCGGCGGACGAGGCGGCGGACCAGCCGCTGTCCCCGGACGGCGTCGCGCCGTGAGCCGTACCGAGGCCCTGCCCCGTGAGGAAGCCGACCCGGCAGCCGCCGACGGCGCCCGGGAGGTGGCTCGCCCGGTCGCGGCACCGCGGGCCCGCCCGGTCCTGGCTCGGGTCGCCTCGCTCGGCCTGGCGGCCGCCGTCGTGGCTGCAGCCGTCGTGAGCGGCCTGGCCAGTGCGGCCGGCGACAAGACGGTGGCGGTGCTGCCCCTGGCCGCGGTGGTCGCCATCGCCCTCGGCGTGCTGGCGATGACCCGGTTCGCCACCTTCGTCTGGCTGCTGCTCGCGTTCCGGTCGAGCATCGACCTGTTCAAGCTCAGCGGGTCCTCGGCCGGCAACACGGCGACGAACACCGCCGCGGCGCGCGGGCTCGACCCCTCCAGCATCCTGGCGATGCTGTTCCTGCTCGCCTCGATCATGTGGCTGATGTCGCAGTACGCGTCCGGACGCCGCCTGCGCGGCTCCGGCCTGCGGCGGGCGCTCGTCGTCTTCGTCGCCGCCGGAGCGATCAGCACGCTCGGCTCCGGCCGGCCCCCGGCGAGCGCGCTGGAGGTGCTGCGGATCCTGTCCGTGGTGATGATGTTCGTCGTCCTGGAGCAGATCATCACCGATCGCGCCGCCCTGGTGAAGACGCTCGTCGCGACGTACGCCGCGATGGTCGTGCCGATCGCGTACACGCTGTTCGGCATGGTGCTCGGCTCGCCGGCCTCCGAGATCAAGGGCAGCTTCACCCGGATCACCGGACCGTTCAGCCAGTCCAACACCTTCGCGCGCTACCTCGCCTTCATGATCGTGTTCGGGGTCGCCCTGTACCCCGTGCTGGGCAAGCGGCTGAAGGTCGCGATGGTCGCCCTGATCGGCGTCAGCAGCACCCTGCTGGTGCTCACGCTGACCCGTGGTGCCCTGGTCGCTGCCGTCGTCGGCGTCGTCGCCGTCGCCGTGGCACAGCGCCGGGTGCGCCTGCTCGTGGCCCTCGGCATCGCCGCGATGGTGGCCATGTTCGCGGTACCCGAGCTCGGCGCGCGGTTCGCCACCCTCGGGACGGAGCAGGCCGTGGGCGGGCGGCCGACGGGCAACAGCCTGGAGTGGCGCCTCGGCTACTGGAGCGAGGTGCTGCCGCTGGCCAACCAGAACCCGGTCACCGGGATCGGCCTCAACATGACCCAGTACGAGACCGATGCCGAGAAGCAGCCGCACAACGACTTCGTCCGGTCCTACGTCGAGACCGGGCTGGTGGGATTCGGCGCGTACTGCGCCATGCACGTCCTGCTGCTGCGCAACGGGTGGCTCGCGACCAGGGCGGCCCGCCGCGGGACGCTCGAGAACGCCGTCGGGGCAGGAGCTTTCGGCACGGCAGTCTGCTTCACCCTGGGCAGCCTCGGCGCCAACGTGATGTCGAACGTGGTCAGCATGTGGTACCTCGTCGCCTTCGCCGCGGCCGCGTCCTACGTGGTCCGGCGCGACCCCGCGACGGGCACGGTCCCGGTGTCCGGTCCGGCCGACCGGGAGGACGACGAGGGCCACGACCCGGCCGACCACGGCACGGTGGCCGGTACCGCGGGCGCCGAGGTGGCCGGTGCCACGAAGGACTGAGCGCACACGCACCGGGCGCAGCGGCAGCGAGGACACCTCCCAGAACGTCACCCGGATGGGTCGCGGCGGGAGCCTGAACCTGGTCGGCGCCCTGTGCTACCAGCTCGCGCTGTTCGCGGTGCTGACGCTCCTCGCGCGCGACGGGCAGGTGGAGGTCGGTCGCTACACCACCTGCTACGCCCTGCTGTCCCTGCTCGGGCTGCTCTCGCTGGCCGGGTTCCGCGCCGCCATGACCCGGTTCGTGGCGATGGACCTCGCCGACGGGGACGCCGCCCGGCTGCGCGGGACGCTGCGGCTCGGCCTGGGCCTGACCACGTTGTTCTCGGTGCTCGTCGGTGGTGCGCTCGCGCTGCTCGCCCCGTGGGTCGCCGACATCATGGACGACCCGACGCTCGTCGACGGCGTGCGGATCGTCGCGCTGACCCTGCCGGCCGCGTGCGTGGCCGACGCGGCCCTGTCGGCCAGCCAGGGGTGGCGCACGCAGAAGCCGTTCGCGCTGATCGGCCGGATCGGCGAGCCGCTCGCGCGGTTCGGCCTCACGGCGGCCGCGCTGGCGTCGGGGGCGAGCTACGTGGGGGCGCTGTGGGCCGGGGCGGTCACCGCGTGGCTGGCGGCGCTGGCGTCCACCGTGTGGCTGCTGCGCCGGCTGAACCGCGAGCTGCGAGATGCCCCGGATGTGCGGCCGCAGTACCGGGTGCGGGAGATCTTCGGTTTCTCGATGGTCAGCTGGGTCTCGGCGCTGGCCGCCACCGGGCTGATCTGGGCCGGGACGCTGCTCCTCGGTGCGCTGGCGAGCCAGGAGGAGGTCGGCACCTACAGCGTCGCCACCCGGCTGGTGACGCTCGCGGTGTTCGTGATGGCACCCATCAACGCCACCTTCACCCCTCACATGGCGCACCTGTTCCACATCGGCGAGGTGGGCGAGGCCTCGCGCGCGTACGGCAGCGCGACCCGGTGGATCCTCACCCTGTCCGCCCCGGCCTTCGTGATGCTCGTGGTGCTCCCCGAGGAGCTGCTGTCGTACTTCGGCGAGGCCTACGTGGCTGCGGCCACCGTCACCGTTGTGCTGGCGATCGGCCAGCTCGTCAGCGCGGCCGCCGGTCCCTGCGGCACGGTGCTGAACATGTCCGGGCGCGTCGCGCTGAACATGGCGGACAACCTCGCGGTGCTCGTGCTCGCGGTGGTGCTGAACCTGCTCCTGATCCCGGAGCTGGGGGTGCTCGGCGCGGCGATCGCGTGGAGCTGCTCGCTCGTCGCGGTCAACATCGCCAAGCTGGCCCAGGCCCGCTGGGTCGTGGGTGTCCGCGCCGACGGCGCCGGCTGGGGCCGGGTGCTCGTGGCGTGCGTGCCGACCGTCCTGGTCGCGTTGGTCGTCGGCGCCCGCACCGAGACCTGGGTGCCGGCGGTGCTCCTGGGCGGACCGGCCGTGCTGCTCACCTACTTCACCACCCTGGCCCTGATCGGCGTCCCGGCCGACGACCGGGCGGTGCTCTCCGGCCTGCTGCGCGGACGCCGTCCGGGTCGGCCCCCCGGCCCGGACGGAGCAGGACCGCAGCCGTCCGTCACGAAGGGTGAGCGTCAGTCACTGTAGGTGGTTGAAGCGGTGCGCCGCGCGCTCAGGCGGACGGCGCCGGACGCCGATCCGGGAACCATGTCTCCTGCACCCGGTCTCGCCCGCTGCGCCCTGACCGCCCGCACCGCCCTGGTCGCGCTGACCGCCGGCGTCCTGGCCGCGACCGGCTGTGTCGCCGCCGCCGCGCCTGCCGGGGCGGTGTCCACCGCCACCGTCGTGGTCAGCACCCAGACCCAGCTCACCGCGGCGGTCGCCGCGGCGACGCCGGGTCAGGTCATCGCGCTGCGCACCGGCCGCTACCACGGCGGTCTGTCGATCACCCGGTCCGGGACGCAGTCGGCACCGATCACGGTGCGCCCCTACGGGGACGGGCCGGTGGTGCTCTCCGCGACGTTGCCGATGCCGTCCTGCGCAGCCACCTCCCCCGACCCCGACCGCACCGTCCGCCTCACCCGGGGCGCGTCCTGGTGGCGGCTCGAGAACCTGTCCATCGAGGGTGGCGTCTACATCATCGGGACGAACTCCGGCGCGGCCAAGAAGTGGTTCGGCGCCCTCATCGACTCCGCCGACTGGCGCACCCGCCGGTCGGTCCCCGGACGTGGCGTCAACGACCCGGTCGCCGCGCGGGGGGCCCTCGCGGACGTGCAGCGACGCATCGGTCAGCCGCTGGTCCCGTCCGACGGGATCGCGCTGGTGGGCAACACGATCACCGGCAAGGGCGTCCACTCGGCCATGAACCGGTACGGCGTGATCAGCGGGAACACCATCAAGGACGTCGCCTGCGGGACGGGGCCGGCCATCTGGCTCGGCAACTACAGCGACGGCTGGACGATCAGCGGGAACCGGATCTCCGGGGTCGCCGTCTCGACCCGCAAGCACTACATGCAGGAAGGCATCCGGATCGGCGGGGCGTCCAACTACAACACGGTCACCGGCAACACCGTGTCGGACCTGCCCGCCGGCGGGCGGGCCTTCACGACCGACCAGGACTCCTCGTACAACGTGTTCTCGCAGAACGTCGCGGCCCGCGTCGACATGGGATTCAACGAGCAGATGTCGGGATGGGGCAACACCTGGACCCGCAACGTGGTGACCGGATACCGCGTCAGCGGCTTCAACTTCCGCGGCAAGGACACCCGCCTCGCCGCGCCCTCGATGGACACCAGCTCGTACGCCACCGTGGTCTCCTGCAACGTCGCGAGCGGGACCGGCCCGGCGATGTCGGCCGGAGCGCTCGCCCGCACCCGGTTCGACCGCAACTCGTTCGCCTCCGTCGACCTCGGTCGCAACCTGCGCGGGTACTGGACGGCTCAGGGCAACACCTGGGACGGCAGCACCGCGGCCCCGGGCACGGCGCCGGCGCTGCGCGCGGCGGGCTGCTGAGGTCAGCAGGTCGAGGCGTAGATGTCCTGCGCCGAGGCCGACAGCTCGAGCGCCTTCGCCCTGCCGTCCGCGGAGTTCGCCCGCGAGCCGGTCAGGGCTTCGACGCCGGCGGCGTGCTCGGTGCGGGCGACGTCGAGGGCTGCGGTGAGCTCGGCAGGCGTCGGCGAGGTCGCCGTCGCGGGTCGCGCGGCCGCCTCGGCCTCGACCGCGGTGATGACCGCGGCGAGCGTCTCCAGGGCGGTCTGGCGGGTGTCGAGCATGGGGTCGAGCGTGTTGGCGGCGGCGATGGCGACGTCGGCGCTCCCACGGGTCGAGCGTGCCCGCGCACCGACCGTCGCGCAGTCGCGGGTGCTGGCGCCGAATGCTGCGTCCCTGGTGGCCTTGAGACCCGTCCGCGTGGCGGTGACGCCGTCCTGCAGCGCGCCCTGGGCGGTGCTGATCGCAGTCCGGTCCCGCACCGCCCGAGCGGCTTCGGCCAGGTCGAGCAGCAGCCCGGGTAGGGGTCCCGAGGTCGCCGTCGCCGTCGCGGTCGTCGGCGCCGTGGTCGAGGGCGTCGGGCTCGTCGTCACCGACGTCCGCGGGGGCGCCGGCGGCGGCTCCTCCTCCGCGCACGCGGACAGACCGGCTGCCACGACCCCCACGAGGACGAGTCCGCCCACCACGCGTCCCGCGCCCACCGACGCCACCTCCTGCTGTCCTCGGTCCACGTGGCGCGGTGCGTGACCGACCGCCCGTGCGTGCCCCGTCCTGCGCCGACCGCTGCCGGTGCCCGGGACGACTCTAGGCCGGGCGCCGCCGCCGGGTCCGGCGTTTCGTGCACCCCGCGGCGACGGCGGTCACCCGACCGGGCGCACCCGCCGGGCCGACTTGCCCAAAGCGCGGACGCTGCGCTCACAGGAGGCGATACTGAACACGCGACCGCCGCACTCGGGGCGGGCTGAGGTGAGGACGGACGATGGACACCAGACGGGCGGCCGCCCGCCTGCTCGCGCCGCTGCGCTCCACGCGGCGCAGCAGCAACCCCCTCGTCCCCGGCTACCTGGTCGTCGGCACCAAGCGCGGCGGCTCCACCACGTTGGCGCACTGGATCTCCCAGCACCCTCAGGTCGCGCCGTGCCGCACCCGCAAGGGCACCCACTACTTCGACGTCAACCACGAGCGCGGCTGGAACTGGTACCTGTCGGCCTTCGAGTCGGCCGACGGGCCCTGGACGACGACCGGCGAAGCCAGCCCGTACTACATGTTCCACCCGCTGGCACCCGAGCGGATCGCCGACGAGCTGCCGGACGTCCGCATCGTGGTGTCGCTGCGCGATCCGGTGTCGCGGGCCTGGTCCCACCACAAGTACGAGACCGAGAAGGGCTACGAGACCGAGACGTTCGAGCGTGCGCTCGACCTCGAGGTCGAGCGGACGGCGGGCGAGGAGGACCGGATCGTCGCCGACCCCCGGTACGAAAGCTTCGCCCACCGGCACCACACCTACCTGGCGCGGGGCCTGTACGCCGAGCAGCTCGACCGGCTGTACCGTCACATCGACCGGGCCCGCGTGCTGGTGCTCTCGAGCGAGGAGATGTTCGCCGACCCCCACGCCCAGCTCGACCGGGTGTGGGACCACCTGGGCCTGGACCGGGTACGGCTCGACGGCACGGAGCGGTTCAAGCAGACCCGGGAGCAGGACGTGCCCGAAGCCGCGAGGGCCCGGCTCGTGGACCACTACCGCGCACCGAACGACCGGCTGTACCGGATGCCCGGCATCGACTTCCGCTGGGACGACTGACCGCACCACCCGCACTGCACCCCGACACACCGACAGGACAGGAACGACGTGGAGATCCTCGACTACCTGCGCGCGGCACGGCGGCGCCTCTGGCTCATCATCGCCGTCCCGCTGGTCGCGATGGCGGTGGCGGGCGGGCTGGTGATGCTGAAGCCGACCACCTACTCCGCCGACGCCACCGTCGAGGGGCCGGTCTTCGTGGGCGCCACGTCGCGGTTCGCGGGGTCGCAGGGGTCGAACGTCTACGTCTCCACCTTCCAGTCCACGGCGACCAGCCCCGGGCTGCTGGCCGGGGTCGCGGAGGCCACGGGGACCTCGACCAAGGCGTTGAACGACGGTCTCGTCGTCGCCCGCGTCGGAGCCAGCACGAGCATGCAGGTCTCGTACACCGCCCGCTCCCGCGACCAGGTCGAGCCGGTGCTGCGCGAGGTGACCAGCCAGGCGCTCACCCGGATCTTCACCTCGCAGGTCGACGCCTCCCTGGCTCGGGTGGAGGTCGCGCAGGAGGCCGTCGCGACGGCCAACGAGGCGATCGCCGAGTTCGGCACCCGCACCGGTGTCGCGGACCCCGAGCGGTCCTACGAGGCCCAGCTGAACCAGGTGAACGCCCTGGTGCAGCAGGAGGCCAACCTGCGCGCCAACGGCAACACCCTCGGCGCCGCAGCGCTGGCCGGCACGATCACCAAGGCGCGCGAGCAGCTCGCGACCTACACGCCCCTCCTGGCCGAGTACGGCAACCTCGTCATCGACCGCGACGCAGCGGCCACCGGCCTCAACGACGCCCAGGCCTCGCTCGAGCAGTCGCGGGCCCAGGTCACCGCTGCCGACCCGGGCACGATCGTGTTCGTGCCACCGACCACGCAGGACTCCAAGACCGGTCCCCTGCTGCAGACCGTGCTCCCCGTCGGCGCGGCCGCGCTGTTCCTCGCGGTGCTGCTCGCGGCCGCGCTGGAGACGCTGGCGCGGGCCCGCGGCGCCGCTCCGGTCAAGGCCGGGGCGCCTGCGCGCGGCGGCGACGCGCGACAGCCCCGGGTGATCGGTCTGTGGCCGGCCCGGGGCCGCAAGGGCACCGCAACGGAGCCGGAGCCGGCGGGTGCCCGGCCCGCGGGCGCAGGGTCCGCCCCCGGGCGCGGCCCGGCACCGAAGAAGGTCGGCCCTGAGGCCCCCCACACGTCGCCGTCGCCGTCCAAGGCTCCGGCTCCCTCGACCGCCGCGCGCAACGGCTCCGGCCCCACCCGGCCCGCGGCCCCGCCGCAGACCCGTCCCGCCCCGGCGCCGGCGTCCCGCACGTCGTCCCCCCGGCCCGGGCCGGGTGCGTCACGGCCGAGCGGTGCCCCCAGCGGTGCGCCCACCGGTGCGCCGAACGGCAGCCCGGTGAAGACCCCGGCGCCGGCGCGCAAGGGCGACCCCCGCCGGTGAGCGAGGAGGAGCGACCCGCGACCGGAGGTCCGACGGCTCCGGTCTTCGTCGTGGGCTGCCAGCGATCCGGCACCACCATGCTCCGGCTGATCCTCGACTCGCACTCGCGGATCAGCTGCGGCCCCGAGACCCGTTTCCTCGAGGACCTCGAGCGGGTCGTGGGCCAGGACTGGAACCGGTTGTCGCAGTACGGGTTCACCCAGGAGGAGTGGCTCCGGCGGATCTCGGACTTCTTCGGCGGGATCCAGCACGACTACGCCGCCTCCCGCGGCAAGGCCCGCTGGGCGGACAAGAGCCCGCGCTACGCGATGAAGCTCGACTTCGTGCTGCGGGTGTTCCCCGACGCCCAGGTCGTGCACGTCATCCGGGACGGCCGCGACGTCGCCGTCTCGCACCGCAAGCGGTTCGGCTACTGGTCGTGCGTGAAGTCGACCGTGAAGTGGCCGCGGTACGTGCGCACGGCGCGCGCCGCCGGCGCCGCGCTGCCGCCCGACCGGTACCACGAGGTGCGCTACGAGGCGCTCGTGGGCGACCAGGAGAAGACCCTGCGCGGCCTGATGGACTTCCTCGGCGAGCAGTTCGAACCGGCGATGATGGACTTCGAGGAGCACCAGCACGACGTCCCCGAGCGCTACCACCGCCAGGCCGCCGCGCGCCGGCAGAACCAGGGCACCGACGCCGCCGTCTACAGCTCCCGGGTCGGCTCGCACCGCCGCGAGCTCGATCCGCTGGTGCGCACCCTGCTGTGGTTCACCGGTCGTCGCACGCTCAAGGAGCTCGGTTACACCTGAGTGCTACGCCTGGACGGCCTGCACCGGGCTGGGGTGGGCGGCGCGGGTGGTGAGGTCGTCCATCGAGTAGCCGTAGCGGGCGATCTCGTCGCCGAAACGCTGCTCGATGTGGCGCCGCTGGAGGTGGCCGGGGCGCAGCGGCGAGGCCAGCTGGTCCCACCAGGTGGCGTACCGGTCGCTGTGGGTCGCCCGCAGGCTGCCCGCCGGGATCGCCGTCGGCAGCCCGAGGAACGTCTGCACCCGCGCGAGCTCGGCGACCGGGTCGGCCATCAGGTCCTCGTAGTGCAGGACGTGCACGCGGTGCAGCCTCTCCAGGTCCTGGCGCAGCACCTCGTGCGCATGCACCCAGTGGTGCACCAGCGAGGTCAGGGTCTGGTGCTTGCGCGGATCGGCCGACAGGAAGCGACGCCACTTCTTGGTCGACAGCGCCACCACGACCGGGTGCCGGACGACGACGACCAGCGCGCTGCCCGGGAAGACCTCCTGCAGGAACCTGCCCATCACCATGTTCGGCGGTGACTTCTCCAGCAGCAGAGGGCGTCCCAGATCCCAGTACGGGTCCCACGCGGCGTGCAGCGCGGTCGCGGCACCCGGTCCGGCGAGCGCGGAGTCCTCGGTGAGGTGCGCCGCGGCGGCGAACGCGAAGCGCCCGGACCCGCCGTGCACCTTCGCCTTGGGGTACACGTCCTGCAGGTGCTGCCCCTCGTCCTCGCGCACGCCGGTGGCGGTCAGCCCGCTGACGTCAGGGTGCTCGGCCAGGGCGCGCGCCAGCGGCGTGGTGCCGCTGCGGTGCAGACCGCCGACGAAGACGAGCCGGGCGCCGTCCTCGCTCATCCCTGCTGCTCCAGGAACTGCTGCACGGTGCCGTCCAGGACGATCTGCTGAGGTGTCGCCCCGACCTGCACCGACGACGCCGAGGCGCCCTCGGAACCCACCGGACCGGCGGTGTCGCCGGCCGCCAGCCGGACCTCGACCTGGGCGGTGGACCACACGAAGGCGGTCGAGCCGTCGGGCCCGTCGAAGCCGATGCCGAGCAGACCGTCGCTGTCGATCTCGGTGGCCGTCGCGCCGCGGGCGGCCAGCGCCATCGCCTCGAACACCTCGCCCGCCGGCCTGCTCGCGCCGTCCGGCTCGAGCAGGCCCAGCCGTGGCTCGTCGGAGTTGCGGCCGGTCGGGTCGTAGGCCAGCGGGAGCCAGATCACCATGGCCGCGCCCTCCGCCAGCATCAACGACACGGTCTGCACCACCTCGTCGGCGCCTTCCTGCGGATCGGTGTCCTGCCCGCGGGCGAAGCGGCCCACCTCCCACATCTCGAGCGGGACGTCGGCCGGGGTGTTCGCGTGCAGGTAGTCGAAGAGCAGCGGGACCGCCTGCCAGGTCTCGTAGAAGTGCACCTGCCGCACCTCGGTGGTGCCCTCCTCCGCGAGCTCGCGCACGACCCGCAGGTAGGCCAGGTTGCGCCGGCCCTGCTCGGAGTCGAGCGCCGTCTGCAGCTCCGCGGCGTCCTGCACCTGCGGGATCTTGTCGCCGCGGGTGCCGATCCGGCGCTCGTAGTAGGTGTTCCACGCCTCGATCGCGCCGTCCTCGTCACCCGCGGTCAGCAGCGCGTCAGCGGCGCCGTACCCGTAGGTGGTGCTGCTGAGCCCGGGGTCGACGACCACGGCGTCCGGGTCTGCAGCCCGGATCGCCTCGGACGGCGTTCAGCGCCAGCTCCTCGTACTCCTCGGGCGTGCCGCCCCAGAAGCTCTGCGAGTTGATCTCGTTCTCGATGGCGTACTTGTGCACGCCCTGGGCCGCGTAGCGCTCCACCATCTCGGTGACGAAGGCGCGGTAGGCCTCGAGGTCCGCGGGCATCGCCGACTCGGTCTTGCCCTTGGAGCCGCGCTCGAACTCGGCCTCCCCGGGGGTCAGCCAGCAGCGACCGGTGCGGATCTTCAGCATCATCGCCGCGCCGACGTCGTTGCTCTTGGCCACCACGTCGTCGACCGTGCTCCAGTCGCGCTGGCCCTCCTCGGGCTCGATGTCGCACCACACCGCCTCGTAGAACGTCGGCGCACCCTGCAGCGACTCCAGGTACGGCCGGAAGTCCTCGAACCGCGACCAGTCCCACTTCGCACCCAGCACCGACGGCGCGCTCGTCGCGACCGGACCGGGGCTGCGGGAGTGCGTGCCGGTGGACGTGGGCGGCGTCGGACCGCCGCCGCCGGACGTGCAGCCGGCGATCAGCGCCACCACCACCGCGGACACGACCAGTGCCCACCGGGCCCGGGCCGCCGACCTGCTGCGGGTCGCTGCGCGGAGCGTCACGAGCCCACCGTCCACGACGCCGCCGGGTGGTCCGACGGCGCGGACCGCGGCGCGGGCACCACCGGCGGGCGGGCGGCCGCGCGCAGGTCCGCCAGGGTCGCGTCGGCGAGCTCGCGCACGCGCGGGTCGATCTCGAGCGGCCGGGACGCGTGCGAGTCGCGGCGCTCGACCGCGAGCCGGCGCTCGCCGACGGACGGCAGGTCGAGGAAGGAGCGAAGCCGCTCCGAGGACCCGTCGGGGTCGGCCACGAAGTCGTCGTAGCCCACCAGCAGGGAGTCGGCCCGGCCCGCCAGGCCGAGGTCCCACCACAGCCGGTTGCGCACCACCCAGAAGAGCACGGCGGCGGTGTCGCGGGTCATCGTCGAGGGATCGAGCCGGCGCACCAGCTCGACCGACGCGGTGGGCAGCCGCTCGGCCTGCCACCAGCCGGTGTCACCCGCGGCGATCGCCTGCAGGGCGAGCAGGTTCGAGTCGCCGAACTTCGAGACCTCGGAGCGGGCCCGGTCGTCGGGGTCGCGGAACACCCAGACCGCCCGCCCGCCGGGCAGCTCCGGGTGGTCGAGCAGGTCGCCGACGCGCTGGGAGTCGCACAGCGGCTTGAGCAGGACCACCTCGTGCCGGCTGGCTCGCACGGTCCGGACCAGCACGTCGTCCGGACGGAGCCGGTACCGGTGGAAGACGGTGCGGTCGTTCTCGTTGCGCACCTCCACCTCGGGCGCGAGGTCGAGGTCGCGGGTGAGCATGTTGGTGCCGGAGCGCTGCAGGCCGACCACGTACACCGGCCGCGCCGTCCCCGGGGTCACGGCGTGCCGCCGCCGCCAGCGCGCCTTGGCGAGCGCGGTGCCGATCCGCTCGCGCGGGTCGAGCCGGTCCTCCTCGATCAGCCGCCCCACGCCCTCGGTGCGGGCCCAGCGCACGTGCCGGGCGACCTTGCCGCCGAGGTACCGCAGCCTGCCGTGGTCGTCGCGCGGGCTCATCGCGCGCCCACCAGGGGCAGGTGCAGGCCGAGCACGCCCTCGAGCTCGGGGAGCAGGTCCGGACGCCGTTCGGCGACCCGCACGACCAGGTCGTCGACGGTGTCGACCGGGTCGTCGAGGTAGCCCGGCGCCACGAACGCCAGGTACTCCTGCTGGTCCAGCGGCAGGTGGCGCAGCAGGACGAGGGTGTTGTCGATGACGGGCCTCCGGCGAGGGTCGGTGCGGTACTGGCCGGGGGCGAGCAGACCGTCGGACTGCAGCAGCAGCGCCAGCCGGTGGCCGCCGTCCCCCACGTGCAGGGTACGTGCCACCGGCGACCCGGCGTCGGTGGTCGTCGTCCCGGTGGTGCTGCGCAGCACGACCGGGTACCGCGGGTCGAATCCCCGCTGCGCGACCGAGCGCGCGAGCGCCCGGGCCGTGGTGATGCGCTCGACGAAGGTGTCGCGGTACGCCGCGGCGTCCTCGAGCACCCAGGGCCGGAAGCGCGGCATCGCGACGTGCTCGAACCAGAGGCCGTACGGGTGCACGCGGGCGAGGTCGACCAGCTCGTCGGTGGAGGCTGCGGGGTGCTGCTCGACCAGCGCGAACAGCTGGGCCCGGACCACGACGTCGTACCGGAACGGGCTGACCAGGGCGCGGATGGGGACGACGGCGCGGCCGTCGGCCTTGGGCTGCCAGGTCAGCACCCGGCGCACGGTCCGCTGCGCGGTGGCGCGCGGGCTGCGTCTCATCCGGTTCGTCCCCCTCCTGCCTGCTGCCGGTCCGTCCCCGCTCGGACCCGTCCAGCCAATCACGGCCGGTCACCGTGTGCGGCCGGATCGGGCCGATCTCCACCGGTCGGGCGACCCCCCGTTCATCCGTTCGCCACCGGGGGTTCGTGATCGCCCTCCGGCGCAGCCGCGGCTGTGGTGGACTCGTACCTGCACGATCGGGACCGACCTGGGGAGGGCGCGCGTGCGGATCCTGCACGTCAACAAGTTCCTCTACCGCCGCGGCGGGGCCGAGGCGTACATGCTCGACCTCGCCGAGCTCCAGCGGGCCGCCGGCCACGAGGTCGAGATCTGGGGCATGCACCACCCCGAGAACCCGGACGGGCTGCCGCTGTCGGACACCTTCGCGCCGCACGTCGAGCTCGACCCGCCGCCGGGCGGGATCGCCGGCCTGCGGGCGGGCGGCAGGATGGTCTGGTCGCCGGCCTCGGCCCGGGGCATCAGCGCGGCGCTCGCCCGGTTCCGTCCCGACGTCGTGCACTGCCACAACGTCTACCACCAGCTCTCGCCGTCGATCCTGCGCGCGGTCTCCCGCACCGGCACGCGGCTGGTGATGACGCTGCACGACTACAAGCTCGCCTGCCCCAGCTACCAGATGCTCGACCACGGACGACCGTGCCGGGCCTGCGTCGACGGTGGTCTGCGGCAGGCCGCGGTGCGCCGGTGCAAGGGGGGCTCGCTGCCGGCCAGCGCGCTGCTGTCGCTGGAGTCCGGCCTGCACCGCCGCCTGGGCGCCTACGACGGCGTCGACGTCCTGGTCAGCCCCAGCCGGTTCCTCGCGGGCGTGATGACCGACGCCGGGGTCGACGGCGGCCGGCTGCAGGTGATCAACCACTTCGTCGACCTCGACGAGGCCGGCGCCGAGCGGGCGACGCCCCGCCCCGGCGGCTTCGTCTTCGCCGGCCGGCTCAGCCACGAGAAGGGTGTCGACACCCTGGTGCGTGCCGTGGGTCTGGCCGCGGGCACCTCGCTCGACGTCGCGGGCGACGGCCCGGAGCGCGCTGCGCTGGAGGCGCTGGCCGAGCAGGTGGCCCCCGGGCGGGTGCGCTTCCACGGCCGCCTCGACAAGCAGGCCCTGCGGCCGCTGGTCGCCGGCGCGCTCGCTACCGTCGTGCCGTCGCGCTGGTACGAGAACCAGCCGATGACGATCCTGGAGTCCTACGCGCTGGAGGTGCCCGTCGTGGTGACCGCGATGGGTGGCATGCCCGAGCTGGTCGACGCCGGCAGCGACGGGTTGGTCGTGCCGCACGACGACCCCGCGGCGCTCGCCGCCGCGCTGTCCGAGCTGGCCGCCGACCCCGATCTCGCGACGACGATGGGCTCGAAGGGGCGCGCCCGGCTCGCGGCCGAGTTCGCACCGGACCTGCACCTGCGACGCCTCGAGCAGGTGTACGTGGCGTGAGCGGCGACCAGGCCGACGAGGTGCAGGTGCTCTACCTGGCGGGCAGCGGACGCAGCGGCAGCACCGTGGTCACGACGCTGCTCGGCCAGCTGCCCGGCTTCTTCGCCGCCGGCGAGCTGCGCTACCTCTGGTCGCGCGGGGTGGTGCAGGACCACGTCTGCGGGTGCGGGCAGCCGTTCAGCGCGTGCCCGGTCTGGTCCGCGGTGACGGCCGGCACCGACGAGCGCGGGCGCACCGACGCCGAGAACATCGGCCGCCGGCTGCTGCAGCGGCTGCGGGTGCTGCGGGTCCCGCTGATGCTCGCCCGGCGGGCGGTGGGCCTGCCGCCCGTGCCGCCGCACCCCGACGACGCCGTCATCGCCTCGATGTACCGCGCGCTGGCCGAGCACACCGGCGCCCGGGTGGTGGTCGACTCCTCGAAGCTGCCGCCGTACGGGCTGCTGCTCGGGCGGCTGCCCGGCGTCCGGGTGCACGTGCTGCACGTGGTGCGCGACCCGCGGGCCACCGCGTTCTCCTGGCTGCGCCGCAAGGTCAGCCGCGACCTCGACGACGACGCCCTGATGCCGCGCCAGCAGCCGGTGAAGAGCTCGCTGCTGTGGCTGCTGTGGAACCTGATGACGGCCCTGGCCTGGCGCAGCGGCGACGCCCAGGTGTCCCGGTTCCGGTACGAGGACTTCGTCCGCGACCCCCAGCAGGTGCTGGCACCGGTCGTGCGGGCGCTGGGTGCCGAGCCCGCGGACCTGCCGTTCGAGGACGCCCACACCGTCCGGCTCGCCCCGACCCACGCCGTGGCCGGCAACCCGAACCGGCGCGACAGCGGCACCGTGCGGGTGCGGCCGGACCTGGAGTGGACCACCGCGATGCGGCGCCGCGACCGCTGGGTCGTCACCGCCCTCACCTGGCCGGGTCTGCTCCGGTTCCGCTACCCGGTCCGACCCCGTCCCGGCGAGCCCGACCCGGCCGCCGCACCCACCTCGAGGAGCACCCCGTGATCCTGCTGGTCACCGGCACCGGACGCAGCGGGACGACGCTGGTCAGCGAGACGCTGGCCCGCCACCCCGACACCGGGTTCGTGTCGGGCCTGGACGACAAGCTGCCGCGGCTGAACCTGACGGGGCAGTGGAACGGGCGGCTCTACCGCCGGCAGGCACCCCGGTCCTCCGGGATGCGGGCGCTGTCCGAGGCCACCTCGCTGCTCGAGCGCGGACGGCTGCGGGTGGCGCCGTCGGAGGGGTACGGCCTGCTCGACCGGCACGTGTTCGCGGGGTTCTCCACCCCGTGCCGCGACCTGCTCGCCGAGGACATGACGCCGTGGATCGAGAAGCGGCTGCAGGACTTCTTCGCCACCCGGCTGCACGCGCAGGGCGCGCAGGTGCTGGTCCAGCACATGACCGGCTGGCCGCGCACCGGCTTCCTGCGGGCGGCCCTGCCGGACCTGCGCGTGGTCAACGTCGTCCGAGACGGCCGCGCCGTCGCCAGCTCCTGGCTGCAGATGGGCTGGTGGGACGGCTGGCAGGGCCCGGACAAGTGGATCTTCGGCCCGCTTCCCCCTGAGCTGCACGAGATCTGGGAGCGGTCCGGCCGGTCCTTCGTGGTGCTGGCCGGGCTGGGCTGGCGGATGCTGATGGAGGCCTTCGAGGCGGCGCGCGAGCTGACCCCGCCGGAGCAGTGGATCGACCTGCGGTACGAGGACCTGCTGGCCGACCCCCGCGCCGAGCTGGAGCGGGCGCTCGCGCACGCCGGACTCGAGTGGGACGCCCGGTTCGAGGCCGGCTACGCGCGCCACACCATCGAGAAGCACCGCACCGACGCCTACCGCTCCGAGCTCACCACCGCCCAGGTGGCCGCGCTGGAGGAGGTCATCGCCGAGCCGCTGGCTCGGTGGGGGTACAGCGTCTGACCCGGGCCGGCGCGACCCGGCTCACCACCAGCCCTTGTCCCAGCCGGCGAGGTCGAGCAGGTCCTCGACATCGGGCTCGAGCTCGGCGCGCAACCGCTCGCGAACGGTCTGCGGCAGGTCGGCGCGGGTGGCCTCCCGGCGCCGCGTGTGGTGCGCGAAGTCGGCCGGCGCCCACGGGGTCAGGCCGAGGAACGCGGTGATCCGCTCGAACTCCCGCGCCGGGTCGGCGGCCAGCTCCTCGGTGCGCAGCAGCAGCACCCGGTCCGGCGGGACGTGCTCGTACCAGCGCCGCAGCTGCTCGGCGTACCGTCCGCGCGAGACGTAGGAGTACGAGCGCAGCAGCGTGTGCCCCCGACGGGTGTCGACGCCGACCCGGGTCGCCCGCTCCATCCGCTCCGGCTCGGCGGCCAGCGCGGACTCGAGCGAGAGCGGCTCGTGGCCGGTGCGTCGGGTGTGCAGGTAGTGCGAGAACGCGCGCTCGACCGGGTCGCGCAGCACCGCCACGAACTTCGCGTCCGGCAGGGTCGCGGCCACCCGGGCCGGCACCGAGGGGTGGAACAGGTAGTACGGGGTGGCCTCGAAGGTCTGCTCGCCCTCGGCCAGGTCGGGGAAGCAGGTGCGGTACCACCCGAGCGGCCGGCGGTGCCGCAGCGAGAAGTAGTGCAGCTCCTTCCCGAGCGGTGCCCGCACCTGCGGGTGGCGGACCAGGTCGCGGTAGAGCGACGTCGTGCCGCAGCGCTGCGCGCCGATGACCAGGAAGTCCGGCAGCGGGTGCCGGTGGGGTGCGAGCGCCCGCCGGGCCTGCTTCGCCTCCCGCGCCACGGTGCGCAGGTGCCGCACCGCCACGTGCCGGGCGCGCTCGACCAGGTCGTGCCCGTCCTGCGGTCCGGCGATGCGCACGGCGGTCCTTCCCGAGATGGTGCGACCGCCGCACCCTACGCGCCGCCCGGGCAGAGCGCCCGGCCGGACGTCGTCAGGACGGCGTCACCTGCACCAGCGGGGAGAGCCGTGACGTGCCGTAGGAGTTCTGCGCCTTCACCTGGTAGCCGTAGGTACGGCCCGCCACCACGGCCGCGTCGGTGTAGGTCAGGGTGCTGCCGGACAACGACACCAGCCGGATGCCGTCGCGGATCAGGACGTACTTGGTGATCGGCCCGGCTCCTTCGCCGGTGGGCGACCACGACAGCACCACCGAGCCGGTGCCGGGCGTGCCGGTGAGCGTCGGCGGGGTCGGCTCGCCCGAGTCGGGCACCGCCGTGGACTGCGCCGACGGCGGGGACTCGCCCACCGCGTTCACCGCGGTGACCTGGTAGTAGTAGCGGGTCCCGACGGTGACCGCCCCGTCGGTGTACGAGGTGGCCGACGGCCCCAGCTCCACCAGCAGCTCCGCGCCGCCGGAGACCTCCGAGCGGTACACCCGCACCGCCGTCAGCGGTGTGCCGCCGTCGAACCCGGGCAGCGTCCACGACAGCGCGGCCGAGCCGAGCTGGCCGGTGGCCACGAGACCGCCGGGAGCCCCGGGCACGCCCTGGACGGCCTGCGGTGTCGCCGCAGCGGGTGTGCTGAGGGCGGAGTCGCCGACGGCGCTGCGAGCCTGCACGGTGTAGGTGTACTCGACGCCGTTGGTGAGGCCGGTGTCGACCAGGCTGGTCTGCTTGGTCGTCCCGACGAGCACCGGCGCCGACGACGCGGTGCCGCGCCAGACCCGGTAGGTCTTCACCGCCGCGCCGCCGTCGTGCGACGGCGGGTCCCAGCTGAGCGCGACCGCGCGGTCGGCGCCCCCGGCGACCAGCGCCGTCGGCGCCTGCGGGATCCGCTCCTGCCCCTCGAGCACGAAGACGCCGAACTTCGACTGGCTGGTGGCGCCGACCTTCGTGAAGTCGCCGCCGAGGTACACCCCGCGCGCGTCGGCGGCCATCGACCACACGCCGAGGCTGCTGTTGATGACCGGGGCGTCGGCCGTGGTGACGCCGGTGGCGAGCACCACGGTGGCCAGCTTGGTGCGGTTCAGGCCGTCGAAGGCGGCCGAGCCGTTGAAGTGCCCGCCGCAGTAGGCGTACGGGCCGACCACGGCGACGGCGACCATGTTGCCGTTGCCGTGCTTGCTCCACCGGGTCGCCCCGGTGGTGGCGTCGAGCACCGCGCAGCCACCGCCGGAGCCGCCGGACGCGACCAGCAGCTCGGCGCCTGCGTGGGCCAGGGCCAGCACCGGTGCGCGCGCGCCCTCGTTGGTGGGGCCGCCCCGGAACACCGGGTCGATCGTGCCCGCGGGGTCGGTGCGGAACAGCCGGGTCAGCGCCGCGACGCCGCCGACGGTGGTGAAGTCGCCGCCCACGAACACCCCGGAACCGGTGGCGAGCAGCGCGTGGACCCGCTCGTTCGGCCCCGGTGCGTAACCGGTGTCCTGCCGACCGGTGGCGTCGAACCGGGCCAGGAACGGCGCCGTGCGGGTGCCGGCGGCGTCCGTGACCTTGGTGAACGAGCCGCCGACGTAGACCTGACCGCCGTCGACGGCCAGCGCCAGCACCTCCTTGTCGGCGACGTCGGCCCCGAACCCGGCGACCCGGGCGCCGGTGGCGAGGTCGACCGCGCCGAGCGCGCGCTCCGGCGCGCCGTTGAGGGTGCGGAACGCGCCACCGAGGTACAGCGTGCTGCCGTCGGTGGCCAGGGCGTTGACGGTCTTGTCCGTCCCCACGCCCCAGGTGGTGTCGAACCGGCCGGTGGTGGGGTCGAACAGGGCCACGTTGGCGGCCGGGACGGTGCGCCCGGCGGTGTCGATCACGTTCGCGAACGAGCCGGCCACCACGACCCGGTCGCCCACCGGCAGGATCGCGAGGACCCGGCCGTCGACGCCCCAGGTGCGAGCCATCGTCGTGCTGGCGCCCCCCGGCGCCGCCACCGCGGGTCCGCTCGCGCCGGCCGTGACCAGCCCCGCCGCGAGGGCGGTGCAGGCCACGACCGACGCGACGGCGCGCCGCGTCCCCCGTCGCCCCGTCACGGGGTCCCGGGGAAGAACGCCAGACCCTGCTGGACGGTCTGCAGGTCGCCGGCGGCAGCGAAGTCGCCGCCCACCAGGAGCCCGCCCGGGACCGCTCCGTAGGACCAGATGCCCATCGGCGTGTCGAACTTCGGTGCGTACGGGTCCAGGTACCCGTTCGAGGACTCGAACGCGTAGAACCGCTGCTGGTCGACGTTCGTGCCACCGGGCCGGTTGAGGCAGACGCCGCCCGAACCCTTGTTGCCGCCGTGGGTGCCGTAGTAGAAGTGCCCGTTCACCTCGAGCCGGCCCTGCATCCCGCCGTTGCACCAGGTCCGCCAGTTCAAGCCGGTCGGCTTGGCCGAGCTGGACAGGTTCACCGCGTCCCACTGGTACACGTAGTCCGGGCAGACGTCGCCGCCGTACAGCCGCTGGCCGTCCGGGCTCAGGTAGAGCCGGTTGATCCACGGCCCGACGCCGCCACAGCCCTGGACGCCACCGAGACGTCGAGCGTCCAGCGCGCCGGTGGTGCCGTTGACGACGATGATGCCGCCGGCGACGGACTGGCCGTTCACCGTCAGGAACGGGCCCGCGAGGTAGACCTTCGAGCCGTCGGCCGACGCCTCGACGCCCATCACCATGCCGTTGCCGCGCAGCTTCCCGGACGGGCCGGTGGTGTCGGCCTTCCAGGTCGGGTCGACCGCGCCGGTGAGGCCGTCGAGCTTGGCCGCGCGCAGCCGGGGCTGGCCGTCGATCCGCTTGAACTGGCCGCCGATGTAGAGCTTGCCCTGCGCGTAGGCCATCTCCAGCACGTTGTTGTTGATGTTCGGCTTGAAGTTCGGCACGAGCGCGCTCGTCGCGGTGTCGACCGCCGCGAGGTAGGTGCGCGGCTGCCCGGCGACCGCGCCGAACGACCCGGCCAGGTACAGCCGCGAGCCGTCGGTGGACAGCTCCAGGGCCCCGACGAAGTTGTCGGTGTCGGCCTGGAAGCTCGGGTCGAGCGCACCGGTCGTCAGGTCGATCGCGGCGACGCCCTTGCGCACCTGACCGCCCACGCTGGTGAACTCGCCGCCGAGGAACACCCGGTCGGCGGTGGCGGCCAGCGCCAGCGGACGGTCACCCGGGATCGGGTTCCAGGAGGTGAGCGCGCCGCTCGACAGCGAGAACGCGGCGGCGTCGTGACGCTCTGTGCTGCCGGACCGACCGAACCGGCCGCCCACGTAGAGGGTGTCGCCGGCGACGGCCAGGGACGAGACCTCCGGGGTGCACGTGGGGTTGGTGTTGGCGTCCTTGGTGCCGTGCCGGATGTGGCAGCCGTTCAGGGCGGCGTCCATCGGGAGCAGCGCGCCGGTGGCGGAGAACGAGGCCAGCCGCGCACGGGGCTGGCCGGCCGCGGTGCCGAACAGACCACCGGCGTGCACCGCCCCGTTGCCGTCGACGGCCAGCGCCTGCACCGTGTTGTCGATTGCGGTCGAGAACGCCTGGACGGCACCGTTGGTGGTCGAGAGCGCCGCGAGCCGCAGCCGGGCGACCCCGCCGGAACCGCCGCCCGAGACGGTGGTGAAGGCACCGCCGGCGTAGACCACGCCGCTGCCGAGCGCCAGCGCGTTCACCGACGCCGAGGCCGAGCCCGACCAGGTGGAGTCGATGGCGCCGGTGCTGGTCATGCACCCGGGCGAGTCGGGTGCGGGTGGAACCGCTCACCGAGCTGAAGTCACCGCCGACGTACACCCGGTCACCGGCGACAGCCAGCGCGCGCACCGTGCTGTTCGCCGAGCCGTTCCAACCCGGCACCCGGACCCCGGTCACGGTGTCGACCATCGCCAGCCGGCTCGCCGCGGTGTCGTTCACGTTCGTGAAGCTGCCACCAAGCAGGATCCCCGCGGAGGTGACGGCGACCGCGTACACGCTGCCGCTCTTGACCTTCGGCGCCCAGCCGTCGACGGTGCCGGCCGCGGTGATGTGCGCCGCGCCCTGGCGGGGCTTGCCGTCCGCCCGGTTGAAGTCGCCGACCACGTACCAGCCACCGGCGCCGTCGGGGACGGCGGCGCGCACGATGCCGTTGATGACCTTCTGGCCCGCGGCGCCGGAACCGTCGCCGGAGGTGACCGACACCCCGTACCCGGTCGTCGGGCCGACGTAGTCGAACCCGCCGCCGATGTAGGCGCGGTTCCCGGCCACGACGATGTCGTTGACCCGTCCGTTGGCGCCCCACCAGCTGGTGTTCGGCAGCGGAGCCAGGGCAACGGGCGCGGCGGACGCCGGCGCGACGAGGCCGCCGGTGAGGGCGGCGACGGCGACGGCGGTGACGGCCACCCGGCGGATGGTTCTCATGCGTGCTCCTGGATCTCGGTGGTGTGGACGAGCTCTTGCTGGCGGGGCGTGGTGCGGCTGGGGACCGAGTTCCCCGGAGCTGGTGCGCCCACGGGGCCACGACCCCGCGGACGACGACGGCGCGCCGTGGCGGCGCGGCGGTACACGTGCTCGAGCCGCTCGACGGCGGCGTCCCAGGAGTAGCGCTGCAGGACGTCCTCGCGCAGCCGGGACGCGTCCGGGTGCGACGCGGCGGAGACGGCCAGCGCGCTGGTCAGCGCCCGGCCGAGCGCCGAGACGTCGTCGACCGGCACGACCCGGTGCCGGCCCGAGCCGGTGCCCAGGACCTCGAGGTGCGGGGGGATGTCGGTGGCGACGACGTCGCGGTCGTAGGCCACCGCCTCGAGCAGGGTGAGGGGCAGCCCCTCGAGGGCGGAGGGCTGCACGAAGACGCCGGCGTTCTGGTACAGAGCGGCGAGGTCGTCGCCGTACCGGTAGCCGGTGAGCACGACCCGCGGGTCGAGCGCCGCGGCGCGGCGCAGGTCCTCGGAGTAGCCGTCGGTGAAGGAGGAGTCCCCGACCACCGCGAGCCGGACGTCCCCCGGTACCTCGCGGAACGCCGCGAGCAGCAGGTCGGGCCGCTTCTCGGGAACCAGCCGGCCGACGAACAGCGCGTAGCGACCGGGGACCAGCCCCAGCCCGGCCAGCCGCTCGCCCGCGTCCGGGACGGGCGCGGCCGGCACCGGCGTGCCGTTCGGCACGTAGCTGACCGCGCGACCGAACCGGTCCCGGTAGTGGTCCTGCAGGGCCTGCGAGACGACGACCACCTCGTCCGGCACCCGGGCGCTCATCCGGTGCGCGGTACCGAGCACCGTGCGCGCGGCGAGCCCCCACTTGGCCCGGTCCTGGTCCAGGCCGTGCACGGTCAGGACCACACCGGCCGAGGACAGGTAGCGGGGCAGCGGGGCGACCAGCGCGGGACCGATCGCGTGGAAGTGCACGACGTCGGCACCCGAGCGCAGCGCGGCGACCGTGGAGGTGCCGCTGTGGACGATCGCGTCGAGGTGCTTGGTGCCGATGGTCGGCGCCGCGACCAGCCGCATCCCCCGGTAGCTCCCGCCGGGGACCTCGCCGTAGCTGCTCCGGCAGTACACCGTCACCTCGTGGCCGCGCGCCGCGAGGCGGGCGCCGAGCTGCTCCACGTGGTGCTCGACGCCGCCGAAGGTCGCGGGCAGGCCCTTCTGGCCGACCATCGCGATCCGCAGCGGACCCTGCTCCGACGTCATGCCTCAGCCGGCCGGCTCGGTGATCATGCCCGCGGCCACCGTGCGCTTGGTGGCCTCGTCGATCAGCACGAACCCGCCGGTGGTGCGGTTGCGGCCGTAGTCGTCGCACAGCAGCGGCTGGGTGGTACGCAGCTGGACCCGGCCGATCTCGTTGAGCGAGAGCGAGGACGCGCCCTCGTCCCGGTGCAGCGTGTTGACGTCGAGCTTGTAGTTCAGCTGCTTGACGATGGTGCGCGCCGACCGGGTGGTGTGCTTGATCGAGTACTTGCCGCCGACCCGCAGCCCGCTGCTCTCGTCCATCCAGCAGATCATCGCGTCGACGTCCTGGGTGACCTGCGGCTTGTTGTTCGGCCGGCAGATCATGTCGCCGCGCGAGATGTCGATCTGGTCCTCGAGCCGGACCGTGACCGACATCGGCGGGTAGGCCTCCTCGACCTCTCCGTCGGCGGTCTCGACCGAGGCGATCCGCGAGGTGAAGCCCGAGGGCAGCACCATCACCTCGTCGCCCTTCTTCAGCACGCCGCCGGCGACCTGCCCCGCGTAGCCGCGGTAGTCGTGCCAGGCGTCGGACTGCGGACGGATGACGTACTGCACCGGGAACCGGACGTCGATCAGGTTCCGGTCGCTCGCCACGTGCACGTGCTCGAGGTGGTGCAGCAGGCTCGATCCCTCGTACCAGGGCATGTTCTCCGAGCGGGTGACCACGTTGTCGCCCTTGAGCGCGGAGACCGGGATGACCGTGAGGTCGGGGACCCGCAGCCGCGAGGCGAAGGCGCGGAACTCGGCCTGGATCTCCTCGAAGACGTCCTGGGCGTAGTCGACGAGGTCCATCTTGTTCACGCACAGGACGATGTGCGGCACCTGCAGCAGGGTGGCCAGGAACGCGTGCCGGCGGCTCTGCTCGACGATGCCCTTGCGGGCGTCGACCAGGACCAGCGCGAGGTCGGCGGTCGAGGCGCCCGTGACCATGTTCCGGGTGTACTGAACGTGCCCCGGGGTGTCGGCGATGATGAAGTTGCGCCGGGTGGTGGAGAAGTAGCGGTAGGCGACGTCGATCGTGATGCCCTGCTCCCGCTCGGCACGCAGGCCGTCGGTGAGCAGCGCCAGGTTGACGTACTCGTCGCCGCGGTCGCGGCTGACCTTCTCGACCGCGTCCATCTGGTCCTGCAGGACGCTCTTGGTGTCGTACAGCAGCCGACCGATGAGAGTGCTCTTGCCGTCGTCGACCGAACCCGCCGTGGCGAAGCGCAGGATGTCCATCAGAAGTACCCCTCCTTCTTGCGGTCCTCCATGGCGGCTTCGCTGAACTTGTCGTCGCCGCGGGTCTGGCCCCGCTCGGTGATGCGCGTGGTGGCGATCTCGTCGATCACCTTGTCGACCGTGTCGGCGTCCGAGCGCACGGCCGCGGTGAGGCTGGCGTCGCCCACCGTCCGGTACCGCACGCGCTCGGTGAAGACCTCCTCGCCCGCCTTGGGCGGGCAGGTCTCGTGGACGCCGAAGAGCATCCCGTTCCGGTCGAAGACCTCGCGCTCGTGCGCGAAGTAGATGCTGGGCAGGTCGATGCCCTCGTGCTTGATGTAGCGCCAGATGTCCAGCTCGGTCCAGTTCGACAGCGGGAAGACCCGGATGCTCTCGCCGAGGTGGATCTGGCCGTTGTAGATGTTCCACAGCTCGGGCCGCTGGTTCTTCGGGTCCCACTGGCCGAACTCGTCGCGGAACGAGAAGACCCGCTCCTTGGCCCTGGCCTTGTCCTCGTCGCGCCGGGCGCCGCCGAAGATGGCGGTGAACCGGTACTTGTCGAGGGTGTCCAGCAGCACCGGCGTCTGGATCCGGTTGCGGGTGCCGTCCGGCGGCTCGGTGACCGACCCGTTGTCGATCGCCTCCTGGACGCTGCCGACGACGAGATCGACCCCGAGCCGCTTCACGGTGCGGTCGCGGTAGTCCAGGACCTCCTCGAAGTTGTGGCCGGTGTCGACGTGCAGCACCGGGAAGGGGATCTTCGCCGGGTAGAACGCCTTGTACGCCAGGTGCAGCATCACGATGGAGTCCTTGCCGCCCGAGAAGAGCAGCACGGGCCGCTCGAGCTCGGCGACGACCTCGCGCATGATGAACAGCGCCTCGGCCTCCAGGGCCTGCAGCTGGGTGAGCTGGTACTTCGTCGCGTCGGTCATGCGAGCGCGTCCTCCGGTTCCGAGATGGCGGCGATGGCGTCCAGGATCGCAGCGGCGTCCGCGGGCCGGCACACGACCAGGTCGGGCAGCAACGGGTCCGGCTGGTTGTAGCGCAGCGGGCTGCCGTCGACCCGGCTGGTGTGCAGCCCCGACGCGGCGGCCACGGCGACAGGAGCCGCCGAGTCCCACTCGTACTGGCCCCCCGCGTGGACGTAGGCGTCGGCCTCGCCCCTCAGCACCGAGGTGGCCTTGACGCCGGCCGAGCCCATCGGCACCAGCTCGGCTCCCAGCCGTGCCGCGAGCTCCTGCACGAACTGCGGGGGCCGGGTCCGGCTGACCGCGAGCCGCAGCGGGCCGCCGGACGCCGCAGGGACCGGAACCGGCTGCGCGGTGCCGAAGGTGCGTCCCGCAGCGGGCAGGTCGACCGCCCCGGCGACCAGCTCGCCGCGCTCCCACAGGGCCACGTGGACCGCCCAGTCCCAGCGTTCGGGCTCGGAGAACTCGCGGGTGCCGTCGAGCGGGTCGATGATCCACACCCGGTCCGCCTCGAGCCGGCGGGGGTCGTCGGCGGCCTCCTCCGACAGCACGCGGTCCTGCGGGCGGGTCGCCTCCAGCAGCTCGGCCAGGAGCTCCTGCGAGGCGCGGTCACCGGCCGCCTTGACCTCGGCCGGGGGCTGCCCGGCCAGTTCGGCGCGGACCTCCAGCAGGCGCCGGCCCGCCGCTGCGGCGAGAGCCTCGGCGAGGTCCGCGTCGGTCATCGAGCCCTCGGGCTCACGGTCGGTCATCATCCCCCCACGGGTGATCGTCGATCGGTTCGGTGGTTTGGTGTGTCCAGGCTACGGATCCGGGATCGTGCTCACGCTCGGTTCGCGTCATTGCGGCCGGACGGGTGAGTGGAGCACCGGCTGTTCGACCGAGTGCGCCCGACGGCCGGGTGTGCGGGGTGGATCGGCCGGGCGAGGCGCGCCCGGGCGAGGCAGCCGGTCGGCTCAGTACGCGCCCGACCCCGTGACGACGGCGCGCACCGTCTTCCACAGGATCTGCAGGTCCATCGCCGGCGACCAGTTGTCGACGTACCGCAGGTCGAGCCGCATCGAGTCCTCCCAGCTGAGGTCGGAGCGCCCGCTGACCTGCCACAGGCCGGTGAGGCCCGGCTTGACCCGCAGCCGGCGGTGCACGTCGTCGTGGTACTCGGCGAACTCGCGCGGCAGCGGTGGCCGGGGACCGACGAGCGACATGTCGCCGCGTACGACGTTCCACAGCTGTGGCAGCTCGTCGATCGAGGTCCGGCGCAGGAGGCGTCCGACGCCGGTGACGCGCGGGTCGCCCCGCATCTTGAACAGCAGGCCGTCGCTCTCGTTCTGGTCGGTGAGGTCGACGACCAGGTGGTCGGCGTCGACCACCATGCTGCGCAGCTTCCACATCGTGAACGGCTCGCCGTCGCGTCCGACCCGCTCCTGCCGGAAGAAGGCAGGCCCGTTGCTCGTGGTGCGCACGGCCAGGGCGGC